>NZ_JACBZP010000001.1:2686580-4029871 GCF_013409065.1 Spelaeicoccus albus | reverse complement strand
ACGGTTGCGCTGGAGAAGAAGCGCCAGGAAGGCATCGAAGCCGAGCGTCGAGCACGCGCCGAGCGGATCGCCAAGGCCAAGGCGGTTGCCGCGGCTCAAAAGGCAGCCCGGGAAAAGGTTGCACGGGAGCAGGCTGCCCGGGAGAAAGCCGCCCGGGAAAAGGCGGCACGGGAAGAGGCCGCTCACGAACGGGCCCAGCAGCGCGCCGCCGCCAAGCGCAAGGCCGCGAGGGACCACAGCAGCTCGTCGCACCGGTCCCATTCGAGCCGCACCCATCATTCGTCCCCGGACCCGGCCCCGGAGCGTACGCACACCGTCTCGCATACCGTCTCGCACAGCGCGCCGGTCAGCCATTCGTCGTCCGGAGCCTCGCAGGCGATGTCGTTCGCCCGCAGCAAGGTCGGCACCTGGTATCTCTGGGGCGGCACCGGCCCGCGTTACGACTGCTCGGGTCTGACCCAGGCGGCCTGGGCATCGGCCGGAGTGACGATTCCGCGCACGTCCGGCGCGCAGTACGTCGGGCTGAGCCGAGTACCGCTTTCGTCGATGCGGCCCGGAGACCTGATCTTCTATTCGAGCAACGGGTATTCGAGCGGGATCCACCACGTCACCATGTACTTGGGCGGCGGCATGATGGTCGAGGCGCCGCACACCGGAGCGCAGGTACGGGTGGTCTCGGTACGCTACTCCGGCGGGATCATGCCGTACGTCGCCAGGCCGTAAGCCGCGGCGCTCGGACGGACCAGTCGTCAAAAGGGCGGCCCCCGCGTTGCGGGGGCCGCCCTTGACGGCGTCCGGGGACCGACTCAGTGCTCGTTGAAGCGCTTGATCGACGCCTCGATCTCGGCCTCGGCCTCGGCACGGCCGACCCAGTCCGATCCCTTGACGTATTTGCCGGGTTCGAGATCCTTGTAGTGCGTGAAGAAGTGCTCGATCGCGTCGAGCTGGAATTTCGACACGTCGTTGATGTCTTGGAATCCGTCCCATCGCGGATCGCCCGCCGGCACGGCCAGTACCTTGTCGTCCCCGCCGCTTTCATCGGTCATCTTGAACATGCCGATCGGCCGGGCCTCGACGAGGCACCCTGGGAACACGGACTGGTCGAGAAGCACCATGACGTCGAGCGGATCCCCGTCGAGGCCCAGCGTGTCGTCGATAAAGCCGTAATCGGCCGGGTACTGCATTGACGTGAACAGGTACCTGTCCAGCTTCACCCGCCCCGTCTCGTGGTCGACTTCGTACTTGTTGCGCTGCCCGTGCGGGATTTCGATAGTGGTGTTGAATTCCATCAGCGTGCTCCGTTCCTTGCGTGATCGCCGGCGTGCCGGCCGGCTTGGCTGTCGAAGTGGTACGAGGTGCCCGTCTGGAGTTATCGGGTGGACGCCCCTCTACCGTGGCGCCTTCGATAAAGTGGATGTCGCAGGCCAGACGAGCACCGGCTGTCCCGACAAGAATAATTGACGACCTCCCGGCCGCGCGCGGCGAGTGCGCGCAGGACGGACACGAGAAGAAGACGGAGACCCGTGGGCACCAAAGCAGCGGTCGGCGTCGGCGTCGTCGCCGCCCTCGTTCTCGGCTATGCGGCGGCCGACGTGTTCGACGTCGCCCCGGGGATTTTGACCACCTCCGCGCCGGCGGCCAAGCCGGCCGCCCAGCGCGTTCCCGGACTTGAACAATCCGGTGGGCCCCGGGTACTGGCACCCTTGCACGCCGACGCTCCGGCGCCCACCCGGCCCGCGCTTCGCCGCGAGCTTTCGAACCTGCTCTCGGCCAAGGCGCTGGGCAAGTCGGTGGGCTTCGAAGTGCGGGACGCGAGGACCGGCCGCGCCTTGTACGCGTCGGACGCAAAGAAACCGCACACTCCGGCCTCGACGACGAAACTGCTGACCGCCACGGCCGCGCTGACCGCCCTCGGACCAGGCCAACGGTTTTCCACAACTGTGCGATCCGGCCCCGGAAAGGACGACGTCACGGTGCAGGCCGGGGGCGACGTGCTGCTGGGACGCGGGAAGTCGAAACCGTCCTCGACAACCGGACATGCCGGTCTCGGCACGCTAGCCGACAAGACCGCCGCCGCTTTGAAGAAGAAGGGACGACGCACGGTCGCAGTGCATCTCGATACGTCCGTGTTCGCCGGGCCGGCCCGAAACCCGCTGTGGGCGCAGCACTCCGTGCAGGGTGGTCAGGTCGCCCCGATCGAACCGCTCATGGTGGACGCCGGGAGGGTCAAGGACGGGCAGAACATCCCGCGCGCGTCCGATCCGGCCATGGCCGCGACCACCATCTTTGCCAAGAAGCTGGAAGCCGACGGGATCACCGTCGTCGGAAAACCGACCCGCACGCACGCACAAGCCGGATCGACGGTGCTCGCCCGGGTGAAGTCGGCGCGGCTGTCGCAGATCGTGCGTTATATGCTCCAGTGGTCCGACAACACGGTCGCCGAGACGCTCGGGCGACTCGTCGCCGTCCAGACCGGCAGGCCGGGATCGACGTTGGGCGCCGTGGACGCAGTCACCGACGAAGTGAAGAAGCTCGGGGTCGATGTGGCGCGCGTCGAATTGCACGACACGTCCGGGCTTTCGCACCACAACCGTCTGACGGCGGCGGCGCTGACCGATCTGTTGGTGCTCGCGGCGTCCGGCAAACATGCGAACCTCGACTCGCTCATCCCGTCGCTGCCGGTGGCAGGACTGAACGGCACGCTGCAATACAGGTACGGCAAAGCTGCGTGGCCCGGCGCCGGCCTCGTGCATGCCAAGACCGGCTCGTTGTTCAAGGTCAGCTCCCTGGCCGGGGTCGTCACGGACGCGTCCGGCCGTATGCTCACGTTCGCGTTGATCGCCGATCGCACGCCGCCGGACGACGTCGAAAGCACCCACCGGGCAATGGACGCCATTGCAGCCCGGCTGGCCGAGTGCGGATGCGCCGGCTAGCGTACCTTGGAACCTATGCCTGATTCCTCCGGCTCCCGCGCGGACCAGATGATCGATTTCGATTTCGCGTGGCGCACCGCCAACGAACTCCTGCCGGCGGGCCCCTCGATGAGTCCGAGCGAACGCGAGGCCCACGTGAGCGCCCTGCGCGAGGCCGCCGAGATCGCCACCGCCCACGTGCAACGCGTATCGGGACTCGACGTCGACGAGGCACTCGAACGTGATACGTCGGTGCTCGTCGTCGATCGCAGCTCGTGGGCCAAGGCCAATACCCAGTCCTTCCGCACGCTGCTGGAGGCCCCGATCGCGGCGGCGCTGGACGCCGGTGACAAGAGCTCCGGCGTCGGGCCCGTGTCCCGGCGCACCACCGGGGCCGAACTGGGTGCCATGCTGGCCTTTCTCGGAACCCGGGTGCTCGGCCAGTACGAGCCGTTTGCGCCGGGCGGCGGCAGGCTGCTCCTCGTCGCGCCGACGATCGCCTCGGTCGCGCAGCGGCTCGACGTCGACCACGACGACTTCCGCTTGTGGGTGTGCCTGCACGAAGAGACCCACCGGGTTCAGTTTGCGGCGGCGCCGTGGCTGGCCGCGCACGTGCGCGGCCGGATCGATTCGCTCGGCGAGCAAATGCTCGGCACCGTCAGCGCTGCCGACCGCTTGCGGCAAATTTTCCGGAAGGTGCCCGAGGTGTTCGGGCCGGGCGGCACCAAAGAAGCCCTCGACCTGGTGTCGACGCCGCAAAGCTCGCTCGAACTCGACAGGCTGACGGCCATCATGAGTCTCTTGGAGGGCCATGCCGACGTCGTCATGGACGAGGTCGGTCCGGAAGTCATTCCGACAGTGGAGCATATCCGCAGCACGTTCAACGCACACCGATCCGGCCACGGCGGCATTGACGGGCTGATCCGCAAATTCCTCGGGCTCGAAGCGAAAATGCGCCAATACAAGGAAGGCGCGGCATTCGTGCGCGCCGTTGTTGCACGGGTTGGCTTCGCCGGGCTGAACCGGGTCTGGCTGGCGCCGGAATACCTGCCCGAACCCGACGAGATCGCCGAACCCGACCGCTGGCTCCGCCGAGTACTATGAACGCGCGCCGACCGCGGCTGACCACTGAAGTGGCGGATATTCGCGGTGCCGTCAAAGCATCGCTGGACGACGTCGAAGCACGCGACATCACAGTGGCGTGCAGCGGCGGACCCGATTCGCTGATCCTGGCGGTCGAGACGGGGTTCGTCGCCGCGAAACTCGGTAAAATCGTGCGGGCAGTCATCATCGACCACGACCTGCAGCCCGGGTCGGCCGAGGTGGCGGTACGAACCGCCGCGACGCTGAGCGCCCGCGGCATCGACGCGCGCATCGAACGCGTCCGGGTCAGCCGTACGGCCTCGGGCATCGAAGCCGATGCACGAGCGGCGCGGTACCGCGTTCTCGATGCGTGTCCCGGCCCGGTTCTGCTCGGTCACACGCAGGACGATCAGGCCGAGACCGTGCTGCTGGGCCTGGCCCGCGGCTCCGGGACGCGGGCGTTGGCCGGGATGCGCCGGAGCCGCGGCAAATACCTCCGCCCGCTCTTGGGGGTTCCCCGCAGCGTCGTCCTGCGCGCCGTCGATGCCGAAGGACTGGAGCCGTGGCACGACCCCATGAACGACGATCCGGCATTCGCCCGGGTGCGCGCCCGGCGGGATGTACTGCCGCTGATGGAAAGTCGGCTCGGCCCCGGAATCAGTGCAGCGCTGGCCCGCAGCGCCGAACAATGCGGCGAGGACGCCGATGCGCTCGACCAGATGGCCGACGCACTGGCAGCCCGCGCCGTGACGACGGGGGAGGGCGTCGAAGTGCGTGCCGGGGAACTCGCCGGGAGCCCGTCCGCCCTTCGCCGGCGAGTACTGCTCGGCGCGGCCGTGGTGGCCGGAGCCGACGCTTCGGCGTTGGCCCGCGTGCACGCGGTGGGGCTCGATCGCCTCGTCGGCTCGGCGAGCGGCGGAGTCGCCATTTCGCTGCCCGGCGGGCTGAGCGCGACACGGTACGGCGACTTGATCGGCTTCCGGCGGGTCGGCGGCGATTAGTTCCGCGCGGATATCAAGTGAAATGATGGTAACGGCGCGGCCGAGCGCACCGGAGAAATGAAGGAAGAAGCGTAGTGGACAATAACGATCTTGGATCCGATATCGACAAAGTGCTGGTCACCGAGGACCAGATCAAGGCCCGCCTGGTCGAACTCGCCGAAGAGATCGATAAGGACTACGCCGGCAAGGATCTGCTCATCGTCGGCGTGCTCAAAGGCGCCGTGATGGTGATGGCGGACCTGGCCAGGGCCTTGCACTCGCACGTGACAATGGACTGGATGGCGGTGTCGTCGTACGGATCGGGAACGCAGTCCAGCGGCGTGGTCCGCATCCTCAAGGATCTGGATGCCGACCTGACCGGACGGCACGTGCTCGTCGTGGAGGACATCATCGATTCCGGCCTGACGCTGTCGTGGCTCGTATCGAACTTGGGCTCGCGCGGCCCGGCGTCCGTCGAGATCTGCACAATGCTGCGCAAGCCCGAAGCCGCAAAGGTCTCGATCGACGTGAAGTACGTCGGCTTTGACGTACCGAACGAGTTTGTGATCGGCTATGGCCTGGACTATGCGGAAAAATACCGGAATGTGCCGTTCGTGGCGACGCTTGCCGAGCACGTCTACAAGTGAGTGCGCACGATGGTCGGAACCACACGGCGGAGTCAATCGTTAATCTAGACGGTCGTCGTCACACGTGGCGCCGGGCGAAAGCAGCAGGCAAATAGAGAGGTCTTGGGCACGCGCCCAACGAATCAATGAACATGAAGCGTATTTTCCGCGGTCCCGTGGTGTGGATCGTGCTGGTCTTGCTGATCGTGCTGATCGGCGCCTCGGCTTTGTCGAGCAAGGGGTTCCAGGCCGTCGACACCAGCGCCGGGATGCGCCTGTTGAAGAACGGCGACGTGCAGCAGGCCAAGATCGTGGACGGTGACCAACGGGTCGACCTCACCTTGAAAAGCGACTACAAGGACAAGGGCAAGAAGGTCCAGTTCAACTACGTCGCACCGCGGGGCGCCGACGTCGTCAAGGCCGTCGACAAGGCGAACCCGTCCGGCGGCTACACCGACGAGGTGCCCAAGCAGTCGTGGTGGTCGTCGCTGCTGATCAACATCCTGCCGTTCATCATCATCATCGGCATCTTTTGGTTTCTGCTGTCGCAAATGCAAGGCGGCGGCTCGAAGATCATGCAGTTCGGCAAGTCGAAGGCCAAACTCGTCTCGAAGGACACGCCGAGCGTCACCTTCGACGACGTCGCGGGCGTCGACGAAGCGGTCGAAGAACTCGAGGAGATCAAGGAGTTCCTTGCCGAACCCGCCAAATTCCAGGCCGTCGGCGCCAAGATTCCCAAGGGCGTCCTGCTGTACGGCCCGCCCGGAACGGGTAAGACGCTGTTGGCACGGGCAGT
The DNA here is from genome assembly GCF_013409065.1 of Spelaeicoccus albus. Lineage (NCBI taxonomy): Bacteria > Bacillati > Actinomycetota > Actinomycetes > Micrococcales > Brevibacteriaceae > Spelaeicoccus > Spelaeicoccus albus. Next base: position 4,023,474 of record NZ_JACBZP010000001.1, on the reverse strand, counting down.
CGCCGGCGAGGCCGGGGTGCCGTTCTATTCGATCTCGGGGTCGGACTTCGTCGAAATGTACGTCGGCGTGGGCGCTTCGCGCGTGCGGGATTTGTTCGACCAGGCCAAGCAGAATTCGCCGGCCATCATCTTCGTCGACGAAATCGATGCCGTCGGCCGCCACCGCGGCGCCGGAATGGGCGGCGGGCACGACGAACGCGAACAGACGCTGAACCAGCTGCTGGTGGAAATGGACGGGTTCGACGTCAAGACGAACGTCATCCTGATCGCCGCTACCAACCGACCGGACATTCTCGACCCGGCGCTGCTGCGCCCGGGCCGTTTCGACCGCCAGGTCTCGGTCGAAGCGCCGGACCTGAACGGCCGCGAGCACATCCTGACGGTGCACTCCAAGGGCAAGCCGATGGCCGCCGACGTCGACCTGTCGCTGGTGGCCCGCCGCACGCCGGGCTTTTCCGGCGCCGATCTGGCGAACGTGCTCAACGAGGCTGCGCTGCTCACTGCCCGCTCGAACGCGCAGATCATCGACAACCGGGCCCTCGACGAAGCAATCGACCGCGTCATAGCGGGGCCGCAAAAGCGCACCCGGCTGATGAACGACAAGGAAAAGAAGATCACCGCCTACCACGAGGGCGGCCACGCTCTCGTGGCCTCGGCGCTGCGTCACCTCGACCCCGTCACCAAGGTCACCATCCTGCCGCGCGGCCGTGCGCTCGGGTACACCATGGTGATGCCGACCGAGGACAAGTACTCGACGACCAGAAACGAACTGCTCGACCAGCTGGCGTATGCGCTTGGCGGGCGCGTGGCGGAAGAACTCATCTTCCACGATCCGACCACGGGTGCTGCCAACGACATCGACAAGGCCACCGACATGGCGCGCAAGATGGTCACGCAATACGGCATGAGCGAGCGCGTCGGCGCCATCAAGGTCGGCAGTACCGGCGAGGAGCCGTTCGTCGGCCGCGACGTCGGCCATGACCGCGGCTACTCGGAAAAGGTCGCATCGGTCGTCGACGAAGAGGTCCGCAGGTTCATCGAAGCGGCGCACGACGAAGCGTGGGAGATCGTCACGGAGAACCGCAAGGTTCTGGACAACCTCGTGCTGGAACTGCTCGAACACGAGACATTGAACCAGCAGGAGTTGGCGGTGGTGTTCGAACCGATCATCAAACGCGATCTGCGGCCGGTCTGGCTGTCCAACGACAACCGGCCCGTTTCGGATCTTCCGCCCGTTCAAGGACCGGGCGAAACGCCGATGGCCCCGCAGGACGAGGCCGCCGAGGCCGGCGAGACCACCGAATCCGGGTCGGTGCAGACCATCACCAGGCCGGACGCCGGCAACGGCCGCGATCCGGGCGGGCAGGGTCCCGACGGGCAGGGCCCGGACGGCGCGGGACGCGGCGATGCATGAGCCGAACCTGAGCCTGGACGGTTCGGTCGACACCGACCGGATCGAACGCGCCGTCCGCGAAATCCTCATTGCCATCGGCGAGGATCCGGACCGGGACGGTCTGCAAGAGACCCCCGCTCGCGTGGCCCGGTCGTACCGGGAGATTTTCGCCGGTCTGGGGCAGGATCCTGCCGATATCCTCTCGGCAGTGTTCGACATCGGGCACGACGAGATGGTTCTGGTCAAGGACATCCCGGTGTATTCGACCTGCGAACACCACCTGGTGCCGTTCCACGGCGTCGCGCACGTCGGCTACATTCCCGGAAACGACGGCCGCGTCACGGGTCTGAGCAAGATTGCCAGACTCGTTGAAATGTTTGCCCGGCGCCCGCAGGTGCAAGAGCGGATGACCACCCAGATCGCCGACGCGCTCGTGACGAACCTGGCTCCGCGCGGTGCAATTGTCGTCATTGAATGCGAGCATTTGTGCATGTCCATGCGCGGCGTCCGCAAGCCGGGCGCGTCAACCGTGACGTCGGCCGTCCGCGGCCAGCTGCGCGATCCCTCGACGAGGGCCGAAGCCATGAGCCTGATCCTGAGGCGTTAACCGGATGAAGTCGGCCGAGCGCACCCGGATCATGGGCGTCGTGAACGTGACGCCCGATTCGTTCAGCGACGGCGGAAAATACTTCAAACAAGGTGACGCCGTGCGGCACGGTCTCGACCTCCTGGGCGAGGGGGCGGACATTTTGGACGTCGGCGGCGAATCGACCCGTCCGGGCGCGGTCCGCGTCGATGAAGACGAAGAGCTCCGCAGGGTGATCCCCGTCGTCCGCGCGCTTGCGGCCGAGGGGGCGCCGATCAGCGTCGACACCATGCGCGTGAGCGTGGCCGAGCGCGCCCTCGATGCCGGCGCCACGATTTTGAACGATGTCTCCGGCACCCGCGCCGAGCCGGAAATGGCGTTGCTGGCGGCGCGCAGCGGGGCCCGTCTGATAGTCATGCACTGGCGTGAGCACAGCGTATCGATGCAGAATGCCGCCCACTACGACGAGGTCCGCGCCGACGTGGTGCGCGAGTTGAGCGAGCAACTGGCGATCGTCCGGCATGCCGGCGTGCCTGCCGAGAACATCATCGTCGACCCGGGTCTGGGGTTTTCCAAGACGGGGGAGCACAACTGGGAACTGCTTGCCGGCCTGGCGCGCATCCAAAGCCTCGGGTATCCGGTGCTCGTGGCCGCCAGCCGCAAACGATTCCTTTCCACTATGCTTGCCGCAGCGGACCTCGACCGGAACGCCCGGACGGACGCCGGCCAGGCCGACGGCAGGGACGACGCGACGGCCGCGATCTCGGCATTGTCCGCGGCGTCCGGCGCTTGGGCGGTGCGCGTGCACGCCGTACGCGCCAGCCGTATCGCCGTCGAAGTCTGCGCCGAATGGAACGCGCGTCGAACGGCCGGGGAGGTCTGATGGATCGGATTGCGCTGCGGGGCCTGACCGTCTTCGGCAGACACGGCGTCTTCGACCACGAACGCCGCGACGGGCAGGACTTCGTCGTCGACCTGGTCTTGAGCGTGCCGCTCGAGCATGCGGCCCGCACCGACGATGTGGCCGATACCGTCCATTACGGCGAGCTGGCCGACGCGGTCGCCGGAATCGTCGCCGGCGAACCCGTGAACTTGCTGGAAACGCTTGCCGACTCGGTGGCGACCGAGGTGCTGCGCGACACGCGCATTGCGGCAGTGGACGTGACGATCCACAAGCCGCACGCGCCCATCGAATGGCGATTCTCCGACGTCAGCGTCACAGTCAGCCGGAAGAACGGACGTTAATGGAACTGACAACGCAGCAGCAGGCGGCCGGCCGCGATCTCGCACGCAAGGACATGCGCCGTCGCCAGGCCAAGGATGCGGCAGTCGAACGGTTCGGTAAGAAACCCAAAACCGGCAAACGCAGCGGAAAGGACACGATGAGCGACAGTGTGACGGTGGTGTTGGCGCTTGGCGCGAACCTGGGAGATCGCGCCGACACGCTCTCCTCGGCAGTCCGTGCGCTTGCAGCCCATCCGCGGATCGATCTCACCGGAGTGTCGCCGGTCGTCGAAACCGAGCCGGTCGGCGGCCCCGACCAGCCCACGTACCTGAACGCCGTCGTCACGGCCGACGTCACGCTCACGGCCCACGCGCTGCTCGATGCGGTCCACCGGATTGAAGCGGAGCACGGCCGCGTCCGGATCGAACGCTGGGGGCCCCGCACCCTCGATATCGACATCATCGACTTTGGCGGAACCCTGCTGTCCGAGCCCGACCTGATGCTGCCCCATCCGCGGGCCAACGAGCGTGCGTTCGTGCTCGAACCATGGCGCTTGCTCGACCCGGACGCCGTCCTCCCGGGGGCCGGGAAAGTGGCCGACCTGGCCGTGGCCGCTGCGGACGCCGACGGGCTGCGGCTCCGCCGCGACGTCGAGCTGCCGAGCGGCTGATGCAACCCACGAAAGTCCGCACTCTGCTGATCGCCGGACTCGTCGGCGGCGTCTTGGGGTGGTCGTTCTACCGGGTATGGGAGTCCGCCGGGCAGAAACTGCCCGGCCTGCCCATCTACGCGATCATCGGCATGGTGGTGCTGGGCATCATCCTGCTGGCGGCCGGCTGGCCCATCCGTCGATGGGTGCGCGGCGATCGCGACAGGCCGCTCGACCCGCTCCGTGCCGCGCGCGTGCTGGTCCTGGCCAAGGCGGCAAGCGCGGCCGGATCGGTGTTGACGGGATGGTACGTCGGAACTGCCGTGTACTTCTTCACCTTCGCGTCGAACCCGGCGCGCGTGAATACCGGTCTGGAAACGCTTTTCGTCGTGGGCGCCGCGCTGTTCCTGGTCGTCGTAGGATTGGTCGTTGAATACTTTTGTCGGCTGCCGCCCGACGATGAGGACGAAGGAAAACATAGTGCCTGAGATCCCGCCGATCCCCGACCACGACCCCGCCGCCGGCCCGGCGCCGGAAGCCGGCGACCCGCTGAGCCCGCCCGGCCTGACCTGGATCGGAGTGTCGCCCGCGCTGACGAAGGTCCGCGTCATCACCGAAACCATCTCGACCGGAATCCCGTTGCTGGTTTGCCTGGTGCTGGCGCTGACCGTCACGGCGTATCTGTGGATCGGAGTCGGCGTGTTCGCCGTCCTGCTCGTCTGGCTGCTGTGGCTCATTCCGCGGCAGGTCCGCGCAATCGGATACGCCGAGCGACACGAAGACCTGCTGATCAAACGCGGCATCATGTTCCGCCGGCTGGTCGTCGTACCGTACGGCCGCATGCAATACGTGGACATTGCCGCGGGTCCGATCGCCCGCAAACTGGGTATCGCCGATGTCAAGCTGCACACGGCTTCCGCTGCCACTGACGCATCCATTCCGGGGCTTCCGGCGGCCGAAGCCGCGCGGCTTCGCGAACAGTTGGCCTCGCGCGGCGAGGCACGTCTGGCGGGACTGTGACCGACGACAGGGACCGGGCGGCGGACGACGGCTGGCGGCACGTGCATCGTGCGACGCCGTTGCTGCGCAGCTGGGGCATCTTTGCGGTCATCATCGTGGCCGGCGTCCGATCGATGGCCGAAAACGCGGGGCAGGACGACAGAGGGGTCGGCTGGCTCTTCACCTCCGGTATCACCTGGCTTCCCATCGCGGTGATCGGCGGAATCGTCGTCATCGTTGCCGTGGCCGGCCTCTGGCTGTACGTGTCGTGGCGGCACATGCGCTACCGGGCCACCCGCGAGGCAGTGCACATCGAACAGGGCGTGTTCTTCAAACAGCAGCGTCAGGCCCGGCTCGACAGGGTTCAATCGATCGACGTCGCCCAGCCGTTGCTGGCCAGAATATTCGGATTGGCGCAGCTGAAGTTCGAAGTCGCCGGCGGCAAGGACTCCCGGGTGGTGCTGTCCTATCTGTCGCTGTCCGTGGCCGAGGAACTCCGCGCCTCCCTCTTGGCCGGCGCCGCGGGGATCGACGTGGAGGAAGGCGCTGCAGCTCCGCGTGCCCCCGAAAACGAACTGCTCAGCGTATCGCCGCTGAAAATCCTCGGAGCGCAATTCCTGACATTCTGGGGGATCATCCTGCCGGCCGTCGTCCTCGCGCTGATCGTCATCACGATCGTCACGGGGGAGCCGGCGATCCTGACAAGCGTCATCCCGGTGGGCATCGGAGCGGCGGCGGCCATCTGGAAGCGATTCGCGACCGAGTCGAACTTCTCCATCGCCGCCTCTCCGGACGGCATCCGGATCCGCAGCGGCCTCTTGGAGACCAACGCGCAAACCGTACCGCCCGGCCGCATCCAAGCAATCGGTTTTTCGCAACCGTTCTTGTGGCGCTTGCCGGGATGGTGGCGTGTCAGCGTCAATCTGGCATCGCTGTCCGATCAGCAAGGTATGGCCCGCGGAGTACTGTTGCCGGTCGGCAGCAGGGCCGACCTCATGGCCGTGATGAGCCTGGCCCTTCCGGAGCCGGGCGTGGACGACGCCGGCGCGCTGGTGACGGCGCTGATGTCCGGCCGGCGCGACGACGGCGACATGGTGCCGGTGCCGCTGCGGGCCCGGTGGCTCGATCCGCTGTCGTATACGCGCACCGCCTACTTCGTCACCGAAACGGCTGTCGCCGTGCGGACCGGCCGGATCAACCGCGCAGCGACGTGGGTGCCGCACGCCAAGACCCAAAGCCTGCACCTGCGGCAAGGACCGGCGCAGCGCTCGTTCACGCTGGCGACCGTCACGTTCGACACGACGAGCGGCCCCGTCTCGCCGGTCATCAAACATCTGGCCACCGACGTCGCGACCGCGTTCATCGATGCGCAGGCCGAACGCGCCAGGGGAGCGCGCGGGACGGCCGGCCCGGAACAATGGATGCGCCGCCGGACCGCGGGAGGGACGACGTGAGCGCCGAGCGTCCGGGTCGGCTCGGCGTCGGCATCATCGGGGCCGGCAAGGTCGGCGCCGTGCTGGGCAGCGCACTTCGCGCGGCCGGTCATTCGGTCGTCGGGGTCAGCGCAACAAGTGACGCCAGCCTGGAACGGGCCGAAACGCTGCTGCCCGGGGTACCGGTGCTCGACATTCCGGCCGTCGTCGAGCGTGCCGAGCTCGTCTTGCTGGCCGTGCCGGACGACGTGTTGGGACCGCTGGTGGCCGGCCTGGCCGAGACCGGTGCATGGCAACCGGGCCAACTCGTGGCCCACTGTTCGGGTCGGTACGGTGCCGGTGTGCTGCGTCCGGCGGCGACGGCCGGAGCCATACCGTTGGCGTTGCACCCGGCCATGACCTTCACGGGCACCAGTCTCGATATTGCGCGTCTTGCCGATACGGTGTTCGGCGTCACGGCGCCAGCGCCCGTCCTGCCCGTCGCGCAGGCGCTCGTCGTTGAAATGGGAGCCGAGCCCGTCGTCATCGCCGAAGCCGACAGGGCCGCCTACCATGCGGCTATCGCACACGCATCCAACCACACGGTCACGATCATTGCCGGCGCGGCCGAGTTGCTGACCTCGATCGGCGTCTCCGACCCGGCTGCAGTGCTTGGACCGTTGCTGCACGCCACCATCGACAACGCGCTCGATCGCGGCCAAGAGGCCTTGACCGGGCCGGTGGCCCGCGGCGACTCGGGCACAGTTGCGGCACATCTGGCCGCGCTCGACGAACATGCGCAGGCCACCGGCAGCGAAGAGCTGCTGCAGACGTACCGATTCTTGTCCAGACAGACCGCCGACCGGGCATTGGCGGCCGGAATGATCGATGCCGAGACCGGTGAGCGGCTCCTCGGGATTCTTCAGCAGGGCACCGACCGGTAGCCTAGGACTCGTGCCTGAATCAACTGATCTCGAAATGCCCGAACAACTGCGCATCCGCCGGGAAAAGCGCGACCGCCTGATCGCCGCCGGCCGGGAAGCTTACCCGGTGAGCGTGCAGCGCACGCATTCGCTGGCGCAGGTACGACAAGCGCACGGCGATCTTGAAGCCGGCCAGGAAACCGACGACGTCGTCGGCGTGACCGGCCGGGTCGTCTTCGGGCGCAACACCGGCAAATTGTGCTTTGCCACTCTGCAGGCCGGCGACGGAACGCGGTTGCAAGCCATGCTGAGTCTTGCCGAGGTCGGCGCCGATTCGCTGCAGGCATGGAAGGACGACATCGACCTCGGCGACCACGTGCTGGTGCACGGACGCGTTATTTCCTCCAAACGAGGTGAGCTGTCGGTTCTCGCCGATTCCTGGCAATTGACGTCAAAGGCGCTGCGCCCGCTTCCGACCTTGCATAATGAATTATCCGACGAAGGCAGGGTCCGCCGTCGGTATATCGACTTGATTGTGCGCGACGAAGCGCGGGCGGCGGTGCGCACGCGCTCAGCAGTGATGAAAAGCCTGAGATCCACATTCGATTCTCGGGGATTTCTCGAAGTGGAAACGCCGATGCTGCAGACTTTGCATGGCGGGGCCGCAGCCCGACCGTTCGTCACGCATATGAATGCATACGATATTGACCTTTACCTGAGAATTGCCCCTGAATTGTTTCTCAAGCGTGCAGTCGTCGGCGGCATTGACAGGGTCTTCGAGATAAACCGCAACTTCAGAAACGAAGGCGCGGATTCGACCCATTCGCCCGAGTTCGCCATGCTGGAGGCATACGAGTCATACGGCGATTATCACTCGATCGCCGATTTGACGCAGACACTCGTGCAAAATGCGGCACGCGATGCGCTGGGCACTTTGACGCCGACGCTTACCGACGGCACCGAATACGATTTGAGCGGAAAATGGCGGCGAATCGAAATGTACGGTTCGCTCTCCGATGCCGTGGGAATCGCTGTGACACCGGAAACGTCGATCGACGAACTGCGGGACCTTGCCGGAAAGCACGACGTCCCGCTTCCGGCCGGGCACGTCACTCACGGCAAGCTCGTGGAAGAGCTGTGGGAGCACTTCGTCGGACACGATTTGTACGAGCCCACGTTCGTGTGCGATTTCCCGGTGGAGACCTCGCCGCTGGTTCGCGACCACAGGTCGACGCCGGGCGTCGTGGAGAAGTGGGATCTCTACGTCCGCGGCTTTGAATTGGCGACCGGCTATTCCGAACTCGTCGATCCGGTAATTCAGCGCGCCCGCCTGGTGGAGCAGGCCAAGGCCGGGAAAGCCGGCGACGTCGAGGCGATGGCGCTGGACGAGGACTTCCTGACTGCCATGGAGCAGGGTATGCCGCCGACCGGCGGCATGGGGATGGGGATCGACAGGCTCCTGATGGCGCTGACCGGCCTCGGAGTGCGTGAGACGATCATGTTCCCGCTGGTCAAACCCGAATAGTCTCGTACGCCCCGGCGGCGGTAGAATCGAGTCGTGCAGTACGTAGCGGTAATATTTCCGACGGTCGGCGTAGCGGCGATTTTCTATGTCGCAATGCGGGCGATCATTTTGGCCGATCGACGCGAGCGTGCGGAATTGGCCAAGTTGGAACGGAAAGAGCACGCTCACGATGACATAAATAACGAGAGTCATCAAAACACCCGGTAACGCTACTTGAGAATCATTGATTTTGCCGGCACTTCTTTGGCGCGTATTATCAAAGACGTCAACCGACTAGCAGAATTCCAATAGCTCTGGGGGATAGCCTCTAATGGCACAAAAAGTCCAGGTCATCTTGATTGACGATTTCGATGGCGGCGACGCGACCGAGACGGTTCGCTTTTCACTTGATCGCGGAACCTATGAAATCGATCTGTCGACGAAGAATGCGGATGCGCTGCGCGAAACCATGGCGCCGTGGATTGCGAAAGCTCGCCGGGTAGCAGCCGATAAGCCGGCTCGCCGCGGAAAGAGCAGCGGCTCGTCGGCTGCCCGGAAGGAAACCGGAGAAATCCGCGAATGGGCAAAGCAGAACGGCCATAACATTGGCGATCGGGGCCGAATTCCGACCGAGATCGTGGAGGCATTCCGCGCAGCCAAGCGGTAAATGAATTTGCGGTAATTCAGCGATAAAGGCGGGCGGCTCTTCGAGTCGCCCGCCTTTCGCGTGCAGCGAACACATTTTCGGAACAGGCGGGCGGCCGGTCATGGTTGACATAGATGTCTTCAATGTCAGCAGCCTTCCGGCCGATCGTCGGCGGGAAGAATCTCTCACGCTGATGGCGAAACTGGAGCGCCGGCCCCGTTTGGGTCGATAGCATCGAAGTAAGCAAGAGGGCAGTAAGCGACATCGGCCTTACCGGTGTGATGGCGAGGAGTGAAGGAAGTGCCCATGTTCGAACGATTTACCGACCGTGCGCGTCGTGTCGTTGTTCTGGCTCAAGAAGAAGCCAGGATGCTCAACCACAACTACATCGGCACCGAGCACATTCTGCTTGGTCTCATCCATGAAGGTGAGGGCGTTGCGGCCAAGTCGCTTGAATCGCTCGGCATCTCTCTTGATGCCGTTCGCGAGCAGGTGCAGGAGATCATCGGTCAGGGCCAGCAGGCGCCGAGCGGTCATATCCCGTTCACGCCGCGTGCCAAGAAGGTGCTCGAGCTGAGCTTGCGCGAGGCGTTGCAGCTCGGCCACAACTACATCGGCACCGAGCACGTCCTGCTCGGCCTGATCCGTGAAGGCGAAGGCGTCGCGGCCCAGGTTCTGGTCAAGCTCGGCGCCGATCTGACCCGGGTACGTCAGCAGGTCATTCAGTTGCTGCAGGGGTATCAGGGCAAGGAGCCGGCGAACGCCGGCGGAGCCACCGAGGGACAGCCGTCCGGATCGCTGGTCCTCGATCAGTTCGGACGCAATCTCACGGCAGCCGCACGCGAACGCAAGCTCGATCCCGTGATAGGGCGCGAAGGCCAAATGGAGCGCGTCATGCAGGTGCTCTCGCGTCGCACCAAGAACAACCCGGTGCTGATCGGCGAGCCGGGAGTCGGCAAGACCGCCGTCGTCGAAGGGCTTGCTCAAGCCATCGTGCGCGGCGAAGTACCGGAGATGCTCCGGGACAAGCAGCTGTACACGCTCGACCTGGGGTCGCTCGTGGCAGGCTCGCGCTACCGCGGCGATTTCGAAGAGCGCTTGAAGAAGGTGCTCAAGGAGATCCGCACCCGCGGCGACATCATCTTGTTCATTGATGAGATTCACACGCTCGTCGGCGCGGGCGCCGCCGAAGGCGCAATCGACGCGGCATCGATCTTGAAGCCGATGCTGGCGCGCGGCGAATTGCAGACCATTGGCGCCACCACCATTGACGAGTACCGCAAGTACATCGAAAAGGACGCGGCTCTTGAGCGGCGCTTCCAGCCGATCCAGGTTCCCGAGCCCTCGCTGGCGCACACCATTGAGATCTTGAAGGGTCTGCGCGACAGGTATGAGGCGCACCACCGCGTGACGATCACCGACGGCGCGTTGACCTCGGCGGCCAATCTGGCCGACCGGTACATCAACGACAGGTACCTGCCGGACAAGGCGATCGATTTGATCGACGAGGCCGGAGCCCGGCTGCGCATCCGCCGGCTCAGCGCCCCGCCCGAGATGAAGGAGTTCGACGAGAAGATCGCCCACGCCAGGCGTGAGAAGGAAGCCGCTATCGACGGCCAGGACTTCGAAAAAGCCGCAGGCCTGCGCGATAAGGAAAAGCAGCTCATCGAGGAGAAGTCCGAACGTGAGCGGCAATGGAAGGCCGGCGATATGGACGTCATCGCCGAGGTCGACGAGGAATTGATCGCCGAGGTTCTGGCGAACGCGACGGGCATCCCGATCTTCAAGCTCACGGAAGAGGAATCCTCCAGGCTGCTGCGGATGGAAGACGAACTGCACAAGCGCATCATCGGCCAGGACGACGCCGTCAAGGCGCTGTCGCAGGCGATCCGACGCACCCGTGCGGGCCTGAAGGATCCGAAGCGCCCGGGTGGATCGTTCATCTTTGCCGGGCCGACCGGTGTCGGCAAGACTGAGCTGGCCAAGGCGCTTGCCGAGTTCTTGTTCGGTGACGAGGATTCGTTGATTCAACTCGATATGAGCGAGTTCAGCGAAAAGCACACCGTCTCGCGGTTGTTCGGTTCGCCTCCCGGCTACGTCGGATACGAAGAGGGCGGCCAGCTGACCGAGAAGGTCCGCCGCAAGCCGTTCTCCGTCGTCCTGTTCGACGAAGTGGAGAAGGCCCACGCGGACATCTTCAACTCGTTGCTGCAGATTCTTGAAGACGGGCATCTGACGGACTCGCAAGGCCGGCTCGTCGATTTCAAGAACACCGTGATCATCATGACCACCAACCTCGGCACTCGGGACATCTCGAAGGGCCAGCAGATGGGCTTCCAAATCGAAGGCGATCACAAGACCGACTACGACCGGATGAAGCGTCGCGTCAACGACGAGCTCAAGCAGCACTTCCGTCCCGAGTTCTTGAACCGTGTCGACGACACCATCGTGTTCCCGCAGCTCAGTCAGGAAGAGATCGTGCAAATCGTCGATCTGTTCGTGGCCCGGCTCGATGAACGGTTGCACGACAAGGACATGGGGATCGAGCTCACCAGCGCGGCCAAGAGGATTCTTGCCACTCGCGGATACGACCCGGTGCTCGGCGCCCGGCCGTTGCGTAGGACCATCCAACGCGAGGTCGAGGATCAGATCTCGGAGAAGATCCTTTACGGGGAGCTCAACTCCGGGCAAATCATCCTGGTCGACGTCGAAGGCGAAGGAGACGACGCCGTGTTCACGTTCCGCGGCGAAAGCAAGCCGGAGCTGCCGGAGGTCGCTTCGGTCACGGGAGCATCCGACGAGGAGTAACCGAAACAAGCACACTCGATCCACGGGCCGCGGCGGGGGCGCCGCGGCCCGTGGTGCGAAAATTCATCTATGATGTCTCAACCCGCCGGCCACCGCCCGCACGACTTCATCGATTCCGGCCACTCGCCAAGAAGGCCGCAGAGCGCAGGTGAGGGCGCCGCCCGGGCCGACAACGCGGCGGGCCCGGACGGCATCGAATTCGAAGTACGCCGGGCACGCACGTCCGATGTCAAAACGATCCGCCGGCTTGTCGAGCCGCTTGCCGAAGATCGGATTCTGCTCGGTAAGGACGCTGTGTCGTATTTCGAAGGCCTACAAGAATTCAAAATCGTCACGGCCGGCCCTACGCGCGCGGTGGCCGGAAACGGCGGCGGGGAAACCGTCGCGTGCGGCGCCCTGCACGTGTTGTGGGAGGATCTGGCCGAAGTGCGCACCGTTGCCACTGACGCACGGTGGCGCGGCCGCGGGATCGGCCGCCGGCTGATTGAATCCCTGCTGGCCGATGCGGCCGATCTCGGCGTGCGCCGAGTGTTTTGCCTGACGTTTGAGGTGAGCTTTTTCACGGGGCTCGGCTTTACGCCGATCGATGGAGCCCCGGTGGAGCCCGACGTGTACGCCGAACTGCTGCGCTCGCACGACGAAGGCGTTGCGGAATTCCTCGACCTGGCGCGCGTGAAACCCAATACGCTCGGCAACACCCGGATGTTGAAAATCCTCTAGCGGCGCGAGCTCTCGCGCACTATCAACGTGGCCGGCAGGTATTCGTTGCGAGGCTCGGCCGGGCCCGAGCCGCTCAGCCGATCGAGCAGCAACTCGCCGGCGCGGCCGCCCATCTCGTACGCCGATTGCGACACCACCGAGATCGCGGGATCGAGCAGCCGAGCCCACGGCGCGTCGTCGAACATGACAAGCCCGACGTCCGAGCCGACCCGCAGTGCCCGGCGTCGCAGCTCGCCGAGAACGCCGAGTGCCAACATCGAATTGGCCACAAAGAACGCATCGGGCCGCGCGTCGGAATCAAGCAAATCAGCCGCGGCGGCCCTCCCGCCCTCGCTGTCGTAGGAAACATGCCGCGTGAGATCGTCGGTGCCGTGCGCGTCCACGGCGAGCACGGAGCCGGCATGTCTGGCCTCGGCAGTCTCGGCGTCCGCGGGGCCGGTAATGCATGCCGGACGACGCCAGCCTTCAGCCAGTAAATGCTCGGTAGCGATCCTCGCCCCCTCGGACGACTTGGTGCGAACCGTGTCGAGTTCGGCGCCGCACGAGCGATCGACAACGACAACCGGGATCCCCGCGGCACGAAGCTCGGAGACGTCCGTCGACGCATTGCGCGGCGCCAAAATGAGGCCGGCGACATGCTCGCCGGCCGCGACTTGCAAGTAGCGGGCCTCCCGCTCCTGGTCCTCATCGGAATTGCAAAGCAGCACCGAGTATCCGTTGCTGCGGGCGGCATCCTCCACGCCGCGTGCCACGGCCGTGTAGAAGGGGTTTTCGATGTCGGTGATGACAAGCGCCCATACGGATGTCCGGCGGCGGCGAAGATTTCGCGCGACGGCGTTCGGGCGGTAACCCAGGGACTCCGCGGCCGCCCGCACCCGTTCGGCAAGAGCCGGGTCGACGGTGGAGTTGTTGTTCAAAGTGCGTGACACCGTCGCCACGGATACGTCGGCCGCTGCAGCGACATCGCCGATCTTGACCACGCTCACTCCAATCGTCGTCCGGGGTTTTCACTCATTTTCCGTTCAGGGAAAGCTGCCTGCAATCGTAGCGCCGTACACCCTTGACGGGTCCATACCGACGTGGTTCTATGGACGGTAATCGATTACCGAGAGTGTGGTGGTCGAATACCGAAGGCTCTTTCCGCACGGTGCGGACGAGGCGGCCGCAATCATTGGGGGCAAAGTGATCGAGTCTGACAACCAGCAAGTCGCGGCACGGCCGGACGGGCTCGACAGGCGCGGATTCCTTCGCCTGGGAGCCGGAGCGGCAGCTGTCGGAGCGGTCACTCCGTTGTTGGCGTCCTGTGGCGGAAGCAGTGGCGGCGGCAGTGCAAAAGAACTGACGTTCTGGAACTTCTACGGCCCGGCACCGGACAAGAACCCGGCGAGTAAGTGGTTCGTCAAAATGGCGTCGGACTGGAACGACAGCCACGACGTCAAGGTCAAGCTACGGTATATCGCCAACAAGGACTACGTTTCCGGCAATACGCTGCAAAGCTCGTTTGCGGCGGGCAGCGGCCCGGACATTTTCCTTTTGAGCCCGGGCGACTTTCTGCGCTATTACAACGGCGGCGTCCTGAAGGACCTGACGCCGAGTCTGAAGAAGGAAGTCATCGACGATTTCCTGCCCGGGACGCTCGACACGCGCAAAGTCGACGACAAGATCTTTGCCGTCCCCATGGAGAGCGAGCCGCTGGCCATCTATTACTCCAAGAAGCTCTTTGACCGCGAAGGCATCAAACACGAACCGCGGACATGGGACGAACTGCTTGACGTGGCGAAGCAACTGACGACGAAAAAGCGGTTTGGAATGCTGTTCGAACCGGAGCCGAGCGTGTATCAGAATTTCACGTGGTATCCGTACATGTGGCAAGGCGGCGGAGCACCGGTCGACAAGAACAACAAGGGAACCTTCGACTCCGATCCGGTACGTGCGGCCTTGAAACTGTGGGGCGACTCGGTCAAGACCGGGGTGGCCCCCAAAAAGGCGCTCGGCACCGGCAGCAACGACGCGCCGGCCAACCTGGCGAGCGGATATTGCGCCATGCAGGAGACCGGCATTTGGAGCATTGCCGATTTGAAGGACAAGAACCCGGACTTCGACTACGGCATCTTTCCGCTCCCGACCCCTCCGGGCGGCAAGCCCACGACGATCATGGGCGGGTGGGCTTTTTGCGCAAATGCGAAAGGCGGAAACCCGGACGCCGCCGCGGAGTTCATCGCGTGGGCGCTGGGCTCGATGGACAAGGGCAGCATCGAACGCGGTCGCACGTGGAACACGGGAGCGAAGTCGAACATCCCGGTGCGTGCTTCGGTGCAAAAGGCAGCGGACGCCCGGGGAGCCTTTGACGATCCGAACATGAAGTTCTTTGCGCATGAGATCGCCCCGACCGGCCAAAGCGAGCCGCGGTATCCGCCCAAAATGATCAAGGCGATTTCGAACGCCATCCAGAACGTCCAGCTCAGCGGCGAGGACTCCGTCAAAGCAGCAAAGACGGCGGCGGCGAACATCGACAACTTCCTGAAATCCTATAAGGGAGCACCGATCCTCTAGTGGCACTTCGCACCGGGCGCGGCCAACTCAGTGCGCGCCGGCGCCGGCGGGAGGCGCGAGCCGGCATCCTGTTCCTGCTGCCCGACGCCGTCGGCCTCATCGCGTTCGTCGGGATCCCGATGGTGCTGGCCCTCATCGTGTCGATGTTCTCGGCCGACGGGTTTGGAAATTTCCGGTTCGTCGGGATGGCGAATTTCGAGCACATGGTCGCGGACGACCTGTTTTGGCGCAGCGTGCGGGTCACAGCGCTTTTCGTGCTCGGGTTCGTTCCCGTGACGTTCTTCCTTGCGCTGGGACTGGCCGTGTTGGTGAAGGACAAATTTCCCGGGGTCGGGGCGGTTCGGGCCATCCTGTTTCTGCCGAACGTGCTCAGCCTGGTGGTCATCGGAGTGCTGTGGCAATTCATGCTTGTCGACAAACGCGGCGTGCTGACACAGCTCGGCGGACTCATCGGTCTTGGCGACGTGTCATGGCTCGGCACGCCGAGCCTGGCCCTTGGCACCCTCATCGTCGTGAGCGTGTGGTTCACGATGGGCTACCAGATGTTCTTGTTCTTGGGCGGGTTGACCGATATCCCGCCCGAATATCTCGATGCGGCGCGCATTGACGGCGCGGGGGCGTGGCGCCGGTTCTGGACAGTCACATGGCCGCTCCTGGCACCCACCAGCTTCTTCGTGCTCGTGACATCGCTGGTCGCGGCCGTCACCGGTGTCCAGGCTTTCGACCTCGTCTACGTGCTGACAAAGGGCGGGCCGGCGAATGCCACGTCGACGATAGTGTTCTACATCTACCAGCAGGCATTCAATTTCGGCGATTACGGCTATGCCGCCGCCCTGACGGCCGTGACGGTGATCTTCCTTGTCATTGTGACGGCGGTGCTGCTTTACGTGACGAGAGGCGGACGATTCAATGCCGACGCTGACTAAGCCGCAGACGACCCCGGCTCGGGTGCGTCCGGCACGGCGCCGGAATGCCGAAGTCGGGCGGCGCTCGATGATAGTACGAGCCCTGGTGGCGTGGGCCATCGCGCTGATCACAATGTTCCCGGTCGCTTGGCTCGCGCTTGGCGCGTTCCGCGATTCCGGCGATGTCTTCTCCGGCAAGATCTTCACGCCGCTCACGGTGCACAACTTCGTCTACGTGCTCACCGAGATCCCGTTTCCGCGGTACCTGCTCAACAGTGCGATCGTGTCGGTCAGCGTCACCGTCGTGGCGCTCCTGTTCCATTCGATGGCCGCGTACGCACTGGCCAGGCTCAGGTTTCCCGGCCGAGATCTTGGCTTCACCATGATCCTTTCCACAATGCTGGTCTCGATGCCGGTGATCCTGGTCCCCTTGTTCTTGATCATCAAATGGCTCGGCCTCGTCGACACGTACGGCGGACTCATCGTGCCGGCCATCTTCAACGCATTCGGCATCTTCTTGCTGCGCCAGTACTACCTGAATATTCCGCGCGAGCTCGAAGAGGCAGCGGAATTGGACGGCTGCGGGTATCCGCGGTTGTACTGGAACGTCATTCTGCCGCTCAGCCGCCCGATTCTTGCGTCCCTTGGCGTCTTGTTCTTCCTGGCGAATTGGAACTCGTTCATTTGGCCGTTGGCAATCACCCAGGATCCCAAGCTATGGGTCATCCAGCTGGGCATTTCCAGCCTGCAGGGGCAGTACTCGTCGTCCTGGGGATATATCCTGGCCGGCGCGCTACTGGCGGCCGTCCCCACCGTCGTCGTGTTCTTGCTCGGACAGCGGTGGCTGGTGGATTCGTTGAAGACGTCAGGAAGCAAATAGGCCGAGCGCCTCGGCAACGCCCCACGACGCCATCGAGCGCACGTAGTGGCTACCGCATTCGACTTCGTCGAAAGGGTTGCGCGCCCGGCCGTCGTAACGGCTCCGGACGTCCGCCACGACTCGGAGTCCCTCGTCTCGTCGTCCGGCAAGGATCAGCCCGATGGCTGCCGAATACTCCAGACCGGTCCACACCTCGTTGCAGTACGGCAGCGGCCTGGCCGGCCTATCGCCGTAGGGGAACGTGCAGACCAACAGGCCCGCCTCGTCGCCGGCCGCGAAGGTGCGCATGTGATTGAAATGCCCGTGAAAATCGTCCCGGTGGTTGAACCGGTAGACGCTTCCCATGGCCGTCCGGACGCGGGCCGGGTCCAGACGGGTGTCGAGTCCGCCAAGGGCGGCCATGGCGTGACCCACGAGCTGATCGGCCGTGCATCCGCCGGCGATCTGCAAGTCCGGTGATTCGAGGTCTTCGGAGCCGACGTCGGCATCCGGATCGGGGTACCGGATCCGCAGTCCGTCGGCGATGTTCTTATCCGTACCGGCCGGGATCACCCGCTGCCGGTAATAGTCCCCATTGAACAGTTCACTGTCGGTCAGGCGCGCCCCGCTTGTCAGCACGCGCTCGCAGTCGTCGGCGAAATCGTCGCAGCCGAGCGCCCGAGCCATCTCCGTGCCGGCCGCAAGAGCGGCAAGATACCAGGACTGGATCACACCGGACGGGCCGTAGTACTCGACGTCCATGGTGTTGTGTTGGCAGCCTTCCATCAGGCCGTCCTTGTCGGCGTCCCAGCCTCCCGGGATCCACGCGAATTCCAAGGCGCTGCGCACTCCCGGCCACAGCTCGGCCAGCCGCGCGTCGTCGCCGGTGATCTTCCACAGTCGGTGCATCCGCACTATCGCACCCATCTGACCGTCGGCCGCCCCGGTCGGCCACGCATTGGCGTACTTCTCGGCGGGAAGGCCGGTGCGAAAGCTCATCATGCCGCGTTCGTCGAGCGAATCGACGAACTCGGTACGGCGCATGCTCCAGGCGAGTTCGGGGAAGAGTCGTTCGAGGGCGTACTGGTAGTTCCATACGTGCGTGCAACTGCCGTGGCAGCTGCCCTCGTGCGGCCAGCATCCTTCCCACGCGTAAAACCGGCCGTCGGCAGTGCGAAAGCAGGTAGGGGACTTCAAAACGGCGAGATTGGCAAGCGCGGCGTCCGCGACGGAGGCCGGCAGCGCATCGGCTACTTTCCGAACGAACTCGATGGTTCGCTGCTCGTCGCCGGCCAGGCGGGGCGCGAGCCGTGCGGCGACGGCGGCGGCGTCCGAGTCCATGCCGCAGTAGTGGTTACCGATGAAATCATCGGAATAGGGGCCGAGCCCGTAGGAATCGAACGCGTGGGTCCACGCTCGCCGATGCGGGAAATGCCAGGTGATGAGGAATCGGAACGAGACAGTCTCGCCCGGTGCAATTCGCTTGCCGACCGTCAGGGTGCCGGTCGGGGTGTCGGCTCCGACGTCCGGCTCCGTCACCCGGCCGTCTTCCGTGAAATCGTCCCAGAACTCGAGGAGTGAATCGCCCCACGTCCGTTTGGCCCAGTTCAGTCGGTGTGACGCCGGTACGTCGCCGAGCACGCTGAGCCCGACGGTCCCGTCCGATTCGCCGGGCGCGTCGGAAGTCGAGTGGGAACCGAGCAACGTCGTCACGCCGTCCGCTTCAACCAGTCGAAACGCTCCTCCCGCGCGGATTTGCTTGCCCGTGGCGGCACCGGCGACATTTTGCATGTTCGCGCACACCGAGACCGCCAGTTCGGCGTCACCGGTGTTCGTGATGTCCGCCCGGTAGCTCAGCGCCGGTGCACCGCTGGCATCGGCATCGCCCGGGACGAGCGGATTGAACACGTGCAAGTCCGCGGTCACGGGCAGGTCCGGGTCGGTGAGGTGCACCTGGCCGAGCGGGTAGGCGTGGGCAAACGTGCTGCGGCGGAACCGTGGTAGGCCGTGCATGGTGGCCTCGGATCCGCCCGGACCGGAGCGCTCGGCCGGCCCGAGTTCGCTTTCCAGCACCCGGGTGGCGTGCAGCGACGACGAGCGCAGGTCGACGGCGAAGAACGCGGCAGGGTTGAAGCCGACGCCCGGGCGATTGAACAACTCCCAGTCGACCAGCTGGCCGCGACCGCCCACACTGATGCAGCCGGTGCCGATACCGCCGACAGGCATTTTGACGGCGGCGAGTGCGTCGCCGGCGAACTGGCGGACGTGCGGCCACGCATGCATGTGATCCTCCTGAAGCGGGTCGGTGATCAGGTCAGCGGGTCCATCGGCTCACCCGCCGTGAGTAAAAAATCGGCGCCCGGAAAATCGGGACGGCGCGCGGTGTCCCGGTCGAGGTAGAAGAACGCCGTGGACGCGATGTCGTCGTGCAACGGGTTGTACCGGTGGCCCGGTTTCCACCCGAGCGCCTGGATGTCGACGGTGAGATCCTCGTGGAACCGGATGGGGTCGGGGACGTGCCACCTGTACATGCCGAATCGCTGTTGCGAGTTGTAGAGGCCGTCCGGGCGCAAGACCTGCGGCATTCCGAGGTACGGAGTGCTGAATTCGGTATATCCGGTGCCCGGTACGTCGAAATTCCAGGCGCCGCCAAAGTAGTCCTCGGTGCCGGTGCCGCAAATCGTCGGGTACTCCCGATCGCCGTCCAAGTAGAACTTGATCTCTCCTTCGCCCCACCAACCCGGCGAGTTCACGCCCCACGCCATATACGTGCCAACGTACTGTCCGCGGCCCGTCACGCCCGTGACTATCGGGTGGGTCTCCTTGTCCGGCAACGGGTTCGAGCGCCGGAACTGCGCGTGCAGGACTCCGGACGCCGCTGCCTCCTCGGCGATCGGCGCCCCCTGGTCGTACGTCACCTGGTAATAGAGCGTGGCAACGCTGTCGGCGAGGTTTTCAATTGTCAGTCGGGCCGATCCGGTGAACGGCATGGGCCAATAGCTGTTGAACCCGCCGTGCGGATTCGCGGCAACCATCGCCGAGCCGACCTGGGCGAAGGTGCCCCACCCGTTGGCGAAGAAATCGCCAAGCGGCACTTCGATTGCCGGCTGCTCGGCGCCGTTCCAATACGCCCGCAACACCAGGGAACGCCAGTTGTTGCGGTGGGTGGTGAGCCAGATGTGGGTGATCTTGGCCGGACCGGCGATCGACGCCATCTCGAACGTGGACGACGCGGGGATGTCGACGCTGGGGGAGACCTTCCATCCGGTGCCCAAGTCGGCGGCCGGGGCCGCGCCGGTGCCTTCGGTGGCACGGCCGCCGCCGGCTTTCGCGCCGTCGAAGTTCTCGGGGCTGATCGACCTGGTCTCGATGTCGCGAAGCACTGCGATGCCGGTGGGGAGCATGAGGAGTCCTTTCGAGCTAAAGGGCGACGTCGCCGCACAGGTGCACGTGCAGGCCGAGGGCGTCGAAGAGCGCGGCCTTCGCCGTGAGCGCCTTATCCGCCGTCGCCCCGTCCGGTGCGTACACGACTTGCGCGTGATTGGCCCGGTGGCGGCCCATCAGCTGATTGCGCGAAACGCCGTGCAAGACGGCGTGCATGATCGGCCACTGCGGGTCGGTCGCATCCAAGCGGCGCCGGGTCTCGGCGGCCGGGAGGTCGGCAACGTGTCCGCGGCCGATGTCGACGTGCAATTCGCCGCCCATGATGAACACGCGCGACCACACGATCTGCCCCGGTTTGGAGCAACCGCTGAGGGTGCCGCCGCCGAGCGGGAAGAACATGGGAGGCTGCCGCATGCTGTAGGTCTTGTCGTAGCCGCCGTTGTGGCTGGCCGGCACCGAGCCGGAGATCTCGAAGACCCAGACGAATTCGCCGTCGTATTCCTCGCCCCACCGGATATCGTGCAAGGTAGTGGCAGGGTCGAGCCCCATCGCCGTCCACACCCGGTTCGTCACGAGCGCATCGACGGCCACGCCCTCGTCGACCTCGTTGAAGTGGGGAAGCGGCCGGCCGGCGAACAGTTCACGGGAGCCGTCGCGCGAGAACGCAGGCGGACGGGCGACGTTGTTGAGCAGCCCTTCGGCCAGATCGGACGCCGGTACCGTGTCCTTGAGTCCTTGCTGGTACTGGATGCCGACGGCGTCCAGCCCGAAATCGTCGGATATGCGCAGCGCCGCGATGTACATTTTCATCTGGCTGTGCACTTGCGCCGGCGTGAGGTCGGTCTTCTCGTCCTGTCCGAAGTGGAAGATCAGGCCGGCTTCGTCGAGCCATGTGCGCGCAGCAGCGGCTTCGTCGTCGGTCACCCGGTTCATCTCGGCGACAAGAGCGCTTTGCGACAGTCGTTCCTTGTAAATGCCCAGCGGATTGAGAAGTTCGTCGTCGAAGATGGCGTTGTACATGCCCATGCAGCCTTCATCGAAGACGCCGATGATCGCTTTTTCGTCCCGCAATTGCACGGCAAGTGCGCGGCCCAGTTCGACCTCTTCGGATGTGCCGTCCAAAGCGGGAAGATCGCGCACGTGCGAAGCGTCGTGCGTGATCCGTCCATTGCCCAGCCAGTCCTCGAGCTTGTCGAGGGCCCACTCGTCGGTGAATTCTTTGCTCCACAGGGCCGAGTAGTCGACACCTGCCTTGGTCATCGACCCGGTGAGATTCAACAGTCCGACGAGGCCGGGGAATTCGCCCGCCCAATTGGCCACGACAAGGATCGGCCCCCGGTGGGTGCGTAGGCCCGGCAGCACGTGGTGGCTGTATTGCCAGACCGCTTCGACGACGATCAGCGGGGCATCCGGCGGGATGTGTTTGAATATCTCGATACCGGCGCGCTGGGAGTCGATGAAGCCGTGGCCCTTTTCCGAGTCGACCGGGTGGGCGCGGACCACCGAATACCCCAGGCCCGTCACGGCGCGGGACAGATCGTCTTCAAGCTTCGCTTGCGTGGGCCAGCACTTGACGTTGGCGGCCGGCCGCAGATCTCCGCTTGCCACCGTGTAGACGGCGCCGGGTTCGGCTTTCGAAACCTGCGGGCTCGGCGGGAATGTGTAACTCATTGAGTGCTCCTGTTCCGTGGAGAGGGCCGGTCGGTACGTTCCGGGAAGCCGGCCAGTTCGTGCATGATGTCGGCAGTCGCCGGGTACAGCCGGCGATAGGCGTCGTACAGGCCGTCGTAGACGCGCACAGCGGCCGGTTCGGGCTCTTGGACGTGGGAGATCGGATTCCAGTCGTCCATCACGACGTCCGCTTGCGTTCGGGCGGCCAGGAACGCGGCGCCAAAGCTCGCGCCGATGGTCTTTTCGCGGATCAACTGCGGCCGGCCAGTGACGTCGGAGACTATCTGCGTCCAAATCCCGCCCTGTGTACCGCCGCCGGCAGCGACTATCCGTTCGATGCCGGCCCCTGCTTGTTCCATCGTCTCGATGTTGTGTCGGACGCCGAAGGCCGTCGCCTCGAGTGCGGCCCGGTAGACATCCCCGCGGCCGTGGCTGAGCGTCAAGCCGGCGATGACGCCGCGGGCATCCGGGTCCTGGATGGGAGTGCGCTCGCCGGCGAAGTACGGCAACATGAGCAGCCCGCGTGCTCCGGGCCCGGAGCTCTCGGCATCGGCCAGCAGCGAGGCGTAGCCGGGGGAGCCGAACAATTCGTTCAGCCAGGAGGTGATGGCGCCGGACGTCGCCATGCCGCCGGCGAGATTGCGGGTGCCTTTGAAAGCGCCGACGGTGCCCCACAGGGTCGGTGCGGTGATCTTGCTTTGCAAGGTGTGCACCAGGAACATGGTGGTGCCGTACATGAGCAGGAGGTCGCCGGGGTTTTGTCCGTCGACGCTGACGGCTTCGCTCCACGCGTCGATGGTGCCGGCGATGACGGGGATTCCGGCATGCAGGCCGGTCTCCGCGGCCGCGGCCGCCGTGACGACACCCGCGACGTCGCCCGGCCATACCAGCTCGGGTAGTTCGACGGGACCGGCTATCTCGCTTGCCCACGGCTGCAGCCAGGTCAATGAATCGGTGTCGTACATCGGGGTCGACTGGGATGCCGAATGGTGGTCGAGCACGTATGCGCCGGTGAGCTTGTGGGCCAGGAATGAGCTCGGCATGAAGAGCCTGCGCGCACGGGCGAACGCATCCGGGTCATTGTCGGCGACCCAGGCGATCTTGGGCCCTGCGGCTTGGCTGGAAAGGGCCGATCCGCAAGCAGCTGCTATCCGATCGGCGCCGTAGGTGCGGTTCATGGCGTCTATTTGGCTTGTCGCGCGCGTATCGACTCCGTAGAGGATTGCAGGGCGCACGGGGTGTGCATCGGCATCGGTCAGCAATACGCACGGGCCCATGCCGCTGACTCCGATCGCGACGATTTCGGCGTCGGACGACGCGGTGAGCTTACCGGCCAGACGGACGAATTCGTGCCACCAGAGCTCTCCGTCCATCTCGACCCAGCCCGGATGGGGCCGGGAGACGTCATGCTCGGCTACCTCGGTACCCAAGATTCGGCCATCGAGGCCGACAAGAACTGCCTTGGAGCTGGACGTGCCGATGTCGACTCCCAAGACGGCAGGCACCCGAGCGCGCGTCTGCTTGGAATCGTCCAATGGCATGCTTCCTCCTTGCGGCACCCGGGCAGCTGTCGTGTGCGTTCAGGCTATCCGTAAGAAATCGATTACACAACCGTTGGGCGATGATGATGTCCTCATTGGACGGAATGCTCGGCGTGGCCGCATGAGTCGAGTAGACCACTGCGTCGACACGTTCGTCCTCGTTTCGGGCATCGTGAAAAACAGTGCGGCGACAATTCCGATCAGCGTAGTGTCCGGACACATGGA
Organism: Spelaeicoccus albus; assembly: GCF_013409065.1. NCBI lineage: Bacteria > Bacillati > Actinomycetota > Actinomycetes > Micrococcales > Brevibacteriaceae > Spelaeicoccus > Spelaeicoccus albus. Next base: position 3,999,471 of record NZ_JACBZP010000001.1, on the reverse strand, counting down.
AGCCGATGGCATTGAACGGGATAATCTCGAGTCACAACAGCGGAAGGACGATCCGGCCGACGAGTGGTTCCCGGAAAGCGTCGCAGCGGATTACGACCTTCCCGGCGGCGCCAACGCGCCGGACGTGATCGAGCCGGTTGTCGAATTGCTGTCCGGTCTCGCCGGCAACGGCCCGGTGCTGGAGTTCGCAGTAGGGACGGGACGGATAGCGGCTCCGCTGGCAGCCCGCGGGGTCGAGGTCAAGGGAATTGAACTCAGCCGGGCGATGGCACCCCGGGTCGTCGAGAAACCCGGTGGCAATGCGGTGGACGTCGCGATCGGGGACATGACAACCACTCGGGTGGCAGGTGAGTTCTCTCTCGTCTATCTGGTGTTCAATACGATCAGCAACCTCACGACGCAGGACGAGCAAGTAGCCGCCTTTTGCAACGCATCCGCGCACTTGCGCCCGGGCGGGTTCTTTCTGATCGAGGACGGCCTACCCGATCTACGACGACTCCCGCCGGGGCAAAACACCGTTCCGTTCTCCGTGTTGCCGGGCCGGGAAGGCGGTGGATACGTGGGGTTTGATCAGTACGATGTGGTGACGCAGAGGTTCACCTCGAACCATGTGAGCGTGTCGGCCGACGGTTCCGGGTCGTTTCGACGGATTCCGTTCCGCTTCGCATGGCCGGCCGAGATGGACTTGATGGCCCGTATTGCCGGAATGAAGCTGAAACATCGTTGGTCCGGCTGGGATCGGTCGGAACTGACCGAAGAGAGCACGAGTCATGTGTCGGTTTGGGTGAAATCGGGCTCGACGCTGCGCTAGGGCATATCGGCGTGCCGGTGGACGAGTTTCCATTCGTCGTTTTCAAAGCGGAAGATCTCGGTCGTGCGCAGCACCATCGGCACGGGGAGCTCCCGGCCTTTGATGTCCATCGTGGCGATCTGCCGCCCCGTCCAGTATGCGAGGTCGCCGCTGGCACCGTGACCGAGTACTTCGAAATGTCCGGTGCTTGCCGGCCCGAATGACGCTGCGCCGGCAATTTGCGCTCGTGCCGCCTCGCTCGCTCCGACTGCCACGTCTCCGCCGGGGGACATGAATGTGGCAGGATCCCGCTTGGTAAGGAGGGATTCCAGTGCTGTCGCATCGCCGCGAATGTAGTCGCCCGATGCCGCTTCCCGCTCGCGCATGAATTCCTCGAACCGTGCTCCCATTGTCAGATTCCTTCCTGGCCGTTGTCGGCTTCGATGTGATTCAGGATTCGGGCGAGCAGGCCGGCGAGCTGGTCTTGTTCGGCGTCATCGAGTGCGGCGATGACCGTCGCTTCATTGGCCATGTGCTCGTTCATGAGGCGATCGGTGAGCGTTCGTCCTCGACCGGTCAACGCGATACTGCGGCCGCGCCGGTCGGACTCGGACGCCTCGCGTGTCACGAGCCCGGCCGCGGCCAGCCGGTCGACGCGCTTTGTGGCCGCGCCCGGGGTGACGAGCATCGCCTCCGCAAGATCGCCGGCCGGCACCGGCCCCGCGGGGTCCCGGCGACGTAGCGCGGCAAGAACGTCGAAGTCTCCGGCGCCCAACCCGGCGGCGGCGAAGGCGGGCCGCAACGATGCGTCGCTGCGGGCCACGATGCGTTGCAATCGGCCGAGGACAAGCAGGGGCCGGGTATCGAGATCGGGCAGCACGTGCTTCCACTCATCGGCCATGCCGGCGACGGCATCCGCTGCCGGTTGGTTCGAACTGCCGCTCATGAAGCGTGCCTCTTTCCTTGACAATTAGTTTCCGTGGAAAATAATATCGTTTCCATGGAAATTATTCAAGAATCGCAGGCAATTGTCTTCGTCGATCCGCAGTGCCCATTTGCGTGGATCACGGCCGGATGGCTGCTTGAAGTCAGTCGCCGGTCACCGCTTCGGCTTCGAATCGAGTTGATGAGCTTGGCCTGCGTCAATGAAAACCGCGAGTTGGATGACTGGTACCGCGACTACAACGACCAGGCGTGGCGTCCGGCCCGGGTCGCGGCCGCGCTGCTTGCCTCGCCGGCCGCGAATATGTGGCAACGCTTTTACTCGACATTTGGCAAGCGTCGCCACGTCGACGGAATGCGTGAGAATGCGACAAATCTGGCCACGACGCTTGCCGAGTTGGAGTTGCCCGCAGTTCTTGCAGAGGCGGCCGAGGACCCCACCTGGGACGACGACCTGAGAGCGCGTACTCGAGCGGCAGTCGAGCCTTCCGGCGGCGAAGGAGGAACCCCCATGGTCCACACCGGCGGTAGGGCGTTCTTCGGCCCGGTCCTCACGGCCATCCCTCGCGGACGTGATGCCATCCGCATGTGGGACGCCGTCAGTACTCTCGCGGGCACTGCCGCCTTTGCAGAGATTCGCGGAGCTCGCGCCGATGGCCTGAACACCGTCTGACTCGGGGAAAGCCCATCGGGGAAAGACGAGCCCAAGCCAACGAAGGCCGCGCTGACGGATCATTGCGGTAGCGACAAGCTGCCGTCGCGCGTTACGGCCAAACCGTCGGCGCACAAGTCGCCGATCAAGCGGTCGACTCTGGCGTCGTCCGGGTTCAAATCGCGTAGGCGAGCCAGCGCATCGATTTGCGCAGCGCCGAGGCCGGCCTCCGGCACCTCGGCTCCGGACGCCGGGTCGGCGCGGAAATTCTCGAGCACGACCGGCCCGCCGGCCCGCAGTACCGCCATGATGGCGCCGCGAAGCTGGCGGTCGGTACCGTGCCATGCCTGCCGTGGCCGGCCCGGAGTCTCGGCGGCAGGCCGACCGGCGCGGAGCCATGCGCAATCGGTCCGCAGCGGACAATCGTCGCAGCGCGGCGTGCGCGCCGTGCACACCAGCGCTCCGAGCTCCATTACTGCGGAGTTCCAGCGGGCCGCCGCGTTCCCGGTCGCCGGCAGCAACCTGGCGGCCAGTGCGTATTCGGCGGCGCTCGGCGACGCCGACGGCTCCGGCGTGGCGGTCAGGACGCGTCCGAGTACTCGCCGGATGTTCGTATCCAGCACCGGATGAGCTTGCTGAAAGGCAAAGGAAGCGACGGCGGCGGCCGTGTACCTGCCCACGCCCGGAAGAGCCAGCAGCGCGTCGTTGTCCGGCGGAACCTCGCCCCCGTGATCGCGCACGATGGCAGTTGCCGCCGCGTGCAGTCTGAGCGCCCGGCGAGGGTAACCAAGGCGTCCCCATGCGCGAACGGCATCGCCGGTCGGCGCGGCGGCCAAGTCGGCCGGAGCCGGATAGGTCTCCACCCACGATCGCCAGACCGGCAGCACTCGGGCGACCGGAGTCTGCTGCAACATGAACTCGCTGACGAGTACGCCCCACGGACTGCAGTCGCTGTGACGCCACGGCAGATCGCGGGCATTGCGCCCATACCAGCGCACCGTCTTGCGGCGCAGGGCAGAAGCGTCGACGTCATTCATGGCATGCAACAGTCTGCCAGTCGGCGCGCCGAGGCGCGATCCGGGCGCCAAGTGCATAGGGTGTGAAGCAAATGAGTAACAATCGAGATCCGCGGCGGCCGTCGCCTGCAGTCTATCGGCGCCGGCGCATCGTCGTCCTCATCATCGCGCTTATCGTGGTAGCGGTTCTCGCGGTCGGCGTGACGACAATAGTGCGCGGCGTGAGCGGCCTGTTCGGCGGCGATGAGGAAACCTCGACGGCGCCGTCACCGAATGACGCGGCAGCCTCGCAAAACCCCTCGGGTGGCTCGTCCGCCAGCCCGTCCGCCAGTCCGTCCGCCAGCGCCGGAAAAGCCGGAACTGCGAGCCCCAGCGGGGCGAAGAAGAAGACGACGAAATGTTCGCCGGACAGCATCGAGGTCACCGCGAGCACCGATAAGAAGTCGTATTCCGGCAAGGCCAAACCCAAGCTGACGCTGAGTGTGAAGAACGTCTCGGATACGGCGTGCATTATCGACGTCGGAACCAAACAGTTGGAATTCGACATCACCTCGGGATCCGACCGGATCTGGTCGAGCCGCGACTGCCAGGACGACTCGAAAAACCCGGACGCCACCGTCAACAAGATCAAGTTCAAGTCCGGCGACAAGAAATCGGCAAGTATGACCTGGCAACGGATCCGATCGGTCAAGGGGTGCAAGGCCGGGCTTCCGGACGTCAAGCCCGGAACCTACCGGTTGGAGACCAAGGTCGGGTCGAACGAGTCGAAGGGTGCTTACTTCATCCTGAAGTGAGAGCCCCGAAATGGCGACCGCCGACGCGGTTACGAATACCTGTCGACGAGCGAGACCTCGGCGAGCCTCGACAGCGCCTCGCGAACGGTACGGGCACGCTGTTCCCCGACGCCTTCGACGGCCATGAGGTCGTCGACGTTCGCGGCGAGCAATTGTTGAAGGCCGCCGAAATGTTCGACGAGCCGGTCGGCGATCGCACCGGGGACGCGTTGGATCCGCGCCAACAGCCGGTGGCCCTTCGGGCTCACCGTCGAATCGAGCGCGTCGCCCCCGACTGGAGCGCCGAGGATTCGAGCCACCTGTGTAATGTCGACAAGCTCGGTCGATGACAGCTTGGAAACATCGGCGAGGATATCGGCGACGGCGCGGGGTGATTTCATCGCGGTGTGATAATCGCGCACCAGTAATTCCTGCGCCGGGCCGAGATTGCCGATCAATTCCTCGAGCTGCAATGTCAGCAGTCGGCCGTCGGTCCCCAGCTCGATGATGTACGTCGAGATTTCGTCGACGATGCGCCGGACCATTTCCAGTCGCTGCAAAACCGTGCAAATATCGCCGACCGTGGCCAGATCCTCGATCTCCAGCGCCGTGAGCGACCCGGTCACCTCGTCCAACCGGGACTTGTACCGCTCGAGTGTCGCCACTGCCTGGTTTGCCCTGGCCAGGATGACCTCCGAGCCTTCGAGGACGTGCCGCCGATCGCCGGCGTACAGCTGAATGATCTGCATCGACTGGCTGACGGAGATGACCGGGAGCCCCGTCTGCTTGGCGACGCGTTCGGCGGTACGGTGCCGGGTGCCCGATTCGCTGGTTTCAATGGCCGGGTCGGGCACGAGCTGCACTGCGGCCCTGACGATCCGCGTCGCATCGCGTTCGCAAATGATCGCGCCGTCCATTTTCGCCAATTCGCGCAGCCTGGTGGCCGAGAAATCGGCGTCGATGATGAAGCCGCCGGTGCAGATCGACTCGACTGCGCGGGTCGCGCCCAAGACGACGAGTGCGCCGGTGCGGCCGCGAAGGATTCGCTCGAGCCCGTCCCGCAATGCGGTGCCGGGAGCCATTGCCGCGAGGGTGGATCGCAGCAGCTCGTCCGTCGTCCGTTCGGTCGGCACGAATGTTCCCCTAGTTGTCGGCTTGTGGTCGGCGCAGGTCTCGCTGACATTCTACGCGGGCGTGTTCGGCAAGGCCGCGTGAAGTGCCTCGTAAAGCTGGGAGACTTCGAGGACCTTCATGTTCTCCGGAGTCGGGGTGCCATCGGCCGTGCCGGCCGGAACTATCGCATGAGTGAAGCCCAGACGTGCTGCTTCCATCAACCGGCGATGGCAGCCCGGCACCGTGCGCACTTCGCCCGACAGCCCGACTTCGCCGAACGCGACGAGCCGGAACGGGAAAGTTTGTTCCAGATGTGCCGACGCCAAGGCCAGCGCCGTTGCCAGATCGGCCGTCGGTTCGGTGACCTTGGCGCCGCCGACGGTCGCCGCGTACACGTCCTTTCTGGCCAGTGGAATGTTCAGGCGTTTGCCGAGTACGGCAAGCACCATGGCGACGCGGTTCGTGTCCAGCCCGCTCGTGGCCCGCCGGGGCGCGCCGCCGGCGCACTCCGACACGAGGGCCTGAATCTCGGCCACCAGGGGCCTTCGGCCCTCGAGGGAGACTGTCACGCACGTTCCGGAGACCGGCTCGGTCATCCGGGACAAGAACAGCCCGGACGGATCGGGAAGACCGGTGATCCCGCTTTCGTTCAGGTCGAAGCAGCCGACCTCATCGGTGGGGCCGTACCGGTTTTTCACGGCGCGCACCATGCGCAGGCGCGAGTGCCGCTCGCCTTCGAACTGGCAGACCACGTCGACAAGGTGCTCGAGCATGCGCGGTCCGGCGATCGACCCGTCTTTCGTGACGTGTCCGACGAGGATGGTGGCCAGACCCTTGTCCTTGGCCTCGCGGATCAGGCAACCGGCGACCTCGCGCACCTGGGTCACCCCGCCGGCCGACCCGTCGACCTGTGAACTGGCGATGGTTTGCACCGAGTCCACGACGAGCAGATCGGGCTCGGATTTTTCAATGTGGCCGAGCACGGTGCCCAGATCCGTTTCCGAGGCCAGGAGCAGCCGCGGCCGCAGCGCGCCAATCCGTTCGGCGCGCAACCGTATTTGTGCTTCGGATTCCTCGCCGCTGATGTAGAGCACGGTCCGGCCGTGCGATGCGGCGCGGGAGGCGACGTCCAGCAGGAGAGTCGATTTGCCCACGCCCGGCTCGCCGGCCAGCAGGACGACGGCTCCCGGCACTATGCCGCCGCCGAGCACCCTGTCGAGCTCGCCGACGCCGGTGGGCGCCGCCGTCGCGGATTCGACGCTGACTTCGGCGATCGGGCGGGCCGGCACCGCCACGCGTGCGGCGGTGGTGCTGCGCGTCGCGGCTCCGCCGACTTCCTCCACCGTGCCCCATGCCTGGCATTCGCCGCAGCGGCCGGCCCATTTCGCCGTCGTCCAGCCGCACTCGGCACAGCGGAACTGTGCGGCGCTTTTACGTTTGGCAGTGGCGGATGAGGAGCTCATGTGTGACAAGGTATCGGACGGTACCGACACCGGCCCGAATCGCTAGTCGGCGGCGCCGGTGCGCACCAGCATCTTGCCGGTGTTCTTCCCGTGCATCATGCCGAGGAACGCTTCGACGGCGTTCTCGATTCCCTCGACGACCGTGGTGTCCCAATTGATGCGGCCTGCCGCGAGCCAGCCGCTCATTTCGCGGGTGAATTCCGGCTGGTGTTCGGTGTAATTGCCGACCGTGAACCCCTTGAGCATCAGCCCGCGCGTGACAAGATTTGCCATGTTCGACGGGCCGGGGGTCCGTTCGGTGGAGTTGTAGGTCGAGATGGCGCCGCACAGCGCGGCCCGGCCGCCATCGCGCAGGCGGGAGATCGCCGCTTCCAGGTGTTCGCCGCCGACATTGTCGAAATACACGTCGATGCCGTCGGGCGCGGCGTCCGCCAGTTGATCGCGCACCGGGCCGTCGTGGTAATTGAATCCGGCGTCGAATCCGTAGCTGTCGGTGAGCCGGCGGACCTTGTCGGCCGAGCCTGCAGATCCGACGACGAGTCCGGCTCCCTTGATCTTGGCGATCTGCCCGACGATGCTGCCGACCGCGCCGGCCGCTCCGGACACGAAGACCGTGTCGCCTTCCGTGAATTCCGCAATAGTGAGCAGCCCGACGTACGCCGTCAGGCCGGTCAGTCCGAGTACGCCCAAATACGCCGACAGCGGGATGTCGGGCGATTCGGGGGAGAGGCGCGTGAACTGCTCGGCCGGCCCTTGTGCGACGTCCCGCCAGCCTTGGAAATGCAGGACGGCGTCGCCGGGCGACAGCGCGTCGTCCGATGATTCGACGACTCGGCCGACCGCGCCGCCGGTCATGACCTCGTTCAGGGCAAAGGGAGGAATATACGATTTCACGTCGTTCATCCGCCCGCGCATGTATGGATCGACCGAGATGTACTCGTTACGCACGCGCACTTCGCCGGCGCGTGGCGGCTGGAGGGAGACCGTCTCGAGCGAAAAGTTCCGCTCCGTCGGCCAGCCGGTCGGCCGGGATCGCAAATGGACTTGCGTGCTTACTGAATTCATGGTGCCTCGTGCTTCCTGCGCCGTGCTTCCCGGCCTTGCTTCCCGGGCCGGCGCCCCGGCTCGATGTGGGCGGACCGACAGTCTATCGGCCAGGGGTATCCGAGGTGGGGCATCGGTGACAGAATGACGTCCACGGATGGCCGATCCTGGCTATTTTGCTTGCCATTAAGTATCTTGATGACAAGGTAAAAATGGGTCCGGAAAGGACTCCGGACGGTCCGGCAAGTCGAAGGGGATACGAGGACAGATGGTCGAGCACGAGGTACGCACATATCGCAGCAGCGAGGAGCTTCCCCGCGAAAAGCAACTTGCCTGGAAGATCGCCGAGGTGGCCACCGACCCGGTCGCCGTCCAAGCCGACGTCTCCGACATGGTGGTCAACCGGATCATCGACAACGCCGCGGTCGCGGCCGCGTCGATTTCCCGCAGGCCGGTCGCCCATGCCCGTGAACAAGCGCTTCCGCACGTGCTGGAGCCCGGGGCGCGCGTCTTCGGCATGCCGGAGAGCAGGAGCGTCTCTCCCGAATGGGCGGCATGGGCCAACGGCGTCGCAGTGCGCGAACTGGATTTCCACGACACGTTCCTGGCTGCCGAGTATTCGCATCCGGGCGACAACATTCCGCCGATCCTCGCCGTTGCACAGCACAAGTCGATGGCCGGGGCCGACCTGATCCGCGGCATCGCGACCGGATACGAGATCCAGGTGGCATTGACCAAGGGCATTTGCCTGCATGAGCACAAGATCGACCATGTGGCGCATCTCGGCCCGTCGGCCGCGGCCGGCATCGGCACGCTGCTGGGCCTCGACACCGAAACCGTTTACCAGGCGATCCAGCAGGCCCTGCACGTCACGACCGCCACTCGCCAGTCCCGCAAGGGCGAGATTTCGAGCTGGAAGGCGCACGCTCCGGCGTTCGCCGGCAAGATGGCAGTGGAAGCCGTCGACCGGGCGATGCGCGGTGAGGGAGCGCCGTCCCCGATCTATGAAGGCGAGGACGGGTTCATCGCGTGGATCCTCTCCGGCCCGGACGCCCGCTACACGGTTCCGCTGCCGGCACCCGGCGAAGCCAAGCACGGCATCCTCGAGACCTACACCAAGGAGCACTCGGCCGAGTACCAGTCCCAAGCCCTGATCGACCTGGCCCGCAAAATGGGTCCGAAGATCGGCGACCTGTCCAAGGTCAAGAAGATCACCATCGCGACGTCGCACCACACGCATTACGTGATCGGCACCGGCTCGGGCGATCCGCAAAAGATGGATCCGAATGCCAGCCGCGAGACCCTCGACCACTCGATCATGTACATCTTCGCCGTTGCGCTCGAGGACGGCGGCTGGCATCACGAGCGCTCCTACGCGCCGGAACGCGCACGTCGCCCGGAGACAGTCGAATTGTGGCACAAGATCTCGACGACCGAAGACCCGGAATGGACGAAGCGGTACCACAGCACGGACCCGAACGAGATAGCGTTCGGCGGCCGGGTCGACGTCGAACTGGACGACGGCACCGTGATCAGCGACGAGCTCGCGGTGGCCGACGCGCACCCGCTCGGTGCCCGGCCGTTCGCCCGCGAGCAGTACATTGCGAAATTCCGCACGTTGGCCGACGGCGTGCTGACGGGCGACGAGCAGGACCGGTTCCTCGGGCTTGCCGAGAACCTTGCGCAGCTCGGGCCGGACGACGTGGCACGGCTGAGCTGGTCGCTCGCCTCGGCGCCGGCCATCACCTCGAAAGGAATCTTCTGATGCTTGGAGCACACACATCGGCGGCCGATCGCCGACTCCGGCTACGCGAGGAGCTTGCCGGCGACGCCATCCTGCGGTTCCCCGGCGCCATCAACCCGTTGAACGCCCAGCTCATCGAGCAGATCGGGTTCGAAGGCGTCTACATCTCGGGCGGGGCGTTCTCGGCCGCCCAGGGCTTGCCGGACATCGGCCTGACGACGCTCAGCGAGGTCACCGAGCATGGTAGGACGATCGCGGGGATGACGAACCTTCCGGCGTTCATCGACGCCGACACGGGATTCGGCGAACCCATGAACGTGGCGCGCACTATTCAATCGCTTGAGGACGCCGGACTCGCGGCCTGCCACCTCGAGGACCAGGTGAATCCCAAGCGTTGCGGTCACTTGGACGGTAAAGAGGTGGTTGCGACAAGCGAAATGACCAAGCGGATCACCGCTGCGGCGGGCGCCCGGCGCGACCCGAACTTCGTGATCTCGGCGCGCACCGACGCCCGGGCCGGCGAAGGTCTGGACGCCGCGATCGACAGGGCCAAGGCGTACGCCGATGCCGGTGCCGATCTGATCTTCCCGGAAGCGATGCGGGACTTAAGCGAATTCGAGACGTTCGCCAAGGCGCTCGATGTGCCGATCCTGGCCAATATGACCGAATTCGGCAAGAGCGAGCTCTTTACCGCCGATCAGCTTGCCGACGCCGGCGTCAAGATGGTCATCTATCCGGTCACGACCCTCCGGCTGGCCATGGGCGCCATCGAGGACGGCTTGCGCACCATCATGGCCGACGGAACGCAGTCCGGCGTTGTCGATAGGATGCAGACGAGAGCCAGACTGTACGAAGTGCTCGACTACGAGTCGTACAACGCCTTTGACGAGAACGTATTCAACTTCACCGTTTAGGTTTAAGGAAGTCACACCGATGGAAGACACCGAAATTCACAAAGGTCTCGCCGGAGTCGTCGTCGACACCACGGCCATATCCAAGGTCGTCCAAGAGACCAATTCGCTGACGTATCGCGGCTACCCCGTGCAGGAACTTGCCGCGAACTGCTCCTTTGAAGAGGTTGCCTATCTGATCTGGAACGGGGAGTTGCCGACGGCCGATCAGCTGAAGGAATTCACCGAGCGGGAGCGCGCCGACCGTCAAGTAGACCCGAAGATCGTCGATCTGATCCTCGGCCTGCCGACCGATTCGCACCCCATGCAGGTGCTGCGCACGGCGATCTCGTATATCGGCGCCGTCGACCCGGACGGAGAGGCCGCGGGACCGGAAGCGAACCAGAAGAAGGCCGAACGACTGTTTGCGCAGATCCCCACGCTCGTGGCAATCGATCACCGCCGCCGGCACGGCCTCGATCCGATCGCGCCCGATCCCTCGCTCGGGTTCAGCGCGAACTTCTTCCACATGACGTTCGGCGAAGTGCCCGAAAAAGAGGTGGTTCGCTGCTTCGACGTTTCGATGATCTTGTACGCCGAGCACTCCTTCAACGCCTCGACGTTCACCGCTCGCGTCGTCACGTCGACATTGTCCGACCTCTACAGCGCCGTGACGGCGGCCGTCGGAGCACTCAAGGGCCCGCTGCACGGCGGTGCCAACGAAGCGGTGATGGCAGCGCTCGAAGAGGTCGGAACCGCCGACAACGTCGGGGCTTGGCTTGACGATGCGCTTGCCGAGAAGAAGAAGATCATGGGCTTTGGTCACCGCGTCTACAAGCACGGCGATTCGCGCGTTCCCACCATGCGCAAGGCGTTCGAGGACATGGCCGCCATCAAAAAGGCCGACGACCTCTTGGCCCTGTACAACACGTTCGAAGAGGACTTCGTCTCCCGCAAGGGCATCTACCCGAATCTCGACTATCCGTCCGGCCCGGCCTACCATCTGATGGGCTTCGACACCCAGGCGTTCACTCCGATCTTCGTGATGTCGCGGATCACCGGCTGGACGGCGCACATCATGGAACAGCAGGCCTCGAACGCCCTGATCCGTCCGCTGAGCGCATACGACGGCGCGGCCCAGCGCGAGGTCCCGGCCGAGCGCTGACGTGGAGGGATTCATCGTCACGCGCCGCGAGCGGGTGGCAACTCTCACCATCGACCGTCCGGAGAAGCGCAATGCGCTCACGACGGCGATGTGGGAGGGGCTGCCCGCAGTCCTGGCCGAGATCGCCGAAGACCCGCTGACCGACGTCCTCATCGTCACCGGCAGCGGCGGCCACTTCTCGGCCGGCTCCGATATCCACGACCTGCCGGGGGACCTCGAGAAATTCTGGTTCATCAATACCGCCGCCGAGGACGCCGTGGCTAGATTTCCGAAGCCGACGATCGCTGCCGTGCGCGGCGCGTGCATTGGCGGCGGCACCGAGATCGCCGCGGCTTGTGATATCCGGATCGCCGACGACAGCGCGAAATTCGGTATCACGGCAAGCCGGCTGGGGGTGCTCTACCCGAAAGGGCCCATCGACAGACTCGCCGGCCTGATCGGACCCGGTGCGGCGAAGTACCTGTTGTTCACCGGCGCGCACGTCGACGCGCCGGCGGCGGCACGCATGGGACTGATCGACGAAGTGGCCGAGGACGCGGCGCTCCGTGCCGCCGAGCTCGCCGGCGACCTGGTGGCGCGCTCGCAACTGTCGATCCGGTTCATCAAACATGTCATGCTGGGCGCCGACCCTGCCGCGACACGCGATCTCAAGGACGCGGCTCGGGACGAGCTCGACGAAGGACGGCGGGCGTTCGCGGAGAAGCGTCGTCCGCGGTTTCCGTCCGGATCGAACGAGTGGCCGACGTGAATATTGGCCCAAACCCGCCGGCGCGGAATAACCTGACTCCGTGAGCCGCGATCCATTGAGCAGAGGAACCGACGATACCCGTCGCAGTGGGAAATTGAAGCTGACGACCCGGAACCGGGCAAAGGTGAACGGCACCCGGTACCGGGAACGGGACGAGACCCGCCGCGTACCGGACATCAGCCGGCCGGCACGACGCATTCCCGTCGGCCTGGCGTCGTCGTCCGTCTACCCGCTGTCGGTTCCCGAGTGCTTCACGGTTGCCTCGCATCTGGGGTATGACGGCGTGGAGATCATGGTGTCGATGAACGCCATCAGCCAAAACGCGGCCGCCATCAACGAACTCAGCCATCACTACGGGCTGCCGGTCCTGTCGATCCATGCCCCGACCCTCTTGGTCATGCAGCGCGTCTGGGGCAAGGACGCCTGGACAAAGGTCGCGCGGTCGGCCGAGCTGGCCGCCGAGGTCGGCGCCGACACCGTCGTCGTCCATCCGCCGTTCCGTTGGCAATCCGACTATGCCGAGAACTTCGTGTCCGGCGTCCGATCGATAGCCGCCGACACCGGCGTCCACATTGCAGTCGAGAACATGTTCCCGTGGCGAACCGGTCTGCGCGAAGTCATGGTGTACCTGCCCGGCTGGGACCCCGTGGGGCAGGACTACGACGACGTCACGCTGGACTTCTCCCACGCGGCGACGGCGGGATCGGATGTGCTGCACATGATCGAATCGCTGGGCAGTCGATTACGCCACATTCACTTGGCTGACGGATCCGGGTCGCTCAAGGACGAGCATTTGGCGCCCGGCTACGGCGCTCAGCCGGTGGGGCACGCGCTCGAGCTTTTGGCCGAACGCGGCTGGCACGGATCGGTGGTCGTCGAGGTCAACACCCGCAAGACCAAATCGCTCGTCGAGCGGGACGAACTGCTGGCGCACAGCCTGAAGTTCGCACGCGAACACATGGGACACGAACGGGCCGGCGAAAGGACGCAGGACAATGGCAGCCGCTGATCAGGGCAATATCGCATTTCTCGGTGCCGGGTCGATGGGCGGGGCGATCCTGTCCGGCCTGCTGGCATCGGGATACCCGGCCGCATCGATACGCGCCACGACCTCCTCGCGTGCCAGCGCCGAGAAACTTGCCGCGGACCACTCGATAGTGGCGGTATCCGGCGAATCCAACGAACGGGCGAACCTCGACGCGGCCGAATGGGCCGATGTCGTGGTGCTGGGCGTGAAGCCGTACCGGATCGTTGAACTGGTCGGCCGGATCGCCCCGGCGCTGGCGTCGTCCGGCACGCTCGTCGTCAGCGTGGCCGCCGGAATCACCATTGACGCAATAGTGCAGGCCGCCCCGGGCGCCGCCGTCGTCCGGGCCATGCCGAATACGCCGTCGCTGATCGGACGCGGAATGGCCGGCGTGGCTGCCGGTGGCTCCGCCTCGGACGACGATCTCGAGGCGGCACGTGCAATTTTGCGTTCCGTCGGGGACGTGCTGACGGTGGACGAGGCGCAGATGGATGCCGTCGGCGCGATCTGCGGCTCCGGCCCGGCCTACTATTTCGCGTTCACCGAGGCTCTCATCGAGGCCGGGAAGGCGCTCGGACTGAGCGCCGAGGACGCCGGGACGCTCGCCGTCCGCACGGCCGCCGGCGCCGGGGCGCTGATGGTTGAATCCGGAACGGACCCGGCGACCCTGCGCAGCAACGTGACGAGCCCGGGAGGTACTACCGAGGCCGCGTTGAAGCACTTCGGCCCGCTTGCCGGAATGATTGCCGATGCGACGGCGGCGGCTGTCGACCGTTCGCGTGAAATGTCCCGGCCCTAGCCGCACTGTTCCGCCCGCCGCGAGTGGTGGCGAATGGCTCCCGGCCCGCCGCGAGTGGTGGCGAATGGGGTTACGGACGGGAGGCGAACCGATTGAGCAAGTCGGTCTGCCCGGCCACGATGATGGTGTCCTGCTTGTTCACCCGGGTGTCCGGCTGCGCGTACGTGAAGTCCTGACCGGGCGACTTCACGCCCACGACCGTCACGCCGTATTTGCGGCGCACCGACGACTCGCCGAGCGTGAACCCCTGGATCTCCTTGGGCGGGCGCATTTTGACGATGCCGAAGTACCCCTCGTCGAATTCGATGTAATCGAGCATCCGGCTGGACACCAGGTGGGCCACGCGGTCTCCGGCGTCCGTTTCCGGATACAGCACGTGATGCGCGCCGATACGTCCGAGGATCTTGCCGTGCGACGGGCTGATCGCCTTGGCCCAGATCTGGCCGATCCCCAAGTCGACCAGATTGGCCGTCGTGAGCACGCTTGCCTCGATCGACGTGCCGATGCCGACCACCGCGATGGAGAAATCGCCGGCGCCGATATGGCGCAGCGCTTCGATGTTCGTCGAATCCGCCTCCACCACGTGGGTGAGCTGGCCGGACCACTCCTGAGCCAGCTGCGGATCGCGCTCGACGGCAAGCACTTCGCGGCCCAGCTGCGTCAGCCGGTTGGCGGTCGCGGCGCCGAACCTGCCGAGTCCGACAACGAGAACCGGTGCGTGCGGTGCTGATCGTTCAGCCAACTATCGGCCTCTCTTCCGGATACGTGTACAGGCGCCGGCGTTCGCGCAAGGCAAGCGCGGCGGCCAGGGTGATGGTGCCGGTGCGTCCCACAAACATAACCGCAGCAAGCACGTATTGCCCAGGAGCGTCCAGCTGGGTAGTCACGCCGGACGACAGCCCGCACGTGGCGAAGGCGGAGATCACGTCGAGCAGCACGTCGTCCAGGCTCAAGCTCGACATGGCGACGATTGCCATGGACGCCGACGCGACGATAGTGGCGCCGGCCAGGGTGACTGCCACGGCCAATCGCAGCGACCCCGGCGGGATGCGGCGTCCGAAAGCTTCGACGTGCTCGTTGCCGCGTGCTTCGGCATACGCCGCCAGAAACAGCACGGCCAGGGTTGTGACCTTGATGCCGCCGGCTGTGGAGGCCGAACCGCCGCCGATGAACATGAGCATGTCCAGCACCAGATGCGTCGACTGGTGCATGCTGCCGACGTCAATCGTGGCAAACCCGCCCGAACGCGGCATGACGGCGGCGAATACCGTGTCGAGCACGTCCTGGCCGCCGCTCATGCTCCCGAGCGTCTTTGGATTGTTGAGCTCGAATCCGCCGATCAGGATGGTGCCGAGGACGACGAGAATCACGGACGTCGTCAGCGTCATCTTCGCGTGCAGATCCCAGCGACTCGGAGTGCGCCAGTGCAGCGCGACGGTCAGGATGACGGGGAACCCGAGGGCGCCCACGAACACGCCGAGCATCAGCGGGATGAGGATCCACGGGTCCCCGCCGAACGTGGCGAGCCCGCCTTCGTGGATGTTGAATCCGGCATTGTTGAACGCCGAGATGGAGTAGAAGACGCCGTGCCAGACGGCCTGACCGGCGTCCTCGCCGCGGACCATGAAGCGCGGCGTGAGGAACGCGGCAAGCACGACCTCGCTGAGGAGCGATGTCACGATGACGCCGCGCAGCAGCGTGCCGACCTCGCCGAGCCGCAGCGCCTTCGTCTCTTGCGCCGCCACAAGTCGTTGTTTCAGGCCGAGTCGACGGGAAACGGCCAGGCCCATGATGGACGCCAGCGTCAAGATGCCCAGTCCGCCGACCTGCACGCCGACGATGATGACGACTTGGCCGAAGGTGGACCAGTAGTCCACAAGCTCGACGGGGCTCAGCCCGGTGACGCAGACGGCCGAGATGGCGTCGAAGACCGCATAGGAAAACCGCGGGGAATGGCCCGACCGGGTGGAGATCGGCAAGGTCAGCAAGGCGATGAAGACGACGTTGACGAAGGTGAAAGTGATGAGCGCGAGGCGGGCGGGGGAGGACTTCGCCAGGTCGTCGACGACGTCGCGTACCCAGGCCAAGCCGATGGAACGCCGGCGCCGGCCGGGAAGCCGGCCGGTGTACCCGTGATTGCGTGCGCGAGCCATCGCCCTCCCTCCGATCGCCGCGGCCCGGCTGGTGCCGTGCCTACAAGAGTCTAAGCTCAGGCCGGCACGGTTTTCACGCACCAAGCCGGTTAGGGTGATGTGCATGACATCTCGACCCGTCTACGTCGTATGGGATGACGTCTTTACGAAATACAATTTCGGACCGGCTCATCCCATGCATCCGCTGCGGTTGGAGTTCACTGCGAGCCTGTGCCGGGAATTCGGGCTCTTCGACGATCCGGCCGCGGATCTGCATACGGCCGGCGTGGCGAACGACGAAACGCTTTTGACGGTGCATTCGCGCGAGTACATCGATGCAGTGCGCGCCGCGTCGGCGCCGGGAACGCGCGATGCAGCGCAGTTGCGGCGGTACGGATTGGGAACCGACGACGTGCCGTACTTCGACGAGATGCACGACGCGTCGGCCCGGATCGTGTCGGGAACCGTCGATGCGGCGTCGGCAATCGCGTCGGGCGCGACGGATCGCGCCGTCAACTTCTGCGGCGGCATGCACCATGCCAAGTCGTCGGCGGCAAGCGGGTTCTGCGTCTACAACGACGCGGCCGCCGGGATCCGCCGGCTGCAAGCCGAAGGGTTTACCCGGATCGCGTACATCGACATCGACGCGCATCACGGGGACGGCACCGAGGCGGTGTTCTGGAACGACCCCGGCGTGCTGACCATCTCGCTGCACGAAACCGGCCGGATGCTCTTTCCCGGCACCGGGTTCGCCACCGATGTCGGCGGCGACGGGGCCGAAGGCCAGACGGTCAACATCGCCTTGCCGCCGCGGACGACGGACGCCGGGTGGTTGCGTGCGTTCGATGCGTGCGTGCCGCCGCTGATCCGGGCCTTTCAGCCGCAGGTCATCGTCAGCCAGCACGGCTGCGACGGTCACAGCCGCGACCCGCTCACACACCTCCAGTTGAGCGTGGACGCCGGCCGGGAAGCCGCCCTGATGATCGAGGGGCTCGCGGACAGATACGCCGGCGGACGGTGGTTGGCAGTCGGCGGGGGCGGATACGAGCTGGTGGACGTCGTCCCGAGAGCGTGGGCGCATCTGCTTGCCATCGCCCTGGGCCGACCGATCGGAGTTGCCGAGCCGACGCCCGAAACCTGGCGGGCCTTTGTACAGGCGCGTGTGGGCAGGACGGCGCCGGCGACCATGGGGGACGGCGCCGACTTGTGGTGGCGCTCATGGCAGGTGGGGTTCGACCCTGCCGATGCGACGGACCGCGCCATCATGGGCACCAGGAACGCGGTATTTCCGTTGAACGGTCTCGATCCGTACTTCGATTGAGGTTTCTCATATACCACGTGAGCCACTAGCGTGTAGTATCGACACGCGGTATAACTTGTGAAACTTGCGACAATTCCCGAGTGTATGCCGCTTATCCCCAAGCAGGGCGTGTCGACTGACGTTAGGAGACGGAGATGGAAACGAACGGACGGCAGGGCCTGTCCGACATCCGGTTCCTCACCGTCGCCGAAGTGGCGGATGTCATGCGCGTGTCGAAGATGACCGTCTACCGGCTTGTGCACTCGGGGGACTTGCCGGCAGTGCGGTTCGGCCGATCGTTCCGGGTGCCCGAGCGCGCCGTGCACGACTACTTGGAATCCTCTTTCGTCGATCGCCGTTCCGGCGGTGACTCCGCCGGCTGACGGCAACGACCCGTTGATCGAATGGGCGGGCCCCGTCGATGCCGCCGGCACCGCTCGTCGGCGGGCGCTCGGGGGTGCGATTGTGGGCTGGGCCGGGCGAACCGGTATTGTAGAGGCCGGACTGGCGCTTGGCTGCATGCGGCAGTGCGGTAACCGGTGCCCGAGGTCGTCAACGTCAGGGGATCGGCCGCCGCCGGTGCACGTGCGTTTTGGCCGAGTGCGCCGGTATGACCGGGCTGCATGTACTGGGCCGAAATTATCGGGCCGAACGCATGGGACCGGGATTATCGGCCCCTTGAACATCGGGTCGACCGAACGTGACTTAAGAAAGTTAAGGAGATCTCATGGGATCCGTTATCAAGAAGCGCCGCAAGCGGATGGCGAAGAAGAAGCACCGCAAGCTGCTGCGCAAGACGCGTCACCAGCGTCGCAACAAGAAGTAGCGCCGAAAAGCGCCCGCCGGCCGCGTGCCTGCGGGCGCTTTTGCCGTGTCGGGACAGTTCAAGGCGGAAGCTCTATCCGGTCCGGCCGCGCCGGGACTTCAAATATCTGTATCCGCCGTAGATGGCGCCGACGCCGACCGCACCAATCAGATTGCGACGGGCGGAGCGCCTGCGCCCCCGGAAATCGCGGATCTCCCACCCGTGCTCGCGAGCGTACTCGCCAAGGATCAGGTCGGGGTTCACGGCGAACGGGTGCCCCACCAACGACAACATCGGGATGTCATTGGCCGAATCGCTGTACGCATACGCATCGGCAAGATCGAAACCGCGCTGCTCGGCCATCCCGCGAATCGCCTCCGCCTTGGCCTCGCCGTGCAGCACCTGACCCTTCAGCCGGCCCGTGTACACGCCGTCGATATGCTCGGCGACCGTCCCGATTCCGCCGGTGACGCCGAGCCTGTCGGCGATGGTGGACGCGATCTCGTCGGGAGTGGCGGTGACGAGCCACACCTCGTCGCCCCGGCGTAAGTGCTCGGCGGCCAGCTCGCGAGTTCCCGGCCAGATCTTCGAAGCCATCAACTCGTCGTACACCTCTTCGCCGATTCGACGAATCTCCGGGACCGTGTAACCGGCAACGAACGACAGCGCGCGCGTACGGATCCGGTCCAAATTGATCACGTGTTCGCCCTTGGAGATGAACCTGAGCTGCTCGAGCGCAAACCGCACGAGCTCGCGGTACGTCAGCAGCTTGCGGCGGCGCATTCCGCGGGCCAGGTGATACAGGCTCGCCCCGCGCATCACCGTGTTATCGACGTCGAAGAACGCGGCGCGCCCGGACGATCCGGCCGACGGGGAGCCGGGGGAATGCGGCTCGGGATTCGATGGCATACCACCACTGTAGCGGCCCGAGTCGTCCGCTCGGCCGGATTCGAGAGCGGTACGCTGGCGACTATGACACGAGTCGAATTACTGACCCGGCCGGGCTGCCATTTGTGCGATGCGGCCCGGGAGACGGTGCTGCGGGAGGCTGCCGCGGCCGGCATCGAGGTCCGCGAGACGAACATCGACGACGACGCCGAACTGACGAGGCGGTACGGCGAAGAGATTCCGGTAGTGCTGATCGACGGTCGCGTGCACACCTATTGGCGCGTGGACGCCGGCCGGTTTCGGGCCGCTCTCGAAGGGTTGGACGTCAGCGGCGGGAGAGCATGATACGCCGTGATGCGTCACTTTGTGCAAACGACCCGTGACGCTTAAGGTTGGGGCAGTATTACATCCATCAGTTTGGTAGGAGACACCGACCCCCTTGTCCCAGCCTGAGTACGCTGAGCTGCCTGCGGTCAACACGCGTCGAATCGCACCGGGCAGCGCTGCCGACGGCAGCGGAATCGACGAGATTCGCGGCATTCCGGACGCAACCGTGGCCCGGCTCCCCGTATATCTACAGGCGCTGGGCACCTTTGCGGCCACCGACACCGAAACCGTGTCGAGCGAGGACTTGGCCGAGCTGGCCGGGGTGGGCGCGGCAAAGCTCCGCAAGGATTTATCGTACTTGGGCTCGTACGGCACCCGCGGCGTCGGTTACAGCGTCGGCAGGCTTGTCACGCAAATCTCCGAAACCCTCGGCCTGACGCTCGATTGGCGCGTCGTCATTGTCGGCGTCGGTCATCTGGGCCGCGCTTTGGCCGGCTACTCGGGATTCGCCTCCCGCGGATTCTCGGTGGTCGGCATGTTCGACGTGGACGAGTCGGTGGTCGGCAGCAGCGTCGGCGGGCTCACGGTACGCGACGCCGCCGAACTTGAAGCCGGCATCGCCGAGGCGCAGGCCCAACTGGCAGTGCTGGCGGTTCCGGCGGATGCCGCGCAGGGCCTCTGCGACAAACTGGTCGGCGCCGGCATCCACGGAATTCTGAACTTCGCGCCGTGCGTGCTGCAGGTTCCTGCGCACGTGCAATTGCGGCGCGTCGACTTGGCGACGGAACTGCAGATTCTCGCTTTTCATGCGGGACGCCGCGAGGCCGCCGATCTTCTCGCAGGAAAGGTGTCATCGTGACCGCACTCATCGTGGGCCTGTCGCACCACTCCGCGCCCATTGGCGTTTTGGAGTCGGCGGCGCTCGGGGCGACGCGTGCCGAAGAGCTTGCCGGCGGAATGCTGGCGGGCGAGTACGTCGACGGCGCACTGGTCGTCTCCACGTGCAATCGGCTGGAATTGATCGCCGACGTGACGTCGTTCCACGGCGGCCTGGCCGACTTGGGCGGCGCACTGGTCGATGCGCTGGCCATGGACTGGACGTCGCTGACCGATCACTTGTACGTGCACTACGACGAAGCCGCGGTGCGGCACGTGTTCTCGGTGGCGTGCGGCCTGGATTCGATGGCTCTGGGCGAAGCGCAAATCCTCGGCCAGCTGCGCACGACGCTCGCGCGAGCGACATCGGCCGGGCACGTCAGCTCGAATTTGTCACGGTTGATGCAAACCGCCCTGCGCGTCGGTAAACGGGCGCACGCGGAAACCGATCTCGACCAGGTGGCCCGGTCGATGCTGGACGACGCACTCGAACCCGCGCCGAACTGGATCGGCGACCTGTCCGGCGCCCACGCTCTCGTGCTGGGGGCCGGCGCCATGAGCGGCCTGGTGACAGCGGAGCTTGCCCGCAGCGGCGTGAAAAGCATCACAGTGGCCAACCGGACGCTTGCCAGAGCCGAGCGTCTGGCCGCCGGCGTGGGCGGGCGCGCCGTGCCCATGACCGGAGAAATACTGGACGCCGAGTTGCCGCACGCCGACCTGGTAGTGGCCTGCACGGGCGCCCGCACGACAGTCATTTCGGCCGACCGGGTCGCCCGGGCCGACAGGCCCGACCGGCAGTTCTTCGTCGACCTGGCGTTGCCGCGCGATATCGACGAAGCCGTCGGCGAGCTGCCCGGCGTTCAAGTCGTCGGTCTGCGTCAGCTGTCCGAGTTGATCGACCGCGGGGCCGACTCCCCGGCCTCCGCCGCGCTCATTCGCGCCGACGAGATAGTCGCCGAAGAGGTCGAACGGTTCTTGTCAGCCAAGCGCTCGAAGGCGGCGCTGCCGACTGTCATTGCCCTGCGCAAGCGCGCCCAACGCGTGCTCGACGCCGAAATGGAGCGCTTGAACTCCCGGTTGTCCGGCGTGGACGAACACGTCCTGACCGAAGTGCGCACCAGCTTGAACCGGATGGCCGACAAACTCATGCACACCCCGACGGTGCGGGTCAAGCAATTGGCGTCGCAGCCGGGCGGCTCCGGATATGCCGACGCGCTGCGCGCCCTTTTCGACTTGAAGCTCGACCAGCCCGATTCGGACACCGCGGCGGGGCAATCCGGCGGCCATTCGTTGACCGCGCCGGACGACACCGCCGCGTTGAATGCCATGCCGTCGGCCATGTTCGACGCCGGGGCCCTTTCCGACGCCACAACAGGCCCGGGGGAGGAACGATGACGGCGCGTCCCATTCGGCTGGGCACCCGGCGGTCCGCCCTGGCACGTACCCAGTCCGGACTGATCGCGGACCGGCTGCGCGAGTTGACCGGCCGCGAGGTCGAACTCGTCAACGTGACCACCGAGGGCGATACCAATCGGGCGCCGCTTACGTCGATGGGCGGCGCCGGCGTGTTCGTCTCCGCCGTGCGCGGCGCGTTGACGGACGGCACCGTCGACGTCGTCGTCCATTCGCTGAAGGACCTGCCGACAACCCCCGAACCCGGTATCCGGCTGGCCGCCGTGCCGCGCCGCGCCGACCCGCGCGACGCTCTCGTCTCGGCCGGCGGCAAGAAACTCGTCGAACTGCCCGCCGGCGCCGTCATCGGCACCGGCTCGCCGCGGCGGCATGCCCAGTTGAAAGCCCTCGGCCTCGGATTCGACGTCGTCGACATCCGCGGCAACGTCGAGACCCGGATGGGGTATGTCACGTCCGGGCGGCTGGATGCGGTGGTGCTGGCCATGGCCGGCCTCGAACGGCTCGGCAAACAGGCCGACATCACCGAGAAGATCGACCCGATCAACATGCTCCCGGCACCCGGACAGGGTGCGTTGGCCGTGGAGACCCGGGACGAATCCGGCGGCGCCGTCGACGACGAGCTGGTCCGGGCGCTGGCCGAGATCGACGACGCCGACACCCGCAGTGCCACGACCGCCGAACGGGCGGTGCTTGCCGAGACGGGAGCGGGGTGCTCGGCTCCTCTGGGAGCGTTGGCGGAGATTGTGGAAGACGAAGACGGCCCGGCGCTGTCGCTGCGTGCGGCATTGTGCCCCGAAGAGAGCATCGACGACGGCGACGTCGTCCGGCTGTCGGTGCAGGGCGGCGTCGCCGACGCCGACCGGCTGGGCCGAGAACTAGCTATCGAATTACTTGACCGATTGTCGATCGGTGAGAAGACAAACGACCAGGAGCGTGAAGCGTGAGTAAGGGAACCGTGGCCCGCGCGGCCGGAACCGTGACGTTTGTGGGAGTGGGCCCGGGCGACCCGGGGCTCTTGACGGTGAAGGCGATCGATGCGCTGGGCGTGGCCGACGCGGTGGTGTACGAAACCAGCCTGCACGTCGACGTGGCCGGTAAATACGCGCCCGGCACGGCCGATCTGACGGCCGCCGTCGATCCGGGCGGGTCGACCGCCACGGCCGTGCGCGCCAAGCGCATCGTCAAGGCCGCTAAAACCCACGCGCACGTGGTGCGGCTGTTGGACGGCGACGCCGCCACCTTTGCCGGGCTCGCCGAAGAAGCGCATGCGTTGCACAAGGAAGGCATCCGCTTCGAAGTGGTACCGGGCGTTTCCGCACCGTCGGCCATCGCCACCTATTCGGGCGTGCCGCTGACCACCAACACCGTGAAGGCCGTGCACGTGGTGCACGCCGGCGGCAATGTGGCCGGCAACATCGTCAGCAGCAAACGCGCCTCGACGGTGCTGGTCGGCGATGCCGGCGAACTTGCCGACGCCGCCGAACAACTCGTCGCCGGCGGATGGCCGTCCGACACGCCGGTAGTCGTCGCGGTCGACGGGACCCGGTCGGACCAGGTGTCGGTCGCCACGACGCTTGACGGGCTCGCCTCCGAGCTCGCCGCGTTGGGCCGGCGCCGCGAACTCGGCGCCAACGTGCACGCCATGATCGGGCCCGGCACGTCATCGCGCGACGAATTCTCGTGGTTCGAGTCGAAATCGCTGTTCGGCTGGAAGGTGCTCATTCCGCGGACCAAGGACCAGGCGGCATCGACGATCGACAGGATCCGCGAACACGGCGGCGTACCGACGGTCGTGCCGACCATCTCGGTCGAGCCGCCGCGTACGCCGCAGCAGATGGAAAAGGCCATCAAGGGCATGGTGACGGGCCGGTACGAATGGGTCGGCTTCACCTCGGTCAACGCGGTGCGTGCCGTCAAGGAGAAGTTCACCGAGTTCGGCCTGGACGCCCGGGCATTTGCCGGCTTGAAGATCGCGGCCGTCGGCGGCGTGACGGCTGCGGCGTTGCGCGACTGGGGAATCGAACCGGACCTCGTGCCGTCGTCCGAGCAGTCGGCGCACGGCCTCTTGGCCGACTGGCCGCCGTTCGACCCGGTTCTCGACCCGGTGGGGCGCGTGTTCTTGCCGCGAGCCGATATCGCCACCGACACGCTTGTGGCCGGGCTGCAGGAGAACGGCTGGGAGGTCGACGACGTCACCGCATACCGGACGGTTCGTGCGGCGCCGCCGGCGGCCCCGATCCGCGAATCGATCAAGAACGGCACATTCGACGCAGTGCTGTTCACCTCGTCGTCCACCGTGCGCAACCTGGTGGGCATCGCCGGGAAGCCGCACACCTCCACCGTGATCGCGTGTATCGGCCCGGCCACGGCCAAGACGGCCGAGGAACACGGCCTGCGGGTCGACGTGCTGGCCGGCACTGCCGACGCCGCCACCCTCGTCGAGGATCTGGCCGACTTCGCACGAGCCTCCCGCGAGAGCGCGCTGGCGGCCGGCGAGCCGGTACTCCGGCCCAGCCAGCGTAAGGGTGCGGCCCGGCGGCGCGCTCGATGAGAATCCTCGAACGGCCCCGCCGGCTGCGCGCGACCGCACCGCTGCGCCGACTGGTCAGCGAGAACAGGCTGCACGCGGCGGATCTCGTGCTGCCCATGTTCGTGCGCGAGGGTATCGACGAACCAGTCGCGATCGAATCCATGCCGGGCGTGTACCAGCACACCCTGCCGTCGCTGCTCGAAGCGGCCCGCGCGGCGATCGACGCCGGCGTCGGCGGCCTCATGCTGTTCGGCGTCCCGGCCCGGCGCGACGCCATCGGCTCGGGCGCCGACGACCCGGACGGGATCTTGAACAGGGGCTTGAGCGCCCTGGTCGACGAATTCGGCGACAGGACAGTCGTCATGGCGGACTTGTGCCTGGACGAATTCACCGACCACGGCCACTGCGGCGTCCTCGATGACGACGGCCGGATCGACAATGACGCGACGCTCGAACGCTACGCCGACATGGCTCTGGCGCAAGCGGCTGCCGGCACGCACGTGCTGGGGATGTCCGGCATGATGGACGGCCAGGTCGGCTATGTGCGTGAGGTGCTCGACGCGCACGGCTACACCGACGTGTCGGTGCTGGCCTACG
Organism: Spelaeicoccus albus; assembly: GCF_013409065.1. Taxonomy (NCBI): domain Bacteria; kingdom Bacillati; phylum Actinomycetota; class Actinomycetes; order Micrococcales; family Brevibacteriaceae; genus Spelaeicoccus; species Spelaeicoccus albus. Next base: position 3,974,437 of record NZ_JACBZP010000001.1, on the reverse strand, counting down.
CGGCGAAATACGCCTCCGCGTTCTACGGGCCGTTCCGCGAGGCGGTCGACTCGCAGCTCACCGGGGATCGCCGCACGTACCAGCAGGACGCTGCAAACGGGCGTGAAGCGTTGCGCGAAGTACGTCTCGACGTGGCCGAGGGCGCCGATATCCTGATGGTCAAACCGGGTATGCCGTATCTGGACGTGCTTGCCGAAGTAGCCGCCACCCAAGACATCCCGGTCTTCAGCTATCAGATTTCCGGTGAGTACGCCATGATCGAGCTCGCCGCCGAGCGCGGCGCGATCGACAGGGACGAAGCGATCATGGAATCGCTGCTCGCCTTCCGACGCGCCGGCGCCGATGGAATCCTCACCTACTGGGCGACCGAAGTCGCATTGAAACTCCGAGCGGAACAATGACCAAGACGACTTCTCCCGACACCGTCCGATGGCTCACCTCGGACCAGCAGCACGCGTGGCGTAATTATCTCGAGGCCAGCCAGCTTCTGATGGCCCAACTGGACAAGGAATTGCGCGAAACGCACCAATTGGCGATCGGCGAATACGAACTGCTGGTGCGACTGTCGGAGCAGCCGGAGCACTCGATGCGGATGGCGCGGCTGGCCGCCGAAGTGGCGATCTCCCGGTCGCGACTGACGCACATCGTCTCGCGAATGGAATCACGCGGCCTGTTGGCGCGCAGCACCACGTGCGGCGACGGCCGCGGCGTCCTGTGCACGATGACGGACGCCGGCTACCGGCTGCTCGAGGACGCCGCACCCAGCCACGTGACGAGTGTGCGCGAGCATTTCATCGACCGCACCGACGACGCTCATCTCGACGCGTGCGGCGAGGCCATGGAGGGCATCGTCACGCACTTGCGCCACGTGCGCCGCATCGACCGCGAATAACGCTCGAGGCCGACGGGGCATTTTCACAGACAGGGCAATTGCACAGACAACTCTCACCGCCGGAACCACGGCGGCCGTTCAACCGAAAGGTGCCGACATCATGACCAACCGCACGGCCGGCAGCTCCGCGCCGACCGCCCAGTCGTCCGCATTGTTCGCCCGCGCACGGGCGGTCACGCCCGGCGGCGTGAACTCGCCGGTGCGCGCGTTCGGCGCGGTCGGCGGCGACCCGCGGTTCATCACGTCGGCCAAGGGCGCTCTGATCACCGACGTCGACGGCAACGAGTATGTCGATCTCATCTCGTCGTGGGGGCCGATGATCTTGGGGCACGCGCATCCCGACGTCGAGGCGGCAGTTGCCGAGGCGGCGTCCCGCGGGTTCTCCTTCGGCACTCCCAGCGAAAACGAAGTGGCGCTGGCCGAGGAGATCGTCTCCCGCGTCGACCCGGTCGAGCAGGTCCGGCTGGTGTCGTCCGGCACCGAAGCGACGATGAGCGCCGTCCGGCTGGCCCGCGGCGCCACCGGCCGCGCCAAGATCGTGAAATTCGCCGGCTGCTACCACGGCCACGTCGATGCCCTGCTGGCTTCGGCGGGCTCCGGAGTCGCCACCTTCGGCCTTCCGGACACGCCCGGTGTGACCGGAGCCAGCGCCGCCGACACGATAGTGCTGCCCTATAACGATGCCGACGCGCTGCGCCGGGTCTTTGCCGAGAACGGCGACGAGATCGCCGCAGTCATCACCGAGGCGTCGCCCGGCAATATGGGTGTCGTCCCGCCGCTGCCGGGATTCACCGAGCTGATCCGCAACCTGAGCGCCGGCCACGGCGCGCTCATGATCTCCGACGAGGTGATGACCGGGTTCCGCGTGTCGGCCGCCGGCTGGTACGGCCACGAGGGCCCCTACGACAGCGGGCCGGCCGACCTGTTCACCTTTGGCAAGATCATGGGCGGCGGGTTCCCGGCTGCCGCGTTCGGCGGCCGCGCCGACCTGATGGCGAAATTGGCGCCCGACGGCCCCGTCTACCAGGCCGGCACCCTGTCCGGCAACCCGGTCGCGACGGCCGCCGGCATCGCGACCTTGCGCGGCACGGTGTCCCACGACGTGTACCCCAAGCTGACCCGCGCCGCCGATGCGCTCCGCGGCGCCGTGCACGACTCGCTCGATGCGGCGGGAGTGCCGCACGCCGTCCAATCGGCCGGATCGATGTTCAGCGTGTTCTTCCTGGATCCGGACGCCCCCGGATTCGACGAGCGCCGGACCCGCGGCGTCATTGACTACGACGACGCCCGCGCGCAAAACGTGCCGGCGTACGCCGCGTTCTTCCACTCCATGCTGGACGCCGGCGTGCACCTGCCGCCGAGCCCGTTCGAAGCGTGGTTCTTGTCCCTTGCCCACGACGACTTGGTGCTCGACAGGGTCATCGACGCGCTTCCGGCGGCGGCTCGCGCCGCTGCCGCCGCGTAACTTCTACACGCCGTCGAACCCCGGATGCGTCACGGGGACCGACATTTGAGAAAATTGGAGCTATGGCCACAGCGACCATCCATCTGTTACGCCACGGTGAGGTATTCAACCCGGAAGGCGTGCTGTACGGGCGCCTGCCGGATTACCACTTGTCCGACCTGGGTGCGCGGATGGCCGACCGAGCGGCCGACTATCTCGGCGGGCGCGATATTCGCGCCGTCGTGGCCTCGCCGCTGGTGCGCGCGCAAGAAACCGCGGCGCCGCTCGCGCGCGCGCTCGCTCTCGACATCGACACGGACCGGCGTGTCATCGAGGCAGCGAACGAGTTCGAGGGTCTGGTCTTCACGCCGGCAAAACTTCTCGACCCGTCCATCGCCCGGCGCGTGTGGAACCCGCTACGCCCGTCCTGGGGCGAGCCCTACGCCGACCAGGCCTTGCGCATGTGCGCCGCCATCGCGACGCTCCGCGCCCGCGTGGAGGGCCACGAGGGAGTCATCGTCAGCCACCAACTGCCGATCTGGGTGACCCGCCTCCGGGCCGAGGGGCGCCGACTGTGGCACGACCCGCGTCGGCGCGAATGCGCTCTGGCCTCGGTCACGAGCCTCCGGTTCGACGCCGGCCGCCTGATCGGCGTCGACTACTCCGAGCCGGCGCGTGACCTCCTGCCGGACAAGGCGGTGCCGGGAGCATGATCGGCCCGGAGACCCCGCGCCGCACCGTATTGCGCTCGGCGCTGGCCGCAACCGGAACCGCCGCTCTCGGCGTCGCCCTGGCAGCGTGCGGCGACAAGGACTCGCTGTCCGAACAAGCCAACTCCGGCAGCGACAAGGGGTACATCGCCGGCGACGGCGTCGTCACCCAACTGCCGCCGTCGAAGCGCGGGCATCCCGTCGAGGCCGGCGGCAAACTGCTGAACGGCAAACACTTCGATCTTGCCGACTGGCGCGGCAACATCCTCGTGCTCAATCTCTGGTACGCGGCCTGCCCGCCGTGCCGCAAGGAGGCCAAGGACGTCGAAGCCGCCTACCGTGCGTACAAGGACAAAGGCGTGCGCTTCCTGGGCGTGAACGTGCGCGACGGCGCAGCAGCCGCGAAATCGTATATGCGCACGTTCGACATCACGTACCCGGTCATGCTCGACACTGCCGGACGAGTCGTGTCGGCGCTGCACGGCGTCCTGCCTCCCGAAGCGACACCGTCGACGTTGCTGCTCGACCCGAAGGGCCGCATTGCCGGCCGCGTCGTCGGCGAGGTCGACAAGACAACGCTCAAGGGCATGATCGGCGACCTGCGCACATGACACTCCTGGCATCGATCTCGAGCGACTTCGCCGATACGGTACTCGGCGGGCCGATGCTGCTGGCCATCCCGATCGCCGCATTGGCCGGGCTCGTGTCGTTCCTGTCGCCGTGCATCCTGCCGCTCGTGCCGGGCTACGTCGGCTACGTGACGGGGCTGACCGGCGCCGATCTGGTGCAGCACAAATCCCGTCGGATCTTTGCCGGGGTCGGCTTGTTCGTGCTCGGATTTTCCGTCATCTACATTGCCTACGGCCTGGCGTTCAGCATTGCCGGTGCGGCCCTGCGGCCGTGGGTCGAACCGGTCACCCGCGTGCTCGGCGTCGTGGTCATCCTGGCCGGCGTCGTGTTCATGGGCGGCATGAAGTGGTTCCAGCGCGACCGCAAGATCACCCGGCGGCCGCCGGCCGGACTGTGGGGCGCCCCGGTGCTCGGTGCCACGTTCGGGCTCGGATGGGGGCCGTGCATCGGGCCGACCCTTGCGGCGGTGCTCAGCTTGTCGTACACGATGGGGCCGGACGCCGGCAGCGGAGTGGCTCGCGGCACGCTCTTGACGTTCGTGTACTGCCTGGGCCTCGGCATTCCGTTCGTGGTAGTCGCCCTGCTGCTGCGCGCCGGGATGGGCAAGATGCAATTTTTCCGTCGACACCGCGTTTCCGTCATGCGAATCGGCGGTGTCATGTTGATATGTGTGGGTGTGTTGTTGGTCAGTGGCGTGTGGACGGACCTGGTCGGGAACCTCCAGAACACTATCGGTACGTTCAGGCCGGTGATTTGATGAGTGACCCGCACGGTCCCGAGGACAGGCGCGACGAATACGGCGCCGTCGGCACCCTGGAACGATCGAAGCGCGAGGCCGCGCAGCCGAAGCTCGGATTCTTCGGCTGGATCCGCTGGGCCTGGCGGCAGCTGACCACTATGCGGGTGGCATTGTTCCTGCTGCTCATGCTCGCACTTGCCGCGGTCCCGGCGTCGGTGTTCCCGCAGCGCGTACAGGATCCGACAGCCGTCGCCGACTATATCGATGCGCACGGGCAAATCGGCAGGATCATGGACAAACTCCAACTGTTCGATGTGAATTCGTCGGTCTGGTTCTCGGCCATCTACATTCTGCTGCTCGTATCGCTCGTCGGATGCATCCTGCCGCGCACCAAGGTGCATTGGCGGGCCTTGCGCGCCGATCCGCCCAAGGCGCCCCGCCGGCTGTCGCGGATGCCGGCCCACGTGCCCGCCCGCGACGTGCAGGTCGACGAGCAGACGGCTCTGAGCGCCGCTGCAGCAGCGCTGAAGCGTCGTGGCTACCGGGTGAAGACGAACTCCGACCATGTTGCGGCCGAACGCGGCTACCTGCGCGAGACCGGCAACCTGGTGTTCCACATTGCGGTGCTGGGCGTCGTGGTCACGGCGGCCATCGGCGGCATGCTCAGTTATTCGGGCCAGCGGATCCTCGTCGAGGGCGATACGTTCAATGACTCGCTGCCGGCGTACGACTCGTTCACCAAGGGCACGTACTTCAACCCGGACCGGCTGCCGAAATATTCGGTGAAGCTGGACAAGTTCGATGCGACGTTCGACACGACGTCCAGCGGGAACCAGGCAGGCGAGCCGCGGTCGTTCGTCGGCCACGTGACGACCCGCGAGGACGGACAGACGAAGAAGCAGCTGCTCAAGGTCAATGACCCGCTGCACCTCGGCGGCGCGAACCTGTACCTGTCGGGCAACGGGTACGCCCCGGTCGTCACGGTGAAGGACGGCACGGGCCACACCGTCTACTCCGGGCCCACCGTCTTCCTGCCGCAAAACGGCAATTACGTCTCGCGCGGCGTCGTCAAGGCGCCGGACGCCGCTCCCAAGCAGCTCGGCTTCGTCGGGGTCTTCTTCCCGACGGCCGGCGAGGACAAGGCGACCGGCACCGCCACGTCGATATTCGCCGGACTCGCCAATCCGGTGCTGCTCTTGTCCGGATACTCCGGCGATCTCGGGCTCGACAACGGCACGGCGCAATCCGTGTACTCGCTCGACCCGACGAATATGACCGAGATGACAACGGCGGGCGGCAAGCCATTGACGGTGCAGCTGAAACCGGGCCAGTCGAAGAAACTGCCGAACGGGTTGGGCAGCGTCCGGTTCGACGGGGTCAAACGGTATGTGTCGATGGACGTTCGCGCGGATCCGTCCAAGATGTACGTGTTGGTGTTCGCGCTGCTCGGCATGCTGGGCTTGGGCGGATCGCTGTTCGTGCCGCGCCGTCGGATCTGGGTCCGCGTGGCCGCCGCGGACGACGGTTCGAGCGTCGAGGTGGCGGGACTTGCCCGCGGGGAAGATAATCGATTGAACGGCGAAGTCGATTTGGTCGCGAAAAGCGTACTGACACGGCTGGGACACGATCCCGCTGCGGCCGAGGACGAATCGCTTGGGGATCGCCGTCCCGGGGAAGGCGACAAGGGAGAGTAATGACCACCAACGAAACGATGGCCGGCCTGTCGAATACGCTCGTGTATTCGGCGATGACCGTCTACATGATCGCGTTCGTGCTCTACGCCTTCGACCTGGTGCAGGGCAGGAACCGGGTGGTGCGCACGAGCGCGAAGGCACGGACCGAACGCAGCCGCGAACTCGTCGGCAACGCCGGTACCCAGATCGAAACGCCGGCCACCAGCGATTACGGGGCCGTGACCGAAGAGGACGGCGGGCCGCGTCGGCTGGCTCGCATCGCCACGGCGCTGACCGTCTTGGGCGCGCTCGTCCACATCGGCGCCGTCGTGACGCGCGCCCTGTCGGTGGACAGGGCGCCGTGGGGGAACATGTACGAGTTCTCCATCACGGCATCGGCAGTGCTGATCACCGCGTACCTGATAGTGATCATCGCCAAGGACCTGCGCTTCCTGGGTACGTTCATCACCGGATTCACGCTTGTCATGCTCGGCATGGCAGTCATCGCGTTCTACACGCCGGCCGCCGAACTGGTGCCGGCGTTGCAAAGTTATTGGCTCCTCATCCACGTCTCCATCGCGGTGGTGGCGTCGGCAGTGCTGACGATTGCGTTCGCGCTGGCCGTGCTGCAGCTGATGCAGACCTGGCGGGAAAACAGGATCACCGGCGGCAAGGGCGAAGTGATGCGGTTCCTGCGCGCCATTCCCGGCTCGGTCGAACTGGAGAACCTCGCCTACCGGTTGGCCGCCGTCGGATTCATCCTGTGGACGTTCACGCTGATCGCCGGAGCCATTTGGGCCGAGAAGGCCTGGGGGCGGTATTGGGGCTGGGACTCCAAGGAGGTCTGGACCTTCGTGGTCTGGGTCGTCTACGCCGCCTATCTGCACGCCCGTGCCACGCGCGGCTGGAGCCGCACCATGATCGCCGTCCTCCTGATCATCGGGTTCGCTTCGGTCGTGTTCAACTTCACGATCGTGAACGTGTACTTCCACGGCCTGCACGCGTATTCCGGACTGGATTCCCCGTCCAGCTGACCTCGGCCCCGGGGCGGGCGGCCGGTGCCCGGCGGCGGGTCAGTGATCGCGACGTCCGGACGGACCGAGCCCTCGCAGGAAGTCCGGATCGTCGTCCGGCGCCACCGGCCCGCGCCGGCCGCGCTGTCCGCCGGGAGGACCTTGTCCGTCGACCGGCCCCCTGCCCAGCAGGAACCAGAGAATAGTGCCGATCGCCGGCAGCAGGATGATGACCGCGACCCATGCGACCTTCGGCAAACTGCGCACCTCCGCCGGATCGCGCCGCACGCAATCGATGACCGAATAGATCATCATCGCGATCACGATGACTATCACGAATAGCAAACCCCGTACGCCCATGACACAAGTTTAGGCGAAAGCTTCTTCGGCGTACCCTGGTGTGTATGAATCCCGTGCTCAAATACAGTGTGCTGCGCATTGGCATCTTCGCCGTGCTCCTCGCAATTTTCTGGATGGTGCACCTGCTGAGCCTGCTCACGATCGTCGCGGCGGCGGTGCTGGCGTTCTTGATCTCGTTCCTGGCCTTGCGCGGCGCCCGGCGGGACATGATCACGTATCTGGACGAACGCAGGCGGTCAAGGGCCGAAAAGGCGGAAACGCGCGTCAAGCGCCGCGACGCCGACGAGAACTACGAGGATTCGCTGTTCGACGACGACCTGCCGGCCACAGACACCGCCGACTCACGGCCCGGGACGGCGTCCGAGACCTGACCGGTTTCGTGCTCGACGGCCCTGTTCCGCATGCGTGCCGGCGCCGGGCCGTTACCGTTCGAGTCAGAGAGACAGGCCGAGGGCCAGCAACGCTCCGTAAGTCAGCGCGACGATTCCGGTTTGCTTCAGGACCGGCACCAATGCCGCACCCGTCGCACCCGACAGGACGGTGCGCACCGGCGTCACGGCAGTCGTCAGGGCCAGCAGCGCCAGTGCCGCGCCCCAATGCCCGAAGGCGATCGGCACGAGCAGCAGCAGGAACGGCAGCGTGAGCATGACGGCATAGCTATGGCGAGCTCGCACGTCTCCGATCCGTACGGCCAGCGTGGTCTTCCCGGCCTCGCGGTCGGTGGGGATGTCGCGCAAATTGTTTGCCATCAGCAATCCGCACGAGATCAAGCCGATGCCGACGGCGCCTCCCCACGCGCATGCAGAAAGCGAATGCACTTGCGTGTACGTGGTCCCGAGCGTGGCGACCAGGCCGAAGAACACGAAGACGAACACCTCGCCCAAGCCGATATATCCGTAGGGATGCTTGCCGCCCGTGTACAGCCACGCGGCCGGCAAGCAGATGGCGCCGATCAGCAGAAACCACCATGCCTGCGATAACACGACAAGCACCAGTCCGAGGACGGCGGCCGCGGCGAATGCCCCGAACGCGGCTCGTTTGACTGCGTGCGGTGCGGCCGCGCCGCTTGCCGTCAGCCGGAGCGGGCCGACGCGCTCCTCATCGGTGCCGCGCACGCCGTCCGAATAATCGTTGGCGAAGTTCGTGCCGATTTGCAGAAGAAGCGCCACGCCGAGCGCCAGCACGAACCGCAAGGTCCACTGGCCGGCGCCGATCTCGGTGTGCCCGGGGGCATCCACGGCGCCGATGAATTGCTCGGACAGCCCGCCCGTGAGCCCCAAAGCCGCACCGGTTCCGATGATTACCGGGGCGATAGCCAACGGAAGGGTCCGCAGCCGGGCACCGGACACCCACTGGGCTGCAGTGGCCATCGAGCTCCTTTTGTTGAATTTTTTCAAGAAGGTGACGGACGAGTGACGTCCCGTTCAAGTTTACTCACCGGTAACTCGGGTCGAGCCACCCGGTGGACGCTTACTCGAGCGCCTCGAGGATGCCCGCGGCCGCCAGGTTCGTTGCGGCCTTCCGGTCAGGTTTGCCGAGGCTGCGCAGCGGCAGCTCGTCGACGATCAAGACGGTGCGCGGCGTTGCGGCGGGGCCGACGAGCGGCTTCAACATCGACCGGATCCGGGCAAGCTCCGGGACGCCGCTCGCGGTCCGCCGGTCCGGCACGATCAGCGCCGTCACGGCCGAACCCCATTCGGCATCCGGCACTCCGACGACGAGGGCCTCGCGGATACCGGGCAATGTGACCAAGGCGGCCTCCACCGGCGCCGGGGCGACGTTCCGACCGCCGGAAATGATGACGTCGTCGGCACGCCCCGTCAGCTCGAGCCGTCCGCCCGACATCGAACCCAGATCGTTCGTCGTGAACCAGCGCGTGCCCGAGTCGTCGATGCTGAACCCGGCGGTGTCGAACCGGCCGTCGTTGAGATATCCGGCAGCGACGACCGGCCCGCCGAGAGCGAGTCGCCCGGCGTCGTCCGCACGAACCAGCACGCCGTCCAGCGGCTGACCGTCGTAGAGGCAACCGCCGCACGTCTCGCTCATGCCGTACGTGGTGACGACCCGGATTCCCGCGGCCGCGGCCTCCTGCGCCGTCGCCTCGGCGAGCGACGCCCCGCCGACCAGGATGGCGTCGAACGAGGCCGCCGCGTCCCTGGCCCGGGCGTCCTGCAGCACGCGGATCAGCTGGGTCGGGACGAGTGAGGCGTACCGGGTGCCGGCGGGCATGCGGGCCACGGCGTCGGCGAAGTCGCGCGCCGTGAACGGCTTCGAGGTGTCCTGCACCGTCGGGGTGGTGCCTGCCAGGACGCTGCGGATGAGTACTTGCAGTCCGGCGACGTGGGCCGTCGACAAGGCCAGCAGCCAGTGGCCCGGTCCGGCGAGCCGCGCGGACGTGCCGTCGGCCGAGGCACGCAGCGCGTCGGCAGGCAGCAAGACAAGCTTGGGTGAGCCGGTCGAGCCGGAAGTGCGCACGGCGACTGCCGGATCGGGCACGTCGACCTGGTCGTCCGGCGCGGCCGGGCCGGAATCGTCGACGCAGACGGCCGGCCCGGCGCCGAGCGCGGCTTCGATGGGGTCCAGCAGCGTCAGAGCCGCTTGCCCGCGCGGCTCGACGTAATGGCGGATGGTGGTCATGCCGGTCAGTAGTACCAGGGGTACGGGGAGAAGTCGGGGTCGCGCCGCTGCAAGAACGCGTCCCGGCCCTCGACCGCCTCATCGGTCATATACGCCAGTCTCGTGGCTTCTCCGGCGAACACTTGCTGACCGGTCAGGCCGTCGTCGGTGAGGTTGAACGCAAATTTCAACATCCGCTGCGCGGTCGGCGACTTTCCGTTGATCTCGCGCGCCCATTGCAACGCCGTCTGCTCGAGATCGGCGTGATCGACCACTTCGTTGACCGCGCCCATGGCCGCCATGGACTCGGCATCGTAGGCGCGCCCGAGGAAGAAAATTTCCCGGGCCTTCTTTTGACCGACCATCTTGGCAAGATATGCCGAACCGTAGCCGGCATCGAACGAGCCGACGTCGGCGTCGGTCTGCTTGAATCGGGCGTGTTCGCGGCTGGCCAACGTCAGATCGCACACGACGTGCAGGCTGTGCCCGCCACCGGCGGCCCAGCCGGGGACCACCGCCATCACCACCTTGGGCATGGTGCGAATGAGCCGCTGGACCTCGAGGATGTGCAGCCGTCCGGCGCGGGCAGGATCGACCGATTCGGCCGGAGCATCGGCGTCGTTATCGCGCTGGTACTGATACCCCGAGCGGCCGCGAATACGCTGATCCCCGCCCGAACAAAACGCCCAGCCGCCGTCCTTGGCGCTCGGCCCGTTGCCCGTCAACAGGACGGCGCCGACGTCCGACGTCTGCCGGGCGTGGTCAAGCGCCCGGTAGAGCTCATCGACAGTATGCGGGCGGAAGGCATTGCGCACTTCGGGCCTGTCGATGGCGATGCGCACAGTGCCGAGATCCCGCACTCGGCCGGCCTCATCGCGTTCAACGGCACGGTGATAACTAATATCGGAAAAGGAAAAGCCCTCGACCTCGCGCCAGGATTCCGGGTTGAAAATCTCCGAGACCTTGGCCGGACGATCGCGGCCGGACGGTTGAGAATCTGTGGTCGTCATAGTGGAATCAAGGATAGATGCCGAATATTTCGTCGCCGTGCCCGCCGTCCCCGAACATGCCCCACCGGCAGGGCCCGTACGCGCCGGACGGCGGGCCGTCCGGCTGGGGCGAGGGAATCGAATGGCCGGATTGGCGTGAACTTGTCGCGGGAGCGCGGGTCGTGAGCATTCCGATGCCCGTGCGCTTTCGCGGCATCACCATTCGCGAAGCCTTGCTGGTGCGCGGCCCCGCCGGGTGGGGAGAGTTCGCCCCCTTCAACGAATACGGCGACGAGGAGTCATCCCGCTGGTTGCTATCCGCCATGGAAGCCGGATGGGCCGGCTGGCCCGAGCCGCGACGCGACAGGATCGCCGTCAACGCCACGGTGCCGGCCGTTCCGGCCTCGGAGGTCGCGTCGGTACTGGCCAGATTCCCCGGCGCCCGCACTGCCAAGGTGAAGGTGGCCGAACCCGGGCAGAACCTGCGCGAGGACGTTGCCCGCGTCGAGGCGGTGCGCGAGTTGCTGGGCGACGATGCGCAGGTGCGCATCGATGCAAACGCCAAGTGGAGCATGGACGACGCCCGGGCGGGCTTGCGCGCGCTGGCCGGCGTGCGGCTCGAATACGCCGAGCAGCCGGTGGCGAGCGTGCCGGAGATGGCCGGTTTGCGCTCGTGGTTGGCAGGCGAGGGGATCGACGTGCCGATCGCGGCCGACGAGTCGATTCGTAAGGCCGACGATCCGATCACGGTGGCGAGGGCCGGTGCTGCCGACATCGTCATCGTCAAGGTGGCGCCGCTCGGCGGTGTGCGGGCGGCGCTCGCGGTTGCTGCCGAATGCGGGCTGCCCACCGTCGTGTCTTCGGCATTGGACACATCGGTCGGTATCCGGGCCGGCCTCGCTCTGGCCGCGGCGTTGCCGGAGCTGGACCATGCGTGCGGACTGGGAACCATCGGATTGTTCAGCAGCGACGTGGCCGACCCGCCGTTACTACCGTCCGGCGGCGAACTCCGGGTCGGCAACCTGAACGTGGACGAAGAGCGGTTGGACGCGTTGGCGGCCCCGACGGATCGTCGCGACTGGTGGCTGGACAGGCTGCGTCGCTGTTACACGCTGTTGACCAGCCGCAAAACGCGCCGGCGAGTATAGAACGCGCCGTCATGACGGCGCGTTCTATACGCGCTGGCGCGTTTTGCGGAAATGGCGGAGACGGGAATTGCGCAATTGGCGAAAGCCGAAGCAACCGGACACCGATCGTGCTCTACTGGCCGAATGAGTATCGAATTCTCGGTACAAGGCTCGCCCGGCAACCCATCGGCATGGCTGGCGTTGGCACGCCGGGCAGACGAGGGGTCGGTGCAACGCTTGTACTGTCCCGACCATCCGGGGACGACGCTTTCGCCGGTGCCGGCGCTTGCTGCCGCAGCCGCCGTCACATCACGTGTCCGGCTCGGCGCACTCGTCATGAACGCCGGAGTGCGGGAACCTTTCGACGTGGCCGCCGATGCGGCAAGTCTCGACGTGATCTCCGGCGGCCGCGCGGTGTTGGGCCTCGGCGCGGGACATACGCCTGCCGAATGGGAATACTACGGCCGTACTCGGCCCGGTCCGGCCGAGCGTGTCGACCGGTTGATTGAAGTCGCGGATGCCGCGCGGCGGTTGTTGGACGGCAGCACCGTGACGGTTCGCGGCAAGCATGTCGCACTGGACGATGCAGTCCTCGAATGCCCGAGACCCGTGCAAAGTCGCGTGCCGCTGCTGGTGGGCGGCAATAACTCCCGGCTTTTGCGGTATGCCGGGCAGCACGCCGATATCGTCGGCCTCTCCGGCCTGGGGAAAACTCGCGCCGACGGGCATTCGCACGAGGTGCGATGGACGCCGGCGGAAATCGAAAGGCATCTCGATGCAGTTCGCGACGGTGTTGAGGATGGGCCGGGGCCGCAGCTGGAGGCACTGGTGCAGTATGTCGAGATCACGGACGACGCGGAGCGCGCCGCGGCAGCGCTCCTGGACCGATTCGACGTCGACTCAATGACCCCGGCCGAACTATTGGACGCCCCGTTTGCGTTGATCGGCACGGTCACGGAGATCGCCGACCACGTGCGGGCCCAAGAACGCCGGCGAGGGATTGGAGGCTACGCGGTCCGCGCCGATTCGATTGATGCCCTCGAACGAATCCAACGGGCGCTCACGCAGTAGCTGCTCCGAAGTCCCGCCCGGCCACCTGCGCCACGCTCCCGTCCGCGCCCCGGCAAAACGCGCCGGCGTGTATAGAACGCGCCGTCATGACGGCGCGTTCTATACGCCGCGGCGCGTTTTGCGGCGAGGGATGCGAGAAGGTATTGCGGCGAGGGGTGCGAGAAGATGGCGGGGTGAACGTTTCCACCCTGACCGCCCGAGCCCTCGTCACCGAGCTCATCCGCTCGCGAATCCGCCACGTGGTGCTCTCACCGGGCTCGCGCAGCGCCCCGTTGGCGTATGCCTTGACGGCTGCAGCGGACCGGGGCCTCATCCGGTTGCACGTGCGTATCGACGAGCGCGTCGCCGGATTCACGGCGCTGGGCTTGGCAAAGGGCGAGTTGGTTCAGAATGCCCTGATCGGCGGCGACCCGGTCGGTGAGGGCGCGACGCCTTCGGATCCGGTCGCGATTGTGACGACGTCGGGCACGGCCGTGGCGAACCTCCACCCGGCCGTGCTCGAAGCAAGTTACGGGGGAGTGCCGCTGATCGTCCTGAGCGCCGACCGGCCGGCCGAGCTGCGCGGTACCGGCTCGAACCAAACGCTACGCGCTCAGCACACGCTCTTCACGACCGACGTGCGGCACGCCGTGGATGTGCCTGCCGTCGGGCAGCCGAGCGACGTCGCCGAGCCGGCTGAGGCACTGCGCACGGCAATCGCGCTGGCGCGGGGAGGCGCCGGGCCGGCCGCGGACGGCGCGGATCCTCGCCCCGGGCCGGTCCACGTGAACGTATCCTTTCGGCCGCCGCTGGTGCCGGACGACGAACCGTACACCCCGGAGCAGAATGCGGACGGTCCGGCGACCCCGGGCAGCCCCCGGGTGCGGCAGCGGCAGACGGCGGGCTCCGAGACGGGGCAGTTACGTCTTCGACGGGGGCCGCGGACCGTCATCGTGGCCGGCGACTCCCCGAATCCGGCGACCGGCCGGGCGGCCTGCCGTCTTGCCGATGCCGCCGGCTGGCCGGTTCTTGCCGAGCCGACGTCCGGCGCTCGCCGCGGATCCGTCGATGCCTACCGGCTCGTGCTGGCCGAGTCGCCACTGACCGAACGGATCGAACGGGTAGTCGTTTTCGGCCACCCCACGTTGAGCCGTCCCGTGAACGAGCTTTTGTCCCGCCCCGACATCGAGCACGTCGTGGTGACCGCCGACCCCCGAGCGTTTGGCGCGGGCGTGCCCGGCGGCCGGTGCGTCCCGGGCGTGACTTTCGATCCGGGCAACCCGGATGCCTCGGGCGACGCGGACGCTGCAGTCGGGGAATCGGCCGACCGAGCCTGGCGGGACGCGTGGATCCGCGAAGGCGCCCGCGCCTTGTCGGCGGTTGCCGACGTGCTGGACGACGCCGTCGAACTCACGGGGCCGGCAGTGGCGGCCGACGTCGTGGCCGCCACCGGGCCGCGGGACGTCCTGGTCGTCGGTTCGTCGAACCCGATTCGCGACGTCGACCTGGTGATGCCCGCCGAAGAGCGGACGGTGGTGGCCTCGCGCGGGCTGGCGGGAATCGACGGCACGATCGCGACGGCGTCCGGCATCGCCTTGGCGCTTCCGCAATCGAGAGTCCGCGTGCTGGTGGGCGACCTGACCGCGTTGCACGATTCCGGCGCCCTCATGATCGGGCCGCTCGAGGACGCCCCGGATCTGGAAATCATCGTCTTCAATGACGACGGCGGCGGCATCTTTGCGACCTTGGAACAAGGCGACGACCGGTTGGCGGCCTCGTTCGAACGGATCTTCGGCACGCCGCACGGCGCCCGATTCGACCACCTGGCCGCCGCTTACGGGCTGGAGTATGAATGCGTCGACTTGGCGGCGGGGCTGCGCCGCGCCTTGGGCACCTGGACGTGGGGACGACGCCGGCTCATCGAGGTGCGCGGCGATCGGCTCGGTCGTCGCCGGTTGGATCGCCGCATCCGTGCCCGTGTCCACGCCGCGCTGGAAGCGCCGGCCCGGCCGGACGTGCCCCCGGCCTGACCCGGCCGGACTTGTGAATCCGCCCGGCCGGCGAGAACGCCGCCGAGGCCGGCTATCGTTCGGTCCGGACGCCGAGCGCGGCAAGCATGGGTGCCAGTTTGGCAACTGTCTCGAGCCACTCGTATTCCGGCACGCTCTCGCCGACGATCCCGCCGCCGGCGAACAACCGAACGCCGCGGCCGTCCTCGTCCAGACGCCCGCCGCGCAGAGCAAGGCCCCACTCGCCGTCGCCGGACGCGCCGATCCAGCCGACCGGCCCGGCGTACCTGCCGCGATCCGTTGCCTCGAGTTCGTCGATCAGTTCGAGGGCACGGCCGCGAGGGGTGCCGCCGACCGCTGCCGTCGGATGCAGCGCGGCAGCGATTTCCAGCGAGCTGACCCGGCTTCCGTCGGATCGATGCGTCAGGTGCCCGCGTGCGTCCGAGGCCAAGTGGATGACGTTGGGCAGTTCGAGCAGGAACGGTTCGCAGTCGACCTCGAGCGAGCTGCACAGCGGTGAAAGGGTTTCGACAAGTGAATCAACCGCGTACTTGTGTTCGGCGCTGTCCTTGGATTTCGCCAGCACATGGCGGGCCGCCTCGACATCGACGTCGTGATCGCCCGAGTTGTTGTAGAACGTGCCGGCCAGCACCCGCGAATGCACCGCCCCGTCGTGCGAGCTCACCAACAACTCCGGCGTAGCGCCGAGCATTCCGTCGACGTGGTAGGTCCAACAGGTCGGGTAGTGTGCGTTCAAATGGCCGAGAAGGAACCGCACGTCGAGCGGCTCGTCGCTGCGGGCCGCGGCGTCCCGGGCCATCACCACCTTTTTCGCTTCGCCGGCGCGGATACGGTCGACCACCTTCCCGACGGTTTCTTCCCAGTCGTCGCGGCCGCCGGCCGTCACGGTGACGGCGCGCGGCCGCTCCAACGGGGACGGCGCTCCCAGCCGCTCCGGCGCGGGCTCGTCGTCAAAACTCATGGTCGTCACCCATACGCGGCCCGAATGCCTGCCCAGCACGACGCGCGGAACAATCAGGACGGACGGGATATCGGTTCGGTCGGAGAAGCCGAACGAGCCGAAAGCGACGGGCCCCGACCCGGGGAGCCGGACGGCGTCGTCGACGTCCGCGCCGGCCGAGAGTTGTTTCCAGAAGTCCGACGCATCGGCGAACCTGTCGGCGCCCTTGGTCTCGAACCGGGAAAGCTCGCCCCATCCGACGAGCCCCGAATGTCCGCGCACCCACGCCGAGAGGCCGCTCGCGGGCAGCCGGGTCAGGAAATCGGTCAGGTCGGTCGGCAGCTCGCTGTCGAAAGGCGAGACGGCCGAGCCGACCCCGTCGATGAAGTACGAACGAGCGTGCAAATGCTGCTTTGTCATCGTAAGCACAAAGGATAGTCTCCCTCACCGGCCCGGATGTGCTGCCGGCGTGTGCCGGTGGGCAACCTCACAGCCTTCCCGCGCCGGATTCGGCCCTCCCGATTCGCTACTCGACTGGCTTCCTTGCGATCATGGGAGATATGAATCGGGCTCACCTGGACAAACAGCCGAGCGAGGTCGCCGCAATGTTCGATCGCGTCGCTGCCCGCTACGACGTCACCAATGACGTGGCGTCGCTCGGCCAAGCCAGGCTGTGGCGTACGCAGGTGGTCCGCGCCGTGCACGCCGTCCGCGGCGAATCGGTGCTTGATCTGGCTGCCGGCACCGGCACCTCCAGCGAACCGTTCGCCGACCTCGGCGCGCGCGTGGTGGCCGGGGACATCTCGGAAGGCATGCTTGCCGAAGGCCGCCGCCGACGTCCCGATATCGATTTTCGCTACGCCGACGCCATGGATCTTCCGTTCGGCGACGACACTTTCGACGCCGTCACCATCTCGTTCGGCCTGCGCAACGTGCATGACACGATCCGCGCGCTCAGCGAGATGCGCCGGGTGACGAAACCGGGTGGACGCATTGTCGTGTGTGAGTTCTCCACTCCGACATTCGCCCCGTTCCGGCGGGTCTATTTCGAATACCTGATGCGCGCGTTGCCGTCCGTGGCTCGCACCGTCAGCTCGAACCCGGACGCGTACGTGTACTTGGCCGAGTCGATCCGGGCGTGGCCCGATCAAGACGGACTCGCCGCGCTCATGTCGGACGCCGGCTGGGCGCGCGTGCGCTATCGGAACCTCACGGGCGGCATCGTCGCCTTGCACCGGGCGGTCAAGCCGGACGCCGCGAAGCCGGACGCCGCGGCACGCGATGAAGACCGGCGGAGCGGATCGGCGGCCGGAGCCGAGTGAGCACACCAGCAGGCGGGCCCTCGCGGCAGGCAGATGTCATAGTGGTCGGCGCCGGACCGGCCGGCGCGACAACCGCGTACTACTTGGCCAAGGCCGGCCTCGACGTGCTGGCCGTCGAGAAGTCGAAGTTCCCGCGCGAAAAGGTGTGCGGGGATGGTCTCACGCCGCGCGCGACCCGGGAGATCGAATGCATGGGGCTGCCGACGACGTACGAGCGCGGGTGGCGTCGCAATAAGGGGCTGCGCCTGATCGGCGGCGGGCATTCCTTGGAAATGCCTTGGCCCGATGTCAGCGCCTTCCCGAACTATGGGCTCGTGCGCACCAGGCTCGGATTCGACGCCGAACTCGCCGCCCACGCCGAACGGGCCGGAGCGCGCTTGCTGCAGCAACACGCCGTGACGGCGCCGATCGTCGATGAGAAGACCGGCCGGGTGTCGGGCGTCCGCGTGCGCGAAACCGACGACGCCGGACGCAAGACCGGCCCGGAAGCCGACTTCCGAGCGCCCGTCGTCGTCGCGGCCGACGGCATCTCGGCGCGCATGGCGCTGGCCCTCGGTCTGGAAAAACGCGACGACCGCCCCATGGGGGTGGCAGTGCGCACCTATTTCACGTCGCCGCGTCACGACGACGACTGGCTGGAAAGCTGGGTGGAGATCCGCGCCAAAGGCACGGCCGGGCACCCGGGACCGGTGCTGCCCGGATACGGGTGGGTGTTCGGCGTCGGCGACGGCACGTCGAACGTCGGACTGGGCATTTTGAACTCCTCCAAGCAGTTCGGCAAGGTCGACTACCGGCGGGTGCTGCGCGACTGGACCGACTCGACGCCCGAAGCGTGGGGGTTCCGCCCGGAAAATCAAGTCGGACGGGTGCGCGGGGCCGCGCTGCCCATGGCATTCAACCGGACGCCGCATTACGTGCCGGGCATGCTGCTGGTCGGCGACTCGGCAGGTATGGTGAACCCGTTCAACGGCGAAGGCATCGCCTACGCCATGGAAGCCGGCAGGATCGCCGCCGACACGATCGCCCAGGCATTCACCCGCCGTCCGGCAATGAACGCCGACCGCGAACTTGCCGCCTATCCGGACCGGATCAAAACCGCATGGGGCAGCTATTTCACCCTGGGCCGCGGTTTCGTCCAAGTGATCGGCAGGCCCGCGCTGATGGCACTGGGCATCAAATACGGAATGTCGTCACGCACCCTGATGCGGTTCGTCGTCAAGCTCTTGGCTAACCTCACGGAGGACCCCCGTCACCGTCGGGACGGATACGATCGAGTTATTCATGCCTTGGATCGTTTAGTCCCGGCCACCTCGAACCAGTGAATGTGAAAGCTCATGAACCAGGCTGAACCGCAGACGTCGCCCATTAACGTGGGCGCGGGATTTGCTCTCGCCCCGGACGACCCCGTGCTGGCGAAGAACATGACGGACGGTCTGGCAATCGTCGAGGACCGGCTGCGCGCCGCCGTCGCGCAGACCGACGACATCGCCGACGCCAGCTCGAAACATCTGATTGACGCCGGCGGCAAGCGCGTTCGCCCGCTGCTCGTCCTGTTGGCCGCGCAGTTGGGCGATTCGCGGCACCACGAAGTGGTTGAAGCGGCGGTCGTGACCGAACTGACCCACTTGGCCACCCTGTACCACGATGACGTGATGGATTCGGCGCCCATGCGCCGCGGCGCGCCCAGTGCGCACGAGGTGTGGGGCAACTCGATTGCGATCTTGACCGGCGACCTGTTGTTCGCCCGTGCGTCGAGCATCGTTGCCGAGCTCGGTCCCGAGGCCGTCTCGTTGCAAGCGAAGACCTTCGAGCGGCTTTGCCTGGGCCAAATGCGCGAAACGCTCGGCCCGGACGACGGCGCCGACCGGATCGAGCACTACATCGGCGTGCTATCCGACAAGACCGGGTCGCTGATTTCGGCGGCCGGCCAGTTCGGGACGCGTTTTTCCGGTGCCCCGGCGGCATATGTGCCGGTTTTGGCCGAATTCGGCGAAAAGATCGGCGTGGCGTTTCAACTGGCCGACGACGTCATCGACCTGACAATCGACGCGGCGACGTCCGGTAAGACTCCCGGAACCGATTTGCGCGAACGTGTGCCGACCCTGCCGGTTCTGCTGGCGCGCAAGGCCGCGGACGACGGCGACGCGGCAAGCCGCGATCTGGTCGCCTTGTTGGACGCCGATCTATCCACCGACGAGGCATTGGCCGGCGCAGTCGCGGCCATGCGGGCGCACCCCGCCGTCGCCGAGGCGTCCGCTGAAGCGCGCAAATGGGCGGATGCGGCAATTGCCGCGTTGGCACCGCTGCCGGACGGCAGCGTGAAGGATGCGTTGAGTGCGTTTGCACGCACCGTCGTCGAGCGGACGGCCTAGCTCGCGTCTTCGCACGGCTCATTTGCCCGGGCACGGCTACGGAGCTGACGCTGCCGGCGTCGGCGCAGCATGTCGGTCGTGAGCACGGCAAGCGCCGTCCAAACGAGGAAGAAACCGATCCACCGGGCCGGCGCCATGTGCTCGCCGAACACCGTGACGCCCAGGACGAACTGCATGATGGGCGTGATGTACTGCAGCATCCCCATCCAGACCAGCGGCAGACGCCGTGCTCCCGCGCCGAAAAGCAGCAACGGGATCGCCGTGACGGCTCCGAGCCCCATCAACAGCAGCGTGTGGCCCGCCCCGTTGCCGGTGAACGTGCCGTGGCCGGCCGCTTCGATCCACAGCACGTAGGCCAGCGAGATGGGGGTCAGCACGAGCGATTCGATCGACAGGCCCTCGAGCGAGCCGACCGACTTGCCGACCCGGTTCTTCAGCAATCCGTACATGCCGAAGCTGAACGCCACAACGAGTGCGAGCCAGGGAAGACGCCCGTACGCGACGGCGATGACGATGACGGCCACCGTACCGATGATCACGGCCGCCCATTGCGTCCGCGAGAGGCGCTCCCGGAGCACGACCACGCCCAACAGCACCGTGAACAGCGGGTTGATGAAGTAGCCGAGGGATACCTCGACCACACGCCCGGTCATCACGCCGTACACGTACGTCAGCCAGTTGCCGGCAATGAACACCGATGCGGCGGCGATGGTCAGCAGTACGCGCGGTGAGCGCATAAGGGCGAAGACTCGCCGGTAGCCGCGGGTGAAGATCAGCGCTATCGCGCACAGCACGAGGCACCACAGCACCCGGTGGGCGACGATCTCGATGGATCCGGCCGGCTCCAGAATCGCAAAGTAGAGCGGAATGAACCCCCACGACACGTACCCGAGCATGCCGAAGAGCAATCCGAGGCGGTCGGTGTTCTCTTCGGGGGCAGCCGTGGTGGAAGTCTCGATCTCGGGCACGCCACCAGCTTATGCGCGCCCGGTCCGAAACGTGCCGGTATTTCAGTGCGTGGAACGCCTGCCGGCCGGACGTGGCGAAGCTCACGAACCCCTCGCGGGCGTTCGGCAAGCGCGTTAGGCTTGAATTACGATAGATTTGCCTACCCTAAACGGGTGGATTTTTACGGCGCCGCTTCATGGCGCGTTGCAGGCCCCGAGGGCCGAGGGAGGACATTTTTATGCGCCCAATGCGGGTGGCAATTGTCGGCGCCGGTCCGGCCGGTATCTACGCGGCGGATCTGCTGACGAAGGCCGAACGCGATTTCGAGGTCAGCATCGACATGTTCGAGAGGCTTCCGGTACCGTTCGGGCTGGTCCGCTACGGCGTCGCGCCGGATCATCCCCGCATCAAACTGATCATCAATGCACTGATCAAGGTGCTCGACCGGGGCGACGTGCGCGTATTCGGCAATGTGGAATACGGCCGTGACATCGACCTTGCCGAACTGCAGTCGATGTACGATGCGGTGATCTTTTCGACCGGGTGCGTGCGCGACGCCGACCTCGACATCCCCGGGATCGATCTGCCCGGGTCGCACGGCGGAGCCGAGTTCGTCAACTGGTACGACTCGCATCCGGACTACTCGCAGGAATGGTCGCTGGACGCCGGGCAGGTGGCGGTGATCGGCAACGGGAACGTCGCGCTCGACGTTTCCCGGATGCTCTCGAAACATGCCGACGACCTGCTGCCGACCGAAATTCCGGACCACGTGTACAAGACGTTGAAGAATTCGTCGGTCACGGATGTGCACGTGTTCGGACGGCGCGGGCCGGCCCAGGTGAAATTCACGCCGCTGGAGTTGCGCGAGCTGGGCAAGGTTCCGGACGTCGACGTCATCGTGTATCCGGAGGATTTCGATTTCGACGACGCATCGATGCGGCAGATCCACTCGAACAATCAGACCAAGCAGGTCACGAAGACTTTGACCGACTGGACGTTGCGCGAGCCCTCGGGCGCCTCGCGCCGGCTGCACCTGCATTTCCTGCACGCGCCCGTCGAAGTGCTCGGCGAGGACAAGGTCGAAGGTTTGCGCACCGAGCGGATGGAACTCGACGGCAACGCCGGCGTCAAGGGGACCGGCGAGTTCCACGAGTGGCCGGTACAGGCCGTGTATCGCGCGGTCGGCTACTTCGGATCCCCGCTGGATGCGTTGCCGTTCGATTCAAAGCGCGGAGTCATTCCCAATGACGGCGGAGTCGTGTTGTCGTCGACGGAGGCCGGCGCGGAGCCGGTCCCCGGCGTCTACGCGACGGGCTGGATCAAACGCGGGCCGGTCGGACTGATCGGGCACACCAAGGGCGACGCACTGGAAACCATCACGCACGTGATCGAGGATCGGCCCGGCCTGCCGGAACCGGAGAATCCGGATCCGGCGGCGATAGTGGACTTTTTGGAAAGCCGCGGAATCGAAGCCACCGACTGGTCGGGCTACCACGCCATGGACGATCAGGAGCGTCGCAACGGCGAGGCCCGTGGACGCGAACGCATCAAATTCGCCACCCGCGAGGAGATGTTGAAGGCCGCGCACGCGCCCAGTTAAGCGGAGTGCGCGTCGATGGTGGGGAAGTGCCGCGGCACGACTATCAGCAAAATCGCCGCCGTCACCGCTGCCGCAACCAACAGCCCGATGAACGTGGCGTGCGTTGCCGCGTTCGTCGCCACGTCGAGCGGCGCGCCGTGGTGACTCCGTAGCACGTTGTTCGTGACGGCGCCGAACACCGCGGCGCCGATGCTCTGCCCGAAGAACCTGGCGAACATGGCGCCGCCCGTGATTGTGCCGCGTTCGGACCAGCCGACGGTGCTTTGCAGTCCGACGAGCAGCGGCGAGACGATGAGCCCCATTCCGGCGCCCATCAGGGCGCTGCCGAGCACCGGCTGCCAGATGGGCGACGTCGTGCCCAAAAGGCTGAACACGATTCCGGACGCTATCGCGAATCCGGTGCCGACAAGCGCCGTGTTGCGGAATCCGATGCGCAGGTAGAGCCGTGCCGAGAGACCGGACGCGGTGGGCCAGGTCAGGCTCATGACCGCCAGGACGAACCCGGCCTCGACCGCGTTCAACCCCAGGACGTGCTGGCCCCAGTTGGGCAGGTAGATCGAGAGGCCGATCACCATCAGCCCCGCCGTCAAGGTCGCGGCATACGATCCGGCCGGCAGCCGGCGGGTCCACAAATGGCCCGGCAGAATCGGTTCGCTGGCGCGTCGTTCGCAGGCGATGGTGACGATCAATGCGGCGACGGCCGCCGCGAAGGTGGCGATGCTCGGCACCGACAGCCACGGCCACGCCGTCCCGCCTTGTAAAAGGCCGAGAATGAGCGCGCACGCCGCGACCAACACGGCGGAAGCACCGGCGTAGTCGATGCGGTGACGCTGCGGGCGTACATCCTCGTGCAGGCCGCGCACTATCAAGACCAGCGCAAAGACGCCGATCGGCAGATTGACCAGGAAGATCCATCGCCACGATGCGTATTGTGCGAAGACGCCGCCGATAGCAGGTGCCACGACTGCCGAAATTCCCCACACGCTGGACAAGTAGCCCTGTATCCGGCCGCGCTCTTCAATGGTGTAGATGTCGCCGGCCACCGTGTTCACCGTTGCGCCGATCGAGCCGGCGCCGAGGCCCTGCAGCGCGCGGAAGACGATCAGCGCCACCATCGACCACGACAGCGCCGACAGCAGTGAACCGGCAAGAAAGATCACCACGCCGATGACCAGGATCGGCTTGCGTCCGAACAGGTCGGCGAGTTTTCCGTAAACCGGGATGGTCACGGTCTGCGCCAACAGATAGACGGAAAAGACCCAGCCCACCAGGGCGAACCCGCCCAGGTCGTCGACGACCTGGGGGATCGCCGTGGCGACGATGGTGGTGTCCATGGCCACGAGTGCCATGGCAAGGATCAAGGCAAACAGCACGGGCGTGCGGTGATCGCGAGCGGAACGGGCCATGGCACCAGAATGTCACGCCCCGCCTTGGCGTTAGTGAGGTCGCAGCCCGGCCACGAGGATCTCGAGGTATCGCGAAGGATCGGCTACCGGCTCGGTGCCGGCGTGCGTGGCCGCAGCGAGTCCGCAGAGCAGCCGGCGAAGGTCGTCCGGCCCGACGTCCTCGCGCAGCAGCCCTTCCCGGCGCGCACGCGCCAGCACGTCGGTGAACGCCGTGACGAGATCGCTCGCGATCGCTGCCGTATCGGCACAGGAGAACGCACCGGAACTGAGGATCTTGGCCAGCGCGGCGTCGCCTCGGAGCTCATTGAAGGCGGCTTGGAGGGCCCCTCGCAGTGCGGCTGCCGTATCGGTTCCAGAGGCGACGATTGCAGCGCTGACTTGTTCCAGCAATGCCTCGAAGGCGTCAATAGCCAGTGCTTCCAGTAGCGTTGCGCGGTTCGGGAAGTGCCGGTACGCGGTTCCCACGCCGACCGCTGCCTCGCGGGCGATCGTATTGAGTGGCAGGTCATTGCCGGCAAGCAGGTGAGCTCGGGCGACCTCGAGGAGTCGGGCGCGATTCCGGGCGGCGTCGACCCGTTGTGCCTGGGGTCTGGCAAGAATCTCGGGCATACGACAACAATACCGGATGAATAATCCGGTTGTGCTAGGCTTACCGGATAAGGCATCCGCTTAAGTCTTTTGAGGAGTACCCACTCGTGCCCACCACCCCCTTCGATTTCAGCTTTGCCGACATTCCGGACCAACGCGGTCGTACTATCGTGATCACCGGCGCCACGAGCGGTCTCGGTTTCGTCGCCGCTCGCGAGCTCGCGAAAGCGGGCGCCCACATCATCATCGGGGCGCGCAATCGTGACAAGGCCGCGCATGTTGCCGCTGCTCTGGCCGGACGGGGCAGCGTCGAAATTCGACCTCTCGATACCGCCTCTCTCGACTCCATCGCCGCCTTTGCGCACGATGTGTTGAGTGAGGGTCCGAGGATCGGGGCGCTCATCAACAACGCCGGGGTAAGCGTGGCGAGATTCGACAAGGGAGTCGACGGGACCGAGCTCACCTGGGCGACGAACGTCGTGGGTCCTGCCGCTCTCGCCGAGCGGCTGCTTCCGGCGATGACCGGGACGGATCCGCGAATAGTGCTCGTCGGCTCGAACCTTTCTCAGCGGACGACGGCGGTGCCGGATCTTTCCGGCATCGACGACGCATCCGCATTTGCCCAATTGGGCACGTACCGGAGTTCGAAGACGGCTGCCGCCGCCGTTGCCGTTGACTTGACCGACCGACTGGAGGCGACCGGGTCGCCCATCCGCTCCGTGATCGCGCATCCCGGCGTAGCGGCGACCGCCATGAACCAGCAGGCGACGACTCCCATGAGCCGGGTGACCGCCCGTGCCGTGGATGCGCTCCTCGCTCGCACGCCGGATGATGCCGCCCGATCGATTGTCTGGGCCGCCGTCGCGCCGGACGTACCTCAGCGGACGTTCATTGGGCCACGGCTGCGCAGAGGCGATCACCGCCTGCATACCGTGCCGGTTCGAGGAGCTGCCGCCGACCCGGAGTTCCGGGCGCAGGTGCGCAATTTCGTGGCACAGCGAACCGGGCTGACGGTGCCCTGACGTCCGTGCGGCGCACGTCGGCTCCGGGGGAGAGCGCCGGTCCGGTCAAATTTTGTCGACTACCGGTAGTTGGTGAACTGCAGGTCGATGTCCAGATCCTTGCCTTTCAACAGGGCAATGACATCTTGGAGGTCGTCGCGCTTTTTCGAACTCACGCGCAGCTCGTCGCCCTGGATCTGCGATTTGACGCCCTTGGGCCCTTCGTCGCGGATGATTTTGGAGACCTTTTTGGCGTCGTCCTGCCCAATGCCTTCCTTGAGTGCGGCCTCGAGGCGGTACTCCTTGCCCGACGGGTACGGGTCGCCGTCGTCGAGGGATTTCAGCGAAATGCCCCGCTTGACCAGCTTCGACTGGAAGACGTCCAAAACGGCTTTCACCCGGTCTTCGCTAGCCGCTTTGATCATGATCTTCTCGCCGCTCCACTCGATCGACGCGTTCATGCCGCGGAAGTCGTAGCGCTGCGACACTTCCTTGGCCGCCTGGTTGAGTGCGTTGTCGGCTTCCTGCTTGTCGACCTTGCTGACGATGTCGAACGAGGATTCGCTTGCCATGGATGATGCTCCCTACTGGTCGGGGTGGGCGGACTCCTTCGGCCAGCTTAACCAAGACGGCGGTGCCGCGACGAAGTGCCGGGCGACGCGCCCCGGAAGGCCCGGCGGACCCGATTTCCTAGTCGGCGCCCTGGGCTAGTATTCTCTTCTAGGTGCATGAAGCACCCCCACGGCAGGTTGCCCGAGCGGCCAAAGGGAGCTGACTGTAAATCAGCCGCGTTACGCTTCGAAGGTTCGAATCCTTCACCTGCCACCAGGGAGAGGAAGCCCTCGCCGGATTGAGTTCCGGCGGGGGCTCTTCTGTATCCGCGTGGCGGGCCCGTTCCCTCGCTCCAACCGTTCCGCGTGGGCGCGTCCTTCTACCGCTCCGGCGAACGGACGCCCACGCGGAACAAGCCGCGGGAACGTGGGCCGTACACTAAGTCGGTGCCCCGACTCCTTGCCGATCTGACGCCGCTGCGGGAAAACCCCGACTACCGGCGGCTGTGGACCGGACTGGCGTTGTCGTCGATCGGCACTCAGTTGACGACCGTTGCGGTCAGCCTGGAAATCTACGCCATCACCAAATCCACGTTCGCGGTCGGCCTGCTCGGGGTGTTCGCGCTGGTCCCACTCGTGGCCTCGGGGCTGTACGGCGGTTCGGTCGTCGATGCGCACGACCGTCGCAAGGTCGCCATTTACGCCTCGCTCGTGCTCTGGGCGGTCACGATCGGCATTGCCGCCCAGGCATGGTTCGGGCTTGGCAATGTGTGGGTGCTCTACTGCCTCGTGGCGGTGCAGAACGCTGCGGCCGGGTTGAATCAGCCCGCCCGCAGTGCCATCATCCCGCGATTGGTGCGCAAGGAGATGCTCCCGGCCGCGAACGCGCTCGGGTCGATCATCTTCAGCGTGTCCATGACGGTTGGACCCATGCTGGCCGGTGTCCTCGTCGCCTCGGTCGGCTACGGCGCCACCTATACGATCGACGTCCTCACGTTCTCGTTCGCGCTGTGGGCGTTGGTGAAACTGCCGCCGATCCCACCCGAAGGCGAAGTCCACAAAGCCGGACTGCGATCCGTCGTACAGGGATTCACATTCCTATCGACTCGGCCCAATATCCGAATGACTTTCTTGTCGGACATGTGTGCCATGATCTTTGCCCAGCCGCGTGCCTTGTTGCCGGCCGTGGGGGAGGCGGTGCTGGGTGGCAACGGCACGACCGTCGGTTTCCTGCTGGCGTCGACGGCACTTGGATCGATGGGAGCCGCGCTGTTCTCCGGACCGCTCGGCAGGGTGCGCCGCCAAGGCATGGTCGTCATCAACTGTGTCGGCCTGTGGGGGCTTGCGATAGCGGGCTTCGGCGTCGTCATCGTGATCGCGCACCGCACCGGCCCGAACCCGTCGGATTTGTTCCTCTGGCTGGCGGCCGCGTGCCTGCTGGTGTCGGGCGGGGTCGATTCGATCAGCATGGTGTTCCGCAATACCATCCTGCAGGCAGCCACGCCGGACGCGATGCGCGGCCGGCTGCAGGGAATCTTCATCGTGGTGGTCGCCGGCGGCCCGCGCATGGGGGACGTCGTGGCCGGAGCCGGCGGATCGCTGCTCGGCGAAGGGCTGGAAGCGCTCGCCGGCGGACTTGCCTGCGTGCTGGCCGTGCTGATCCTGGCAAAGCTGCAGCCGGCTTTCCGTCGCTACGATTCGCGCAACCCGCAGCCGTGACACGCAAGACTGTTGCTAGCAAACTAATACACGACTACGCTCGTGGAGCAACAGGTGTCAAGACCCGGTGTCCCTGGAAAGGAATGAGCGATGACCGAACGCGCTGCGGCGTCCGACTATCGGGTGAGCCCGTATCGGTTCACCGACGGGCCCGCCGAGATGCGGCGCTTCCTGGAAGCCGTCGGGCTCCGTCCGGTGGTCACGAAGGACGACTTCGCGGTGCTGGGCGGCGCCGGCGGCATTGTCGCCGTCCACCCGCTTGCCTCTGCCGAGACGGCTGAGAGCGTGACCACGTCATTCGGCCTCGAAACGCCCGACGCTCGCGCGGCAGCAGAGGATCTTATTCGCGGCGGGCTTCACGCGCGTTGGTGGGACGAGGCATTTGGCCGGCGGGCGGCGGTCCTCGGACCCGGGCACGAGATCGGCGTCCGCGAGCCGCCCGATGACTTCTACGGCTTCAGCAAGCACTCGTCCAACGATCGGCCGGGCGGCCGGTCCGACGGCGGCACGGCCGACGGACCGGCCGTCGACGTGGTGGCCGTCGTCTTCACCCCGGACCTTGACGGGTGGCAGGCGTTCTTCGACCGCCTGGGATTCTCCGTCGCCGCCACGGCGTCCGGGTGGCGTGAACTCCGCGCCGGCGCCGAGTCGGGGGTGATAGGGCTGCACGCAAGCGAGACGGGCACGGAATACCGCTGCGGACTGAGCTTCAAAACCTCCGAGCCGCTTGCCGATTTCGTGCACCGGATGCGTGCCGAGGGATACGCGGTGACCGAAGAGCCCGAGGCGCAGGCTCCGCACGTCACCGTCACCGATCCCGACGGCGAACTGATCGAGATTCACCGGCGCTGAGCACGAGCCCATCGACGTTGTCGGTGATGAAGCGCACAATGGCCGTATGACCACGGACCAGCCCCGCAACCAGTCGTCCACCCAGCCGTTCGAACTCTCGGCCAGCCACCGGCAAGCCGCTCCGGACGTCCGAATCTTGGGGGAGGTCGACAAATCGGAACGAATCGGTCTGACGGTGCTGCTTCGCCGCAAGGCCGAACTGCCCGACGACGTCATGGCGGCCGGCGCGCTGACGCCCGCCGAACTGGCGGAGAGCTATGGCGCGTCGGACGCCGATATCGGCGCGGTGACCGCCGCCTTGACGTCCGCCGGGCTGGCGGTGACCGCGGTCGACCCCGGTGCGCGCACCATGCGCGTCGAAGGACCGGCCGGGGCGCTCGCCACCACGTTCGGTGTCCGGTTGAACCGCGCCGAATCGGCGGACCCGGCGACCGGACGCCCCATGACACACCGGCACCGGGAAGGGACGTTGAGTGTTCCGTCCGGTCTGCGGGACGTCGTCACGGGCGTGTTCGGCCTGGACGACCGGCCGCAATCGCGTGCTCACTCGTGGGCGTCCGCGAAACCGGACGCCAGCTACACCCCGCTTGACCTGGCGAAGATCTATTCAATGCCGGACGGCGACGGTGCAGGCCAATCGATCGGCATCATCGAACTGGGCGGCGGCTTTGGCGATGACGACTTGACGCACTACTTCTCGCACCTCGGCATCGACAAGCCGAAGGTCACGGCCGTCGGCGTTGACGGCGCCAAGAACAATCCCGGCAAGGACCCGAAGGGCGCGGATGGCGAAGTGCTCCTCGACATCGAAATAGCCGGGGCCATTGCGCCAAAAGCCGATATCGTCGTGTACTTCGGTCCCAACACGGATGACGGATTCATCGACGCCGTCTCCAAGGCCGTGCACGCCGATCCCACCCCTGCCGCAATCAGTATCAGCTGGGGTCAGAGCGAGGACGCATGGACGGCGCAGGCCCGGGGCGCTCTCGACGACGCGTTCGCCGATGCGGCAGCACTTGGCGTGTGCGTCACGGCCGCGGCCGGGGATCACGGCAGCAGCGATGCCGCCGATACCGGTTCGGCCGATACGGGTGCGGCAGGGCCGCACGTCGACTTCCCGGCGTCCAGTCCGCACGCATTGGCATGCGGCGGCACGACGTTGCACGCTGACGCGG
Organism: Spelaeicoccus albus; assembly: GCF_013409065.1. Lineage (NCBI taxonomy): Bacteria > Bacillati > Actinomycetota > Actinomycetes > Micrococcales > Brevibacteriaceae > Spelaeicoccus > Spelaeicoccus albus. Next base: position 3,944,690 of record NZ_JACBZP010000001.1, on the reverse strand, counting down.
ACACCGGCACCGTGACGAGCGAAACGGTGTGGAACGTGCAAGGCGGCGGCGCCACCGGCGGGGGCGTCAGCGACGTCTTCGACCAGCCCAAGTGGCAGGCCGATGCCGGAGTTCCGCCCAGGAAAGGCGCATCGACGGCCACCTCGGCGGAGGCGTCGACCGGGAAAGGCGGCAGGGGAGTGCCCGACGTGGCGGCGACGGCCGACCCGAATACCGGATACCAGGTGTACGTGGACGGAAAATCGGCGGTCTACGGCGGAACCAGCGCCGTGGCCCCGCTGTGGGCCGGGCTGCTCACGCGCATTGCCGCGAACGCCGCGGGCTCGGACGGCAGTGCCGCGGGCTCGCCCGGCAAACGACCGGGCCTGATCCACCCGGTCATCTACAAGGGCGTGACACCGGGGCACACCACGGATGGATTTCGCGATATCACGTCCGGCTCGAACGGCGCCTACGAGTCCGGTCCGGGATGGGACGCGTGCACGGGGCTCGGCGTGCCGGACAAGTTCACGTTGGGAGGGAAATAGCACGGGGGCGACCGGCGGCCGCGCCGTGCCGTGCTAACCGGGCAGCCCGTGCGCCAGCCACAGCGCGCCCACGGCGGCCGGCACGAGCACCACGGTCAACCCGAGCCCCACGAGTGAATACCGGCGCCACGACATCCGTACTCCAAGGGAGGCGACCCTCTCATGCCACAACAGCACGGCCAGTGACGCCCACGGCGTCACGATGGCACCCAGGTTGACTCCGATCAAGAGCGCCCCGAGGCGGATCGGCGTGCCGGCAGCCGGCTCAAGTGCCAGGTATGCCGGCAAGTTGTTGACGACGTTTGCCGCCAACGCTGCGACGCCCGCCAGCCGCAGCAGCTCCGGATAGCCGTTGCCGGTTCCTGCCAGTGTCAGGACTGCCGTGGTGAGACCGTGCGCCGCCGCGGCCTGCACCACGATGAACAACACTGCCGCAATCGACACGGCACGCCACGGAATCAGCGCGGGCCGCAATGTCCCCGGACGGCGCACGGCGAACGCGGCCGTCAGCAAAACGGCGGCCGCCGTGGACGGGATCCAGACGGGAACCCCGGACACCAGCGCGGGCAACAGGGCGGCCACAACAGTGCCGCTTGTCACCAACAACGGCTTGTCGGCAGCCACATGGCGCGGCGGAGGCGAGTACCGGTGTGCCAGCCGGCGGCGGTAGAGCAGCCAGACCAGCGCGGCAGGAAGTGCCACACCGACGACGAACGGCGCCCACATGGCTCCGGCGAACCCGATCGGGTGCACGGGCCAGCGATGCCACGCCAGCAGGTTCGTCACATTCGATACCGGCAACAGCACGGACGCCGTATTGGCCAGCCACACGGTTGTCAGTGCAAACGGCAGGGGAGACATCGACGCCTTGCGGGCCAGCAGAACGACGATCGGAGTGAGCACGACTGCCGTCGTGTCGAGGGAGAGGAACGCCGTGCTGACGGTGGCCGCGCCGACGACCAGCAGCCAGATCAACCATCCGGTATGCCTGCCCCACGCTGCAATCCGGTCTCCCACGACGTCGAAGAGTCCGGCCGAGGTGGCAAGCTCGACGACCACGGTGATGGACGCGACGAACCCCAGGATCGGCCCAACTCGCCAGGCGAGCGCCGCAAAATCGTCCGGCGGCAACACGCCCGTGACCACGACCAGGACGCCGAGCAGCCACCAGGCAAGCCACCGGGCAAGCTGCCGGCCGGGCCACTGCAACGCCACGTCGTCATCTCAATCCTGTTCAAACGCCCGCTGTCGGGCGCGCGCCGGGCCCGTGCCGCGGCGTCGCCTAGCGGACATCCTATTCGCCGCCGGGCTCGGCTAGGCTGACGGGATGGAATCCGAATGGCAGAAATTCCAGCAGCGGATCGGCCTTCCCGATCCACACGAGACCGGACGGCCGTGGGTCAGTGCCCATCGCGGATACTCCGGCGCCGTCCCCGAGAACACGCTGGCCGCCGTTGACGCGGCCCGCGCCGTCGGCGTCGATTTCATCGAGTTCGACGTCACCCGCACCTCGGACGGCGTGCCGATCATCATCCACGACGACACGCTCGAGCGCACAACCGACGGCACCGGAACCGTCGAGCAACAAACGCTGTCCGAGCTGGCCGATATCGATGCCGGCTCGTGGCTCGGGCCGGGATTTGCCGGCGCCCGGATCCCGACGCTGGAGTCGATGCTTGCCGGATTTGCCGAGCACGGCGGCCGGATGCTTTTCGAATTCAAGGGCCTGTGGGAGCCCGACGGGGTGAAGGCCGTGTGCGAGCGGATCCGGAGCGCCGGACTGGACGATCGCGTGCTTGTGCAAAGCTTCAACGTCAGAACGGTGCGCAATCTGTTGAGCGTTGCGCCCGATCTGCCGCGCGGACTGTTGCGCAGTGCGCCGCGGCAAAGCGACCTCGAACTCTTGCCGGAACTCGAAGTTGCAGCGTACAACCCCAGCGTGCAGGGCCTGCTGCACCGACCGGACGAAATGCGCGCCATCGTGGATACCGGCGTCGGAAGTTTCGTGTGGTTCGTGGACGAACAAGATCAGTGGCGCCGGCTGCTCGACTTCGGCGTGAGCTCGATCATCACCGACCATCCGGCCCGCCTGCAGGGCTACCTGGACGCCGTCCTCGGCGAAGCCGGTCATCCGGCCCCGCCGCGCTCGGTGCCGTACCGGCTGCCGGCGAATCTGCCGAATTGACGTCATCGAGTGGTGGCGAATGGTCGTGTGCCGTCATCGAGTGGTGGCGAATGGTCGTGATTTTTAAAAAATCACGACCATTCGCCACCACTCGGCGAAAAGGGGGAGCCATTGGCCGCCACTCGGGAGCGTGTGGAGGCGCCGATTTTCTAATGCGCGACATTGCCTGTAAAGTTTTATGGCGTTGCCCCGATAGCTCAGTCGGCAGAGCGTCTCCATGGTAAGGAGAAGGTCAAGGGTTCGATTCCCTTTCGGGGCTCGGTACGTCAGAATGACTGTGTCAGCCTGATGAACGCGGCGGGGTAGCTCAGTTGGTTAGAGCGCACGACTCATAATCGTGAGGTCGCGGGATCGTGCCCCGCCCCCGCTACAGACACCTCCAACGGGTCTCTAGCCGCGCCGGATCGACATGGAGGTTGGATGAATTCCGATATCGAAGGCCGGCAGTATCCTGCCGGCGACGTCTACGAAGTTGGACGCGAGCAGATCCGCGCATTTGCCGCCGCCACCCACGCCGACCACGCGGCGTACACGGATCCGGACGCCGCTCAGGCGCTCGGCTACTCCGACGTCATCGCCCCGCCCACCTTCGCCGTCATCCCGGCGCAACGCTCGGACGCGCGGCTGATCGCCGACCCGGACGCCGGCATCGACTTCTCCCGCGTCGTGCACGGCTCGCAGCGCTTCACCCACCACCGTCCGATCGTCGCCGGCGACCGGCTCGTCGCCGAGCTCTTCGTCGACTCGGTGCGTACGGTCGGCCCGAACGCCATGGTCACCACCCGTTCCGAGATCGAGGCGGAGGACGGCGAGCGCGTCGTCACTGCCATCTCGTCCATCGTGATCCGAGGAGACGACTCATGAGCGCCCCGCAAGTAACCGACCTGAGCGTCGGCGACGAAGTCGCATCGGCCGAGTACCCGGTCTCGCGCGGCGACCTGGTGCGCTATGCCGGCGCGTCGGGCGACTTCAACCCGATCCACTGGAACGAGCGGTTCGCCCGGGAAGTGGGCCTGGACGGCGTCATCGCGCACGGCATGTTCACGATGGGCGCCGTCGTGGGCGTCGTCGTCGACTGGGTCGGGGATCCCGGACGCGTCCGGGACTACCAGGTCCGGTTCACCCGCCCGGTCCCCGTGCCCGATGCCGCGAGCGGATCGCCCGATGAGGCTACGGCGGTCATCGCCGTCACCGCCGCTGTCGGCGCGTTGGATGTCGACGCCGGCACGGCCCGTATCGACCTGACCGCGACAACCGGAGGCAAGACGGTGCTGGGCAAGGCGCAAGCCGTCGTCGCACTATGACCGGTGAAGGAGCGCCGTCGCTGGCCGACCTGACCACTTTCAAGGTCGGCGGCCCGATCGGAGACTACCGCCGGGCCGCGACCCGCGAGGAGCTCGTGGGGCTTCTGGCCGAGCACCCCATGCCGGGCGGGGCGTCCGGGCGCGACGTGCTGGTGCTCGGCGGCGGATCCAATCTGCTGGTCGCCGACGAAGGCTTCACCGGCACGGTGATCCACGTGCGTACCCGCGGCATCACCGTCACCCCCGACGGGCCCGGCCGGGCGTTGGTCCGCGTCGAGGCCGGTATGACGTGGGACGACGTCGTGGCCCGCACTTTGGAAGAGGGACTGTCCGGGCTCGAGGCCCTCTCCGGCGTGCCCGGCTCCGCGGGCGCCACGCCCGTGCAGAACGTGGGCGCCTACGGCACCGAAGTCGCGACCCGCATCACGACGGTGCACGTGTGGGATCGGCAGGCCGGCGCCGAATTGGAACTCTCCGGCTCCGAATGCGAATTCGCCTACCGCGATTCACTGTTCAAACGTACGGCGCGCGCACTCGGACAACCGCGGTACATAGTTCTCGACGTCGAATTCGCCCTGGACGTGTCCGACGGGAGTGCACCCGTCGCCTACGCCGAACTCGCCCGAACGCTCGGCGTCCGGATCGGCGAGCGTGCATCGGCACAAGCCGTCCGGCACGCCGTCCTGCGTCTGCGCGCCGGCAAAGGCATGGTCCTCGACAAGAACGATCCGGACACGTACAGCGCCGGCTCGTTTTTCACCAACCCGATCATCGAGCCGTCCGCCGTGCCGGACGGCGCCCCAACGTGGCCGGTCGACGGTGGGCTGGTGAAGTCCAGCGCGGCGTGGCTGATCGATCACGCTGGATTTGCCAAGGGGTTCGGCATTGACCCGTCAGTCGCGTCGCTGTCGACCAAGCACACGTTGGCGCTGACGAACCGGGGGAGCGCGACGGCGTCCGATCTGATCGAACTGGCGCGTGTCGTCCGGGCCGGCGTCCGGGATGCGTACGGCATCGACCTGCGCCCCGAACCCGACCTGATCGGCTGCCGGCTCTAAGAGGAAGAGGCCAGCCAGTCGTCGATCCCGGCCAAGACGTTCGTCTTGAACGCGTCCGGCGCCCGGGAGGCGCGCACCGAGCCGCGCGCCAATTCGGCAAGTTCCGGATCGGAGAAGCCCGCAGCGTCCCGCGCCGTCTCGTATTGAGCCAGCAGTCGGCTGCCGAACAGCAGCGGATCGTCGGCGCCCAACGCAATCCGGGCCCCGGCGTCGAACAACCTCCGCAACGGTACCCGGTCGGGCCCGTCGTACACGCCCAAGCTGACATTGGACGCCGGGCAGACCTCGAGTGCGATCTGCTCGTCAATGACGCGTGCCAGCAGGTCCGAATCTTCCGTCACTCGGACGCCGTGACCAAGCCTGTCGGGGTGCAAGGTCGCGAGTACTTCGCGCACGTGATCGGGGCCGAGCAGCTCGCCGCCGTGCGGCATCGATCCGAGTCCCGCTCGACGGGCGATATCGAACGCCCTGCCGAAATCGGTGGTGACGCCGCGGCGTTCATCGTTGCTCAATCCGAAACCGACGACGGTGCCGGGTCGGTCGCCGGCGTACCGGGCCGCCAGTCGGGCCAGGGCGCGTGCATCCAGGGGGTGGCGCGTGCGCGAAGCCGCAACGATGACGGCGACGCCGAAATCGTCGTCGGAAGCCTGTGCGGCGGCATCCAGCACTATCTCGAGTGCCGGCGTGATGCCCCCGACGTGCGGCGCGTACGACGTCGGGTCGACTTGCAGCTCAAGCCACGCCGACCCCTCGGCCCTGTCGTCCTCCGCGGCCTCGGCGACGATCCGGCGCATGTCCGATTCGCTGCGCACGACCGCGCGTGCGGCGTCGTAAATGCGTTGGAACCGGAACCAGCCGCGCGCATCCGGCGTCAGGTCGGGCAGTTCCTGCGTGCGCACGCTTGCCGGTACGGGGATGCCGTGTTGCTCGCCCAGATCGACGACGGTATCGACCCGCATCGAGCCGGTGAAATGCACGTGCAGATGCGCTTTGGGCAGTGTCGCCAAATCCAAGACCATTTCTCGAGTTTGCCTCATCCGCCCGGCTGTCCGGCAGTATGGTCTCATGAGCATTCGCGGCCGCCGGCTCCCAAGCGTGCGATCGGCCGCCACCTCGCCGGCCGCCCGGCGAGTCTGGGCACTACTCGTCGTTTTCGCGATCAGTGCTGTCCTGATGGCGCCGTGGGCGATCTTATCGGCCCGCGCAACTGCCCAGTTCGGTCCGCATACCGCCATCGTCGAGGTGACGGCGTCGAACATTCTGGACGTTGATCTCGGGCCTCTCGGCACGATCGAGATGCCGCTGCCGCAGGTACCCGGGCCGCTGGGCGTGCACGTGCAGGTCGAAGAGATCGAAGCCGATCTGTCCGCCGTCAACAAGCCGTCGACGATGGACGACTTGTCCAGCGATGTGCAAAGTTATTCGCTGTTCTTCGCCGACCCGGACGCGCAAATTGACCGGGCGGTGCGAGAAGTGGTCCGTGACGTCGTGTTTCGCGATGTCGTGGGCGCCCTCGCCTTGACGGCCGCAGCGGCCGGGCTGTCCGTGTTGGTGGGGCGCGCCCGGCGCGACGAGATTCGTGGCCGGCTGCGCCGGCGTCCGAAGATGACCGCCGGCGGCATCGCTGCGGCTGCGGTGGTCGCGCTCGTCGCCGGAGTACTGACCTGGCCGAGCTCGCCGGCGCCGTTCGAGGGTGACCCGCTGTTTGCCGGGACGCCGCTCGAAGGGGCTCGCGTGACCGGCCGGTTCAGTTCGATTGTCGATCGGGTCGGCGGCACGGTGGTGGACTACTACGACGCCAACGAAAAATTCTACGCGAAGGCGTTGTCCAATTTGAACGACGAGCTGGCTTCGGAGCCGGCGGCAATGAACGCGCTCAACCCGCCCCCGTCGTCCACTTCATCGCCGAGTCCCGGCGGTATCCCGGATCCGGACGAGACGCCGCTTCCGAACGACATCGCCACATTCCTGATCGTGTCGGACATTCACTGCAACGTCGGAATGTCGCGGATCATCGGCCGTGTTGCGGGCGCCCGCCAGGTCGATGCCGTGTTGGCGGCCGGCGATGCCACTATGACGGGAACGCCGACCGAGAAATATTGCGTCGATTCGATGACCAAGGCGATTCCGCACGGTATCTCCAAGGTCTGGGTGAAAGGCAATCACGATTCCGCGGCCACCGTGGACGAGGAGAAGAAGGCCGGCGTCACGGTCTTGGAAGGCAAAGCCGTCACCGTAGACGGTATCCGCATCATTGGCGATGCCGATCCGCGGCGCACCATTTTCGGCCAGGGCACCAAGCGTGTCGGCAAGGAGACGGTGCAGAGCCTGAGTGCCCGCATGGCCGACACGACGTGCCGTGCCGCCAAACCCATCGATTTGCTGCTGATCCACGACCCGCTGGCCGGAGCGGCAACTACCGACAAGGGATGCGTGCCCTTGCAGATTTCCGGACACTGGCACCGGCGCGTCGGCCCGGAGCAAGTGGGGAAGTCCATCCGCTACGTCAATTCGACGACCGGCGGCGCACGTGCCAACGCGCTCACGCCGGGGCCGTTGAAGATGGATGCGGAAATGACGCTGTTCCGCTTCGACAAGAGCACGGGCCGGGCGCTCGACTACCAATTGATCACCGTGCATCCGGATCGCAGCGTGACAATCGCGCCGTGGAAGCCGGTGCCCGGCATTGCGCCGGGTACCGTGAAGAAACACGACAAGGTCCCGGAGCCGGTCAAATCCGAAGGTTCCGGGGGGTAGCGGGCCGTTGCGAGGCCCGCCGGCGCGGTGACGTACGTTCACGCTTGTTGTTCGAGGGCCAGGAGCGCGGCCTTCGCCTCGAGCCCGCCGAGATACCCGCCCGGCGTGCCGTCGGCATGCACGACGCGGTGACACGGGACGAGGATCGGCAGCGGATTCGTCCGGCACGCGCTGCCGACGGCCCGCGCCGCACGAGGGTGGCCGACCGCGCCCGCGACCTCCCCGTATGAGACGGTGCTCGCGTACGGCACCTGCGGCAGATACCGGAGCACGAGCAGCCTGAATCCCGACGACAGCGCGTAGTCGACCGGGACAGTGAATACCGTGCGCCGCCCGGCGAAGTACTCGCCGAGCTGCCGGGCCGCGGCGGCCGGATGCGTCGTCGGACGGGCAACCGTCGGACCGAGTGCGGCCGCGAGATCAGCAAGGACGACATCGAAATTCTCCCGTTCGAACGCGACCCGGACGATCCCGGCCTCGGTGGCCGCGAGCAACAGCGCACCGACCGGGGTGTCGATGATTCGGTGCCGGACGGCGTCCATCACGGCAACTCGGTCGGAACCGACCACGGGCCGGCAGGCAGCAGCGCCGGATCGAAGGAGTCGAGTAACTGGGCGGGCGAACGTCCGGGCCGGGCGGCCACGGCACCGCTCAAGGACGACGCGATGAGGTCGAGTGCCCACTGCGCCGACCGGCCGCGTGCGGCAAGCCGTTCGAGGGTGACGTCGCCGTCCCGCTTGGCCAGCCGGCGTCCGGAGCGCCCCACAGCCAGCGGCACGTGTGCATACTCGGGCACCGGAAGGTCGAGCAAGCCGGCCAGGTACGCCTGACTCACCGCCGAATCGAGCAGGTCGTCGGCGCGGACGACCTGATCAATGCCGCAGGCGGCATCGTCGACGACGACCGCGAGATTGTAGGCCGGTGTGCCGTCGCGGCGCTGGAGGACCATGTCGTCGAGCGCGGCGCGGTGGACGCCGGCCACGAGATCGTGCACGGTGCCCGTCGAGGCATCGGTACGCAACCGCAGTGCCGGCGCTCGATCCCGGCGGCGCTGCCGTACCTCTGCGTCCGTCAAATTGCGGCACGTGCCCGGATAACGGCGGACCGGCGAATGCGGCGCGCTGGCGGCCTGTCGGATCTCCCGCCTCGAGCAAAAACACTCGTACACGTGTCCGGCTTCGCGCAAGACGTCGAGAGCCTCCCGGTAAAGCGGCAGCCGGTCGGACTGGTAGACCGGCTCGCCGTCCCACGTCAACCCGAGCGACTGCAATTCGTCGAGCTGCTGACCGGCGAAACGCGAGCGGTCGGCATCCAGATCCTCTACGCGCAGCAGGAACCGGCGACCGGTCGACCGGGCGAACAGCCAGGCCAGCAACGCCGTGCGAAGATTACCCAGATGCAACGGGCCCGACGGGCTGGGCGCGAAACGTCCGGCCCCGCGGGGACTCGGATGCGAAGAAGTCATCGGTGTTCATTATCCTCGGACCCGGTCATTCGTCAGAGCCGGTCGGGGGCGCCCGAGCTTTTGCGCAGGAGTGCACCTTCTGCGTAAACTCGAGTCTTGGCGGTTTAATCCGCTGTAATCGACTGCGCCCATTCGGACGTAGCCAAGGGTAGTGGCGCAATTGGTAGCGCAGCGGTCTCCAAAACCGCAGGTTGCAGGTTCGAGTCCTGTCTACCCTGCTCAGGTAAACGGTAGCCGCCGACATCGAGATGGACGAGTGAGGAATTCGTGACCGAAACGCCATCAAAGGCGAAAGAGAGCCCAGGCGGCAAGGACCGCCCGCGGAACATTTTCGCGCGGATGTGGCGATTCCTGCGGGAAGTCATTGCCGAGCTGAAGAAAGTCGTTCGGCCCACTCGCAAAGAACTCGTCAACATGACGATCGTCGTGGTGGTCTTCGTGGTCATCATGATGGCGATCGTGACCGGCTTGGATTTCTTGTTCGGCGGAATTGCCGGATGGGTATTTGCCGGAAAATTCAACTGGAGCATGTAGCGGCCCGGATCCGCCGCACGGCCCCGCACGCATGAGTGACAATGAACAGAAAGCAGGAGAATGTCGGAATCTGAAGCCGGTTCGAACGTCGACCCGGCCGTCGACCCCGAGACCGTGACGCCCGAAGTCGGAACGCCTGACGCCGGCGTCGAGGCAGAGTCGCAGGCGGCTGCCGACAACGCCACCGAGACAGTTGACGCCGATCAAGTGGACTCCGTTGCCGAGATGGACGACGCTGCCGGTGCCGAAGACGTTTCCGGCGCGGACGATGCCGGCGCGGACGATGCCGAGGCCGCCGCTGTCGACCCTGCCGAAGAGTTCAAGGCCGAATTGCGCGTCCAAGACGGCGACTGGTACGTCATCCACTCGTACGCAGGGTACGAAAACCGCGTCAAGGCGAATCTGGAAAACCGCATTGTCAGCCTCAACATGGAAGATTTCATCTTCCAGATCGAGGTGCCGATGGAAGACGTCGTCGAGATCAAGAACTCGGTGCGCAAGCAAGTGCGCCGCGTCCGGATCCCCGGCTACGTGCTGGTGCGGATGGAACTGACCGACGAGTCCTGGGGCGCCGTCCGGCATACCCCCGGCGTGACTGGATTCGTGGGCAATGCGCACAACCCCGTGCCGCTTCGTATCGATGAGGTCTTCACGATGCTCGCTCCGGTGTTCGAAACCGAACAGCCCGAAGCGGCCGGCAGCGGCAAGGGCGGACAGGAAAAGGCCTCGCCCATCGAGGTCGAGTTCGAGGTCGGCGAATCGATCATGGTCAAGGAAGGGTCGTTCGAAGGACACCCGGCCACCGTCACCGAGATCAAGGCCGAGACCCAGAAGCTCGTCGTGTTGCTGTCGATCTTTGAGCGCGACGTCCCGGTGGAACTCGCGTTCAACCAGGTTGCCAAGATTTAAGAACTTCCGGCACGGCAGGCCGTGCAGGGAAGCTTCCGCCGTCGCTGGTTTCAGCGGCGGCGAAAGCATGGAATAATGGATGCGTTTGCTCCGCGCCCGGCGCGGGGAAGGCAAACGTCTCACAACAGAAGTTAAGGACCCGAAAATGCCTCCGAAGAAAAAGGTCGCCGGCCTTATCAAGCTCCAGATTCAAGCTGGTGCTGCTAACCCGGCCCCGCCGATCGGCCCCGCGCTGGGCCAGCACGGCGTCAACATCATGGAATTCTGCAAGGCGTACAACGCCGAGACGGAATCCCAGCGCGGCAACGTCGTGCCGGTGGAGATCACCGTGTACGAAGACCGTTCGTTCACATTCATCACGAAGACGCCGCCTGCGGCCGAACTGATCAAAAAGGCGGCGGGCGTCGCCAAGGGATCGGGAACGCCGCACACGGACAAGGTCGGCAAGATCACCGCCGAGCAGGTCCGCGAGATCGCGACGACGAAGATGGAAGATCTGAACGCGAACGATATGGACGCCGCGTCCAAGATCGTGGCGGGCACGGCCCGCTCCATGGGCGTCACCGTCGAAGACTGACGTTCCGTCGATTAACCAAACCCCAGTGGCAGGGCCAACTGCCGGCCCACACCACGACTGCTAAGGAGAGATACGCAGATGACAAAGCGCAGCAAGGCCTATCGGGCCGCAGCGGCCAAGGTCGAAGCCGACTACCAGTACTCGTCGACCGAAGCATTGAAACTGGCCAAGGAGACCTCGGTTTCCAAATTCGACGCGACCGTCGAGGTCGCCCTGCGTCTGGGCGTCGACCCGCGCAAGGCCGATCAAATGGTGCGCGGCACCGTCAACCTTCCGAACGGCACCGGTAAGACGGCCCGGGTCCTGGTTTTCGCAACCGGTGACCGTGCGGAAGCGGCACGCGAAGCCGGAGCCGACTTCGTCGGTTCCGACGAATTGCTGGAAAAGGTGGCGAACGGCTTCACCGACTTCGATTCGGCAGTCGCCACGCCCGACCTGATGGGCAAGGTCGGCCGACTCGGCAAGGTACTCGGGCCGCGCGGCCTGATGCCGAACCCGAAGACCGGCACCGTGACCATGGACGTGGCCAAGGCCGTGACCGACATCAAGGGCGGCAAGATCGAATTCCGCGTCGATCGGCACGCCAACCTGCACTTCGTGGTGGGGAAGGTGTCGTTCTCCGAAAGCGCGCTGCAGGAAAACCTGAACGCAGCTCTCGAAGAGGTTGTGCGGTTGAAGCCGTCGTCGTCCAAGGGACGCTACGTGCAGAAGGCGACGATCTCCACGACGAATGGTCCCGGCATCGCGCTGGACCCGAACGTTGCGGGCGCCTAACGCTCGAACCTGCAAAAAGGGCCGTCGGTGAGGAGACTCGCCGGCGGCCCTTTTTGTTGCCGGCCCGCCGTCCACCGATCCACGCGGAACGGGCGGATAAATCGGTTGCGGACGCGTCGCCGGATGGGTGAACGTTAGCGGATGACCACCGAGGTGAACTTTGAGCGAAACGGCATCGTCATCGAGCCGATGGCCCGGCCGCGATCGCTGGACGACGCGGACGCCGCCGGCCTCCACGGCCTGATTGCACTGGAGCGGGAGTGCGCCCTCACCGATTTCGGTTATACCGACCTCGTGCATACGGCGCGCGAGCGATTTGCCGAACTGGCCCACGAGGAATACAGCCGTATCGACAGGCTGCTGGCCTGGGACGGCGATCTGGTGGTCGGCCGCGCGTCGATAGGCCGATCGCTGGTCGACGACACCGATCGGGCCCGCGCGCACGTGGCGGTTCTCCCGGACCGGAGGCGGCAGGGTATCGGCTCGGCGTTGTTTGTCGCGCTCACCGAATTCTGTCGTCGGAACGGACGGTCCGTGCTTGTGTCGGATTCGGATCATCCGGCCGGCACCGCCTGCGGGCGTCGCGATGTGAGAGCCAAATCCGGAGTCGGGGAGATTCCGGATGATGCCGCGGCGCGGTTTGCGTTGGCCCGCGGATTCGTGCTCGAGCAGGTCGAACGCTACAGCGTGCTGCCGATGCCGGCGGACGCCCGGCTGGTGGCGCGACTCGAAGCCGAAGCGATCGGGCGGGCAAATGCGCCGCACGACTATCGACTCGTGACCTGGACCGACCGCTGCCCGGACGAATGGGTCGACGACCTGGCATGGTTGAGCACGCGCATGAGCACCGACGCGCCGTCCGCCGGCATCGAGGCCGTCGAGGAGAGTTGGGACGCCGCACGCGTGCGCGACAACGAGTCGACACTTCGTCAGCAGAGGCGCACTGCGCTGGTCTGCGCAGCCGAGCACGTGCCGTCCGGGCGACTTGTCGGCTTCACCGAGATAGTGGTGCCCGATCATGACGAGACTATTGCGTTTCAAAACGACACGCTCGTTCTCGCCGAGCATCGCGGGCGCAAGCTCGGTCAGTTCGTGAAGACCGGGAATTTGCGCAGGCTGGCTGCCGCGCGGCCGGCTGTGCGACGAGTCCACACGTGGAACGCCGCCGAGAACTCGTACATGTTGTCGGTCAACGTGGCACTGGGATTCACAACGGCCGGCTGGTGTGCTCAGTGGCAAAAGCGCATGAACGCTATTTCTTGACGCAATCCGATGCCCGGTGCGCCGGCGCCTCGATCGTAGTGGTCTCGTCCGCAGCTATCGCGTCGTCCCGATCAACTATTCCGGCGGGAGAGCCGGACCGTGCCCGGGACCGTGCCTTGGCCGTAGTTCGAGAGTTCGCCTGAGACTGCGCACGCCGGGCGAACAATCGCTCGACGGCCCAATTGATGATGAGCCCGAGAACTATGGCGACGGCGATCGCAACTCCCACGCTGAGCAGCGGATGCACTTGTGCCCAGCTGCCCGCGATCGCGCCGACGCAGACCGAGTACCCCGCCCACGCGATGCCGGCCCCAGCGGAGATCGGTAGGAACCTGCCCCAGCGGAATTTGGTGGCGCCCGCCGTGATGTTCACGGCAAGCCGGACGAACGGCACGAATCGGGCGGTGATGATGAACAGGGGAGCCCGGTCGGCAAGCCCGGACCTCGCTCGTTCGAGGGCCCGCTGGGCCTTGGGGCGGCGCATGATCGGCCACTTTTCCGGGTGAAAGCTCCGGCCGAGCCAATAGGCCACGTTATCGCCGAAAAACGCGCCGAACGCGGCCGAGACGCCGATTGCCGCGATGTTCGGCGAGCTCGTCGATGCGGCAAGTGCGGACAATGAGACGACTGCGGTTTCCGATGGAAACGACGGGAAGCAGGCGTCGAAGGCGATGCACAGCGCCAAGATGGGAAACAGCCAATAGGAATTGGCGGCGTCCATGATGAAATTGGAGAGCGCATCCATGCGTGAATTACGAGCCTTTCGAGTGCCGTCGGCAGCCATCACAGAGTATCCGAGAAAACTGTGCGCGACGTGTGTCCGGCCGATGAGATAGCCCGCCGGGGCTTATGCGGGACGCCGTGCCGGGAGTACGAGTGCCCGAAGGAGGCGTGATTTGGGACTGAGCCCGCGTACCGGCTATGATGAAGTCTGCCCAAGACCGCCGGTCGTCGCCGGGGCTCGTTCACCCGAACCACAGCCGATAGCGACTTAAGGCCCGTACAACATGCGGGCGTCCTGCGTAGGTGTTTCGAAGTAGCTTGTGTTCGATCCCGAACACTCTGCGTTTCGTGCATCCTGCGCGGAACGCATTTTTTGTTGTCGGCCGGCCGGTACCTGTAAGAAAGGAATGCCATGGCGAGGCCTGACAAGGCAGCCGCGGTTAGTGAGATTGCGGAGAACCTGCGCAATTCGAACTCCGCCGTGCTGACCGAGTACCGCGGGCTCACCGTTGCACAGCTCAAGGAGTTGCGCACCAAGCTCGGTGAGAACGCTAGCTACGCCGTGGTGAAGAACACGCTGACCTCAATAGCGGCCAAGGAGGCGGGCGTCGATGCATTCGACGGCCACCTGACCGGACCCACCGCTATCGCGTATGTCTCCGGCGATGCCGTCGACACTGCCAAGGCCCTGCGTGACTTCGCCAAGGCCAACCCTCAGCTCGTCATCAAAGCCGGTTACTTCGACGGCGCCCCGATGACCGCTGAGGACATCAACAAACTCGCCGACCTCGAGTCGCGCGAGGTGCTGCTGGCCAAGCTGGCCGGCGCAATGAAGGCGAGCCTCTTCCAGGCCGCCTACCTGTTCACCGCACCGTTGGCGCAGGCGGCTCGCACCGTCGACGCCCTTCGGGCCAAGGTCGAGACCGAAGGTGGAGCCGCCGGTTCCTCCGACGCCCCGGCCGAAGCGGAAGCAGCCCCCGCCGAGGACGGCGACGAGGCGTAAAACACCCCGCCGCCCACCAGGCAAGTTAGGTACGACGCGGGGTCAATGCTCCGCCGAACGGTTAGATCACAACGGCTCCAAACCTCACCGGTTTGGACCACGCAACGGAAGGACACGCCATCATGGCGAAGCTCACCACTGACGAACTGCTTGACGCGTTCAAGGAGCTCTCCCTTATCGAACTCTCCGACTTCGTGAAGAAGTTCGAAGAGACCTTCGAGGTCACCGCGGCCGCTCCGGTCGCCGCTGCGGCCCCGGCTGCCGGCGGAAACGGCGGCGCTGCCGAAGCCGAGGAAGAGAAGGACGAGTTCGACGTCGTCCTCGAAGCCGCCGGCGACAAGAAGGTCCCGGTCATCAAGGAGGTCCGCACGCTGACCTCGCTCGGACTCAAGGAAGCCAAGGACCTGGTCGACGGTGCCCCGAAGAACGTCCTCGAGGGCGTCGACAAGGACACCGCCGAGAAGGCCAAGGCTCAGCTCGAAGGCGCGGGCGCGACGGTTACCTTGAAGTAATCAGCCTCACCGCCACGCAAAAGGGGAGCCCCGAATCTGATTCGGGGCTCCCCTTTCGTATTGGTATTCTGGTCGACGGCACGGTGGATGGCGGAGCGCAGTGAGGCAGGGGGGAGTGCGGTGAGTGGCCGGTAATCCGATGCAATACCGGCGGGCAGCCGTACGCGCCGGGGGAGCGATGCTCCTCGTGGCCGCTGCCGCATGCATGGCTTTTGCTTCCCCGGCCGACGCGTCGGCTCATTTCATCGCGTTGAGCTATCACGCCAAATATGAGGCCACGTTGCTGTGGTGCGCGCTGCTCGTCATCCCGGGAACTGTCGTGGCGTTCACGCTCTACGAAGTCGACCGACAACGGGGGCGCGTGAAGCCGCCGTTCCGCACCCGGCTCGATCCGCAGGCCAGACGCCGGGCGTCACTGGCGCTGGCCGATGTGCGCGCCGGCGCGCGGCGCGCACGAGAACTGATGAAGTCGGACGACGACGTGTCGCCCGCTCAATTGGCGAGCCGGCGCCGGTTGATCGATATCGCGACCGCCGCCGAGATCCTCGGCGATCCGTGGGGCACCGGCGACGGCCGGAAGATCACCGCGCTCGTCGTGTTCGGCCGGTTGGCCGAGTTCCACGCAGCCGCGCTCGAATCCGATGGTGCGCATCATGATGTGCCCCGTGCGTGTTTCTTCGATCCCATGCATCATGTCGCCTACAGCGACTGGGCGTGGCGGGCGGACACCCCGGAAAGCGTGCGCGTGCCGGTGTGCAGTGAGTGCGCGCGCGCCCTGGGAAGCGATGACCGGCCGCGTTCGCTCGGCGTGCGCCGCGGCCGGAAGGTCGTTCCGTACTGGACCGTGCGCGACGGCGTGTTCACCAAGACGGGGTTTGGCGCATTCGGCGATCTGGTCGACGCCGTATCGACCGCCGACGAACTTCGAGCGGCCGACAAACCGGACAAGACGAACTTTCGCTTGCGGCGGCGTTCGCACTCCCGACCCGGCCGCAAGGGCCACCGCCTGCTTCCGATCGGCGTGGCGTTGCTTGCCGGGGCCATCGGCGCGTTCGTCACGGTGGGCACTAAGCCGTTGACCGGCTCCGCGCACGGCCACGTGCTCCTCTTCGGCGTTCCGGGATACGGCGTCTTCATCGGGCTGCTGGTCGGCCTGGTCCTCGGCGGCTTAGGCTGCCTGCCGATCTTGTTATGCTTGCTGATCGTGCGAACAGTGAAGAAGACTGTCGATTCAGTGAGGTCTCATGAGCGTGGTTAGCCGTCAACTCGGGCACGCGGGCTTCCTTGCCGCCGACTCCTCCGACTCGTCCGACGGGTGGTTGGGGCTTATCGTCATCGTCGTGCTGGCGGCCATCATCGCCGGCATCGTCGCGTTGATCGTCCACCTCGTGAACAAGCATCGCGCCAACAGTCGCCGCTTCAAGATTCCGGACGCCGTCGTCAATGCGGCTCGGCAATCGCAGCGCGACGCACTGCGGCAACGTTTGTCGACGAACACCTTGAACGTTGCCGCGGAACTCGAATCGTGCAAGACCGATGACATCGATGCCGAGACGGCCCGGACCATCACGCACGGCCTCGACGCCTATTCCCTGGCCAGCGGCATTGTGGACGAGGACAGCCCCCGGACCGTGGACATGGCCGGAGCGCTCGTCCTGACCCGGATCGCCGAGCAGGATCTCGAAATCGTGCGATCCGGCCGAAAGCGCACCGCTTCGGCAATTTTGTGCGCGGTGAACCCATTGCACGGCGACGCGACTCATGACGCAGTGCTCGAAGGCTCCAGCGGCCACAGCCAGCATTTGCGGGCCTGTCGGACGTGCGCACGCGCGCTTGACGCGGGCCGAACACCGGATTGGCTTTATGACGCCAATGCTCCGTACGTCGAAGGCGGCACGGTGTGGGCCCGTACCCTCTTCGGCTCCGCGGGCGTCGATCTTGTCGCAGCGGTGACCCGAGCGGAAGGCAGCGGCGAATGAGCCGACATCGGCAGATCACCGTCCAACTCGCCGCGCTTGTCGCTGCGGCCGCATTGGTGTGCATTCCGACGGCGGCCGCCGCAACGGGCCCGGCGGTCTCGGCGCAGGCCGTCGGCACGGAAGTCGTACGGGCAGACAAATCGACCGCGCTGGCGTCGGTTCGCCGGAGTTTGACGAAAGAGGTCGTTGCCGGATGGCGCAAGGACCCGTTGTTCGTCGACGACATAGTCGGCGCCGCGGCCACCCGGTCGCAGATACGAGCCATTCATCGGGCGATCGACGACGCGCAGGCCGACCATGTCTATGTCGCGCTCTTGCCGGAGATCGGCGAAGACACGGACGATCCGCTTCTGCTGTCGGATACCCGACCCGTCATGGCGGGAGTCGCCGGGGACGCGGTAGCAAGCCTTCACCGCGAATCGGCGGTAGTCATTTTGGCCACTGCCACGCACTACGGGCGCTGGGAGCCTAATTCGTATTGGGTCGACGCCGACGGGGTTTCCGCGTCGGCGACGTCGCACTTCCCGCAGGGCGTCGATACCGGTCACCCGGCTTCGGTCGTCAGCTACGGCATCCGCAGCGTCGGCAACGCCCAAGCCGGCGAGGACCCGCCGAAACCGAACGATGCGGAAGCCCCGCCGTTTCTTGCCAATTCGAACTTCGACTACTGGATGGACCCCGACGGGCCGAACCTCATCACGCTGATCCTCACCGGACTGGCGTTGGCCGGAGCAGTGATGTTGATACGGCTGCGTGCGCGTGCCGGACGTGGCTTGACGCCGACCGAGTTGAGCGCGAAGCAGCAGCGGTCCGTACGCAAGGCCGAGGCCGACATTCGCCGGATCGCCGACGACGTCATCGAGTCGGAACCGACCGGTCAGGCGCAGCTGGACGCGCGGGACGCGATCATGACTATCGACAAGGCGGCAAGCGTCCTGACGTCCGGACGGTTCCCGGACGACGCGCGCAAGGACGCCGCATTGCTGGTGCTTGCCGACGATGCCCGGCTCGCCCACCGAGCGGTCACCGGGCGCTCGGACACGACGAAGCCCGGCGGTCCGCACCGGCACGAGCATTGCTTCTTCAACCCGTTGCACGGCCGGGCCGCCGCGGAGGCCCGCTGGCGGGGAGAAAGCCGTCAATGGCTCGATGTGCCGGCATGTAAAACCTGTTCGGCGGATCTGAAGCGTCGCCGCCGCCCCGCGTCCCTGGCGGTGCGCGTGGGCAGACGCGTCAAGCCGTACTGGGCTCTGGACGACGTGTTTTACGCCCGATCCGGGTTCGGGGCTTTTGAGAATCTGGCCGAGACTATCGTCCAGGTCGACGCCGAAGCGAGGGCGACGACGTGAGCGGAGCAAAGAAACGCAAAAAGCAGGCCAACCGAAAGGCGTCCGCGGCGGACAAGCGAGCCCTCCGCCGCGCGGCGATAGTTCTCGGCTCGGTCGTAGCGGCATTCGTCCTTTCGGTGGTGGCGACCGGCGGGCTGATCGGTGCCATGCCTCCCGATCCGCCGTCGGAAGAGTCATCCGCCGTGACAATCCCCGACTACGACCACACCCGGGTCGATCGGATAGTGGCCAAGCTCGACAAGAGCCCGGTCGTCGTCCATCCGATGATGCGAACGGTTGTCAGCAACCCGCAGCAGGTGCAGCTCGCCAAGAAAATCAAAGCGCTGGACAAGTCCATCGACGTCGTCGTGACGCCCGAGAACGCCTATGACGAATCCCGCGCCGATATGGAACTGCTCGCCCGGCGCGTGGCTGCGAAATCCGGACTGACGGGCGTCGTGGTCGTAGCAACTTCCAACGACTTCTACCTTGCCGCGAACAACGTGGCACTCACCTCTGCCGGCTTCATTCAAACGGATGCCAGGGAGGCGGCGGAAAGCCGCTCCGGCGCGGAGAGCGGAGCATCCGTGTCGGCGGTGCTGTCCGAGATGGTCACTTTGATTGCCCACAAGGAATGGCAGCAAGGCCCGCCCGTCGATCTGTCCGAACCCAGTTCGAATGCACCGAACTACACCGAGGACGAGGATCCTCCGATGATGCTTGCCGGATTCCCGGTGGCCGGATACGTCTTTGGCGGAGTCCTCGGCCTGCTTGCCGGGGTAGTGATCTTGGCGATCGCCATCCCGATTGAAAACGCTCTCGGAGACGGTCCGCGCTCAAAACCCGGAGCGGGCCCGGGAAAGGACGGCACCGATGACAAATAGACAGCTCGTCGCGCGCGGGCGGGTGGCACCGGTGATCGCGATTGCCGCATTGCTGTTGGTGCTCGTGACATTCGTGCCGGCCGGCGGGACCGTTCGGCCGGGGGCGCCAAGCAGCGAAGCCGCCGGCATTGCCGCCGTGTTGCAGAAGAAGCGGTTGTACGTCGGGCCCGGCGTTGCCGACGCGTTGGGGAAGAAGCCCCTCGACAGGGCGGCCGACAAGGCTCGGGGCCTCGACTATCCGGTGTACATCATCGCGGTCAAAGACGATGACGCCGACAACAGTGTTGACAGTACGGACCTGCTGGATTCGATACACAGCGCACTCGGTCGGAAGGGACTGTACATCCTGGTTCCGGCCGGAGGTCTCGTCAACTTTGACGTCTACGACGTGAAGCAGTTCGAACAGATTTATGAACAGGCAAAGAACTGGCGCGCACAGACGCCGTCCGGCACGCCCGCCGCGACGTCGCTGAACACGTTTCTGAACTTCTTGGCGCACCCGAAGAAGGCGCCGTCGGACGACGCCGGACAAGTTGTCGTGCCGCCGTCGTCAATCGACACCGACGCGGGTATCGGCGTCGGCGGAATCATCGGGTACGGATCGCTGGCGCTGATCGCCGTCATTGCCGCGGTTGCTGCCCTCATCGTCCGTGGACGCCGCCGGAAGTACCGGATGCCCCGTCGGATCCTCACGGCCGTACGGAACTCGCAACGCTCCGACCTGCGCAAGGAACTCTCCGACGACACGCTCGGAATCTCCGCCAGGCTGCAACAATTGCACGTCACCTCGCTGACGGCGAACGCAGCCGACCGGGTACGGCACGGCCTCGACGCCTATGATCTGGCCGGCCGCATCGTCGACGACGACAACTCCGGCGCGGTCGACCTGGCCGGGGCAATGGTGCTCCTCCGGGTGGCGGAACGCGACCTGTTCGCCGTCGACAGCGGCGGAAAGTCCGCGGGCCGGGGCCCGCGTGCCTTCAGCTCGGTGAACCCGTTGCACGGCGAAGCGACGACGACCGCCAAGATCACGACGTCCGGCGGGGCGACAATTGAAGTCCCCGCCACCAAAGACGAAGCCGCCGATCTGAAAGCCGGACGCACGCCCGCGTGGCTGAACGACGGCGACGCGCCGTATTTCACGCGGCAGAGCGTCTGGGCGAGTACACTGTTCGGAGCGACCGGCGCAGATCTGGTCGACACCGTGACGAAGGAGATCGCGACGCGGGGAAGCCTGTGACGAGAACGCCTGCGCGTAGACACGCAGGCCAAGTGGGTGTATGCTAATGGCTTACGCTCCCATAACTCTTGCCTTCATATAGCGGTGGGCTAGTCGGTCATGGGCCGTGAAGAAAACCGGCCACCAATTTTCACCGCGTCGCATTGGAAACCCGACCGATCCACGTCGAACCACATCGATCGACACCGATCGGATTCCCGGGCGCGCGGTCATCGAACGTCGGCGGATTCACGCCCATGCTGCTGCGGCGGAAGGTGTCACGGCGGCGATGATCGACGGTTAGGCCAGCGTCAATGCAACCGAAGTTCTTAAGAACACTGGAAGGACTGTCTTGGCTGCCTCGCGCACCTCTACAACTGGTTCAACGTCCGCACACATAGCGGGCCCCAATCGCATTTCATTCGCTAAGATCCACGAGCCGCTGGAGGTCCCGAATCTTCTCGGGCTGCAGACGGACAGTTTCGATTGGCTGCTGGGTAACGAACGCTGGGAACAGCGCGTTATCGCTGCCACCGAAGCCGGTGACGACAGCGTCCCGGAGACCTCCGGACTGGAGGACATCTTCGAAGAGATCTCTCCGATCGAAGATTTCTCCGGCTCGATGTCCCTGACGTTCCGCGACCACCGTTTCGAACCGCCCAAGTACTCGATCGACGAGTGCAAAGAGCGGGACATGACCTACTCGGCGCCGCTGTTCGTCACCGCGGAATTCATGAACACCAACACCGGCGAGATCAAAAGCCAGACGGTGTTCATGGGTGACTTCCCGCTGATGACCGAAAAGGGCACGTTCATCATCAACGGCACCGAACGCGTCGTCGTTTCGCAGCTGGTCCGCTCGCCCGGCGCCTACTTCGAGAGCGTGCCGGACAAGACGTCCGACAAGGACATCTTCACGGCGAAGATCATCCCGTCGCGCGGCGCGTGGCTGGAATTCGAGATCGACAAGCGCGACCAGGTCGGCGTCCGCCTCGACCGCAAGCGCAAGCAGTCCGTCACGGTGCTGCTCAAGGCCCTCGGGTGGACCGAGGCGAAGATCCTCGAGGAATTCGGCGACTTCGAGCCCATCCGCGCCACGCTGGAAAAGGACACCACCGCGACGCAGGACGAGGCGCTTCTCGACATCTACCGCAAGCTGCGCCCGGGTGAGCCGCCGACAACCGAGGCCGCCCGCAACCTGCTGCACAACCTGTACTACAACCCGAAGCGCTACGACCTGGCCAAGGTCGGCCGCTACAAGATCGACCGCAAGCTCGGTATCGACGCGCCGCTGAGTGAGTCGGTGCTGCGCGACGAGGACATCGTTGCGGCGATCCGTTACATCGTCAACCTGCACGCCGGCACCGAAACGTTGCCCGGCAAGCTGGGCGGCGAAGACGTCGAGATCCCGGTCGCCGTCGACGATATCGACCACTTCGGCAACCGGCGCATCCGCGCCGTCGGCGAACTGATCGAAAACCAGGTCCGCACGGGCCTGTCCCGGATGGAGCGCGTCGTCCGCGAACGCATGACGACGCAGGACGTCGAAGCGATCACGCCGCAGACGCTGATCAATATCCGACCGGTCTCGGCGGCAATCAAGGAATTCTTCGGCACCAGCCAGCTGTCGCAGTTCATGGACCAGAACAACCCGCTGGCCGGCCTGACGCACAAGCGCCGCCTGTCGGCGCTCGGCCCGGGCGGCCTGAGCCGCGATCGCGCCGGCATGGAGGTCCGCGACGTCCACGCCAGCCACTACGGCCGCATGTGCCCGATCGAGACGCCCGAAGGCCCGAACATCGGCTTGATCGGCTCACTGGCGTCGTACGCGCGCATTAACCCGTTCGGGTTCATCGAAACGCCGTACCGCAAGGTCGTGAACGGTACCGTCACCGAAGAGACCGTCTACTTGACGGCCGACGAGGAGAGCGGGTTCGCGATCGCCCAGGCGAACGCACCGCTGACGGATGACAGCCACTTCGCCGAAGAGCGCGTCCTTGCACGTTCGGCCGGCGGTGACCGCGAAGCCGAACTGATCCCGGCCGAGGACATCTCCTACATGGACGTCTCGGCCCGCCAGATGGTGTCGGTCGCCACGGCGCTCATCCCGTTCCTCGAGCACGACGACGCGAACCGCGCGCTCATGGGCGCCAACATGCAGCGTCAGGCCGTGCCGCTGGTCCAGACCGAAGCGCCGCTGGTCGGCACCGGCATGGAATACCGTGCCGCAGTCGATGCCGGCGACGTGATCGTGGCGGACAAGGCCGGAGTCGTTTCCGACGTCTCTGCCGACCAGGTCACGGTGGCCAACGACGACGCGACGTCCACGACGTACCGCGTGTCGAAGTTCCACCGCTCGAACCACGGCACCTCGTACAACCAGCGCGTGCTGGCGGCCGAGGGTGACCGGCTCGAGGTCGGAAGCGTGATCGCGGACGGACCGTCGACCGATGACGGCGAGATGGCGCTCGGTCGCAACCTGCTCGTCGCGTTCATGTCCTGGGAGGGTCACAACTTCGAGGACGCCATCATCTTGAGCCAACGACTGGTGCAGGACGACGTGCTCAGCTCGATCCACATCGAGGAGCACGAGGTCGATGCTCGCGACACCAAGCTCGGTGCCGAGGAAATCACTCGCGACATTCCGAACATCTCTCCGGAAGCCCTCGCCGATCTCGACGAACGCGGCATCATCCGCATCGGCGCCGAGGTCACCGACGGCGACATCCTGGTCGGCAAGGTCACCCCGAAGGGCGAGACCGAGCTGACTCCGGAAGAGCGGCTGCTCCGTGCGATCTTCGGCGAGAAGTCCCGCGAGGTGCGCGATACGTCGCTCAAGGTTCCGCACGGCGAGCGCGGCACCGTCATCGGCGTCAAGGTGTTCGACCGTGGCGAGGACGACGAACTGGCCCCCGGCGTCAACCAGCTGGTGCGCGTGTACGTGGCGCAAAAGCGCAAGATCACCGATGGTGACAAGCTTGCCGGCCGTCACGGCAACAAGGGCGTCATCTCGAAGATCCTGCCGGTCGAGGACATGCCGTTCCTCGAGGACGGCACGCCCGTCGATATCATCCTGAACCCGCACGGCGTCCCGCGCCGTATGAACATCGGTCAGGTCTTCGAAGTCCACCTCGGCTGGATCGCCAAACAGGGCTGGAACATCAACGGCGACCCGGAATGGGCTAAGAAGCTCGGCGACGTCGCGCGTTCGGCGGAACCGAACACCAATGTGGCAACGCCGGTGTTCGACGGTGCGCACGAAGAAGAACTCGTCGGCCTGCTCGAGTCGACGTTGCCGAACCGCGATGGTGACCGGATGGTCGGCGTCGACGGCAAGGCGCGTTTGTTCGACGGCCGGTCCGGCGAGCCCTACCCCGTTCCGGTCTCGGTCGGCTACATGTACATCTTGAAGCTCCACCACCTGGTGGACGACAAGATTCACGCACGGTCGACAGGACCGTACTCGATGATCACGCAGCAGCCGCTGGGCGGTAAGGCCCAGTTCGGCGGACAGCGTTTCGGCGAGATGGAGGTGTGGGCGCTCGAGGCCTATGGCGCGGCGTACACCCTGCAGGAGCTGCTGACCATCAAGTCCGACGACATCCCGGGCCGCGTGAAGGTGTACGAAGCCATCGTCAAGGGCGAGAACGTGCCGGATCCCGGTATTCCCGAATCGTTCAAGGTGCTGATCAAGGAAATGCAGTCGCTCTGCTTGAACGTCGAGGTCTTGTCCTCCGACGGCGCGCAGATCGAGATGCGTGACTCCGACGAAGAGGTCTTCCGCGCTGCGGAAGAACTCGGCATCGACCTGTCCCGCCGTGAAGCCAACACGGTCGAAGAGGTCTGAAGTTTCAGGGCGAGACCCTGAAACCGACACCAGGAATCAAATCGAATTATCTGGCTGGTAAGCCAAGGAGAGAAGGACTCACGTGCTCGACGTCAACTTCTTTGATGAGTTGCGCATCGGCCTCGCGACGGCCGACGAAATCCGTCAGTGGTCGTACGGTGAAGTGAAAAAGCCCGAGACCATCAACTACCGCACCCTGAAGCCGGAAAAGGACGGTCTTTTCTGCGAAAAGATCTTCGGCCCGACCCGCGACTGGGAATGCTACTGCGGCAAATACAAGCGTGTCCGCTTCAAGGGCATCATCTGCGAACGCTGCGGCGTCGAGGTGACCCGTGCCAAGGTCCGCCGTGAGCGGATGGGACACATCGAACTGGCCGCCCCGGTCACCCACATCTGGTACTTCAAGGGCGTCCCGTCACGCCTGGGGTACCTGCTCGATCTGGCGCCGAAGGACCTTGAAAAGGTCATCTACTTCGCCGCCTACATGATCACCGACGTCGATGAGGAATCCCGGCACCGCGATCTGCCGAGCCTGCAGAGCAATATCGACGTGGAAAAGAAGGATCTGGGCGACGCTCGCGACCACAACATCGAACTGCGCGCCAAGAAGCTGGAAGAAGATCTCGCCCAGCTCGAGGCCGACGGCGCGCGCGCCGATGCCAAGCGCAAGACCAAGGACTCCGCCGAACGCGAGATGAACAACATTCGCAAGCGCGCGGACGCCGAGATCGAGCGCCTGGAACAGGTATGGGACCGCTTCAAGAACCTCCAGGTCTCGGACCTGGAAGGCGACGAGGCGCTCTACCGCGAACTCGTCGACCGGTACGGTCTGTACTTCGAAGGCTCGATGGGGGCCGAAGCCATCCAGAAGCGTCTGGCGAGCTTCGACCTCAACGCCGAGTCCGAAATGCTCCGCGAGCTGATCCGCACCGGCAAGGGACAGCGCAAGACCCGCGCCCTGAAGCGTTTGAAGGTCGTCAACGCGTTCCTCACGACGACGAACTCGCCGCTCGGCATGGTGCTGGACGCCGTCCCGGTCATTCCGCCGGAGCTCCGTCCCATGGTGCAGCTCGACGGCGGCCGGTTCGCCACGTCGGACTTGAACGACCTGTACCGCCGGGTGATCAACCGCAACAACCGCCTCAAGCGGCTGCTCGATCTGGGCGCGCCGGAGATCATCGTCAACAACGAAAAGCGGATGCTGCAAGAAGCCGTCGACTCGCTGTTCGACAACGGCCGTCGCGGCCGTCCGGTCACGGGACCGGGCAACCGCCCGCTCAAGTCGCTGTCCGACATGCTCAAGGGCAAGCAGGGACGTTTCCGTCAGAACCTGCTCGGCAAGCGCGTCGACTACTCGGGCCGTAGCGTCATCGTTGTCGGCCCGCAGCTGAAACTGCACCAGTGCGGCCTGCCGAAGGCCATGGCGCTGGAGCTGTTCAAGCCGTTCGTGATGAAGCGTCTCGTGGATTTGAACCACGCGCAGAACATCAAGAGCGCCAAGCGGATGGTCGAACGTCAGCGCGGACCGGTGTGGGACGTCCTCGAAGAGGTCATCACCGAACACCCCGTGCTGCTCAACCGTGCGCCGACGCTGCACCGTCTCGGCATCCAGGCCTTCGAACCGCAACTCGTTGAAGGCAAGGCCATTCAAATTCACCCGCTCGTGTGCTCGGCGTTCAACGCCGACTTCGACGGTGACCAGATGGCCGTGCACCTGCCGCTGTCGACCGAGGCTCAGGCCGAGGCGCGCGTGCTGATGCTCTCGAGCAACAACATCCTCAAGCCGTCGGACGGCCGTCCGGTCACCATGCCCAGCCAGGACATGATCATCGGCCTGTACCACCTGACGAGCGCAAAGGATGGCGCGGAAGGCGAAGGCTCGGCGTTCTCGTCCATGGCGGAGGCCATCATGGCGTTCGACCGCGGCGATATCGAACTCGGCTCCCGGGTGAAGATCCGCGTTGACGGCTTCGTGCCGCCCGCGGGCTGGGAAGCTCCCGAGGGTTTCGAAGAAGGCGCGCCGGTCACGGTGGACACCACCTTGGGCCGGGCCATCTTCAACGAGACGCTGCCCGAGGACTACCCGTACGTGGAAGCGACCGCCGACAAGAAGCGGCTGTCCAGCATCGTCAACGACCTGGCCGAACGGTATCCGAAGGTCGACGTTGCCCAGGCGCTGGACAACTTCAAGGCCGCCGGTTTCCACTGGGCCACCCGCTCGGGTGTCACGGTCGCCATGTCGGATGTCGTGTCGCCGGCGTCCAAGCCGGAGATTCTCGCCGAGTACGAGGCGAAGGCCACGAAAATCCAGTCGGACTTCGAAAACGGCTTCATCCTCGATGAAGAGCGGCGTGAATCGCTGGTCAAACTGTGGACCGCCGCCACCGAAGAGGTCGCCGACCGGATGGAAGGCAACTTCGACGAGGACAACTCGGTGATGCGCCTCGTCAACTCGGGCGCCTCCGGTAACTGGATGCAGGTCCGTCAGCTGGCCGGCATGCGCGGTCTCGTGACGAACCCGAAGGGCGAGATCATTCCCCGCCCGATCAAGTCGAACTACCGTGAAGGCTTGAGCGTGCTCGAGTACTTCATTGCCAGCCACGGTGCCCGTAAGGGACTGGCCGACACCGCGTTGCGTACGGCCGACTCCGGTTACCTGACGCGTCGCTTGGTGGACGTCAGCCAGGACGTGATCGTGCGCGAGCACGACTGCGGAACGGCACGCGGACTGGAACTGCCGATCGCCGAAGAGGGGATCGACGGGAAGCTGTTGCGCGACGAGAACGTCGAGTCGAGCGTGTACGGCCGTACGTTGGCCGCGGACATCGAGGTGAACGGCGAACTCGTCGCGACCCCGGGCGACGACGTCGGCGATGTGCTGATCGACAAGCTGATCTCGCTCGGCGTGAAGACCGTCAAGGTTCGCTCGGTGCTGACGTGCGCGTCAAAGGTCGGGACCTGCGCGCTGTGCTACGGCCGCTCGCTGGCCACCGGCAAACTCGTCGACATCGGCGAGGCCATCGGTACGGTTGCGGCACAGTCGATCGGCGAGCCCGGAACCCAGCTGACCATGCGTACGTTCCACACCGGCGGTGTTGCTGCGGACGGCGGCGACATCACGCAGGGCCTGCCGCGCGTCACCGAGCTGTTCGAAGCCCGCACTCCGAAGGGTGTTTCGCCCATCTCGGAGTCGGCCGGCCGCGTCACCATCGACGATTCCGGCAAGACGCGCCAGGTCATCGTCACTCCGGACGACGGATCGGAAGAAATTCCGCACCCGGTCGGCCGGCGTGCTCGGCTCTTGGTGTCCGACGGCGACCACGTCGATGCCGGCGAAAAGCTGGTGCAGGGCGCTGCGGATCCGAAGCAGGTGCTACGCATCCTGAGCCGTCGTGCCGTGCAGAAGTTCCTGGTGGACGAGGTGCAGAACGTGTACCGGAGCCAGGGCGTCGGCATTCACGACAAGCACATCGAGGTCATCGTGCGGCAGATGCTGCGGCGCGTGACGGTCATCGAGTCGGGCGACACGAACCTGTTGCCGGGCGAGCTGGCCGAACGTCCGCGGTACGAGTCGGAGAACCGTCGCGTTCTCGCCGAGGGCGGCCAGCCCGCCTCCGGTCGTGACGAGCTGATGGGCATCACGAAGGCCTCGCTGGCCACTGAATCGTGGCTGTCGGCCGCCTCCTTCCAGGAGACGACCCGCGTTCTCACCGAGGCGGCAATGGAAGGCAAGTCCGATCCGTTGCTCGGCCTGAAGGAGAACGTCATCCTCGGCAAGCTCATCCCGGCCGGTACCGGACTTCCGCGGTACCGCGATATCGAGATCGAACCGACCGAAGAGGCGAAGGCCGAACTGTTCAACTCGTCGTCGTACGCCGATTTCGGCTACCCGACACTGGGTGGAAGCGTCGACGCCGGCGCAGCCATCCCGTTGGAGGACTACGACCTGGGCGATTACCGCTAACGCCCCGGCAGTGACGAGTGGCCCCGGCACGTGTCAACGTGCCGGGGCCACTCGTCGTTGCCGGCCGTCTCGCGAGGTTGTTTGTCCGTTATGGGGTACTAGTTATCACCCCGCGAATGACAAGTCACCCCACGGATGGCCGCGACCGTCGCCGATGAATTGGCACTCCCGGGTGGGGGAATCGAGCCGGGCGAAGCACCCGAAGATGCCGTCGTCCGAGAATTTTTTGAAGAGACCGGATTGACGATACGACCAGGCAGACTGCTCGGCACCGATACGTTCGCCCGCGATGTCGGCGGAGCCGTCAAACATTCGCTTCGTTTGATGTTCGAGGTCGAGGCCGCGGCAGGTGAACTTCGTGCCGAGGTCATTGACGGCGTGGAGTGCTTGCCGCGTTGGGTGTCGTTGGATGAGCTGGATTCCGTGCCGCATCTTCCGGTCGTGGAAGCCGGGCTGCGGCTCCGGCGCGACGTGCTGCGGCAGGCGCCGGTGGAAGGGAAGCTGCATCACGTCGAGTTGTGGCTCGAGGACTTCGAACGCGATGGCGCCCCTTGGGCCTGGGTGCTGAATGAGCTGGGATACTCCGTCGATGCCGAATGGACGAACGGCGTGAGCTACCGCTTGGGTGGCACCTACATAGTTTTGGAAACGTCGCCGGACATCGCACGACAACCCCACGATCGGATGCGGCCGGGGCTGAACCATCTCGCTTTCGGCGTGAGTAGCCGGGAACGCCTCGACAAACTGAACGAGGCCGCACCGCTGCACGGCTGGGCACCGTTGTTCGCCGAGAAATACCCACACGCCGGCGGCCCACGGACGTACGCTGCCTATTGGGAAAATTCTGCCGGGTTCGAAATTGAGCTCGTTGCACAATAGTCGATAGTTCGTCGGTCCGCTGCGGGTACCGGCAGAGGGGTCGGCGCGGGGTTGTTTGCCCGTTGTGGGGTAGTAGTTATCACCCCGTGGATGACAAGCCACCCCGTGGATGACAAGCCACCCCGCGGTTGGCGGCCGGATTCCGCCCGACGCGCCGCGATCGGGTCGGTGTATCAGACCAGGATTCCCCGACGCTTTGCCCGTGCGGCGGCTTTGAGAACCCTTGTCAGCACGATTTGCGGATTGGCGAGATCGGCCCAGGAGAGGCGAACGATTTCCCAGCCGGCTTCCTGAAGTTCGATATGGCGCAGGCGTTCGTTTTCCACGGCACGGGCCGCATCCTTTGTCAATGGATCGCGGACTTTTACGAATCCGTCAACCTCCACGAGCACTCCGAGTTGGGCGAACGCGAAGTCCGGGTAGCGTCGTGCACGATCGGTTCGGACTTCCAGCTGGGGAATCGGTGGGGGCAACGGCATCCCGGAGAAGATTATCCGGGCCCTGGACTCGGCCGGAGACTCCGTGCGGCAGTCAGCGAATTCAATTGCCTTCCGGGCGGTGGCGGCGCCGCGCGGGCGACGCTTGTCGACGAGGGCGAGAAGGCGGCCGCGTATCGGCTCTTGTGCGAGGTCCACGGCGTGCGGCTGCAATCGGGTATTGCCGACTAGTCGTGCCAGAGCAGCATCGGCGATGACTACTGCCTCGGTGAAAGTTGTCGATGCGCAGGCGTCGGCCACGGTCCGGTCCAGCCGTGTCGCGACCACGCCGTGTTCGAGTTCGACGGCGCCCTCGTCAAGATCGGAATGATGGCTCACGATTCCGTCCGATGAACGCCCGCCACGGCAACTGGGCCGGACGATATGCACGTCGCTGCGGGTTCGAAGGAGAGGCAGGTCCCACGCGAGGGCCGCCGAGAAATGGCTGATCGCGCCGGCGGGATGCGGCGACCCGAGTTTGTGGGCGGAAACCGCGCGAATCTTCAGCAACGTCGAACCGTTTCGCCGTGCGCAGGCGTCATCCCAAATCGCGCGAGGAGTGTAGACACCCCGGATCAGTCGGTGCAAAACGCCGGCCGCGGCAAGCTGTGCTTGTCGTTCCCGGCCGAGCCCGAACGACTCGAGCTGATGGCCCGTGACCACCCCATTGTTCGTCAGTGCAAAGTGGTTGACGTCTGCCGGAAGTTCCATGGGCCAACAATGACCTGTCGGACGCCGCTCGACCACCGCCGAACTGAAATCTGTGCATAACTCGGATCCGCCAGGCGGCTGTGGACGAGAGCATCAATGCCGCCGGCGGTCAATCTGCCCGGTCTGCGGGCAAACGGAACGGACACGGCAGCACGCGGGGTAGTTGGTTGCCCACGGTGTCGAATTTGCCGCCTCGCGGGTGACAAACCGCCCCGCGGGCGGTGCGCGCACGGACGGCCGCTACCTCTATGATCGGTGGTGAGTTACGACACTGTCGTAACTTTTCATTCGACGTGCCGCAAAAGTAGGTGCCGCAAAAATAGGAGATTGACTCTTTGAAGATCGGAATACTGACGTCCGGAGGCGACTGCCCGGGATTGAACGCCGTCATTCGCGGTGCCGTGTTGAAAGGCGTGCGGATTTACGGCCAGCATTTCGCCGGAATCCGCGACGGCTGGCGAGGCCTAGTCGAGGGTGACGTTTTCGACTTGGAGCAACGCGACGTCAGGGGATTGTCGAAGGTTGGCGGCACGATTCTGGGCACATCACGCACGAACCCGTTCGACGGTAATGGCGGAACCGAATCGATCAAGGCCACGCTGGCACGGCTCGACATCGATGCGGTCATTGCCATCGGGGGAGAAGGCACGCTGACCGCCGCTCGGCGACTGTCGGATGAGGGCTTGAACATCGTCGGCGTGCCGAAGACCATCGACAACGACCTGTCGGCAACGGATTACACCTTCGGGTTCGACACGGCAGTCTCCATCGCCACCGAAGCCATTGACCGGCTGCGCACCACTGCGGAATCGCATCACCGCTGCATGGTGGTCGAGGTTATGGGCCGTCACGTTGGCTGGATAGCCCTCCATGCGGGCATGGCCTCCGGGGCGCACGCCATTTTGATACCGGAACAGCCGGCGTCCCTCGACCAGATCTCCGAATGGGTGCACGAGGCGAACGACCGCGGCCGGGCCCCGGTCGTCGTCGTCGCCGAAGGGTTCATCCCGGCCGGCCACGAACATCCGCATGCCGAACGCGGGCTCGACACCTTCGGGCGTCCGCGTCTTGGCGGGATCGGCGAGCAACTGGCGCCGGAAATCGAGGCGCGCACGGGTATTGAGACCCGCTGCGCTACGCTCGGTCACTTGCAGCGTGGCGGTGTGCCCACCGCATACGATCGGATCCTGGCCACCCGGCTCGGAATGGCGGCCATCGATTCGGTCGTGGGCGGCGTGTGGGGGACGATGGTGGCGTTGAACGGCACCGAGATCGTCCACGTGCCGTTCGCCGATGCCACCGATGTGCTGAAGACAGTGCCGCAACACCGTTACGACGAAGCGGCGATTCTCTTCGGCTAGCCGGGGCGCCGATTTATCGATGACGGCCCGGCAGCCCACCGCCGTCGACGGCGGCTCAGCTGCTCGGAACGGCGGCAAATAACCGTCCCCTCGGCCGCCGACGTGCCCACCGGGCACGATGGGAGAAGTTGAGACCCGGCCTCGAGCCACACGGAAAAGCTGTGCGCCGGCTGCGAATTTTCGCCCCACAGGGCAGTCAATGGCCGATCAAAGTATCGGCATAGCCACGCTCGACACGCTTGGGCAATGACGGATTCTCAGGCGGCCGGCAGATCCGGCGACACGGTCAGCGACCGGGCGGTCACAGTCGACATCGCGCTCCCGGTCTTCAACGAGCAAGCTGCCGTGGAAGCTGCGGCCATGCGACTGCGCAGGGCCAGCCGCGATTTGCCGTACCGGGTCCGCATCATCATCGTCGACAACGCCAGCACCGACCGGACGCCTGCCATTTCCCGCCGCTTGGCGGAGCGCTTCGACGACGTGAGCTACTTGCGCTTGAATCGCAAGGGCCGGGGGCGAGCGCTGAAAACGGCCTGGCAGACCTCCGACGCGGACATATGCGCCTATATGGACGTCGATCTCTCCACCGACCTCACCGCATTGGCGCCCGCCCTTGCTGCCTTGGCCTCCGGACATTCCGATATCAGCATCGGCAGCAGACTTGCCCACGGCGCACGCGTACAACGCGGCCTGAAACGCGAATTCATATCGCGCGGGTACAACACCATTCTCAAAACGGCGCTCGACATCCGATATTCCGACGCTCAGTGCGGCTTCAAAGCGGTCCGGCGCGATACGGCACGTGCCCTGCTGCCGTTTGTCTCCGACGTGGGATGGTTCTTCGATACCGAGCTGTTGACTCTTGCCGAATGGGCGGGGATGCGGATCCACGAAATACCCGTTGACTGGATCGACGACCCGGACAGCTCGGTCGACATCGTCGCCACCGCCCGGGAGGATCTGCGCGGCGTGGTCCGGATGATCGGCACCCGGGTGCGCGGCGGCTATCCGCTTCGGGAAATAGCGGACGATGCGGCGTTCCCCGGCTCCGGACGCCGTCCGGCCGGCGCACACCGGCTTCCACACCAAATCATGAGTTTTGGGCTCATCGGGGTTCTCAGCACGGCCGCGTTCGCGTTGCTGTTTCTTCTGCTCGCGCCCGCGCTGGGCGCGCAAACGGCGAACTTCGCGGCGCTTGTCATTACGGCGATCGCCAATACCGCCGCCAACAGGCGCGTGACCTTCGGCGTCCGAGGCAGAGCCGGGGCCGCTCGCCATCAGGGCCGGGGCCTCATCGTCTTCGGCCTGGGATGGGCGTTGACGTCCGGTGCCTTGGCGGCCTTGCACACCGAGGCGCCGGACGCCGGGCGGGCCACAGAGCTCGGCGCCCTCGTAGCGGCGAATATCGCTGCCACGGCCATCCGCTTCCTGCTCCTGCACTTCTGGGTGTTCGGACCTCGCGAAGGCTCTCGACTCGCCGTCGCAACCGACCCTCCGAGCCGGCCGCCGTTGAACCGTCAGCCGGTCGACGACCACCCGCTGACCTGCAAAGGACGCCAATCATGACCACTGCGACTTCCGCTCCCGCACGGCGTCGAACCGCATCAAGAAAATTTCGTTGGGACTCGCCGGCGCTGCTGGTGCTCCTGGCCGGGACCGCTGCACTGTACCTAGTCGGCCGCTCGGCGTCCGGCTGGGCGAACTCGTTCTATTCGGCAGCAGTGCAAGCCGGCAGCGAGTCATGGAAGGCGTTCTTCTTCGGCGCATCCGACGCCGCGGGATCCATCACTGTCGACAAGCCGCCGGCAAGCCTGTGGGTGATGGCGCTGTCGGTGCGCGCATTCGGCCTTTCGTCGTGGTCGATCCTTGTGCCGCAGGCACTGATGGGCGTCGCCACGGTCGGCGTTCTTTACGCGTCGGTGCGCCGGACGGCGATCCGGCGACTCGGCCGTGCCGCCGCCTCGTGTGCGGGGCTCCTGGCCGGACTCGTCCTGGCACTGACGCCGGTGGCAGCTCTCATGTTCCGATTCAACAACCCCGACGCACTGTTGGTTCTGCTCATGACCGGGGCCACCGCGCTGACCCTGCGCGCCGTTCGTACCGGACGCGCTCGCTGGATCCTCCTGGCCGGCGTCCTGATCGGGTTCGGCTTCCTGACCAAGCAGCTGCAAGTGTTCTTGATCCTCCCGGCACTCGTCGCCGTGTACGCCGCATGCGCGCCGCATGGTTGGTGGGCCCGTATCCGTCATCTTCTCGGCGCTGCCGCCGCAATTGTCGTGTCCGCCGGATGGTGGGTCGCGGCCGTGCAGCTCACCCCGGCGTCCGATCGGCCGTACATCGGCGGTTCGCAACACAACTCGATACTGGAACTCACGTTCGGCTACAACGGATTCGGCCGTCTGACCGGCAATGAGACGGGCAGCGTCGGGGGCGGCGGCACGGGGGGAGCCGGCGGCATGTGGGGAACGCCGGGAATCGGCAGGCTGTTCGGTTCCGAAATGGGCGGCCAGATCTCCTGGCTGTTGCCCGCCGCGCTGGCAGTGCTCGCGGCCGGCCTCGTCGTGCTGGGCCGTGCCCGGCGCACCGACGTGTATCGGGCAGCGTTGATCGCCTGGGGACTGTGGCTCGTCGTCACCGGACTCACCTTCAGTCTGATGTCCGGAATCATCCACCCGTACTACATGGTGGCCTTGGCTCCGGCGCTGGCGGCAGTGGTCGGGCTGGGCACGGTGCTGCTGTGGCGCAATCGTTCGCGGGGCTGGGTGATGACCGTACTCGCGCCGGCGACCGCCGGAACGGCCGTGTGGGAATTCGTTCTCTTGGGCCGGACGCCGGACTGGTATCCCTGGCTGCGCATCGTCATCCTGGTCGGGGGCATCGCTGCGGCGATCCTTCTCGAACTGATTGCGACGCTGCGGAGACTGCGGAACGGCGCTTCGATGCGACGTCGTGAGCGACTTGCCGCCTCTCTTGCGCTGGTGACGGCGCTCGCCGGCCCGTTCGCCTACACGCTGCAGACCGCATCCACCGGACACAGCGGGTCGATAGTCAGCGCCGGCCCGACGGCGACAGGCTTCGGCGGCGGACCGGGAGGCGGTCCGGCGGGCGGCGGTGCGCCCGGAACTGCGGGCGGCAAGCGCGGCGCCATCGGTCAGCCGCCGGGAGGCCCTGGGAACGGGGCCCCGCAGCAGGGTTCGCAGCAGCGCGGTCCCGGGCAGAGCCCCCCGCACGGCACACCGCCCGCCATGGCACAGGGCTCACGGGGCTCACAGGGCTCGACACAGGGCGGCATGCGTGGCGGTCCCGGTCGGGGCAACGCCGCGGGCGCCGGCAACGGCTCGGGCGGCGGGCTCTTGAACGGCAGCACGCCGGGCAAGAAGCTCACCCAGCTGCTCGACGCCGATTCCGGCGACTACACGTGGGTCGCGGCAACGATTGGCGCCAACAGCGCGGCCGGATATCAACTGGCAACCGAACTGCCGGTCATGCCGATCGGCGGCTTCAACGGAACGGATCCGTCGCCCACCCTTGCGGAATTCAAGGCGGACGTCGCTGCCGGCAAGATCCACTACTTCATTGCGGGCGGCGGTATGGGCGGCGGACAGTCGACGGGCCCGTCGTCCCGAATCACGTCGTGGGTGAAAGCGCACTACTCAGAGCAAACGGTCGACGGCGTGAGCATCTTCGATCTGACGAAATGATGGACTCCGGACGCCGGGCCGGGTATTGTAGCCTTGCATTTTGACCGCTTACCGTCGACCAGGTAGATTAGTTGATGCCCGCGTACAACCGGGCAAGTTCGCGTGCGTAACTTTGGAAGGCCCGCGCGGTTGCGCGCATGGCCGGGTATCGGTATTCGGCGAGCAGCGGCTGACAGTCCGGCGACGACCATGAGGGCGCCGACCAGTCGAAACGGAACACATAGCTTCACGTTCCACTAGCAAGGTGAGGACTTGTCGTGCTGCGCGCGGCAAGACCATCGCAACATCGAGAAGCAACGGAGACATATTAGTGCCAACGATCCAGCAGCTGGTCCGAAAGGGCCGGCAGGACAAGTCGGGGAAGTCCACGACCCCGGCTCTCAAGGGGAGCCCCCAGCGCCGCGGCGTGTGCACGCGTGTGTACACCACGACGCCTAAGAAGCCGAACTCGGCATTGCGCAAGGTTGCGCGCGTGCGACTGAGCAGTCAGATCGAAGTGACCGCCTACATTCCGGGCGAAGGACACAACCTGCAGGAGCACTCGATCGTGCTCGTCCGCGGCGGCCGTGTGAAGGACCTCCCCGGCGTCCGCTACAAGATCGTCCGAGGCTCGCTCGACACGCAGGGCGTCAAGGGACGCAAGCAGGGACGCAGCAAGTACGGCGCGAAGATGGAGAAGAAGTAATGCCCCGCAAAGGCCCGGCCCCCACGCGGCCGCTCGTGGTCGACCCGGTCTACAAGTCGCCGCTGGTCACCCAACTGATCAACAAGATCCTGCTTGACGGCAAACGCTCGACCGCCGAGCGCATCGTGTACGGCGCCATGGAAGGTGCTCGCGAAAAGACCGGCACCGATCCGGTCGTCGCCTTGAAGAAGGCCCTCGACAATGTGAAGCCGGCCCTCGAGGTCCGCTCCCGCCGAGTCGGCGGCGCCACCTACCAGGTGCCGGTCGAGGTCCGCGGAACCCGTTCGACGACGCTGGCTCTGCGCTGGCTTGTCGGCTATGCGCGTCAGCGTCGCGAGAAGACGATGACCGAGCGCCTGCAGAACGAGATCCTGGACGCCTCCAACGGCCTGGGAGCCGCTGTGAAGCGCCGCGAGGACACCCACAAGATGGCCGAGTCCAACAGGGCCTTCGCACACTACCGCTGGTAAACGCAGCGCCGACGGGCCGCTCAGCCCGCCACCGTTGCTTCCCAACACGAAGCGAGAGAGAGACACCGTGGCACTTGATGTGCTCAACGACCTGAAGAAGGTCCGCAATATCGGCATCATGGCTCATATCGATGCCGGTAAGACCACCACCACCGAGCGGATTCTGTACTACACCGGAATCAACCACAAGATCGGCGAGACCCACGACGGTGCGTCGACGATGGACTGGATGGCGCAGGAGCAAGAGCGAGGTATCACCATCACCTCGGCTGCTACCACCTGCTTCTGGAAAGACAACCAGATCAACATCATCGACACGCCCGGGCACGTCGATTTCACCGTTGAGGTGGAGCGCAGCCTGCGCGTGCTCGACGGCGCCGTCGCAGTGTTCGACGGAAAAGAAGGCGTCGAGCCGCAGTCGGAGACCGTGTGGCGTCAGGCCGACAAGTACAACGTGCCGCGCATTTGCTTCGTCAACAAGATGGACAAGCTCGGCGCCGACTTCTACTACACGGTGCAGACGATCGTCGACCGGCTCAAGGCCACGCCGCTCGTCATGCAGTTGCCGATCGGCGCCGAAAGCGATTTCGAAGGCGTCGTCGACCTGCTCACCATGAAAGCGATGATGTGGCGCGGCGAGACCAAGATGGGCGCCGAGTACACCACCGAGGAAATCCCGGCCGATCTGCAGGCGAAGGCCGAGGAATACCGGGCAAAGCTCGTCGAGCAGGTCGCCGAAGCCAATGACGAGATGCTGGAGAAGTATCTCGGCGGCGAAGAGTTCTCCCTCGACGAGATCAAGGACGGCATCCGTCAGCTCGTCGTCCGCTCGGAAGCATACCCGGTGTTCTGCGGCTCGGCTTTCAAGAACAAGGGCGTGCAGCCGATGCTGGACGCCGTGATCGACTACCTGCCGTCGCCGTTGGACGTCCCGAGCGTCCAGGGCCACGACATCAACGATCCGGAAAAGATCATCGAGCGTAAGCCCAGCAAGGAAGAGCCGTTCGCGGCCCTGGCCTTCAAGGTCGTCACTCACCCGTTCTTCGGCAAATTGACCTATGTGCGCGTCTATTCGGGTCACCTCAACAGCGGGGCCCAGGTGCTCAACTCGACGAAGAACAAAAAGGAGCGCATCGGCAAGCTGTTCCAGATGCACTCCAATAAGGAGAACCCGGTCGAGGACATCCACGCCGGGCACATCTACGCGGTGATCGGCCTGAAGAACACGACAACGGGCGACACGCTGTGCAACCCGGAGCACCCGGTGGTGCTCGAGTCGATGACGTTCCCCGAGCCCGTGATCTTCGTGGCCATCGAGCCGAAGACGAAGAGCGACCAGGAAAAGCTCTCGGTCGCCATTCAAAAGCTCGCCGAAGAAGACCCCACGTTCACGGTCAGCTTGAACGAAGACACCGGCCAGACCGAGATCGGCGGCATGGGTGAGCTGCACTTGGACATTCTCGTCGACCGGATGAAGCGTGAGTTCAAGGTCGAGGCGAACGTCGGCAAGCCGCAGGTGGCATACCGCGAGACGATTCGCAAGACCGTCGACAAGATCGATTACACCCACAAGAAGCAGACGGGTGGATCGGGTCAGTTCGCCAAGGTGCAGGTGTCGATCGAGCCGCTCGAGGTCACGACCGACACAATCTACGAGTTCGAGAACAAGGTCACGGGCGGTCGTATCCCGCGCGAGTACATCCCGAGCGTGGACGCCGGTATCCAAGACGCCATGCAACTCGGCGTGCTGGCCGGCTATCCGCTGGTGGGCATCAAGGCCATCCTGCTGGACGGCCAGTACCACGATGTCGACTCCTCGGAGATGGCATTCAAGATCGCCGGCTCGATGGTGCTCAAGGACGCCGTCAAGCGCGCGAACCCGGTTCTGCTCGAGCCGTTGATGGACGTCGAGGTGCGTACGCCCGAGGAATACATGGGCGACGTCATCGGCGATATCAACGCACGGCGCGGACAGATCCAGTCCATGGAAGACGCTTCGGGCGTGAAAGTCGTCCGGGCCCATGTTCCGCTCTCGGAAATGTTCGGATACATTGGTGACCTGCGGTCGAAGACCCAGGGACGCGCGGTGTACTCCATGCAGTTCGAAAGCTATTCCGAAGTCCCCAAGGCTGTTGCCGAGGAGATCATTCAGAAGACCCGGGGCGAATAGCGAGAGCTTTCAACCCTTAAACTCGCAAGAGCAAATATCTAAAACCAAACGACCAGTAGGGATGAACATTCCCTACGGCACCCACGAGGAGGACCCCAGTGGCAAAGGCGCAGTTCGATCGGACTAAGCCGCACGTCAACATCGGCACGATCGGTCACGTCGACCACGGTAAGACGACGCTGACCGCTGCTATCACCAAGGTGTTGCACGACGAGTACCCCGATCTCAACGATGCTTCGGCATTCGACGCGATCGACAATGCCCCTGAAGAAAAGCAGCGCGGCATCACCATCAACATCTCCCACGTGGAGTACCAGACCGAGAAGCGTCACTATGCGCACGTCGACGCCCCCGGTCACGCCGACTACATCAAGAACATGATCACCGGTGCCGCCCAGATGGACGGCGCGATCCTGGTGGTCGCCGCTACCGATGGCCCGATGCCGCAGACCCGCGAGCACGTGCTGCTGGCCCGCCAGGTCGGCGTGCCGTACATCGTGGTGGCGTTGAACAAGTCGGACATGGTCGATGACGAAGAGCTCCTCGAGCTCGTCGAGTTCGAGGTTCGCGATCTGCTCAGCTCGCAGGACTTCGACGGAGACAATGCTCCGGTCGTGCGCGTGTCGGCACTGAAGGCGCTCGAGGGCGACGAGAAGTGGACGCAGTCCATCGTCGAACTCATGCACGCCGTGGATGACAGCATCCCGGAGCCGGAGCGCGATATCGACAAGCCGTTCCTGATGCCCGTCGAAGACGTCTTCACGATCACCGGCCGCGGCACCGTCGTGACCGGCCGTGTCGAGCGCGGCGTCCTGAAGCCGAACGACGAGATCGAAATGGTCGGCATCAAGGAAAAGTCGACCAAGACGACGGTCACGGCCATCGAGATGTTCCGCAAGACGCTCCCCGACGCCCGCGCCGGAGAGAACGTCGGCCTGCTGCTTCGCGGCACCAAGCGCGAGGACGTCGAGCGCGGCCAGGTCATCGTCAAGCCGAACTCGATCACTCCGCACACGGAATTCGAGGGCCAGGTCTACATCCTGAGCAAGGACGAGGGTGGACGCCACAACCCGTTCTACTCGAACTACCGTCCGCAGTTCTACTTCCGTACCACGGACGTCACCGGCGTCATCACGTTGCCGGAAGGCACCGAGATGGTCATGCCGGGCGACAACACCGACATGAGCGTTCAGCTGATTCAGCCGATCGCCATGGAAGAGGGCTTGCGCTTCGCCATTCGTGAAGGTGGCCGCACCGTCGGCGCCGGCCGCGTGACGAAGATCAACAAGTAACACCTGAAAAAGGGCCCCGGGGAGCAATCCCCGGGGCCCTTTTTGTGTCCTCGTCCCGTTGTCCGCCCGCCGAGTGGTGGCGAATGGCTGCGAAATCGGCGATTTCGCAGCCATTCGCCACCACTCGGCGGGGCCGGGTAGCCATTCGCCACCACTCGGCGGGGCCGGGTAGCCATTCGCCACCACTCGGCGGGCGGGCTGGAAGGCGCCAATTTGCGCTGGGGGAGCGGCTATGGCACGATGGACAAGTTGTCGTCACCAGCGGGTGTGCTATGCCCGCCGACGACGGGGAATCACCGCTCCCGATGTTGCATGCCGGACGCCGACAGGCGACCGGATCTCCGGGGCGGGACGAGGAACCGGAGCGAGACGGCATCGAATCGGTTGAAAATGATCGGACGATGCTCACGCGCCGCCTGCGACACACCCGACCTCGGGGGTCGGAGGCGGAGCTTAAGACATGCCGGCACAGAACCGTATCCGACCCGGATGCGGTTTGATGGCCGGAAAGACAAGGAAGAGAGTCAATCGACGCCATGGCGGGACAGAAGATCCGCATCCGGCTCAAGTCGTACGACCACGCGGTTATCGACAGTGCGGCGCGCAAAATCGTCGACACTGTCACCCGTGCTGGTGCAACGGTTGTAGGGCCGGTGCCGCTGCCGACGGAAAAGAACGTGTACTGCGTTATCCGCTCGCCGCACAAGTACAAGGACAGCCGCGAGCACTTCGAAATGCGTACGCACAAGCGCCTCATCGACATCATCGATCCGACGCCGAAGGCGGTCGATTCGCTCATGCGTCTCGACCTGGCCGATGACGTCAATATCGAAATCAAGCTGTAGGGAGTGCTTTAAACAAAAATGTCTACTCCTAATACACGTTCAAAGCCGCTCGTCCAGGTGCGCAACATCAAGGGCCTGCTCGGCACCAAGGTCGGCATGACGCAGGTCTGGGACGACGAGAACCGTCTCGTCCCGGTCACGGTCGTCGCCGCCGGCGCCAACGTCGTCACGCAGATCCGCCAGGAAGAGAGCGAAGGTTATCCTTCGATCCAGCTGGCGTTCGGCCAGATCGACCCGCGCAAGGTGACCAAGCCGCTGTCCGGCCATTTCGAAAAGGCCGGCGTCACGCCGCGCCGTCACCTCGTCGAGCTCCGCACTGCGGACGCCACCGAGTACGAAGTGGGCCAGGAACTCGGCGCCGACATCTTTGAAGCCGGCACCAAGGTCGACGTCACTGCCAAGACCAAGGGCAAAGGCACCGCCGGCGTCATGAAGCGTCACGGCTTCCATGGCGTGGGGGCCTCGCACGGCTCGCACCGCAACCACCGCAAGCCGGGCTCGATCGGCGGCGCTTCGACGCCGGGTCGCGTCTTCAAGGGCCTGCGCATGGCCGGCCGGATGGGCGCCGTCCGCCAGACGACCCAGAACCTGACAGTGCACGCCGTGGACGCCGATAAGGGTCTGCTGCTCATCAAGGGCGCCGTTCCCGGCCCCAAGGGCGCTGTCGTTCTGGTCCGCACCTCAGTGAAGGAGGGCTGAAAGTAATGCCTACCGCAGAATCCTTCGCAGTGGACGTCCTCGACGCCGCCGGTAAGAAAAACGGCACCGTCGACCTGCCGGCTGAGGTCTTCGCCGTGCAGACCAACGTTCCGCTGATCCACCAGGTTGTCGTCGGCCAGCTGGCCGCCGCCCGCCAGGGGACGCACCAGACCAAGAACCGCTCCGCAGTTCGCGGCGGCGGCAAGAAGCCATACAAGCAAAAGGGCACCGGCAACGCGCGCCAGGGCTCGATCCGCGCACCGCAGTACGCCGGTGGCGGCATCGTGCACGGCCCGCAGCCGCGCGACTACACCAAGCGCACCCCGAAGAAGATGAAGGCCGCCGCGCTTCGCGGTGCCCTGTCCGATCGGGCCCGCCTGGAACGCGTGTTCGTGGTCAGCGCGCTCGTCGAAGGCGACAAGCCGTCGACGAAGGCGGCAGTTGCCGCGTTGAACGCGCTGAGCCCGCGCAGCCACAAACTCGTCGTCGTGAACCGCGACGACCAGTTGACCTGGTTGTCGGTTCGCAACATTCCCGAGGTGCACGTGCTCACGCCCGGACAGCTCAACACGTACGACGTGCTGATTTCGGACGACGTCGTGTTCACCAAGGCCGCGTTGGACACGTTCCTGGCGGGCCCGCCCAAGGGCAAGTCGGCCTCGGCCGTGGGACGCGCGTCGGACGTCGATCAGGGCGCTGCCGACCTCGAGTCAACCAGCACTGAGGAGGACGCCAAGTGAGCGACGTACAAAAAGATCCGCGCGACGTCATCATCGCGCCGGTCGTCTCGGAAAAGAGCTACGGCCTGATCGACGAAGGAAAATACACCTTCCTCGTCGACCCGCGCTCGAACAAGACCGAGATCAAGCTGGCAGTGGAAAAGATCTTCAGCGTGAAGGTCGCCTCCGTGAACACGGCGAACCGCGTCGGCAAGCGCCAGCGCACCCGCTACGGCTGGGGCAAGCGCAAGGACACCAAGCGCGCCATCGTCGCCTTGAAGGAAGGCTCGATCGATATCTTCGGCGGGCCGGTCGGCAGCTAGCACCGGCATAAGAATCTAAGGACTGAGACTCACATGGGAATCCGTAAGCACAAGCCGACGACACCGGGCCGTCGTGGCTCGTCGGTCGCCGACTTCGTCGAGCTGACCCGGTCGACGCCGGAGAAGTCGCTGCTGCGTCCGCTGTCGAAGAACGGCGGCCGCAACAGCGGCGGCCGCATCACGACCCGCCATCAAGGCGGCGGACACAAGCGTCAGTACCGCGTCATCGACTTCCGTCGGCATGACAAGGACGGCGTTCCGGCGACCGTCGCGCACATTGAATACGATCCGAACCGCACCGCGCGCATCGCGCTGCTGCATTACGCGGACGGCGAGAAGCGTTACATCCTCGCGCCGACCAAGATGAAGCAGGGCGACCGCGTCGAAGCCGGCCCCGGTGCCGACATCAAGCCGGGCAACAGCCTGTCGATGCGCAACGTCCCGGTTGGCACGGTTGTGCACGCCGTCGAGTTGCGCCCCGGCGGCGGAGCCAAGATCGCCCGGTCCGCCGGCTCGAGCGTCCAGCTCGTGGCGAAGTACGGCCCGTATGCGCAGCTGCGCATGCCGTCCGG
Organism: Spelaeicoccus albus; assembly: GCF_013409065.1. Lineage (NCBI taxonomy): Bacteria > Bacillati > Actinomycetota > Actinomycetes > Micrococcales > Brevibacteriaceae > Spelaeicoccus > Spelaeicoccus albus. The sequence continues at coordinate 3,900,975 of NZ_JACBZP010000001.1, read as the reverse complement.
CGAAATTCGCAACGTGGACGTCCGCTGCCGCGCCACCATCGGCGAGGTCGGCAACGCCGAGCAGTCGAACATCAGCTGGGGCAAGGCCGGCCGTATGCGGTGGAAGGGCAAGCGCCCCGTCGTCCGCGGCGTGGTCATGAACCCGATCGACCACCCGCATGGCGGTGGCGAAGGCAAGAGCTCCGGCGGCCGGCACCCGGTCAGCCCCTGGGGCCAGGCCGAAGGACGCACCCGTCGTCCGAAGAAAGAAAGCGACAAGCTCATCGTGCGTCGCCGTCGTACCGGTAAGAAGCGTTGATAGGGAGCCTGAATACACATGCCTCGTAGCTTAAAGAAGGGCCCCTTCGTGGACGAGCACCTGTTCAAGAAGGTCGCCGCCCAAAACGAAAAGGGGACCAAGAATGTCATCAAGACGTGGTCCCGGCGCTCGATGATCGTGCCCGATTTCCTCGGTCACACGATCGCCGTGCACGACGGACGTAAGCACGTGCCGGTCTTCGTCACCGAAGCGATGGTCGGGCACAAGCTCGGCGAATTCGCGCCGACGCGGACTTTCCGCGGCCACGAAAAAGACGACCGTAAGGGCCGCCGCCGCTAACCGCGGCGGATATCCCGCAACGATCACAGCCGACAATTTTTTAAAGAAAAGGCAGGACAGCGATGGAAGCCACGGCGAAGGCACGGTACCTCCGTGTCACGCCCCAGAAGGCCCGGCGCGTCGTCGACCTCATTCGTGGGACAGCGGCGACCGAGGCTCTGGCGGTGCTGAAGTTTGCACAGCAGGACGTCTCCGAACCTCTCTACAAATTGGTTGCCTCCGGAATCGCGAACGCCCGCGTGAAGGCCGATCAGCTCGGTGAGCCATTCATCGAAGACGACCTGGTCATCACGTCGGCGTACGTGGACGAAGGACCGACCATGAAGCGGTTCCGACCCCGTGCACAGGGGCGGGCGTTCCGGATCAACAAGCGCACGAGCCACATCACAGTGGTGCTCGGCACTCCGGACGAGTACCGCGCCGGCACAGTCAAGAAGAAGGGGAGTGCCCGCTAGTGGGACAGAAGATCAACCCCAACGGGTTCCGACTCGGCATCACGACCGACCACAAGTCGAAGTGGTACGCCGACTCGACCAAAGTGGGTCAGCGTTACCGCGATTACGTCGGTGAAGACGTCAAGATTCGCGCACTGATGAACAAGGGCATGGAACGTGCCGGCATCTCGAAGGTCAACATCGAACGCACGCGCGACCGTGTTCGAGTGGACATCCACACGGCGCGTCCGGGCATCGTCATCGGACGCCGCGGCGCGGAAGCCGACCGGATTCGCGGTGAGCTCGAAAAGCTCACCAAGAAGCAGGTGCAGCTGAACATCCTCGAGGTGAAGAACGCCGAGACCAATGCGCAGCTCGTGGCCCAGGGCATTGCCGAGCAGCTGAGCTCGCGCGTGGCATTCCGCCGCGCCATGCGCAAAGGAATGCAGACCGCGCAGCGCGCCGGTGCCCAGGGCATCCGGGTGCAGTGCTCGGGTCGCCTCGGCGGCGCCGAGATGAGCCGGTCGGAGTTCTACCGCGAAGGCCGGGTGCCGCTGCACACGCTGCGCGCCAATATCGACTACGGCTTCTACGAGGCCCGCACCACATTCGGCCGGATCGGCGTGAAGGTGTGGATCTACAAGGGCGACAAGACCGATAAGGAACTGGCCGCCGAGCAGGCAGCCAGCCCCTCGCGCGGCCGCGGCGGCGGAGCCCCGCGCGGCCGTGGACGCGGCAACGCCGGTGGCCCGCGCGGCCGCCAGTCCGAGCAGTCGGCACCCGCCGAGGCGCCCGCTGCTGCCGCCGACAAGACTGAGAATGGAGCGGAGGGCTAATGCTGATCCCTCGTCGAGTGAAGCACCGCAAGCAGCACCACCCGTCACGTCGGGGTGTTGCCAAGGGCGGGACGTCGATCGCGTTCGGTGAATACGGTATCCAGGCTCTCGAGCCGGCGTATGTGACGAACCGGCAGATCGAGGCCGCGCGTATCGCAATGACTCGCTATATCAAGCGTGGCGGAAAGGTGTGGATCAACATCTACCCCGACCGCCCGATTACCAAAAAGCCCGCCGAAACCCGCATGGGGTCCGGCAAGGGCTCCCCCGAATGGTGGGTGGCAAACGTCAAACCCGGCCGAGTACTTTTCGAACTGGCCGGGGTTTCGGAAGAAGTGGCACGCGAGGCCCTGCGCCTGGCCGTCCACAAGCTTCCGCTGAAGGCCCGCATTGTGCGGCGTGAGGGTGGTGAGTGAGCATGGCTATCGGGTCCAAGGACTTGAACGTGGCCGCGCTTGACGGTTTCTCGGACGATCGTCTTGTCGAGGAACTGCGCAAGGCCAAGGAGGAACTGTTCAACCTCCGTTTCCAGTCGGCCACCGGCCAGCTGGAGAGCCACGGCCGGCTGCGCGCCGTCCGCCGCGATATCGCGCGCATCTACACGATCATCCGTGAGCGGGAGCTTGCTATCCGCCAGTCGCCTGAGAAAGGCGCGTGAGGAGAGTGGCAGAGATTTCAACGCCAGAGCAGGAGAGCACCGTGAGCACCGAGGACGTGCAGTCAGGCGCCGTGCACGAGCGGCCGATCCGCAAAACGCGCCGGGGCTACGTCGTGTCCGACAAGATGGACAAGACGATAGTCGTGGCCGTTGAAGACCGCGTCAAGCACCGCTTGTACGGCAAGATCATTCGTCAGACCAACAAGGTGAAGGTCCACGACGAAGCCAACACGGCAGGTGTGGGCGACTTGGTCGTCATCACCGAAACCCGACCGGTGTCGGCTACCAAGCGGTGGCGTCTGGTCGAGATCGTCGAAAAGGCGAAGTGACAGACAATTTTCTTCAGCGCTCGTCCGTCCGCGGTGAGCGAGAAGTTTTCCACATTGACCGTTCCGTCAGGCTCGATATGAGAACCGGCGCGACGACAGGAGTAGGGCAGTGATTCAGCAGGAGTCGCGACTCAAGGTCGCCGACAACACGGGTGCCAAGGAGATCTTGACAATCCGTGTGCTCGGCGGCTCGGGTCGACGTTACGCCGGTATCGGCGACACCATTGTGGCCACCGTCAAGGACGCCATTCCCGGCGGCAACGTCAAAAAGGGCGATGTCGTCAAGGCCGTCATCGTCCGAACCGTGAAGGAACGCCGCCGCAAGGACGGCTCGTACATCCGGTTCGACGAGAACGCCGCAGTCATCTTGAAGACGGATGGCGACCCGCGCGGTACGCGCATCTTCGGGCCGGTCGGCCGCGAACTGCGCGACAAAAAGTTCATGAAGATCATCTCGCTGGCTCCGGAGGTGCTCTAACCATGGCGAAGATCAATATCAAAAAAGGCGACCTGGTTCAGGTCATCGCCGGCGCCAAACCGGAACGCGGCGGAGACCGCGGCAAGCAGGGCAAGGTTCTCGAGGTCTACCCCGACCGGAATCGCGTGCTCGTCGAAGGCGTGAACCGGGTGCAGAAACACAAGAAGGTCGGCGCCTCGGGTAACGGCTCGGGCGGCGGAATCGAGATCCACGAGGCCCCCGTGCACGTGTCCAACGTCGCACTGGTCGACCCGTCGGACAAGAAGCCCACCCGCGTCGGATACCGCACCGAAACGATCGAGCGTGACGGACGTTCGCGCACCGTGCGTGTTCGCGTCTCGAAGCGCTCCGGTAAGGACATCTAGCAGACATGAGTACAGAGACAGTAGCCGCCGGCACGGCCGCGGCGCCGCGATTAAAACAGCGTTACCGCAGCGAGATCATCGCCAAGCTCCAGGACGAGTTCCAGTACGGCAACGTCATGCAGGTGCCCGGCCTGACCAAGGTAGTGGTCAACATGGGCGTCGGCGACGCCGCCCGGGACTCCAAGGTCATCGAAGGTGCCATCAAGGACCTCACCCTGATCACCGGCCAGAAGCCGCAGGTCACCGCGGCCCGCAAGTCCATCGCGCAGTTCAAGCTGCGTGAAGGACAGCCGATCGGCGCGCACGCCACGCTGCGCGGCAACCGCATGTGGGAATTCCTCGATCGCGTCACGAGCCTGGCTCTGCCGCGCATCCGTGACTTCCGCGGACTGTCGGACCGGCAGTTCGACGGACATGGCAACTACACGTTCGGTCTGTCCGAGCAGTCGATGTTCCATGAGATCAACCAGGATGAGATCGACCGGGTCCGCGGTATGGACATCACGGTCGTGACCACCGCCACGACCGACGACGAAGGCCGCGCGCTGCTTCGCCACCTCGGCTTCCCGTTCAAGACCAACTAACTACTACGTTGCAGGTCCGCCGAAGCCGGCGTCGCGCCGGCGGTGCGGAAACCGTAACGAGGAGGGGCACGAGCCCATGACAATGACAGATCCTGTCGCAGACATGCTTACGCGTCTGCGCAATGCCAACTCGGCATACCACGACGATGTAGCGATGCCGTACAGCAAGCTCAAGTCGCGTATCGCCGACATCCTGAAGGCCGAGGGGTACATCTCCGGCTGGCAGGTCGAGGATGCCGAGGTCGGCAAGAAGCTTTCGCTCGACCTGAAATTCGGCCCGAACCGGGAACGTTCGATTGCCGGCATCCGCCGCGTGTCGAAGCCGGGCCTTCGGGTGTACGCCAAATCAACGAACCTGCCGCGAGTGCTCGGCGGGCTCGGAATTGCAATTTTGTCCACGTCGTCCGGACTGCTGACTGACCGGCAGGCCGCCAAGAAAGGTGTGGGTGGGGAAGTCCTCGCCTACATCTGGTAAAGGGGGAAAACTAAATGTCGCGCATCGGCAGACTGCCGATTCCGGTTCCCTCCGGCGTCGAAGTCACCATCGATGGCTCTCGAGTGGCCGTGAAAGGCCCGAAGGGCGAGCTGAGCCACACAGTGGCCAGCCCCATCACCGTGCAGCAAGAAGACGGCGAGATCACCGTCGCCCGGCCGAACGACGAACGCGAGTCGCGTTCGCTGCACGGCCTGAGTCGCACCATGATCGCCAACTTGATCGAGGGCGTCACCAACGGATTCAGCAAGAAGCTGGAAATCGTCGGCACCGGCTACCGCGTGCTGGCGAAGGGCTCCGACCTGGAGTTCTCGTTGGGGTACAGCCACTCGGTCGCGGTATCGCCGCCCGAGGGCATCAGCTTCGCGGTCGAAGGCAATAACAAGGTCACCGTCTCGGGGATCGACAAGCAGCAGGTCGGCGAGGTCGCTGCGAATATCCGCAAGCTGCGCAGGCCCGACCCGTACAAGGGCAAGGGCGTGCGCTACGCCGGCGAAGTCGTTCGCCGCAAGGTCGGAAAGGCTGGTAAGTAAACGATGGCCTTCGCCAAGAAGAAGAGCTACGGTAAGGGCAGCTCGGCGGCGCGCGTGCGTCGTCACGCCCGAGTCCGCAAACACATTTCCGGAACCGCGGAGCGTCCGCGTCTGGTCGTCAGCCGGTCCTCGCGCCACATGGTGGCGCAGGTCGTCGACGATCAGTCCGGGCACACGCTGGCCAGCGCCTCCACCTTGGAAGCGGATCTGCGCGTCAGCTCGGCGGAAAAGACCGATAAGGCCAAGCAGGTCGGCGAGCTCGTTGCTCGCCGTGCCAAAGACGCCGGCATCGAGGCAGTCGTGTTCGACCGTGGCGGCAACGCATATCACGGCCGGGTGGCTGCAGTGGCCGACGGAGCTCGCGAAGGGGGACTTGCCCTGTGAGTGAAGAAGCTAAGGAGCAGCAGGTGACCGATACGAACGCCGAGAAGGCGGCCGAGGGATCGGCAAAGACCGATCGGTCCGGTTCGTCGCGCGGTCGCGGTAAGGGCCGTGAAGGCGGCCGCCGCGGACAGGGGCAGGACAAGAACCAGTTCGTCGAACATGTCGTCACGATCAACCGTGTCGCCAAGGTCGTCAAGGGCGGACGTCGGTTCAGCTTCACTGCGCTTGTCGTGGTGGGCGACGGCGACGGAATGGTCGGCGTCGGTTACGGCAAGGCCAAAGAGGTTCCGGCTGCGATCGCCAAGGGCGTCGAGGAGGCGAAGAAGAACTTCTTCCGCGTCCCGCGCATCCGCAAGACGATTCCGCACCCGATTCAGGGTGAGGACGCCGCGGGCGTCGTCCTGATGCGTCCGGCCGCCCCGGGCACCGGCGTGATCGCCGGCGGTCCGGTCCGCGCCGTCCTCGACTGCGCCGGCATCCATGACGTGCTGACGAAGTCACTCGGCTCGGAAAACCAGATCAACATCGTGCGCGCAACCATCAAGGCCCTGCGCGGCCTCGAACGGCCCGAGCAGGTTGCGGCACGCCGCGGCATGCCGATCGACGAGGTCACGCCGGCATCGATGCTTCGCGCCGCGAACGAGGGTGGAGTCTGATGGCAAAGCTGCAGGTCACTCAAGTTAAATCGGAAATCGGTGGCACCAAGAGCCAGCGGGACACGCTGCGCAGCCTTGGCCTCAAGCGAATCGGGCAGACGGTCGTCAAGGACGACCGGCCCGAATTCCGGGGCATGGTGCAGATGGTTCGCCACCTCGTCACCTGGGAAGAGGTGGATTGATCGTGGCAAATCCCGAGAGCGTATTGAAGGTCCACCACCTTCGTCCGGCGCCCGGCTCGAAGACCGCCAAGACCCGCGTGGGTCGCGGCGAGGCGTCCAAGGGCAAGACGGCAGGACGCGGCACCAAGGGCACACATGCCCGCTACCAGGTGCCGCACGGCTTTGAAGGCGGACAGACGCCGCTGCACATGCGCCTGCCGAAACTTCGTGGATTCAAGAACCCGTCCAAGGTGACCTTCCAGGTCGTCAATCTGGACAAATTGTCCGCGCTGTACCCGGACGGCGGCAGCGTGAGCATCGACGATCTCGTCGCCAAGGGCGCGGTTCGCCCGAACCAGCCCGTCAAGGTGCTTGGCACCGGCGAGGTGTCGGTCAAGCTCGAGGTGAGCGCGAACGCGTTCTCCGGCAAAGCAGTTGAAAAGATCGAAGGCGCCGGCGGCACCGTCACGCGTCTTTAAGTCACCATTATCGACCGTCAAACGCTTTGGGCAGGCAACCGCTCCCGGTTGCCTGCCCAAAGGCGTTTGACGGTACCGCATGCCATCGGTTCGCACGCGTACCGCGCATGCTGATAACCTGCATTTCGGCCGCAGTTTACTGTGGCCCTCATCGTCATCGAATCCGTCGGGCGAGCGTTCCACCGCCCCGGCCGCTTTTGACCAATCATCAGGAGGATGCTTGATCAGCGCTATTGCTCGGGCGTTCCGTACGCCCGACCTACGCCGCAAGCTGCTGTTCACGCTTGCGATAATCGTAGTATTCCGCCTGGGGTCTTATATTCCGGCACCCGGCGTCGATTACACGAAGGTTCAGGCGTGCGTGTCGTCGCCGCAGTTGAACTCCGGGGTATTCGGACTCGTCAATTTGTTCAGCGGCGGAGCGCTGCTGCAGCTGTCGATCTTCGCGCTCGGCATCATTCCGTACATCACGGCCAGCATCATCACGCAGTTGCTGCGTGTCGTGATCCCGCGGTTCGAAGAGCTGCACAAGGAAGGCGCGGCCGGCCAGGGCAAACTGACGCAGTACACCCGCTACCTGACCATCGGCCTCGGCGTGCTGCATGCGACGACCCTCGTGGCCACGGTTCGCTCGGGCGCGCTGTTCGGCAACGTCCAGGGCTGCAACAATCTGCTCACTGATGATTCCTGGATCGGCATCGGACTGCTCATCATCACGTTGACGGCCGGAACCGGCATGGTCATGTGGCTGGCCGAGCAAGTCACCGAGCACGGCGTCGGCAACGGTATGTCGTTGCTCATCTTCACGGCAATCGCAGCCCGCTTCCCGTCCGCGTTCGGCTCGATCTTGAAGTCGCAGGGCTGGGACCGCTTCGTCATCGTGATGATCCTGGGTCTGTTCATCGTGGCGGCCATCGTGTTCGTGGAGCAATCCCAGCGCCGGATCCCCGTGCAATACGCCAAGCGCATGGTCGGCCGCAGAATGTTCGGCGGCACGTCGACCTATATTCCGATCAAGGTGAACATGGCCGGCGTCATCCCCGTCATCTTCGCCTCGTCACTGCTGTATCTGCCGTCGCTGATCTCGCAGTTCGGCGACCCGAAATCGGGGTGGGTGCAGTGGATCTCGGGACACTTGGTCCGCGGCGACAATCCGATTTATATGATCATCTACTTCCTGCTGACCTTGTTCTTCACGTTCTTCTATGTGGCGATCACCTTCAACCCGGAGGAAGTCGCCGACAACATGAAGAAGTACGGCGGCTTCATCCCGGGCATCCGCGCCGGACGGCCGACCGAGCAGTATCTGAGCTATGTGCTCACTCGCATCACGCTTCCGGGTTCGCTCTACTTGGGCCTTGTCGCGTTGATTCCGTTGATCGCGCTCGTGCTGATCAACGCCAACCAGAATTTCCCGTTCGGCGGCACGTCGATTCTCATCGTCGTCGGCGTTGGACTGGAAACCGTGAAGCAGATCGATGCCCAGCTGCAGCAACGTCATTACGAAGGGTTGTTGCGGTAAGCCGTTAAGCCCGCGGCATCATTATTTACGAGAAAGCAGGCATAGACGATGACCGACCGGATCCTCTTGATCGGCCCGCCCGGTGCAGGCAAAGGCACGCAGGCCGCCCGGATCTCCGTGAAACGGGGCGTCCCGGCCATCTCGACAGGCGACATCTTTCGAGCGAACGTGAAAGATGAGACGCCGCTCGGACTCACGGCCAAGTCGTATATGGACGCCGGCGAGTACGTTCCGGACGACGTCACCAATGACATGGTTGCCGACAGGCTGGCCGCGGACGACGTCCGGGACGGGTTCCTCCTCGACGGCTATCCGAGGACGAGCCCGCAGGTCGACGAACTGGACAAGATCCTCGGCGCGCAAAATACCGGCCTCAGCGCCGTCGTCGAACTGCAGGCGGACACGGACGAGGTCGTCTCCCGCTTGCTGGCCCGCGCCCGTGAACAGGGCCGCAGTGACGACACCGAAGACGTGATCAGGCATCGCCTCGACGTCTACTACGAACAGACGGCGCCGCTGACCCGCGAATACGAGCGGCGCGGACTGCTCCTCGAAGTCAACGGACTCGGTGACGTCGAGGACGTCACCGAACGCGTGCTTGCCGCCCTTGACGGCAAGCCGGCGTAGCACACGTGTTCTCGCGGCCGAAGATCGAGTACAAGTCCGACGACGACATCCGCCGGATGCGCCGGGCCGGACTTGTCACTGCAGCGGCTCTGGACGCAGCACGCCGGGCGATCCGGCCGGGCGCGACCACGTCCGACGTGGACGCGGCGGCCGCTGCAGCGTTAGCGGACGCCGGCGCCACCTCGAACTTTTTGGGCTACTACGGCTATCCGGCCACCGTGTGCGTATCGGTCAACGACGAGGTCGTGCACGGCATCCCCGGCGACCGGGTGCTTGAAGCCGGCGATCTGGTCAGCGTCGACGGCGGAGCGATCGTCGACGGGTGGCACGGCGACTCTGCGTTCTCCACGGTGATTCCGCCGGAAACGTCTGCCGATCGGGAGCTCGCCGATGCGACGTCGGGCGCCCTGTGGGCGGGAATTGCCGCGCTGGCCACCGCCCGGCACGTCGGCGAGGTGGGAGACGCCATCGACGCGTACATGACGTCACGCGCACCGCAGCTGGGCATCTTGGAAGATTACGTCGGACACGGCATCGGCACTGCCATGCATCAGCCGCCCGACGTCCTGAACTATTCAACCGCGCATCGCGGCCCCGCCGTCCGGCCGGGCATGTGCCTGGCCATCGAGCCGATGATCGTTTCCGGTTCCATCGACACTCGCGTGCTGGACGACGACTGGACGGTCGTGACCGAGGACGGCGCCCGGGCAGCGCACTTCGAACATACTGTTGCGGTGCACTCCGGCGGACTCTGGGTACTCACGGCACCCGACGGGGGAGCCGAGGAATTGGCCAAGCACGGCGTGGACGCGGCCCCGCTCTAGCCCCGCGCGGAACGGGGGACGAGAGGATGAGGCGTGACTGAGTCGCCGGCCGGATACTTGCGCCCGCTCGTCCTTCCGGCGTACGTGCCGGCGGCCTTGTACGGGATCGGCCAGGGAGCCATCCTGCCGGTCATTGCTCATTCGGCTCAGACGCTCGGAGCATCGGTTGCGCTGGCTGGTTTCGCCATGGCGCTGATCGGCGTGGGCAAGATCGTGGCCGACCTTCCGGTCGGGGCAATGGTGGCACGCATCGGGGAACGGCGGGCCATGCTTTTGGCGGTCGCCCTCGACGTGGCGGCCCTGCTCACGTGCATATACGCGACCGATCTGTGGCAGCTGTGCGTGGCGATCGGCGCGACGGGCATGTCGGGGGCGGTGTGGGCGCTGGCCCGGCAATCGTTCGTTGCGGACGCCGTGCCGTTGTGGATGCGCGCACGGGCCATGTCGACGCTTGGCGGCGCCCAGCGGATCGGCATGTTCGTGGGACCGTTCGTCGCGGCCGGCGCAATCGGCGTGCTCGGTACGGTCGGAGCGTACTGGGTGGATCTGGCGGCGTCCGTGATTGCCGGCATCGCGCTCTTGTGCGCGCCGAAACTCGCATCGGACACGGCACGCGCCGAGGGGCCGGCCGGACGGCGTCCCACAAGCGTGTGGACAATGATCGGCAACTATCGCACGGTGCTCGCCACGCTGGGCATGTGCACTTTGCTCGTCGCGGCCGTACGGGCCTGCCGGCAGGTGGCGATCCCGCTGTGGAGCGCTCATATCGGCCTCGACTCGCAGTCGACCGCGCTGATCTTCGGGTTCTCCGGCGCGGTCGACATGCTGTTGTTTTATCCGGCCGGCAAGATCATGGACAAATACGGACGGGCCTGGGTCGCCGTCCCGTCGGTTGTGGTGCTGGCAGTGTCGCTCGTGATCATGCAGTGGACGTCGAATTTCGCCGGGTTGACGGCGGTCGCGCTGGCCATGGGAGTCGGCAACGGGATCGCGGCCGGGCTCGTCATGACGCTGGGCACCGACGTATCGCCGGCCGCCGACCGAGCCGCGTTTCTGGGCGCTTGGCGGTTATTGGCCGACGGCGGCAACGCCGGCGGACCGCTGGCGTTGTCGGGTATTGCCGCGGTCCTGGGGCTGGGCGGAGCGCTGGCCGTCGTCGGGGCGGCCGGGATAGCATCGGGATGGCTGCTGGCGCTGTGGATTCCCAAGTACGGGGCCCCGACCGGCGACGAATCCGCGAAATAGCCGCACGCGTCGTCCGGCGTCAACTGCTGCGCTCAGCCGTCGGCGAACGGACGCGGCGGCCGATTGGAAGAACCCAGCCGTTTAGCGTATCGTAGACAAGCGGTTGTGTGTCGATATTTGCGTGCCGTGAAGTTCCGCGTCCAGGCGGATTTCCGATCAAGGATCGGAAAGGGACTGCGCCGTGCGAATATCGCCACGTCTTGTACATCGCCCTTCGATCCGCTGCTATCGAGCACGACTATTCGCGCTCGCCGTCAGGGATTACCGGGCGTCAAGCGATAACCCGCTACGGCGGGAGTGAAGAGGTTAGCGCGAGATTATGGCCAAAAAAGAAGGGGTCATAGAGATTGAGGGCAGTGTTGTCGAAGCCTTGCCCAACGCGATGTTCCGCGTTGAGCTGAGCAACGGCCACAAGGTCCTCGCTCACATTTCGGGCAAGATGCGCCAGCACTACATCCGGATCCTTCCGGAGGACCGCGTCGTTGTCGAGTTGAGCCCGTACGATCTCACCCGCGGCCGCATCGTCTACCGCTACAAGTAAGACCACGTACACGAGATCTGTCTATCCTCGGGCGCTGTGCCGAACGGTGCATCGCCGAGGTGAAGGAAAATGATGAAGGTTAAGCCCAGCGTCAAGAAGATCTGCGAGAAGTGCAAAGTGATCCGGCGTAACGGCCGGGTCATGGTGATTTGCGACAACGTTCGCCACAAGCAGCGTCAAGGCTGATCACCGACTTCTCAGTCAGACCACACCGCCGCAATCCTCGCCCCCTTGGCGACACGTCGACAAGGACGACACCCCCGGAACGGAGGCCGGGGACCGCACTAGCGGATCAGGATTGCCCCGAACACCTCCGCAAAAGAAATTGGAGTACCACCAATGGCACGACTTGCCGGAGTCGACCTCCCGCGCGAAAAGCGGGTTGAGGTCGCCCTGACATACATTTACGGTGTGGGACACACACGCGCTGTGCAGACTCTCGAGTCGACCGGGATCAGCCCGGACACGCGCGTGAAAGACCTCACGGACGCCGAGCTTGTCCAGCTCCGCGACTTCATCGAAGCAACATTCCAGGTCGAAGGCGATCTGCGGCGCGAGGTCGCCGCGGACATCCGCCGCAAGGTTGAGATCGGCTGCTATCAGGGCCTGCGCCACCGTCGCGGTCTGCCGGTTCGCGGACAGCACACCAAAAACAACGCGCGTACCCGCAAGGGCCCCAAGCGCACCGTGGCCGGTAAGAAGAAGGCCAAGTAAAGCAGCCCATCAAGCCGCGGGTGCGGCTTTCGATCATCAGGAGAATTAACAGATATGCCTCCCAAGTCACGCGCCGCAGGGGTACGCAAGCCCCGCCGCAAGGACAAAAAGAACGTTGCCGCCGGTCAGGCACATATCAAGAGCACGTTCAACAACACAATCGTTTCGATCACCGACCCTGCCGGTGCCGTGATCTCGTGGGCTTCGGCCGGCGAGGTCGGCTTCAAGGGCTCGCGCAAGTCGACGCCGTTCGCCGCGCAGATGGCGGCGGAATCGGCTGCCCGTCGCGCCCAAGAGCACGGCATGCGCAAGGTCGACGTGTTCGTCAAAGGCCCGGGATCGGGCCGCGAAACGGCGATCCGGTCGCTGCAGGCCACCGGTCTCGAGGTTGGCTCCATTCAAGACGTCACCCCGACCCCGCACAATGGCTGCCGGCCGCCGAAGCGCCGTCGCGTCTAAGGCACTCAGACACCACAAAAGCTCCACACCCGGCCGGGTAGACCGACGCTCGGCTCGGGATATCAGCGAGAACGGCGTCATGCGGTTCTCGCCCTGCGAAGCGTCATATGGCGGATGCTCGCTGAAAGGAAACCCACGTGCTCATTGCACAGCGTCCCACGCTAACTGAAGAGGTCGTTTCCGCCCATCGTTCACGGTTCGTCATCGAACCGCTGGAGCCGGGCTTCGGCTATACGCTGGGTAACTCCCTGCGTCGTACACTGCTCTCGTCGATTCCGGGTGCCGCGGTCACCAGCATCCGGGTGGATGGCGTGTTGCACGAATTCACGACGGTCCCGGGAGTGAAGGAAGACGTCACCGAATTCATCCTGAACCTGAAGTCACTCGTCGTCAGCTCCGAACATGACGAGCCGGTCGTGGCCTATCTGCGTAAGCAGGGCCCGGGCGTCGTCACGGCTGCGGACATCACGGCGCCGGCGGGTGTCGAGATCTTCAACACCGATCTGCACATCGCGACCTTGAACTCCAAGGGCAAGCTCGAACTCGAATTGACCATCGAGCGCGGACGCGGCTACGTCTCCGCCGTCCAGAACAAGAACGTCGACTCGGAGATCGGCCGGATCCCGGTCGACTCGATCTACTCGCCGGTTCTCAAGGTCACCTACAAGGTCGAGGCCACTCGTGTCGAACAGCGCACCGACTTTGATCGGCTGGTGCTGGACGTCGAGACGAAGCCGGCCATCGCCGCGCGCGACGCCGTCGCCTCGGCCGGCAAGACGTTGACCGAACTGTTCGGCCTGGCCCGCGAGCTCAACGTTGAAGCCGAAGGCATCGACATCGGACCGTCGCCGGTGGACGCCGCGCTTGCGGCCGATCTGGCCCTGGCCATCGAGGATCTGGACCTGACGGTTCGGTCTTACAACTGCCTCAAGCGCGAAGGCATCCACACGGTGGGCGAGCTGGTGGCACGAAGCGAAGCCGATTTGATGGACATCCGCAACTTTGGTGCGAAGTCCATCGACGAGGTCAAGCAGAAGCTGGCCGAACTCGGCCTGCAGCTCAAGGACAGCCCTCCCGGATTCGACCCGGCCGCCGCCGCTGCAGCTGCCGATGACGAAGACGACGATCTCGCCTTCGCCGAAGACGAGCAGCTCTAAGAACTCAAAGGAGATACGAGAAGAATGCCTACGCCTAGCAAGGGACCGCGTCTCGGGGGCGGCCCGGCGCATGAGCGCCTGCTGCTGAACAACCTGGCCGGCCAGCTGTTCGAACACAAGCAGATCACCACGACCGTGACGAAGGCCAAGCGCCTGCGCCCCGTCGCCGAGCGCATGATCACGTTCGCCAAACGCGGCGATCTGGCCAGCCGGCGTCGCGTGCTCAGCCGCATCTCGGATCAGGGCATCGTGCACGTGCTGTTCACCGAAATCGCTCCGGCGGTCGCGAATCGTGACGGCGGATACACCCGGATCACGAAGATCGGGCCGCGGAAGGGCGACAAGGCGCCGATGGCCGTTGTGGAACTCGTGCTCGAGCCACTGAGCGCCAAGAAGGCGACGGTTGCCGAAGCCGAGGCCGCGACCAAGCGCAGCGCCAAGGACGAGGCTCCGGCACAACCGGTCGACGAGTCCGAAGCCGCCGAGTCCGAAGAGGCTCCGGTTGACGAGGCCGAAGAGGCTCCGGCTGCCGAGTCCGAAGAGGCTCCGGCTGACGAGGCCGCCGAGACCCCGGCTGCCGAGTCCGACGAAGACGGCGACGCGTCGTCCAAGGACGACGCGTAACGAGGCCGTGAGAGCCCGAAACGCTCCGAGGCGCCCGCACATGATGTGCGGGCGCCTCCTGCGCGTCCGGGCCGGCATGATGATCGCCGCGGCGCTGGCGTTGGCCTCCTGCGCGGGCGGTCAACACGCAAACGGCCCCGAGACTCCTGCCGGCACGGACACTCAATCCGGCAGCGCTCGGGGCGGCCCCACGGCAACGGACACGCCGTCCGGGGCACCGACGCACGCGGCCAACGTTCCGGACGCCGTCCGGCCGGGAACTTCGCAGACCGCCGGCAAGGCGGCAGTCATCGCCGCCGGGGGGTCTGTGCTGCGCGTGACCATCACATCGCGCAAGGGCAAGCGTGAACTGCTGCTCGACCAGCCCGAGTTCGGCGATTCGCGGATGGTGCCGACCTATGTCACGTTGACTGTGACGAACGTCGGGAAGGACGCCGCGCGGCCGATGGCCGAAGTCATGCAGGGTTTTGTGCCGGAAGAGTCCAATGGCGCCGAAATGATGCAGACGGCACCCTTGCCCCACTTTGCGCCCTGCACGGGGCATGCCGTTCCGCAGGCGTTGAAGCCCGGACGTAAATACGTCACGTGCCGGGTGGCGGTGTCGAAGCGCGGCCACCCGCTGGCCAAGGTCATTTTTCGCGGACAACTCGGCGGGAAGTATTACAACAGTCCGGTCGTCTGGACGATCTAGCCGCCGCACCGGCCGTTCCGCGGGGCGGGGGAGCCGAGCGCACGCGGGACCGGCCGCGAGTCAGCGGAAGACGACCGTCCGGTCACCGTCGAGCAGTACGCGGCCCTCGGCATGCCACCGCACGGCATGACTGAGCGTGCGTGCTTCGATCTCTTGGCCGAGCGAGACGAGGTCGGAGGTGCGGAACTGGTGCGTGACGCGCGCAACGTCTTGTTCAATGATCGGGCCCTCGTCCAAATCCGGCGTGACGTAATGCGCCGTCGCGCCGATCAGTTTGACGCCGCGCGCGTGCGCCTGGTGATACGGCTTGGCGCCCTTGAAGCTCGGCAGGAACGAGTGGTGGATATTGATCACCCGCCCATGCAGGCGCCGGCATAGCTCGGGCGACAGGATCTGCATGTACCTGGCCAACACGACGAGCTCGACGTTCAGGCTTTCGACCAAGCCGGTGATGCGCCGCTCGGCTTCGGCCTTTGTGCCCTCAGTGACGGGCACGTGCACGAAATCCACGCCGTAGAACTCGGCAAGCGGGGCCAGATCGGGGTGGTTGCCGACGACTGCCGCCACCTCGATGGGCAGCTGCCCGGCCCCTTGCCGATACAGCAGATCGTTCAGGCAATGCCCGGCCTTCGACACCATGATGATCGTTCGCACCGGCCGCCCGACGGTGTCGAGCGCCACGTCCATGCCGAACTCGGCCTCCACCTGGCGGAGCGCCCGGGCGAGGTCCTCCGAGGACGGGCCGCCGCTGAACTGCAACCGGAGAAAGAAGTGCTCGGAATCCGCGTTGCCGAACTGCTGCGATTCGGTGATATTGGCCCCGGCGCCGGCCAGAACGCCGGTGACGGCGTGCACGATGCCGGGACGATCGGGGCATGAAATTCGCAGGACTCGTTGGTGCTGCATCCGGTCGGGTGAGTTCATCGCTTCATGGTATCGACAGGTCGTAGCAGCGCTGCCGTGGCGGTTGCTAGACTGTTGCCGTCGCGACCGGCGTTTGGATGGATCACCATCGAGGAGCGGCAAGGTTGGATTCATCTGTCGTTCGCCTGGGCCGATGAAGGATCTCCGTCATCCACACGATGACAGCCCACGACCGACCGCCCGGAGGAGAAACGCCCCGATGACCAATCCGCCCCACGCACCGTCGATCGCAGCGCCGACCGTGAAATCGACCCGCGCAGCCAACCCGGTAGCGCAAACCGAACTCCACCCGGGATCGGAGAAGTGGTAACCATGACCGCAGACATCCTCGACGGCAAGGCGACGGCGGCCGCCATCAAGGCCGAGCTGACCGAGCGGGTGGCCGCGTTGAAGGCCGCGGGCGTCCGGCCGGGTCTCGGCACGGTCCTGGTCGGCGACGATCCGGGCTCGACATGGTACGTCAACGGCAAGCACAAGGACTGCGCCGAAGTCGGCATTGCGTCCATCCGCCGGCATTTTGCCGACGACGTCGCGCAAGAGACCGTCTTGGACGCCATCGACGAGTTGAACGCCGATCCGGACTGCACCGGCTATATCGTCCAATTGCCGCTGCCGGCGCACATCGATCAGGACGCCGTCCTGTCCCGTATCGACCCGGCCAAGGACGCCGACGGTCTGCACCCGGTGAATCTCGGCAGCCTCATGCTCAACGTGAACGGCCCGCTGACCACGCCGCTGCCGTGCACGCCGCGCGGCATCATCGAGCTGTTGCGTCGCTACGACATCGAACTGGCCGGCCGCGACGTCGTCGTCCTCGGCCGCGGCATCACGGTGGGCCGATCGATCGGCACGCTGCTCACGCGCCGCGAATACAATGCCACCGTCACGCTCACGCACACCGGCACCCGTGACCTTGACGCGCACCTGCGCCGCGCCGACATCATCGTGGCCGCGGCCGGGTCGCCGGGCATCGTGCACGCCGGCAACGTCAAGCCCGGCGTCGTCGTCCTGGACGTCGGAGTCAGCAGGCGGACCGATCCGGAGACCGGCAAGTCGAAAATCGTCGGCGATGTGGCGCCGGACGTCCAGGACGTGGCAGCCTGGCGTTCGCCGAACCCGGGCGGGGTCGGGCCAATGACCCGCGCGCTTTTGCTGGCCAACGTGGTCGACGCCGCCGAACGTTCCCTCAACTGACGCTCCCGCGCCACCGTATGCGTCGAGTGGCGGCGAACGGTCGCAAAATCAACGATTTTGCAACCATTCGCCGCCACTCGCGGTAAGGGACGGCGCCGGCGTCAGTCGGTCGAATCGAGCGACAACTCGAACAGCACCCTGTCCTGGCCGGGGCCGGCATAGTCGCTGACGAGTTCGGCGCGGTACCCCATCGCCGAGTGGAACGCGATCGAGGAGGCGTTGTCGGGCACGGTGGTGGCCTGGATGCTGGTGGCGCCCTCGGCTTCGGCCTTGCTGGCGAATTCACCGTAGAGGCTTCGGCCGATACCGGAGCCGCGCGCCGAGGATTTCGTGGCGACCAGATGGATGTACGCGTGCCCGTTCGCCGGCACCGAGCCGAGCAGGTAGCCGACCGTTTCGCTGCCGCGCCGGGCAATCAGGCCGTCATGGGCGAATTGCCGGAACCACACGGGTTGATGCTGTTCGCTGAGATCCTTGCCGTCCCAGAACTCGCTTTGCGCCGAAATCAGGAAGTCGCGCAGATCCTGACCATCGACCTCGTCCAAGGGGACGATTGAAATGTCGCCGTCAGCCATACTTCACCGCCTTGTGTCGCTTCAATCCTATGAAGGATCTCTTCAGGGATAGTCGTCATTCCAGTAAAGCCTGGATACTTCGATTATGGTGCACCGGGGCACGTATTCACATACTTCGTGACAGATTCGATGCCTATGGCAGGATGGGAATCATGCTGCGAATCGCCTCCGTCAACGTCAACGGCGTCCGAGCCTCCTGGAGAAAGGGGATGCCGGCATGGATCGATCGACGCGATCCCGACATCCTCGCACTGCAAGAGGTGCGCGCGCCCGATGAGATTGCTCACGAGCTGCTCGAAGGTGCCGGATTCCACGTGGCGCATACGGCCGCCGAGGCCAAGGGCCGGGCCGGCGTGGCACTTGCATCAAAAAAAGCGATGGAAGAAAGCCGGATCGGAATCGGCGACTCGTACTTCGACACGTCCGGGCGATGGGTCGAATCCGATTTCCGCATCGGTGACAAGAATCTGACGGTCGTCAGCGCCTATGTGCATTCGGGCGAGGCCGGCACCGAGAAGCAGGACGACAAGTACCGGTTCCTCGATGCCCTGACGGTGCGCCTCGGGCAGCTGCGCTCGGCCGGCGGATACGCGCTGGTGGTCGGCGATCTGAACGTCGGCCACACCAAGCTCGACATCAAGAACTGGAAGGGCAACACCAAGAAGGCGGGATTCTTACCGGAAGAACGCGCCTACTTCGACAAGTTCTTCGGCGAACTGGGCTGGGTCGACGTGGCCAGGCGGCACGCCGGCCAGGTCGACGGCCCGTACACGTGGTGGTCGATGCGCGGTCAGGCATTCGACAACGACACCGGCTGGCGCATCGACTACCAAATGGCCACTCCGGAACTCGCCGAGCTGGCCGTCGACGTGTCCGTGGACCGTGCGCCGTCGTACGCCGAACGCTGGAGCGACCATGCGCCGCTGATAGTCGACTACGATCTGTGATGGGCGTGCCGCGATGACCAGGAGAGCGTTGGCGATCGGGGACGCGCTGATTGACGAAGTACGCACCGACACGGTCGTTGGCCGGCATCCGGGCGGCGCTGCCCTCAACCTGGCCGTCGGCATGAGCATCCTCGGCCTGCCCACGACACTGGCCGGGATCGTCGGCGACGATGCCGACGGCCGCACGCTCGGCAGCTTCCTGGAGGGGCACGGCACCGGCCTGATCGCCACTCGCGGCCCCCACGGCACCGGTATCGCCGTCTCCGACCGCACCGAGAGCGAACCGCGCTACGAATTCAACGCCGCGGTGCGCGAGCGCGCGTTCTACTTC
Organism: Spelaeicoccus albus; assembly: GCF_013409065.1. Taxonomy (NCBI): domain Bacteria; kingdom Bacillati; phylum Actinomycetota; class Actinomycetes; order Micrococcales; family Brevibacteriaceae; genus Spelaeicoccus; species Spelaeicoccus albus. The sequence continues at coordinate 3,881,612 of NZ_JACBZP010000001.1, read as the reverse complement.
GGAAATGAGCTGCGTGACGCCGCCGCGCACGCCGGCGTCGTGGCCGTCAACTGTTTCCCGCTGGACAACGCCGACCAGGCAAGCCAGTTGGCGGATCTTCTCGGCCGGACACGCGGACTTGTCGCAGTTGACCCGAACCCCAGACCCGTGCTGATGACGGATGTGCCGGCCTTCCGTCGCGGGTTTGAAAAGATCGCGGCCCTGGCCGATATCGTCAAATTCAGCGACGAGGACGCCGCATTGATGTACGGACGTGATGCCGGCGACGTCGCTGCCGGCGTGCTGGAATCGGGGCGGACGCAGGCAGTTCTGCTGACCGAAGGCCGCGCCGGAGGACGGATCGTGCTGCCCGGCGGGGTCGAGTTCACCAGTCCGATCGCGACGCTGCCCGGCCCGATCGTCGACACCATGGGCGCGGGCGACGCAACACTTGCCTCGGTCCTTGCCGGTGTCATGCGCGGCGCCGTCGACGAACGGCGTCCGCTGGCGGGCCGGGACTGGCAATCGCTGCTTGACGACGCCATGAGAGTTGCGGCCGCCACCTGCCGGCACATGGGCGCAACGCTCCGGACGCCGTGATCGGACGTCGCGATAAGATGCCCCTATGGGGGAATCATGACCGCAACACGCACGCTCGGCGTTGCGCTGCACATTCCCAAGCCCTATGGCGGGCGATTACAGGAATGGCGTCGATCATTCGGCGATCCGCAGGCTGACAGTATTCCCACGCACGTCACCCTGTTGCCGCCCACACCCGTGGCCGAAGCCGACTGGAATCCGGTGATGGACATGCTGGCGGCGATCGCGGACAACTATTCGCCGTTCATCGTGGGGCTGCGCGGGACCGGAACCTTCCGCCCGGTATCGCCAGTGGTGTTCGTCGCGATGGCCCGCGGAATCGCCGACTGTCAAACCTTGTCGACCGCCATCCGGACCGGGCCGCTCGACATCGAACTGTCGTTCCCGTACCACCCGCACGTGACGGTCGCCCACAATCTGACCGATGAACAGCTTGACGTGGCCGAGGCGTCGTTGTCCGACTACGAATTGACGTTCATGGCGCACGGATTCGGCGCGTACCGGCACGACGACGACGGCCAGTGGCGGTTGACCCGCAGCTTCGACTTCGGGCCCTAACGGCCCGGCGCCGCGAAATTCCCCGGCGGGAGGCATCCGGCGACCTAGACTGGTGGGCATGCCCTCGACCGACCTGACCGCAGACCTGGATACCGCCCCTCCCCAGACCCGGCCGCCGGCCGTCGACCTGGCCGCGCTCACCCTGCGCGCCAATCGCGTCAACGCCGACCCGGGGGCGAGCCCGCTGAAGAAGCGCATGGCGACTATCGAAACTTGGCTGCCCGTGCGGGCCTACCGGCATTATTCGGGATGCCGCGGCAACCAATTCGCCGCATCGATCGGCTATTTCGGCCTGTTCTCCGTCTTTGCCATGCTCGCAGTGGCAATCAGCGTGTTCGGGTTCGTGCTGCGCGACAATCCGGACCTGCGCCAGCGCGTGTTCGACGAGATCGGCAAATCCCTGCCCGGCCTCGGCGACTCGGGAATGCTTTCGCAAAAGAACGGCATGAACACGTCCGGCCTGACCTTGGGCGTCGTCATCGGCGGCGTGTCGCTGCTGCTGACGGCAACCGGGTGGATGAACGCACTCAGCCAAGGCATCCGCGCCGTCGCGCTCCGCCCGGTCGCCGGCGGCAACGCGTTGCTGGGCAAGGTGTATCAGATAGTCGTCATGGTCGTGCTCGGCATCGTCGTCCTGCTTTCCGCGGCCTCGTCGTTCGTGACGGGGTTCGCCAAGTCGGCGTTGCAAACGCTCGGTATTGACTCGGCGTGGGCCAACGCCGGGGTGGTGGTGCTGTCGCTGGCAATCGCCCTGGCCCTCGACACGCTCGTGGCGTATGCCTTGTTCCGGTTCGTCGGCCGGCTGCGGGTCCTGAACAGATTGGCCTGGGAAGGCGCGCTGATCGCCGGGATCGGGTTCAGCGTGATCAAATATTTCGGGTCGGCGCTGCTCGGCAAGGCCACCTCGAATCCGCTGCTGGCCTCCGGAGCGACGTTGGTGGGCCTGTTGATCTGGTTCAACCTGCTCGGCCGTGTGATCCTCTTGGCAGCCTCCTGGACGACGTTGCGCTTTTCCGACGGCCACGTGTTCGAAAGGGCGCGTGAGCTGGCGGAGCAAGAACTGAACGACGGCCGCGGCCCGCTGCCCGGCCGCAAGGGAGCACACCGGGCCGCAACGGCCACCGGTGTGCTGATCGGAGCCGGGGGCGTGCTCGGCGGCGCCGCAGCGGTGCGGGCGTGTCGCCGTGCGCTGGCCGTCTTCCGGCGTGACGGTCCGTGAGGCGCTCTTCCGGGGCCGTGCCGGATGGCCGGGCCGCGGACGGCGTCCCGCTCAGTCGGCTCGTCGACGCACTGGGGGAGCGGCTCATCCACCGCCGGTTCACCGTCGACTCGGATCCGTTCGTCACGTCCGTGGCGATTGCCGAACCCGGCGACCGGCTGGAGCGCGCGGACGGCGTGCTGGTCCTGCTGGTCGGCGTCCGGGGACGGGACGCCGCACCGGCCATCACAGCCTTGGCGGACGCCGGACCGGCCGCGATAGCCGTCAAGGGTACGCCCGGCGAGCTGGCACGCCTCGACGTCGCCGCGGCGGACTCCCGAACCGCCCTGCTCGGCGTCCACCCGGACCTGCCGTGGCACCGTCTCGAGGCGTTGGCCGCGGATCTCGTCGGCGCCGCGCCGGCCTCGGACGCCCCGAGCATCGACCTGTTCACGCTTGCCGAGACCGTTGCGCGGATCTGCGGCGGACCGGTGAGCATCGAAGATGCCGGTTCGGCGGTCCTGGCGTACTCGAGCTCCGGCGACGAAGTCGACGACTTGAGACGTTTGTCGATCCTCGGGCGGCAAGGTCCGCGCGCCTACCTCGACCGGCTGGCGGCACTCGGCGTGTACGACAGTCTCCGATCCGGCCAGGCAATCGTGCACGTGGCCGAGCACCCGGAATTGGGCATCAAGGCCCGCACCGCGGTGGGCGTGCGGCACTCGGGCACCTATCTGGGGACCGTGTGGGTGCAGGGGACGCCGGCACCGGGATCCGAACCGGCAATGCTCGGCGCGGTGCGGCTCATCGGCGCGTTGATGGCAGCCGGCTGGACCGGACGAGCGGCGTCGTCGTTGGTATACGACGATGCCTTGGCCGACGCGCTGGACGGCGGTGACGTCGACCTGGCACGGATCGCCGGCGTCCCCCCGGCTTCGCGGCTGCTCATCGGCGTCATCGAGGCGGTCCCGGACGGCGTCGAATGGGGAAGCGCCGGCCTGGTACGCTCGGCAGCGATCAACGAGCTGGCCGTCCGGGCCGCCTCGTCCCGTAAGACGGTCATGCTCACGGAGCGGGATGGACAAATCGTCATCGGCCTGGTGAAGGCCGGCGACGGCGACACCGAGTGGATGGCCGGGGCCGTCCGGGCCGTAGCCGCGCACCTGCGCCGCGCGTTTGCCGCCCGCGTTGTTGCCGGCATCGGCGGCATCCGACCGGTCGGGGAGGTGCTGCAGTCGTATGCGCTGGCCGTCTCGGCGCTGGCGCTGCCGGACGACGGCGATCCGGTGCGGGACTCACTGGCCCGCTCAAGTGAAATCCTGCTGGCGCGTTTACTGGGCCGGCTGCGCGCCGACCCGGAATTCACCCATCCGGGTATCGACGAGTTGGTCCGGGCCGACCCGGACGCGGCCGAGTCGGTGCTGGACTTTCTCCGGATGGGCGGGTTTGCGGCGGCCGCCGAGCATCGAGGCGTGCACGTGAACACCGTGCGCCATCGCGTCCGCCGTGCGGCCGCCATCACCGGCCTGGACGTGACGGGCGACGACAAGCTCATCGTGGAACTGCTGCTGCGCGCCGCCCTTGCGAGGCGCGACGAGGACGCCTAGCGGCGTCCGCGCTGCGAGCGGTATCTGGCGATCAGGGAGTCGGTGGACGAATCCTGGTCCGCCGGGGAAGGCTCGTCGGTGACAAGTTTCGGCTCGAGCTGTTTGGCCATGACCTTGCCGAGCTCGACTCCCCATTGATCGAACGAGTCGATACCCCAGATGGTGCCTTCGGTGAACACGATGTGCTCGTACAGCGCCACCAGCTGGCCGAGCGTGGACGGCGTGAGCTTCGGCGCCAGAATCGACGTCGTCGGGTGGTTGCCCGGCATCACCTTGTGCACGGCGACGCTGGCCGGCACCCCTTCGGCTTCGACCTGTTCGCGGGTGCGGCCGAATGCCAGCGCCGCGGTCTGCGCGAAGTAGTTCGACATGAACAAATCGTGCATCTCGCCGATTTCGTGATTCGGCTCGGAGAACCCGATGAAATCGGCCGGAATCAGCTTGGTGCCCTGATGGATGAGCTGGTAGAACGCGTGCTGGCCGTTCGTGCCGGGCTCGCCCCAAAAGATTTCTCCGGTCTGATAGTTCACCGGCGAGCCGTCCGCCTGCACCGACTTGCCGTTGCTTTCCATCGTCAGCTGCTGCAGGTAGGCCGGAAACCGGTGCAGGTACTGCGAATAGGGCAGGACTGCGTGCGTCTGGGCGCCGAGGAAATTGTTGTACCACACGTTCAACAAGCCCATCAGCATCGGCACGTTGCGTTCGGGTTCGGTGGTGCGGAAGTGCTCGTCGATGGTGTGGAAGCCGGCGAGCATGTCGTGGAAGGCGTCCGGGCCGATCGCCACCATGACGCTCAGGCCCACTGCGGAGTCGAAAGAGTACCGGCCGCCGACCCAGTCCCAGAAGCCGAACATATTGGCGGTGTCGATGCCGAACTCGGAGACGCCGTCGCCGTTCGTGCTGACCGCGGCGAAATGCTTGGCCACTGCGGACTTGTCCGACTCGTCCAGGCCGAGGCCGGCCAACAGCCACGACCGCGCCTCGGTGGCGTTCGTGAGGGTCTCCAAGGTCGTGAACGTCTTGGACACGACGATGAACAAGGTCGTCTCGGGGTCCAGATCGGCAAGCGTGTCGTGGATGTCGGTCGGGTCGATATTGGACACGAAGCGCGCCCGGATGTCCGAATCGAGGTACGCGCCGAGCGCTTCGTAGGCCATCACCGGGCCGAGGTCCGAGCCGCCGATGCCGATGTTCACGACGGTGGTGATGGGCTTGCCGGTGTGGCCGGTCCACGCGCCCGAGCGCAAGCTGTCGGCAAACTCGGCCATCCTGTCCAGGACGGCGTGGACGTCGCCGACGACGTCCTGCCCGTCGACGGTGAGCGACTGCGTGCGCGGCGCCCGCAACGCGGTGTGCAACACGGCGCGGTCTTCGCTGGTATTGATGTGTTCGCCGGCGAACATTGCCTGCACCCGGCCCGGGACTCCGGCTTCACGGGCCAGGTCGGTCAGCAGCGAGAGCGTCTCGGTGGTGATGAGATTCTTGGACAGGTCGACGAAGAGGTCGCCCGCGGAAAATCCGAGATCGGCCGCGCGTGCCGGATCACCGTCGAACAAGTCGCGCAAATGCGTGTCCGTGACGCTTGCCCGGTGGGATTCGAGCGCCTGCCACTGACGTGTCGAACTGATATCCATGCCGAAGTACCCCTTTTTATGTCGTGTAACCGGCGAGCTTTTCTATCGTATTGATGTTGCGGACCGTGACCGCAGCCACCCCGAGGATCCGCTCCAGCCGATCGGCCCCGAGCTTACTGCGTGCCTGCCCGTTCACGTAGTCGGCAATGAGGTCGTCCCCGGCGGCCCGGACGTCTTCCGGATATTCGGAGAAGGCGACGGCCGGGTCGGCGGCCGTCGGCTCGGACAGGAAGATCCCGACGAGCATTTGGGGCTCGGCGTCCGGAAATTCGCGTCGGGCCGCGGAAGCGACGTCCACAAGCCGCGTCAATGAACGGACTATCACCGGGGGAGTGAACCCGACCGCTGCGGACAGCGCCCGCTCCACGTCGCGGGCAGTCGCCTCGTTGCCGCCGGAGAACAACAGGTTCCCGCTCGTGCCGATCGTCCGGACGTCGTTCAGGCCCAGCCCGGTCGCCAGGGCACGCAGGTCCGCCATCGGCACGCGGGCGTGGCCGCCGACGTTGATGCCGCGCAACAGTGCCGCATGGGTAGGGGCCATGAGCGCCAATCTACCGTGTCGAGTACGGCGCGCCGTCACGCGCCGCGGCCGCACGCCCCTGTGCGCCCCGATCCCTGCACGACACGTCACTGCGCCGCCACCGGGGTGCCCGATGACGGCGCAGGAGCTGGCGTGCCGGGCGGCGCGCCCGGAGTGCGGCTTCTTTTTTCAGTCGTACGAGTTAGAACGAACGGCTCAATATTGCTTGCTTGACTTCGGAGATCGCCTTGGTCACCTGGATGCCGCGCGGGCACGCTTCGGTGCAGTTGAACGTCGTCCGGCACCGCCAGACGCCTTCCTTGTCGTTGAGGATCTCCAAGCGCATGTCGGAGGCCTCGTCGCGGGAGTCGAAGATGAACCGGTGCGCGTTCACGATGGCGGCCGGGCCGAAGTACTGCCCGTCGGTCCAGAACACGGGGCACGACGAAGTACAAGCCGCGCACAAAATGCACTTCGTGGTGTCGTCGAAGCGTTGGCGTTCTTCGGCCGACTGGATGCGTTCGCGCGTCGGCTCGTGGCCGGACGTGACGAGGAACGGCATGATCTCGCGGTACGACTGGAAGAACGGCTCCATGTCGACGATGAGGTCCTTTTCCAGCGGCAGACCCTTGATGGCCTCCACGGTGATCGGCTTATTCAAGTCGATGTCCTTGAGCAGCGTCTTGCAGGCGAGCCGGTTCCGACCGTTGATGCGCATGGCGTCCGATCCGCACACGCCGTGCGCGCACGAGCGGCGGAAGGACAGTGATCCGTCGATCTCCCATTTGATCTTGTGCAGGGCGTCGAGCACGCGGTCGGTGCCTTGCATCGTCACTTGGTAGTCCTCGTAGTGCGGCTCGGAATCCGTTTCCGGGATGAACCGCGCAATGCGCAGCGTGACGTCGAACGTGGGAATCTCGCCTCCGCTGCCGCCGACGGACGCGGGGAGGTCTATCTTGGACGCCGGCTCGGCCGGCTGCGGTGAATCGGAACTCATCAGTACTTACGCTCCATCGGCTGGTAACGGGTGACGACCACCGGCTTGGTTTCGAGCCGGATGCCCGGTATTCCCTCCGATGTGGCGTCGGGGTCCCGGTAGGCCATCGTGTGGTGCATGTAGTTTTCGTCGTCGCGTTTTTCGAAGTCCTCGCGGAAGTGGCCGCCGCGCGATTCCTTGCGGTGCATGGCGCCGGCGGTCATCACCTCGGCGATCTGCAGGAGGAAGTTCAACTCGACGGCCTCGAGGAGATCCAGGTTGAAGCGCTTGCCCTTGTCCTGGACGACGATGTTCTTGTACCGCTCGCGCAGCGCCTCGATGTCGTCAAGGGCGCGTTGCATGGATTCCTTGGTGCGGAACACCTGCATATTGGTGTCCATGGTCTCCTGCAGGTCCTTGCGGATCGCAGCCACCCGTTCGGTGCCCTGTCCGCTCAAGAGCCCCTCGAGAAGTTCGGACGTGAACGTTTCCGGCGATTCGGGGAGCTCGACGAAATCGACCGAATTGGCGTATTCGGCCGCCGCAATTCCGGCACGCTTGCCGAACACGTTGATATCGAGCAGCGAGTTGGTGCCGAGCCGGTTGGCGCCGTGCACGCTGACGCACGCCACTTCGCCGGCCGCGTAGAGGCCCGGAACCTTGTGATCGTTGTCGGCGAGCACTTCGGCCGAGATATTGGTCGGTACGCCGCCCATCACGTAGTGGCAGGTGGGGAACACCGGCACCGGCTCGGTGTACGGCTCCACGCCCAGGTAGGTGCGGGCGAACTCGGTGATGTCCGGCAGCTTGGCATCGATATGCGCCGGCTCCAGGTGCGTCAGGTCGAGCAGGACGTAATCCTTGTTCGGTCCGCAACCGCGGCCCTCGCGTACCTCGTTGGCCATTGACCGGGCGACGATGTCGCGCGGGGCCAGGTCCTTGATGGTGGGGGCGTAGCGTTCCATGAAGCGTTCGCCCTCGGAATTGCGCAGGATGCCGCCTTCGCCGCGCGCCGCTTCGGACAGCAGGATGCCGAGGCCGGCAAGTCCCGTCGGGTGGAACTGCACGAACTCCATGTCCTCGAGCGGAATACCGTGCCGGAACACGACACCCATGCCGTCACCGGTGAGCGTATGCGCGTTCGAAGTGGTCTTGAACACCTTGCCGGCGCCGCCCGTGGCGAAGATGACCGACTTGGCCTGGAACGTGTGCAATTCGCCCGTGGCCAGTTCGTAGGCGACGACGCCGGCCGGACGCTTGTGTCCGTCCACTTCGGTCATGATCAGGTCGAGCACGTAGAACTCGTTGTAGAACTCGACCTCGCGCTTGACGCACTGTTGGTAGAGCGTCTGAAGGATCATGTGGCCGGTGCGGTCGGCCGCGTAGCACGAGCGGCGCACTGCCGACTTGCCGTGATCGCGGGTGTGCCCGCCAAATCGGCGTTGGTCGATCTTGCCTTCCGGGGTGCGGTTGAACGGCAGCCCCATCTTTTCCAGATCGAGCACGGCGTCGATGGCTTCTTTGGCCATGATCTCCGCGGCGTCCTGATCGACAACGTAGTCGCCGCCCTTGACCGTGTCGAACGTGTGCCATTCCCAATTGTCTTCTTCGACGTTCGCCAAGGCGGCGCACATGCCGCCTTGGGCCGCGCCGGTGTGCGACCGCGTCGGGTACAGCTTGGTCAGCACCGCCGTCCGCGCCCGGTCGCCCGATTCGAGGGCGGCGCGCATGCCGGCGCCCCCGGCGCCGACGATGACGACGTCATAATGATGAACCTGCATTGAATCTCCTAGTGCGCCTGGCAGATCGAGGGGAGCAGATCAGCCGCGGCGCCGTGCGGGCAGGGGCTGAACGTGAAGATCACCAGGGTGCCGAGCACCACGATGATCATGGCGGCCAAGTACAAGAATCCCTTGAGCCAAAGCCGTGCCGTGTCCCGCTCGGCGTAGTCGTTGATGATGGTGCGGATGCCGTTGGTGCCGTGCAGCATGGCCAGCCACAGCATCAACAGATCCCAGATCTGCCAGAACGGGTTGGCCCACTTGCCGGCGACGAATCCGAAGTCGATGGCATGGACGCCCTTGCCGACCATCAGGTTGACGTAGAGGTGGCCGAAGATCAGCACGACGAGGACGACGCCGGACAGGCGCATGAAGACCCAGGCGAGCATTTCGAATTTGTTGCGCGTGGACTTGTGCCTGTCGTACCCGCTGCGCGGCGTGGCGATAACTGGTGCGCTCATGACCCTAACCCCCGAACACGTTCATCAGCTGACGCGGCAGGAAGCCCGCCATCGTCACGACCCACAGTGCCAAGACGATCCAGAGCAACAGCCGCTGGTGTTTCGTCGCACCCTTCCAAAAGTCAACGGCGATAATGCGCAGGCCGTTGAACGCATGGAACACGATGGCCGCGACCAGCGCGCATTCACCCAGTCCCATGATCGGCGTCTTGTACGTTCCAATTACGGCGTTGTACGCCTCGGGCGATACGCGAACAAGCGAAGTATCTAACACGTGAACCAAGAGGAAGAAGAAAATTCCGACACCGGTTACTCGATGAGCAACCCATGACCACATTCCCTCATGGCCCCGGTAGAGAGTGCCCGTCGATGCTTTCGGCACGGACCTTCCTCCATCGAAATCATTTCAGCCACCATGCCGCGAACGGCCGGGAACTTTCCCGGCGCCTGCGACGTCTTACCTATCCACTGTAATGACCGAACGGACCGTTCCGACCACCGGCATGGCCCAGGTGTGGAAAATCTCATCGATTCTTGCGTATTTCCTGGCAATCGGCTTATCCGTGCAGATGGCGGCCGATTTTCGGGATGAAAACTTTGCGTAAATAGGGTGAATTCGCCGGGTGAAAGGGCGCATCCGGCGCGAAAGCTGGACTAGGGTGAGGTGCCATGACCGACCAATTGAGTGAGCAAATGTCATCGTGGCGTCAACATCCGGCGCTGGCGCATTTCCACGCAATCATCCCGGCCGGCGGCTCGGGCACGCGGCTCTGGCCGCGGAGCCGGGCCGGATCGCCGAAGTTCCTGCACGACCTCTTGGGCACCGGCAGGTCGCTGCTGCAAGCCACGTGGGACAGGGTGGAGCCTCTCGTCGATGCCGACCGCATCATCGTGGTCACCGGACACGCCCACGCCGACGCCGTCCGGCGTCAGCTGCCGGATCTGCCGGCCCGCCATCTGCTGGCCGAGCCCGAGCCGAAGGAATCGGCTGCGGCGATTTGCCTGGCCGCTTTCGTCATTGTGCAATCCGATCCCGACGCCATAGTCGGTTCGTTCCACGCCGACCACTCGATCACCAATCCGTACGGCTTCCGCGACGTCGTCCAACAAGCGCTCGATGCGGCAGTGGACGGCGATATCGTCACCGTCGGGATCACGCCGACGCAGCCGGCCACCGGGTACGGCTATATCGAGGTGGGCGATCTGCTGGGCCGCCCGGGCGCACCGTTCGCCCGGCGAGCAAGGGCGTTCGTCGAAAAGCCGGACGCCGATACGGCCCGGCAATACATGACCACCGGACGCTACCGCTGGAATGCCGGCATGTTCGTGGCTCGCGCCGACGCATTGCTGGGCCAGCTGGAGGTCAGCCAACCCGACCTCTACGCCGGACTCGAGGAGATCGCCGGCGCCTGGGGCACCGAGGCATGGGACGACGTGTTGGCCCGCGTGTGGCCCGGCCTTCCGAAAATCGCCATCGACTACGCGGTGGCCGAGCCTGCGGCTGCCGCGGGTGCCGTGGCCGTGGTCCCGGGCGACTTCGGGTGGGACGACGTGGGAGATTTCGCGTCGGTATCCCGGCTGCGCCAGCCGGTTCCGGGCGAGGCCAGCGCGGTCACCGTCGTCGGCGAAGGGGCCGAGGTGGTGTCGACGGACGCGTCCGGCGTCGTGGTGTCGGACCAAAAACGGCTGGTGGCGCTGGTCGGTGTCGAGGACGTCGTCGTCGTCGACACGCCCGATGCACTCCTCGTCACCACTCGTGCCCGGGCGCAGTCGGTGAAGGACATCGTCGAAGAACTCAAAGCTCAAGGGCGCACGGATCTGCTCTGACCGCCGTCCCGCCCGGCCTCAATCCGCCGTCCCGCCCGGCCTCAATCCGCCGAACTCGCCCGTCGCCCTGGAACCGCGTCGCCGAGTGGTGGCGAATGGCTCTCCCCTTCCGCCGAGTGGTGGCGAATGGCTGCGAAATCGCCGATTTCGCAGCCATTCGCCACCACTCGGCGAGGGCGGGGCGGCGGAGCACTGGCCCAGGATGTCGAAATGTGACATGCGCTGCCGCGACGGCCGCAACGTATCGTAATCTGAGGTCGTGAGCGCACAGTCCGCCGGCACCACGGCCGCCGCACGGCCGCAATTGCCCAAGATCGCCGATGTCCTCGCGCCCCGACACGCCGAATTGCTGGACTTCCGCAGGGATCTGCACCGTCACCCCGAATTGTCCAACTCCGAACATCGCACCACGGCAAGGGTCGTCGAGGCTCTGGAAACCGCCGGTCTGGACCCCGTCGCGCTGAAGGGCACCGGCGCTTTCGTGGACGTCGGCGACGGGCCGATCGTCCTTGCGATCCGCGGAGACATCGACGCGCTGCCGCTGCAGGACCTGACCGGTGAACGCTTCCGTTCGACCAATCCGGGCGTCTCGCATGCGTGCGGTCATGACTACCACACGACGTCCGTGCTGGGCAGCGCTTTGCTCCTCGAGGACATCCGCAAGCGCGCGGGCGACCTCGGCGGCCGCGTGCGATTCATTTTCCAGCCCGCCGAAGAGGTCACGCCGGGCGGTGCGCTCGGCGTGATCGAACAAGGAACGCTGGACGGCGTGCCGCGCGCGCTTGCGCTGCATTGCGATCCGAACGTGGACGTCGGCCGCATCGGCTGCCGGATCGGCGCCATCACTGCGGCCGGGGACACGGTGCGCGTCGTCCTGCGCGGTACCGGGGGCCACACGTCCCGGCCGCATTTGACCCAGGACCTCGTCTACGCGCTGGCGCAGGTGGCCTCGCAAGTGCCGTCCGTGCTGCAACGCCGCATTGACGCCCGGCATGCAGTCTCGCTCGTGTGGGGGATGATCAGCTCGGGGGTGGCGCCGAACGTCGTCCCCGGCATCGGGAGCATCTCCGGCACACTGCGTTGTCTCGATGTGGACGGCTGGCATCAGGCTGCCGAACTGTTGCCGCAGATCGTCGAGCAGGTGGCCGGGCCGTACGGCGTCGAGGTCGAACTCGACCATAAACGCGGCGTCCCGCCGGTCGTGAACACGGAGGACGAAGCGACGCTGTTGGAAAACGCGGCCCGCTCCGAACTCGGCGCCGGCAGCGTGCAATTGACGCCGCAGTCGATGGGCGGCGAGGACTTCGCCTGGTACCTGACGCGCGTGCCCGGCGCCATGGCCCGACTGGGAACCCGGACGCCGGGCGGGCGCACCTTCGACATCCATCAGGGCGACTTCGACGCCGACGAGCGCACCCTCGAATTCGGCATCCGCACGCTCACGGCCGCCGCGCTGAGCGCCCTGCAGTAGCCACCGGGCCGCAAAACGCGTCGCCGCGCCAGGAACGCCCCGTCATGACGGCGCGGGCTATACGGCGCGCCGCGTTTTGCGGGAGGGACCGCCGAACATCACGATTTCGCCACGGAGGTATCCACTCCTTGCGGAACTACGATAGATTGGGCCGCGCTTCATACACATCCTTGCCTCTCGCGTTGCCTGAGCGAAGGCAAACTTCTGGAGGACAACGAACTGTGAAAAAACAAGTGAGGGCGGTCGCCATTCTCGCGTCGGTGGCAATGATGCTGACGGCGTGCGGCGAGGCCCCCGATAAATCGAGCGGCAAAGAGGCCGGCGGCGGCAACGACTTCCTCGGATGCATGGTGTCCGACTCGGGCGGCTTCAACGACCAGTCCTTCAACCAGGCCGGTTACGACGGCCTGATGCAGTCCAAGAAGGACGGCATCGTGACGAAGACGAAGACCGCGGAATCGAACTCCGAGGCCGACTTCACGCCGAACGTGACGCAAATGGTCAACCAGGGCTGCGACTTGACCGTCACCGTCGGCTACCTGCTGGCCAGTGCCACCGAAAAGGCAGCCAAAGCCAATCCGAAGAGCAAATTCGCGCTGATCGACACAACGCTGAAGACGCCGTTGAAGAACGTCAAGCCCATCGAATTCGACACGGTGCAGGCCGCGTTCCTCGGCGGATACCTGGCCGCGGCCGAATCCAAAACGGGCACTGTCGGAACGTTCGGCGGCCAGAAGATCCCGTCCGTGACGATTTACATGGACGGCTTCGTCAAGGGCGTCAATTACTACAACAAGGCCAAGCACAAGAACGTCAAGACCATCGGCTGGAACGTCAAGAAGCAGGACGGCACGTTCACCGGCGACTTCACCGATGCGTCCAAGGGCAAGACCGTGACGAAGAACCTGATCAGTCAGGGCGCCGACGTGATCCTGCCGGTGGCCGGGCCGGTCGGGGCCGGAGCGGCAGCTGCGGCGCTGGCCCACAAGGGGACCCACCTCATGTGGGTCGATTCCGACGGATACAAGTCACTGGACAAGAAGTACCGCCCGCTGTTGATCACCAGCGTGGAAAAGCAGATCGGCAACTCCGTCGAGTCCGTGCTGAAGGCCACGGCCAACGGCAAGTTCAGCAATGAGCCGTACGTCGGCACGCTGAAGAACGGCGGCGTCGGACTGGCTCCGTACCACGATTGGTCGAGCAAGATCAGCTCGGAGACGAAGAGCGAGATCAAGTCGTTGACAAAGAAGATCGAGGACGGCTCGTTGAAGGTCACCTCGCCTTCGACTCCGAAGTCCTGATCGACCCGGTGCGGCCGGGGAGGGCAACGGCCTCCCCGGCCGCACCGACGTCACGAAAGAAAGAACTCACTATGACGCGCGACTTGAAGCGTGTGACAGCGGCATGAAACTCGAACTCAAGGGCATCACCAAACGTTTTGGCAGCCTGGTGGCCAACGATCACATCGACGTGACTGTGGAGCCCGGCGAGATCCACTGCCTGCTCGGCGAAAACGGCGCCGGCAAATCGACGCTGATGAACGTGCTGTACGGCCTGTACCAGCCGGACGGCGGGCAGATCCTCGTCGACGGCAAGCCCGTGTCGTTCGGCGGGCCCGGCGATGCCATGGCCGCCGGGATCGGCATGGTGCACCAGCACTTCATGCTCATACCCGTGTTCACCGTTGCCGAGAACGTCATCTTGGGCAACGAGCCGGTCAGGGGTGGCGGGTTTCTCGACCTGGCCGCCGCCCGGAAGAAGGTCCGGGAGATCTCCGACAGGTACAACTTCAACGTCGATCCGGATGCCCTCATCGAAGATCTGCCCGTCGGCGTTCAGCAGCGCGTCGAGATCATCAAGGCGCTCGTTCGCGACGCCCGGGTGCTCATCCTCGACGAGCCGACGGCCGTACTCACGCCGCAGGAAACCGACGAGCTCATCGACATCATGCGTCAGCTTGCCGACTCCGGCACGTCCATCGTGTTCATCACGCACAAGCTGCGAGAAGTGCGTGCCATCGCCCACACGATCACGGTGATCCGGCTCGGCGCAGTGGTCGGACAAGCCGACGCCGATGAGGACGAAGCGGCGCTGGCCGCCATGATGGTGGGCAGGTCGGTGAGCTTGCGCGTGTCAAAGAACGCCCCCGAAGTGCGTCCCGGAGAATTCACCGTTAAAGGGCTCACCATCGTCGACGACTCGGGCACCGTCGTCGTCGACGATTTGAGCATGTCCGTGCGCGGCGGCGAGATCCTGGCGGTCGCCGGCGTCCAGGGTAACGGGCAGACCGAACTGAGCGAAGCCATTCTGGGGCTGCGTTCGCATCACCGCGGGTCGATCGTGCTCGACGGCAAGGAGCTGCTCGGCCTGTCACCGGCCAAGGTGCTGGCATCCGGCGTCGGTTTCGTGCCGGAGGACCGCAGCGAGGACGGCCTCGTCGGTCAGATGTCGATTGCGGACAATCTCGTGCTGGATCGCATCCGCACTCCCGAATTCGCGTCCGGGATCGCCTTGAAGGGGAAGAAGGTCGCAGCGAACGCGGGCGAGCGGATCAAGGAATTCGACATTCGCGCGCCCGGACCGAACGCTTCGGCCGGTCAACTCTCGGGCGGTAATCAGCAAAAAGTCGTGATGGCCCGTGAGCTGTCACGCTCGTTGAAACTGTTCCTTGCCTCGCAGCCGACCCGCGGTGTCGACGTCGGATCGATCGAATTCTTGCACAAGCGCCTGATTGCCGAACGCGACCGCGGCACGCCCGTCGTGATCGTGTCGACGGAGCTGGATGAAGTGCTCGCGCTGGCCGACCGGATCGCCGTCATGTACCGCGGCAAGATCGTCGGCATCGTCAATGGTGACGTCGATCGCGACGTTCTCGGCCTGATGATGGCCGGCGCCAGCGTCGAACAGGCCGAGGAAAGCGTGCGGAACCGCCCGGCGACGTCCACATCGGCCGACGAGATCGGCGGAGGTGTGCTGTGAACGATCAGAAAACCGACGACGCGCCGGACAAGAAGACCGAGACGGCGCGGAAGACCGACAAGAACACCTTCGGTGCCACCTTCCTGCGGGAGCTGAAGGGCGGCTCGGCCACCCTGACGCTGTTGTCGATAGTGCTTGCCCTGGCCATCGGCGCGGTGCTCATCGCGGCGTCCGACGACGACGTGACGGCGGCGGCGAAATACTTCTTCGCCAGGCCGGGGGACACGTTCGCGGCCATCGGCGACTCCGTCGGCGGCGCGTACGCGGCACTGTTCCAGGGTTCAGTCATCAACTTCAGCGACTATACGGTGCTGCGTGCCCTGGAACCGCTGGCCGACACGCTCACGTACGCCACACCGCTGATCGCCGCGGGGCTCGGCGTGGCGTTGGCGTTCCAGGCCGGACTGTTCAATATCGGCGCGCAAGGCCAGATCATCCTGGGCGCCGTCTTTGCTGCTTATATTGGCGGCAACCTTCACATGCCGCCGGTCGTGCAGGTCGGCGTGGCGGTGATCGCCGGCCTGGTCGGCGGTGCTCTCTGGGCGGGGATCGCCGGATATCTGAAAGCCAAGACCGGCGCGCACGAGGTGATCGTCACGATCATGCTCAACAACGTCGCATTGTTCCTTGTGGCCTACCTGCTGACGACAAGCGTGTTCCGCAGGCCCGGACGCACCGACCCGATCGGCCGGATCATCGAGCCGAACGCGCTGCTCTACCGGTTCTTCGGCCAGTCGTCGCCGCATTTGACGAACTTCGGGATCGTCTTGGCGCTCGTGGCCGCCGCGATTGTCTGGTGGCTGCTGAACAAGTCGACCGTCGGCTTCACCTACCGCGCCGTCGGCTTCAACCCGGCGGCCGCTCGTACTGCCGGCATGAGCGTCGAACGCAGCTACATTTCGGTGATGATGATCGCGGGTGCGCTGGCGGGGCTGGCCGGTGCCACCGAGGTCCTCGGCACCCAGCAGACCCTGACGACCGGAATCTCCGGGTCGATCGGGTTCGATGCCATCACGGTCGCGCTGCTCGGCAGGTCCAAACCGGTCGGCACGGTGCTGGCCGGGCTGCTGTTCGGTGCTTTGAAGGCCGGCGGCGTCGTCATGCAGGCGCAGACCGGCACGGACATCGACATCGTGCAGGTGGTGCAGGCCCTCGTGGTGTTGTTCATCGCAGCGCCGCCCCTGGTGCGCACCATCTTCCACCTCAAAGCTTCGAAGGAGGCACGGGCATGACGAACGAGACCGTCACCGAGCCGACCCCGGACGCGCCGCTCAGCGAGACGGCGCGCACCGAGTCGACCCGCTCGCTGCGCGCCCCGATCGTGTACGCCGTCCTCGGTCTGGCCGCGCTCATCCTCTTCGGACTGACGAGCCCGGGGGACCAGCACTCGACATTCGGGCTGTCCGAGTCGTCGGACTTCTTCCAGTTCTCCCCGCTCGGCGTGCCGTCGAAGTTGACGGCCGTTGCCCTGGGCATTGTGTGCCTGGTCATCGCCGGATACTCGCTTGTCGCGACGATTCGCCACAAGACGGTGCCCGTCGTGCTGCCGTATGTGTTCGGCGTCGCGTGGGTATTGGCCTTCCTGGTGTGGGCAATTGCCGGCAAACAGATCTCGTTCGTCTCGCTGATCCAAGGCTCCCTCATCCTGGCCGTGCCCCTCGTGTTCGGATCGATGGCAGGCATCCTGTGCGAACGGTCCGGCGTGGTCAATATCGCCATCGAAGGCCAGCTGCTTGCCGGCGCGTTCTTGTCCGCGGTCGTCGCCACCATCACGAACAACAACTGGGTGGGCCTGCTGGCCGCCGTCGCGGCGGGCGTTGCAGTGTCGGCGCTGCTTGCCGTGTTCACCATCAAATACGCCGTCAACCAGATCATTGTGGGCGTTGTGGTCAACGTGCTGGTGCTCGGGCTGACGAGCTTTCTGTACAGCCAGGTGCTTGCCGACAACGGCGACAAATTCAACAATCCGACCGGGTTCGGGTCCCTCAAGATCCCATTGCTCGGCGATATCCCGGTGATCGGGCCCATCGTGTTCGACCAGACGGTGATGGTGTACATGATGTACGTCGTCGTGATCGTCTTGAACGTCGCGCTGTTCAAAACCCGGTGGGGTTTGCGGGTGCGCGCCGTGGGCGAACATCCGCAGGCCGCCGACACGCTCGGGGTCAAGGTCAATCGCACGCGCTATTTCAACGTGCTGCTGTCCGGGGTCGTCGCGGGAATCGGCGGCGCCTTCTTCACCCTCGGATCGAACATTCCCTTCGACAAGGAGATGACTGCCGGCAAGGGGTACATCGCGCTTGCCGCAGTCATCTTCGGCAGGTGGAACCCGGTCGGCGCCTTCTCGGCCGCGTTGCTGTTCGGCTTCGCCGACAACCTGCAGAACATCCTGGGGATCCTGCGCACGCCGTTGCCGAGCGAGTTTTTGCAGATGGCGCCGTACCTGGCGACGATCTTCGCGGTGGCCGGCCTGGTCGGCAAATCCCGGCCGCCGGCCGCATCCGGCGAACCGTACACGAAAGGCTAGGGCCCTGATGGACGTCCGGTGGCAGAGGTTGATCGACGCCGCCCACGAAGCGATGGAGCACGCGTACGCACCGTATTCGAACTATCCGGTCGGCGCCGCCGCGCTGGTGTCGGACGGACGGATCGTCTCCGGTTGCAATGTGGAGAACGCCGCGTACGGCGTCACGCTCTGCGCCGAATGCGGTCTGATCTCCGAACTGGTGCGCGGCGGCGGCGGAATGCTCGAACAATTCGTGTGCGTTGACGGCCGCGGCGAAATCCTGATGCCGTGCGGGCGATGCCGGCAGCTGCTCGCCGAGCATGCCGCCCCCGATTTCGCCGTCCGCACGGTCGCGGGCACCACCACCATGGAGGGCCTGCTGCCGGACGCGTTCGGCGCCGTGGACCTTCGCCAACGGGGCAATCCGGACAGTAAAGGGGCCCGGCATGAGTGAGAAATTCGACGCGGTCGACGTCATCCGCACCAAGCGCGACGGCGGCTCGCTGGACCCGGCCATGATCGATTGGGTCATTGACGCCTACACGCGCGGCGCCGTCGCCGAAGAGCAGATGTCGGCGCTGCTCATGAGCATCTTCCTGCGCGGCATGAACGCGGCCGAGATCTCCGGGTGGACCGGCGCCATGATCCGGTCCGGCAGCCGCCTCGACTTCGGATCGCTGCGCCGGGACGGCAAGCCGCTGCCCACCGCCGATAAGCACTCGACCGGAGGAGTGGGCGACAAGATCACGTTGCCGTTGGGGCCGCTTGTCGCGTCGTACGGCGTGGCCGTGCCGCAGCTGTCCGGCCGTGGTCTCGGGCACACCGGCGGCACCCTGGACAAGCTCGAATCGATCCCCGGGTGGCGGGCCGACCTGACGAGTGCCGCGATGACGACGCAGCTCGAGGACGTCGGCGCGGTCGTCTGCGCGGCGGGAGCCGATCTGGCGCCGGCCGACCGCAAACTCTATGCCCTGCGCGACGTCACCGGCACCGTCGACTGCCTGCCGCTCATTGCGTCGTCCATCATGAGCAAGAAGATCGCCGAGGGCACCGGGGCGCTGGTGCTCGACGTCAAAGTCGGCTCCGGTGCGTTCATGAAGACCCGGGACGACGCGGCAGCGCTTGCGCGCACCATGGTCGACTTGGGCAGGGACGCCGGGGTCGCCACGGTCGCGTTGCTGACGGACATGTCGACGCCGCTGGGGCGCGCCGTCGGCAACGCCGTCGAAGTGGCCGAAGCGCAGGAGGTGCTGGCCGGCGGCGGGCCGTCCGACGTCGTCGAGCTCACCGTCGCGCTGGCGGTCGAGATGCTGGAAGCGGCAGGCGTGAGCGGCGTCGACCCGGCCAATGCGCTGGCCGATGGGCGAGCCATGGACACGTGGCGGCGCATGATCGCGGGCCAAGGCGGAGATCCGGACGCCGCATTGCCGGCCGCGCGAGAGACCGACGTGGTCGTTGCCGAACGAGGCGGCGTGATCGAACGTCTGGACGCGCTCGCGGTCGGCACTGCCGCCTGGCGGCTCGGCGCCGGCCGGGCCCGCAAGGAGGACGACGTGCAGGCGGCCGCCGGCATCACGCTTCATGCCAAACCCGGCGACCGGGTGACGGCCGGGGACCGGTTGATGACGCTGCACTCGGACACCCCCGAGACATTTTCCCGGGCCCGCGAATCGTTGAACGGATCCGTGACGTATTCCGAGACTCCCGCCTCGCCGATACCACTGATCCTCGGCCGCGTCGCGTGAACGCGGCCGAGCGTCGTCCGACGGCCGGGCACGCATAGAATGACACTGTCTATCCAACGAAGGTGAAGAAGTGACTACCGAGTTGTTCCCCGTCCCGTACGGCGTCGCCCCGCACGACCCGCTGCTGTCCCTCCCCAAATGCTCGCTGCACGACCACTTGGACGGCGGCTTGCGGCCGCAAACCATCGTGGAACTGGCGGACGAGATCGGCCACGATTTACCGGCGGCGGACGCCGACGGGCTGCGCGCCTGGTTTCAGGAATCCTGCGATTCGGGCGACCTGGTGCGCTATCTGGCGCCGTTCGAGCACACGACCGCCGTGATGCAAACGTCCGGCGGACTGCAGCGCGTGGCCAGGGAATGGGTGCTCGATCAAGTGGCGGACGGCGTGGTGTACGCCGAAGCGCGGTGGGCGCCGGAGCAGCACACAGCCGACGGCCTGACGCTTGACGAGACGGTCGAGGCCGTGCAGGCAGGGCTGGACGACGGCATTGCGGCCGCCGCGCTGGAGGGCAAGACCATCATGGCCCGCCAGATCGTCACTGCCATGCGGCACGCCGATAGGAGCGAAGAGATCGCCCGGTTGGCGCTGCGACACCGGGACAACGGCGTGGCCGGGTTCGACATCGCCGGCGCCGAGGCCGGATTCCCGCCGTCCCGCCACCAGGCCGCGTTCGACCTGCTGCACCGCGAGAACTTCCCGGTCACCATCCATGCCGGGGAAGCGGCCGGACCGGAAAGCATTTGGGAAGCGTTGCAGCTGTGCCATGCGCAGCGGATCGGGCACGGCGTCCGACTGCTGGAGGACAGCGAGATTTCCGACGCCGATCCGAAGCTCGGCCGCTTGAGCGCGTGGGTTCTCGACCAGCAGGTGCCGCTCGAGCTGTGCCCGTCGTCAAACCTGCAGACCGGTGCGGCGACGTCGATCGCCGACCACCCCATCAATTGGCTGAAATCGCGTGGGTTCAATATCACCGTCAATCCGGACAACCGGCTCATGTCCGGAACGTCGATGACCCGCGAGATGAGACGTCTCGTGGACGAGGCAGGCTGGGACACCGACGATCTGATGTGGGTGAGCGTGAACGCGCTCGAATCGTCGTTCCTGGACTTCGATTCGCGGCTCGGCCTGCTCGACGACATAGTGCTGCCCGGATACGAACGGGTCAGCTGACGCGCGCATGACTGTGCCCGACTCCTCCGACGGCGACCCGGCGCCCGCACGGCGCCCCGGCGCGCTTGTCGTCGTCATCGTTTTGGTGTTCGCCGAGGCGGCGATGTTGGTGGCGGCCGCCGCGGTGTTGATAGTCGATGTGTTGACCGGCCCGCCTGCGGAGCTGGGGTCGGGCATCGCCTTGACCGTGTTGGTGCTGGTTCTCGCCGGCGGTCTCGCACTGGCCGGGCGGGCCTTGCTGCTAGGGCTGCACTGGCCCCGAGCCGCCGTCGTCATGTGGCAGCTGCTGACGTTGACGGTCGCGATTCCGACGGCGCTGGACGGCCGACCGGCCGTCGGCGTCGCGCTGATGATTCCGGCCGTGGTGATCTGCGTGGGCTTGTTCATGCCCGGCGTCATCGCGGCAACGAGCAAAAAGGCGTCCGATCTGCACTCGGGCGACGGCTCGTCCGGCCGCATGTACTAGCCGGACCGGCGGGTGCGCGGTTCGAGCCGGCCGTCACGGACGGAGCAATGCCCCGGTAGCGGACAGGACGGTCCGGCCATCCGGGTCGGCAAGCTTTTGTGCGGCGATGTTCCGTGTCTGCACTCGGGCGACGGCTCGTCCGGCCGCATGTACTAGCCGGACCGGCGGGTGCGCGGTTCGAGCCGGCCGTCACGGACGGAGCAATGCCCCGGTAGCGGACAGGACGGTCCGGCCATCCGGGTCGGCAAGCTTTTGTGCGGCGATGTTCCGTGCCTCGTCCGACGATTGATAGCGCAGTGCCGGCGACGGGTCCGCAGCGATTCGGCAGATCACGTCCGCGACCGATTCCGCTGACTGGCCGCCGGCTCCCATGGCCGAGATCCGTGCGTTGAACCTGTCAATGAGTTCTCGGTACGGGTCGCTTGCGGGGATGTTGCCGGCGTGCCCGCCGACGTTGGCGAAGAACGCCGTTCGCACGGGGCCCGGCTCCACCAGGGACACTGACACGCCGAACTCGCGCATCACCGTCGCCAAGCCTTCCATGAGCCCCTCGACCGCGAACTTGGCGGCGTTGTACGCATCGCTGAACGGCAAGGCGACAACGCCGTTCAAACTCGTCACGGTGATGACCCGGCCGGCCCGCGCTTCTCGCATCGCCGGCAGCACTGCCTTGGTGACGCGGGCCGCTCCGAAGAAGTTGAGCTCCATCGACTGGGACAATTCCTCCAGCGAGAGTTGCTCCAACGTGCCCCGGTGGCCCGCGCCGGCGTTATTGACGAGCAACTCGATGCTGCCCCGGTCGGCGTATACCGACCGGATGCACGAGTCGACCGACTCGTCGTCGGTGACGTCGAGCGTCCGCAGTTCCACGGCGGACAGTTCGCCGGCGAGGTCCTGCAATGCTTTGGCCGAATCCGGACGGCGGGCGGTTGCCATCACGTGCCAGCCCGCTTCCGCCAGGGCCCGGGCGGTGGCCAACCCGATGCCGCTGCCTGCTCCCGTGATCACTGCTGTCGACATGGCTGCCCACTCTTTACCTCGTGCGATTCAGCTTAGCCCGGATCGGTCGGTCCGGCACGGGCGAGCAAGCACTACCGGGATCGGACCGGCCGCGTCGAAGAACAGGCCCCGGCCCGGCGACGGACCGGCAGATCCGACGATGCGCACGCCGAAGACCTCGCCGTCCATCGGACGGCACGGCGACAGCAGGACGCCGTGCCGGCCCGCCTTCACCATCGCCGCGAGCCCGGTGAAGGCCGAGGCCAGCCGATCCGTCGACCCGGCCGCCGCCACCGAGAGTCGACCGTCGCCGACCAGGTCGGCCAGATCGCGCTCGCACTCCGGCGTCAGCGTGTCCAAATCGTCGACGAGCGCCAGCCGCGGGTCATCCCCACCGGGCGGGCCGCCCGTCGGGTCCGGCTCCGACGGGCAAACGTGCTGGGGCCGATACACCGGGACCCCGGCGCGCCGGCACTGCTCGGCGATGACGGTCAGGGCCGTCGACCGGCCCGAACCGGGCGGGCCGGCGACAAGGAAGTGGCGGTCGGTGTGCCAGCTGACAGTTGCCGCGTCGTCGCCGCCCAGACCCAGCGGGATGCGCGTCGCGGTCGGCGGATCGAGTTCGCTCAAGTCGACGGCGCCGGGCAATCTCCGGACGACGAACGGCGGCTCGTGGCCGCAATCGGCTCGCCGGCCCGTTCGGCGGCCGCCGGGCGCGCCGGCCGGTGCATTCTCGTCGGGGCCGTCCGGCGGCGCGCCCCCGCCTAGGACCAGCTGGAGCTCTAGTGCGTCGACCCGGCGGCCTGCGAAACTGCCGAACGCCAAACCACGGCCCGGCGGCATGAAGGACGGAATGGCCGAGCGCGGTACGCCCAACAGTCCCAGGTCGGCCCGATCGGACTGGCGGAGCAGGATCTTATTGCTGATGGTCGTGCCGAGACGGGACATGGCCAATGGCCGGTCGCCTGCGACAAGGACGTACACGCCGGCACTGGGGCCGGACCTGGAAATCGCCGTCACGCCGTCCATCGCCGTGCCCGGCCCGTATCCTTCCAGGATCGGCGCCCACGCCTCCCACCCATCGATGACCAGCACGATGGGAGGCTGCCCGGCGGGCCGGAACGTCCGTTCGGCCATCTCACGCTGTAGCCGGTCGATGACGCGGGCGGCCCTGTCCGGCTCGGCCGGCGTCACCCGCGCACCCACGCTACGCGCTGTGTCGATGGGCCCGTGCCGGTTGGCCGCGTCGAGCACGTACAGCGACGCACCGGCACGGCCGGTCAGCGTCGCCAGCGCCGTCGCGATGGTCTGCGAGCGCCCGGATCTGGTCGTGCCGATGAGCATCAGGTTGCCGTCCGATTCCGGCGACCAGACAATCGCGCTGCGCGAGGCCGTTGCCGGCTCGTCGCCCAGCCCGAGCGGTACCGACGCCGGCGGAACTTCCATGCTCGGCAGATCACTGCCTGCGACTACGGCGGGCAGCGGCGGCAGCCACGGCGAACCCGCCCCGCGGAACGATCCGGCCGCCCGGGTGAATGCGTCGGGGTCGACCGGCACAGCGTTGTCCGATATCGCGGCCGGGCGTGCCCGGTCGGCGTGCCGCCACAGCGGATCGGTCGACGAGAGCACGCGCACGCGCCGATCGTCGCGGGGCTCGGACGACGCCCCCTCCGGGCCGACGAGCGTTTGCGCGGCCTGAAATTCAATGAGGCGGTCGCCGCCGGCGCGCATGAAGGCCCGGCCCGGTGTTGCCGCGCTGACCCGAGCGGCGTCGGGGGCCTCGATGACCTCGCGGGAATCGGCGGCGTCCCGCACGCGCAGACTGATCCGCGCATTGATGTTCGCCTGCATATCGGCGCTGACGATGCCGGCCGGCCGCTGGGTGGCGAGCACCAGGTGCACGCCGAGCGAGCGGCCCACGCACACGGTGCGCACGATCGCCGCCAGGAGTTCGGGTCGTTCCTCGGCAAGGACCCGGAATTCGTCGATTACTATGACAAGCCGTGCCGTGGACGTGTCCCCGGCGGCACGGAAATCGTCGAAGTCGGCGACGCCGGCGCGCGCGAAGGCGCGCTCGCGACGTCGCAACTCGGCCTGCAGCGACGTGAATGCGCGCACGGCCAGATGCTCGTCCAGATCGGTGACGGTGCCGGCCGTGTGCGGCAGGCCGGCGCAGTGCCGCAGCCCGGACCCGCCCTTGAAGTCGAAGAGCACGAAATGCAGGTCGCGCGGATCGTTGACGGCGGCCAGGGAGAAAATCAAGGTCTGCAGCAGCTCGGATTTGCCCGCCCCGGTTGTGCCGGCGAGCATCAGATGCGGCCCGTCGCGGGCCAGGTCGATCGAGAGCGGGCCCGCTGCGGTCCGGCCGATGACGGCGGACGTCGTCGGCGCACGCCGTGCCCACCTCCGGGCCAGCGCGCTCTCGGTCATGGGTATGAGACGGGCCAGGTCGAGACGGTCGGGAAGGAAAGTGCCTGTCGCGAGCGGACTGTGCGGATGCGACGCGGTGTCTACGGGTTCGGTGGACGTCGCGGTCCCCGGCGAATCGACGACACGCTCGTCCTCCGGGGTACCGGGGCCACGCGGGCCCGCCGCGGTGCGCCCCGATGCGGCGAGGCGCCTCGCCCAGGTTTCCGCAGTCACCGACGAGATCAGGTCGAGCAGTATGTCGCCGTCCGGTCTCCGACCGGTCCACCCGGGGCCGGGTCGCCCCGTCCCGTCGCCGCGGCTGATCACGGCCGGTTCGGTGCCGACCGCATGGGGCGCGAGCCGGATTATTCGCCCGGAAAGAGCCGGATAATTCGCCCCGCCGAGCGAGTTGCCGACCACGAGCACCGTCCCGGCATCAGCTGCCGTCGGGCCGCGGTGCGGAAGCCAACGAGTCCATGCCCACTCGGCGTCGTCCGGATCGGCCAGCACTACGCGGAGATCCGCCGGGCCGTTGCCGGCACACAGCTGCGCCGTGATGCTCCGCGCCAGCGGGACGGCGTCCGCGCCGCTCAGGGCGATCGTCACGTCGGTCGGCTGCCCGCGCAGCGCATTGACCGGCCGCTCGGGCTGCTCCGGCCCGTGCGGCGAGGCGCGTTCGGCCGGCAGCAGTTCGAGGCCGGCCGGCGCATTCGGCAAGGTCGGGACGCCGCCGTGGCGGCCGCGCAATTCGATACCGGACGGAATGTCGGCGGTGCCGAGGCGCACCGAGAACCCGGCCGGCCGGATCTTAGCCGGACTCGGGTAGAGCGCTTCCAGGGCAGCGGCCTCGTCCGCCAAGGTGCGGGCAAGCGACTCGTCGAACCGGGCCAGCGCGGTTCGATACTCGCGTTGGTCCTTGCGCGAGCGGCGCTTGCCCGTGCGTTTGTCCGAGATGTACGAGGCAATGGCTGTCATCGGCCCGAACGCGCAAAAGGTCAGGTAGATGGCCGAGTGCGTGACAGCGACCAGTACGCCGGCGACGATGATCGGAATCACGATGGCCGCGATCGACAGCGACCGCGGGCGAGGCGGATCCGGCGACTCCGGCACGTCGAGCACCGTGCGCGACGGCGGAGCCGGGTGCGAGGCCCCGTCCTGCCGCTCCGCGGACGCGCGGCCGGCCGCGGCGACCCGGATGCCGGTGCGGCCGATGGTCAGCAGCCGGCCGATCGAAAGCGACAGCGGGAGCTCGGCCGGTCGGCCGTCGACAAGCGGGGGATTGGTGCGCGCCACGGACGAGACGAGCAATCCCGACTGGCGATATTCGGCGTTCAACTGGTGCCGGGACACGGCCGGATCGGCGATCACTACCGTGTTGTCATCGGCGCGCCCGATAGTAATGCGGCGTCCGGGCACCGGCACTATTCGACCGCAATCCGGGCCGGATTCGACGACCAGGACGATTTCGGCGTCCTCGACCGGATCGGGTTCGTCGGTCAATACCGCGCCCTCCTGCAGCGGGCCGTGCAATGCCGGTGCGGCGGGCAGATCGAGGACGCGGCGGATCTCGGCGCGGCGATCGGCGTCGTCGGCCGTGTCCGCGGCGGGCCGGACTGCGACATCCGTCTCGGTGCCGTGGGCCCGCACCGAGAGCCGCAACCATCCGGGTTCGTCCGTCATGGGGTGAGAGTAGAAAGTCCGCACGGCGAACGACAGGGGCCGGCGCCGAAATGTGGATAACTCGGCGGCCGGTCGAGCGTGTGCCGTCAAGCAACGGTCAGTCCAGACGCAGGCCGCCGCGTGCTATCGACGTGACGTCGATGGAGACTCCGCCGGGGACGAACACCGACAAGAGCGGCGGATGCCAGGTTGCCACGAGAATGACACGCGCGCCGTGTCCGTCCGGCGACCCGGTCGCCCCTCCGACGCGTAGATCGTCGAAACTGTCGGAGGCGTCGATGCGGGTGAGGTAATCGCGGGCCGCGCTGCGCACGCCGTCGTCGGTCAAGACGACCTTGGGTCCGCCGGTGACGTCGGGGCGGAACGAATCGGCGGCGGCCAGCGCGGTTGAATCGGACAGTGCGTAGAGCTGCTTTTCGGTCAGATAGAGCGACGAGACCGCCACGCACATGAAAATAACCGTCAACGCGACTGCCGAGTAGCCGATGGCCAGCGGCAGGATTTGCCCGGCGTCGGCGCCCGTCTCACGGTCTGTAGCCATATGCGGCAACTTCATCGGTGTGGTGGGCCGTCACGGTGATGTGTGTGGGCAGCGTTGCCGCAAAGGCGGCCGGGGCGCCGGGCAGGGACACGTCGAGCGTCACGCGGGCCGTCACGACCGCGCGCGGGGCCGTGCACGACGGGTCGCACGTGATCGCCACGGAACGTTCGGCGTCGGCGAATCCGTGATCGCGCAAGGCAAGCACCGCTGCTTGCCGGGCTGCGCCGGTCGGTGCGGTGTCGGCTGCACGGGACGTGACGGCGGACGCCGCGGTGGCCGCGGACGTGACGGCGTAGGACGCCGCTTGCAGCCGGCCGAGCGTGACGACCAGGTAGATCAGCGGGATCAACAAGATCAACCCGGCGACGCTGAACTCGATGACCGCGCTGCCGCCGTCCGGCGCGGCGTCCGGTCGGGCCGTCATGGCGAGTCTGCCACGGCGTGTCCCGTGAGAGTCTGCACTCCCGGAGGGCCCAGCAGGCCGAGCACCGGCAGCGGGACCGTTACGCGGATCTCGACGGTGCGCACGCCGTGGACGCTCACGTAGCGTCCGGTGACGTCTCGGGAATAGCCGGATCCCAGTGAGCGGGCCAGCAGCGACCGGGTGCGGGCTACGCCGTCCGCCGTGCCCAGATCGGCCAAGGCGGCGTACCGGGCACCGGCTCCGGCACAATCGATGGCCGTGTTGCGTACGTGCATGACGAGCGCCAATTGCAGCACGCAGGCGAACACGAGGGTCAGGATTCCCGCGACAAGCGCGAAGTCCGCGACCGCGGCGCCGGAGTCGCGGGCCTCGGCAGCCGAGCACGCCGCGCGCGGCTGCGTGCCGCGGCGGCGCGTCGTCAGCGGCGCACCATGGGCAGCCGCGTCATCCGCCGCTGACATTGGACACGCGCGCCATGGCGGCTTGGAACATATCGGAAAGCGCGTCGCCGGCCAAAGCCCAAAGCATGACGACCAACCCGGCAGTCATCATCGTGATGAGTACCCAGCCGGGCACGTCGCCTCGATCCGGGTCGCCGGGGCGCCGGCCGAGGCCGTCGGCGTCCGGTGCGTGCACGGTGTCGGCGTCCGCGACGTCCGACTCATTGGGTGGGATCATGATGTCTCCTTATTCCTTGATCAGCCGAAACTCATGTCGAGCACCGCCAGCGACGGGAAGATTGCGAACACGACGGTGATGGGCAGCACGAAGACGACGACCGGGACCAACATTCCGACTTCCTTACGGCCGCTGGCTTCCATCAAGTCGCGCCTCGCGGTCTCGCGCACGTCCGCCGCTTGCGCTCGCAACACCCCGGCCAGCGGCGTCCCGCGCTCCAGTGCGATAGTCACCCCTTCGACGAACCGGGCAACGCTGCTGAGCCCGGTTCGGGCAGCGACGGCGTCCAGCGCGGCGATGAGTGAGACGCCGTTCGAGGTGTCTGCCAAAGCGCGTGCCAACTCGCGCGAGAGCTCGCCGCCGCAGGACCGGGTGATGCGGTCGATCGCTGCGGCCGGGCCTTCGCCTGCCGCGACCGCAAGCGCCAGCAGTTCGGCAACTGTCGGGAACTCGGCGGTCATGGCTTCCTCGCGGCGCGCAACGGCCCGGCTGAGCCGGTGATCGCGCAGCAACGCACCGCCTGCCGCGCCGAGGGCCATCAGCAGCGCCACAACCGGCGCCCCGACTCCTCGCGCGGCGGCTAGCAGCAAACCGGCGGCAAGCCCGGCGACCAGCCCGAGCGCCGCATAGATCACTTGCTCGGCGCGGAAATGCTCGACAGACAGGTCGCTGCCAAGCCGGTCGAGGCGCCGCCGAATGCTTGCCGTGCCGTGATAGAGCCTGCCGAGCCGGGCGCCGATATCGTTCAGCACCGGCGTGAACACGCCGAACGGCGCAGGTGCGGCTCCGGCCGCATCGAGCAGCCGGGACGCACGCGGCTGATCGCGCAAGTACGGCGCGAGCCTGTCGGTGAGCGCCGGACGACGTCCGATCGGCGCGGCGTACACGATCAACGCCAGGCCGATCCCCAAAGCCAGGCCGGCGACGACCGCAAGGAGCGGACCGTCCGCGCGAAGCGACGTCATCGCAGCACCCGCGGCTCGTCCGGCAGCCTGCCGATTCGGCGCATCACCCGGTATGCCACAAATGACACGCCGAGCCCGGTGCCCAGCAGCAGCGCACCGCCGCGCGAGCTGTATGCCGCAACTGCCTCGGGGCGCGTACACAACATGGCCAATACGATCCACGGGGCGGCGACGGCGAGCTTGGCCCCGTTGACGGTCCAGCTCTGCCTGGCCTCCAACTCGGCCCGCGTGCGAGCGTCCTCCCGCAAGAACGCCGACAGCGTGCGCAGCATCGAACCGAGGTCCGTGCCGCCGACCTCCCGCGTCAGGCGCAGCGCTTCGACGACCCGATCGGCAGTGGGATCGGCCAAATGGCGTTTCAAGACGTCCAGGGCCACGACGAACCGCCCGGTTGCGCGGTATTCGGCCGCGAACACGGCGAAGTCGGCCCGCATCTCGGCCGGGCCGCGTTCGGCAAGGGCCGTGAGGGCCTCGGGCAGCGAGAGCCCGGCGCGAACCGCACCGGCCAGATGATCGATCGCTTCGGGCCATAGTTCCCGGACGGCGATCCGGCGGCTGCGGGCGCGTGCCCGGACAAAATAGGCCGGCGCGGCCGACGCGATCAGGCCGAAGCAGCACGCGAGCGTGGCGGACCCCGTGGCCAGAAACACGCCGGCCGCGGCCACGAACCCCGATGCCCCGCACGTGCCGATCAAGCCGGACGCGTGCATGCGCGGGACGCCGGCCTGCCGCAATGTGTCCTCAACCCGCGTGGTCCACGGCGGCTGTCCGGCTTCAGGTGGTTTCGCCGGGCGCGGGGTCCACGTCGACCACCAGATGCTGAACAAGCCGAGGCCGCCGAGTAGCCCGACAAGCAGCGCCCGCACCGATAGATCCATGGGTCACTCGGCCTCCTGATCGGCGGCCGTGAAGCGTTCGGCGGCCGCCGTGAAGCCGCCGGTCTTGACGAGTGCGCCCGACCGTTCGACGAACAGGGTCTCGGTGGCGACGGCGTCGCCCTCGACCTGGCCGGGCACTGCCGCGATCTCGGCGACCCGCCGGCGTCCGGACTTGTCCAAGCGCATGTGCACAACGACGTCGACGCATGCCGCGACGGTCGGGACGACGAACCGCGATGACACGTTGTCGCCGGCCAGCAAGGGAAGCGTGCACAATTTCGTGATCGCCGTGCGTGCCGAATTGGCGTGCACCGACGTCATGCCCGGCAGTCCCGAATTGAGCGCGATCAGCAGGTCGAGGGTCTCCGCCTGTCGCACTTCGCCGACGATGACGCGAGTGGGGCGCATGCGCAGTGCTTCGGTGACAAGGGTGCGCAGCGGGACGGCGCCGGTTCCTTCCAGGGAGGGCTGACGGCACTGCATCGCGACCCAGTCGCGCACGCTCAAGTCGAGTTCGAAAACCTCTTCACAACTGATGACGCGCTCGCGGGCCGGGATCGCGGCCGCCAAAGTGCCCAACATCGTGGTCTTTCCGGCCTGAGTTGCTCCCGATACGACCACGTTGAGCCCGGAACGCACTGCGCCGGTGAGGAACCGGGCGGCCTCGTCCGTGACGGTACCGGTTGCGACAAGATCGCCGAGCGTGTGCGCGCGACAGACGAATTTGCGGATGTTCACGGACATGTGTCGTCGAGTGATTCCCGGCAGGACGACGTGCAGTCGCGACCCGCCCGGCAGCATGGCGTCGACAAAGGGGGAGGAGACGTCGATGCGGCGCCCGGAGGTGGCGAGCATCCGTTCGACGAGTTCGTCGACCATTTCGGCGGTCAGTACGGTGGGTGTCAGTTCGGAGATTCCGGACCGGCTGATGAATACCTTGCCGGGCTCGTTGACCCAGATCTCCTCGATCTGGTCGTCGTCCAAATACGGCTGCAGCGGGCCGAACCCGGACACCGTGTCGACGAGGCGTGAAATCGCGCCGTCGCGTTCGCCGAGGTCGGGAAGCCCGCCGGACAGGACTCGCTCGTCGTAGTCGGCAACGGCGTCCTCGATCAGTGCGCGCGTGGCGTCCAGATCGTGACGCGGGTCGAGGCCGCGGCGGCGGACGAGTTCGCGCACCTCGTCTTCCACGATGCTGATGGCGTCCACGGCGGCTCCCCGGTCTTGCAGCGTGACATTACCGCCATTTGCTGCCGTTTGACCAGGGTTGTGTTCGTTATGTCGGGGATAGTCGCATTAGGGGAGTTTGTCGCTTTTGTCGCGCGATGGTCGGTTCGCCGAGTGGTGGCGAATGGCGATCCGCCCTCGCCGAGTGGTGGCGAATGGCGATCCGGCCTCGCCGAGTGGTGGCGAATGGCGGTCCGGCCTCGCCGAGTGGTGGCGAATGGTTGCGAAATCGCCGATTTCGCAACCATTCGCCACCACTCGGCGCGGGCATGGAGGGGCTGGAGTGCACGCGGGCGAGGGCTGGAGTGCACGAGGACATGGAGGGGCTGGAGTGCACGCGGGCGGGGGCCGGGGGACGGCCGCAGAGGTCAGGAGCGCGTCGTCCGGCGTGCGATCCGGCGTAGCCACGTCTCGCGGTGCTCGTAGTCCGCTTCGTGCAAGCGCAGCCAGCGGACGCCGTCCTCGTCCGGCTCGGTCAGATCGTCGTCGCCAAACGGTTCGGCGAGCAGATCGGTGACGATGTCGAAGCCGTTGTCCTCGGGCGTGGCACGGTCGAACGGGAGCACCGATTCGTCCTCGACGAGGCCGTAGATCTCGTCGATGCTCATGTCCGAACGCAGGCGCAGTCCCAAGATGCCCTCGTGGCCGTCCACTTCGAACAGTATTGAGAACTGGTCGGGGTCTTCGATGGTGATGCGTTCCACCGCGAAGCTCTGGTTGTCGCGGTGCACCGGTGACTCATCGGCGAATTTCAGCACGGCATCGATTGTCCTGGGCGCCCAGGAATCTGCGTGCAGAACGTGGCGATCGGCGATCGGCATGAGTAATTCCCCTTCTGCTGGGTCGAATCTTCTCCAAAGAGCCGGCCCGATCTAATCGGCGGGCTTCTTGTCCTTCTTCCGGACGACGCGGAAGTCCGTCGACATATCCTCGAGTTCCTTGCCCTTCGTCTCCGGGATCAAGAAGTACACGAACACGAACGACAGCAAGGCGCACAAGGCGTAAATGCCGTACGTCATGGACAACGACGCGTCACGCAGCGCCGGGAACGTCAGAGTGACGATGAAATTGGCGATCCAGTTTCCGGCCGTCGAGATGGCCATGGCCACGCCGCGGATGCGGTTCGGGAACATTTCGCCGAGCAGTACCCACATCACCGGGCCCCAGCTGGCACCGAAGAAGACGACGAACGCGTTGGCGGCCACCAGCGTGGCGGGGCCCCAACCGGGATCGAGGTGCGGAGTGCCGTTGACGATGGTCGAATGAGCAAACCCCATGCACATGATCGCAAGGCTGACCGTCATACCGGCCGAGCCGATCAACAAGAGCAGACGACGTCCGATCTTGTCGACAAGCAAAATCGCGATGATCGTCACCAGCACGTTGACGATTGAGGTAATGACCGACGCCGTGAACGAGAACGACTCGTCGAATCCGACCGACTGCCACAGCGACGTCGAATAGTAGAAGATGACGTTGATGCCGACGAATTGTTGGAAGAACGCGATGCCGACGCCGACCCACACGATCGGTAACAGCAGGAACTTCTTGTGGTAGACGTCGCGGTAGGAGGCGGGCTTTTCAGTGGCCACCGTCTTCTTGATCTCGGCAATTCGGGCGTCGACCGCTTCCGAGCTTTCCGACAGGACCTCCATCAACACGGTTTTGGCCCGTTCAACCTTGCCCTTGGCCACGAGGAACCGGGGCGATTCGGGGATCGTGAGTGCTAGCAGACCGTAGACGACGGACGGGATGACGCCGACGATGAACATCCACCGCCACGCAGCAACGCCGAACCAGAGCTGGTCCGATGCGCTGCCCGCCGAGTTGGCCATCCACGCATCCGACAACAGCGCCACGAAGATGCCGAGCACGATGGCCATCTGCTGCAGTGACGACAAGCGCCCGCGCAGCCTGGCCGGAGCGATCTCGGAAATGTATGTCGGTCCGATCACCGATGCGATGCCGATGCCGAGACCGCCGATAAGTCGCCACGCGGCCAAATCCCACGCCGAGACGGCCAGCCCCGAGCCGATCGACGAGATGAGGAACAGGACGCCGCCGGAGAACATGATTTTCAAGCGGCCGACCTTGTCGGCCAGCGGCCCGGCGAACCAGGCGCCGATGGCTGCGCCGATCAGCGAAATGGCCACCACGAAGCCGATGATGAACGAACTCAGGCCGAACTTGCCCTGGACCGAGTCGACGGCCCCGTTGATGACGGAGGAATCGAAACCGAAGAGGAAACCACCGACGGCTGCGGCGACCGATACCAGGATTGCCCTGGCCGCGTGTTTTTCGCCATGGTCTTGATAGTGCGGATCTGCCGCTGGTTCGCTCATTGCGCGCCCCTTTACCCGTTCGTCGAGTAGCCTCTGACGGGAATCCACCCTACGCCCGCCCTCGGTAAAACGCGCACCCCCGTCAGGAACGCGAAGTCATGACGGCGCGTTCTCGCCGCGGCGCCGCGTTTTGCGGGAGGAAACGGCCACCATTCGCGGATCGAGCCGCGACTGCCGTAACCTGAAAATCATCATGGTCGCTTTTGATTTTGCCTCTGAAATTAGCTCGCTGCGCAGCACCTTCGAGTCCATCCGCCTGGCCAGCAACGTCGACGTGCTGCGCCAGGAAGTCGCCGAGCTCACCGACGAAGCGGCGTCGCCGCATTTGTGGGACGATCCCGAGGCCGCGCAAAAGGTGACGAGCAAGCTGTCGCACAAGCAGTCGGCCCTCGAACGGCTCGAGAAGTTCGAAGGTCGTATCGACGATGCCGAACTACTTGCCGAGCTGGCCGGCGACGACGGCGATCAAGACGCGATGGCTGACGCCGTGAAAGAGGTCGAGACGCTCCGCCGTGAGTTGGGCGATCTCGAAATCGCCACGCTGTTGTCCGGCCCGTACGACGAACGCGACGCCGTCGTCACGATCAGGTCGGGCGCCGGTGGCGTCGATGCGGCCGACTTCGCCGAAATGCTCATGCGGATGTACCTACGCTGGGCCGAGCGCAAGGATTACGGCCGGGAGGTGCTCGACACGTCCTACGCCGAGGAAGCCGGATTGAAATCGGCGACCTTCCAAATCTCGGCGCCGTACGCGTATGGGACCCTGTCCGTCGAGGCCGGCACGCACCGGTTGGTGCGCATTAGCCCGTTCGACAATCAAGGTAGGCGGCAGACCTCGTTCGCCGCCGTCGAGGTCGTGCCCCTGATCGAGACCACCGACCATATCGAGATCCCCGAGAACGATCTGCGCATCGACGTGTTCCGCTCATCGGGGCCGGGCGGGCAAAGCGTCAACACGACCGACTCGGCAGTGCGCATCACCCATATCCCGACCGGCACCGTCGTGAGCATGCAGAACGAGAAGTCCCAGATCCAGAATCGGGCCGCCGGGATGCGCGTGCTGCAATCTCGACTGCTCGAACTCAAACGCCGCGAGGAAGAAGCCACCAAGAAACAGTTGGCCGGCGACGTCAAGGCCTCCTGGGGCGACCAAATGCGCTCCTACGTGACCCATCCGTACCAAATGGTCAAAGACCTGCGCACCGGCTACGAAGTCAACAATCCGTCGGCCGTGTTCGACGGGGACATCGAGGGGTTCCTCGAAGCGGGGATTCGCTGGCGCAAGGAACAAGAACAGCAATCCGCGGACGCCTGACGGGCGCGAAACGGCGGCCGCTCGGCGCGAAGTTCGGCGTCGAGGGCCCGCGACACGCGGGAAGTCGGTAAAGACCGTACGCCCGAGTGTGCGGTCTTTAGACTCGGGAGTGGTCAGTCCGCTGAGTTCACGCTCACGCGGCCGAGCAACCGGGCGCGTGCGGTCTCCTCACTCGCCGGGTCGGAAGCCGCACACTGCCGCCTAGCCTGACCACAACTTCCCCTGTGATTAGATTTGAAAAGGTCACGAAACAGTACGGTCGGAAAGCTCGGCCGGCGCTGAAAAAC
Organism: Spelaeicoccus albus; assembly: GCF_013409065.1. Taxonomy (NCBI): domain Bacteria; kingdom Bacillati; phylum Actinomycetota; class Actinomycetes; order Micrococcales; family Brevibacteriaceae; genus Spelaeicoccus; species Spelaeicoccus albus. Next base: position 3,846,385 of record NZ_JACBZP010000001.1, on the reverse strand, counting down.
GTGAATCTTGATGTAGAACGCGGCGAGTTCGTGTTCCTGGTCGGCGCCTCCGGCTCCGGCAAGTCGACGTTCATCCGGCTGGTCCTCAAGGAGGAGCAAGCCACCTCCGGACGAGTACTGGTGGCCGGGCAGGACGTCGACTCGATCCCGAACTGGAAGGTTCCGCACCTGCGTCGCAACGTCGGGACCGTGTTCCAGGATTTCCGGCTGCTGCCGAATAAGACGGTATTTGAAAACGTTGCTTTCGCCCTACAGGTGATCGGCCGATCGCGCGGGGCCATCAAGGAAACGGTGCCCGACGTCCTGAAGACCGTCGGTCTCGACGGCAAGGGCAAGAGAATGCCGCATGAGCTCTCGGGCGGCGAGCAACAGCGGGTGGCGATCGCGCGCGCCTTCGTCAACCGGCCCGGCATCCTGCTGGCCGACGAACCGACCGGAAATCTCGACCCGGTCACCAGTATGGGAATCACGAAAATCCTCGAGAGGATCAATCGCTCGGGAACGACAGTCGTGATGGCCACCCACGATGACGAGATCGTCAATGCGTTGCGCAAACGCGTCGTCGAACTGGTGGACGGTGAAATCGTGCGGGACGACGAGTCCGGCACCTATGGGTCGGTGCAATGAGATTCCAATTTGTTTTAAGTGAAATCGGCGCGGGGCTGCGCCGCAACTTTTCCATGGTGGTCTCGGTCATCCTCGTGACGTTCGTGTCTCTGACATTTGTGGGGGCGGCGGCGTTGCTTCAGGTGCAGATCTCGCACATGAAGAACTTCTGGTACGAAAAGGTGCAGGTGGCCATCTACCTGTGCATGGATCAGTCCGAATCACCATCGTGCACTTCCGGCGCGGCCACGGATGCCCAAAAGAAGACGATCGCGAACGCGTTGAACTCCGATGAGCTCAAGCCGTACGTCGAGAAGGTGTACTTCGAGAATCAGTCGGAGGCGTACAAGCACTTCCAGGAGCAGTTCAAGGGAACGTCCTTGGAAGGCACCGTGACGCCGAAGCAACTGCCGGAGTCGTTCCGCGTGAAGCTTGTCGACCCGGAGAAGTACGAAATCATCCGGGAATACTTCGCCTCGCAGCCCGGCGTCGAAGAGGTGCAGGATCAGAACGAATGGCTCGATCAGCTCTTCTCGTTGATGAATGTGGCGACGGCAGTGTCGCTCGGCGTGGCGGTGATCATGCTGGTGTGCGCCATCCTGCTGGTCGGCACCACTATCCGATTGTCTGCGTTCTCCAGACGTAGAGAAACGGGCATCATGAGACTCGTCGGGGCATCGAACGGCTTCATTCAATTGCCGTTCGTGCTCGAGGGGGTGATCGCGGCCGCTATCGGGGCCGTCCTTGCCTCGGGGGCGCTGTGGGCCCTCGTGCATTATTTCGTCGAAAACTGGCTACGCAATCGTGTGACTTCGTTCTCGCTGATTGGAACCACCGATGTCTTGTGGGTCGCCCCCGGCCTACTCGTCTTGGGAATTCTCGTCGCCGCGATCTCCTCGGTCGTCACTTTGCGTCGATACTTGAAGGTGTGAGGCGGATGGCGTGGCGCAAAGTGGCGGCTTGCCTGCTCGGCGTGAGCATGGCGCTGGGTAGTTTCGCCGCGCCGGCGGCGGCACAGGACGACGTCCAGGACCAAAAATCTCGCACTGATCAAAAGGTGAAGAGCCTGATGAACCGGTTCGAGGATTTGTCCAAGGAGCTGGCCACGTCGTATGCGAAGCTTCAGGACGCGAAAAAGCGATTGCCGGATGCGCGCAGCGCCGTGGCCGTGGCCCAATCGAAGCTCGAAGCGGCCAAGGAGAAGGATCGCAAACTGGCAAGCCGGCTCGCGGAAGCAAAGACGGCGCAACAGCAGGCGACGGATGATTTGAAGGAGTCGCAGGCGTCGATCGAGAAGAATCGCAGCGGGGTGGCCAAAATGGCCAGGCGGGCTTACCGCAACGGGGGAGTGTCGTCGAACACGGCGATCTGGCTGCAGGCCGCTCACGGGGATGACATGGTCGGAGCCGTGACGATGGTCAGCTCGGCCGTGCAAGCCCAATCGAACGTGCTGCGTCAGTTGGAAGAAGACCGCGCCGTACAGCGTAATGCGCGTGCGCGGCTGGTGGCAGTACGCGCCAAGGTCGCCGAGTTGAAGAAGGAGTCGGCGGCTCACGTCGTGGTGCGTGAAGCTGCGCAGCGCAAGGCTGAAGAGGTCGCTGCCGACCTGACGGCGTTGGTGGCCACCACCAAGAAGGAATCCGCCACGCTCGCTGCGGCGAAGTCGAAGACGAAGAACCGGCTCAGCGCCGAACGCAAGCAGCAAAAGGCCCTGGCCGCCAAGATTCTCAAGCAGCAGCGCGCCGACCGGCGGGCGAAGCATTATGCGGATTCCGGCTCGTCCTCGGGGTCCTCGTCGTCGAACAGCTATTTGCAGAACCCGGCCCCCGGCTATCCGGTCACGTCGAATTTCGGCTGGCGATACCACCCGATCTATCACACGCGGAAGCTGCACGCCGGCACCGATTTCGGAGTACCGTGCGGCACGACGGTGCATGCTGCGGCACCCGGCAGAGTGATGTCCGCCGGCTACCGCATCGGCGCCGGGAACGAAGTCGTGATCAATCACGGATCCGTGCATGGCGGCCAGTTGGCGACAGCGTACAAGCACAACTCGCGGCTCCTGGTCCATGCCGGACAGCGTGTTTCTCGCGGTCAAGCCATCTCGGTGTCCGGAACAACCGGCTGGTCGACCGGGTGCCATCTGCACTTCGAAGTTCTGCGGAACGGGCAGTACACCAATCCGCTGAACTGGCTGTAGGCCGGACGGCGGCGGCCCGGCAAGCGGGACGATCGGCGGCCAGGCAAGAAAACCGTGTGACTTCCGTCGACGCGGCAGCGTAGAATTGATAGTCCGCGCCGGGGCCGGGAACTCGATGACCGGTGCGGATCCGACGACATCCTGAATGCAGGGGAGGGAAGCCATGCCCAAAGAACAGGGCCGCAAGGTGGTCGCCACCAATCGGCGAGCGCGGCACGACTTCCTGATTGAAGACACGTTCGAAGCCGGCATGGTGCTGACAGGTACCGAAGTGAAATCGCTGCGCATGGGCAGGGCATCGCTCGTCGACGGATACGCGCTGGTGTTTCAAGGTGAAGTGTGGCTCGAGGGTGTGCATATTCCCGAGTACACGCAAGGCACCTGGAATAATCACACGTCGCGACGACGGCGCAAGCTGCTGCTGCACGCGCACGAGATCGATAAGATCGCCGGAAAACTGCGCGAGTCGGGACGCACGCTGATCCCGCTACAACTGTATTTCCTGGATGGGCGGGCCAAGGTCGAGATCGCGCTGGCCAAGGGCAAGCGCGAATACGACAAGCGGCAAGCGTTGCGGGAAAAGCAGGACGCGCGAGAGGCCCAACGGGCAATGTCACTGCGGGCGCACAGGTAGCGCGACCCGGCGTCTCCCACTGGAACAAATTGGGAACAAATGATTGGCCCGGCGGCGTTGGTCTGGCATAGAGTTGTACTCCGGTGGGCACGCGCTTTCGACGGGCTTGTCGAGTTGGTAAATAAATATGGGGGTGATCGGTTTCGACGCCGGTCATTGCGTCAGGAGAAGCGGGTCGAGAACGCAGAGTTATCTCGTAAACGCCCTCTGCAAAAATATAGGTGCCAAATCTAATCGCACCGATTTCGCCCTCGCTGCCTAAGCGAGCTGCGTAATCCGTTAGTCCGGGGTTGCTTCCGCCTCGGGGTCTAACGTCAGCTAGGAAGCCACTGCTGGTCGGTCATGTTACGGGGCCGGCTGGGACTTTTACGTAACTGAGTCTGTCGGCGACACGTCTGCTAGAGCGCCGGGACTGAGAAAACGCACAGCAGACTGCACCCGGAGAAGTCCTGACAAAGTGCCAGCGGACGGGGGTTCGATTCCCCCCACCTCCACCGAAGAGACGGGGGCCTCACGCAAAGCGTGAGGCCCCCGTTGCGTGTACGTGTATCGAAACGGCACGCACGCGAGTGCGACGTCAGGTGTTGTTCGCCACGCCTTTGAGAACGCCCGCCTGTTGTAAGTCCTGCTGAACGGAGTTGACTGCATCGGCGTAGGCGTTATTCGCTTTCGAGGCGCCGATAGCACCGCCTTTGAGGGCTCCGCCGGCCATATCGCGGCTCACGCGTGCTACGAGTGAACCGTCCGGGTGGTCGAAGAACTCGGTGACCAGGCTGATAGCGAAATCCTTACCGGCCAGGGCCCCGAGCCAGACGGTCTTCTTGGTGCTGCCGCGTTTGGCGAGCAAACCGCCTTTCGGGGTCCCGGTCACCGTGTAGCCGAGCTTTTCGAATGCCTGGCCCAGGGCGAGCCGCGCTTGGTTCGTGTCGCAGGAGAGAAAATAATCGTAGCTTGCTGCCATTGGTTTGCCTTTCTGCTGAGGATGCGTGCAAGAGGGGTACTGCGATTTGAGCGTAATCGAGTTCTGCACGAACCTGTAGCGCACACAGATTTCTGATCATATGCTGAGACGTTCCAAACGTTTCATAATCATGGTCAAATAGCATTAAACGTCATTCAACAGACTTAAAGTGCGCGTACATGTGGGTAAGATAACGATTACTGGACACAAAATTGCCACGGTTTGCGTCACGGGACTATAACAAATCCTGAGTTCCTGAGAGTTTCGTCATAATTCTGGTTAACTGGGTTCGGGCGCAAACAGGGGGTTCGCGCCCGCCACCCCGGTGGCAAGACTCTTTCCCATAGGAGAGCAATGCGCCAAAAGCGTGCTCCGAGAAAGCGTCTTTCCAAGGCAATTGGTCTCACTGGTGCCTTAACGCTTGGCGTTACGGCATATTTGGTCCCGGTTACTGCGGCGAGCGCTTCTCCGAGTGATATGTCAGAAGGGCTCGGCCAAGTAGTTGGTTCCGATGTCCTTGAAACCCAGCTAGCGGATATTGGGACGGCGAGCAGCGGAAATCCGAGTGACCCGGGTGCCAACAGCGCGGCGCTTAACGTCGGCGCGTTGGATTCGCTCAAATTGGACGTCGGTTCGCTGACCTTGCCGCTGATCACGTCGCCGGGCGGCTCCGGTCTGCTTGATCTCGGGGAAGCCGGTACGTTGAACTCGTATTCGGTCTCCGACCAGGCGAATCATTCGAAAGCGGCGTCCGGTGCCGTCACGAATAAGGGCGCAATCGAGGTCAGCAATCCGGATGGGGGCCAGCGCAATGCATCGGTGAATCTCACCGATCTGTTGTCACAGCTGAATGTCGACAACCTGAGCGACAAAATCGTCGATCAGGTCGGCCTCGAACTCGGCGCTCTGGCCTCGACGGCCGAGCAGACCGGCACGGACGCGCCGACATCGTCATACGAAGTCGCCAACGGCAAGCTGAACATCCACAGCAACGCAGTTTCGGGGCTGTCTTCGCAGCTCACGACCACCGTTAACGGTGTCGGAACCAGCCTGGACAAGACAATTGGGTCAGACGGCGACATCCAGAAAGTGCTGAAGAACGTTGCTTTGAACATCGACGTAGGTGTGGGTCAGCTTTCAGCCGGCCCGGCCACCGCGACGGTTAATGTTGGCAAGGCTCTCGATGGAGTCGTCACTAATCTCGTCAACACCCCATTGGTGTCAAACGACGGCCTGCTGACCGTCGACTTGAAGTCGGGGCAGATTTCCGTCGACCTGGCCAAATTGGTGAACGGTACCGATGGGCTTAACGGTCTCGACCCGAACACCCAAGTTTTGTCCTCTGCGACGATCAAGAAAATCACGCAGGGCGTTGCAAGTGCGCTTGGCAGCATTACGGGCAAGTTGCAGACGACTATTGAAGACTCGTTGAATGATGTGAGTCTCAATGTCAACTTGCCGGCTAAAGTCGCTGCTCCGATTGTCGGCACCATTGGAAGCGGCAACATTACGGTCAAGGGCTCGCTTGGCGACTTCGCCGGGACCAGCGGCAACGACCCAAAAATCGATACGGATTTGAGCCTAGCCGGGCTTCATGTTGGCGACCTCATTGACTTGCTCGTCAAGCCGTTGGGCAAGCAGCTACTCACGCCGCTGAAGCCGCTAGTGAAGGGTGTTCTCGATACGGCCGGGGAGAACTTGCCGGCCACCTTGAATGGCGTCATCGATCCAGTTGTTGACTCGCTCAATCCGGTTTTGAGCGGCGTTTTGAGCAACATCGTCCAGCTGACGGTTAACGAACAGCCCGAAACGGGTGATTTGGGTGCGAAATCGTTCACGGTCCGAGCGCTGAGCCTGAGTTTGCTGCCGAACGCCGACGCGGTCAACGTCAACCTTGCCTCATCGACTGTACGAGTCGCTGATGCAACGTACGAGCCAACTCTGACGGCGACACCGGAGACGGTAGACCCGGGCAACCCGGTCGACGTGACTAGCCAAGGCTGGCCGCCGAACACCGACGTCACAGTGACGTACACCGACAGCGACGGAAATGTCATTGCCACAAATGAAGTCACCACGGATGAGAACGGTGACTTCACGGACTCAGCTACCGTTCCGGACGGGACGCCGCCAGGCGACCTGACCGTGACGGGCTCTACGGATGATGGGCTGACGGCAGAAGATACCGTTTCAGTGAGCGACGATGGCGGATCGGCAACGAACCCCGGGACCGAAAGCACTTCGGCCACGGATACTGCCGGTACGGATACCGCCGGTACGGATACCGCCGGTACGGATACGGCGTCCGACACGGATACCGCGACGGATACGGCTGGTACGGCGACGGCGACGGCGTCCGACACGGCCACGGCGTCTGCGACCGATACGGCCACGGATACTGCCGGCACTGCGACCGCGTCTGATACGGACACGGCCACGGATACGGCTGGTACGGATACGGCGTCTGATACGGACACCGCGACCGCGTCCGACACGGACACGGCCACGGCGTCCGATACGGATACCGCGACGGACACGGCTGGTACCGCGACGGCGTCCGACACGGACACCGCGACGGATACCGCCGGCACGGCGACGGCGTCCGACACGGACACCGCGACGGATACCGCCGGCACGGCGACGGCATCTGACACGGATACCGCGACGGACACTGCCGGCACGGCGACGGCGTCTGACACGGATACCGCGACGGATACCGCGGGCACGGCCACGGCGTCTGCGACCGATACGGCCACGGATACTGCCGGCACCGCGACCGCGTCCGACACGGACACGGACACGGCGTCTGATACGGACACGGCCACCGCGTCTGACACGGCCACCGCGTCCGACACGGATACGGCTGGTACGGCGACGGCGTCCGATACGGATACCGCCGCGACGGATACAGCTGGTACGGCGACGGCGTCTGCGACCGATACGGCCACGGATACAGCCGGCACTGCGACCGCGTCCGACACGGATACGGCTGGTACGGCGACGGCGTCCGATACGGACACCGCGACGGATACAGCTGGTACGGCGACGGCGTCTGCGACCGATACGGCCACGGATACAGCCGGCACTGCGACCGCGTCCGACACGGATACTGCCGGTACGGCGACGGCGTCTGCGACCGATACGGCCACGGATACAGCCGGCACCGCGACCGCGTCCGACACGGACACGGCCACCGCGTCCGACACGGATACGGCTGGTACGGCGACGGCGTCCGATACGGATACCGCCGCGACGGATACAGCTGGTACGGCCACGGCGTCTGCGACCGATACGGCCACGGATACGGCTGGTACGGCGACGGCGTCCGATACGGATACCGCGACGGATACAGCTGGTACGGCCACGGCGTCTGACACGGATACCGCCACGGATACAGCTGGTACGGCCACGGCGTCTGCGACCGATACGGCCACGGCTACTGCCGGCACTGCGACCGCGTCCGACACGGACACGGCCACGGCCACGGATACAGCTGGTACCGCGACGGCGTCTGCGACCGATACGGCTACCGATACGGCTGGTACGGCGACGGCGTCCGACACGGACACCGCGACCGCGACTGACGGTTCGGATTCCGCGTCTGCGACCGACACCGAGTCGGAGTCGACAGGCACCGAAGCGTCGAACGTGCTCAAGGCAACCATCAAATACCCCACTATCGTTCGCGGTAGTGACAAAGTTCAGGTGGTTACCGCAAGCGGGTTCGAAAAGGGTGAAACCGTGAACGCTACAGTTCACTCCGAACCCTTCAAGCTGACCCCGCAGACCGCGGACGCGGATGGAAACGTCCAGTTCGCGTTCAAAGTGCTCAAGGGTGCCGATCTGGGTCAGCATTACGTTTCGGTTGTCGGAGCCGATTCCGGTGAAGTTCTTCCGCCGAACCGCGACACCAAGTTCCGGGTGATCGATGGTGGGACTGCCGGCGGCGACTCCGAGGCCGCGACCTCCGCGGGCAGCAATGCCGGAACCACGGCCGGCAGCGACTCGAGCACGGTGAGTGTGTCGACAGCTGCAGCCCAGGCTACGGATCCTGGAACGGCCAGTAGTGGTAGTCCGCTTCCGCGAACGGGTCTTGACCTGTTGCCGGCCGGAATCGGTTTGCTGTTGCTCGTCATCGGCGGAGCCGCACTCGTTGCAGCGCGACGCCGCAAGCACCTGAAGTCCGAGTAATTCAGGTGTAGCTCGCACATGGTGCGAGCAACGCAATGGCGATGGTGCGCCGGTCCACACGGCCGGCGCACCTTCCGCCGTTGTGACACAACGATTTGAAAGTACCTCTTCACATGCCACTCACACATCGCGCAGCCGGCGGTCAACACTCCGGACGACGGCGCTGGTACGTCCGGCTCGTCGCCGCCCTTCTCGCAGCAGCTTTGGCATGGCATATGCTTGCCGGCTTCATCTGGTCGAGCGGCTCCAGCCCGATCCGCAATGTCGTCGGAGCCACCACCTTGAATTCGTACATGCTGCCGATGTTCGGTCAGAGCTGGTCGGTCTTCGCACCGAACCCGATCCGCTCGAATACCTCGTTCGACGTGCGTGCCACGAAACCAGGGACGGATGAGCCGACGCAGTGGTATAGCATTTCCGGCCGTGACGTCGACATGGCCATCAAACATCACTTGTTGCCGTCACGGCTTTACCTGACGAACTTTCAGCTCATGTCCCACTACCGGAGCGCATTCGACAAATTGAACGACGACGGACAGGCTGCAGTCGGGACTAGTTATAAAAACCCGTCGTGGAGCAGCGCCCTGCGCAATCGACTGGCCGGCGGATCGGAGGCGAGCCCCGACGTCGCGACCTTCATATCGAACGCGCGCGCGGTCAACGCGCTTGCCTCGGCAGTTGCCGAAGCACGATGGGGTGAACACATCGACCGTGTCCAAATACGCACGATCAACACGCCAGTGCCTCCATATGACGATCGGCTGGACGACGATTATCACGCCCAGTCGACGTACATCATGACCGGTTGGCGGCCGGTGAGCGACGTCAAAAACGTCGACAGCACAACTATCAACCGCATGTACGGAGCCAAGGCAGGCAATCGATGAAACACACCGACGACGGCAACGACGCTGCTTCTGCGAGCTTCGGCGATTTGATCGACCGCGCGATCGCGTGGTCCTCCGGAACGTACAAGCGCGCCGAAGGATGGCTGCTTGATACGAAGCACGGAGGGTACGGGACGTCGGTCGCGCGCATCGTGTACGGCGTCGTCCTCGTGCTGACCGTGCTGGTCAACTTCCCTTACCGTCAATACATTTGGGGTGACGCATCCGGATGGGCCGCTCCGTTGCGTGTCGACGACTCGTGGGGCCCCGTGTTCGGCTTCTTCTCGCCAACGGAACCGGGGTGGGCTCTGACGATCAAACTGTTGATCTTGGCGGCCGTCGGAATTGCGCTCATCATCGGATGGCATACACGCACGTTCGCAATCGCCGCGCTCTACCTCTACATCAGCCTCGTCGCGGCAGGTCCGACGTCGACCGATCAGGCGGACAACGCGTTTCGGATCATGCTTTTCTATTTCTGCTTCACCGACATGTCGAGGCATTGGTCGTTGGACGCTCGCCGGCATGCCCGGCGTCTCGCGGCCGGGAAATCTGCAAAGGCGTGGAGTCTCCCGCAATGGCTTCCGAACACGTTGAACAACCTGGCGCTCATCGCAATCGCTTACCAACTGTTCATCATTTATGTCACGGCTGGGCTCTCGAAGGTCCAAGGCAATCTGTGGGAGCGGGGCACTGCGATCTATTACCCGCTGCAGGTCGACAAATTCATGCCCTGGCCGTGGGTCAACGACCTTCTCGTGTCGGGCGGCTTCATGGTCGGCGTCGTGACATATTTCTCGGTGTTCATCCAGATCTTCTTTCCGCTGCTGTTACTCGTGCGGTGGACGCGTGTCATCGGGCTTTTGGGAATCCTGGCCATGCACGTCGGAATCGGGCTGTTCATGGGGCTGGGACTGTTTTCCTTGACCATGGTCGCCGCCGACGTCATCTTCATCAGCGACCGCACATATGCCGCAGTCGAGCGCTGGTGCGCGCCGCGCGTCGTCCGGCTTCTTCGGCGATCCCGGACGCCGCGTCCAAGCAACCACCGGGGCGCCGCGACATCGAAAGAGCGCGCGAAAATTTCTGTCTGACCAGCCGGTCAAATTATCGAACATCGAGCGGCTCGGACTTCGGCCGTGAATTTTCTATCCGCCGATTAAAGGCACACTCCGGCGTGTCGGGTCGGGTATTTTTTCGTGTCGTCCACAGGTCGTCCACAGCGGTGACGATTTCTCCGAGATCGTTTGCGCAGGTCGTGGGCTTACAACGATGTTATTCACACCCCCTGTGTATGAATTTCCACTTTCGGGTGGGGAAATCCGTCGGTGTCGATACTTGCAAACGACAGTGATGTAACACATGATCTAGGGGTAGCTGATCAACACGTCACAAGATATAGTAGTTATGTGGTCATAGCTCGCTTGGACATGATCGGCAGGCTTCGGCCACGAACGGATCTGACTTATCGTCGGTCGGCCGCCCCGGACGGGGTACCGGACGACGCCGGGGGACTGTCGGTGGCAGGGGCAAGAATGATGGTTCCAAGCCTTTTGACGGGCAGAAGAAGCGGGGCTTCGGGCGGGAAACGCCGGAGGGTCCGCGGAGAGAAAGAGGAAGCAATGGCGGTCACGGTCTATTCGAAGCCGGCGTGCGTGCAGTGCAATGCCACCTACCGCGCGCTCGACGGCAAGGGCATCTCTTATAAGACGGTCGACATCAGTGAAGACCTGAATGCTCTCGACGTCGTCAAGGCGATGGGCTACATGCAAGCTCCCGTTGTGGTCACCGACAATGATCACTGGTCGGGCTTTCGCCCCGATAAGATCGCGGCTATTGCGGCCGGTTCCGGATCGGCCCGGGGCGTCGCTTAGGTCGATGACATGACTGAGATCGTCTACTTTTCCAGTGTCTCCGGTAATACGCACCGGTTCATCGAGCGTCTGGGTAGGCCCGCTCTGCGGCTGCCGCTCATGACGGGCGACGAGACACTGCACGTGGACGAACCGTTCGTCTTGTTGACGCCCACCTACGGCGGGGGGCATCAACGCGGGGGAGCGGTACCCAAACAGGTCATCAAGTTTCTCAACGTTCCCGAGAACCGCGGGCTGCTGCGGGGCGTGATCGGCGCCGGGAACACGAATTTCGGAGCGCATTACTGCCGGGCCGTCGACATCATCTCGGCGAAATGCTCGGTACCGCCGCTTTATCGGTTTGAACTCATGGGGACTGACGAGGATCTCCGTGCGGTAGACGAAGGATTGGACAAGTTTTGGAAACGACAGTTGCTCAGCGCGATGTAGTGCAGACGAAGCTGGACGAGGGGCTGGATTACCACGCGCTCAACGCGATGCTGAACCTCTACGGCAAGGACGGCAAGATTCAGTTCGAAGCCGACCGTGAGGCGGCGCATCAGTACTTCCTGCAGCACGTCAACCAGAACACCGTGTTCTTCCACGACCTGGACGAGCGGCTGGACTACTTGCTGAAGCACGAGTACTACGAGCGGGAGGTGCTCGACCAGTACTCGATGAACTTCATCCGTGAACTGGTCGACTTCGCCTACTCGAAGAAGTTCCGCTTCCAGACATTCTTGGGCGCCTTCAAGTTCTATACCTCGTACACACTGAAGACGTTCGACGGCAAACGCTATCTCGAGCGTTACGAAGACCGCGTCTGCATGGTTGCGTTGTCGCTGGCCCGGGGCGATGAGACTTTGGCCCGAGAACTCGTTGACGCGATAGTTTCCGGCCGCTTCCAGCCGGCCACGCCGACGTTCCTCAACGCCGGCAAGAAGCAGCGCGGCGAACTCGTCTCCTGCTTCCTGTTGCGTATCGAAGACAATATGGAATCGATCGGCCGTTCGATCAACTCGGCGTTGCAACTGTCCAAGCGCGGCGGCGGCGTGGCCTTCAGCCTGACGAACATCCGCGAAGTCGGCGCTCCGATCAAGCAGATCGAAAACCAGTCGTCCGGCGTCATTCCCGTGATGAAGCTCCTTGAGGATTCGTTCTCGTACGCCAATCAACTCGGCGCGCGCCAGGGTGCCGGCGCCGTTTATCTGCACGCCCATCACCCGGACATTTACAAGTTCCTGGACACCAAACGCGAGAACGCGGACGAGAAGATCCGCATCAAGACTCTCTCGCTCGGCGTCGTGATCCCGGACATCACGTTCGAGTTGGCGAAGAACGACGAGGATATGTACCTGTTCTCGCCGTACGACGTCGAAAAGGTGTACGGCATACCGTTCACCGACGTGTCGGTCACCGAGAAGTACTACGAGATGGTCGATGACGCACGCATCAAGAAGAGCAAGATCAAGGCCCGCGAATTCTTCCAGACGCTCGCCGAGATCCAGTTCGAGTCCGGATACCCGTACATCATGTACGAAGACACTGTGAACCGGGCGAACCCGATCGACGGCAAGATCACCATGAGCAACCTGTGCTCGGAGATCCTGCAGGTGTCGAAGCCGACGACCTATAACGACGATCTGTCGTACGCGGAGGTCGGCAAGGACATCTCGTGCAATCTCGGCTCGCTCAATATCGCCATGACGATGGATTCGCCCGACTTCGGTAAAACGATCGAGACCGCAATCCGCGGTCTGACGGCCGTGTCCGATATGAGTCATATCGGTTCGGTGCCCTCGATCGAGCGGGGCAACGACTCCTCGCATGCGATCGGCCTCGGCCAGATGAACTTGCACGGCTACCTCGCCCGCGAACGCATCCACTACGGAAGCGAAGAGGGCCTGGACTTCACGAATATGTACTTTTATTCGGTCGTGTACCACGCACTTCGGGCGTCGAACAGCATTGCCATCGAACGCGGCGAAACATTCGGCGGATTCGAGAAGTCGAAGTATGCCAGCGGTGAATACTTCGACAAGTACACCGAGCAGGAATGGGCTCCTCGCACCGAGCGCGTGCGCGAGTTGTTCGAGGCGGCCAAGATCGACATTCCGACCCAGCAGGACTGGCTCGACCTGAAGGCGTCGGTGATGGAACACGGCATCTACAACCAGAACCTGCAGGCCGTGCCGCCGACGGGATCGATCTCGTACATCAACAACTCGACCTCGTCGATCCACCCGGTCGCCTCGAAGATCGAAATCCGCAAGGAAGGCAAGATCGGCCGCGTCTATTACCCGGCCCCCTTCTTGACGAACGAGAATCTGGACTACTACCAGGACGCGTACGAGATCGGCTACAAGAAGATCATCGATACGTATGCCGAAGCGACGCAGCACGTGGACCAAGGTCTGTCGCTGACGCTGTTCTTCATGGACACCGCCACGACCAGGGATATCAACAAGGCGCAGATCTACGCATGGCGCAAGGGCATCAAGACGATCTACTACATCCGTCTGCGTCAGCTGGCGCTGGACGGCACCGAGGTCGAAGGCTGCGTCTCCTGCATGCTGTGACTCAGGCCCCGAACAAACAGTGGCGCCGGCTCGTCCGGCGCCACGGAGAACCAGCACAACGAGGAGATTGAAGACAAGTGCCCGAAAAACTCAAGCTCGTCGACCACGTATCGGCGATCAACTGGAATCGCGTCCAGGATGAAAAGGACGCCGAGGTGTGGGATCGGCTCACCGGAAACTTCTGGCTGCCGGAAAAGGTGCCGCTGAGCAACGACGTGCAGTCCTGGGCCACCCTGACCCCGGAAGAACGCCAGCTGACCATGCGCGTGTTCACGGGCCTGACGCTGCTGGACACGATTCAAGGCACCGTCGGGGCGATCAGTCTCATCCCCGATGCGGTCACGCCGCACGAGGAGGCCGTGTACACGAACATCGCGTTCATGGAGAGCGTGCATGCCAAGTCGTACTCGTCGATCTTCACGACGTTGTGCTCCACACGCGAAATCGACGACGCGTTCCGCTGGTCGGTGGAGAATCAAAACCTTCAGCGCAAGGCCGAGATCGTCCTGTCCTACTATCGCGGGGACGAACCGCTCAAGCGCAAGGTCGCCTCGACGTTGCTGGAGTCGTTCCTCTTCTACTCCGGTTTCTACCTGCCCATGTACTGGTCGTCGCACGCCAAGCTGACGAACACCGCCGATCTGATTCGCCTGATCATCCGCGACGAAGCCGTGCACGGATACTACATCGGGTACAAGTTCCAAAAGGGGCTTGAGAAAGAAGATACGGCTACTCGTGACGAGATCAAGAACTACACGTTCGATCTACTGTTCGAGCTGTATGAAAACGAAGTCCAGTACACGCAAGACCTCTACGACGGCGTCGGGTTGACCGAGGACGTCAAGCGGTTCCTGCACTACAACGCCAATAAGGCGCTGATGAACCTGGGCTACGAGGCGATGTTCCCTTCGACCGAAACCGATGTGAACCCGGCGATCCTCTCGGCGTTGTCACCGAACGCCGACGAGAACCACGACTTCTTCTCCGGATCGGGCTCGTCCTACGTGATCGGTAAGGCCGAGAACACCGAAGACGACGACTGGGACTTCTGACCCGGCGCATCGAGACACCCCTCCGGCCCGCAGTGCACAGTGCGGGCCGGAGGGGTGTCTAGCGTTCCGCCGGTGAAAAGGGTGCCGTCACGTACCCCGATCCGCCGCCCAAGATTGTTGAACACGCCGAAGAAAAATCCTCCGCAAATCGTTTTCTGGGGTTACGCTAATTCTGCTGAATCCCTTTGAAACGAAAGTGTGACAACGATGTCCAGTGCGGACGAATTCATTCCGGCAACGGTCGACCAAAAGAAGCAGGTTCGACGAGCGGCGGTTGCCAGCACGATCGGCACCACCGTCGAGTGGTACGACTACTTCCTCTACGGCACTGCCGCGGCACTAGTCTTCCCTCATCTGTTCTTTCCCAATTCCTCGGCGTACATCGGAACAATCGAATCGTTCGCCACCTACTTCGTCGGGTTCCTGGCGCGCCCGGTGGGCGCAGCCATCTTCGGCCACTGGGGTGACCGGATAGGCCGTAAGGTCATGCTCATCGTGACGCTGCTCATGATGGGCATCTCCACCGCTCTCATCGGCGTGCTCCCCGGATCGGGAACGTGGGGCGATGCCGCACCGTTGATCTTGATCCTGCTCCGACTGCTGCAAGGCATCGCCGTCGGTGGCGAATGGAGCGGATCGGTGCTGCTTTCGATGGAATGGGGCAATCAAAAGAAGCGCGGGCTGATGGGCAGTTGGCCCCAGCTCGGTGTGGCTATCGGGCTCATTCTCTCCACCGCGCTGATGGCGATCTTCAACGGCATCATGGGGTCGGACGCCTTTATCTCGTGGGGCTGGCGCATCCCGTTCCTGCTCAGCCTCGTTCTTGTCGGCATCGGCCTCTATATTCGTCTGAAGATCTTGGAAACTCCGATGTTCGCCAAGGTCGTCAAGACCAAGGAGACGCAGGCCGCCCCGCTGCTGCAGGTCATCAAGCGCTTCCCCAAGGAGATCATCCTCTCGGCGCTGCTGCGTATGTCCGAGCAAATGCCGTTTTACGTGGTCACCGCGTTCGTCTTGTCGTACATGACGAACAAGGAGCACGGTTACTCGTACAACTTCGTGTTGATCGGTACGCTGATCGCCGCCGGCGTCGAGTTCATCCTGGTTCCGGTATTCGGCAGCCTGTCCGACACGATCGGGCGGAAGAAGATCTACATGTGGGGCGCGTCGATCATGGGCGTGTGGGGGTTCATCTACTTCGCCCTGCTTGACAGCGGCGTCGGCTGGCTCGCGTTCATCGCAGTGTGTCTGGGCCTGATACCGCATGCCATGCAATACGGGCCGCAGGCCTCGATCATCGCCGAGAGCTTCCCAACGAACCTGCGGTACACGGGTGCCGGGCTCGGGTACCAGCTGTCGTCGATCATCGCCGGGGGCCCTGCGGCGTTGATCGCCACCTGGTTGATTCACACCTTCGGTACCGGCTACGCCGTCTCCGTGTACATCCTGGTGTCGGCGATCATCACGCTCATTGCGTTGAAGCTTTTGAAGGACCGTTCGCGCAGCGACATTTCGGACGAGGCGACATACGCGCCCAAGAAACAAGCCGGCTAAGGTCCGCGCGTAAAACGCGGTGTGGCGTCGGGAACGCCCCGTTCTAACGGGGCGTTCCCGACGCCACACCGCGTTTTACCGTGAGGGCGGCACGGAGCGGAAGCCGAGCGGTGCGCGCCCGATCGGCTAGGAGTCGGTGAAGTTCGGCTTGCGCTTTTCGGCGAACGCCGCCATGCCCTCGGACTGATCGTGCGTGGCGAACGTTGCGTGAAAGACCCGCCGTTCGAACAGGATTCCCTCCGAAAGCGACGTTTCAAAGGAGCGGTTGATCGATTCCTTGACCATCATGGTGGCGGGCGTCGACATGCCTGCCACTTCGGTGGCGATCTTCTTGGTCTCGTCGAGCAGTTCGTCGGCTGGAATGATCCGGGAGACCAGGCCGGCCCGTTCGGCTTCCTCGGCGTCGATGGTTCGTCCGGTCAGGCACATGTCCATGGCCTTGGCCTTGCCCACGGCCCGAGTCAGCCGCTGCGAACCGCCCATTCCCGGCAGTACGCCCAGCTTGATCTCGGGCTGGCCGAATTTCGCGGTATCGGACGCCAAGAGGATGTCGCACATCATGGCCAATTCGCAGCCGCCTCCGAGTGCAAAGCCGGAGACCGCCGCGATAATCGGTTTGCGCACTCGCTTGACGGCGTCCCAGCCGGCAAACCAGTCGCTGGCGTACGCCTCGGAAAAGGTGATGTCCTTCATTTCCTTGATGTCGGCGCCGGCGGCAAAGGCCTTTTCAGAGCCGGTGATCACGATGACTGAGACCGATGGATCGGCGTCCAGCTCGGCGAAAGCGGTGACGACCTCGTTCAGCGTCTGCAGATTGAGCGCATTGAGGGCTTTGGGTCGATCGAGCGTGACAAGCGCGTAGCCGGCCGGGTCGCGATCAACGCGGAGTGTTTCGGTCATGAGAGCACTGACTCCTTTACGTGGGTGTCGAGAATCGACGCGACCTGGTCGGCACTGACGTCGTCCAATGCGGCGGGCGACCAGCGCGGATTTCGGTCCTTGTCGACGACCTGTGCGCGAATGCCTTCGACCAGATCGGGCCTGCCGGTCAGCGCGGAAGACACGCGGAATTCCTGTTCGATGGCAGCGCGCAGCGAGCGGCCTCGCGCCGCGCGCAATTCGGCAAACGTCACCTTGACTGAGGTGGGGGACTTCGCCCGGATCGCGGACGCCGCATCGGCTGCGTCGGGATGGGAGTGCGCGTCGAGCCGCCGAAGAATGTCTTCGACGCTCGAGGCGGAATAGCACTCGTCGATCCACTCGCGGTCGCCGGCGAGAGCGGCGGCTGGTGGATCGGTTGCCATTTCTGCGGCGACGGCGACTGCCCGCGCCGGATCGGCGGCCACGGCATCGATGAATGCCGGTACGTCGTCGGAGTGAATGAAATGGTCGGCAAAGCCGCACGCGATGGCGTCGCCCGGGCCCATGACGCCGGCCGTGAGAGCCAGATGCGTACCGATCTCGCCGGGCGTTCGCGCCAGTAAATACGTGCCGCCGACATCCGGGGCGAACCCGATTCCCGTCTCCGGCATGCCGATCTTCGACCGTTCGGTGACAACGCGGACACTGCCGTGCGCGGAGACGCCGACGCCGCCGCCCATCGTGATGCCGTCCATCAGTGCGATGTACGGCTTCGGGAATTCGGCGATCCTGACGTTCATCCGGTACTCGTGGCGCCAGAATCCGATCGATGCCGATCCGGCCGCCTTCACATCCTCGTAAATGGCGCGGATGTCGCCGCCCGCGCACAGGCCGCGCTCGCCGGCGCCGTCGATCAGCACGGCATGGACGTCGTCATCGGTCGCCCAGTCGTCGAGTGCGGACGCGATGTCCATGATCATGGGCTCGGTGAGCGCATTGATGGCCCGCGGCCGGTTCAAGGTCAGCCGTGCCAAGCCGCCGGTCACGCCGTGCAGGAGTTCGTCACCGGCCCGTCGCCCGGGCTCACGCGCGGCCGTGCCGTGTTCGCGGTGATGATCGGCTGAGGGGGACTCGGCGGCTCCGGTCGATGACGTCAATTAGTTCACTCCAGTCGATTTGCGGGAGATGATCACGCGCATGATTTCGTTACTGCCTTCGAGAATCTGATGCACGCGCAGATCCCGCACGATTTTCTCGATACCGTACTCCGTCAGGTAACCGTATCCGCCGTGCAACTGCAAAGCCTCGTTGGCCACGTCGAAGCCGGCATCGGTGGCCGTCAACTTGGCCATGGCCACGAGTTCGGTCGCGCGCGGGTCGCCGGCGTCCACGGCTCCGGCCGCTCGCCATAGCAACGACCGGGCCGTCTCGAGGCGGGTCTGCATATCAGCGATGCGAAAGCGCAGCGCTTGGAAGTCGCGCAGTTCCGACCCGAACGCCATCCGCTCGGACGTGTAGTCGATAGTTTTCTCCAAGGCAGCTTGCGCGCCGCCGATCGAGCAAGCGCCGATATTCAGCCGCCCGCCGTTCAGGCCGGACATGGCGATCTTGAACCCTTGCCCTTCGGAACCGAGCATATTGGCCGCCGGCACCCGCACGTTTTCCAAGATGACCTGCCGGGTCGGCTGCGCACGCCACCCCATCTTGTGCTCATTGGCGCCGAACGACAGCCCGTCGGTGTCGCGTTCGATGATGAACGCGCTGATGCCGCGCGCGCCGTCCTGCCCGGTGCGGGCCATCACCAGATAAATGTCCGTCTCACCGGCACCCGAGATGAACTGCTTGACGCCGTTGAGCACGTAGTCGTCGCCGTCGCGGCGTGCGGACGTCTTGAGCGCGGCGGCATCCGACCCCGCGCCCGGCTCCGTCAGGCAATAGCTGCCGAGCATGTCCATCGAGCCGAGCCGATCGAGCCAGGCGGCGCGCTGCGCGTCGTCGCCGTACTTGTCGACCATCCAGGCGACCATATTGTGGATCGAGATGTATGCCGCGACTGCCGGGTCGCCGGTGGCGAGCGCTTCGAAGATGACTGCCGCGTCCGAGCGGGTCAGCCCGGAGCCGCCGTGGTCCTCCGGCACGTAGATCGCTCCCATGCCGAGTTCGGCGGCCTTGCGGAGCGTGTCCACCGGAAACGTGTGGTCCCGGTCCCAGTCGAGGGCGAAGGGGGCGAGCTGTTCGTCCGCGAAATCCCGGGTCATCGCGGACAGTTCCTGCTGGTCCTTGGTGAGCCCGAACGTCAGCGGCGACGCCGAGTGCATGGCCATGGCACATCCTTTGTCTGGTTATCGGTCGGCGACGCCCGGCGGGGCGCGGCCGCGCGGCACGTACGCAAAGCGGGCGACGCGGTTTCTTCTCCCTCCAGCATAAGTAGGACGTCCAAGTATTTCAAAGGGGATGCCGCCGCATGCCGATTCCACTAGAGTTGCCAGCGTGCCCGAATACGAACCTCCGCGCCTGGTGATTCTCCGGCCGGTGCTCGTCGAAGGCCGTGACGGCACACTGATCGAACCCGCCGGACGGCGCGCGAAGTCGCTTTTGGTCGCCCTTGCCCTGGCTCGTGGCCGCGTGGTGTCGCGCTCCAGCCTGGCCCGGGACATCTGGGACGGCGAGGAGCCCAGCAAAGCAGCACTGCATACGCTTGTCTCCCGTACCCGGAACGTCTGCGCGGACGGCGTGCTTGTGACGCATCCGAGCGGGTACCGGCTCGGCATCGACGACGGGGCGATCGATGTCTTTCAATATCGGGCACTGGTCGACAAGGCGGACGGCACCGCGGCGGCCGGGGAATTCGGGCATGCACTGCGGCTGCTCGCCGAAGCCGGACGCCTCTTGGGCACGGGCGAACTCGACGAGGGGCTCACGGATGTCCTGAAAAGCGACATCGACGCCGCCATCCAAGCGTCACGGAAATATGCGACGAGCTTGGAACTGACGTGCCTGCTCGAGACCGGCGCCTTCGACGCGGCCGAGCAATTGGCCGCCTCGATCATCGAAGGAGCCCGGTTCGACGAGACGGCGCAAGCCGCCTACTTGCGCGCCCTGCACGGCGCAGGTCGGACCGCGGCGGCGCTTGAGCATTACCGGCTGCTCGATCGTGCCATGCGCGACGAACTGGGCTTGGCGCCGTCGAACGACCTCGCCGCCGTCCAGCGCATGTTGCTGGCCGACGACGTGCCGCGGCAGCCGGGCCCCGCCGCATCGTCGATGGTGGGAGTGCGCAGTGAGCCGACCGCGCTGATCGGCCGCGATGGCGATATTGACGCCGTGAACCGGCTGCTGTCCTCGGTGCGCCTGACGACGATCTTGGGCGTCGGCGGGCTCGGGAAGACGCGGCTGGCCCATGAGATCGGGTTGCGGGCGCATGCTGCCGGAACGCCGCGCGTCGTGTTGATCGCGCTGGCCAGCGTGCGGACGGACGAGGATGTCGTGTCGGCCTTCGCTGCGGCGCTCGGAATCCGCGAGTCGACGATGACCAAACGGCTGGCACAACCGGCCGTGCTCTCCGATCTCGGCAGCAGGCTGGCCGACCGGCTACGAGAGCAGCGCACCCTTTTGATCATTGACAACTGCGAGCACGTCTCGGATGCGGTCGCCCGGCTGACGGCGGATTTTCTCGGCGCCGTCGCGGATCTGACGGTGTTGGCTACGTCGCGCTCGCCGTTGGGCATCGCCGGCGAACACGTCTACCAGCTCGGCACGCTCGGGTACGGACCCGATGAAGGATCACCGGCCACCCGGCTGTTTCGTGAGCGCGCGCTTGCCGCACGTCCCACGGTGAAGTTGGACGACGCGCCGGTGGAGCGGTTGTGCGCTCGCCTGGACGGCCTCCCGCTGGCCATCGAGCTGGCCGCCGTGAAGGTGCGCGCGATGAGCGTGGAGGACATCGAACGCCGCCTCGACAGGCGCTTTTCGCTCTTGACCGGATCCGACGTCTCGGCGCCGGCGCGACACCGCACGCTGCTGGCGGTGATCGATTGGAGCTGGAACCTGCTCACGGATGCGCAAAAGAGCGTGATGCGGCGCCTGGCACGGTTCCCGGCCGGGTTCTCGGCCGACGCGGCCCGCGCGGTGGCGGCATTGGACGACGCGATCGACGTCGACGCCGCGCTGGACGCATTGGTGAACCAGTCGTTGCTGAGCTTGACCGAAAGCGTCGACGGGGTACGTTTCCGGATGCTTGAAACCGTGCGTGAATTCGGCGAGATGGCGCTCGGCGACGCCGGCGAGGATCTCGCCGTCCAAAACGCCATGATCGACTGGGGCGCGGGGTTCGCATTGGCGACGGCGGGCGGCGGCCTGACGGCACGGCAGCTCGAAAGCAGCAGGCGCATGCAGATGGAGGACGACAATCTCGTGACAATCTTGCGCTGGGCGCAGGAGGCCGAGGATGTCGACGCCGTAGTGTGCATCGGGGCAGCTCTCGTCGGATTTTGGATGCAGCGCGGATCCCACACGGACGTGGCGTCTCTCGCCGGCGACTTGTTGGCCGGGACGTCGAGATATACGCCGAAAGCCGAGAGCGTGGATGCGGCCATCATGATGGCCGCAATCTCCGGCACCGTGTCATTGCTCTTTGGCGGCTTTCGGGATCTTGCCCGGGCGCGGCTGCTGATCCGACGCTGCCTGACGTCCGATCTGCCGATCACGGCGCACGCTCGTGCGATGGGCGAGCTGGTGGAGACCATCCCGGACGGTGCGCGGCTCAGTGCCAAGCTTGCCCTGCTACGGGGCGCGGCGGACGTCGAAACTCGCGGGTTGGCGAACATTCTCTCGGCCCACGGAGCCGAGAACGAAGGGGCGATGGACGACGCGCTGACGTACGCGCTCGAGTCACACCGGCTCGCGGCTCGAACCGAGAACCTGTGGCTGCAAGCAATGTCCGCGCAAACGCTCGCCGAACTCTACAGCCAGGGCGCACGCCCTGCCGACGCCTTGACGAGCTCGGCCGAGGCCGTCGACATCCTGCGGCTCTTCCACGCGGACTCGGACGTGCTGCAACAACGTTGGCTGCAGGCCATGAGCATGATCGCGATCGGCGACATCGACGGCGGTGTCGGGGTCGTGGACGAAATAGTGGCATCCAGCGGCGACCATGACGGCGATACGTCCGGTGGTACCGGCATGCTCGCCGCCACCACCATCGCCGAAGCCGAGCTCGCGCGCGGGCACATTGCGGAGGGACTGGCGGAGTACCGACAGGCCGCCGGTCAGGCTGCTCCGCCGCGCAACTCGATGTGGTGGCCGATCATGGCGGCGTCGGCGATCACGGCTCACGTCCTTTACGACTCGGACGACCAAGAGTACTTGGCCGGATATGTGCGCAGATTCCGGTCCCGCACTCGCGCCGTCAGGCGCCTGATGCCCGGTTATGTCGACAAACCGGCCAGCGGCATGGTGCTCCTTGCCATCGGGGCTTGGCTGGCGTCGCCTCCGGCGGGGAATTATCTGGCCGGTGCCGGCTTTGACGCAGCTGCGATCGACCGGATCGCGTCGATCGGCATCGAACTCGTCATCGTGGCCGGGCGAATGCACGCCCGCCAGGACTCGCCGTCCATGAACCACGCCAGGCATTTCGCCAAGCTCGAAGCCGATCACGGCGTCGAACGAGTTTCCGCGATGTATCGGCGACACGAGGGGACGGCACCGAACGACGCCGTCCAGCGGGCCGACGAACTGCTCGCCGACCCGCTGCTGTATCCGATCCGCTGACCGATCAGACCTTGCGCATATACGCGCGAACGGCCAAGGGCGCGAAGAACGCCACGACGGCGGCCGCGCCGACCAGCGCCCACACCACATTGATGTCGAACTGGCCGTTGCCCGCAATGCTCCGGACGGCAGACACGAGATGCGACACCGGGTTGAACCGCACGAAAGCCTGCAGCCATCCGGGAAGCGAACTCGCCGGGACGAACGCGTTGGACAAGAACGTCAGCGGGAACATCACCATCATGGAGATGCCTTGCACGCTCGACGCCGTGCGGGCTACGACTCCGAAGAACGCCCAGATCCAGCTCAGGGCCCACGCGCACGCGATCACCAGCAGACCCGCGACTATGACAAACCCGATACCGCCGTCGGGCCGATAACCCAAGACGTACCCGGTGACGAACGTCAACGTGGTGGCGATGGCGTACCGGAGGGTGTCGGCGAGCAGCGCACCGGCAAGCGGTGCGATACGAGCGATCGGCAGGGACTTGAATCTGTCGAATACGCCCTTGTCCATGTCCTCGCGGAGCTGCACGCCGGTGACGACCGACGTCGTGATGACGGTTTGGACGAGAATGCCCGGAATGACGATGGGCAGATAGCTCGAGATATCGCCCGAGATGGCGCCGCCGAAGATGTACGTGAACATCAAGGTGAAAAGGATCGGCTGGAGCGTCACGTCGAAGAGCTGTTCGGGAGTGCGGCGGACCTTGAGCAGCCCGCGCCAAGCCATCGACAGCGAATTTCGAACGGTCTGTGCCACGCTCACGCGGTTGTCGGGCGCGGTCGGGAACGACTGCGCCGATCCGGGCGGTGCGGATGGTGCGGGGGTGGGAATCACAGTCGTCATGAGGCGACCTCCATATCTTCGTCTGTTGGTTCGTCAGCGGCCGCGTGTCCGGTCAAGGTCAGGAAGACCTCGTCGAGACTGGGCTTCTGGACGGAGAGCTGGGCGACCGCGATGCCGCGATCGCGGAGAGCGACAAGCAAGTCGGCGACCTTTCCGGCATCCTGAAGGGGAGCGGTCAGGGCCCCGGCCTCGGGCGACAGTGCGGCGGGAACGGCCAGTACGTTTTCAAGCAGGTCGGCGGCGGCGGGCAGCATGGCCGGTTCGGTGAGCCGGAGCTGCAGCGAGGAGACGCCGACCGATTCCTTCAACATGTCGGGGGTGCCTTCGGCCACCACCGTGCCTTTGTCGATGACCGCGACCCGGTCGGCCAGCTGGTCGGCTTCGTCGAGCATTTGCGTGGTCAACAGCACTGTCGAGCCGGTGGCGACGAGTCGGCGGATCGTGTCCCACATTTGCGCTCTCGTGCGCGGGTCGAGTCCGGTCGTGGGCTCGTCCAGGAAGATCAGCGGCGGCTGGCTGATCAGGCTCGCGGCAAGATCGAGGCGCCGGCGCATGCCGCCCGAGAACTTCCCCAGCGGCCGCTTGGCCGCTGCCGTGAGTCCGAACTCGTCGAGCAGTGACGCTGACTTGCGGCGGGCCTCGGCCCGCGAGAGCCCGAGCAAACGCGAGAACAAGACGAGGTTCTCGGTGGCGCTGAGCGTTTCGTCGACCGACGCATACTGGCCGGTAACGCCGATCAGGGACCGGACGACGTGCGCCTCGCCCACAACGTCATGGCCAAAGATCCGGGCGTCGCCGGCGTCCGGTCGCAAAAGCGTGGCAAGCATTCGGATGGTCGTGGTCTTGCCGGCGCCGTTGGGGCCGAGGACCCCGTAGACGGTTCCGGCTTGAACGCGCAGGTCGACGCCGTCAACGGCGCGGAACGCGCCGAAGTCCTTGGTGAGGCCGCGCGCCTCGATGGCGAGGGTCTGTCCGGGCTGGGTCTGTCCGGGTTGGGCCTGTCCGGGTTGACTCAGCATGTCCGGGCCGGACGGCGATTGGGTGTCGAGCATGAACCGGCTCCTTTCGATTGGTAAGCGGGTGCGACATCACCAACCGTGAGGGCTTCGGCTTACGGCGCGCTGACGGAGGACTTACCGGCACTGACAGCCGACCGTGCCGGCGGCGGTCGTCGCCGACAGTCAGCGGCAAAGAACCGCCACATCACCGGAGTGATAGGGCGTTACAGGTCACTCTCCGGGGCCCGGCGCAGCTCGGCGAGCAGCTTCAAGACCATGTCGAGGTCACCCTTGGGCAGGCCGGGGGAGGCGAACACCTCGGAATTGAGGCCGTTCGTCGCGCGCTCGGCGAGCTCACTGCCGGCGTCGGTGATCTCCACCAGAGTCGTGCGGCCGTCGCGCGGGTGCTGGCGGCGCCGCACCAAGCCCGCCTTCTCGAGCCTGTCGACTCCGTTCGTGATCGAAGTGGGATGCACCTGCAACCGCTCACTCACGCGGGACATGGGCAGGGCACCGGTGCGGGAGAACGTCAACAGCATGAGCAGTTCATAACGGGCAAACGTGACGCCGAGCGGGCGCAATACCGCGTCGACCCGGGCCAGCATGATCTGATGGGCGCGCATGAGCGACGTCACGAGGGTCATCCCGTCCGCGACGTCTTCCCAGCCGTGCGCAATCCATTGCCGCCGGGACTCATCGATCGGGTCGCGGTGATGCGGGGCGGTCATAAGGGGCCTTTCGAAAGTCGTTATGACGAAATTACCGCATGAGCGTCGAATTCCCCGCCGGCGCATGGCACGCTTGGCCTATGTGCGGCCGAATGAACTTGAGCCTCAACGTCGATGATTTGATCGCTGAACTGGACTGCGCCGTCGCCCCGGCTCGTCGGCTTGCGCCCTCGTGGAACGTGCCGCCGACCAGTGAGCTGTACATCGTGGCCGATCGGAAACCATCCGGCGCGAAAGCAGACGCCGAGGACGACGGCGTCACGCGTCGGCTGGAAATCGCCCGGTGGGGCCTGGTGCCGGGATGGGCTAAGGACCCGTCGGTCGGAGCAAGGATGTTCAACGCGCGCAGCGAGACAATTGCCGAAAAGCCGGCGTACCGGGCGGCGTTCGCCAAGCGCCGCTGCGTCATCCCGGCCGCCGGCTACTACGAGTGGCAGAAAATATCCGGCGCGAAAAAGAAACAGCCGTACTTCATCCACGCGCGTGCAGACGAGCCGTTGCTGTTCGCCGGCGTCTTCGAATTTTGGAAGGACCGCTCCAAGCCCGACGACGATCCGGACCGGTGGCTCGTCAGCGCCAGCGTCGTCACCGCGGCTGCCGAGAAGGGGCTTGCGGAAATTCACGACCGCATGCCGGTAGTGATGATGCGCGACGATGTCGACGAATGGTTGGACCCCGGCTGCGGCACGGACGCCGCAGGGGATCTATTGGGCCGTCAGATCGCCGCCGAGCCGGACCGCTTGACGTGGCACCCGGTGAGCGCGGATGTGGGCAGCGTCGCAGTGAACAGGCCCGACTTGGCCGACCCGGTAGCAGTCGAGCCACCGGGGCCGGCGGGCTAGTCGGGGCCGGCATTACGCGGGGTGACGGTGTGCCGGCAAAGCGCATGATGCGCGTCCCGGAGCCCGATTTGCATCCACGTCGATCGGGCCGGTAATGTCTTTCGAGTTGCCCCGATGACGGCGCACCGGCAGAACCGTTTCACACGGGCCGGGCGAGAAGAATCAGGGTCGACGGCCTACTTTTGACCGGGAACCAGGCGCTTTGCAAGAAGCCGGAACGTGGTGCTAAAGTAGGAAAGCCCTCAAGGGAAAAACCGGTTGGACTCGCCGAGAGCAAGTTTGGCACGGAGGCCCAAGAGTGGTAAGTTAGAGAGGTTGCCTCGACGGAAATCCTCACGGATGAAAGTCGATGTGTGTCTGTTCTTTGAGAACTCAATAGTGTGTTTTGTTTGATGTTGTGTTGCCAAATTTTTTTGGTGTCTGCATTGGCTGGCTTTTTGTTGGTTGGTGTGGGTGCTGTTTTGGTGAAAACATTTTTGATGATTGACGGATAAGTTTTCGTTGGTTGTTTGTTTTTGCTGGGATGTTTGAATTTTTCGTTTTTTTACGGAGAGTTTGATCCTGGCTCAGGACGAACGCTGGCGGCGTGCTTAACACATGCAAGTCGAACGATGATCTCCAAGCTTGCTTGGGGGGATTAGTGGCGAACGGGTGAGTAACACGTGAGTAATCTGCCCTTCACTTCGGGATAAGCCTTGGAAACGGGGTCTAATACCGGATGTTCACTTTCTGCCGCATGGTGGGGGGTGGAAAGATTTTTTTCGGTGAGGGATGGGCTCGCGGCCTATCAGCTTGTTGGTGGGGTAATGGCCTACCAAGGCGGCGACGGGTAGCCGGCCTGAGAGGGTGACCGGTCACACTGGGACTGAGACACGGCCCAGACTCCTACGGGAGGCAGCAGTGGGGAATATTGCACAATGGGCGCAAGCCTGATGCAGCGACGCCGCGTGAGGGATGACGGCCTTCGGGTTGTAAACCTCTTTCAGTAGGGAAGAAGCCTCATTTTTGGGGTGACGGTACTTGCAGAAGAAGCACCGGCTAACTACGTGCCAGCAGCCGCGGTAATACGTAGGGTGCAAGCGTTGTCCGGAATTATTGGGCGTAAAGAGCTCGTAGGTGGTTTGTCGCGTCTGCTGTGAAATCTAGCCGCTTAACGGTTAGCGTGCAGTGGGTACGGGCAGACTAGAGTGCAGTAGGGGAGTCTGGAATTCCTGGTGTAGCGGTGAAATGCGCAGATATCAGGAGGAACACCGGTGGCGAAGGCGGGACTCTGGGCTGTTACTGACGCTGAGGAGCGAAAGCATGGGGAGCGAACAGGATTAGATACCCTGGTAGTCCATGCCGTAAACGTTGGGCACTAGGTGTGGGCCGCATTCCACGTGGTCTGTGCCGCAGCTAACGCATTAAGTGCCCCGCCTGGGGAGTACGGCCGCAAGGCTAAAACTCAAAGGAATTGACGGGGGCCCGCACAAGCGGCGGAGCATGCGGATTAATTCGACGCAACGCGAAGAACCTTACCAAGGCTTGACATACACCGGAAGACTGCAGAGATGTAGTTGCCCTTTGTGGCTGGTGTACAGGTGGTGCATGGTTGTCGTCAGCTCGTGTCGTGAGATGTTGGGTTAAGTCCCGCAACGAGCGCAACCCTCGTTCTATGTTGCCAGCACGTGATGGTGGGAACTCATAGGAGACTGCCGGGGTCAACTCGGAGGAAGGTGGGGATGACGTCAAATCATCATGCCCTTTATGTCTTGGGCTTCACGCATGCTACAATGGCCGGTACAAAGGGTGGCGATACCGTGAGGTGGAGCGAATCCCAGAAAGCCGGTCTCAGTTCGGATCGTAGTCTGCAACTCGACTACGTGAAGTCGGAGTCGCTAGTAATCGCAGATCAGCAATGCTGCGGTGAATACGTTCCCGGGCCTTGTACACACCGCCCGTCAAGTCACGAAAGTCGGTAACACCCGAAGCCGGTGGCCCAACCCCCTTGTGGGGAGGGAATCGTCGAAGGTGGGACTGGCGATTGGGACTAAGTCGTAACAAGGTAGCCGTACCGGAAGGTGCGGCTGGATCACCTCCTTTCTAAGGAGCATCACTATTGAAGTGGCCATGGCTCGTGCCGAGTGTGTGCGGGGGTGGTTTGCTCATGGGTGGAACAACACAATCGTCGGATTCCTCACGTTGGGGGCCGGCGCCTACGAACTCTAGTACGCCGATGATTAGTTTGCCGTGATGGTGGATTGGTTGTCTGGTTGGAACGGCATGGTGGGTGCGGGTCTGGTTGAGGGGTTATCGAATAAGACACACTATTGGGGTTCTGGGAGAACAGGCGACTGTTTTTTCCTGGTGACGGGCCACCTGTCGGATGTCCAGTGTTTTTCGCTGGTTGGTCGGGGTGGGGTTGTTTGTGGTTTGAGAACTGTATAGTGGACGCGAGCATCTTTTGAAGAAAAGTGTGCACGCAAATGGTGGGGGCTGCTTCGTGTAGTTTCCTGTTTTTGTGTGTGCGTTAATATTTTTCTTTGTTTTTGTGGTCAAGTTTTTAAGAGCATACGGTGGATGCCTTGGCATCAGGAGCCGAAGAAGGACGTAGGAACCTGCGATAATCCTCGGGGAGTTGGTAACCGAACGGTGATCCGAGGGTGTCCGAATGGGGAAACCCCGCCAGAGCGCGTGCGTGTCTGGTGACCATCGCCTGAATGTATAGGGCGTGTGGGGGGAACGTGGGGAAGTGAAACATCTCAGTACCCACAGGAAGAGAAAACAAGAGTGATTCCGGGAGTAGTGGCGAGCGAAACTGGATGAGTCTAAACCGTGTCCCGTGTAAGCCGGTAGGCGTTGCGGGTGCGGGGTTGTGGGACCGCGTGGCTAGTTCTACCGGGCTGGCGAAGTGATAGTGATGCGGATAGTCGAAGCGTTTGGAAAGGCGTACCGGAGCGGGTGATAGTCCCGTAGGCGAAATCTGTGTCCTGCTTTTGCGTGGTATCCCGAGTAGCACGGGACTCGTGTAATCCCGTGTGAATCTGCCAGGACCACCTGGTAAGACTGAATACTCCCTGATGACCGATAGCGGACAAGTACCGTGAGGGAAAGGTGAAAAGTACCCCGGGAGGGGAGTGAAATAGTACCTGAAACCGTGTGCTTACAATCCGTCAGAGCCTGGGCAGTCCTTGAGTGGGCTGGTGGGTGATGGCGTGCCTTTTGAAGAATGAGCCTGCGAGTTAGCGGTGCGTGGCGAGGTTAACCCGTGTGGGGTAGCCGTAGCGAAAGCGAGTCCGAAGAGGGCGCCCGAGTCGCGTGTCCTAGACCCGAAGCGGAGTGATCTAGCCATGGCCAGGGTGAAGCGACGGTAAGACGTCGTGGAGGCCCGAACCCACTTCAGTTGAAAATGGAGGGGATGAGCTGTGGTTAGGGGTGAAAGGCCAATCAAACTCCGTGATAGCTGGTTCTCCCCGAAATGCATTTAGGTGCAGCGTCATGTGTTTCTTTCCGGAGGTAGAGCTACTGGATGGCTAATGGGCCCAACAAGGTTACTGACGTCAGCCAAACTCCGAATGCCGGGAAGTGTAAGCATGGCAGTGAGACGGTGGGGGATAAGCTTCATCGTCGAGAGGGAAACAGCCCAGACCACCAACTAAGGCCCCTAAGCGTGTGCTAAGTGGAAAAGGATGTGGAGTTGCGAAGACAACCAGGAGGTTGGCTTAGAAGCAGCCATCCTTGAAAGAGTGCGTAATAGCTCACTGGTCAAGTGATTCCGCGCCGACAATGTAGCGGGGCTCAAGTACACCGCCGAAGTTGTGGCATTCACGCATGACCCTAGCGTTTTCCTGCGGGAGAGTGTTCAGGGGTGTGGATGGGTAGGGGAGCGTCGTGTGGGCAGTGAAGCTGCGGTGGAAACCAGTGGTGGAGCCTATACGAGTGAGAATGCAGGCATGAGTAGCGAAAGACGGGTGAGAAACCCGTCCGCCGAATGACCAAGGGTTCCAGGGCTAGGCTAATCCGCCCTGGGTAAGTCGGGACCTAAGGCGAGGCCGACAGGCGTAGTCGATGGGCAACGGGTTGATATTCCCGTACCGGCGAAGAACCGTCCATATCGAATCCGGTGATACTAACCATCTGAAGCATCCATCAACCCGTGCACTTGTGTACGGGAGTGGGTGTGGAGCGTGGGACCTGAACCGGTAGTAGGTAAACGTATTAACGGGTGTGACGCAGGAGGGTAGCTTCCGCGTGCCGATGGTTGTGCACGTCTAAGCGTGTAGGGAGACGTTCAGGTAAATCCGGGCGTCGGGTCTTTGGTGACCGGTCCTGAGACGTGATGGTGACCGCCTTTGTGGCGGGAAGTGAGTGATCCCATGCTGCCGAGAAAAGCATCGACGTGAGGTTCTAGCCGCTCGTACCCTAAACCGACACAGGTGGTCAGGTAGAGAATACTAAGGCGATCGAGAGAATCGTGGTTAAGGAACTCGGCAAAATGCCCCCGTAACTTCGGGATAAGGGGGGCCAAGCGCGTGATATCGGACTTGCTCCGTGAGCGCGTGTTGGCCGCAGAGACCAGGGAGAAGCGACTGTTTACTAAAAACACAGGTCCGTGCGAAGTCGTAAGACGAGGTATACGGACTGACGCCTGCCCGGTGCTGGAAGGTTAAGAGGACCTGTTAGCCGGCTTTTGGCCGGCGAAGCGGAGAATTTAAGCCCCAGTAAACGGCGGTGGTAACTATAACCATCCTAAGGTAGCGAAATTCCTTGTCGGGTAAGTTCCGACCTGCACGAATGGCGTAACGACTTCTCTACTGTCTCAACCACGAACTCGGCGAAATTGCAATACGAGTAAAGATGCTCGTTACGCGCAGCAGGACGGAAAGACCCCGTGACCTTTACTACAGCTTGGTATTGGTGTTCGGTGCGGCTTGTGTAGGATAGGTGGGAGACTATGAGGCCGGCACGCTAGTGTTGGTGGAGTCATCGTTGAAATACCACTCTGGTCGTTCTGGATACCTTAACTTCGGACCCTGATCGGGTCCAGGGACAGTGCCTGGTGGGTAGTTTAACTGGGGCGGTTGCCTCCTAAAGAGTAACGGAGGCGCCCAAAGGTTCCCTCAGCCTGGTTGGCAATCAGGTGTCGAGTGTAAGTGCACAAGGGAGCTTGACTGTGAGACGGACGTGTCGAGCAGGAGCGAAAGCTGGGACTAGTGACCCGGCCGTGGATTGTGGAATCGCGGTCGCTCAACGGATAAAAGGTACCACGGGGATAACAGGCTGATCTTGCCCAAGAGTCCATATCGACGGCATGGTTTGGCACCTCGATGTCGGCTCGTCGCATCCTGGGGCTGGAGTCGGTCCCAAGGGTTGGGCTGTTCGCCCATTAAAGCGGTACGCGAGCTGGGTTTAGAACGTCGTGAGACAGTTCGGTCCCTATCCGCTGCGCGCGGAGGAAATTTGAGAAGGTCTGTCCTTAGTACGAGAGGACCGGGACGGACGAACCTCTGGTGTGCCAGTTGTCCTGCCAAGGGCACGGCTGGTTGGCTACGTTCGGAAAGGATAACCGCTGAAAGCATCTAAGCGGGAAGCCTGCTTCAAGATGAGATTTCCAGACACCCTCGTGGTGTGAGAGGCTCCCTATAGACGATGGGGTTGATAGGCCAGGCGTGGAAGCACAGTAATGTGTGCAAGCTGACTGGTACTAATAAGCCGATAACTTACCCACAAAACACTATTTCTTCTGAAATACAAGAAATGACGCGTCCACTATACGGTTCCCGAAACACAACCAACTATCCACTACCACAACAAGTGAATACGTGAGAGTTGATCGTTTCGATACAGTTACGGCGGCCATAGCGGTAGGGAAACGCCCGGTCCCATTCCGAACCCGGAAGCTAAGCCTACCAGCGCCGATGGTACTGCATGGGGGACCATGTGGGAGAGTAGGACACCGCCGAACACCCATTACGGGCAATGCCCCGGACCTTAAGGTCCGGGGCATTACTCAATTTGCCGCCCGGACGGCTTCCGACTCGCAGGGCTCGCTCCAGCAACGGAGCGAGCCTTGTTTCGGTACGGTGGTAATCATGACGGATCATTCCCCACCGCCGGAATATGCCCAGGCCGCGGTTTCTCTTCGCGGCCTCAGCAAGTTCTACAGCGGCAAACCCGCTGCCAACAACGTCTGGCTCGACGTGCCGGCCGGCTCGTACTACGGGCTCGTCGGCCCGAACGGCGCCGGCAAGACCACGACGCTGTCCATGGCCACGGGGCTGTTGCGCCCGGACTCCGGCACTGCTCACGTCCTCGGCCACGATGTATGGGCAGACCCGGTCGGGGCCAAACGACGGCTCGGGATTTTGCCCGACGGCGTCAGACTATTCGAGCGTTTGACCGGGGCCCAGCTGATCACTTACGCCGGTTTGCTGCGCGGCATGCCCCCGGACGTCGTCGACGCACGCTGCACAGACCTGTTGCGCGCCCTGGGACTCAAGGAGGCCGCCGGCAAGCTCGTCGCCGACTACTCGGCCGGCATGACCAAGAAGGTGGCCTTGGCGAGCGCCCTGGTGCACGCTCCGCGGGTCCTCGTGCTCGATGAACCGTTCGAAGCAGTCGACCCCGTTTCCGCCAAAAATATCCGTCAGATACTGGATGGCTTCGTCGGATCCGGCGGCACAGTCATTTTGTCGTCGCACGTGATGGACCTCGTCGAACGGACCTGCGATCACGTGGCAATAGTCATCGACGGGACCATCCAAGCAGCCGGCACCGTGGACGACGTCCGCGCCGGCGGCACGCTTGAAGACCGTTTCGTCGCGATGGCCGGCGGGCGCTCCGACAACGGCGAGGGGTTGCAATGGTTGCGCACCTCGTCCGACTGAAGCTGCAGCTGCTCAAAGGCTCCCTGCGCGGGCGCACCGGGCGCATAATCGTCCTGATCATCGGGGCGCTCTACGGGTTGATGATCGTCGGTTTCGGCGTTGTCGGTCTCGTTGCGCTGCGGCTCTTCGGCAACCCCGAGGTCTCTCGGATCGTGCTGGTCTGCGGCGGTTCGCTCGCGGTGCTCGGGTGGCTCCTGCTACCGCTTTTCGCATTTGGGATCGACGAGACACTGGACCCGCTGCGGTTTCAAACTTTCGCCATCCCCATGAAACGGCTCGTGACCGGCCTGTTCGCGGCGTCTTTTGTATCCGTCCCGGCCGCGGCGACGACGCTGTTGCTGCTGGTCACGACGGTCACCTGGTCGTATTCGGTGCCGGCAGTGCTCGTTGCCGTGATCGGGGCCCTGCTCGGCGCCGGAACCTGCGTGGCGGTTTCGCGCGCCGCGACGTCGGCCGTGTCCTCCGCCTTGGCCAGCCGCCGGTGGCGCGACGTGCTGTCCATCATCGGGCTCGTGGCCGTCGTGGCATTCGGTCCGGTCGTGAACCTGGTGACGCAGCACCGGATGTCCATCGACGACGGCCCGTTGACCGGGGTGGCTACCGTTCTGGGCTGGACGCCGCTCGGCTTCGCGTTCGCGGCGCCGGCGGACGCCGCAACCGGGCACCTGCCGCTTGCGATCCTTCGTCTTGTTTTGGCGGCCGCCACGCTCGGCTTGCTGCTGTTGGCCTGGACGTCGGCGCTGAAGCGCACCCTCGAGCGGGGCCCGACCCATCGTCAAGTCTCCACCGGTCTGTCCAGCGGACTCGGCTGGTTCTCCACATTGCCGGGGACGCCGTCCGGTGCCATTGCCGCGCGCACGGTCA
Source organism: Spelaeicoccus albus (assembly GCF_013409065.1). Lineage (NCBI taxonomy): Bacteria > Bacillati > Actinomycetota > Actinomycetes > Micrococcales > Brevibacteriaceae > Spelaeicoccus > Spelaeicoccus albus. The sequence continues at coordinate 3,812,090 of NZ_JACBZP010000001.1, read as the reverse complement.
CGTACTGGCGCCGCGACCCGCGCTATTTCGGGTCGATCGCAATGCTCGTGCTGCTGCCGCTGATCGTCGTTGTCTATTCGCTCGTCGTTTCCGACTCCGGGACGGTCGCGTCCGGCGCCTATTTGGCTGTCGCTCCGATCGTCGCCTACATGATCGGTTGGGGCGTGCATTCGGACGTGTCGATGGACAACACGGCCTTTGCGCTGCACGTCTCGTCCGGCGTGAGCGGCCGCGCCGACCGGATCGGGCGCCTGGCGCCGTGGCTCGTCGTCGGCCTGCCCGTCGTCGTGATCTATGCCGTCGCGGCGTCCGGACTGACGGGCAGATGGGACCTGTTGCCGGCCACCATCGGGTTGAGCGCGTGCTTGCTCGGCGCCGGGCTCGGCCTGTCGGCGGTCACGAGCGTGACGATTCCCTATCCGTCTCCGGGGCCGGGGGACAGCCCGTTTCGCACTCCTCCCGGAGCGACGGGAATCACCATGCTCGTACAATTCGCGACCCTGGCAGCGGTTGTCGTGCTGTCGCTTCCGATCCTCGTCACAGCCCTCATTGCGATGTTCGCGGCTCCGGGGATCGGGTGGATCGTGCTGCCGGCGGGAGTCGTGCTCGGCGGCGTGTACCTGGTCGTGGGAGTGCGCCTGGGCGCGTCCACGTTCGATCGGCGCGCCCCGGACATCCTGGCCCGAATTCACGGGTTCGCCTCCAGCTAGACTGTCCGTGCGGCCGGGAACGCCGGTGCGCCGCCGACGAACTGCATGGAGACAACGTGGAAGTAATTATTCTGTCCGATCCGGGCCGAATTGCGGGGTTGGTCGCGGACGCCGTCGAACGCCGCGTGCGCGCCACGCCGTCCTCGGTGCTGGGCCTTGCTACCGGCTCGTCGCCGCTGAAGATCTATGAAGAACTGATCCGCCGGCACCGGCAATCCGGCTTGTCATTTGCCGACGCCCACGCGTTCTTGCTCGACGAATACATTGGCATCCCGCGCAGCCACGACCAGTCGTACTATTCGGTGATCCGCCGCGAATTCACCAACCACATCGACATTCCCGCCGAGCGCGTCCATTCACCCAACGGCGAATCGGACGATATTGCCGGCGAAGGAGCACGGTACGACGAATCGATTCGCGCAGCCGGCGGAATCGACATTCAACTGCTCGGCATCGGTACGGACGGGCACATCGGCTTCAACGAGCCCGCCTCGTCATTGCGCTCGCGCACCAGGGTGAAGACCCTCACCGAGCAGACCCGCGAGGACAACGCCCGCTTCTTTCCCTCGATGTCCGACGTGCCCCGGCACGTGCTGACGCAGGGCCTCGGCACGATCTCGGAGTCGCGGCAAGCAGTCCTTGTCGCGACGGGGGCCGCCAAGGCCGAGGCCGTCGCCGCGGCAGTCGAGGGGCCGGTCTCGGCAATCTGCCCGGCGTCCGTGCTTCAACTGCACGAGCATGCGGCAGTCATCGTCGACGAGGCGGCCGGTTCGGCACTCGAACTCGCCGACTACTACAAGCACACGTACGCCAACCGGCCGAAGTGGCAGGAGCTGTAACGCTAGGGCGCGGACGGCGCGTCGTCGCCGGTATCGACGTCCGACTCGGCAATGCCCTCGACGCCGGCGGCGCCCGATTCGCCCGTCGGCAACGTCGCCATTTGCCGTAACCGTGAGAAGAAGATCGGCAGGAACGAGAACGCGGCGCCGATCGCGCCCACGAACAATGCCGTCCGGACGCCGAAATGCTCGCCGATGAGTGCGCCCGCGAACGACCCCAACGGCATGGTTCCCCAGACGACGAACCGGATCGTCGCATTCATCCGTCCCAGCAAATGCGGCGGGCACAGGCTCTGCCGGAAGCTGACCTGCGTGATGTTGTACACGACTATCGCGACATCCATGACGAGGAACGCCGCCGCAAACAGCCAAATCGTCCAGTCGGCTTGGATGAACGGGGCGACGAACAGCATCAGCCCCGAGACCGCCGTGCTGATCCAGAGGGTCGGACCCTGGCCGATCGCTTTGCCGAGCGGCTGGGTCAGCGCGACGCCGATCAAGCCGCCGATTGAGCCGAACATGAACACGATGCCGATGATTGACGCATGAAGTCCGAGGGTGCGCGCCAAGAACACCATCATGACGGCGAATCCGATCGATGAGAAGAAGTTCGAAATCCCCGTCGTCATGGTGATGGCGCGCAGCAGCGGATGGCGGAAGACGAACCCCAAGCCCTCCCCGATGTCGTGAACGAGAGTTTGCCGGTTTGTCGGGTCGTGTGCGGGCTGGCGGGCTTTGATCCGCCACACCCAGAACGCCGACCACAGGTAGCCGAACGACGACGCCCAGAGGGCCCCGACAGGTCTCAGCCAGCCGATGATGAAGCCGCCGACGCCGGGCCCGGCCACGCGTGCGACCGATTGGCTGGCCTGCAGCTTGGAATTGCCCTCGACCAAGTTGTCGTGCGGCACGAGCCCGGGCAGATAGCTTTGGTAGCTCACATCGAAGAACACGGTAGCCATACCGAAGATCACCGCGACTGCGTACAGATGCCACAGCGTCAGCACATCGAACAAGTGGGCGACCGGCAGCGACAAGAGCAAACCGAACCGGACCAGATCGGCAGTGATCATGACGTGGCGTTGAATGAGCCGATCGATCCACGCGCCCGCCGGCAGCCCGATCACCAGGAATGCCAAGTTCTGCAAAGTCTCCAGCATGCCGACTTCGAACGTCGAGGCCTGCAGCGACGTCACGGCCAACAACGGGATTGCCAAAGACGTGATTTGAGCGCCGAACTGGCTCAGAGTGTCGCCGGTCCACAAGCGGATGAAGTCCGCATGATGCCATAGCGGGCCGAACCGGATGCGGGGCGCTCGCAATGACATGATTGCGAGTATGCTCCGTGCAATTGAGAAAAGTCAATCATTTATAGTCGAGGGTATGAACCGTGGCGAGGAGGAAGCGAAAGCGTTGGCGTCGTCGGTTCGCCTGCGCATCCTGCGGATCTGTTTGCACGATTCGCACACGAACAAGGAGATCGCCGACGTGCTCGGACTCAACCCGGGCACGACGCTGCATCACGTGCGCAAGCTTGTCGACAACGGGTATCTGCGGGCCGAACCGCCCAGGCTGGGCGCCCGGCGCTCCACCGAGTACCCGTATCGAGCCACCGGCAAATCCTGGAGCCACCGCGGCCCGAAACCGACGCGATCGTCGACGCTCATCTTGGACACGTTTCTCGACGAGATCGAACAGCTGGACGCCGACAGCCTCCAGTCGATCCGACTGGGCCTCAAACTCGGACCGGCCGGCCGCGAGGAATTCCGCTCGCGACTGCACGAACTTCTCGATGAGTTCGCGTCCCGCGCGCCCGAGCCGGACGGCGAAGCGTGGTCGATCTATATCGGCATGCACCCGGATGAATCAAACCATCCGGGCGTCTAGAATGGGTGCCATGACTGAATCTCCGACGAACCCGGGTGCACCGGCCGATCCGTTCAGCGCCCCGGCGACCGGCGGCGCCGCCACTATCGAGCGGACCGAAGAACGGCAAACGGTCGAGCCCGGCGATCACGAACGCTTTTCGCACTACGCGCCGAAGGACAAGATCATGGAGGCCATGGTGACCGGCAGCCCGGTCATCGCCCTCTGCGGCAAGGTCTGGGTGCCCAGTCGCGATCCGCAGAAGTTCCCGATCTGCCCGGCGTGCAAGGAGATTTACGAAGGGATGCCTCCCGGCAAGGGCGACAAGAACAACAACGACGAATAACGCCGGCCCTTCGCACCAGGAAAGAACAGTTTGAGCAACTCCACCGCGCCATTTTCCGCCGAGACCGAGTCGGCCCCCGTCGTCGGAACGTCGGCGGCAGAGAACCTTCCTCCCGCATTTCCCGAACGCGCAGCATGGGGTACGGCCAGCAAGCTCCGCGCTTGGCAGGCCGAGGCACTCACGCGGTATTTCGCCGACGAACCCCGCGACTTCCTGGCCGTCGCAACGCCGGGCGCCGGTAAGACTACCTTCGCGCTCCGGCTGGCGTCCGAGCTGTTGGCGCGCCACACCGTCGAACGCGTGACGGTGGTGGCGCCGACCGAGCACCTCAAACGGCAGTGGGCGGACGCGGCCGCGCGCGTGAACATCCGGCTCGACCCGAACTTCAAGAACAGCGACGGCCGGCACGGCAAACACTTCCACGGCGTCGCCGTCACCTACGCGCAGGTGGCCAGTAAACCGGCTCTGCACCGGGCGCGCACCGAAGCCGGCCGCACCCTCGTCATTCTCGACGAAGTGCATCACGGCGGCGACGCGCTCAGCTGGGGCGACGGAATCCGGGAAGCATTCGAGCCGGCGACCCGGCGCCTGTCGCTCACCGGCACTCCGTTCCGATCGGACACTGCCGCAATCCCGTTCGTTGAATACGTGCCGGACGACGAGGGCATCCGCACGTCGACCGCCGACTACAACTACGGTTACGGGCGCGCGCTCGAGGACGGCGTCGTCCGTCCCGTCATCTTCATGGCGTACTCGGGCGAAATGCGATGGCGCACCAAAGTCGGCGACGAGATGACTGCTCGGCTCGGCGAAGCCACGACGAAGGACATCACGGCCGGTGCCTGGCGCACGGCGCTGGACCCGAAGGGCGAGTGGATCCCCTCGGTGCTGGCGGCAGCCGACCGCCGGTTGACGGAGGTACGGCGCGGAGTTCCGGACGCCGGCGGGCTGGTCATTGCTACCGATCAGGAAACCGCGCGCGCATACGCGAAGATTTTGCGGGAGATCACCGGCGAGGCCGCCACTCTCGTGCTGTCTGATGAAAAGGCGGCAAGCGACCGGATCGAGAAGTTCACCGAATCCGACCGTCGATGGATGGTCGCGGTACGCATGGTCTCGGAGGGCGTGGACGTGCCGCGGTTGTCGGTCGGGGTCTATGCGACGTCCACCTCGACGCCGTTGTTCTTTGCCCAGGCCGTCGGGCGTTTCGTCCGCGCTCGAAAACGCGGTGAAAACGCGTCAATCTTCCTGCCGAGCGTGCCGTTACTGCTGGCCATGGCCGGGCAGCTCGAACTCGAACGCGACCATGCGCTCGACAAGCCGGCCGCGGACGAGGACTTCTTCGAAGAAGACGCCGCACTTGCCGAGGCCAATCGAGAGGAGCGGGCGTCCGCCACGCAGGAGGCCCTGCCGTTCGAGACCCTCGATGCGCAGGCGTCGTTCGACAAGGTGCTGTTCGACGGCGGCGAATTCGGCGCCGGCGGCGCCGTGGGCAGCGATGACGAGCAGGACTATCTGGGCATCCCCGGTCTGCTCGAACCCGAGCAGGTGACCGAGCTGTTACGGGCCAGGCAGGCCGAGCAGGTCTCAAAGCGCGCCAAGAAGAAGCCGGCCCCCGAGCCGGAAGAGGATACGGTCGCCATCCACCGGGCCTTGAAGGAACAGCGCTCGCAACTGCAATCGCTCGTGTCGGCCTGGGCGCGGCGTTCCGGCCAGCCGCACGGCGTCATCCACTCGGATTTGCGGCGCCTGTGCGGCGGGCCGGCCGTGGCCCAGGCCAGCGTGGACGAGGTGCAGCGTCGGATCGACAGGCTGCGCGGCTGGTTTGTCGGCAAGAAGTAGCAGCCCGTACTTCCTCGCCGGCACCGATCGGTGCTCTGTCGCCACCGAGTGGCGGCCAATGGTGGGCGTTTTGCACTTTGGGCAGCCATTCGCCGCCACTTGGCGGGCCGGCGAGGGAGTGAGCGTCAGTCGATGAGCTCGACGCCGGCCGATTTCAGCTCGGCAAGTGCGGCGTCAATGGTTGCCGGGGAGACACCCGCGCAATACTGCAGCAGCACCCGCACGCGAAAGTCGTGCCGGACGGCGTCCAGCGCGGTCGCCCGCACGCAATGATCGGTGGCCAGGCCGACCACGTCGACGACATCGGCGCCCGCTAGCCAACCGGCCAGCGGCGGGATGCCGGCTTCGGCAGGCCCGGTATCGGCAGGCTCCGCATTGACGGCGCCGGCTGGGGCCGCGTCGTCCTCGGCCCACCGGCCGCCGACGTCGGCGGACGCGGCGGCCGCGTCGAAGCCGGAATATCCGTCGGAATATTGGCCCTTCAGGAACACGGCGTCGAACCGCGCGTCGGCCAGCGCTTCGTGAAAATCGGCTCCCGGCGTGCCGGCGCGGCAATGCACCGGCCACGACGTCACATAATCCGGGTCGTCGGAAAAGTGCGCGCCCGGATCGATGTGCCAGTCTTTCGTTGCGGCAACCCTGTCGTATCCGCCGCCGGCCACAAGCTCGGCAATGCGGGCAGCTGCGCCGCTGCCCCCGTCGACGCCGAGCGCGCCGCCTTCGCAAAAGTCGTTTTGCACGTCGACGACGACGAGTGCTCTCGTGTCGGTCATTGTCGGTTCGCTCTCCTCATCGGCTGTCCTTGGCAGCGGCTGCGCAGCTCAATCGCCGCACAGCACTACGCGTTCGGTACGTGCATCATCGCGCAGCCACGAACGCCGTGTCGATAGCAGGCTCGCCGCGTTGCAGCTTGCGTGCCGTGTCGGGCAATTCGCCGACCGACTCGGCCCGGCGAGAGGTCGCGGCCGACACGGCCTCCGGCCCGACGTACGCCGGGTCGATGCGCCCGTCGTCGACGAACCGTACGTGCAGGTCGCGCGTCCGGCCGGTGACCTCCGGGTACGAGCCCACACCGATGACTTCGTCGGTGGCGTGCCCGTCGTCGCCGATCCGGCGGATCGGGAATTTCCGCCCGCCGACGCTCGCCTTGTTCGTCGACGCCTTTGCCACCGACACCCAGTCGCCGTCGTCGTTCTGCCGGGCGACGAGCTTGTAGACAAGACCGACGGTGGGGAAACCCGATCCGGTGACCAGCGACGTGCCGACGCCGTACGAATCAACCGGTGCGGCCGCCAGCCCGGCGATGGCGTATTCGTCCAGGTCGCTGGTGACAGTGATTTTCGTGCTTGTCGCACCAAGCGAATCCAGCTGAGCCCGCACGTCGCGCGCTTGCGTGAGCAGATCGCCCGAATCGAGCCGGACGCCGCCGAGGCCGACGCCGGCGACCCGGACTGCCCGTTCCACGCCGCGAGCAACGTCGTACGTGTCGACGAGCAAGGTCGTCGATTGCCCGTGCGAGCGCACTTGCGCGGCAAACGCCTCTTCCTCCGTGTCGTGCAGCAGCGTGAACGCGTGCGCCGACGTGCCCAGCGTCCGCAGCCCGTACCGGCGCCCCGCTTCCATATTGGAGGTGCCGAAGAATCCGCCGATCACCGCGGCCCGGGCCGCCGCGACGGCAGCCTCCTCGTGGGTGCGCCGGGACCCCATCTCCAGGCACGGCCGTCCGGCCGCCGCCGACGTCATGCGGGACGCCGCCGACGCTACCGCCGAGTCGTGGTTCAAGATCGACAGTGCAAGAGTTTCCAGGACGACGCCGGAGGCGAACGACGCCTCGACAGTGAGGATCGGCGATCCCGGGAAGAACGCCTCGCCCTCGGCGTACCCGTGGATCGTGCCGTCGAACCGGTAATCGGCGAGCCAATCGAGCGTGGGACCGTCGACGATATCGTGTTCGCGCAGCCACGCCAGCTCGTCGTCGCCGAAGCGGTAATTCGCCAGCGCCTCCAGGAACCGGCCGGTTCCGCCGACAATGCCGTAGCGGCGCCCGTCCGGCAGGCTGCGCGCAAAGACCTCGAACATTGAGCGGCGCTCGGCCGCCCCCGACTTCAACGCGCCCTCGAGCATCGTCAGCTCGTACTGGTCGGTATAAAGCCCCGTGGGCCGGCCGGTCCGGAGCTGCGCGGCCGACGGCCCGGCGTCCGGCCCGGTATCCAGCCCGGCGTCCGGCCCGACATTCGACGGGGAGCCGTAAGTATTCATCACCGCTAAGCGTAGTGAAACTGCTCACGCCGGCCCACACGGGGTGAGTCAAACACGGCGCACTTACGTACAGTGGACTATGTGTTGATGACCAACGATGTCCATGCGCCCCCGGTGCCGCATGCCGGAATCGTCACCGCGTCGCATGAGTCGGCGGTGCCGGACGCCGCCGAAGAGACCGCCTCGAGCACTGCCCTGCTGACCCGCCGCGACGTGCCGTGGGTCACGCTGGTGTGGAACGACCCGGTCAATCTGATGAGTTATGTCAGCTATGTCTTCCGCAGCTACTTCGGCTACTCGAAGTCCAAGGCCGAAAAGCTCATGCTCCAAGTTCACAACGACGGCAAATCGGTAGTTGCGAGTGGCTCGCGCGAAGAAATGGAACGCGACACCGAGGCCATGCACGGCTACGGCCTGTGGGCGACGTTCCAGCGCGAGGATTCGGAAGGGTAACCGGTGGCCAAAGCATTCCGCCGCACGTCGCGCGGCATCATCGTGAACCTCGCCAAGGGCGAGCGCACCATTCTGACGACGATTTTCACCGACACGATCGCCTTGCTCGAGCCCACCGTCGCCGAGAACGAGGACCCGCTGGCCGCAATGGTCGGCATCACCGAGTCGGCCGGGACACCGTCCGATCCGGCGCTGGCGCGGCTGCTGCCGCCCGGGTCCACCACCGACGACGAGGACGCCGACGAGTTCCGCCGTTACACCGAACGCGGCCTGCGCGAGCGTAAGATCGCGGGACTCCAAACGGCGCTGCTCACCGTCGGCAGATCGGATCCGATCGCGCTGGCCGACGCCGAGGCCGAGGCCTGGCTCGTTGCGCTGACCGATGTGCGTCTCGTGCTTGCCGAACGGCTCGGCGTGAAAACGGAAGAGGACTTCGAACGGCTCGAAGCCGAAACCGACGAGGACGGCGGCGAGGGGCATCAGGACATGCTGATCGACGTGTACGACTTCCTCACCTGGTTGCAGGAGACTCTCGCGAACGCACTGATGGGCGACCTGCCCGAGGGCGACGAGGAATGACCGACGCGCCGATCGGCATCTTCGACTCCGGCGTCGGCGGCCTGACCGTCGCCCGCGCGGTGCTCGACCAGCTGCCCCACGAGGCGATCCGCTACGTCGGGGACACTGCCAACAGTCCGTACGGGCCGCGCACGATCGCCGACGTGCGCCGCCTGACGTTGGGCGCGCTCGACGAGATGGTCGCGGACGGCGTGAAAATGCTCGTCATCGCGTGCAACACCGCCTCGTCGGCGACCTTGCGCGACGCCCGGGAACGGTACACGCCGGCCGGGATCCCCGTCGTCGAGGTGATCGGTCCCGCCGTCCGGCGCGCCGTCGCGGCCACCCGCAGCGGCAGGGTCGGCGTGATCGGCACCCAGGCGACAATCACCTCGCGGGCGTACGACGACGCGTTTGCCGCCGCGCCGCAGCTGACGCTGTCGTTTCAGGCGTGCCCGCGATTCGTCGAATTCATCGAACGCGGCATCACGTCCGGCCCGGAGCTGCTCGACGTGGCCTCCGAGTACCTGCGCTCCGTCCGGGAGGCCGATATCGACACGCTCGTGCTCGGCTGTACGCATTATCCGCTGCTGACCGGCGTCATCTCGTACGTGATGGGGGAGTCGGTCACGCTTGTCTCGAGCGCCGAGGAAACCGCCAAGGACGTCTACCGCACACTTGTCGAACGGGATCTGGAACGCCCCGACGACTACCCGCCGCCGCATCACCAGTTCCTCACCACCGGAAACCCGGACGCATTCAACACGCTTGCCCGCCGGTTCCTCGGCCCCGTGGTACCGGCCATCGAACATACCGAAACGGGATCGCTGCCGATCCTGCGCGGAAACGCATCCTAAGGAGTGAGCATCACGTGAAATTGACAGTCATCGGATGCGCCGGATCGTATCCGGGCCCCGAGTCGCCGGCCTCGTGCTATCTCGTCGAGACGACCGATGAGGCCGGACGCAACTGGCGCATCGCTCTTGACTTCGGGTCGGGCGCGCTCGGCGCATTGCAGCGCTTTGCGAACCCGAACGAGCTGGACGCCGTCCTGCTCACCCACCTGCACCCGGATCACTGCCTCGATCTCACCGGCATGTTCGTGTACGCCAGGTATGCCCCGGACGGCGCGCGGCAGGGCAAGCTGCCCGTTTACGCGCCGCCCGGCGCGGCCGAGCGGCTCGGCGCCGCGTACTTCACAGCCCCGGGCGCGGCTCCCGGCCGGCACGAGGAACCCGGCAGCAGCGATCTGAACACCGTCTACACGTTCACGGACTGGTCCGACCGCACCGAATTCCGGGTCGGTCCGTTGCGTGTGACGCCGTTCCTCGTCGATCACCCGGTCGAAGCGTACGGCCTGCGGCTCGAGGACGCCGCCGGGCACGTAGTGGCCTACTCCGGCGACACCGACGAATGCGATGCGTTGCGCGATGCGGCCGCCGGCGCCGACCTGTTGCTGTGCGAGGCCGCCTTTCACGAGGGCCGTGACGAAGTGCGCGGCATCCACATGACCGGATACCGCGCCGGCAGCGTCGCCGCCGACGCCGGCGCCCGCCGACTCGTCCTCACCCACATCCCGGCCTGGAACGACCCGCAGCGCACGTCCGCCGGGGCCGCGCGCCGTTTTTCCGGCCCGATCGACCTGGCCGCCACCGGCGCCGTCTACACAACCGAAGGAGTCTCATGACATCGCAGACCCACCAAGAGCCGACGCAGTCCCGCGCCGACGGGCGCGCCGTCGACCAGCTGCGCGAGGTGACCATCACGCGCAACTGGCTCGATCACGCCGAAGGCAGCGTGCTCGTCGAATTCGGCCGCACCCGAGTCCTGTGCGCCGCCTCGTTCACGGCCGGCGTGCCGCGCTGGCGCAAGGGCAGCGGCAAGGGCTGGGTGACTGCCGAATACGCGATGTTGCCGCGCGCAACGAACACGCGCAATTCCCGCGAGTCCGTCAAGGGAAAAATCGGCGGGCGCACGCATGAGATCTCCCGGCTGGTCGGCCGCAGCTTGCGCGCCATTGTCGACGTGGACGCCCTCGGCGAGAACACCATCGTGCTTGACTGCGATGTGCTCCAGGCCGACGGCGGCACCCGCACGGCGGCGATCACGGGCGCCTATGTGGCGCTTGCCGACGCCGTTGCCACCGGCAAGGCCGCCGGCGACATCCCAAAGAACGCGAACCCGCTGACCGGATCGGTCTCGGCAGTCAGCGTCGGCGTGATTGACGGGACGCCGATGCTCGACCTGGCCTACGTCGAAGACGTGCGCGCCGAAACCGATATGAACGTTGTGATGACCGGCACCGGCGACTTCGTCGAAGTACAGGGCACCGCCGAAGGCGCGCCGTTCAACCGCGCCGAACTCGACAAGCTGCTCGACCTGGCGGTCGCCGGCGGCGCCGACCTGACAAAGATCCAGAACGCCGCGTTGAGCGAGGACGCCCGGGCATGACGGGCCGGGCTCCGCGGATCGTGCTGGCAACGCGCAACGAAGGAAAGCTCGTCGAGTTGCGGGCCATCCTGGAGATGCACGCCGGTGCGCCGGACGTCGCCTCGTCGGCGCAGCTCGACGTTCCGGACGTGCGCGAAACCGGGGTGACGTTCGCCGAGAACGCATTGCTGAAGGCCAGGGCGACCGCCGAGTTCACCGGGCTGCCGTCGATCGCCGACGACTCGGGCCTGGCCGTGGACGTGCTGGGCGGGTCGCCCGGTGTCTTCTCTGCCCGCTGGTCGGGCACGCACGGCGACGATCTGGCGAATCTCGAACTGCTGCTTGCCCAGCTGTCCGACGTTCCCGAGGCCCACCGGGCCGCCCGGTTCGTGTGCGCGGCCGCCCTGGTGACTCCGGACGGCGCCGAGCACGTCGAACACGGGTACTTCCCCGGCACGCTGGAATTTTCACCGCGCGGGCGGAACGGATTCGGTTACGATCCGATCCTGCGCGTCGACGGTGACCCCGGCGGCCGTACGGCCGCCGAACTCGAGCCGGCGGAAAAGAACCGACTGTCCCATCGCGGACAGGCGTTCCGCGCGCTGCGCCCCCACATCGTGGAGGCCCTCGCCGGGTGAAATTTCCCGCTCGCCGATCCTCGTCACGGTCGCCGGCGGCATTAGTGTCGCTGACGGCGACTGTCTCTGTCAGCGTGGCGATCTTTTTCACGCTGTACTCCCTCATCCCGGTCACTCGCGCGGACGCTCCCGGGCTGAGCAGCGTGTTCGTCGGCACCATGATGGCATTCGTCATGGGCGTGCAGGTCTTCACCCCGGCACTGGTACGCCGGCTGTCGCTCCGGTACGTACTGACAGGCTCGGCCCTGCTGCTGGCGGCGGGCGCGCTCGTGACCGGCATGGCCGCAGCGACCCCCACGCTGCTCATCGGGGCCGTCGCAACGGGAGCGGGCTTCGGCGTTCTCATCGTGGCCGGCGCGCAGGGGGTGGCGCTGCTGGTGCCCCCGACCAAGTTGGGACGGGCACTGGGCACCTACGGGCTCTTCACCATGGCCGCGTCGGCGCTGGGCTCGCCTGCCGGAGTGCAACTCGCACTCACTTTCTCGTCGCCCGTGTTCGGCATATGCGCCTTCGCGGCCGGGATCATCGCCGCAGGTCTGTCATTCGGGATCCCGGCCGGAGTCGGCAGGACCCCGAGCGGGCCGTCCGTCGACAACGTCGACAATTCGGGCGAATCCGGCGAATCCACCACTAATGCGCAAGCCTCGTCGGGAACGGAAAGGAAGCCGCGAACTCGGCCGTCACTGGTCGCCAATGCTCCGTGGCTCGTGCTGTCTCTCCTGCTCGCGGCAGTGGTCGTGCTGTCGCACGGACTGTCGAGCTTGCCGGTGCTGGCCTCGGCCTACGGACGCGCCGCCGTCGTGGTCTTCGCCGTTCAAGCGGGTAATGCGCTGGGGCGCGGTATCGGCGGCGAATTGGAGGCCAAGGTCGAAGCGGGCGGCGCGGCGACGACGGGCGCCGTCCTGCTCGCGGCCGGCGGCGTCGTGGGGGTTCTCGTCGGCGGCTCGGCGGCCGTGATCGCATCCGGACTGCTCATCGGTCTCGGAGTCGGGATCGTGCAAACCGTCACGTTGCACGTGGCGATGCGCCGGCTGGATTCCGGCCCGGCGTCGGTGGTGTGGAACCTGTCCGTGGACGGCGGGCTCTGGGTCGGAGGGATCCTTTGGGGCGTGGCGCTCACGGCCGGGCTTCTCACGGCCGGCGTGCTCGCCGTGTCAGCGGCAGCGATCATCATCGGGGCCGGCGTGACGGCGCAGCTGCGCCGGCGCGCATGACAGCGCGGTCCCTCCCAATCTCACCCGGCCGGCCCGGCCGGAGGTTTCCGGGTCGTAAGATGACGAATCGCACCCCCTGCACGAGCACTGGAGGAGATCACGATGACGAATGAACGCGATTTGGCCGGGCTCTCGGCAGCGGACATGACCGGCGGGTACGCTGCCGGAACTTTGTCTCCGGTCGAGGTCGCGGACGCCGTCCTGGCCCGAGTCGGCGAGTTCGAGCCCGTCATCAACGCGTTCTACGTGCACGACCCGGACGCCGTCCGACGCGACGCCCTCGCCAGCGCCGATCGGTGGCGTGCCGGAACGCCGCGCGGCGTTCTGGACGGCGTGCCGGTGACGGTGAAGGAGAACGTGGCCCGCCGCGGCGTCGGCATGCCGTCGGGCAACGCCGGCAACGACCAGCCGCCGGCCGCCGCCAACGCGCCGATCACCGACCGGATCGAGGAATCGGGCGGCGTCATAGTCGGGTCGACCACCATGCCCGACTGGGGGATGCTCTCATCGGGCGTGTCCAGTCTGCACGGCATTACCCGCAGCCCGATCGACCCGAAGCTGACGACCGGCGGGTCGAGCGCGGGCGCAGGCGCGGCGGCCGCTGCCGGGTACGGCCCCGTACACGTCGGTTCGGACATCGGCGGCTCCATCCGGCTTCCCGGAACGTGGTTGGGCTTGGCCACGCTGAAGCCGAGCTATGGAAGGGTCGCGTTGGACGCGCCGTATCTGGGGCGGTGCGCCGGCCCCTTGGCCAGGCGCGTCGACGACCTCGCCGTGATGATGTCGGTCATCGGGCGGCCCGACGTCCGCGATTATTCGCACCTGCCTGCCGCCGAGCTCGACTGGACGCTGCCCGCGGCAGGCACCGACGGAGTCCGCGGATCGGTGCGCGGGCTGAAGATCGGGGTGCAGGTGGACGCCGGGTGCGGGATGGCCGTCGATCCGGAAATCGCGCAGGCAGTGACGGCTGCCGCGGACCTGTTCGCCGGTAACGGCGCGGCGGTGAGCCGAATCGAACCGTTCATGAGTCAGCGGCTGCTCGATTCGCTGGACCGGTTTTGGCGGGTGCGCAGCTGGGTGGATTACCAGGCGTTGACAATCGACAACCAGCGCCGAATCCTTCCGTACGTCGCGGACTGGTGCCGTCAGGGCGCCGATGTATCGGGAGCCGAGGTACTGCGGTGTTATCAGGACATCATGCGGATCCGCGCCGCCACCATCGGAGCGACGAAGGATTTCGACCTGGTTCTCTCGCCCGTGAGCCCGGTTGCGGCGTTCCCGGCCGAATGGCCCATGCCATTCAATGATCCGTCCGTCGGCATGGCGCATATCGGATTCGCGGCGCCGTACAACATGTCCGAGCAGCCCGCGGCGTCCGTGAATTGCGGATTCACGTCCGACGGCCGCACGATCGGGCTGCAGATCGCCGGACGACGGTTCGCCGATCCGGAGGTGCTCCGGGCGGCGGCGTGGTATGAATCGGCGCGGCCCGAATCGGCACGCCAGAGCTGGCCGGACTGACTGCCGGGCCGCGAGCAAAAAAATTCGGGCGGCGGCATTGCTGCCGCCGCCCGAACTTTCCGCCGGTTACGCTGCCGACGAGAATTCGATGGTGATCTTATCGCCCTTCACCGTGCCCGTTCCGGAGAGATAAACGGAGGCGGGGGAGCGCAGGTGCCAGTAGCCGGACGAACGCGTCTTCGACTTGGCCTTGTAGTCAACCTTCAGGCTCGAGGTCGCGTAGAACCGGATTGAGCCGTCGGACGTCGCGCTCACGCTGATGTCGGGAATCGAGCCGATGTCCCACTTGACGGTGCCCTTCTTGATATCGCTGTTCGAGCTGTAGAAGGGGCAGCCGGTGGTGCGCGGATCGGTGGTGGCGGCGCACTCTTCGATCTTCTTCTTGACGAGCCGCTTCACCTCGTCGTCGAGGGCATCGTTCGGCTCGCGGGTCAGCGACACGCTGGACGGGATGGAGACCGACGAACTGGAGAAACCGAGTCCGACCTTTTCGGACGAGCCGTCGAAGTACTTCGAATCAGCGACCTCGACGGTGTACGAGCCCGGATAGGCCGCAAGCTTGGCCTCGTCGTCTTTGAGCTTGATGTTCTTGCCGTTCACGGAAACCGTGTCGATGTTGCTGCCGCGAACATTGATGTTGTTGACGGTCGGCGATTCAAGCTCCCACTTGTCGAAGAAGATGCCTTCCTTGCCGTCCTTGTGCAGCTTCAACGTCGTCGAATGGGAATGCCCGTCGACCTTGTAACGCAGCGTTTCTTGTGCTTCGTCGCCCCGGATGATCGGGTCGCCGGTCTCGATTTCGCTGACGCTCTTGAGCGCCTGCTTGGCGGCCTTCCCCTTCATCAGGGTGTCATCGGCCTCATCGGTGATGTCCGGTTCCGCGATCTGGTTCATCGCCTTGACGTCGCCGTTCTTCATGGCCTTGACGTAATCGGCGACGACGTTGTCGGGTCCGTGCTGCGTCTTGTTCAAATGACCGACGATCAGCCAGCCGGCGACAAGCGCGATAATCAGGATGACCGCGATTCCGCCGCCGATGATGCCGCCTTTAGCACCGCGGCTCAGCTTCTTCTTTTGCGGCGGGCCGCCGTACGGGCCGCCCGGGTATGCCTGGTTTTGCTGCTGGGGCTGTTGTCCGTAGCCGCCTTGTCCGGGGCCGGAAGCGCCGTAGGGCTGGCCCTGCTGGGGCTGTTGTCCGTAGCCGCCCTGCCCGGGGCCGGAAGCGCCGTAGGGCTGGCCCTGTTGCGGCTGTTGTCCGTAGCCGCCTTGCCCGGGGCCGGAAGCGCCGTAGGGCTGGCCCTGCTGGGGCTGTTGTCCGTAGCCGCCCTGCTGGCCTGGCTGGTTTCCGGGCGGGTTGTTCGGGGGCTGCGACGGCGGCTGATTGCCGCCGTACGGCTGGCCCTGGCCGGGGCCGCCTTGCCCCGAATTCGGGGGTTGGGGGTTCGAATTGGGTCCGTCGGTCATATGTCGACTCCGAGTGTGAGGCCACGGAAGTGGGGGATGCGATATCTGGCAGTATGAAATTAGTTCGGATCACGGCACAGCAAGGACTGTGTGTCGCGAATCTGGACGTGCGGGATGGGACCGCGTAAGCAGTATAGCGATACTGCATCACGAGTGCACGCGCTACAGTACCGCAGGCTGCCGGTATTCAGCGGGTTGTCAGGTAGACCACGCGTGTCGGAGGCCGGAATCGGCGGGTGCTCGCGAAACAATAGAGCCCTCATGACTTCACGACGCCCCCGCATCAAGCCGACACCGAAACGCGCCAGCGTCGGTGTCGATGTCCGTGACGACGGAACCAGATCGCCATGGACATTAGGGGTCCTTGAAGGTGTACAGGCCGCATTGCTCGGCATCATCATGCTGGCCGTCGTATCGGTGATCGCCTGGATCTTGAGCACGTCCCCGCTCGGCACGTTGTTCACCGTCGTGGCGGCAAGCGTGCAGGTCTGGCTGCTCAGCCACGGCGCGCCCGTGTCGTACGACGGAGGGAGTTTCGGGTTCGTCCCGTGGCTCGTGACGGCATTGCCGATTTGGCTGTGCTACCGGGCCGGACGACGTCTGACGATCGCCGGCGGCATCACACGGGCCCGACGCAAAGCCGCGCGTACCGGCACCGTCTCTCGATACTTTTCGTTGATCTCGTGGGTGTGCATGGCGGTCGTCTACGGGGCGATCGCGCTCGCGACATCGGCGGCCATGGGCCGGCAGCCGTTGCCGACACACCCCTGGCAAGCAGCCGGCGGCGCATTCCTGGTGGCTCTCATAGCCGGCGGAGTCGGCGTGCTGCGCCTGCCGAAGAAGCACCGAAACGATGCGGACGACTATCCGCAGACGAAGCTGCGCGCCAAACTTGTCGGGCTCGTCGGCGAGGGCGTCGTCGACTTTGCCGCGGCGTCCGTGCGCGCCGTCCTCCTGTGTACGGGGATCATTCTGGCGGCCGGGTTCGTGTTGGTTGTCGTGACGATCATCGTCCATCATCACCAGTTCGCGGCGCTGTACGGCACGCTCGGAGCGACCGGCACCGGGGCAATAGTGCTGTCGTTCGGCCAGCTGTTGGCACTCCCGAACCTAGTCGTGTGGGCGTCCAGCTGGATGACCGGCCCCGGATTCGTACTCGGGACGGGCAGCAGCATCTCGCCGTTCGGTACGACCATCGGGCCGATTCCCGCCGTCCCGGTCCTCGCCGGAATACCGACCGACGCGGTTGATTGGGCGGGTGTCTTCGTGGTCGTTCCGGCCCTGGCGGGGCTGGCGGCCGGCTGGTGGATGCTGGCCAAGGGCATCGACGCGTGGCCCGAACAACTGATCGCGTCGGCGTCGATCGGGGTGGGAACCGGAGTGCTGCTTGGGGTGCTTGGCGGGTTGTCCGGCGGCCCGGTCGGCCCGGGTCTGTTGATGACGACCGGGCCGCACGCCGTGCAATTCGCGCTGATCGGCGCGGCCGGCGCCTTCGTCGGAGCGGCACTGGCCCTTTTGGCCGGACCGCGCATTGTGCCGACATCCCGCAAGGCAGCCGAACAGATCGCCTCCGGCGCGCGTAGCGCGGAACGCAAATTCGCGTCGTCCGGCACTCGCCGCCAAGACTGACCCGCCTGCGCCTCCGCCTTCCCACCGGTGCTTCCGCCTTTCCCACCGGTGCTTCCGCCTTTCCCGCCCTTTCTGCCTTCCCGCGCCCTTCCTCCCGCGCCGAGTGGTGGTGAATGGCTGAATTTCGGCACGAAATTCAGCCATTCACCACCACTCGATGGAAGGGCACCACCATTCGCCACCACTCGGCGGACCGGAATCAGCGCCGGCCTCCACGGTGCGTACCTGGCCGCCACCGTGTGAACCGCCGCGCTCCACCCTGCGAACCGTGCCCGACGGTTGAAGCCGCGGCCTACCGCGCGAACCGCAGCGTCAGTATTTGGAACGGACGCAGCGTCACGGTCGCCGATTGCTGCTCCAGGTGAACGCCGGCGGGAGCTTCGATGTCCCGTTCCAAGAGATCGGTCACCGTAGTCCCCGCGGCGGCGAACGTTGCGGCGACGGTGGCGCCGGAGCGCTCGCCGCGGGATTCATACAATCGCACGACGACGTCGCCGCTCCGATCATCCGCAAGTTTCACGGCCTCGACCACGACGGCCGGATTCGAGACGGTCACCAACGGGTCGACGCTCCGGCCGCCCGAGAGAGTTCGCTCGGTGAGATTCACTCGGTAGCCTTCTTCGACGGCGTCCGCGATCGTCGCGCCGGGGCGAACAGTCAGACGCATGGTGTGCTCGCCTTGGTCGCTGTGCGGATCGGGATACGTCGGCGCGCGCAGCAGCGATGGCCGCACCCAGGTGGTCGTGCCGCCGTCGGGTCGCACGTCGCGCGTGATGTCGTGGCCGTAGGTGGAATCGTTCGCAACCGCGACGCCGTACCCGGGCTCGCCGACGTGAATCCAACGGTGGGCGCAGATCTCGAATTTCGCGGCTTCCCACGACGTGTTCTCGTGCGTCGGACGGAAGACATGGCCGAACTGAGTTTCGGACGCCGACCGGTCGGCCCGGACATCGAGCGGAAACGCGACCTTGAGCAGCTTCTTTTCCTCGTGCCAGTCGACGACAGTGGCGATCTCGAGCGAGTCCGAGCCGGCGGCCAGCGAAATTGTCTGCCTGATCTGCGAGCGGCCGAAATGCTTCTCGACGACGACGTGCACATCGCCGTCCTCCTGGACGAGACTCACCGAGTCGGCGGCGTCCAGCACCCGCCGATTCCGTCGATAGTGCGCATCGATATCCCACGCATCCCATTGGTTGGGCGTATCCCGATAGATCTCGAGCGAGTTGCCGAATTCGCCCGCCGGGACGGCTTCCCGGCCTGTCGCGTAGTCGAGCAATGATGTCAACCGCCCGGAAGAATCCACGACTGCTCGGATACGGCCGTTGTCGAGCATGTACTCATCGCCAGCCCGGGTTACCTCGACGCCGGCGTCGGCTCCGACCGGTTCGGCGATTCCCATGGCCGGTACGCCGTGGCGATCATGCGGCGCCGCGTTCAACACGAGTGTTCGGTCGCCGTCCCCGACGAGTCGGCGCGCCGAATCGGCAATGAGCTGGTCGAGCCGTGCAGCGATATCCGCATAGTGGCGTTCGGCATCCTGCGCCACCCACGCAATCGAGCTGCCCGGCAAGATGTCGTGAAACTGCTGCAGCAGCACTTGGTGCCAGACCGTGGACAACTCGTCGTAGGGGTAGTCGGCCCCGGCTCGAACGGCAGCCGTCGCCGCCCATAGTTCGGCTTCGCGCAAGAGGTGTTCGCTGCGGCGATTTCCCTGTTTTGTGCGAAGTTGCGACGTATAAGTTCCGCGGTGCAGCTCAAGGTACATTTCACCGACCCAGACCGGCGGGTTCGCGTACTCGGCTTCGGCATGGGTGAAGAAGTCGCGCGGGGACGCCACCTTGACCCGCGGCGAGCCTTCGAGATCGTGAAAACGGTTGGCCGATGCGAGCATTTCGCGGGTCGGCCCGCCGCCTCCGTCGCCCCAGCCGAACGGAACGAGGGACGACGTCCCGTTCCCCTTTTCCAGGTACGTCCTCTCGGCGTGGGCCAGCTCCCGTGCGGACAAGTCGGAGTTGTACGTGTCGACCGGTGGGAAGTGCGTGAAGATCCGCGTGCCGTCGATGCCCTCCCAGGTGAACGTGTGGTGCGGCATCTTGTTCGTTTGATTCCACGAGATCTTTTGGGTGAGGAACCAGCGGGCACCGGCAGCCGCGGCGATCTGGGGGAGGGCCGCGGAATACCCGAAAGAATCGGGCAGCCAGACCTCTTCCGTATTGACGCCGAATTCACGGGAGAAGAAGTTCTTGCCCTCGATGAACTGCCTGGCCATCGCCTCCGAACCCGGCATATTGGTGTCCGACTCGACCCACATGCTTCCGACCGGCACGAACTGACCGGCGTCGACTTTCGCGCGAATGCGTTCGAACAACTCCGGATAACCGTCCTTGATCCATGCCAGCTGTTGCGCCGACGAGCACGCGAAGACGAAATCGGGATCGGCGTCCATGAGATCGACGACGTTGGAAAACGTGCGCGCGCATTTGCGGATGGTTTCTCGCACCGGCCACAGCCACGCGCTGTCGATGTGGGCGTGACCGGCGGCATAAAGCGTGTGCGCGCTCGCGTACGCGGGGCTTGCAAGGACGCCGGCCAGGGCCTCACGGCCGGTCGCGGCGGTGCCCGGCACGTCGTCCGGATCCATCACGTCCACCATTTGCTCGAGTGCGGCAAGAATGTGTGCGCGTCGCGGTAGGTCGGCCGGCAGCACGGCCAGCAGTCCGCGCAATGCGACGACGTCCTGACACAATTCCCACACCGTCACGTTGCGCTCGGCGATATCGAGCCTATTGAGCCGGTAAAGCGGTTCGTCGCCGGCCGTGGCCTTGTCGCCCAGCGGCGTCTTGTCGAACGCGAATTGCCCGGCGACGTTCGGGTTGGCGGCGGCTTCGACATAGATGTCGATACCGTCGGAGCCGTCGCCGGCGTCGACCGGCACGTGCTGGTTACGCGGCGAGATTCCCTTGATGATCGTGCCGTCGGGCCGGTATGCGGTGCCCTCGCATTGAAAACCGGGATGATCGGCGTCGAACCCCAGATCAATGACGAGTTCGACAACGGCGTCGCGGCCGGCGCCCCAACCGGACGGTACGGTACCGGTCAGATGCAGCCACAAGGTCGACCAGGGACGGCCCCACTGCACACCGGTCGGCAGCGGTTCGTAGTGCCCGGCTCGGGCGTCCTCGAAGGGAATGGGCTCGCCGGGCACCGGCCACGCTTCGCAGGTGAGTGGCGTGGAGCGTCCGTAGATCGCCGGCCGCAGAAACTCGTCGACGAACCGGTCCAAGCGGCCCTCGGTGATCGATGTCCGGTCATGCATGAATAGTTCCCTTTCCGGTTGTCGCTCGGTTTGTCGCTCGGCGAGCGGTCACCCTTTGAGCGCTCCGCCCAGCGAGAAGCCGCCGCCGATGAACCGTTGCACCAACACGTACAGGGTGACGACTGGTACCGAGTAAATGAGCGAGAATGCGGCAAGCTGGCCATAGGCGACGGCGCCGTGCTGGCCGAAGAAGTTGAAGATGCTCACGGCGGCGGGCAGCCGGTCCGGACTGAGCAGTAGGACGAATGGGATGAAGAAGTTGCCCCAGGCCTCGACGAAGACGAACACGAAAACGACGGCGATGCCCGGGCGCATGAGCGGCACGACGACGCGCGTGAGCGTCTTCATGGACGAGGCGCCGTCGATCCATGCGGCCTCTTCGAGGTTGACCGGCACGTCGTCCATGAAGTTCTTGGTCATCCATACCGCCATGGGCAGCTGCGTGGCAGCCATGAAGAAGATAGTGCCGCCGACGGAATCGAGCAGATTGAGCCGGACGAAGAGCTGGTAAACGGGAACCATCATGGCAGTGATGGGCAGTCCGGTGCCGAAAAGTATCGCGTACATGAACGGTTTGCCGATGCGCAGGTTGTACCGCGAGAGCGGGTATGCGGCGAGCACCGCGACGATTACCGTGACGATTGCCGACGCGCCCGCGAGTACGAGGCTGTTCAGCAGCGGCACCAGTGACACGTCCGGAGTGAGCACGACCCGGAAGTTCTCGAACGAGAATCGGCCGGGCCATCCGGCTGCCAGCGTCGCCTTCGTGTCGAACGAGGCGAGGATCAACCACGCCATCGGCAAGATGAAACACAGCGCGATGAACAGCAGGATGCCGTTGGTCAGCCCGGCGACGCCGAGCCGGCGCGGCGAGGACAAGGACAGGCGCGGAGTCGTGGCGCTCATCTCAGTTAACCTTCGGTTTCAGGACTCGGAGGTAGATGACGGAGAACGCGGCGCCGACGATGAGCAAGATCGTCGCGATCGCGGTGCCGTACCCGAGATTGGAAAACTTGAACGCCTGCTGGTAGGCGAGGATCGGCAGCGTTGAGCTGTCAAAACCGGGCCCGCCTGCCGTCATCACGTAAATGAGCGTGAAGATAGACAGAGTCTGCAGCGTGATCAACATCAGCGTGGTAGTGATCGTGCGGCGAATCATCGGCAACGTCACGGAGAAGAGCTTGCGCCATTCACCGGCGCCGTCGACCGTCGCCGCCTCCAGCACGTCGGTCGGCACGTTTGTTAGTGCGGCCGAGTACAGCATCATGGAAAACGCAGTGCCGCGCCATGTGTTTGCCAAGATCACGGCCAGCATCGGTGCGGAGAAGAGCCAATCGACGGTCGGCACGTGCAGCCACGACAAAATCGCGTTCAACGTTCCATGACCGGAAAAATACGCGTAGCCGACGAATGCTGAAACGATCTCGGGCAGCACCCAGGCGGCGACGACGATGGTGCCGACAACTCCGCGAACTATGGAGTTTGCGCCGCGCATCAGAATCGCGAGCAATAGCCCCAGCACCGTCTGACCCACCACGGCCGAACCGATCACGAAGACGAGCGTGAGCAGCAGCGATTTAGGGAACACGCTCGAACTGAACAGCTTGACGTAGTTGTCCAGCCCGATGAATTCCGGATGCAGCGCTGCCGACCCGGTGAGCGCCGAGTTCGTGAACGAGCCGTAAAACGACCAGACGATCGGCCCGAGCATGAACAGCGCGAGCAGGATGATCGCCGGGACGAGCGGGGTGAATCGGGTCGGATGCCGCTTGCGTCGGTTCGGCGCCGCCGGTGCCGGAGTGCTCCGTACCTGCTCGGTAGTTGTCGACGCCACGATCTATTTCCCGGTTGTCGTGTGCTTTTTGCCGACGATCTCGATTACCGCTTTGTCATATGCCGCGGCGGCCTGAGCCGGCGTTTGCTGCCCGGTCATGACGGCTTCCATGGCCACCTGAATCTTGTTCGAGATCTTGGGGTAGTCTTCGGTTGCCGGACGGTAATGCGTGTACTGAACCGCCTTCGACGTCTTGCCGAACGAGGAATCGGATTTCGTGTACTTCGGGTCGCTTGCGACGTCCTTCCGGACGGCGATCTGCGAATTTCCGATGTCGAACTTGGTCGAATTCTTTTCGTTCAGCGCCGTCTTGATGACATCGAACGCGAGCTTGGGTGCTTTCGTGTCCTTGCCGACGGACAGCGTCCATCCGCCGGACATGCTCGTGAACCCGGGGCCTTGGCCGTTCTGCGTCGGCATTAGTGCGGTACCGAGCGTCTTGTCCCATGCCGGCCACTCCGCGGCGCCTCCCTTGATCCACGTGCTGGGCAGCCAGGAGCCGTCGAGACTTATCGCGATCTTCCCCTTCGGCATCCAGCTGCCGGGCACGGTGTTCTGGATTTGCGTGTCGAGGGACTGCTTCGCGCTCGGGCCGAGGTGCTTCTTGTACAGCGTCTGGATGAACTTCAGCGAGTCTTTGAAGCCCTGTGAGCCGAGGACCCATTTCTTGTCCTTGTAGAGCGTGTCGCCGGTGCCGTAGAGCAGCATTTCAAAGCCCTGCATCGTGGAGGCTTCCCCGGCGGATTTGCCGGAAAAGACGTTCAGCCCCATCACCTTCGGCTCCGCAGTCTGCACCTTTTTCGCAGTGGCGAGGATGTCGTGCCAATTCTTCGGCTGCCAGGGCACGGAGACCCCTGCCTTCTTCAGCAGCTTCTTGTTGTACCAGAGCACGCGCGTATCGGTCCCCATTGGGACGCCGTACGTCTTCCCGTCGACGCCGAGTCCTGCTTGCTTGGACTTCGTGACGAACTGGTTCCAGCCTTTCCACCCCTTGAGGTACTTGTCGAGGGCGAGGAGGTGACCGGCGGCGACGTCCGACTTGATCTGGAATGTGTCCTCGTAAATGACGTCGGGTGCGGTCGACGGCGAACGCTCCATGAGCGCGAGCTTCGTGTAGTAGTCGTTCTCTTTGGCTTGAATGGGCACCAGCTTGATGGTGGCGTCCGGATGCGTCTTCTTCATCTCTTTCTTCACGCGCTTCATCAGCGTGTCCGCAGCCTGGAAGTTTCCGAACTTCTCGTAAGCGACCTTCACCGTGTTGTCGTCCGACCCGGACCCCGAGCAACCGGACGATGCGATGAGAGCAACTGCCGAGACGAGCGCTGCGGCTATCTTCAGTGACTTCATGATGCCTCCGTGCATCCGAACGAATGGATATAGCAATCAAGTTGATTTACTAATCCTGATGCACGCTAGCCGAATGTGACATACATCGCAAGGGGGAGGAGGCTACGAATTCAATATCAGCCCGGCCGGGTCCGGCGACAGCTTGTGGTCGAGGACCAATGAGGCGGCGCCGATCGCGCCGACGTTGTCGCCAAGACGCGATCCGGACAATTCGACCTCGTGGATCGCGGTTGCCACAAAGCGGCGCTTCAGCACGGGGCCCAATCGGCGCAGGACGTGATCGGCTATCGGCGACCACATCGGGCCCCCGAAAATGACCTTGTCGAGATCGAGCATATTGGCGATGTCTTCGACTGCTCTGCCGAGTTTTCGCGCGGCATCGTCGACGATGCGTCGTGCGTGCGGGTCGTCCGCGTCCGCGAGCTTGCAAAGCTTTCGGTAGGCGACGTTGATCTCGCGCGGGTGTGCGGTTTCCGGTCGTGCGTCGATCAGCCCCGCGTCGACGGCTTGTCCGACAAGATAGCGAGGGCTCGTGGCAGCGCCGACGCAGTCCGCCCGGCCGCAGTCGCAGAGGGGGCCGTCCTCGCCGGAGCAGAGATGGCCGATCTCGCCGAGATTGTTGTGTGAGCCTTGGACGACGGCATTGTCGAGCACCAGCCCGGCGCCGATGCCCGTGCCGAGGTAGATGAACGCAAAACTGCCCGGGTCGCGCGAGCCGCCGAACCACAACTCGGCAACGGCCGCGGCGGTGGAGTCCTTGTTGAGGAGGATCGGCAAATGCGTTGCTTCGTACAGGGCCGATCGCAGCGGCACGGTAGTCCAACCCTGCAGCAGAGGAGGGCCCACGACGATCCCGTGTTCTTCGTCGATCGGGCCCGGTGAGGCGATGCCGATACCCAGGAGTTTCGATCGGGCGATGCCGGCGTCGGCGATCATCTTGTCGATGGCCCTCGCCATCAGACGCACGATCTTGTTCGGCGCGGGCGAGGCCGGCATATTGCGGCGGGCGCGGGCCACCACGGTTCCGCGCAGGTCCAGCAAGACGAACGTGATCACCGCCGGGTCGATGTGGATGCCGGCCGCGTAGAGCGTGCCGCCTTCCAGTTCGAGCACGATCCGGGGTTTTCCGGGTCCGCTCGAGGTCGTCCGGTCCTCGCGAATCAGCCGCTGGTCGAGCAGTCGCCGCGCGATGTTTGACACGGTCTGAGTCGTCAATCCGGTCGATTGTGCGAGCTCCGTGCGGCTCACGCCGTCCGCGGCGCGGCGGATGCTGTCGAGAATCACCGCCTGATTGAAGCCGCCGAGCTGCCCCAGATTCGATCCGCGCCTCATGCCATCATCCTTGTTTATCTAATTGTTGGGATAACTTTAGCCGCGAACATACCACCGGGTGGGCAAATGACACCGTCGCAATGGCGATTGCGTAATTCGTCCTCGTCCACGGTGCCCACCTGCGCGCCGACACTTCTATGGTTGTGTCAAGCGGTGATGTGTTCGAGGTTTCGGTAGATTTCTCGGGCTATGTAGCGTTTGAGGCTTCGGTGGATGTCGCGGTTGCTGGCGTCGTGGGTGGTGCGTTTGTCGCGGTATGCCTGGGTGGCGGGGTCGTGGGCGAGTCGGGTCATGGCGATGCGGTGGAGTGCTGAGTTGAGTTGCCGGTCGCCGTAGCGTGATAGCCGGTGTCGGGTGGTGTTGCCGGAGGATGCTGGTAATGGGGCGGTGCCGGCGAGTTTGGCGAATGCGGCTTCGGTGCGGATGCGGCCGTGGTGGGAGTAGGCGTTGAGGATTTTCGCGCCGTTGATGGGGCCGACGCCGTTGATGTCGAGGAGGGCTGGCGTGGTGTCGGTGATGATGGTGGCCAGGCGTTCTCGGTTGGCGGCGAGTTCGGCGGTGAGGTGGTGGATTTCTTTGGCTATGCGGCGGGCTTCGTCGCGGCAGGTGGTGGTGTCGAGGTCGTCGGTGGTTCGGGTTCGCCAGGCGGCGATGGTGGTGATTTGAGCGTTGGTGATGCCGGTGCGGGCGTCGATGCCGAGGTTGGTGTCGCGGCATAGCGCGGTGAGTGAGTTTTTCAGCCGGGTGCGGTGGGCGTCGAGGCGTAGGCGGGCGGCGAGGAGCACTGCCAGGGCGTGGCGGGCGCCTGGCGCGCGGGGTGTGATGAGCTGGTCGGTGTCGGTGCCCAGAATCCCGCGGGCAGCGGTGCGGGCGTCGATGTTGTCGGTCTTACCGGTACCGACTCGGCTGGTTTTGGCTGGTGGGCGCACTTCGGTCACTTGCAGGCCGGCGTCGGCCAGCAGGAGGGCCAGTTGGCGCCCGTAGGAGCCGGTTCCCTCGCAGGCGATCAACACGGTGCCGGTGACTTGGCTGATCCAGGTCAGGGCTCGGGCTAGTCCGGCCGGGTGGGTCGGGAACGTTTTCGTTTTCTCAATGCCGCCGGTGCGGGCGTTGACGAGGGCATAGGTGTGCGTGCGGGCGTGGGTGTCCACGCCGATGACATGATCGTAGGTGTCTGCGACGATAGTCATGATGGTTACGTCTCCTTCACGGTTCGTGACTGTCACGGTGCCGGTCTGGAAATAGTGTGTGGAGGCATCTCCTTTAAGGGCCACACCCCCACATACGGGGTGGGCATACTTCTATCAAGCCTTCGACACGGTCAGGCCGGCACCGGCCTCTTATCGTGGTCAAGTCGACGCAAAGACACCTCAACAGAGGGGCCGAGTGGTGGAGAGACACGCCACAAGAGACCAGTTACCAGCCTGCCAGCTAACAACCAGGCCAGCCACACACCAGTAAAGGAGTGGTGGCGAATGGCTGCGAAATCGCCGATTTCGCAGCCATTCGCCACCACTCGGCGCGGAGCAACGCGCGGCTGGGTGGAACGTGGCGGAGGGAGGCAGCCATTCGCCGCCACTCGATGGAGGAGGGGTCGGCCGGGCGCGTAATGTCGGAACTACGAAAGCATTACCGGCAGACAAAGGAAATGATGTCAGGCATAGTCGCAGCCCACGGCCCCTTCGATCCGGCTCTCGGTGACCGGATGCTCAGTCGGCTGGCTCACCGCGGTCCGCACGGCGTGGGCTCGACCCAGGTCGGCGACGCGTGGTTGGGAAGCCGGTACCTTTCGATCACCGATCCGCGGCACGGCGGCCAACCGATCGCCAGCGGCTCCGCCCACATGGTCGGCGACGGCGAGATCTACAATCACAATCGCATCCGCGCCCGCCTGGCCGACGTGCACTACGACTCCGATTCCGACTTCGAGGCCGCCTTGGCGCTCTTCGACGCGATCGGCCCGGCCGCGTTCGACCAGTTGTGGGGGACGTACGCGCTCGTCATGGCCGCAGATGACGGCCGGTTCGCGGTCGGACGCGACGTGCTCGGCATTGCGCCGCTCTATTGGGCGCGTCGCGGCGACACGACACTCTTTGCTTCCGAGATGAAGGCGTTCGACGCCGATTGGCGACCGCTGGTTGCGCCGTTCCCGCCCGGGCACGTCTGGACGCCGGACGACGGCCTTGTCGATTCGGGCGCCGAGCCGGCCGAGGTTCCGGTGCTGCTGCAAAGCCGCGCCCCCGAAGAGGAACCGCCGGCCTGGGTGTTCGACGCCGTCCGCGAGACGCTGGTCCGCGCGGTCGAACGGCGTCTGGACGCCGAGCCCGAGGTCGGCGTCCTGCTCTCCGGTGGCGTGGATTCGTCGATAGTGACGGCGATCGCCGCCCGGCGGGCACGCGAGAACGGTACCCGGTTGAAAACATTCGCGGTCGGTATGGAGGGAAGCGCCGATCTCGCGGCGGCTCGCGCCATGTCGGAGTTCGCCGGCACCGACCACTACGAGGAGATCTATACGGCCGACGACGCCATTGCACTGGTCCCCGACGTCATCGCCAGCCTGGAATCCTTTGACCCGACGCTCGTGCACAGCGCCGTGCCGAACCATCTCGTCTCGCAACTGGCATCCCGCCACGTTTCGATCGTGCTGGTCGGCGAGGGCGCGGACGAGCTGTTCGCGGGCTACAGTCATTACGGCCGGTACGAATCCGGGGTCGCCCTGCACGAGGAGCTCCTGGCCACCATCGCCGGCATGCATATCGGCGGGCTGCAGCGCGTCGACCGCGTCGCTGCGGCCAACGGCATGGAAACCCGATTGCCGTTCTTGGATCTGGACGTCGTGGAGTTGGCACTGGCACTTCCGCCCGGTTGGAAGCTCACCACGCCGGAGCGCGAGGCGAAATGGCTGTTGCGGCGTGCGTTCGACGGCTGGGTCCCCGGCGAAGTGCTGTGGCGTCCGAAGGAACAGTTCGGGCAGGGCACCGGCATGAACGACGTGCTGCGACGGCATTTCGGCGCCACCGTGAGCGACGACGAGCTCGCCCGGGACGCGCGCGAGCTCGAACCGCCGATCCGCACCCGCGAAGAACTCGCCTACTATCGCCTGTTCACCGAATCGCTGCCGGGCGTGAACGCGCAGACGACGGTCGGCCGCTTCGTCGAGGCGTAACCCGCATAGCCCGCGGCGCCTCGAATCGGCACTTAGTCGGCCAAGATCGATTCGGCAGTGTGCTGGTCCGTCACCAGCCGGTTGAAGTATCCGGCGCGCGCCGCCGCAGTAATTCCCTCGGACTTGTCCCGGCCGACGGCTGCCGCAATGGTGACCGGAACCCGGGCCAGTGCCTCCAGGCCGAGTGCGATCAGCCGATCGCTGCCGGGGTAGTCGACCGGGGAACCGCTCCTGTCGAAGAACCGCGTGCACATGTCGCCGACGGCGTCCTTGAGCGAAGCGGCGTCCATGGGCACGAACTCCGGGACCGATTCGCGTTTCAACGGTGGCGCGCCGACGCCGACAAGTGCGCATTCGGCCTTTTCCCACAGGGCCAGCACTCGCCGGATCACCGGTTCGGCGCGGAGCATACGCTCCAGATCCGGGCCCGGGAGAGCGGGCGCGTAGAGGAACCGCGGATGGCCGCCGATCTTCGCGGCAAGCGCCCGCGTGGTCTCGTTCGTTTGGAACCACGGATCCGGCGATTCTTGTCCGCCGACGGTTGGCGCCACCACCACGCCGGGAAACTGCGGGAGATTTTGTTGCGCGATCTCGTAGACGGTGCGCCCGGACGAGACCAGCAGGACGTCGCCGGCCAACAGGCCGACCTCGCGCAAGGCCCGTGACGCGGCGGGGGCCAAGGTCACGCCGATGACGGATTGGTGCTCATTGCCGTTCAGCGGCGCCGACAAGTACGCCTTGTCGATCTTCAGGAAATCGGCCAACCGCTGTTCCAGTTCCGCACGGTCGGTGTCGCGGGGCTCGTGGACTTCGATTTGCACGATCCCCGATCGCCGGGCCTCGGTCAGGAGCCGGCTCACGCTGGCCCGGGAGATTTTCAGTCGGTCGGCGATTTCGGCCTGGTTTGCGCCTTCGCGGTAGTACATCATGGCCGCGGTATAGAGGGCCGCCGAAGAATAGCGTCCCGCTTGTCCGCCGCCGTTTGCGGTCTCCATGGAGTCGTGCACCCCCTTAGTTTCTCATGAACTGTTGTTCTGGGCATCAAATTCGTGAACAAAAATACTGTACATGCGTGCAGATCACTTCTATAGTGAGAGCAATCACGTCCAACGGCGGAATGATGGCGATTAAGGAGCTCTCTTGTCACACGCGGCGTCCCGGCGGATGCGGACACTGATCATCAGTGGTGCCGTGATCGTCCTTCTCGTGGCCATGGGCTTCGGCACGAAGGTTCAAACGACCGCCGAAGCGAACAAGGCCAAACAACATGCGGCAACCCCGGCGAATTTCGCCAAGAAGCACTACTCGGCCGACATCGTGCCGGCAATTGAAAAGCGGGCAGTGCCGCTGCCGAAGGTGTCCAAGGCCATTGCCAAGGATCAAAAGGCGGCAGCCAAGAAATACGGCGTCATCGAGGGCACCTCCGCTCCGGTGTACTCCGTGACTCTCACGGGCAAGGCCGGCAAGGTCGACGGCACCGGCCGGATGAAGGTCACCGTCGCGGGACTGGCCAAGGGCGCCACCGCGTACGTGCAAATGGGCCCGGCCCTCAACGGCACGGCGATCCGTGATGCGTCCGGCACCGTGCATTTTCCGCAGTTCAAGAATCAGATCGCGTATCAAAACGTGGGTGCACAGCTGAACAACCAGGTCAAGAAGAAGGTGCTGGCCAAGGTCGACGCCAAAAAACTGGCCGGTAAGACGGTCACGGTGACCGGCGCATTCCAGTTCGTGAATCCTGCCGCATTCATGATCGTGCCGGTCAAGATCAAGGTCGGCAAATGAGCGCCGAGCCGGCTGCCCCCGCCGAGCGGACTACGCTGTTCCGGGCCATCGACGTCGAGAAGCGCTACGGCGGCGTGCATGCGCTCAAAGGCGTCACCTTCGAGATTTCCCAGGGCGAGGTCACCACGTTGTTCGGCGAGAACGGGGCCGGCAAGTCGACGTTGATGAAGATCCTTTCCGGAGTGGAACAGCCGACGTCCGGATCGCTTGAACTCGACGGCGAGATCGTCGAGTTCGCGTCCACCGTCGCCGCCCGGGATCACGGCGTGTCGATCATCCACCAAGAGCTGAGCCTGGCGCCCAACATGAACGTGCGCGACAACATCTTCATGGGACGCGAAATCCGAACGCGCTCCGGCGCCGTCGACTTCAAAGCCGAACATCGCCAGTCGCGCGAGCTCCTCGACCGTCTGGGCGAGGACATCGATCCGCTCACCCCGGTCGCCGATTTACGGCTCGGCCAGCAGCAGATCGTCGAGATCGCGCGGGCGCTGTCCGTCAACGCACGCATTTTGATCATGGACGAGCCGACGTCCGCCCTCAGCGCTGCCGAGGTCGAGGTGCTGTTCAAGGTGATCCACGACCTCACGGAGTCCGGCGTCTCGATCGTGTACATCTCGCACCATCTCGAAGAGGCTCTGCAGGTGACCGACGTGGCGGTCGTCCTGCGCGACGGCGCGATAGTGGCGCAGGACGACGTGTCCAACGTCGATCTCGATTGGATAGTCACGCGCATGGTCGGGCGGAATTTCGACCTCGGGTCGCCGCCCGACGCCGTCGAGTCCGACCGGGTGGCCTTGCGGATCGCCGACGTGCAGGTCGCCGATCCGACGAATCCGGAGCGGCTGGCGGTGGACGGCGTGTCGATCGACGTGCACGGCGGCGAGATCGTCTGCATTTACGGGCTGATGGGCGCAGGACGCACCGAGATGCTCGAAGCGCTCGCGGGCCGCTCGCCGCTAGTCGGCGGTGACGTTTTTCTCGAAGGCAAGTCCTTGGCCGGGCGGTCCATCGCCGAACGTATCCGGCTCGGTCTGGGCCTCGTGCCCGAAGATCGCCAGCGCGACGGCCTGGTACAGACCATGTCGGTCGGGCGAAACCTCTCGCTGGCGAGCCTGGGCGCGCTGGTGAAGAATTCGCTGTTGTCGAAGTCGGCCGAACATCGGCTGGTCAGCCGCGGTATCTCAAGCGTCGGCGTCAAGACGTCCGGCGAAGGGGCCGCGATCGGCGCGTTGAGCGGCGGAAACCAGCAAAAGGTCGTGATCGGCAAGGTGCTTGTCACCGACCCGAAAGTATTCCTGCTCGACGAACCGAGCCGCGGAATCGACGTCGGCGCGAAAGCCGAAGTCTTCGGCCTGCTTGCCGAATTGGCCGGTAAGGGCCTTGCCGTTTTGTACTCCACCTCGGAAGTCGGAGAAGCATTGAGTATTGCGCACCGGGTGATAGTGATGCGGCGGGGCAGGATCTCCGCCGAATTCGACGCCGCGACGGCAACCAAAGAACAAGTCATGGCCGCCTCGGGCGAGGCGGTCGCCGGCACGACGAACGGAATCGAGCCATGAGCACAGCGGAACGGACGGCCAAGAACTCCGGACGGACGTCGTCCGGCTTCGACATCGGAAAGATCTTGCTGGAGGGGCGAGCGTTCTTTGCGCTGCTCGTCATCATCATCATCTTTTCGTTGCTGTCGCCAAACTACTTCACCGTCAACAACTTGCTGGTGATGTCCCAGCATGTCGCGACGTTCGCCTTCCTGGGGATCGGGATGCTGCTGGTCATCCTCAACGGCGGCATCGACCTGTCGGTGGGGTCGACGGTCGGCTTGTCCGGCGTGGTGGCCGGGTACCTGCTACAGGGCGTGCACCTGCCGGCATTCGGCGTCACGTTGTACCCGGCCGTGTGGGTCGTCGTACTGTGCGCCGTCGCGGTGGGCGCACTGGTCGGCGTCATCAACGGCGTACTGGTGTCGAAGTTCGGCGTCGCGCCGTTCGTTGCCACCCTGGGCATGCTGTACGTGGTGCGCGGCGCGGCGCTGCTGATCACCGACGGCAAGACCTATCCCAACCTGCAAGGCAAGGAATCGCTCGGCAACACGGGGTTCAACCACGTGGGATTCGATTCGTACCTCGGCATTCCGATCGGCGTGCTGATCATGGTGGTGCTGGCGATCATCGGCAGCATTCTGCTGAACAAGACCTCGTTCGGCCGGTGGCTGTACGCCTCGGGAGGCAACGAACGCGCTGCCGAGCTTTCCGGCATACCGATCAAAAACGTGAAGATCAGCGTATACGTGATCTCCGGGATCTGCGCGGCGTTCGCCGGCGTCGTGATCGCCTCCGAGCTCACGTCGGCCAATCCGACCACCGGCGACACCTTCGAGTTGACGGCCATCGCGACGGTCGTCATCGGCGGAGCCAGTTTGATGGGCGGCCGCGGCAACATCCGCGGCACCCTGGTCGGAGCATTCGTGATCGGCTTCCTGTCCGACGGGCTGGTCATCATCGGGGTCTCGGAGTACTGGCAGATGGTCTTCACCGGTGCCGTGATCGTGTTCGCCGTCATGCTCAACCGCGTCCAATACCGGTCCAAGAAGGCCAAGTCCCGGCAGACTCCGACCGCCGGAGATCTCGGGGCGGACCCGGCCGGCGGAGAAGTCGACCTGGAGAGGAAGGAGGTCGGCTCATCACCGTCTGCCGGGTGATCGAACTCAGCACGGCTCCCAACACCATTCGGCTACGTACCACGTGAAAGGACTAACGATGTATCGAAAAATTGGAGTGATGCTCACGGCCGCTGCCGTGGTCATCGGAATGTCAGGATGCGGCGGCTCGTCATCGGATTCGAGCAGTAAGGACTCGGCGAGCAAGGACTCGAAGGGCGGCCTCATCTCGCTGATCACGAACGACCCGGCCAACCCGTTCTGGTCGGCCGAGGCCGACGCCGTCAAAGCCGAGGGCAAGAAGCTTGGTTACAAGGTCAGCGTGACGGCTCACAAGGGCGATACCAAGAAGGAAAGCGACCTCGTCGACTCGGCCATCACCAA
Organism: Spelaeicoccus albus; assembly: GCF_013409065.1. Classification (NCBI taxonomy): domain Bacteria; kingdom Bacillati; phylum Actinomycetota; class Actinomycetes; order Micrococcales; family Brevibacteriaceae; genus Spelaeicoccus; species Spelaeicoccus albus. The sequence continues at coordinate 3,778,498 of NZ_JACBZP010000001.1, read as the reverse complement.
GGGGTCGAAGGCGATCTTGCTCGACCCGGCCAACGCCAACGGCTCGATCGGCGCCGTCAAGAAGATCGTGAAGGCCGACATTCCGGTGTTCTTGGTCAATGCCGAGATCAACAAGCAGGGCCTGGCCAAGGCCCAGCTCGTGTCCAACAACGCTCAGGGTGCCGCGCTCGGCGCCAAGCAGTTCGTCAAGGCGATGGGCGGCAAGGGTAAGTACGTCGAGTTGAAAGGACCGTCGTCCGACAACAACTCGGCGACCAGGTCGAACGGGTATAAGACCGTGCTGTCGCAGTACCCGAAGATGAAACTCGTCGAAACCCAGGTCGCCGGATGGGATCAGAAACTCGGCCATGACAAGATGCAGTCGATCTTGCAGGCACATCCGGACATCGACGGCGTCCTTTCCGGAAACGACACGATGGCGCTCGGCGCGATTGCGGCGTTGAAGGAAGCCGGAAAGCTCGACAAGGTGGTAGTCGGCGGTTTCGACGGGATTCCGGACGCTGCCGACGCGATCAAGGCCGGCAGCCAGGATTACACGGTGCTCCAGCCCGTCGTCGAATTCTCCAAGAAGGCGGTCGACGAAGCCGATAAGTATCTCAAGACCGGTAAGACCGGAGCGCCTCAAGAAAAGCAGTCGTTCGATTGCTCGTTGATCACGAAGAAGAACATCGGCAAGTACAAGGACTTCCAACTGAAGTAACCTGCTAGCCGACCGTAAAGCGCCCCGCCGCGTATAGCCCGCGCCGTCATGACGGCGCGGGCTATACGCGGCGGGGCGCTTTACGAGACGGGACGAGAACCGGCTAGGGGATGAGGACGATTTTGCCGCGCGTCCGCCGGCGCTCGACTTCGGTGTACGCGTCGCGTACCCCGTCGAGCGGATAGGTCGCCGCTATCGGTACCTCGAGTCGTCCGGCGGCGACGGCGTCCGCAAGATCCCGGAGCACGTCGGCAGTCGCGGCAGCACTGTGGCCCACCACCCGGGCGCCCTTATCCCCGGCCGCGAAATCCGCGATGCTGGCAATGCGGGACGGCGTGATGCCGAGTTCGAATCCGAGCTCGACGTATCCGCCGCCGTGCGTGTCGAGCAGCGCATCGATCGACGCACCGGCAGCGGCATCCCGGACCCGGTCGGCAAGTCCTTCGCCGTGATAGTCAACAGGGATCACGCCAAGCCCTTGCAACCACTCGTGGTTGTCCGGGCTTGCCAGACCGATCACCCGGGCGCCCGCGTTGAGAGCCAGCTGGCTCGTCAACGACCCCGTGCCGCCGGCAGCCGACGAGATGACTACCGTGTCGCCGCTTCGAATGTCGGTCGCGTCGACCAGCGCGCGAGCGGACGTGCCGGCGACGAACAGTGCGCCGGCGACTTCCCACGCCACTGCTGCCGGCTTGCGAATGAGCTGCGAGTCCTCCACGGCGACGAATTCCGCGTGGCTGGCGCGTTCGTTGGTGAAGCCAATCACTTCGTCCCCGACGGCAAAGTCCGTGACGTCCGTTCCGACGGCCGTGATGACGCCCGCAAGATCGCTGCCCTCGCCTTCGGGAAACTTCGCCGGGAATTGGGCGTCGAGGGCGCCGGAACGAATCGTCGTCTCACCGGGGTTGATGCCGGCGGCCTTCACACGCACGATCACTTGATGATGCCCGGCCTCGGGATCGTCGACCTCGCGAACCTCGAGAACGTCCACGCCGCCGTACTTGTCGAATTTCACAGCTTTCATGCCTGAGGGAACCCAGGCCCGAGATGGCGTATTCCCGTGCCGGGCCGCGCCGGGCGGTACCGGCTTGCGGCGTCAGTCGCGAATCCGGACGGCGGTCTCGCGCAGGTACTGGTCGACTCGGGTGTACGCGTCGCGGGTCAGGGCCTTCCACAACTCGGTGGCGAGGCGGGGATTTTCGTCTTCGAGCTTGGCCAGGTTGTCCGCCTCCAGCACCATGAGTTCGACCGGGCCGTCGGCCTTTTCCGTCGTTTCTTGTCTGTCTTCGCTGCCGAGTGCCAACTCGCCGAACGTCATGCCGGCGCTCAACGTGCTCAGCCGGATCCGTTTGCCGTCCGGACCCGTCGTCAGCGTGAGAATCTGACCGGAAACGATGAAGAAGATGCCGCCGAATCGTTGCCCGACCCGTCGGACGATTTCACCGTCGTCGTACCGCCGGCGTTCCATCAACTTGGCAAGTTCGGCGATGTCGGCCGGATCCATCGGGCTCAGGGCGGGGGAGGCGGCGACCGAGACAGTGGCCGGAAGGTTCAGTCCCGCACCGTGGATGGCGAGCAGGCGGTCTTCGCAGTGTTCGACGGCCGCCGTGCGCGTGCGGAACGTGGGAACTGCGTGCCCCGAGTTGTTCAGCGCGTCCGCTAAGCTTCCTTCGCCGTCGATGAGGAGGAGCTCGCGGTGTTCGTCGGCCAGAGAAGCAGCCAAACGTTGGAACATCGTCAGGGCAACCGCGCCGACGTCGTCGACGCGGCGAACGTCCAGCACGACGAATTCAACCGATGAGTCGAGACCGCTGACCTCACGCACCATCGATTCGGTGCCGGCGAAGATGAGGTCGCCGGTCAGCTCGATCACTTGCGCCCGATTGCCGAATTCGAGCAGCAGCGCGGCACCTTCATCGGTGCGTCTGATGCCGGACGGCGCGTGGGTAATGTCGTAGGAGGCACGAATTGCGCTGCGTCCGGGACGAGCCGAACGCACGAAATGCATTTCCATGTCATGGGAGAGCCGTTCGCTGACGGCAACGCCGCGCACGCTATTGCCGTGATGGTCGAGCGGCGGCGAGTACACGGCGAGACCGACCTCGCCGGGCAGGACGGCAATGATGCCTCCGCCGACGCCGGATTTCGCCGGCATACCGACACTGGCCACCCAGGAACCCGCATCGTCGTACATTCCGGACGTCATCATGACCGACAGGACCCGTTCGACCGGGCCGATGTCCATGGCCTGCACACCCGTCACCGGGTTGGTGCCGCCATTGGCCAGTGTTGCCGCCATGATGGACAGGTCTCGGCAGGTCACCTGCACCGAGCATTGCCGCAGATAGTTCTTCAACACAGCGGTCGGGTCGCCCTCGATGATGCCGTATGAACTGAGCAAATAGGCAAATGCGTGATTACGGTCGCTGATTTTGATCTCGGCATCGACGGCATGCTTGTCGATGGTCAGATGGCGTCCCGCGAATTCCGAATACGTTCGGACGATTCGCTTGATCGCGGACTTGCCGCCCGACCCCTTGATCAGCCCGGTGGCGGCTAGTGCGCCGGCGTTCACCATGGCGTTGGGCGGACGGCCGCTGGACTTCGTCAACGACACTTCGTTGAACGGGTCTCCGGAGGGCTCCACATCGACCTTCTCGTCGACGGCGTCCATCCCGAGATCCGCCAGCGCGAGGCCGTACGTGAATGGCTTCGATATCGATTGGATGGAAAACTCGCTCGCCGTGTCGCCAACCTGATACACGTAGCCGTCCGCCGTGGCCAGGCAGATGCCGAATTGACTGGGATCGGGGTCGGGCGTTCCGGGCCCGGCCGAATACGGCGTGCCGCCGGTGAGTGAGGCGATGTCGGCGTGCAGCGCGCGCAGATAGCTGTCGAGCGGCGATTCCATCCCTTAAGCGTATGGAAGATCCACGGCTTGGGCGAGAGCGGGTTTCGACTTGTCACCACCGACGACGCCTTCCCGACAACGAAATGCACGAGTATCGACACTGTGCGACCTACGCGAACTACGCCAAAACGGTGAAGAGCGTCGCCCGTTTACGGGCGACGCTCCTGAACCACCGCGCGCAGCGAGGGCATAAACGCAGTATCGGACCCAATATCGGGGGGATTAAGGTTGTCGATACCTTATCGCGTTCTCATGCATAGCTTTACCTTTTAGGTCTGCATTATGCAAGTCCGACATGCTCATTGGCCGCGGCAGATGTTGTCCGGCTAAAGCGAGACCTCGATGAGTGTGGGGCCGGTAACCTGCCCGGCACCGTCGAAAGCGGCATTGAGCTCCTCCATCGTGGTGGCCCTGTGGCCCGGCACCCCCATTGCGCCGGCGAGCTGAACCCAGTCGATCTGAGGATTGGACAAGTCCATCAGACTTTCCGCCCGCGGCCCCCCGAAGTCCGCTTGAACGCCCTGCATCTCGTTTCGCAGGATTTGATACTTGCGATTGGAAAATACGAGCGTCGTGATGTTGAGGTTCTCCCGAGCCTGTGTCCACAGGGCTTGCGGCATATACAGTCCGGAGCCGTCACTTTCCAACGTGATCACTTCTCGGTCCGGGCAGGCGGTGGCTGCGCCGATGGAATTCGCCATGGCATAGCCGATCGATCCGCCGGTGCCGACGAGATAGTCGTGCGGCCGCGCCGTCGCCGTCCTTGCGTAAAAGCTTCTGCCCGTCGTGATCGACTCGTCGACGACTATGCCGTTGTCCGGAATTCGCACGGCGAGGAAATCAGCGAGCTTGTCGCCGTCGATGGACCCTGTCGGCATCTCCGGCACGTCGAGCTCGGCTCGGATCGGCAAGTAGGACGACGCGCCGAGTTCACCGGCCAGCGCCTCGAGTGCTGCGCGGGCATCCGTCCGGTCGGTGGCGAGTTCCTGGATGCGAGTGCCCGGAGCAAATTCTTCACTCGGCTTATCCGGATAGGCGAAGAAGGAAACCGGCGGCTTCGTGCCGACGAGGATCAGGTTCTTGAAGTCCTTGAGGAACTCGACCGCGGCCGGAACGGGGTAGGGAATCCGCTCCACCGGCACCCTACCGGCTCCGCGTTTGGTCACGGCCGTGTTGTTCAGCATGAGCACGCGCGCGCCCGTGGCGGCGGCGATCCGTCCGGCGGTATCGAGCGTGTCGGTGTCCCGAGTCGCGTCCGTCGACACAATCAGCCCTGTCGGTTCGCCGGTGCGGAGAATTTCGGCAACTGCGCGCACTTTCGCGTCGTCGACCGGCTGCGGGCGGGTCAACACCGCGTCGGGCAACGGCGCGTCCGCGATCGGCTCGGACCACGAGGTGTCCGCGGGAAGGATCAATGACGCGACGCCGCCCGGCGCCGTTCGTGCCGCAGTGATGGCCGCAGCGGCGTCCGTGGCAATGGCATCCGCCGTCGGCGATGCCCGTACCCACGAACTGAACGGGCGGGCAGCTCCCTCGATATCGCTGGTCAACGGCGCGTCGTATTGCCGGTGATAGGTCGCATGGTCGCCGATGATGTTGACGATCGGGGAGCGCGCTCGAAGTGCATTGTGCAGGTTCGACATACCGTTCGCCAGACCGGGCCCCAGGTGTAGCAAGGTTGCCGCCGGCACCCCGGTCATCCGTGCATATCCATCGGCCGCGCCCGTGACCACGCCCTCGAAGAGGCCCAGCACGCATTTCAAGTCGGGGGAACGATCCAGTGCGGCCACAAAATGCATTTCCGACGTTCCCGGATTGGCAAAGCACACCTGCACGCCGTTCTTGGTCAGGGTCGAGATCAGCCGGTCAGCCCCGTTCATTCGATACCTTCTCTCATTTGAGCCACCTGTTCGTGAATTGACGGCGTCGGCGTCACCGCAATTGCCCGCACGCCTCGTCAATGCGCCGGACGGCGTCACGCAAGACGGATTCGTCGCTGGCAAACGACAAACGCACATGGGTGCCGGACCCGAAGGCGGAGCCGGGGATCACCGCCACCCGTCCGGCGTCCAGCAGGAAGTCGGCGAAATCGACGTCGGACGTAATCGCGTTCCCATCCGGCGTCGTCGTGCCGAAATAACCGCTGACATCGACGAAAGCATAAAACGCGCCGTCCGGCCGCGAGCACTCCAGACCCGGGATGCGGGCGAGCCCGTCGATCAGAAGGTCGCGACGCCGCCGGTATTCACTCACGAACGCGGCGACGCTGTCTTGCGGTCCCTCGAGCGCTTCCACCGCCGCGGCTTGGGAAATACCGCTCGCCGCGGACGTCGATTGGCTGATGACGGCGGCCGCGGCAGTCACCAGCTCGGCCGGCCCCACGCCCCAGCCGATCCGCCAGCCCGTCATGGCATACCCCTTGGAGACGCCGCTGATCGTCAAAGTACGCTCACGCAGTTCGGGGGCGACGCCGAGCATGGGCGTGTACGCGGCATCGTCGTACACGAGGTGCTCGTAGATATCGTCGGCGAGCAGCCACACGTGCGGGTGCTTTGCGAGTACCGCCGCAATCGCGCTCAGCTCGTCTCGCCCGTAAACGGCGCCCGAGGGATTGCCCGGAGAATTGAGCATGAGCCAACGCGTCTTGTCGCTGATGGCATCGTCGAGATCGGCCGGATCGAGAATGAAACCGTTCGCGGCCGGGCAATCGACCACTACTGGCACTGCCTGCATCATGCGGACGATGTCGACGTAGTTCGTCCAGTACGGCGCAGGCACGATCACCTCGTCGCCGGGCCGCAGCGTGGCAAAGAAGGCGCAAAAGATCATCATCTTGGCCCCGTTGGTCACGGCAACTTCGGGTCTGTCGAAGTGTAGGCCGGTCGCTCGGAGGTACTTCGCGATGATCGCGTCCTTGAGCGCCGGGGTCCCGTCCATCGGGGGATAGTGGGTGTCGCCGTCGTGGATTGCCGCGATCGCGGCGTCCCCGATGTTGCTCGGTGTGTCGAAATCCGGCTCGCCCACGTGCAGGCCGACGACGTCGACGCCGCCGCGCTTGAGCGCGTTCACTCGTGTCATCATGCGCGAGATGGCCGAGGCTCCGACGTGGTCGAGGCCCTTGGAGGTCACCAATGAAGTCATAGTCGTCTCCCTTGCTGTCCGGTCGACGCAGAGTGCGCGAGACGGAGCGCCGGCTCGACTTCCGGCACAAACTTGCGATCGCCACTGTGAGATGGGCGCCCGCCGCGGCGCTGATCGTCTCGTCTAGTTGCCGGCCGCTATATCGAACGCTAGCAGGGTCATTGCGAAAAGGAGCGTCGCCGGTCTCCGGCGACGCTCCTTCTAGCTCCGCGCGCAGCGGGGCACGAACTCGATTCCATTGCTCCCCACGATTATGGGGGGAGTGGCGAGCAACGAATATTTATCGCGTTCATCAGTATAGAGCCGCGCACGATGCAATCGTGACGCGATTTAATCGGCGAGCCTGAATTATTGGCTCCGATTTCGTACAGCCGACATAAACTTCGAATACGTTACAGGATATAGGAATGAAGTCAGCGATTGCATAAATAGTCAAACAGCCTAAATGTGCCAGTGCCTAGACAGCTCTAATCGCCAATCGTGACGCAAAAAATGTGAATTGTTGAAAAAATGTGACCGAAATTTTGCACACCGTCGGGGGTAGCGAAAAGGTATTGAACTGTACCTGAAACTCATGCGTGGAAACGCGTCTTGCCGCGAGATGGCGGTGCTAGCATCGGTTCGACAATCGCCCGGTAGCAAGCACTCAAGATTGTTAGGTGTATGTTGTCCCATGAATATTATGCATCATGGTCCGACTCGAGTTTGTTGGAATCAGTGCGAGGCGGCAATGTCGAGGCCATCGGCGAAATCTTTCTCCGTTACCGTGCGGTTGCTCGTCGAATCGCATCGCGCGTAGCCGACGATTCCGGCGATGTCGACGACATCGTCAGCGAGGCATTCGTTCGAATTATTGCTGCCTTGCGAAATGGCAAGGGACCGACGGAAAATTTGGCCGGCTACCTTTCAATCACAATTCGTCGCGTGCACATCGATTTCGCTAAGACCGGGCAGTGGTCGATACCCGTGAGCGATCTGGAATTGCACGCACGTCCCGTTGAGTTCTTCGATCCAGTTATCGCAGCTTCTGACCTGGCCTTGGCGGAAAAGGCACTGTCCGCGCTTCCCGACCGCTGGCAGCGGGTGCTGTGGCTGGTTGACGTGGACGGCTTGTCGCCGGCGCAAGCCGGATTGATTCTGGATATCGCTCCCAATGCCGTGTCCGCGTTGGTCAGGCGAGCACGGATCGGTCTGAAAAAGGAATACTTGCAGGCGTACATGCCGGTGGCCCCGACAGACGACTGCCGATCGTTGACGGCAGACATCAGCCAATACGTGTTGGGCAGTGGGTCGCTGCGTTCGCGCCGGCGGGTGGAATGTGATCTGTCCAGCTGCTCGCGGTGCGCGGCAGTCGTTGCGGAACTACGCGAGCTCGGCGTGAATCGCGGTTTGCTCGTACTGCTGTTCGTCCCGTTCTTCGTTGGCTGGGAAGTTTCACTAGCGAAGATCGGAGGTATCGGGAAGGCTGCGGCCCTTGCGGTGGGCGAATCGCTGGCCTCCTCCTGGAAGGTGGTTCGCGCCTGGGTCGCCGTACACACCTCGGCGGTCGTGGCGACCGGCGCCGGGCTGTCGATCGTTGCGGGCGGCGCCGGCCTTGTCTTTCCCGGGGGTGACGAGGCTGCCCGGCCAGGAGTTCGGCAGCAGTCGATGGCCGGCTCGATGGAGACCTCGCCTTCGACCTGGCCGTACCCCACCCGCCCGGACGCGGAGACACGAGGATTCGAGCGCGACCGGACGTCGGGTAATGGGCGGCCCGGAGGAGACGGACGTGACGACGCCCCGGAGAGCGCACGTCCGGGCGTGAGCGCATCGGCGGCACCGATCCCGACCGTCCCGGGTGCGACAGCGACTCCGACGAACCGAGCTCCCGATCAGACCCGGTCGGCGAGTCCGGCGCCGACGGTAACCCCGATTACTCCGCCGCCGTCGACACCGACCACGAGCCCGGCATCCCCAACCCCGCCCGCGAGCACGCCTCCATCGACGCCCGCGCCGCGCGAGACGCAATCAACCCCTGCGCCGACCCGAGAGGATGCGCCGACCCAAAAGTCGCCGCCGACCCAAGAGCCGGCCCCGACAGCCGACCCGGGGCCGCCGTGGTTCTGCCGGGCGCACCGTGCCGCACATCGATACGGCCACTGGCGGTGTCATTGCTATCGATATGCCGGCTGGCACTGTCACTGAGGGAGCGGCTTCGACCCGCACTTACGCGCCGGACGGCGGGCCGACCTCGCCCGAGCCGCGCGCAATGAGCCGGGTGGGAATCGTGAGGGCTCGGGCCGGCGCGTCGGCCCGGTTGATCCTGTCGAAAAGAAGGCCGGACGCCGTCTCGCCGATCCGCCTGGCCTGTTGCGCGATCACCGTCAAAGCGGGGTCCGGCAAGTCCGCGTATTCAACATCGTCGAAGCCGATGAGAGCGCCGCGTTCGTCCGGATGGTCGCGTCGGCGCAGCAGCTGCCGAAGCGTAATCGTCGCGTTCCCCGTCACTATGGCGGTCGGCCCGCGTTCGTCGGTCGCCCAGCCGGGCGTGACCCGGGAATCCGCCGGGGCCATGTGCACGTATTCGGTGGACAGGCCAAGGGCGTTCAAGGCACTGAGGAAACCGTCCAAGCGCTGCCGCGCCGTCCAAAACCCCGGATCGTCGCCAATAAAACCGATGCGGCGGTGACCATGGTCGAAAAGATGCCGGACGGCGTCCCTGGTTCCACCGCCGTTGTCCGAAACCACGGAGTCGATGGCGCCATTGCTCGGCGGCCGGTCGACGAAGACGCACGGCAGACCCCCGACGAGCTCATTGGTGATCGACACGTCGTCCGCGGCAGTCGGGGCCACGAGGAGGCCGTCGACCCGGCGTAGCACGAAGGCGCGGAGCAGCGAATAGAACCTGTGCGATTCGCCGGCCGCCGATCCGGTCAACAGCAAGTAGTCATGATGCTGCACTGTCCGTTGCACCGAGGTGAGCAGCTCGCCGTAAAACGGTCCGGCCAGATCCTCGGTGACGATGCCGAGGCTCGCGCTCGACGTGCCTTGGCGCAACAGCCGTGCCCCGTCATTCCTGCGATACCCGAGCTGCTCGGCGGCATCCAGCACAAGAGCGACAGTGTCGTCGCGCACCGTCTGCTCGCCGTTGATCACGCGCGAGACTGTCTTTTGCGAGACCCCGGCACGTCGCGCGACGTCGTGCATCGTCGCCCAACGCTTGTCCGTCATTACTTGGCCCACCCGATGTCTTGTGGTTTGGCGGTCTTCCAGCCGGCGGGCCCGTAGTTGGCAAGCCCCTTTTCCACAGCCACTGTCTTGGGGGAGGCGTACAGCGGCAGCCGGCCGACTTCGCGCAAGGCCCTGGCTTCGGCCTTGTTGGCCAAGCGGATGGACTTCTTCGCGTTCGGGATAGTCGTCGACTTGTGCATCATGGCGTCGATGGTGGCATTGCCGATCTTGCTGTCGTTGCCGGCCGACGTGCTGCAATACAGTTGGCAGGACGTCGCGTAGCCGTACGGATCGCTGACCGACCAGCCCATGGTGAGAATGTCGAACGATCCCGAGTTGGCAGTTTTGGAGAAGTCGGACGACGGCCGGTTGTCGATGATCATTTTCAGTCCGGCCTTCTTCGACATGGCTTGTTGGGCGCGGGCCAGCGCACTGCTCTTCGGGGAGTCGCCGAACGTGACGTAGGTGAATTCGGCGACCTGGCCGCCTTTGTGGAAGTAGCCGTCGTCGCCGATCTGCCAGCCGTGGGACTTCATCAGCTTCTTGGCTTTCGCTGTGTCGTGCCTGAGCCACTTCATGTTGTTCTCATAGGTCGGCATCCACGGGTACATGACAAGCGAGCCGGCGGGCTTTGCCTTCCAATCCATTCCCTGGAAGCTGATCTTCGCCAACTTTGTGCGGTCGGTGGAAAAGGCGAATGCCCGGCGGGCATATTTGAGCTTGAACAACTCGCTGTCCTGGCCGATGGTGTAGAGCGTGACAGCCGTGCCGAAGCCCCGACGGATCATCACATTGTCGATGTCGGCGATTTGCCCCAGGTTGTCGGCGTCGCTTATCTCGGTCGCGTCGATTTCGCCGTTTTGGAAGGCGTTGATTGCCGCCTGGTCTTCCATTTGCCGGTACACGACCTTGTCGAGCTTGGGCTTGTCGCCCCACCACGACTTGTTGCGCACCAGGGTGATCTGCGACTTGCTGTGGCTTTGCACCGTGAACGGGCCGGCACGCAGCGCGCTGCGCGGATCGTCGACCCAGCCCTTCTTGTAAAACGTCGGGTCGAGATTCTTCGGGTTTTCGAGCGTTTGAAAGATCGCCTGGTAGGGGTAGAAGGGCTTGTCGAACGTGACGACGGCGATGTTCGGCGTCTTGCCCTTCGTGACGCTTTTGATGTTTTTGTAGCCATCGGTCGATTGCGGGTTGTACTTTTTGGTTTTGCCGCTTTGCGTCAGCCAGGTGGTCTTGAACGCTTTCCACGTGATCGGATCGCCGTTGTTCCAGTGTGCCCGCGGGTTGAGGGTGTATTTGACGGTCTCGGGGCTCGTGTCGACCAGCTTGGCGGATTGGAGAAAGTCCGTGTTCGGCGATGGCTTCCCGCCGACCGTGAAACTCCAGAGGTGCGGCATCGTCCATTTGTCGATGTCGCCGACCGATGCATAGGCGCCGTCAACGCTGAAACCGTTGAAGTTGGCGGGCATGTCTCCGGTCGGCAAGGTGAGAGTGCCGCCGTTCTTGACGTCGGAACGCTTCTGCGGGTTGTCGTATCGGTGCCCCACCTTGGGCATCGGCAGGGGAGAGGTGCCGGCCGGGACGCCGGACGCCGGCTGGGCTTTCGTCGACGCGCTTTGCTGATCCGAGCCTCCGCCGCACCCGGCCAAGAAGACGAGGGAGACGGCACATGCGGTGGCGAGAGTTTTGCGGAAATTCATACGACTGACTCCTGGTGGCACTGCCGGAACGCGGAAGATTTCCAGTCGGCGCCGGATGGGGATAGAAATGTGCGGACAACAAAATGACTACGTAATCATTGAGATTAAAAGTGTCACAGGTCACACTCACGGTCAAGAACCGGGTAATATCGGACGCATTCTGTCAGCCTGGTCGCTGCCCGCACCGGACGGAGCGACTTCGACGAAGGGCATGTCATGTCGGATCAGACGATCCGTCTGTTGGTGGGAACAACGAAAGGCGCTTTCGTCATCGACGGTGACGCCGATCGCGCTCAATGGAATGTTCGCGGGCCGTACTGCGACGGGTGGCCTATCAATCACGTCATCGGCGACCGCGCTGCCGGTACGATGTGGGCCGCTGGTGGCGGCGACTGGTCGGGAGCCGGAGTTTGGCGGTCGGACGATGACGGCCGGACATGGGAACTGACCAAATTGACGAGCGGCCAGATGGACGAGTGGGCCGCCGGGGACCCCGGCTTCGCCGAGTCCATCGGCTGGGTGGACGAGCCGACTCCGTTCGGCAATGACTTTTCCCAGGTGTGGTCGCTCGGCCGCGCGGGTGGAAAGCTCTATGCGGGGACGAAGCCCGCGACATTGCTCATGAGCGACGACGATGGAGCGACGTGGGAGACCGTCAAAGGGTTGACGAATCACCCATCGGCGCCCGAGTGGGGACCCGGCGCTGCAGGATTGGTTCTTCACACGATCGTTGCCGACCCCGAAGATCCGGAGAAGATGTGGGTGGCGATTTCCGCTGCCGGGGTCTTCGCCACCGAGGACGGCGGGGCGACCTGGCACCGCCGCAACGATCTTGCCGATTCCGACGCCGGAGAAGGCAATGCTCATCCGGCAGCGGCATCCGACGGTCACACGGGGTTTTGCGTGCATCACGTCGAACGGTCCAATGCCGAAGGCCATCCGCTCTACCAGCAAAATCATGACGGCGTGTGGTGCTCGGGCGACGGTGGTCACAGCTGGCGCGACGTCACGGCGGGCCTGCCGTCCAGGTTCGGCTTTCCGCTCTGGGTGCACCCTCGCGACGGACGAACGATTTGGACAGTGCCGCTCAACGGCGACACCGAAGGCCGGTACCCGCCGTCCGCGGCCGCCGCGGTGTGGCGCTCACGGGACGGCGGTACGTCGTGGGCGGACCAGCGCACGGGCCTGCCGCAGAAGGCGTGCTACTTCACGGTGCTCCGGCAAGGGATGAGCGGCGATCAGCAAGACCCCGCAGGGGTGTACTTCGGCACGAACTCCGGGTCGGTGTTCGCCAGCCGCAACGAGGGCGAGACGTGGGACGAGATCGCCCGGCACCTGCCTTGTGTCCTGTCCGTCGAAGTTCTTGAAAGCGAACCGCAACTGTAGCCGCTCTGGCTAGGGCACCCGGCAGTAAGTAGTTCGTCCAGAATGCCATACGCGTCGTCGCTCTGCGATGGACAAACAGAAAGGCGGCTTTCGCTGAGTCAGACGGTCACCCGGCGAATGCCTTGTCGACGGCGTCGGCGAATTCGCTCATCGAGATGAACTCCATTTGGTACGACCATTCGTCGGACGGCTCGGGAGTGGCGCCCCATCCCGGGCGATCGTGACGCCGATTGATCCAGACGGAGGCTAAACCTTCCCGCTTTGCGGGGGCGTGGTCGTGGAACAGGCTTTGGGCTACGTGCAGCAGAGCGGCGTGGTGTACGCCGAGCTCGGCACGGAGAGTTTCCAGTGCGCGAAAGTGGTTCTCGGCAGGTTTATACGCACCAACATCTTCGGCAGTGATGACGGCGGCGAAATCGCCACGCAATAACGTGTTGCTGGCGGCGAATCCGGTCCGGTGGACATTGGACAGGACGATGAGCTTGTAGTGAGCGGCCAACCGCGCCAATGCTTCAGCCGAATCAGGGAATGCCGGCCAATTCGGCACCGAATGTCCCAGACGACCGGCCCATTCATCATTGACGACGTGACCGAGCTTGTCGCCCGTGCGCCGAAACGCGGTAGCTAGCACGTCCGGATAGAGCAGGGTCGGCTTTTCGCGAGCGACGGCCGCCTCGTTATCGGCATACGCGAGGAGAAGTTCCTCCGTCGTGAGATCCAGGCCCTGCTCACTTGCCCACGGTGCAAGTACGTCGGCGATGCCGGCTTCCCAGTCGATCAGCGTGCCGTAACAATCGAAGCTGAGCGCCTCGAATCGCGTGAGATCAAGGTCGGTCATGGGAGCAGCCTACTGACCATCTCCGCCGCCCGATGTCGGGCCGCGGGTGAAGCGGGCAAGCAATCGCCCAATCAGCAGGACGACGCCGGAAGCCACAAGGACGAGCGGCGCTACGATGATGATTCCGACCATGAAAAGACCGGTTTCGTCTTCCGACGACCACCACAGATATAAGGTGACGATCGTCGAGACGGTCGCGATCGCCACTAACGTGAAATAGTGCCGCTTTGAACGTGGGGCGAGGATGCCGGATATCAAACACCCTAAGGCGACTGTAACGAACCAGAGCACGGACATGGCGTTACTCGCGTAACCGCCGTCCCACGAAACCCACGCCGACCATGCCAGCGCCGGGCTGAGCAGCACGAGAGCGTACGCAGCCGCCGTACGCATTGGGCGAGTCTTCCACCCGTCCGGCGTACCCGAGGTCGCGGTCATAAGGTCAGTGTAGTGAGGGCTAAACTTCCTAGGTGAGAGCGAGGCGTACTGCCTTGCTCTCATTTCCGGCAGAAGTCTCACCTGCCCCCATGAAAGGCAGTTCCCCAAGCCGTGTATTCGCTCCTCCTCGCGATCATCTACATCGCGTTCGTCAGCCTCGGGCTGCCCGACTCCCTCGTCGGGGCCGGCTGGCCGGCTATGCAGAAGGATCTCGACGTCCCCGTGGCGTTCGCCGGCATCATCACCATGATCATTGCGGGCGGCACAATCCTGTCGAGCCTCGCGTCCGAGCGGGTCACCCGCCGTTTTGGCGCCGGCGTGGTCACGGCGATCAGCGTCGGAATGACCGCGGCCGCGCTCGTCGGATTTTCCGTCTCCGGCTCATTCTGGATGCTGTGCCTGTGGGCAATCCCGTACGGGCTCGGTGCCGGCGCGGTCGATGCAGCCCTCAACAACTACGTGGCCCTGCATTACGCCGCACGACATATGAACTGGCTGCACAGCTGCTGGGGGCTGGGCGCATCGATCAGCCCGTTCATCATGAGCCACGCCCTCACCGCCGGCCTTGGCTGGTCCAGCGCGTACCGCGTCGTCGGCCTCATCCAAGCCGTCCTCACAGTCGTACTGCTCATCAGCCTGCCGCTGTGGGGAAAGGTCAACCGCGTCGTCCCCGACGACCATGCCACCGAGCCCCACGAAGCAAGGGCGGCCGGGCCCGAGTCGTCACAACGAGGGAGCTCTCATGTTTCGCTCGCGCGGGCTCTGCGGATCCCCGGTGTCGTCTCGATCCTTGCCGCTTTCTTGGCGTACTGCGCGCTCGAGAGCACCTCGATCCTCTGGGCATCGACGTATCTCGTGAACGATCGCGGTATCGCCCCGGCCACAGCGGCCGCCTTTGCATCGCTCTTCCTATTGGGCATCACCGCCGGACGATTCCTGGCCGGCTTCTTCGCCGACCGGGTGGGGGACCGGCAGCTGATCCGTGGCGGGTTCATCACCGTCGGCCTCGGCGCCGTCATGTTGTTTCTCCCGCTCGAGACCGACGTGCTCGCACTGTGCGGGCTCGTCATCGCAGGACTTGGATCCGCGCCGATCTACCCCGCCATCATTCACTCCACCCCGGTCAACTTCGGTCGCCGCAATTCACAAGCCATCATTGGCATCCAGATGGCCGCCGCCTACACCGGTTCCACTCTCGCGCCGCCGATGTTCGGCGCGATCTCGTCCTGGACCGGAATGTGGATCTTTCCGCTGTTCCTTGTTGTACTTGTCGGCTTGGGGTTGCTCATGTCCGAGCGGCTCAACCAGCTCGTCGGACGCTGAATTCGCGTCCGCTTTGCTACGCTCCGGTTCATGGTTGAACGGACGGCGGATGGGAGCGCCGGCGATGCGGACTACGGCCCGATCGGACAGGCCTACGCGGGGTATCGGCGTCCGGATCCCGAGATCGCAGTCGCTATTGAGACGGCGCTTGGCGACGCGCGTGCGGTGCTCAACGTTGGCGCCGGTACGGGGTCGTATGAACCGCCGGATCGAACGGTGACGGCCGTCGAACCGTCGGCCGCCATGCGCGCGCACCGCCCTGCGGAGCTTCCAAAGGCCGTGGATGCCACCGCAGAGAATTTGCCATTTGCGGACGACTCGTTCGACGCGGCCATGTCAACGTTCAGCGTCCATCAGTGGCAGGATCTTGGCGCCGGCCTGGCTGAACTCCGCCGCGTCACCCGTGGGCCAGTGGTGATTTTGACGTGCGATCCGACCCGGCTCGACCAGTTCTGGCTGGCCGATTATGCCCCTGAAGTCATCGACACGGAGGCGCGCCGGTACCCGTCGCTCTCGCGTTTGGCGGATGGTCTTGGGGGCCGGACGACCAGCACCATCGTGCCAATTCCGCTTGCGTGCACCGATGGGTTCAACGAAGCGTATTACGGACGGCCGGAAGGCTTGCTTGATGCGCGGGCACGGTTGTCCTGCTCTGCCTGGAGTTTCGTCGGACCGGATGTGCACGAGCGTTTTGCCGCTGAATTGCAACGAGATCTCGAAGCCGGGGTCTGGGACGAGCGGCATAACGGCCTGCGCCGGCAAGCGCACTTCGACGGTTCACTCGTGTTGGTGGTCGCAGAGCCGTAAATCGCCCGAAGTCTCGATGGAAGGAAAGAGCCATGGGCAAAGTCGTAGTAATCAATCACGTCACGCTGGACGGGGTGATGCAGGCGCCGGCTCGCGCGGACGAAGACACGCGGGGGCAATTCGAATTCGGCGGTTGGGCAGCGTCGCACCACGATGACGTCTTGGCGGCGAAGATCGGCGAATGGATGAACGGCGAGCACGCGCTTTTGCTTGGCCGCCGAAGCTACGACGATCTGCTCCAAGTGTGGAACCGGATGGGCGGTCCATTCCGGGACTCCCTCAACAAGACTCCCAAATTCGTCGCGTCGAGAAATGCCGGGACGACGCTGAAGTGGCCGAATTCGACCTTGCTACACGGCGATGTCCCGGCGTCCGTCGCCGAATTGAAGCAGAGCCTCGAGGAGAACCTCGTCATCATGGGCAGCCAATCGTTGATTGGTGCGCTGATGGTCGCGGGGCTCATCGACGTGTATCTGCTCATGATTCACCCGATGGTCCTCGGCACGGGGCGGCGACTATTTCCGGACGACGTGGACGCCGCGCTTGAACTCACCGATAGCGTGGCCACCACCAAGGGCGTGTTGGTCGCCACCTACCGGCCGGCGCACGCCCCGGCCGACTTGGTCTAGGCGGCTTGGACGGGGAGCTGGAGGTAGGCGGCGTGCTTGCCGCCGGTGTGCAGAATATGCAGTCCGGTGTTGGCAGGCTGGTATTCGCGGTTGCCGGGCATCATCGTGCCGAGGAGGTTGCGACCGCTGACGATGAACCGGAGTTGTTCGCCGGGATGGAAAGCCAGCCCGATCGGAAGTAGTTCGACGTCGATGTCGACAATTTGGCCCGATGCGAGTTTCGGTTGCTACACGGAATCAGCAATCATAGGGACGGCATAAGTACCGACGACAGCCCCGATGCCGCGCTACGAGCGGGGCTCGTTTCGTCGATGCTTGTCGGAATGATCATGAGTCGGCAAGTCATCGCCGTACCCATGCTCGCCACGGCAGACACGGAAAAACTCGTCCAGATGGTCGCCCCGGGCATCCAAGCTATCCTTATCGGCCCAACTCTGTCGCACTACTAGTAATATCGCAGCTCCAGTGCTAGCATTATGCAACATGAAGACGTTGTATTTGCGAAACGTCCCTGATGCCGTGTTGCGAAGGCTTCGGAAGCTGGCGGACCGCGACGGTACCTCCGTTAGTGCGCTGGCGGTCCGAGAGCTGTCCGACGTCTCGAGGCGTGCAGACAACCCGGAAATGATGGCTGAGCTTCCTGATTTGGACGTCGACGTGGTCTCGATTGTCGATGGCGTGGACCAGGAGCGCGCCGCCAGGTGATAGTTCTCGACGCCTCCGCGGCTTTGTCGGCGCTGCTGAACGCTGGACCGGCACGCGAGTCGGTGGTCAGTGAACAACTGCACGCGCCTCACCTTGTCGATTCCGAGGTCGCCAGCGGCCTCCGCCGACATGTCGCTTCAGGCGCAGTTGCCGTCGGCGATGCGTGGACGGCGTTGAATACTTGGCGTCGGCTGGGCCTTACGCGCTATCCCACGTACGGTCTCCTTGAACGCATCTGGGCGCTTCGCGACAATCTCTCCGCCTACGACGCCGGCTATGTCGCCTTGGCTGAATCTCTCAACTGCGCTCTCGTTACCGCCGACGCTCGGATCAGCCGTGCGCCGGGAATTCGTTGCCCAATCACCGTGGTGCCTCGTTGATCGTTTGTCGGGTGTCGCGAGTCCCGACGTTTCTTCGCCGCTGAGTGGCCCTTTATGGCGCAGCAGAATTGCTGTAGCTTCGGGGCATGTTGGTCGTGGGGTCGATAGTCATCCGTGTCGCGGATCTGAAAGCGCAGATCAATTTCTGGACGAAGGCACTCGATTACCTGGTTCGAGAACCCCGAGACGACGACTTCGCGTTATTGCATCCTCGCCAGGGGGCCGCCCCCAATGTTTCCCTCGACGCACACTATTCGGACCGGCTGCTGCCGCCGCGTATTCATCTCGATCTCTATGCTCAGGATCAGCAAGCTGAGGTCGAACGGTTAATTGAGTTGGGCGCGCAGGAAATCCACTGGGATCGCCAACCCGACGACGCCGATTTCGTCATCATGGAGGATCCGGAAGGTAATAGGTTTTGCGTCATCGACGCCGCCGGCTCGACCAGGTGAAACGGCTCCGGTCGTTGCTATATTCATGGCATGTCAGCAAAGCGTCGGACGATCAGAATATTTCCTGACTGGGGGCATGACTGGCCGCTGTGGGAAAACTTCACCGATAAGTACGCGATGGAACCGACGGACTACGGACTGTCCGATGATCTGACTGAGCTGATGGCACGGTGGTACGCGTTTTGGGAGAATCACTGTGACCCACATGATGGCTGGGACTCCCGGGAAAGTAGAACACTCTCGCGCATCGAGGGAGATCGTATGGTTCGGATGCTTATAGCTGAGGTTAATTCGTTTGCCGACGTAAGAGATGAACGCGCTTGACGATGATTTCCGGACGGCACGAGCATGGGCGCAGAAGCAGACCCGAGCGTAAGGTTGGTCGGCAGTGAACTGGTTGCAAGTGGTTTCCTGGATTTCGATTGTCCTCAGTATTGTCCAGGCAATAGTGATCACCGTCGACATCATCCGGCGCCCGCAAAAGATGATGCCGATCATGAACTTGGTGTGGCCGCTTGTCGGACTGTTCTTTCCGATCGTCGGGATTTGGGCCTATTACGGCTTGGGACGAGCAAGCCGGCACGCTACGACAACGAGCAATCACGCCCACGGTGACAAACCTTTTTGGCAAAGCGTCTTCGTTTCCACCACGCATTGCAGCAGCGGATGTTCGCTTGGCGACATGGTCGGCGCACCACTGGTGTTTTCCACCGGCCTGCTCATCGCGGGATCGGCGTTGTTCACGGACTACGTCGTGGAGTTCGTGCTGGCTTATATCTTCGGCATCGCATTTCAGTATTACGGAATGGGCCTGAAAAAACACGACCATCCCGGGCAAGCGCTCAAGGACGCGATTAAAGCCGACACTCTTTCGCTGATCAGCTTTGAAGTCGGCATGTTCGGTTGGATGGCGCTCGTGTCACTGGTGTTTTTCGCCTCGGCTCCGGAACCGGTCTCGCCGGTGTTCTGGTTCATGATGCAAATCGCCATGATGCTCGGATTCCTCACGAGCTACCCGGCGAACTGGGTGCTCGTGAGAACAGGCGTCAAGCACGCCATGTAAAGAATTTACGGCTCACGGCGGTTTTGACCGATGATTTCCCACTGCCGCAGTCGTCTACCGGATCACGGCAGACAACCGAGAAAGGAATCATCATGAATGACACCGCCACCCCGGCCGGCAGCCCCGTGGACACTATCTCCGCTACGACACCCGCGGCGATCCAGCCCTGCCTGTGGTTCGACACCCAGGCGCGCGAGGCCATGGAATACTACGTGAGCGTCTTTCCGAACTCGCGAATCACGAGCATCGTCGAATATCCGGACGAATCCCTCAACGAGCATTTCAGCGGCATGAGCGGCAAGGTGCTCAACGGATCGTTCACCTTGAACGGAGTCGACTACGTCTGCCTTGACGGCGGATCCTACTTCACCATCAACGAAGCAGTATCTTTTATCGTGTCGTGCAAGGATCAACAAGAGATCGACTACTACTGGAAGGCGCTTTCGCACGTTCCCGAATCGGAGCAGTGCGGATGGTGTAAAGACCGATTCGGCGTCAGCTGGCAGATCACCCCGGCGCACATGGCCGAACTCACCCGGCGGCCGGAACAGATTCAAGTAATGATGAACCAGAAGAAGATCGTGATCGCCGAGTTGGAGAACGCCTGATCGGCATCAGCGTGCCGCGTGCTCGTCGCCGATGCCGAACAGGGCACGCGCGTTCCCGGCGATGAACCGATCGCGGTCGTCGTCGGTGGGGAAGTGCGTGAGGAACGCGTCGATGTCAGACCGTGAGGGCCGCTGAAAAGGGTAATCCGTCGAGAACAGGAGCCGGTCGGACGTCGTCACCTCCAAAGCGTGTCGAAGCAGCGCCGGATTGAGCATCCCCGAACTCGTGATGTGACAGTTCGACCGGACATACTCGGTCACGGTCCGCTCCAACCCGGCGACTCGAGACAGGCTGTCGACCCGATCGAGCCAGAACAACAAGAGCTCGCCCCAGTGTCCGAGAACTATTTGAAGGTTCGGATGCCTGTCGAAGGTGCCCCGCACAATCAGCCGCAAGGCGGCGGTAGCGGCCTCGATGTGCCACCCCCATCCGAACGTCGCCAGACCAAGCTCCGTCATCGGGTCGAATCCGCTGTACGCCGCCCGCCGGATGGAGCGCGGCGGAATCTGGGGATGGATGAAGATCGGCCGGCCGAGCGCTGCTGCGGAGGCGAACACGTCGTCGTAGCGCGGGTCGTCGAGCGGTTTGTCTCCGCTGCGTCCATAGACCATCGCGCCGACGCATCCGAGCCCCACGGCGCGCTCGAGTTCGGAGGCGGCTGCGTCCGGGGACGACATCGGCAATGTGGCAAGCGCTCGCAGCCGCGATGGATGACGTCCGACGGCTGCGGCCGCGATATCGTTCGCGCGGCGGCTGAGTCCGACGGCGTCCGCGGCGTCGAGTGGCTGCGTCCCTGGCGGTGCGAGGGAAAGGATCTGCATGTCGATTCCTTGAGCGTCCATGGCCGCGATTCGCCCGTCGCCGATCTCATTGAGACGCTCCAGGTTGTCGCCCAGCTCGTCGAGCGCAACGCTGTCGTCACTTCGCTCGGCGGGAAGCGCCTTGACCGCCGAAGTCATCTCGGCCAGATTCCAGTGTTCTTCTATCGCGATCAGGGCCACTAGCTGTCTCCTCGAGTCTCGGCAACAATTCGCTCAACATTCGTTGAGTCAATACGTTACCACCGTTGCTCAACGCTTGTAGAGTGAGGATATGGCCGAGACATCACGCGACGCGAAACGAGCCCGTACCGCCCAACTCATCCTCGAAGCGGCCCGCGAGGAGTTCGCGACCCGGGGATTCGACGGCGCGACGATCCGGGGCATTGCGGCCGCGGCGGCGGTCGACCCGTCGCTCGTGATTCAGCACTATGGTTCGAAAGCTGCGCTGTTCGCCGTCGCCGTGCAGCTTCCGAGTAATAACGCGGACGTCGCGGCGGACCATCTTCTCGAGGTCCTCGCCGTGCGGTTGGGTGAGCTGCCGCCTGAAACGCGCGCGCTCGTTCGCTCGATGTTGACGGTTCCCGAAGCCGAAGCGTCCATGAGACAGTTCCTCGACGAACGCGTCGAGAATCTGGCCGGGTCGTTCGACGGTGATGATGCGAAGCTTCAGGCGCTGCTTGCCGTGAGCGGCATTCTCGGCCTGACGATTACGCAGCATTTTCTGAAGTTGCGTGCTTTCGATGACGTCTCGTCGGAGTCGCTACTGGAGGCTGCAGGTGGCTGGCTCGCGCCGGCAAAGGGCGATACCTAGACCGATGACGCCGCAAAACCGGCCGTCTAAAGGTCCGCGCCGTACACGAGACAGTCGAGATCATGCACGGAGGTCCGGCGCTCCAGGTGCAATCCGATCTTCTCGGCCACGCGTTGGGACGGCAGGTTCGCTGGCCGGATGATCGCGATGAGGTGCGATATGCCGCCGTCTCGAGCCTCGTCGCGGACGGCGCAGGCGGCCTCGGTCGCCAAGCCCCGGCCGTGCCAGGCGGGCATCAAGTGGTAGCCAACTTCGACAAGCCTTTCACCCTCGACGGTCTGCACCGTCAGACCGCAATCACCCACGAACGTGCCGTCGTGGAGTTCGATTATCCAGGGGCCGAAGCCGTGCTCGGCGTAATTGCGCTCATTCCAGGCGATCCAGTTCGCCGCATCCTGGCGGGTCTTCGGCGCGGGGTAGTAGCGCATGACCTCGGGATCGGAAAGGAGAGCGGTCATCTGGTCGAGATCGTCGGCCGTCATTTCGCGAAAGCGCAGTCGGGGTGTCGAGGCAGGCAGCATTGTGCCAACGGCACGCGACCGCCCCACCGTGTCGTCCGCCGTCCACTCGTCGAGCGGGGTCCGATTAAGAATGGGGGAGGTCGGGGTCGCGCCCGTGCCGTGGTGGACCGGGGGCGTCGATGCGGAAGCGCACTCCGAGCATTCGAATGACGAAGCAGACCGCGGCGGCGACGAGCGCGAGCGGCAGGCCGTAGACGTCGGTCTTCACGGCGATAATCGTGATTGCGGCGGCAACCAGCGCTGGAATTGCGTACAACTCGCTCCGGAGAACGGTGGGGATTCGCAAGACGAGGAGATCCCGAATAGTTCCTCCGCCGACCGCGGTGACGACCCCCAATAGCAGCGCTGGGCCGACCCCAAGTCCAAAGTCGAGCGCCTTACTGGCCCCAATCACCGCGAAAATACTCAGTCCGACGGCGTCCAGAAGCGTGATCAAGTACGTCAAGCGCTTCAGCAGTCGACTCAGAGTGAAGGCAATCAGCCCGCCGAGGAGGGCGAGCGTGAAGTACCGCCAATCCTGAAACGTCGCCGGCGGCACCGAGCCAATGATGACGTCGCGGATCACGCCGCCGCCCAGTGCCGTGATCATGCCGAGTGCAATGACCCCGACAACGTCCAGGCGGGCGGCGCGCACCGCGGTGAGTGCTCCATTTAGTCCGAACGCGAAAGTGCCGGTCAAATCCAGCGCAAGCATGAGCGGCGATTCGGTAGTCACCCCACAGGCTTACCACGAGGCCGCGGCGTGGCAATATGGCCTTCCGGCGATGCGTCACCGCCGAGCCGCTAGCCAAGTACCTGGTAGAACGGTGACTATGAAACGGCATCGACCGAGCGAATGGTTCGCGAAGGGGCTGGGGCCGAATGTTCGTCCCCGCACGTGGGAAGGCTGGCTCGTGAGCCTGGCCCTGGTTGTGGTGGTCGTTGCCGTGGCCGTCACGATCTCGACACTGGGCGGACGGTAGTCCGTCGGATAATTTGTACGTTTGAATTCTAGTGAGTTGTACAATAGTAGGTATGGACGTCACAATCAGCAGGCTCCGCGCGGAATTGGCGACCTGGATCGAGCGGGCACAGGACGGTGAGGAAATCGTCATAACTGATCGAGGAACGCCTGTCGCACGTCTGTCGTCGGTCGAGACCGCGCCGCTGATCGAGCAACTGACTTCGAGCGGTGTATTGACCAGGCCGCGCCATTCGAGTCGTCCCGAAGCGCGAAGCACATCGCGGGTTCGCGCGTCGGGACCCGTGGCCGACTTGATCGGTGAGCCGCGCCGCTAAGTATGCCGATCGTCTATTTCGATAGCAGCGCGTTCATCAAATTGGTCGTTGAGGAAAACGGCAGCGAACTGTCGGCTGCACTCTGGGACGGGTGCGATGTGCCCGTGTCGTCACGGTTGGCCTATCCGGAAGTGTGCGCCGCTTTGGCAGCCGCCGGTCGTAGTCATCGGTTGGACGCCGAAGATCAACGCCGGGCCGAGGTGCTGTGGGAAGAATTCTGGGCCGCGGCTCGGGTAGTCGAGATGACCGAGACGATCAGTCTGCACGCCGGCGAACTAGCGGGCCTTCACGGATTGCGCGGCGCGGACGCCGTGCATCTGGCAAGCGCGCTGGCCATCGGGATCGGCGACGCTCTGTTTGCCGTGTGGGACACGAGGTTGCGCGCCGGCGCCGAGGCAGCCGGATTTCAGGTCGCACCCGTCACTTAAGCCGGCGGCCCAGATCGATTTCGGACGCCGACCGATGAGTTCGAGCGCCGCTCACCGTCGGTACCGGTACAGGTGCGGCTCGGGCCGCCGAACATCGACCGAAGGAACGCTCCCATGGCAGACGACACAATGACTGCAACCCGAACTATTGCCGCGGAACCGGAAACCGTGTTCGCCGTACTCGCCGATCCGGCTCAGCATGCTGCGATCGACGGAACCGGTTGGGTGCGCGAGGCGCTCGACGGCGAGAGGTTGGCCGAATCCGGGCAGACGTTCCGCATCGCGATGTATCACTCCAACCATCCGGACGGACACTACGAGATGTGTAACCGGGTCGAAGCATTTGATCGGCCGCGTGCGATTTCGTGGCAGCCGGGACAAGACGATGGATCGGGCACCATCGGGTACGGCGGATGGCAATGGCGATACGACCTCGTCCCGGATGGGCAGGACGGCACGACGGTCACGCTGACGTATGACTGGTCGGCAGTGCCGCCATTCTTGCGCGAGCACATCACCTTCCCGCCTTTCCCGCGCGAGCATCTGACGAATTCGCTAGCCCATCTGGACGCACTCGCCACCGCGTCGGCCGCGGCGCCCCTCTAATTTGCCGGAGCAGTCGGCGCGGGGTGACTGCTCGCTACATTTAGTACATTTTGGTCGCCGGCGCGACCGCGCCAACTTCGGGGAAATGTAGATAATAGATCGCATGTCGAAAACAATTGACCGGCGGATAGGATTGCGCATGCGTGAGTGCCTCCGGTTGACCTCCGCGGTTGCAGCGGTGGCGTTGCTGGCAGCGGGCTGCTCGTCGGCCGAAAGCCAGCCCGACCCGACGCCGTCCCATAAAGCTATGCGCGTGACGCACGCGCAGATCAAGTCGGCCAGCAATTCACCGAAGTCGCTGGTTCCGGCCGGGCACTGGGCGCTGGTGCATCGGCCGAAGGACCGCCCGATACCCGCGCACACGTATTTGGTGCGCATTGTCAGCGTGGTGAAGGGTGCGTCCGGTGATCTGAAGAAGGTCAAATTGATGGGCCCTGATCAACCCCTGTCGATGAAGACCGCTGTGCCCTATTACGTCGCCTTCCAGTCGGCAATGGTCAAGGGCAATCCGGACAACGCGGACGGGCCTGGCGGGAACGTCGCGATCGACAAGGGCCACGACAACAAAATTGGCATCCTGCAATACGCGTCGCAATTCGGCGATCGCTGCCGCCCGCCGACCGACGACGGGGCAAGCTGGGACCCGAAGAACAGCGTCTCGACCACCTGCCAAGTCGTGGTTACGGCTCCCGGCGCGCAGTACGCGCCAACAATGCTGCAGGTGGGTTGGACCGGGCATGGTCCGGCGGCGAAGTTGAAGGTGCCGACGCCCAAGTCGACCGTCTGATCGGCGTCGGCGCTGATAGTCCTGATCACGCGCATAGCGCAGAAGTATTGCAGGTGGAATCAACCGGGACGTTCGACATCGACCCGAACGTAATCGACAAGAAGTTCCCCGGTAACCCAACGCGGTCGTACCGCAGTAGCGCGACGCTCACCTGGAGGCATCCGAGGCCTGGATCACTAAACTTCGAGCGTTTCTGTCTTGACCGGACCATTGGGTGATCCTCCTGCGGAATGGCCTGGACGACGCGGGTCCGTATTGTTGCTTCTCTCGCGGCAACGCTCATGCCCGTATACTTGCACGCATGCTCCGCGATGGTGTGACCGTTGAGATCGCGTCCGATCTCGACCAAGTGCAGGTTCTTGGGCTGTACCGTGCGGTCGGATGGATCGCCTACACCGAGCAGCCCGATGTCTTGCAGGCCGCCTTGGCTGGATCGTCACGCATTGTCGTCGCCCGAGAGGGAGGGGCCCTCATCGGGCTGGCACGGGTCATTTCAGACGGCGCCAGCATCGCCTACCTCCAAGACGTACTTGTCCATCCACGACATCAACGCCGTGGGCTCGGTGCCGCGCTGGTCCGTTCCGCGTTGGAGCCGTATGCCGAGGTGCGCCAGAAGGTCCTACTCACCGACGACCAACCGGCCCAGCAGGCCTTCTACGAACACCTCGGTTACCAAGAGATCAGCAAGACTGCCAGCGGGTCTCTGAGGGCGTTCGTCCGCTTCGATCGCTGACCGACCGTCCCGCAAGCCGATCGCTCTTTGGACTGGTGGGCAGTGCCGCCGATCGGTATCGTGTGCGTTCATGCGGTTCCAGAGCACGGTAGAACTGGGTGGCGAGACGGCGACCGGAATTCCGGTCGGATGGGCGGTCGATACTTCGTCCCCCTTAGCGCCGAGAACCGCGCTGCTGCCGGCGTCATTGCAGGCGACGAGGTCGAGACTCGCACATCGCGACGCTCACGAGCGCATCGAGCTGGCACCGTAAACCGTTCGTCAAGCGGGCACAGCAATTGTTGCAGCCCGGTGGTCACGAAATTGCGTATATGGATCCTCGAATTCAGCTGAGGTGGCGGGCTTGTCGAAGTGGGGATAGTGCTGCGGTCAATGCCGCGACCGCGAAGACGATGACAACGCCGATGAGCGTGAGCCGAACGCCGATGAGTCCGACGGCCAGTCCGGCCAGCAGAGCTCCAAGTGCGCCTATCGTCCTGTTGACCGAGCGTCGGGTGGCGTTGACTCGGCCAAGCAGTCCGTCCGGCGTCTGCGTCTGCCAATAGCCCACCTCGTTAGAGTTCTCCACGCCGGCTGTCAGTCCTTGAATGGCCAGCGCTATGAACATTAGGGCCGTGCCGAGAGCGCCATGCTGGGCGATGGCGACGATAAGCCACGCCACCGGATAGGCGCACCGAGTCAGAATAATAACCGGTCCAGGCCCAAGCCATTCACCGATCCGGGGCGCGACCGACGCACCGGCCAAGGTGGCGAGGCCGAAGACTGCCAGCAGCGCCCCGAAGGCGAAGCCGGACCACCCCAGAGAGCGCAGTATCAGCAGCGACAAGGTGGTCATTGCCGCCCCGTTGGCCAGGAACCACACGTGCGTCGAGGCAGCCAACGGGCCCAACGTGCGGTGACGGTAGGTCCAGCGTAGGCCGTCACGGATCTCCGTGCGAAGGCTCCGAGCCGGCGAGTCGGGCTGAGGTTCACGAATTCGGATGCTTGCGTTCAACACGGCATCGGCGAGATAGCTGACCGCGTCGACAAGGATTGCGACCGGTGCGCCCAACAATCCGACGAGTCCGCCACCAATGGCCGGCCCGAGCGTCTGCGCGGCCGCGTCGGTCTGATCCAGCCTGGCGTTCGCGACGACCAGCCCCTTCCGGGGCACTAACCGTGGAAGCAGCGACTGTGTGGCGGCGAACCCGAACACGGAACAACCGCCGAACAACAACAAGGTGGTGACCAGCATCCAGATCTGTAGCACACCGCTCAGCCACAGGACCGGGATTACCCCAAGTGTCGCGGCACGCCCGATGCTCGCCCACACCAGGATTGGTCGGCGGCGCCACCGATCAGTGTATGCCCCGGCTAGCAGCCCTAGCAGCGCATAGGGGACGAATTGTGCGGCGTTGACCACACCGACCTGGACTGGTGTCGCTGCGAGCACCTGAACCACCAGCACGGGCATCGCCACGGTCGTGACTGCCGAGCCGAACGAGCTTAGTGCGGCTGCCGTCCAAAAACGGGCAAACGATGAGCGCGCAGCTGAACGAAGAGCCCCTGCCATCGATATCCTCCCTCACCCGTCCGCGGTTCGACTACCGTATCCGAGCAACGATGACAATTGACCCGGTCGTCGACGCTGCACGCGCTTTTCGACGCAGTTGATCCACGCGCCGTACACGCCGGGACGATCAGTTAGTTGGCGCAGTCGGGGCAGGGCTCGGGCCGTGATCTTGGCTCTTTTCTGCTGAAGGCCCCTCGGCGTTTGCGCTGCCGGTAGTTGGTGGCGACGTGTGCTTTGTCGTGTTTTCGGAATGCTCTGGCTGTTTCGGCGGGCTTGGCTCGCTCTCACGCGTCGGAGTCATTGTCGGCGTGGTCCCGTCTGGAGTTGAGGGTTTGGGACGTTTCGGCGCGGGCTTGACACTATCGGGCGCTGGCTCTGAAGGGTGCGAGGCCACAGCGGGCGGACGCTGCTTTTTGCCTTCCGGCGATGGGGTTTCGTCACTCGATGCGTCGCCGCTTCTCGAGCTGTCACTGTCCGAAGTCTCTGCGTCTTCATGATCTGAGGATGGGAAATGCGTGGCCGTGGTGATCGTGATGGCATTCGACGTAGACGCCGTGAAGTACGCGTATGTGCCGCCCTCATCGACCAGATACCCGGCGCTCGTGCCAAGTATTCCCAGAGCAGCGGCACATACCACGACGAAAGCACCACGTAAATGTCTCACGGTTTGCTGCCTCCACCGGCCGTCCGAGTCGAGCGGCTGACTCGAGCAAGGAACCAGATTGCCGCGATCAGCAAAACCGCGCTGCCGATCATGAGCAAGCCGGCTGGGGCAAGGAGAAAGCCTCGCACGATGCCGATATAGGGCACGTCGTACCAGAGCTCGCCGCGAATTTGGGATGCGCGCACGGGCTCTGGATCGGCTGTTCGGTTGGCGTCGCCTTTCGTGGTGAACACGAGACCGTGTTTACCGTTGTGTTTCGCAACGATGCGGTGGGTAATGAGTACCTGGGCATGCGTCGACTGATCGGTTTTTTGATATGTGACGATATCGCCGACGTCCAGCGAACCAGGAGCTACCGGACGATCGACGACGACCGATCCCACCGGTAGGCGCGGCACCATACTTCCGGAAAGCACCGTCAGAGTGTGACCGCCCGACACCGCCGGTACGAGAGTCAAGAACACCGCTAAAGCGAGGATTGCCGCTACTGCGATGGTTGAGACAAGGGCGATTATTCGCCCCAGCGCGCGTCGCAGCCCGGATTGTGCTCGGGGCTCAGTCGGCGGTGAGGCTTTGGTGCAGCTCTCGACCTCGGATTCTGCGCTGTCGACAGATTCGTTCGTTGACGTTCCCATCGCAAGCCGTCCCTTCTCGCGATCTCGTTGGCGCGCCGTGCAATTCCGGCGCCATGGCCAGCTTCGCCGAATCGCAGCGGACGACGCATCGTCAATTGTGGCTATTGGCAGATAGTCACGATTGCCGATGCCGGCGAACGCCACCGTCGGCCACGGTGGTGTATCAGGCGATGGTCTTGCCGCCAAGCCACCTCCTCATCGCTCCCGGCGGCCCGATCCGAAAGAGGACACCATGGAATCCACGACGAAGAAGAAGCTCGGCACAGCGGCCGGCAGTGTGGCGGCGGTCGGTGCCGCCGTCTGTCTGACGGCGGGCACCTTCTCCTACTTCACCGATACCGACACGGGCCCGACGCAAACAATCGCTACGGGAAATATCGCTGTGGAACATAGCTTCAGCGACGTATTCCCGAACGTGAAGTGGAAGCCCGGCACCACGTACACGGAGACTTATACGTTGACGAACACTGGTTCTGTCAGTGGCGACCTCACTGTCGAGTTGGATAATGCCGGCGGTGACCCGGAGCTGATAAACGCACTTCAAGTAAAGGTCGGAACGAATGCTCCGGGGACGCTGGCACAGGTAGAAGGTTACGGTGCATACGACGCTGGCACGCTTGCTCCGGGTGGTTCAAGAACGTTCACCATTAAGGTGACGTTGCCCGAAACAAATACGAATCAGAACGCGCTCGAAGACTTGACGGCGTCAGCCAAGGTGGTAGCAACTCTCCAGACGTCGTAACGCTGCCTTACGTAGCGACAGCGTCAGCGAGCAGTCGCCGTTCGCTGCACCAACCAGCCTGTCCGCATGGGGCCGTCCCCTCATGCGGACAGGCTCATTCCCGGACGGCGCCGACAGCCAAATGGACAAGTAAAGGGACAAACGGCCGGTTTGAACAAATGAGTAGTACTGCGCTCTCGGTTGGAGTACTACGTACTCGTGACCGCCGTTCGGCTAGCTCATAGGTTGTTTTGAGGAAGTATCGAAACACAGGTGCCGGCAGCGAATCGGGGGCGAAGGCATATGAGCGTCGTTAGCGGAGTTCGCACCAACAGTGCTGCAAGTGCGGCGTCCGCACGCGTCAGGCTTGCAGCCGACGTCATGACGAAAATCGCCGCCGAAGGAGTCGTAATCCTGGTTGCGGCTGGGACGGCGATCTTGTTGTTGCGCGCGACCGCGGCCCACGGGATGCATCCGCTGCAGTACCGTGCGGATCCGCTTTTGGCGGCGGCGACCGCGGGATTGGCGGCAGTAGTGGCACTGTTGTGCGCGGTCAGTTCCCGTTTGAGAGCTGAACCGGGGTTGCGCGTAGTGACATATGCCTGGGGATACTACGCGCTCGTGGTCATGCCAGTCAGCGTCATTCTCGAGGCGCCGGGCACAAGTCCGATTGTTCCCGGCGGTGCAGCGGCGGGGATCAGCGTGTTCATCGCACTACTTGCACTGGGCCTCGTCGAGCCCCAGCGACAATGCTCAGCGGACCGCCCAATCGTCAACCGAGCCATCGCAGCTGTCGCGCTGGTGACTTTCGTGGGTTTGTCCGCGGGCGTTGCCGCCAACTTTGACTCGGGCTTCACTCAAGAATCGTTGTTGGTTGTCTGGGGCGTATTGGCCTGTGCATACATCGCTCGCGGATTTCGGCGCCGGGAGCCGGTGTGGCATCGGATGGGCTACGGGATTGCGCTCATCGCTGCGGCTCATCTGGTGCTGCAAACCGGGGTCACGATCGAGTTCGCGGTGCTGCGGTTCGTCGGTTTTCTCGTCTTGGTCGGTGCGTTGAGCCTGCACGCCCGCGAGGTGGTGACCGAGCGGCGAGCCGCCCGAGCAGAAGCCGTCATGGTTGCTGCGGCCAAGGAACGAGCGGCGAGCGAACACCGGCACGAAATGCGCAACGTGCTTGCCACTCTGGCGTGCGTGACCACAATGATGACGCCGCGCCCCGACGCTGCCGCGTTGGCGAATGACGGATCGATCAATGCCATGATCGATGACGAGTTGGCACGGCTTCGCAACCTGCTCGAAGGGATGGCGCCCAGCCGGGACAAGAGCACTGCCCGGGTGGACGCCGTCCTCTCTCGCTTGGTGACGCTGCGGCGCTATTCGGGCGCTCCCATCACGCTCGACGGCCCGTCCGGATTGGAAGTTGCCGTACCCGAGGCCGTCCTCACGCAGGTAGTGACGAACCTGCTGGAAAACTGTGCTCGCCACGCTCCGGGCGCGGCGATATACGTCGCCGCCTACTCCGAACCGGGCGGTTGCGTTGTCGAGGTCACGGATGCGGGCCCCGGGATCAACCCGACCGCGCCGACCTCGGGCGACGGGCTGGGGCTCTCGCTCTCGACCCGGATCATCGAGGCCGCCGGGGGTACGCTTCAGCTGGGCGCCGGAACCCGGTTCACGACCGGCACGACGGCATTGCTGCATGTGCCGTTGGCCGCCGCCCCGCCTCAAGAGCCCGCGGCCGTGGCGAGTGGGGGAGGGCGCTCGCTGTGAGTACCGCCGAGACCGTCCTCGTGATCGATGACCACGAGTTAGTCGCTGCGAGTCTGACCTTCGCGCTTGCCGAGAACGGGTTCGACGCGCAGCGGATACCGGTGACCGATTTGGAAACCGTGTGTGAAACAGCTTTGCCGTACACCCCGGGTGTGGCACTTCTCGATCTCAACCTGGGCGTCGACGTCGAGGGCAGGTCCTTGGACGGCGTGCAACTGGTGACTCCGCTCTGCGCCCAGGGGTGGTCGGTTCTCGTGGTCACCGGCACCGACGAAATCGACAAGGTCGCGGCCGCGATCGCGGCCGGTGCGGCGAACTGGATGGTCAAGGGAGCGGATCTTGCCGAGCTCCTCACCCTCACCGCCGAGCTCAGCGAAGGGCGCGGCCGGCTCACCGAGCCGGAGCGTCGAGCAATGTTCGACCATCACCGCGAAGTTGTGCGCATCGACGGGAAGGACACTGCGCGCTTAAGCAAACTTTCGTTGACCGAAAACAGCGTGCTCGCCCAACTCGCAGACGGATCGTCTGCGGCGCAGATCGCGGAGGAGACTTTCACCTCGATTCACACCGTACGAGCCCACATCCGCAGCATCCTGACCAAGCTTGACGTCAGCTCGCAGGGCGCGGCAACCGCCATTTCACGCCGTCATCCGCCGCCGCGCAACTCGATTTCCGTGCGGGCCTGGCGGCAGATGCGCCGAGCCTTCAAATAGCTACTTCGACCCCATCAGCGAGGCCGGGATCAGCGAATCCAGGTTCTTCTCGTACGACTTCACGCACTGCTCGTGAGCCTGCTGCGTGATCGCGTTGTCCAGGCATTCCTCGTAGCTGGCCTGCCACGGCCAAATGGCAATCGCCCACACCTGCGTAAGGGTGACCACCAGCGTGAGCACAAGTCCGATCGACAGAAAGCCGTAAATACTGCCCTTCATCTTGGCCTTGACGGCTCGCACCATGGCCATGATGCCCACGACCATCGCGGCCAGCCCGAAGGCCAGGGCCGCGATCTTCCACGGCAGCTGCAGTTCCGCCGTGAGGATGGCGCCGATAATGAGCACGGCGAAGTACATGGAAAATCTGCCCGCAGCCAGCACCGCGGGCGGCGGCAGGTCGTTGCCGTTCTTCCGGCCGTCCGGCTTTTGCTGGGGCGACTGATTGTTCGGGGTGCTCACCCTTCCATGCTGCCATGTCGCCGGTGTGCGAATCGCTCCGGTATCGTTACTGCCGTGCGTCTCGTTGTTCTCGCGTCCGGTCAAGGAACCCTCACGCAGGCCTTGATCGACGCCGCCAACGCCGGCGCCCCTTTCACCATCGTCGCCATCGGCACCGACAAGCCGGACGCCGCGGTGCTGGCCCGGGCGACGGCGTCCGGAATCGACACGTTTTGCTGCCGATTGCCCGACTACGCAAGTCGTGCCGACTGGGACGCCGCGCTCGCTGCCGCCGTTGCCGAACATCGGCCCGACCTGATCGTCTCGGCCGGGTTCATGAAGATTTTGGGCGACGCGTTCTTGACCCGGTTCGAAGGCCGCATCATCAACACGCATCCGGCCCTGCTGCCGAGCTTTCCGGGCGCCCACGCCGTCCCCGACGCGCTGGCATACGGCGCCTCGGTCACGGGTTCGACGGTCCATTTCGTCGATGCCGGCGTCGACACCGGGCCGATCATCGCCCAACGCGCGATCGACGTCGACCCCGATGATACGGAAGAATCGTTGCACGCACGTATCAAAGCCGTCGAGCACGCGTTGCTCATCGAGGTCGTCCGGTCGCTCGCCGAGCGCGGGTGGACGCTGTCCGGCCGGCGCGTGCGGCTCGGACCGGAAACGACGACGCCCAGCACACGTTCCACCCGCCAGTGAGCCATCCGCACAAAAGTACGTAAGCACATAAGGGAGTAACAGGTGACTGATCAGCCCGACCGTCCAATCAAGCGCGCCCTGGTGTCGGTCTACGACAAGACCGGCCTCGAAGACCTTGCCCGAGGGCTGCATGAGGCGTCGGTGACGATCGTGTCCACCGGGTCCACGGCGGCGACGATCGCGGCGGCCGGAGTACCGGTGACCAAGGTCGAAGAAGTCACCCAGTTCCCCGAGGTGCTGGACGGCCGCGTCAAGACCCTGCATCCGCGAGTGCACGCCGGCATCCTGGCCGACTCGCGGCGTCCGGAGCACCTGGCGCAGCTGAACGAGCTGGACATCGAGCCGTTCGACCTTGTCGTGTCGAACCTGTACCCGTTTGCCGATACCGTCGCCAGCGGCGCCGGCATCGACGAATGCATCGAAAAGATCGACATCGGCGGTCCGTCGATGGTGCGCGCGGCCGCCAAGAACCATCCGACCGTTGCGATAGTGGTCGACCCGGCCCGGTACGGCGAGGTGCTCGACGCCGTGAAGTCCGGCGGGTTCACGGCCGCTGGGCGCCGCAGCCTGGCAGCGGACGCGTTCGTGCACACCGCGAATTACGACGTCGCCGTCGCTTCCTGGATGAGTACGGTGCTGGCCCCCAGCGACGAAGTAGACGGCGAGTCGACGGGCTTCCCGGCCTGGACCGGCGCAACCTGGGAACGCAAGCAGGTGCTCCGCTACGGAGAAAATCCGCACCAGCGTGCCGCCCTCTACACGGACGTCGACGGCCCGGCCGGCCTGGCACAGGCCACCCAGTTGCACGGCAAGGAGATGTCATACAACAACTACACGGACACGGACGCCGCCGTGCGCGCCGCCTATGACTTCAGCGAAACAGCCGTCGCGGTCGTCAAGCACGCCAACCCGTGCGGGCTGGCAGTCGGCGCGGACGTCGCCGAGGCACACCGCAAGGCGCACGCTTGTGACCCGGTGTCGGCGTACGGGGGAGTGGTCGCCGCCAACCGGCCCGTCAGCGTGGCCATGGCCGAACAGCTGAAGGGCATTTTCACCGAAGTCGTTGCGGCTCCAGGGTTCGAGGACGGCGCGGCCGAGGTACTGCAGAAAAAGAAGAACGTGCGGCTGCTGGTGCTGCCGGGCGGGCCAAGTCACGAGGTTGAGACGAAGAAGATCTCCGGCGGGTTGCTCATGCAGGCCGTCGACAAAATTGACGCCGACGGCGACGACGCGTCGTCCTGGACGTTGGCCGCCGGTGAGGCCGTGGACGCCGCGACGTTGGCGGATCTGGAATTCGCCTGGCGGGCGTGCCGCGCCGTGAAGTCGAATGCGATCTTGTTGGCCTCGGACGGCGCCACGGTGGGCGTCGGAATGGGACAGGTGAACAGAGTCGATTCGGCCCGTCTCGCGGTCAACCGGGCCGGCGACGGCCGCGTGCAAGGGTCGGTGGCGGCGTCCGATGCGTTCTTCCCGTTCGCCGACGGACTGGAGATCCTGCTGGAAGCCG
This sequence comes from Spelaeicoccus albus, assembly GCF_013409065.1. Classification (NCBI taxonomy): domain Bacteria; kingdom Bacillati; phylum Actinomycetota; class Actinomycetes; order Micrococcales; family Brevibacteriaceae; genus Spelaeicoccus; species Spelaeicoccus albus. The sequence continues at coordinate 3,743,504 of NZ_JACBZP010000001.1, read as the reverse complement.
GCGTGAAGGCAGTAGTGGAACCGGGCGGGTCGATCCGCGACGATGAGGTGGTTGAAGCCGCCCGCAAGGCCGGAGTGGCGCTCTACTTCACCGGGACGAGGCACTTCTTCCACTGATGAATCCGTCACCGCACCGAAGCGTGGACGTCGCGCTGATCGCATTCGTGCTCGGCCTGGCCATCACGACCGCTATTGCGTTCCTGGCCGGTTTTCGCGCCGGCGGCATCGCGTTGGCAGTCGTGTTGTTCGGTGCCGCCGTGGTGCGTGGCGTGCCGACGACGGCGTCTGCCGCGTTCGCGGTGCGGGCCCGGTGGTTCGACGTGATCGCCTTACTCGTGCTGGCCGTCGGAGTGGCGTTTTTCGCGGTCACGCTGCCGGCGTGAGCTGCTGAACGCTCGCTGAACGACGGCTGATCAACGCCGAATTATTGCCGGTTGGGGCTTTACAAGCCCCGGGGATGTGCGTAAAGCTCATACCAAGTCGGCCACCCGCCGGCGCCCCTTCACGGGGTGAGTCTAGAAGAAGGAGTAACGGTATGGGTCTCGGAGATTTCGCCGATAAGGCCAAGGACGCAGTGAACTCCGACAAGGGCGAAGAGGTATCGGACAACGCATTTGACAAGGGTTCCGATAAGCTCAACGACGCCACGGGCGGCAAGTTCGAAGACCAGATCGACAAGGGTAAGGACGCTGCCGACGATCACGTCGGAAATGAGTAAGCGCCACTAGTTCTCTTTCTAGAAAAGTAGGCGGGACCGGCATTTGCCGGTCCCGCCTTCTTTGTGCACGGCCATAGAGTGCGCGTGCGATGTAGTGCGTAGTACTCACGTGCCGAGTGAGTATTCGAACGCACCGAACTGGGTATGCCCCGCGTCATTGTGGGCAATCAGCGGGCTAAAAGACGAGTCTCGATTACTCGTGATTCGAATTCTGCCGATCCATAACGTTGAAAGCGTCAACGCAATTCGGTTCAACGCAGGGTCTCACAGTGATTGGTCTCGAGTCATCAGGTTCACGTGTCATGGCAGTGATTCCTGCTCACAATGAGCAGGAATCACTGCCGGGCACGTTGCGATCGTTGGCTGCCCAAATTTATCCGGTATCGCCCGTGGTCGTTCCGGATAATTGCACTGACGATACGGCGGCTGTGGCGAGGCACCACGGCGCAGCAGTTATGCCGACTTCGGGCAACACGTTCAAAAAGGCCGGCGCCCTCAACCAAACGATTGCCCGTCTGCTGCCGGCCCTCAACGATGACGACTTCGTGCTTGCTATTGATGCGGACACATCGATTGTCGACACGTTCGTTGCCGAAGCCGTCGAATTGATGCACCGAGACTCGGGAGTCGGTGCTGTTGGCGGCGTGTTCGTTGGAGAACCGCCGACGAACTTGCTCGAACTGGCGCAAAGCAATGAATATGTGCGATACGCACGGCAGATCGACCGCACCGGCCGAACAATGGTGTTGTCCGGGACGGCGTCTATTATCCGTGTGACCGCGTTGCGCCAAGTAGCTGCTGCGCGCGGTGACCGGCTGCCGGGGGAGCACGGCGACTTCTACGATCGCGATGCCCTGACCGAGGACATGGAAATCGGCCTCGCACTGAAGACGCTCGGGTGGCGGCTGGAGTCCCCGATCACGTGCACATGCACCACCGAACTGATGCCGACGGTGTCCGACCTCCGCGCCCAGCGCATCCGCTGGTACCGGGGAGCGCTTGAAAACCTGGTCCGATACGGATTAACCCGGGTGACTGTTCGGTATTGGGGACAGCAGCTGATGCTGATCCTCGGCATGATGATGATCGGTTTGTTCCTCACCCTGACGACGGTAGATGCAGTCACCGGAATTCTCCGGTTTTCGCCAATATGGACATCGATCTGCGGCATCTTCGTCGTCGAACGGGTCGTCACCGCGTGGAAGAACGGACGAAAAGGACGGCTACTGGCAGCCTGCCTGGTTCCCGAGCTTTGTTACGACCTGATTCTTCAATCTTCGCTTATTGCTGCCGTTGCGGCAGCTGTCCGGAAAAAGAAAGCCGTATGGCACCACCCGACCGATAAAGAGAAAGGTACTCACCATGTATGGACCACAAGCATCGACCGCAGGAGTCACGAGCCTGGCGATGACAGGATTCATGGCGGCGCATATGTTCCTCGCCGCCTGGGTCTTGTTGATTGCCGGAATCGCGATCATCAGCATCATGCCGGTCATGCGGCGGCGCAAGGCTCGCTCACATCGCTGATCGAACGACGCGAGCAAGCGAGCCGGCACCACACCAACATGCGCTCGCCTCCTCATTGACCTCACGGTGGGCCGAGTAGCCGTCAACAACATGCAAGTAGTGCCCAGCGCACGATGCGTGTTTCGGCCCACCGTATGAGGTGTTGACGGATCAAAAGTCGAGTTGAAACTACTCGTGATCAGCACGAAATTGCGGCCTAGGCTCGCAATTATTAACCGTTCCTTAGACTAGAAAACTTCAAGCGGGTCTCGATTAACATGCGCTCTACCGACAACACTTCGACAGGCAATGTCATTCGTGACGTTGATGCCCGCGACGTTGTCGTAGCTCGCCGCCTGACCGATCTCCCAGCAACGGCGCTGAGAAACCGGTCGGTGGCTGAGCAGGCGCCCCAAGCGGGGCCGGCGGCGGTGAAGCCTTCTGAGACCAAGGCTTCCAGTCGACCGTCGTCGGCCCCTTTTCTTTACGACGTGTACTGCGAGGCAGTGCAATGAGTTCGCTCAATGAGGCCGTGCCTTTCGAAATTGACGTTGCAATAGGTACCGAGTCTGAGACTCGCCGACCGGTTCAATCGTTCGCTCCGACCCACACTCTGTCCAATGACTCGGCTGCGGAATGGACAAGCCGCTACCGCAAAACTTTGGCCGTGATTGATGCAGCAGTTGTTGTAGCCGCTTTAGGCATATCGCAGACTGCGCGATTCGGTCTTGAATTTCAAGGCCGCGTGTTCGATCAAGTGGAGCTCACGTATCTCGCGTTCTTACCTCTGATAGCGGCTGCCTGGTGGATGCTGCTGTGCGTCTTTGGTAGCCGAGAACGACGCATCTTAGGGATCGGTCCCGACGAATATAAGCGCGTCATCGTTTCCACATTCACACTCTTCGGGCTTCTCGCAATCGGGTGCATGGCATTGAAGATCGACGCGTCTCGCGGATACTTTGCATTGGCATTTCCGATCGGTCTCGCAGGCTTACTCACTGAACGATGGACGATGCGCCGTTGGCTGACAACACAGCGCAAATACGGGCATTTTCTCTCTAGAGTGATCGTTCTGGGTAAGGCCAAAGACGTGCGCTACGTCGTCTCTCAGATCGACAAGAAGTCGGGCGCCGCTTACCAGGTCGTCGGCGCTGCGCTGACGAAGCGTAAGCAGCGGAACTTTGTCGACGTTGATGGTCGTAAAATCCCAATTCTGGCCGGCATGGATTCAATCGGCGACGCAGTGGTCGACTACAACGTTGATGCCGTCATTATCGCTGGACCGGTCAATCGGGGCAGCAAATACGTGCAACAACTCGGGTGGAAACTCGAAGAGTCGAAGACCGAGTTGGTACTGGCCACTGGGCTGACGAACGTCGCCGGCCCGCGTATCCACACACGACCCGTCGAAGGCCTGCCGCTCATGCATGTGGAACTGCCGCACTACTCGGGTGCTAAGCATGTGGCCAAGCGCGTAAGCGACATCGTACTTTCAGCCTTTGCGCTGACCGCACTAATGCCAGTATTTGTCGCGTTTGCGCTGCTCATAAAGCGCGACTCGGCGGGGCCGGTCTTCTTTCGCCAAAAGCGAGTCGGCAGGGATGGAAGCACATTCGAAATGTGCAAGTTCCGCTCGATGCGGCCCAATGCGGAAGCTGAGTTGGAAGCATTGAAACCCGGTAACGAGGGATCGGGACCGTTGTTTAAGCTGCACGACGACCCGCGGGTGACCAAGGTTGGCAAGTGGATGCGCAAGTATTCGCTCGATGAACTTCCCCAATTCTGGAACGTATTCAAAGGTGACATGAGCATTGTCGGGCCGCGGCCGCCATTGGCATCAGAGGTCGCTGAATACGCGGAATCCGTCCACCGTCGTCTCTATATCAAGCCCGGCATCACCGGAATGTGGCAAGTGAACGGCCGCTCGGAACTTGGTTGGGACGACAGCGTACGACTCGATCTCTATTACGTCGAAAACTGGTCGCTGACTGGCGACTTGATCATCATGTGGCGCACCTTTCGGGTGATGATTCATCCGGTTGGCGCGTATTAGGTATTCGATCTCCAGCCTGAACACACGGTGACAAAACAGAATCTAGGGGGAAAATTGAACGGGTCTCAAACCGCGCGCCGGATGCTGCGCCGTGTCATGCCGGCGCGCTTCCGCCCGCTTGCGCAATCGGCATATCTTAAACTTGGTCCGGCAACGTCTCGGTGGCGTATGGAGCCTTCATTCTTGGTCATAGGCGGTCAACGCTGCGGCACGACGACAATCTTCAAAAAGCTTGCCGAGCACCCGCAGGTTATCCGGCCGCCGGCGGAAAAGGGAACGGATTATTACACCCTTTACTACGACCATGGATTCGACTGGTATCGGGGCCACTTCCCGCTGACGGCATCCAGCCAGATGAGAGGGCGGGGCAATGGTAAAGCCGTCGCCTTCGAAGCATGTACGTATTACATGTTCCACCCATTCGCTATCGAACGAATAGCCCACGATTTCCCGAACATCAAGCTCGTCGCCATGTTGCGGGACCCAGTTGAACGCGCGTATTCCGCATACAAGCACGAGCTTGCTCGGGGTTTTGAGACCGAGCCAAACTTCATGAAGGCGTTGGAGCTTGAAGACGATCGGCTCGACGGTGAAATCGAACGGATCGCGGCTGATCCTGCTTACGAGAGTCACGCACATCGGCACCAGGCCTATCGGCGCAGGGGCCAATACGTCGAGCAGCTGGAACGGGTCCTTGAACACTTTCCGCGGACGCAACTTCACGTGATGGAAAGTGAGTCCTTCTTTGCTGATCCGGCTCGAGAATACGCTAATTTACTTGAGTTTCTGCAACTGGAAATCAATCTGCCTAAGACGTTCGAACAATTCAATGCCAGGCCGGGGAATCAGATGCCACGTGCCGCGCATGAATACCTCACACACCATTATCAGCAATACGACGAACGGCTGAGCGATGTCATCGGCCGGAGGCCGTCGTGGACAAGATAACGGAGAGCCAAAATCACTCGGCGGGACGAGCTCCGCTAATCGTCAAACCCAACAGCGTGCCTGTAATCCGTCGCGGTCTTTTGGACGTTGCCGCTGATTATATGCGTGATCCGGCCTTTCCCTTGGCGCTGGTTTTGGTGTGGTATCCGCTGTGGTGGATTCTCGGGTTGACGCAGCCGGTGCTACTGGTAGCGACGCTGTTAATGACGTGGCGGCTCATTGGTCGGAAGCCACTCCGCGTCGTCAAGGGTTTCGGATGGTGGCTGCTGTTTCTCATGATCGCCGCGCTGGGCGTGTTCGTCGTACAGGCTGATGCCCCTGGCGCTGTGGCCGGGGCGAGTAACACCCGTTACCTGACCTGGGCGTTACGCATGCTTTGGTACTTGGAAGCTACTGTCGTGCTCATATATATCGTGAATTTCCTACGGGAGATAACGGTGATGCGGCTGGCACGGGTTATCTCGGTGATGTTCGTCACGATCACAATTGGAGGACTGCTGGGAGCTGTTTCGCCGGTGGCATCGTTTCCGTCACTTCTTGAGACTTTACTTCCACACGGCATCACCTCGAATGGATTCGTCAAGTCGCTGCTCCACTCATATCTTGCGCAAGAACAAGAATATTTGGGAACTGCTACGTCTCGACCGAGCGGTCCGTTTCCATACGCGAACTCTTGGGGGCTGAACTACGCCTGTTACCTACCGATATTTGTATACGCTTGGTGCGGCAAGTCGTCGGGTTGGCGCCGATATGCTGCGCCCGTTTGTTTGGTGGCGTCAATAGTCCCGGTAATTTATTCACTAAATCGCGGACTTTGGGCAGTATTAATAATTATGACGATAATCGCATTATTTCGGCTAGTTAAATTAAATAATGTTCGCACAGTTATTATAGCCGGGCTCGTGGCGATTATCGGCGTGGTCGTGGTTTACGTTTCTCCCTTGGCGGATGCGCTTGCGCAAAGGTTTACAGGGCATAATAGCAATGAGGGACGATTCAACCTTCAGTCAGCCTCAATCAGTTCAGTATTGCATGCTTCCCCGATCATAGGACTTGGGACGACGCGCGATGTACAAGGTAATTTCTATTCAATCGCTGATGGAATGATTTCCAGTTGCCCAGCATGCGGGTCACCACCGTTCGGTACCCAAGGATCGTTATGGCTCTTTGTATTCGCGAACGGTCTACTTGGAACTGCGTTCGTTCTTTTCTTCTTTATTGGCGTGCTTTGGCGTAATCGCCGAGTCAGGTCGCCGCAGAGCATAGCATCGATTCTGGTTTTGATCGGATTCATAATTACGACGGCAATATACGACTTCTCGATCACAGCAATGTTTCCAATCATGGCGGCCGTCGCTGTGCTGGGAAACGGTGTCGACACTTCCGAGCACCCACCAATTGGTGGGGCAATAGGCGGTTGGCGATACCGTATGCAAACTTCTGTCATACTTTTATGTTGCGCTGGCGGAGTGGGAGTTGGTGCGCTCTGGCAAACCTCGCGTGGGCCCACGTTCGTAGGTACAGCGTCGGTTTGGCTCCCGATGCCTCCCAAGGACTCCCCAATGGCGGCAGGTCGACTTTCGACGCTTGACACGGAGGCACGATTCATACGGAGCCCGGAGGTTCAGCGGGCAATCAACCCCGCGCAGCGAATTGATGGACGCTCCGGGCGTGGACTCCTCTACGTCGATGCAAGTCCCAATTCGAGGATTCTGAACGTGCATTACACATCGGAAGATCCTGAACAGGCAAAGGCGGGGGCAAGTGCTGCTGCAACTTCTCTCAGCACATTGCGGCTCGAGCGGCTGCACTCAGCACGAGATGCTGAGACTAGGGCCCAACAAGACAAGCTGGCCAACATTGAACGCACTTCACGGATGATTGAAAATGCGTTGAACGTCACTGACGGAAGACAATATATTCGGGAGAATTCGAAAGCCGGAATTCGGCTGCCGAATCCCGAGACAAAGGTCGAACGCAGATACGGGGAGCTTGCGAAGGCGGCAGAAACGTCCCGAATGGCATCTTTGCGCGGAGGACAAAGCGTCGCGGCGGCGAGCTCAACTCTATTACCCTCGCGTTGGAATGTGGCTCTTACGTCGGGTGCAGCGATAGGACTTTCACTCGGGCTTTTGCTCAGCCGGTTGAGTGCGTTCAAAGGTGAACGCATTGACAAGTATCGCAGTCGCGCACGGTTTTTGGAGTTTGGCCTATTGTCACATGAAATTCAATTAAACGGCTCCCGAGCAATCTCCGAGGTGCATAATTGGTGGCGTCCGCTCGAGCCGGCATCGTTCGTGGTGGCGGGAAAGTCCAGTGCGATCCTCAGAAAGTTCGTCGACGGATTAAACGCCGAACGCAATTTCGGCCAAGTTAAGAAAAGCACGTTGACAAAGCCAATGATCGTGTTGGTTGCCGACGGAGCGACACGAATTAGTGAGATCAATCGACATAAATCACTGCTTGAAGCGGGGGGAGCTTTCGTGTGCGGAATAGTAGTAGGCAAGCACGGTAAAGGCGCGACGAACAGAAAACGAGCACGAATTCATCTGTCTCAGTCGTCGGGAAGAAGGGCGAAGACAATTGTCTGATAACTCGAGTGCGGAAACTGGCCAGATAGTGTATCAAGCCCTGCGGCGTCGTTGGGTATGGATCGCGCTCGGCGCAGTAATTTTTGGCGGTCTGGGCTACGGTTACACAATCATGAAGCCGCAGTTGTACACATCGACCGCGGAGATTCTTCTTCTGCCGGTTTCTGGTAGCCCCTTCTCGCCCGAGGCTCAGGCTGCCGGTCAAGATACGTCCGTTGGACTTGAAACTGAAGCAAAGATGATAACTGCACCCGCGGTGCAACACAAAGTCGCGGCGCTCAATAAATCAAGTGTCGTTTATTCGCCGAATCGCGTTAGCGGTAGTATCATCTCCAATAGCCAGGTCCTTCAGATCGACTTTGCGGCACCAACGCGCGCCGAAGCGCGAGATGGTGCAGATATTTACGCTCATGCGTTTCTAAGCTCGAGGGCGAGCGGGGCCAAATCCGTTCAGCAGGCAGAGGCGCAAAAGATAAAACTGCGAATAGCTGATGTCGGAAATAGTCTGAAATCGGCGACAAAGACTGCTAATAGTCGGAAATCGTCGACTAACGCTTCCATAAAAGTTCAGGAACTCGCGAATCGCCAAGCAAATTTACAACAGAAACTCTCAGATATCGAATCTGCTTCGGTAAATCCCGGCAGCATTGTGACGAATGCTTCGACTCCGGGGTGGGGGCAAGCTCTCATCGCGCCGATCAGCATTGTTGTCCTTGCACTGGTTGGTGGAGCGTTGGGGCTCGCGCTTGCAATCTGGCGTACACGGGTGGACGAACGGGTCAATGGGCGTCGAGATGTTTCTGTTAGCGGCGTCAAGGTCTGGTCGACAATTACCAGCAGTCACGGTAATTCCGGAGGCGCGGATAGAGTCAACGATCGGAATCTCGCCTACTCTTCGTACCAGCGAGCCAGTATGGCCATAATTGCGAACATTCCGAGGCCGGCAGTGTTGTCTGTTAGTGCGCTAGTTGCGACTGACAACCTGCCGATATTAACCGCGCAGATCGCGTTGGCGCTCGCAGACTCGGGATACGCTGTGACAGTCGTCGACTCGGAGGTCAGGTCGCCACAAATCGCTTCCGCGTTTGGCATCGATGATGTTCCGGGAGTTGCTGAAGTCGTGAATGGCGCAGCAGAGTTGGCAGCGGTGGGGACAGCAGTTCAAGGCGTGCACGTCATTCCTGCCGGTCACGACCCCAATAGAACTGCTGCTCAGTATTCAGGAGCGGCTTATCGCCATATGATGGAGACGCTGCGCAGCCAGTCCGATTTCGTATTGACATCGACTGAACCACTCTGCGAACCAGTTGGCTTGGGGTCAGCGGCAACGACAGACGGCGTCATTCTTGCCGTTGTCGATGGGGAGACGACTCATCGGCAGGTGGCCGAGCTATTGGAACGCGCAGAAGTTCACGGTGTTGAGGCCGTAGGCGCTGTTGTCGTCCCAAAACAAGTGCTGCCGACATCGCCGTCACCTTCGGGCATCCTTCTTGATGACCTCGTCAGGTCGCGGGCATGATCGCGGAAAGGAATGTGACGTAGTCGTGGTGTTGTGGCCCCAGGCAAATAATAGTTCGCTCGACGAAGGCACTCAGCCAACCGGCACAACGCGGATTCGTGATCTGTTTGGCGTTTTATGGCCGAATGGCGATATATCGATGTCGCGTTCGTTCGGACGCGTAGCCCACCGGGGGGCCGTCAGCTTTGGCGTTGTCCCTTCCCTTGCCCGCCCTCGATTGGTACTGCCGCTTTCGTCGGTCCGTGCCACGTCTGCGGCAATCCGAAACTATAAGGCGTCGGCGACAGGCCGGAGACTGCTGAAAGTCAGGATAGCGACCTTCGCTGCAAGAGCTGGACTTGCCCATTTGTTCGCCGATAAGGTTTCGGTGCGGCCAGGAAACGGTGGAATCGACGAATTTCTGGAGAAAGTTCTAGGCGAACCAGTCAATCTATCGTTGTATATCGGTCCGGAACGCGCCGTGCAAAAGCCGATTGTGCAGGTGTTGTCAAGTCGTGGGCAGACCATTGCGTTCAGCAAAGTAGCCGTTAACGAGTTAACAGCCAGTCTCATTAACAATGAGATATGGTCCATCGACACGGTTCGTAACGCTGATTTGCCGCATTTATCCGCTCCGCGGATAATTAATTGTGAAAAGTGGAACGACCGCCCAGTTGTTGTTCAAGCTGCCGTGCGACCGGGCAAGTCGGAGCAACGGCTCTCAACCCTATTACCCGACGCTACCCGCGAACTCACGAGTGTCGCAGGATTGATCAAAGCCGAGTGGAATTTGTCGGAGTATCGTCGGACGCTCTGTGCGCGGATCGCCAACCTCGAACCTTCCGGATTACACGATAAACTTCAAAGTGCGATTGATGAGTTCGACGAAGTCATGATTGGACGAATTTTGACGTTCGGGGCGTGGCACGGTGATTGGGCACGTTGGAACATGACTACGAGCGCTAGCGGCGATCGAATTGTCGCGTGGGATTGGGAACACTTCGAACGGGGAGTTCCGGCTGGGTTTGACGCCGTACACTTTGACATTTCGGATGCGGTGGTGGTGGAAAAGTTGAGTCCTGTTGATGCGATTGCTCGATTGCTTCGGCAAAGCGACAATTCACTTGCCAGAACGTGTGTGATCGAAAGCGATTTCGTCGCGGTCGTCTGCAGCTACTTGCTGGAAATCGCTACTCGGTACCTTGAACAGGATGAAGTCTCAAAGGCGGACTCGCCTATGAGCCGGCTCGGCGAGTGGTTTGCCAAGGCCGTGGATGGCGCGATTGCCGCGTTGCGCGGAAAAATATCCGATGGCTGACGAGACTAGACCGTCCGCTGCACCATCATCGGCTATGCGATCGGCGGCTCGCGGCTCAGCCCTGAATCTTGCCGGTGCTGTTTTTTCGGCTCTTAGTACCCTTGGTCTCACGATTGTTGTAACGCGGGGTGCATCACAGGACAATGCGGGCGTGTTCTTTGCGACGACTTCGATCTTCGTGCTGATCACTGCGATCGGACGCCTCGGTACCGATACGGGTCTTGTGTACTTCATATCGCAATCGAAGGCTACCGGTCAGCTGAGCCGAGTCAGAGCCTATGTGCTGGCTGCCGCGGAACCCGCGGTGTTGGTTGGGTGCTGTTTGGGCGTCGTGCTTTTTGCGTTTGCGCCGGCTATTGCTGCTGTGACTAGCCCGGACGATACGAAATTGACGGTCGCAGCGTTACGTGCACTCGCGCCATTTGTGCCGTTCGCCGGAATTGCATACGTGGCCTTGGCCGCCACCCGTGGCCTCGGAACCATGCGCCCAAACGTCTTTACTGAGCAATTAATGCGTCCAGGATTGCAGTTGCTCGTGGCGTTCGCCATCGTGATTACGGGCGTCTCGATTAACTTGGCTTGGTCTTGGTCAATCCCTTACGCAGTCTCTGCTTGTCTGGCCGTCTATTTTCTTTACAAAACTTCACGGCGCGTCGTCCGCGCGCCTCAGGAAAAGGGGAGGCGAAGCCGTGAATTTTGGCGCTTCACGGCGCCTCGCTCTGTGGCCAGCATGACGCAGATCGCAATGCAGCGACTCGATATTGTCTTAGTAGCCGTTCTCGCAGGTGCGTCTGCTGCCGCAATTTACACAGCCGCAACCCGCTTTATAGTACTTGGGCAGTTTGCTAGAAATGCGGTGTCGTTGGCCGTCCAACCTCATGTTGCAGCGGCGATGGCGACAACGGACCGATCCGCAATCAGCGGGCTTTACCGAACGTCAACGGCGTGGCTCATGGTCTGTACGTGGCCAATCTTCCTAGTGCTGTTGATCGAAGCGCAGTCGGTCCTCAAAGTGTTTGGACACGATTATCAAGTGGGCGCCGAGGTGCTCGTCCTGCTGTCGGCCGCTATGCTCATCGCCACGTTCTGCGGGGACGTCGACATCATGCTCGTGATGTCTGGCCGATCGCGGCAGAGCTTAATCAACAATGGCGTGGCCTTGATTCTTATGGTTGGGCTTGACGTAGCGCTAATCCCTCGCGTCGGACTTCTGGGGGCTGCTATCGGGTGGGCCAGTGCGATCACTTGCAAAAATTTACTAGGGCTGGTTCAAGTCTGGTGGTTCTATCGAGTTTGGCCATTTGGCAGCGCCCCCGCGATCGTGGCCGTGGCAAGCATATTCTGCTTTGGCCTCGGAGCCGGAATGCCTCGGTTGATATTCGGCGAAAATCTCATCGCATTGATCGTCGGAGTGGCACTCGCGTGTCTGTCATATGCGGGATGGATGTGGAGAGCGAGAACGACACTGGCACTCGATTCGGTTATTAGCCTCAGGCGCCTCCGAAAATGAGGTTTTGGTCGGCAGCACGGCCATCGTCCCGACTAATGTTCAGTTGTCGAAGTGCTTGATAATACGTGCTGGATTTCCTGCGGCCACCACTCCGGATGGAATGGCTCCGTGTACTACCGAACCCGCGCCGATCACGCTGTCGTCGCCGATCGTCGTGCCCTTTAGCACAATCGAGCGAAGTCCAATCCACACGTTCGAGCCTATTGATATAGGGGAGCGCGTCTTTTTCGTCGGTTTACGGTGTCGGTCAACTGGATGAAGGTTATGATAATCATTATCAGTGATTCCGCAGTCAGAAATCAGACAATTTTCCCCAATTTGCACTTGTGAGCTTGCAATTATCCAGCACCCGTTTAGCATTGTGTTCTTGTCCACATTTAGTACCCCGTTACCGGTAACGCGCACAGTTTGTCGGATCCGAATTCCTGAGCCGAGCGTGACGTGTGTTTTGCCACGAATTTTCAAGCGGCCTTGGACCATGACGTCCTGCGCCATAGTTAGATTCGGGTATCGGAAAAGGTACCAGCGCCGACGTACTCTGAAAAACATGCGGGCGGGAGTAATGAGAGTCTTCGGGAGACGGGTTAGTGTGTTAGTCACACTGGGTGCCGTCGTTGTCCGGTCACGATCGGTTCCGGCGTTAGATTCCACGACCGCGGCCATTCAGCTGCTTCATTACCCAGCGCCAGCTGAGGCCGCTAACGACCGCAGTCGCCAGGTAGGTTCTCGGCTCGCGCCAATTAGCCTTGAACGCGCGACGAGCCCAGCTGAGCGCTTCACGGCGATGGCGCAGGGCAGCGTTTCCAAATGCCAATTTGCCGTACGATAATGCAGCAGCGGTACGATTTTGGTGAAGTTCCGGATAGCGCTTGAGCAGCCACAAGCTAGCCTCATTCCGAACTTTCCAGTCTTGGGCAAAATACGACGTTTCGGCCCAACGGACATTGATGAGGGGCTCGTCAACGTGCAATATTGGCTTGAGTTGGGTCGCGCGTATGAGCAGTTCGCGGTCTTCGGCCATGCTTTGCGGCAATGTCTCGTCGACAAGGCCAAGATCGCCCAAGAAGGCCGATCGACGAGCCATAAATGAAGACGAGTGCAGCATAGCCATTCGAGACGTGAAAAACGCTGAATGATCGACCTCAGTACGGCCCGCGAGCCGGTCGATCGTCTTCGACTTGAAGTCGACGGCCATGGCAGTCGTGACGAAGTCGTGCTGCGGTGAATCGTGCAGTGCGCGGACTTGTGACGACAACTTATTCGGACGCCACGTGTCATCGTCGTCGCAAAACGCGACAAGCTCACCCGTGGCTTTAAGAATCCCGGAATTTCGGTTTCCTGCAAGGCCGGGCGTTCGTGTGTTGCGGAAGACGCGAACACTCCTGTCGGATCGCTCGCTCTCTAGGCTGTAGTCAGGTTCGGTTTTGTCGAAGACGACTATTGCTTCAATTGGTCCGCAATAGTCCTGGTTAAGAACTGACGCCAGCGCCTGACGTAGGAAATCGGGGCGGTTGTAAGTGGGAATTACGACAGAGACAAGTGGGAGACGCTGGAGTGGACTTCGCTCTGCGATTGTCGCTGTGTCATCCTTGCGATGTTGATTCATGACGTCCCCTGTGTGGTCGCGAGCTCAAATTTGGGCGGTCGTACTTCGCGCAGGACCTTAGTACTCAGCGCGTCGATGATGTGCTCCCGGGTGAGGGCGTCGGGCGACGTTGCGATCGCAAGGCCCCGTTCGGATAATTCGTTGGCGAGAAGGGCCTGGTGGTCGTCGATGTGCTCACCGAAGTCCGATTGGCGTGGCATGAGAATGGGGGCTTTGCCGTGCTTGAGCGCGACCAGTGCCGACCCGACGCCGGCATGCATGGCGACCAAATCGGCGGCACCTATCGCGTCCTGTAAATCGTTAGCGGGCACCTTGGGATACGCCTTGATGTTGAGACCAGTGACGTCGGTGCAGCCGGTTTGCCAGAGTATTTCGGCATTCGGGTCGACGACTGTCGGCAGCACCCGCAGCAGTCGTTCGATAGCGCGGCGAAATCCGTATCTGCGCATAGTACCGAGAGTGACGACTACGCGCGAAACGTGCCTTGGCGGGCTGACGCGTTCGGCAGTATAACCGTCGATACCACTGCCTCGGTATCGCCACTTCGAGTTCGCCCACGACTCGTTCTGCGCATACAAATTGATGTTCGGCAGTCTGGATAGCAGGTTGCCGGTAAAACTTGGACCGTTCAGGCGTGTTTGGCTCTCGATATAGTGGTACGGCGTCCGGAACAATTTGCCGGCTAACGCGTACGGGATTGCGATTCCGGCGCCAGTGCTGATGATACGAGCGTACCGATTCGCGCGTAACAGGCGGAGCGCCGGCTGAATATTTTGCGTCAACGCCCTGTAGCCTCGCGGACCGATGTACGGAACTTCATGCACGACGTGCCCGGCCATTTTGAGCGCCTCTAGCTGTTCGCTCGTGTGTGACACCCATTCGACTGACGCTGACTCAGGCAGGAACCTTGGGTACAAATTTCGTAATTGCTCCAGGTGGCCGCCAGACGTCGCAACGAGTAGCGTCGGCAGCCCGGGATCGGTAATTTGACGGTCGTTCATCGTCGTCCCAACGCTCGATACAGCCATCCTGCTTCTCGCCATTTCTGCGGATCGAGGACGTTTCTCCCGTCCAGAACAGCGGCACGGCCGACTAGTCGTTTGATATCGGCGGGATCCAACTCGCGGTACTCGTCCCACTCGGTGAGGAGCAGTACGGCGTCGGTGTGCTCAAGCGCTTCGTATACGTTCGCGTTATACGATAAATTGGGGAACAACTTGCGAGCGTTGTCGATTGCCCGGGGGTCGGTGACGGTCACGTCGCCTCCCTGGAGTGAGATCTGCGCGGCGACGTTCAAGGCGGGGGAGTCCCGTACATCGTCGCTATTTGGCTTGAAGGCAGCTCCCAAAACTGTGATCTTCCGGCCGATAAACGAACCGTCGCAGACTTCTCTCGCCAAGTCGACCATACGAATCCGGCGGCGCATGTTGATTGAGTCGATTTCGCGGAGAAAGGTGAGAGCTTGATCGGCGCCGAGCTCTCCGGCGCGGGCCATGAACGCCCGGATGTCTTTTGGCAAACATCCGCCACCAAATCCTAAACCTGGGTTTAAAAACTTTCGGCCGATGCGATCATCCATTCCAATAGCGTCGGCGAGCTGCGCCACATCGGCTCCGGCTGCTTCGCATAATTCCGCCATGGCATTAATGAATGAAATTTTCGTGGCGAGAAATGAATTCGCCGCGGTTTTGACCATTTCGGCCGTAGCGCGGTCAGTGACTAAACGTTTTGTCCCGCGCTTCAACAGTTGAGCGTAGACCTCATCGAGACTTGCTACGGCACGCCTTCCAACTTCGCCTTCTTCGACTCCATAGACAAGACGGTCCGGGCTGATGCTGTCCTCGATGGCATGCCCCTCGCGTAGAAATTCGGGATTCCACGCGAGCGACGCCCCGGGCGCCGACGCTATCGACTTGGCTAGCATTTCTGCGGTGCCGACGGGCACTGTGGATTTGCCGACTATCAAGTCTCCGTGGTTGAGATGCGTGGATAGCGAGGCCACGGCAGAATTCACGTAGTCGAGATTTGCACCCAACTCGCCGGCACGTTGCGGCGTCCCGACACACACAAAGTGGACTGTTGCGCCTTTTGCCGATGAGAAGTCTGTAGTGAATCGAAGGAGGCCGCTCGCCTGCGAATCGGCCAGCAGCTTGTTTAATCCCGGCTCGTAGAAAGGTGGTTCACTCAGCGTCAGACTGTCGACCTTGCTTGCGTCTACATCGATTCCAACTACTTCATGCCCGAGAGAGGCAAGTACGCCGGCGTGGACTGCGCCAAGATAACCGCATCCGACTACCGATATTGACGTCATGCTGACTCCACCATTGCAGATCGGTTGAGGCTCCGGACGACGGAGAGGTTGGGGGTTGAATAGTGTGTTGGAGCGATTTGTAAAACCATAATGAGACCTCGCTGCACATATTTTTCCTAGGGCCCGAGTGTTGGGCCGGGGATAACGGTTGATCACCATTATTGGTCGAAGAACGGCCGGCGGAAATGCGATTTTGTGGAGTCGAGTAGAGCTCAGCGGAAGTCGAGTAGCGTTTGGCTAGGCCAAAGTAGCAATTCAGGCATAACGGGGTACCGTTGGAGTCCGGTTGGAGCGAATTACCCCACCATGCCGACAGTGAACGGTGGGATACTGCCAGAGTGAACGAAATCGAATCTGCGGACGAAAAGACCAGACGCGCAGCACGACGCGGCCTGCTGTTGGCAGGAGGAAGTCTGGCGTTGGCTGCAGTCGCTGGATGCGCTCGCGAATCGGTGTCCAAGCCGTCGGGGACAAAAGGCTCGAAGCAGGAAATCCACGTTGATTTCGAGGACGGTGTGATCGGTAAGGTGTTCAGCGGGCACATCGGCGCGAAAACGTCGCCTGCGTATGCACAGACTGGGGGCTATGGCTGTCGCTTGGAGCCCATGCGCAAAAACAACAATCGCGCGGCGCTCGTGATCGATGATAAGCGCTTTGCGCGTAACTTGCCGTGGGCGTCATTCACCCTGAGTTTTCGGCTGGTGACACTGCCCCGGAGTTCCGACAAGTATATGAACCTCTTTGAGATCGGCAACACTGCCTCAAAGTCCCCTAAATCACAGTTCACTGTCTACTTCAAATATGGCAAACTTGTCTGCGATTTTAATTTCAGCGAGTCTGTCGAGATTGCTGCGATGCCTGATGTTGGCATATGGCACACGATAAGCGCCGTGGTCGGATATCGGGCACCCCGCTATCAGGCAAGCATACGATTCGATAATCATGCGCCAAAGAAGCTCGTGTCGAAAGCAAATAAGCGTGCCGAGTCTGTGCGCGCGTTGTGGATACACTATCCAACGGTGCCCGTGGACTACACGATGGATGTCGACGATATTCGGATGGCCACTTCAGATTCGCAGCCTAGTTTTCTGCCCGCGCCATAGGTCAAATTTTAAGTACTAGCCACCGCGCGTGGACGTCATTGCGTCCCGGACGGCTGCGAGTGCACGTGGTTGCTCTTGAAACCTGAAGTTGCAATCGTCGACGTCGAGGTCGAAGAGCGTGATTGCCCGAATCTGCGGATACTTACTTAGGACACGAGGGATGTCGGCGTACCACTGAGCAGTACGTTCAGGGTCTTGAGGATAGAGTACTGTGGCAGATTCGCTGATCATCATCGGTTTTCGTGCGTCGATTCCGTACTTGGCGCCAACGCGATGAATCCAGCGAAAGGTCTGCTTGATTGTCGAGCTGAACGTAGTCTCTTTTGTCGGACTCACGGCATTGCTCTGACAGCCGGAGTGGTTATAAGCTTCCCAGCTGATCCAATCGACGTACTTGTTGCCGGGCCACAGCTGTCCAGCGCGCTTGTAGGCGGGCTTCCAACCCATCATGACCCAAACCCATTTTACGTTGTCGACGCCGAGACGACGATACAAATGGTGGACGTGGCGCCAAGCTGAGACATAATCCGAAACGGTGCCTCGAGCCCGTTTTGCCGTCTGGTCAGGCTCATGGTCGAACGTAACGTAAACCGTTCCCGGCAACTCAGCGATTCCCTGGGCTTGCCGAGTCAGATCTGCATCGTAACGGCCTTGGGCTACGTCTTTCCATTTGATTGTGTTCTTGTCCGCGGCTGCGAAGTCTCGCGGGATGATTGAAATGTGTAGCTGGTGCCCCGACTGCGTGATCTTCTTTTCGTCGTGACTGGGTACGACTCCGTCGATGTCGTGATACGTGTAGACGAAGTCGAAACGCTGATCTAGGCGTTGTTCGAGGGTGTGGACATCCGACGCGGACCCATTCGGCACCGCGACTCCCCATTTCACTCGGCAAGAGTCTGAGTCGCATGCAGGGGACTGTGCTTGTGCGGTCGCGGTGGGGGACGCCGGCTTCGTGAGGTTCGTCGAACACGAAATCGTGGACAACATGCCGACGCATACGAGCGTAACGCCAATGAGCCTCCCCAGCCGATAGCCGTTGGGAAGGCGCGTGACGGTATTGCGCCAGCGGGAAGCCATATCTCGCATTCTATAGCCGCGTGAGTCAGCACTAATCACGCGCGGAACACTCTTGATCTACTTGCTCGAAACGAATGGATACTCGTTTCCGTGCTGGACGTACTCGACTGTGTGGAATTGCCGTTGCGAAAACGGCGTAAGCGCTAATAATGAACCATGTCGTCGGCCTGCAAAAGAGCGAGCCGCACTAATTGGTGAGGTCTCTCGATGAAGTGTTTTCGCGGCAACGGCACACGTAGGTACGTGATATTCCGGAGGCCCCGGATTATGCTCACGGTGCCGGCCGTTGCGTTGGCCCTCCTAGTGGCGGCAAGTGGCTGTTCTGCGCAACAAGGGCCGGGCCCCTCGGCTGCGACGGCGCCCTCTTCTGAGTCAACTCGCCCATCAACCGACTCTCCCGCTGCTGCCGGAAGTGCGACGAACTCCACACGTGACTCTCATGATCGGCAATCAGTTCGTACGCCGTCGTCCCAATCCAGCATGAAGTCGTCACAGGGGAAAGCGAGCAGTTCCAGCTCTGGTCGGGAGTCTCCTCCACCGGGGCTTCCGCCGGCTCACCCGAAATCGCAAAAATCGGTGCTTAAGAAACTTCCTGGAAGTACTGAGGCCGGCAAATGCGTCGCTGTTGGACCGAACAGCGACGTCACGTCCGGAACTGTCGCGATGGGAAACTTTCAGCGTGCGAAGAAGTTATATAAATCCCAATTCGCGAGTTCGCAGCAGCCGACAGTCAACTTCTATGTAATTCCAAGCAGCAGAGCGATGCCCGGACTTGAGATAAAGCTGACTCGGATCGGGGCCAAGGGGTCTGCCCACACGGTTCACTCAAGAGCGGTTCAAAAAGCAAATGTTTGGAAATACTACAGCGTACACATGGCAGTGCCTTCGCCGGGCAAATGGCGTTTGATGGTCAAGTCGGGTTCCGACAAGGGTTGCTTTGAAGTGTCGTTCCTCAAATGAAGTTCATCGGATCATTCGGAACGATCCTTACGGCAGTCCAGTTGCAACGGTCGGCCCTAGGCAAAGTCGAGACTTGTGAAAACCTTTCCGCTGGCATTCGAGACACGAGGATACCCCAATGAAAGCTCCAATCCGTGCACTTTTGGCAGCGATGTTATCCGCGATACTTGCCGCGTTTTTTCTGACTATAACCCCTGTAGGTTCTGCCCAGGCATCGCAACCGCCGGACCCTGGCCCGTCAAGTCGCACTATCCCGAATGATGTTCCGTCGACAAAAACGCCCCAGGTCAATAATGGTGACGTGCAGTCAATGTCCAAAGTCGGCAACTTGATTGTGATGGGTGGAGACTTCACGTCGGTCAACAACCAAACGTATAATCACGTAGCGGCGTTCAATGCCGATACTGGTGCACTATCCACATCGTTCAATCCATCTGTGAATGGCATAGTAAATGCGGTAGCACCCGGGCCTAACGATCATTCCGTCTACGTCGGCGGCAATTTTACGAAGATCGGAAATGTCAGCGTCACCGACTTGGCGCTTCTCGATCTAAGTTCGGGAACCATCGTCTCTGGCTGGACGACACCCAGCTTTAATTACGGGGAAGTGCGGGACCTCACCCTACGGGGCGACAGACTGTACGTTGGTGGGACATTTTCACGCGTGGGTGGACAGCCGCACGCTGGTTTAGCCTCTCTCGATGCCGATTCAGGTGCCGTGCAGTCATTCATGAACCTTCAAGTTTCTGGCCAGCACAACCCTGAAACGGTCGGTTGGGTCGGCGTCCGGCGTTTCGACGTCACGGCTGACGGTCACACAATGGTGGCGATTGGGAATTTCGCCCAGGTTGATGGTCTGCAACGCGATCAGATAGTGATGATCGACCTCACGGGTCAGTCAGCGACGGTCGACCAAAACTGGAACACGACCCGGTATCAACCGACGTGCTTCAGCTGGGCTTTCAGCGACACTGTGCGTGGCGTTTCATTTTCGCCCGACGGATCCTATTTCGTTGTGACTTCCACCGGAGGGGGTAACCCCGGTACGCTGTGCGACGCCGCTGCGAAATGGAAGACCGATGCCCAGGGTACCGACGTCCAGCCCACATGGATCGCGGAAACCGGGGGCGATAGCCTCCAAGGAGTTACTGTAACCGATGCGGCGATTTTCATCGGCGGACACGAGAGGTGGGGGAACGATCCACTTGGAGTGGATCATGCGTCCGCTGGTGCAGTCCCTAGGCCAGGGTTAGCGGCATTAGATCCGATAAGCGGGCGACCGCTGAGCTGGAATCCCGGGCGCGTGCCGTTGGGAGCCTGGGTGTACAACTTCTTGGCCACAAAAGATGGTATCTACCTTGGTTCCAATACAGACTGGATCGGCAACTATAAATATAAGCGCTCAAAAATAGCTTTCTTCCCCTACGACGGTGGATCGAAGTCGGCCTCCACCGCTACAGGTACGTTGCCGGGCTCCTTGTTCCTTGCAGGCACACAAGCAAAATCTGCTAATAGCAACGTGCTATATCGCGTGAATGCTGGAGGCCCCGCTATACAAGCTGTGGACAATGGCCCCGACTGGACCGCCGATACTGCGGCTACAAGTCCGAATCGGAATTCCGGTAGTAATTCGGCAACATATGATCCGGGCGCGGTGCTTGACTCCAGCGTTCCCTCCAGCACGCCGTCGGCTATTTTCGACAGCGAACGATGGGATCCTTCGGATGACCCGGAGATGCAATGGAATTTCCCAGTTGCTGCCGGCACCCCTGTTCAAGTCCGTGTTTATTTAGCCAATCGGTGTAGCTGTACTTCGGCGGCCGGCCAACGAGTGTTCAACGTCAGCCTTGATGGGCAGACGTGGCTCAACAATGAAGATCTTGTCGCTGACGTCGGAGACCAGACGGGAACGATGAAGTCGAAAGACATCACCGCTCCAGCAGACGGTGACGTGACGATCTCGTTTGGTCATGTTACGGAGAACCCTCTAGTCAGCGGCATCGAAATCGTGCGCACAGACCAGCAGGCGCCACCAGCTGGCAACGTAAACGGAGTTTCACGCGTCGAGTTTGACGGAACGACGGCGTCAACTCCTACCGACGTTGGCAATGGCGACATACCGTGGGGTCAGGCGCGTGGTGCATTTATGGTCGGTGACAAGGTCTTCTACGGCTCTACTGACAACTTTCTGCATTCGCGTACCTTCGACGGAGCCACGTGGGGCCCGGACGTGAAATATGATCCGTACCATGATCCCGCATGGGCCAACGTGCGCACAGGGGTCGGAACGACGACGTTTGACGGCGCGTATCCATCTCTATACGGCGAACTTCCGAATGTTACAGGAATGTTCTATAAGTCTGGCAAGCTCTACTATACGGAATTCGGCAATCCAAACTTGCAGTGGCGGTGGTTCTCACCTGATAGCGGCATCGTTGATGAGACACATGCGACTGTATCCAGCAGCGTCGACTTCAGCGATGCAGACGGAATGTTCTACTCCGGAGGCAAGCTCTATTACGTGACCAAGGCTGACGGGAACTTGCACGCCGTTGATTTTGCGGACGACGCCGTTACCGGAGAGTCGAGCGTTGTGAGCGGACCCGATAGCGACGGCGTGGACTGGCGAGCCCGTGCACTGTTCCTTTACAACGGTAGTCCTGCTGGCGCGCCGAATAGTGCTCCGTCGGCGGCGTTTACGTCGGATTGTCAGGGTAATGGGTGCGCGTTTGATGGGTCGGGGTCGAAGGATTCCGATGGGTCGATTGCTTCGTATTCGTGGGATTTCGGTGATGGGAAGACGGGCGAGGGCGTTACGCCGTCGCATAGTTATTCCGACGCTGGTACTTTCACGGTGAAGTTGACCGTCAAGGACAATGACGGTGCGACGGATACGGTGTCGCATGACGTGACGGTGTCGGCTCCGACTGCGAATACGTTGGGTTTTGTTGGTGCGGCGCATTCGGGGACGGGGTCGTCTACCCATAAGGAGTTGACGGTTCCTTCGGCGGCGTCTTCTGGTGACGTGATGCTGCTGACGTTTAGTGCTCCGTCTGGTATGACGACGACGGGGCCGAGCGGGGTGACCGGATGGACAGAGGTTGATTCGTTCGACAACGGGAATGTGTCCTCGACGGTGTGGAAGAAGACCGTCGCTGCTGGTGATGCTGGGGCCGAGGTGCGCATGGATTATGCGGCGTATCACAAGTCGGTGTTGTCGGTGGTCGTGTATTCCGGGGTTGATGCCAGCAAGCTTGATGGGCAGGCTGTTGCGCATGCCGGTGATAGCAGTACTACTGATCACACTACTCCGGCGCTTGATGCTGCGGCTGGGGACTGGGTTGTGTCGTATTGGGCAGACAAGTCTGGTTCGACGACTGCTTGGACGGCGCCGGCGGGGGTGAAGCAGCGTGATACCGCGGCTGGTACTGGCGGTGGTCATTATGCGATTTTGGCCGCGGATTCCGGGGGCCCGGTTTTGGATGGGGCCCAAGGAGGTCTGACTGCTACTACTGACGCCACTAGCAATCGAGCTGTGATGTGGACGATCCGACTCACACCAGCCGGAGAGCCGGCGCCGAATAGTGCTCCGTCGGCGGCGTTTACGTCGGATTGTCAGGGTAATGGGTGCGCGTTTGATGGGTCGGGGTCGAAGGATTCCGATGGGTCGATTGCTTCGTATTCGTGGGATTTCGGTGATGGGAAGACGGGCGAGGGCGTTACGCCGTCGCATAGTTATTCCGACGCTGGTACTTTCACGGTGAAGTTGACCGTCAAGGACAATGACGGTGCGACGGATACGGTGTCGCATGACGTGACGGTTTCGGCTCCGACTGCGAATACGTTGGGTTTTGTTGGTGCGGCGCATTCGGGGACGGGGTCGTCTACCCATAAGGAGTTGACGGTTCCTTCGGCGGCGTCTTCTGGTGACGTGATGCTGCTGACGTTTAGTGCTCCGTCTGGTATGACGACGACGGGGCCGAGCGGGGTGACCGGATGGACAGAGGTTGATTCGTTCGACAACGGGAATGTGTCCTCGACGGTGTGGAAGAAGACCGTCGCTGCTGGTGATGCTGGGGCCGAGGTGCGCATGGATTATGCGGCGTATCACAAGTCGGTGTTGTCGGTGGTCGTGTATTCCGGGGTTGATGCCAGCAAGCTTGATGGGCAGGCTGTTGCGCATGCCGGTGATAGCAGTACTACTGATCACACTACTCCGGCGCTTGATGCTGCGGCTGGGGACTGGGTTGTGTCGTATTGGGCAGACAAGTCTGGTTCGACGACTGCTTGGACGGCGCCGGCGGGGGTGAAGCAGCGTGATACCGCGGCTGGTACTGGCGGTGGTCATTATGCGATTTTGGCCGCGGATTCCGGGGGCCCGGTTTTGGATGGGGCCCAAGGAGGTCTGACTGCTACTACTGACGCCACTAGCAATCGAGCTGTGATGTGGACGATCCGACTCACACCCGCCGGATAGCGAACTCGAAAAAGGTTTGGATGGAACTAAATGACGTCGCTATTAGGTACGTCTGTTTTTTGTACGCGACTTGTTGGACTGTTGCCTGATCGCGTGATTCGGCGCCTGTATTATGCACGGAAATTCGGCCGATTGCCGCATCTAAAAAACCCAGAACTGTTTACTGAGCTAATACAAGTTCGCATGCTGAACGACCATTCAAAACAAATGGCATGGACATGCGATAAATTGAAAATGAAAGAATTCGCCCGCGAAAACACATCCAATGCTCGTATTCCAGAGACGCTTTGGTTCGGTGACAACCTTGCGGATCTTTGCAGTCGGAAACTACCTTTGAAGTGGGTTCTCAAGCCGAATCACAGGAGCCAGGCAGTCTACTTCGGCGAGGGTGCGCCAGATCTCGTTCAGCTTGCAAAGAGTACGAGGGGATGGCTGCGTGTTTATGAAAGAGCATACTTCGGCGAGTGGGCATACCGCGAGGCTAAAAAATGCTTTCTCGTTGAAGAACACCTTGGGAACGGCCAGGTGATTAACGACTACAAATTTTACGTTTTCGGCGGAGTTCCTCGGCTGATTCAAGTAGATAGCGATCGCTTCTCTGGCCACCAACGCCGATTTTATACTACGGAATGGCAACCGTTAGATTATACGAACGTTTTCCCGATGGCTTCGGTCCAAGAAGCACCCGGTGGGCTCAGTAAAATGCTGGCTGCTGCTGCCGACCTTGGCCGCACTTTCGACTTCATTCGGGTTGATCTCTACGAAGTTCATGGAACGGTATATTTCGGTGAAATCACGCCGTATCCGGAAGGTGGCATGAAACCGTTTGAGCCCCATTCGCTGGATAGTGAATTAGGCGGGCTGTGGGAGCGCGCCGCATCGTCAACACCCCAATGAATTCTGAGCGGGCGGCTCTCGGCGCACCTGAGTCCAGCGCATCTGTTGCATAGATGTGAATAAACACTCTTAAGCGTGTATATTCATACGTATGAGTTTTTCCGTTGCCGTGTCGGGCGCCACCGGCTATGCCGGGGGAGAAGCGCTGCGCCTTGCCGCCGGCCACCCCGAGCTCGATGTGCGCACCGTCACTGCCAACTCCAATGCCGGCTCGCTGCTCGGTGAACACCAGCCGCACCTGCGCCGATACGCCAACATGCAGCTCCAGGGCACCACTGCGGGCAACCTAGCGGGCCACGACGTCATCTTCCTGGCGCTGCCGCATGGTGCGTCCGGTGCCATCGCAGCCGAACTCGAGGCCACGAGCCCGGGCAGCCTCATCGTCGACCTCGGCGCCGATCATCGCTTGGTCGATGCCGCTAGCTGGGCCAAGTTCTACGGCCAGGGCCTACCGAAAAGTCACCACCCCGGCAGCTGGGCCTACGGTCTGCCCGAACTCGTGCTTCCCGCCGGCAAACAACGCGAGACGCTCGCCGGCGCGACGCGCCTGGCCGTGCCCGGCTGCAACGTCACTGCCGTCACCGTCGCCGTGGCCCCGCTGTTGGCCGCCGGCGCAATCGACCCTGCGGACCTCGTTGCCGTCCTCGCCAACGGCCCGTCCGGCGCCGGCAAGTCCGCCAAAACTCACCTGCTGGCCTCCGAAATTCTTGGCTCGGCCAGCCCCTACGGCGTTGGCGGCGTGCACCGCCACCAGCCCGAGATCGAACAAAACCTCAACTGGTCCATCGGCGCCGACCCGGCGTCCGGCCCCATCAGACTCTCGTTCACCCCCACCCTCGTGCCCATGGCCCGCGGCATCCTCGCCACCATCAGCGCCAAGATCACGGCCGGGACCGACCCGGTCGCACTCCGAGCCGCCCTCACGGACGCCTACGCCGACGAGGCATTCGTCTCCGTGCTGCCCGACGGCCAGTGGCCCTCCACTGCCTGGACGCTCGGGGCCAACAGCGCCCTCATCCAACTGGCCGTCGACGAGCGCGCCGGCCGCGTCGTCGTCACGTCCGCCATCGACAATCTCGTCAAGGGCACCGCCGGCCAGGCCATCCAAGCCGTCAACATCGCTCTCGGCATCCCCGAAACCACAGGCCTTTCCACCCAAGGAGTCGCACCATGAGCGTCACCACCCCGCACGGCTTCCGCGCCGCCGGCGTCACCGCCGGATTGAAACCCAGCGGCAAACCCGACCTGGCGCTCGTCGTCAACGACGGACCGAGCCACAACGCCGCCGCCGTCTACACCGGCAACCGCTGCAAGGCCAACCCCGTGCTCTGGAGCGAACAAGTCTCCGCCGACGGCATCGTGCACGCCGTCGTCCTGAACTCCGGCGGCGCCAACTGCTACACCGGCCAGGCCGGATTCCAAACCACGCACCGCACCGCCGAAGCCGTCGCCGAGGAACTGGGCATCTCGGCGTCCGACGTCGTCGTCTGCTCGACCGGTCTGATCGGCGCGCCGCTGCCCGAGGACAAATTGCTTCCCGGAGTCGCCACCGCGGCCGGCCGGCTCTCCGCGGACGGCGGCGACGACGCGGCCGGGGCCATCATCACCACCGACACGCACGCCAAAACCGTCGAGCTCGCGGGGGAGGGGTACTCGGTTGGCGGCATGGCCAAGGGCGCCGGCATGCTCGCCCCGGGCCTGGCCACCATGCTGGTCGTGCTCACCACCGACGCCGACGTCGACGCCGCCACCCTCGACGGCGCCCTGCGTACTGCCTGCGCGCAGACATTCGACCGTCTGGACACCGACGGCTGCATGTCCACCAACGACACGGTCGTGCTGATGGCCTCCGGCGCCTCCGGCATCACCCCGGACGCCGCCGACCTCACCGCACTCGTCACCGAGGCCTGCGCGCAGCTCACCGCGCAACTGCACACCGACGCCGAAGGCGCCCACCACGACATCGCCATCACCACCCGGGGCGCCGCCACCGAGACCGACGCCGTCACGGCGTCCCGCGCCGTCGCCCGCTCGAACCTGTTCAAGGCCGCCGTGTTCGGCAACGACCCCAACTGGGGACGCGTGCTGGCCGCCATCGGCACCACGGACGCCGCATTCACCCCCGCCGAAGTCGACGTCGCCGTCAACGACGTGTGGGTGTGCAAAGCCGGCACGCCGCACGCCGACCCGGCCACCGTCGACCTCACCCCGCGCGCCGTCAGCGTGACGATCGACCTGCACGCCGGGAGCAGCGACGCCACAATCTGGACATCCGACCTGACCCACGACTACGTCGAAGAGAACAGCGCATACTCGACATGAGCATTTCCGCCCGCCTAGAGATGGCCCAGTCCAAGGCCGCCGTCCTCGTCGAAGCCCTGCCGTGGCTGGAACAGTTCCAGGGCGCCACCGTCGTCGTGAAATACGGCGGCAACGCCATGCAAAGCGATGAACTCAAACAAGCGTTCGCCGACGACATCCTGTTTCTGCGCTACGCCGGACTGCGGCCCATCGTCGTGCACGGCGGCGGCCCGCAGATCTCCCGGATGCTGGAAAAGCTCGGCATCGAATCCGAATTCCGCGGCGGCCTGCGCGTGACGACCGCCGAGGCCATGGACGTCGTCCGGATGGTGCTCACCGGCCAGGTCGGCCGCGAACTCGTCGGCCGTATCAACTCCCGCGGCGCGCACGCAGTGGGACTGTCCGGCGAAGACGCCGCCTTGCTGCAGGCCCGCCGCACTACCGCCGAAGTCGACGGCGACGTCGTCGACCTGGGCCTCGTCGGCGAGGTCGTCGGCGTCAACCGGCAAGCCGTCGACGACCTGCTCGACGCCGGCCGGATCCCCGTCATCTCGTCCATCGCGCCGGACATCGACGGCCCGGCCGGGCAGGTGCTCAACGTCAACGCGGACGCCGCCGCAGCAGCCGTCGCTGCCGAACTCGGCGCCGAGAAACTCGTCGTCCTCACCGACGTCGAAGGCCTCTACGCCAACTGGCCCGACACCGACTCGCTCATCTCCGTGATCGGAGTGACCGACCTCGAAGGCATGCTGCCCACCCTCGCCTCCGGCATGATCCCAAAGATGCAAGCCGCGCTGAAAGCCGTGCGCGGCGGCGTCAAGCAGGCGCACATCGTCGACGGCCGGCTCGCCCATTCGATCTTGCTCGAGGTGTTCACCTCGGAGGGCATCGGCACCATGGTGCTGCCCGACGACGACGTGGAACCGTACGAAAGGAAACTGCAGTGACCGCCGAACTCGACTCGCTCACCCACCCGGCCGGCACCCCCGACTCGGCCGCCCGCTGGCTCGACCGCTACTCCGGCTCGCTGCTGAACGTGTTCGGCACGCCCCAGCGCGTACTCGTGCGCGGCCAGGGTGCCTACGTGTGGGACGACCAGGGACGCCGTTACCTCGACCTGCTCGGCGGTATCGCCGTCAACGCGCTCGGCCACGCCCACCCGTTCGTCACGTCGGTCATCTCCAGCCAGCTGACGACGCTCGGCCACGTGTCCAACTTCTTCACCAGCCCCACCCAGGTGGCCCTTGCCGAACGCCTCCTTCAAATCAGCGGCGCCCCGACGGGGTCCAAGGTGTTCTTCGCCAACTCGGGCACCGAAGCCAACGAGGCCGCATTCAAACTGGCGCGCGCCCACGGAAAAGCCGACCCGTCCGGACGCCGCACGCGAATCCTGGCGCTCGACGGCGCCTTCCACGGCCGGACCATGGGCGCCCTGGCACTGACGGCCAAGCAGGCCTATCGGGAACCGTTCGAACCGCTGCCCGGCGGCGTCGAGCACATCGCCTTCAACGACACAGATGCGCTCGCGGACGCTCTCGACGACACGGTGGCCGCGCTCGTGATCGAACCGATCCAAGGGGAGGCCGGCGTCCGGCCCCTCAGCCCGGAATACCTCCGCACGGCACGCGAACTGACCCGCGCGGCCGGTGTGCTGCTCATCGTCGACGAAGTGCAGACCGGCATCGGGCGCACCGGCAGCTGGTTCGCCTATCCGGGAATTCTGGGCAGCGGCGCCGACCTGCCCGACGCCATCACCTTGGCCAAGGGGCTCGGCAGCGGATTCCCGATCGGCGCCATGATCACGCTGGGCGCCGGCCCGTCGTCCACGCTCACGCCGGGCCAACACGGCACCACATTCGGCGGCAACCCGGTCGCCTCGGCCGCCGCTCTTGCCACGCTGCACGCGCTCGAGTCGGACGGCGTCATCGAAAACGCCGCCCGCGTCGGCAGCTACCTGGCGGACAAACTGGCCCGGCTCGACCACGTGACGGCAGTGCGCGGCCGCGGACTGCTCATCGCCTTCGACCTGGACGCCCCGGCGTCCGGCGCGCTCGTCGCTCGCGGCCTCGACGCCGGCTTCATCGTCAACGCGCCCGGCCCGGCCACCATTCGCCTGGCCCCGCCGCTGATTGTGACGACTGAGCAGGCCGACGAATTCCTTGCCGCGCTGCCCGCGCTGCTCGAGGGCGCCGTCGCTGACACGAAACCCGCCGACACTGCCGAAGGAGCCTGACCCATGACCAGACACTTCCTGCGCGACGACGACCTCGCACCCGGCGAACTGATCGAGGTGCTCGACCTGGCCGCCGAGCTCAAAGCCGACCGGTTCAGCGCCAAGCCCCTGGCCGGCCCGCAAACCGTTGCCGTGTTCTTCGACAAAACGTCCACGCGCACGCGCATCTCGTTCGCCACCGGCATCGCCGATCTGGGCGGATCGCCGCTCATCATCGACTCCGGCGCCTCGCAACTCGGGCACAAGGAATCCATCGCCGACACGGCACACGTGCTCGAACGACAAGTCGCGGCGATCGTGTGGCGCACCTACGCGCAGTCCGGATTGGAGGAGATGGCCGACAACTCGTCCGTGCCCGTCGTCAACGCCCTGTCCGACGACTTCCACCCGTGCCAACTGCTCGCCGACCTGCTGACCATCCGCGAACACCGCGGCAACGACAGCGCCGGAGGCCTGGCCGGATTGACGTTGTCGTACTTCGGCGACGGCGCCAACAACATGGCCCACTCGTACGCCCTGGCCGGAGCCAACGCCGGCATGCACGTGCGCATTGCCGCCCCCGAGGGCTACCACCCGGACGCCGGCATCCTTGCCGACGCCGAAGATCTCGCCGCCCGCACCGGCGGATCCGTGAGCGTGACGACCGACCCGGCGTCCGCGGCGTCCGGCGCTGACGCGCTGGTCACCGACACGTGGGTGTCGATGGGGCAGGACTCGGCGGGCCGCGCCGGCGGCGAATCGCCGTTCGCGCCCTACCAGGTCAACGCCGCACGGCTTGCCGAATCGGCGGACGCCATCGTGCTGCACTGCCTGCCGGCCTACCGCGGCAGCGAAATCACTGCCGACGTGCTCGACGGGCCGAACTCGGTCATTTGGGACGAAGCCGAGAACCGGCTGCACGCGCAGAAAGGACTGCTGGCATGGCTGCTCGCGAAACGTTGACGCCGCCGACCAAGACGGCCCGGCACCGGCTGATCGTCGACATCATCACCCGCGGACGCGTGCGCAGTCAGGCCGAACTCGCCGAACTGCTTGCGGCGGACGGCGTGAGCGTCACCCAAGCGACCCTCTCCCGCGACCTCGTCGACCTGCGCGCCGTCAAGGTGCGGGCCGCCGACGGCACGCTCAGCTACGCCGTGCCGGGGGAGGGCGGCGACCAGAGCCCGCAAAACGACAGGAACCAAGAACTCCTGGACTCCCGTCTGGCCCGGCTCTGCGAAGAACTGATCGTCTCGGCCGACTCGTCGGCCAATATGACAGTGCTGCGCACGCCGCCCGGCGCCGCGCAGTTCCTGGCCTCGGCCATCGACCATTCGCAGGTCCCCGACCTGCTCGGTACCATCGCAGGAGACGATACGGTGCTGGTCATCGCCCGTGACCCAAACGGCGGCGAAGCGCTGGCAGGCCGTTTTCTGACACTTGCCTCAACTAAAGGAGAAATCTCGTGACCGATCGTGTCGTACTCGCCTATTCCGGCGGACTGGATACGTCAGTGGCCATCGGCTGGATCGCGGAAGCGACCGGCTCCGAGGTCGTCGCCATGGCCTGCGACGTGGGGCAGGGCGGTGAAGACCTGGACGTCGTCCGGCAGCGCGCCCTCGACTGCGGCGCCGTCGAAGCGTACGTAGCCGATGCCCGCGACGAATTCGCGGCCGACTACTGCATGCCCGCGCTGAAGACGAACGCGCTGTACATGGACAGGTACCCGAACGTGTCGGCCATTTCGCGGCCCGTCATCGTCAAGCACCTGGTCAAGGCCGCCCGGCAGTTCGGCGCCACCACAGTTGCGCACGGCTGCACCGGCAAGGGCAACGACCAGGTGCGGTTCGAGGTCGGCATCACGTCGCTGGCCCCGGACATGAAGTGCATCGCCCCGGTTCGCGACCTCGCCCTGACCCGCGACAAGGCCATCGACTACGCCGAGCGCAACAACCTGCCGATCGTCACGACGAAGGAGAACCCGTTCTCCATCGACCAGAACGTGTGGGGCCGCGCCGTCGAGACCGGGTTCCTGGAGGACATCTGGAACGAGCCCACCAAGGACGTCTACGACTACACCGACGATCCGACGTTCCCGCCGGTCGCCGATGAAGTGACCATCACCTTCCAGCGCGGCGTGCCGGTGAAACTCGACGGGCAGGAAGTCACTCCGTTGCAGGCCATCGAAGAGATGAACCGCCGGGCCGGCCGGCAGGGCATCGGCCGGATCGACATCGTCGAAGATCGCCTGGTCGGCATCAAGAGCCGCGAGGTGTACGAAGCGCCCGGCGCCATGGCGCTGATCGCCGCACATCAGGAGCTGGAGAACGTGACGGTCGAACGCGAGCAGGCCCGGTTCAAGCGGACCGTCGAACAGCGCTGGACCGAACTGGTCTACGACGGCCAGTGGTTCTCGCCGCTGAAGAAGTCCCTCGACACGTTCATCGACGACACGCAAAAGTACGTCAGCGGAGAAATCCGGATGGTGCTGCACGGCGGCCGGGCCACCGTGACCGGACGCCGGTCGGAGTCGTCGCTCTACGACTTCAACCTGGCCACCTACGACACGGGCGACGCTTTCGACCAGACCAGCGCTCGCGGGTTCATCGACATCTACGGCCTGTCCAGCAAGTTGGCCGCCGCCCGGGATGAGAAGTTCGGCAACGGCCCCCAGCTGTAGCGCCGTACCCCCGCCCACTTCGCCCGCCTCCCACTCTCGGCGGGAGGAACGTTCATCAGCCGATCAGAAAGCGACACGTCGAATGACCGAGAACCCGGAAAACGCCGGACCGGAGCGTCTGAGCCTGTGGGGCGGCCGGTTCGCCGGCGGCCCGGCCGATGCGCTGGCCCACTTGAGCAAGTCCACGGACTTCGACTGGCGGCTGGCCCGGTACGACATTGCCGGATCACGCGCTCATGCCCGGGTGCTGCACCGGGCCGGCCTCCTCACGGACGACGAGCTGAACGGCATGATCGGCGCGCTCGACGGACTCGAGGCCGATGTGGAATCCGGGGCGTTCGTCGCGGCGGAGTCCGACGAGGACGTGCACTCGGCGCTCGAACGCGGACTGATCGACAGGGCAGGGCCGGAGCTGGGCGGGAAGCTGCGTGCCGGCCGCTCGCGCAATGACCAGATCGCCACGCTCGGACGGATGTACCTGCGCGACCACGCACGATCGATCGGCACGCTGCTGGTCGACGTCGTCGCAGCGCTCGAAGCGCAGGCCAGCGAGCACCTCGGCGTCCCGATGCCCGGCCGTACCCATCTGCAGCATGCGCAGCCGGTATTGCTCAGCCACCACCTCTTGGCACACGCGTGGACACTGATCCGCGACCTCGACCGGTTGAAGGACTGGGACGCCCGAGCAGGGGTGTCGCCCTACGGGTCCGGGGCGCTCGCCGGGTCGTCGCTCGGGCTCGATCCGGAGGCGGTTGCGGCCGAGCTCGGGTTCAACTCGTCGGCCGAGAACTCGATCGACGGCACGGCGGCGCGCGACGTGTTCGCCGAATTCTCGTTCGTCACAGCCATGATCGCCGTCGACCTGTCCAGAATGGCCGAAGAGGTCATCCTGTGGGCGACCAAGGAATTCTCGTTTGTCACTCTCGACGACTCGTATTCCACCGGGTCGTCCATCATGCCCCAAAAGAAGAATCCGGACGTCGCGGAACTCGCCCGCGGCAAGGCGGGTCGCCTGATCGGCGACCTGACCGGGCTGATGAGCACGCTGAAAGGATTGCCGCTCGCGTACAACCGTGACCTGCAAGAGGACAAAGAGCCCGTGTTCGACGCGGTCGACACCCTCGAAGTGCTGCTTCCGGCGTTCTCGGGCATGATGGCGACGCTTACGTTCAACACGCAGAAGATGACGGAGTTGGCGCCGCAGGGATTCGCGCTCGCAACGGACATCGCCGAGTGGTTGGTCCGTCAAGGAGTGCCGTTCCGGCAGGCGCACGAACTGTCCGGCGAGGCAGTGCAGCTCTGCGAAGAACGGGGAGTGGAGCTGTGGGACCTGTCCGATGATGACTTCGCCGGCATCTCGCCGCACCTGACGCCCGCCGTTCGCGAGGTGCTGACGACGGAAGGCTCGCTGGCCTCGCGGAACGCCAAGGGCGGAACGGCGCCGGACGCCGTCCGGCATCAACTCGATAACCTGCGTGCCGAGATAGCCGGCGCCCAAAGCTGGGTGCACAGCTAACCTCGGCAAGCTAGCCCGCCCGCCGCCCGTCGCCGATCACGTATGGGCGGTAGAGCGTGGGCTTAGTCTCGCCGGAATCGTTCAGCAGCAGTCTTCAAGTCCGGAATCGTGCTGGCCGGTGAGTGCTGAGACGGGACTCGTGCAGGTGTCGCCCTTCCACGCTTCGATACCTTCTTTGATAGCGAATCCAGCGATGATGAGAGCGGCGACAGGGTCAGCCCACGTCCAGCCAAAAAGTGCATTCACGACTAAGCCGGCCAGCACAGCGGCTGAGAGATAGGCGCAAATCAGTGTTTGTTTGGAGTCGGCGATGGCCGATGTGGATCCGAGCTCGGCGCCAGTGCGTCGTTCGAGGAGGCTGAGAAGCGGCATGACAGCAAGGCTCATGGCGGTGAGAACTATACCGACCAGGCTTTGGTCGGCATCCCGGAGACCGAGCAGCGATAGTCCTGAATCGATCAGTACATACGCGGCGAGAGCGAAGAATGACAGCGCAATAACTCGTAGCGCGGCCTTTTCGCGTGTTTCGGGGTCCGGGGCGGCGAATTGCCAGGCGATCGCCGCGGCGGACAAAACCTCAACTATCGAATCCAACCCAAAACCAACGAGGGCGACCGACGATGCAACAGCTCCGGCTGCAATGGCCACAACGGCTTCCACAACGTTGTAACTGATCGTGATGGCTACGATCCAACGAATACGCCGTTGGAGAGTCCGAGTCCGCTCATCGGTGTCGCCAGGGGCGGTAGCACTATCGGACGGGCTCATGGTCCCACTCCACAGCACAGTGGCACATCGCATTCCTTATCAGTGCATCCGGAGTCGTCGTCGACGGCGAGCACAACGTCAACCAACGCTGCGAGTGCTCGTGTGAGGTGTGGATCAGCAATTTCGTACCGCGTCTGGCGGCCCTCTGGTACGGCGGCGACGATGCCGCAGCCTCGCAAGCATGTCAAATGATTCGACACGTTGGAGCGAGTCAGGCCCAAGTCGCGGGCGATAGCCGCCGGATAGTCGGGCTCGTCAAGCAGGCGCATGAGAATCCGGGAGCGTGTCGGATCGGCCATCGCCCGGCCCAAACGATTCATGACATCCAGTCGAGAGGCCATAGTCAGCATACGCCGACCATACAGCGGCCGCTGTACTATCATCAAGGAGTCCAAAATCCGCAACCCCAAACAGCATGCGATTGTCTCCGCTCGACGAGGATTCCGTAACGGGAACCGTGAATGGCGACGGGCTGTTGACGCTTTAAACGCGACACAACTCCAGCACGTAGGTAAGTCCGGCACCCATCGTGACTAGATTATCGAGCTGAGGCTGGACGGTGAGAAGGACCGGTAGCCCATGGCCAGGCGAGCGTACGTCGCGAGCTTCGTACATACTTGCGTGATGGCAATCGTTCGACTCAACCCCGAGAAGCTGCACGCAACGGCTGGGTACGCTCACGTCACGCTCGTTGACGCCGGCCGGCTGGCCGTCCTTGCCGGGCAGTGCCCGCTGGACCACTGCGGAAACCTCGTCGGCCGTGGCGACGTTCTCGGCCAGGTCGATCAGATTGCCACTAATGTCACCGAGACTCTGGCGGCCGCGGGGACCAGCGCCGACCACGTCATTCGATCGGTGATCTACGTGGTGAGCGACGATCCCGACGTACTCGCAAGTGTCTGGGATCGTCTCACTGCCTCGAGCATTGGCGCGGCGTTTACAACTGCCGGCACGTTGCTGGGAGTGGCAGCCCTCGGCTACCGAGATCAACTTGTCGAAGTCGACCTAACTGCCGCTTTGCCCTGATCCACTCTCTCCACGAGTCTGCGCGCAAGTGGACCGACTGGGACTCGTTTCGTCCTAACCGCGCGGTGTGCTGTTGAGTTGGTCGAGGAGGGATCCGAGGGTGTCGAGCTGTCGCGGAGACAGCGGCGAGAAGGACTCTGCAAATACCTCATCGGCGACGTCGCTCCCTTTACCCAGCAGCTCGTGACCTTTCGGGGTGATGTGGTGACGGACGGCGCGGCCGGGCCGGTCGAGGGGTGTGTCCGTTTAACGGTGTAAGCGGCGTTTTATTTTATTGGTTCGGATTATGTGGGACGCGTTGCGGAGACTATTCACGGTGCGCCGGTCCAATCTGTTCGAGGCGGGATCGTGCGAATGTGCCTGGTTGGTCGCCCGCTGCAGTTGGGACGGTTGCGCTTGCTCGGGGAGGGTGCGATTAGGATGTTCGCTCGTGTAGGAGTCTTGTCAGGAGCCAACGTAGCCGGCGGCGGAGTTGGGCCGGATCGTCAACGAGCCCGTTGATGTGCCTCATGGCTAAGCCGTCGAGAAACGACACGATGGTGAACGTGGCCGGCTCGACATCCACTCGGTCGATCCGGCCCTCATTCGCGAGAACCAGCAGCCAATGGGTCACGGTGTCGTTCAGAACCGAGTACGCGCTCTGCATCAAGCCAGCGAACGACCCATTGGAGTCGTCGCTTCCGGCATCGCGCAGCTGCAACCACAGTTCGAGACTGGCCTTCCTGGTCTCGTCGATGAGTAGGTACTGGTCAAGACATTCGGCCAGGCGATCCAGCGCCGGCCGCGAGCGGTCGAAGATGTCTCCATCGGCCGGGCCTCCGGCGGACATCTCACGGACAACGGCGACCGCGAGAGCGTCCTGTGTCGGAAAGTAATGACGCAATGTTGTCGCTCCGATGCCTGTGGCCGCGGCGACTCGTCGCACACTCAGCGCGCCGATGCCTTCCTTCTCCGCAAGCTCTATAGCAGCCTGCACGATCTCGTCGCGTCGCGCCATCAGTCAAGCCTCTCGTTCGCAGTTCTATCTTGCGCCTAGTGTTAGTACGGTGTACCGTACAGCGTACTAGTCGAGAGGAACGAAGTCCATGCGTGCGAATGGGAACATCGGCTGTCTGCTCCTCGTCATCAGTGCTACCGGCAGCGTCCGTCGGCGGCTCACGCAGAAAAACCACCACAACGCGTCGACGGTTGATGCCGACCGAGCAACACCAGACCAGTGCGAACTACGCGAAAGGAATGACCGTGCAAAAGTACAAGATCGGAGACGAAGTAGGCGTGACGGAAGGCCCCATGCAAGGGATCTTTGGGATCGTGGTCGGCTTCTACAAGAAGCGCAACCAATACATCGTCCGCTTTAGCGGCGTCCAGCAGGCTTACTACGACGAGTCACAGCTCTACCCCTGGCATTGGAAGAACAAGACCGAACGTGAGGTGAAGCGGCAATGAGTAGCCAGGACACAGTTACCGTCCTTATTGAGATTCACGCGAAATGCGGACAGGAGCAGGAAGCCCGTGACGCTCTGCTCCGCGCCATCCAGACTTCCGACAAGCCGGGCCTTGTCGGGTCCACCGAGTATGCGGATCTGGGCGACCGCGGTACCTTCTACGCCATCCAGGTTTGGGAGAATGCACGCGCCTTCCACGCTCACATGGAGGACGCCGCCAGGGCCGGCATGAGCCAGGCTATCCAGGTCCTGCGAGAGCAACCCAAGATCGCGCTACTATCGCACCTCTCACAACCAGCCTGAAACCATGATCGCGTGCAGACGCGCGACTCGGCAGAGTCCCTGATCTCGCATGCGAAGTAGAAGTCGTGTGATCGAAGCGCCCCACATAGGGATCGTCGAGCGGGGACCGTTTCATTGGGCCAGCGTGCAAGCGCCCAAAGGCGGGGGCACAGCTAACCTCCTTGTCCGGCTGCCATTGATGAATCGGCCCTGTAAGCTCGTGGTTCATAGCAGTCGAGACCCGGAGGGGACGAGCATGCTGAAGAAGACGTTGATGAGCCCCGATCTGGCGCGCGCAGCCCGCGCACTATCGCAGGTGTCGGCCAAGAACATCGCCGACAGCGCGGGTATGTCCAAGCGCCAACTCCATGAGTACGAACGCGGCCGCCAGGGCCTCGACGAGGAAGAGCTCCGTCGCCTCCGCCGGACTCTGGAGGAATTCGGTATTCGGTTCGTCCCCGAAGACGACGACGGCGGTTACGGGGTGCGGCAGAAGTTCAACTCCCGTAAGGTCCGGGCCTTGGAGCAGTGGGAAGACGAAGGCGGGCCCGCTTATGACGACGACATCTGAGTGAAGCGTCGGCCTGCGGGCATACTGTTGAAGCATGACTTCGACTGACATTCGCTTTTACTTTGACCCGGTGTGCCCGTTCTGCTGGCTGACGAGTAAATGGATCCGGATGGTGCAGGCCGAGCGCGGTCTGACGGTTGAGTGGCGATTCATTTCGCTGCGGCTGATCAACTCGCACATCGATTACGACGCGCACTTCCCGCCGGAGTACGAGGCCGGGCACACGGCCGGATTGCGGCTGCTGCGGGTAGCCGCTCGGGCGCGCGCCGAGCACGGCCCGCAGTCACTGGACGCGCTGCAGGCCGCCCTCGGGGCGCACATCTTCGATACGCCACCCGCCGAGGTCACCGACGAAAAGGAGCACCGGGAGCGACGCGGCACTCGGGAATTCGTTGAGCCGATACTGGTCGAGGCGGGTCTGCCCGCCAGCCTGGCCGATGCTCTCGACGACAAAGCCTGGGACGCCGAGATTCGCGCCGACGGTGATGAGGCGCTCAAACTGACCGGCAAAGACGTCGGCACTCCGATCATTCACTTCGAACCACCGGACGGCGTCGCGTTCTTCGGCCCGGTGATCAGCCGGCTTCCCGACAAGGATGCCGCCGTCGAACTGTGGGACCACGTGGTGGGGCTCGCCCGATTCCCCGGATTCTCCGAAATGAAGCGCAGCCTGCGAGAGCGACCGCAGCTGGTGGGGTTCGGCGTGCAGCCCGGCGCGACCGGAAAGGAAGAAGACTGGCACGCCGGCAGCCGCCGTCAGAAGAAATGAGAGTAGGGCCGAGCGCGCCGGTGAGCATCGACGCTCGGTCAGCTGTCGAAAACCGACCAGCAAATGTCGTTGCGGAGTCGCTGATCGTCGAGCACGAGCTCGCGCACGGCGTCCGGAAGCTGGTCGCGCTGCCACCGGCACTCACGCCGTCCGGCGGCCCCGGCATCGTCCGGCGTCGCAGCCTGCGCCGCCTTGATCGCATAGGCGGCGGCGCCGAGATCATGGGCGGCGACGTGCGCGACGGCGCCGGCCTGGCCTGCGGCGTAGGCGGCAAACCGGGGCGCCCCGCGCAGGTTCCTGGCTGCACCCATTGCATGTCCGCCGGCCGCGCGAGCTTGCATCATCTTGACCTCGCCGCGCACCCATGCACGGCTGTAATTGATCGCTTGGCGAGGACGGGGATCGTGCGGCCGGGCGGACTCGAACAGTTCGAGAACGTGTTCGGCGCAGGACGCCGCCCACAACGCGAGGAGCTGATGGTCCGCGTCGGTGAGGGTTCCGCCGCGGCGGATCGTCACCAAGCGCGGATCGCGAGTCTTCGAAAAGATCATGATCGGACGCTCCCAAGAGTATGTAAGCGGCGGGTATGCGCTAGTGGTGGAGGCGCCTGCGGAGCCGGGCGCTGATTTCGACGTCGTGGGGGAGGCGTCGCAGCTCACCGGCGCTGATTTCGACGCTTTGCTTCTGAGCGCTTTGCTGCAAGTCTCGCCAGTGGGCAGTGGCCATCTCTCCCTCGGTACGGGTGCCAAATGGCTCGTCCGGCCCTACGACTGCGCGGGCGGTGTCGACGATTTCTTGCTCGGTCGTATGGGCCCACACATTAGACGGGCCGGACGAGGTCCAGCCCCTGTCGTTCAGGAGTAGCGCTCGACGACCGCCGGCAAGTTCGAGTTCATGGCGTGCCGATATCGAGACAGTTGACTGGTTTGCGCCGTCGTCGAAATCGACGAACGTCACCAAGCGCATCGCCGGAGCAGCCATGCATTCAGTATGGCCCGTCAAGCGCGACCTGCGTGAATGAAGCTGGGGATGCAAGACGGGTGCCATTTTCAGAAGTCGAGCGCAGAACCAGCCCTGTAAGCATAGGGCCTGACTTCCGTGAGCTTGACCGCATACTACTTACCGTCTCAGTGACGGATTCCCAATGGAGATGGCGGTACGCTCGGAGCGAGACTCGGCGACGAAATCCGGCAGCCTGGTGGGTGTCCGCACGATCGAAGCCATCCCACGCCTGGGACGACCTGCGGCCGGCTCTGTTACGGGTACGATGGCGAAACCGGACGGCCGACGAGCGCTGTTTTCGTGGGTTGGTTGTGCGAATCTCGCCAGATCACCACCGTGCGGTCGGACGCGTGACCGAAAATCCGGGGGCCGTCGGACTTCTTCGGCTTGCCGATGAGGGGAAGCGACGGGGTGGTGATGGCGTTGCTGCCGGTGACGACGATTGCGGGGCCGCCCGGTAGACCTTTCGGTATCGATACGGCGATATCGGCATTTGGCCCCTCGCGTGCTTCCCTCCCGGAACCATCTTGAGCAGGACTACCGAAAACAGTCGCCTTACCGGGTCGGATGACGGCAACACCTGAACGAGTCCGCGACTCGGTTTCCCCGGTTTTTTCGTTGTAATAATCGACGTTGTACACGATTGTTTGCGACACGTATCCGGTCCCGCCGGCGAACCGGACGGGTTCCGGAGCGTCGAAATAGACGAGTTGCTGACTGGCTGCCTCGACGTTGAGGGGCGAACTACCCGCCGTCGTTGTTGCCTCAATGACGGGGGAAAGCGCCGCTTTGGCTTCAGAACGCTTCCACAGGTCCGCGTGCAGGCCCTTCGTGAGTAGCGACGACGTATATTCCGTCCCCCGATTGCTCGTGGTTGTCAGGAAATGGCCAAATTTCGGAGAGTCTTCACCACTTCCGACGGCGACAATGCCGTTATGCACTTTCAGTGGTGCCTTGTTCTTATCCGAAATCGCGGTGACGTCATCGCGTACGAGATAGTACGCATTCGCACCCTTCCGTAACCCCTCAATGGAATCGAGCGGGATTTGGATAACCGTGTTGGCAAATGAGAGCCCGGAGAACTCGTAGCCGTAGTCCACATCGCTATCCCAGTGCCCGTCCGGATGGCGACGCACTTTCGCTGAGCTGTAGATGCCGTCGTGTGAATCGGAAGCACTGGTATACGCGAAGATGGCGAAATCGGACTTGCCATCGGCTCCGTAGGACCCGCGCCCTGCCCACAAGAGCCAATAACGTCGACCGTCATCGCGGCGAAGCCTTTCGGCAGCATCGTGGATGAACTGCGAGTCGTTCGCCAGACTTCCTCGCGGCGTCCAACCTTCTGCGCCATACCGCGTGCCCTGCGGCAAAACGCCATCGGCCAGCGGATCGCTGGGAATACGAGACCACGGATGCCACACAAGAAGAGCAGCGACCAAAGCCGCGACGGTCAGCGCAGCGACCCCTGCCCGTCGTTTCCGCAGCCCACGCCGCGGTTCGGTCCCCGCTCCGCTCTGAGACCCGAACATCTGGCCCATGCTAGCAAGTACGAGCGATTAAACAGGGTAAATGAGCTCGCGAATCGCAAATAGGCCACTGTCACGTCGAATCACCAATGATCATCGCCTGATAAGAGCGTCGGGCGCCGACGTCGGTGCCGTGAATTAGCCTTGTCCACATGTCGAAGAGACGGTACTGGGTATTGGTGGTCTCGCGCGACCACGCCAATCGCGGAGTCGCGGGCGGATTTGTGATGGCCAACCACGGTAAGCGAGCACCGCTGGCGCGGATGTCGCGTGGCGACGGCCTCTTCATCTATTCGCCGACTGATACGTACCCCGGCGGCCGGCCGCTCCGCGCGATCACCTTCGTCGGGGAGGTCACCGGCGACGAGCCGGAACCCAGCGAGGTCATTGCCGGTGGGTATTGTCGCCGGGCACACCTTCGCGAGATTGAGCCGCTTCCTCTTTCGCGGGTGCGCGAGTACTTACCTGCGTCTCGCCTGCGATTCGGCTTCTTCGAACTCGATAAGGAGAACTCAGAGGCGATTCACGAGCTACTCGCGTCATGACGTGCGGCCCTGCTTCCGGTGTGCCCGGCGACACAGTGGACAGCGATCGGGCAGCGCGGCACGATTGATATCCACTGATGGTTGGAGAAGCCGATGAAAGTCATTCGCGTGATAGCCGATCTGCCGGTTCCTGAAATTGACGATGCGAGAAACTTCTATGGGGATTTCCTCGGCCTCGACGAGCAGAGCCTCGGCCTCGACTGGGTCACCCGCTTCGTGGTGCCGGAATCCGGCGAGCAGCTTCAAGTTGTTTCGCGTGACGCGACGGCACCCGAGAACCCGCTGCTCACAGTCAAGGTCGACGACGTCGACGAGGCTTATGCGTCGGCCGAAAGTCGCGGCTACGAGATCGTGCACCCGCTGACGACCGAGCCGTGGGGAATCCGCCGCTTCTTCGTCCGGGCTCCCGACGGGACAGTGCTCAACATTGCCCAGCATCACGATCCGAGCCCCACTGTCGGTGCGAGCTGATACATCTATTCGCATGACTCGTGAACCGATAACCCTGGGCGCCGACCGGATCACCGGCCGCGGTGGCACGCTTAATCCATTCTTGATCCTCAAGGACGCGGCCGGCTTCATCACGTTCGCGGAAGATGTCTTCGACGGCGAAGAAGTCGCTCGGGCCCGGACGCCGACCCCGGATGGACTGCTCATCCACGCGGAGGTGCGTGTTGGCAACTCACTATTACTCCTGGCCGACCCGCAAGAGGGGTGGCGGCCGCGTCCGGGAATGCTACAAGTCTGGACATCGGACGCCGAGAAGCTGGCCAGTCGTGCCGTTGATCGGGCAGCAACGATCGTGACCCCGCCGACTCCGTTTTACGGCTCGGTGACTCTGGCCCGCATCGAGGACCCCTGGGGCAACCTTTGGTGGGTGTATCAGCCGGTGCCGGGGCAACCGGACCCGAAGCCGGCGTGGGAAGGCGGGTCGGACATTGTCTTTCGCACACTCGATGAGCACCTTCGCTTCGACCGCTCGTGAATGACGCGATATAAATTAATACGTAATGTATTAAATGAATGCTATTATGTATCCATGCCCTCGTTGTTACAGATCAGGAACGTGCCCGACGAAGTGCGCCGTGCACTCAAGGCGCGGGCAGCTGCTCAAGGTGAGTCCTTGAATGCATACCTGTTGAGCGTTCTCAACCGAGAGGTCTCGCAGCCGACGGTCGCCGAGGTACTTGACCGCGCTGCTCGGCGTAGCGAACGAGCGCCGGTGTCGGCAGTCGACGTCCTCGGCGAGGCACGTTCAGAGCGTGACGGCCAGTTGCAGCAGGTTCCGACGCGGTGATCGTTGTGGATAGTGCCGCCGTGGTTGATGCACTCACGGCGGTCGCCGGCACCGACGCGCTTCGTGCCCGACTTGCCGCTGACGAGTTGCACGCCCCAAGTCTGGTCGACTTCGAAGTAGTCTCCGCTTTGCGAGGGCTGACCCTTGGGGGCCACCTCAGCGCCACTCGGGCAGAGGATCTCCTTACTGACTTCAACGATCTGCCTCTCCAACGCTGGCCATCAGCGCACATCCTGCGAAGGCGCGCTTTCCAACTGCGCAATAACACCTCTGCCTACGACGCCGCATACGTCGCCTTGGCCGAGGCACTGGAATGCCCACTGGTGACACGAGATGGTCGACTTGCCCGATCAACTGGACATAGCGCTCACATAGACGTTCTGTAACTGATGAACCGAACCGACCGACTTTACGCGCTCGTCGACGAGTTGCGTGCCGTCGCGCCGCGGCCGCGCAGCGCACGATGGTTTGCCGATCGGTTCGAGGTGAGCGCGCGCACGATCGAGCGCGACATCAGCGCTCTGCAACAGTCCGGCGTCCCGATCTGGGCGGAACCCGGACGTACCGGTGGCTACTGCATCGATCGCGCACGCAGCATGTCGCCGCTGAACTTCACTGTCGATGAGGCGCTGGCAGTCGCGATCGCGCTCGGGAAAATGGACGGGACCCCGTTCCACTCATCCGCAACGGCAGCTCTCCGCAAGGTGGTGGCGGGCATGCACCAGGACGATGCGTCTCGCGCGACGACCTTAGCCTCCAGGGTCAGGCTGCTCGGTGACGACGAGCCTACGCCGCCGGCATCCGAGGCATTTGCCACCGCGCTGAGCTCGGGGAGCGTGCTCCGACTCGTCTACCGCGATCGCGCGGGGCAATCCACCGAGCGGGACGTCGAACCGCTCGGCTACATCGGCAAGGAATCGCACTGGTACTTGATCGGTTGGTGCAGACTGCGAAACGGCGTACGCGCCTTCCGGTGGGACCGCATCGCATCTGCCTCCGCGACCGGCGAACGCCCCGCGCGCCGGGCCTTCCGACCCGAGGACCTCGAGATCCCCTACGGCGAGTTGCGTCCGCTCGGAATCGAGTGAACAGCCCGGCGACCGATCGAAAAAAAGTCGGATTCGGGACGAAACACCGACATAACGGTGTCGCCCGCGGCCACGAGACTGGGGGAGTGAGCCGGAGAAACCGGCCAAATCTCGAAAGGAACCACCATGAACCTCGTCTCTGTGCGCATCATCTCGGCCGACGTGGCCAGGGCCGCCGACTTTTACGAAAACGTCACCGGCGGCACCGTCGTGCGGCCTCACGAACAGTTCGCAGAAGTCCGCACGGACGCCGGAACGCTTGCCATCGGCAGCATCGCCACCGTTGATCTTTTCGGCCCTGGATCGGCTCGCGCCAACGACAATCACACGGCCATCATCGAATTCCTTGTCGACGACGTCGATGCCGAATACGTGCGCCTGCGCGAATTCGTCTCGGAATTCGTGGGCGAGCCGACAGTGATGCCCTGGGGCAACAAATCGCTGCTCTTCCGCGACCCTGACGGCAATCTTGTCAATTTCTTCACCCCGACCACTCCGGAGGCGCGCGCCAAATTCGCCCGCTGGGACGGCGGCCGTGAACACGCGACGTCGCAGCCCGGCGCGTGACGCTG
Source organism: Spelaeicoccus albus (assembly GCF_013409065.1). Classification (NCBI taxonomy): domain Bacteria; kingdom Bacillati; phylum Actinomycetota; class Actinomycetes; order Micrococcales; family Brevibacteriaceae; genus Spelaeicoccus; species Spelaeicoccus albus. The sequence continues at coordinate 3,699,332 of NZ_JACBZP010000001.1, read as the reverse complement.
ACACACTGAGAGAAACGGAGCGAACGCCGCGCCGCTCACCGAGATTGGAGCGCCCCATGAAAGCAGCCCGGTTCAACGAATTCGGCGGCCCCGACGTGCTTGAAGTCGCCGAATTGCCGGATCCCCATCCCGGACCCGGCGAAGTGCGCATTGCGGTGCGCGCGTCCGGCATCAATCCGAGCGACTGGAAGAAGCGCGAAGGCCTGATGGGCGATGAGCTCCCGCAGCTCATGGGACACGAAGCGGCGGGCATCGTCGACGAACTCGGCGAGGGCGTGAGCGATGCGACAATCGGCGACCCCGTGTTCGGCTTATCGGCCGAAGGCGCAGCACAGGCCGAGCTGGCGGTGCTGTCCAACTATGCGCCAATCCCGCCTTCGCTGGACTTCGCCGGGGCCGCCGCGCTGCCGGTCGCCGTCGAAACCGCCACGCGCTCACTTGACCGGCTTGGCGTCCGCAGTCACACCGTGCTGCTGGTCAACGGCGCGTCCGGAATCGTCGGTAGCGCGGCCGTGCAGTTTACCGTGGCACGCGGCGCCCGCGTCATCGGAACGGCCAGTCCGGCGAACCACGAATACATACGCTCTCTCGGAGCCGAGGCCGTGGCGTACGGCGAGGGTCTCACGGAGCGTGTTCGCGCACTGGCGCCGGACGGCGTCGACAGGGCACTCGATGTCGCCGGCAGCGGCGTCCTGCCCGAGCTGATCGAGCTGGCCGGCGGTCCGGAGCACGTGGTGACCATCGCCGATTTCCTTGGTGCGCGCGAGCACGGCGTGACGTTCAGCACCGGGGACACCGGCCGCGCCGTCCACGCGCTCGCCGAGATCGGCGAGCTGATCGAGTCCGGCCGATTTGCGCTCCCGGTCGCGGCGACGTTTCCGCTTGCCGAGATCGCGCAGGCCCACCGAATCGGTCAGGAAGGGCATGTACGCGGCAAACTCGTGTTGGTGATCGACTCGGCGTCAGCATGACCCATCCGCTCACGAAGTAGCGGTAGGGGTGTCGACCACTTTCGTTACATGTAACATTGCATTATGGCAACTACACGAGAACGAGTACGCGAGTATCGCCGGCGCTTGCGGGCGCAGGGTCTCCGGCCTGTTCAGATCTGGGTGCCAGATGTACGGGCTCCGGAGTTCGTTGCGGAAGCTCATCGCCAGTCGGCTGCGATAGCTGCCAGCGAACGTGAAGTCGACGACCAGACGTTCGTCGACGCCATCTCCGTCGACTGGGACACCGAGGTGGAGTTTGACGGGTGAGGCGAGGCGACATTTACATCGCTGCCGCGCGCAGTGCCTACACCGGAAAGCCGCGACCTGTTGTCATTGTCCAGGACGATCGGTTCGACGCAACCGCCTCGGTGACAGTCTGCCCGTTCACGACAAACCTCGTCCAGGCGCCGCTGATTCGGATCACCATTGAACCGACCTCTGCGACCGGGATCGATCAACCAAGCCAAATCATGGTCGACAAAGTCGCGACAATTCCACGAGTCAATGTGCGCGATTACCTCGGCCGGCTCCCGGACACCGACTTTGTCCGGCTCGACCGAGCACTGCTGGTATTCCTCGGGCTCGTTGATTGAATCAGCTCGCCCGACACAGCCGTACGGGGGAGATGGTCATCGTCGGCCGGTCAAGCATAAAACCCGAGCTTGCTCAATCTGCTGACCACTGCGAGCGCATCGCAATTTGAGACTATATTCACGATTCGACTTCGAACGCTGCTGCAGATCTTTCGGCTAACGGGGGTCGCGTCGATGTCGGATGGAGACCACCGTGCGACAGTTCACGACCGCGTGTTTCAAGATGAACGTGATTGCCCGGATACGTAAGGAGAGATCGGATATGAATACGAAGCTCACTATCGCCGGCGGCAGCCATGAACAAGTTGCGCCACTGTTCGATGGCCGTGTCACGATCGACGGCGTCGATGCCACCTTCGAGTCGGCGCCGGTAATCACCGAAATCTTCCGGGGCATGCTGGAAGGCAACTACGACATAGCCGAATTGGGCCTGACCTATTTTTTGCGCTCGTTCGACCATGCGGACCCGCCGTTCAAGGCGCTGCCGATCTTCCCGGCCCGCAACTTTCGGCACTCGTCCGTTTTCGTCAACACAGCAGCAGGGGTCCAGACACCGAAAGATCTGCCGGGCAAGACAATCGGTGATTTCGCGCTGTGGGGAAACGACGCGAGCGTGTGGATCAAGGGCATCCTCGCCGATGAACACGGTGTGACGCCCGACCAGTCCCGATGGGTCGTCGGCGGCACCAACCATCCCATTCCCTCCTTTGACTGGCTCCCGCAGCCGGTGCCGGACGGCGTCGATGTGCACCATGCTGCCGACGGCGCCCTACTCGGGGACATGCTCGAGTCCGGAGAGATCGACGCGCTGATGACCGTCGACGCTCCGCAGGCATTCATGGACGGCTCGACAAAGATCGCCCGCCTTTTCCCCGATTATGAGAGCGTCGAACGCGACTACTATCGGCGTACCGGAATCTTCCCGCAAATGCATATCGTCGCAGTCCGTCCGGAGCTGATCGAGCAGACCGACCTCCTGAAGTCGGTCTACCGCGGATTTGCCGAGGCCAAGGAACTGGTCCAGCAGCAGTACCGACGCGGCGCACTCAAACAGCACATGGACGTCATCACGCCCTGGTTCAGTCAGCTCTTCGACGAGAACAGGAAGCTGTTTGGCGAGGACTGGTGGCCGTACGGGCTTGCCGCCAACCGCACCGCCATTGACACGTTTCTGCGGTATCACTACGAGCAGGGGCTCTCCAAGCGCCTCCTGACCGCTGAGGACATCTTCGTTCCCGAGTTCTTGGACACCTGAAAGGCACCGGCGCCCGGCGCAGGCGGCATCGAGTCAGGTTGGCGGGATGACCGGGATTTCAAGAGTGGACGGCCGGCCGGCACTCCAGCTAATGGTGGCCTTTCCGGATGTGCTCGGCTGGTAGTGGGTCGGGAAGTGGCCGAACAGCGGATTGCGAGGCCGCAGGTAGCGACCGGCGACCAAGAGTCGAAGACTGTCGCCGGCGTGAAAGAGCGTGGCGGACGAGCTCAGCGGGATAAGGACCTCGACCTCCTCATTGTCGCGGACCGGCTGGAGAGTGCGGAACGTGTGCTCGGGCTGGTGGGGCGTGCTGAGCGTGGTGTCGAGTTCGCGCAGTGCCAGGCGGAGACGGCCCTGGGCAAGCAGATCGCGTCCGTAGCCGTAGGAACCTTCGAAAGTCACCGGCGTGCCGTGCGACCATTTCTCGACCCTGATGAACAGCCGCGGATCTTTTGCGCCAGTCGTCGCGACGTTCAGCCGTAGAGTCATGGGGCCGCTGAGTTCGGTTTTCTCTCGGAAACGGTATTCGAACCGGGCCGCGTTGCGCCTCAAGTCGAACGTGACGTTGCCGGCGGGGCCCTCGGATTCGCGTAGTGCACCTCCGGCGGCGAGGTGGAGTCGGCGCCAGTCGGTGCGTGCCAGCGGCCACTCGTTCTCGTTGCGTACGCCTGCGACGTGATCGCGGCGATCACGGATCTCCAGTCGCACTCGCGGTAGCCGTGGGGAGTCTTCCTCGCGCAGGTAGCGATCGAAGAACGTCAGCTGGTGCGCTCGCGCTTCCTCCCCGTAAAAGGTGGCCCACTTGGGCCCGCGATGCGCATAGGCGTACCGGTCGGCCGAGGCGACGCGCTGAAACGCGCGCATCGAGCCCACGCTGTGGAGGTTGTCGTCGGAAAAGCTCGTGCACTCCAAAATCGGGACAGTGATCTTCGACAGATCCGGCGTGATCGCCTCCCACCAGGCATCCCGGAGCGGATGCGCCCGCCGCTCGGCCGCCAAGTTCGTCGTCAGGCGGGCAGCCCGACCGCTGAGGAACAGCCAGACCCTGGCGAAGCCGTTCTCGACTACGCCGCCGGGGGTGAAAAAGTCACGGTAGGCGTCGGTGAACCCCTCCCACGGGCAGATCGCCTTCAGCGCCGGCGGACTCAGGGCGGCGACCTTGTACTGCGACAGCGCCAGATATGACACCCCAAGCATGCCGATTCGGCCCGTACACCACGGCTGGTCGGCGGCCCACTCGATCACCCGGGAGATGTCATCGGCCTCCTGGTCGGAGAACAAGTCCCCGCGGCCCTCGGAATGGCCGCCGCCGCGCGTATCCAGGTTGATGACCGCATAGCCGTGCCGGGCCCACCACACCGGATCGGGTGCCTCCCAGCTGGTCTGGTCGGAGATCCGCAGCGGAGCCGGCTGGTTCATGATGCGGAACTGCGGGTTCAAAGCCCACTTGCCGCGCTTGAGCTTGGGCACCGCATCTTTCCCGTAGGGATGCGCCGACAAAATCGCGGGGAGCGGGTCGTCGGTGTCGGCCGGGCGGAACAGATTCAGCCGCAAAGTGACGCCGTCACGCATGTGCACCGGCACGTCGACGGACTTTGTGACATCGGGCGGCATCCGATACACGTCAACCGGTGGGTGCAGAGCTGCTCTGCGTCGCCGCCGTGCATATGCGGCGCGCCCCGGGCGCTCCCACGGCTTGTCCAATGCGGTGTTCGTCATGACGCATCTCTGATCTTATGAATTTGAGTCCTACTCAAATGGACTTGAGCGTTACTCTAGAACATGAGATACGCTGTTGTCCATGACCCCGGAAAAACGAACTCGGTCGAATTTCCACAGCCGCCAGAAGAAGGTCGGCGACGCTCTGCGACGGGACACCCGGGCCCGGCTCCTGCAGGCCGCGGAGACCGAGTTCGCCGCGCACGGGTACAGCGGGACGACTGTCACCCGTCTTGCCGGCGCGGCCGGAGTATCCGTGCAGACTCTCTATCTCGCGTGGGGAAGTAAGCGCGCACTCCTGCGCGCGTACGTGGAGAAGCTCTTGGCCGGGCCCGCGGCTTCTCCGGAGGACGCGGCCGGTCGGTTCGTCGGTCTGTCGCCGCGCGAGCGGCTCGCGGAATTGGCCGATGTCGTCGCCGAGGTCGCCGGCCGTGCCGCCATCGGGTGGACGCTCTACCGCGATGCGGCCGCCGTCGATCCCGAAATCGCCGGCGACTGGAGTGAACTGCAACTCCTGCGCCATCGACTGTTCACTCGCGTGGTCGGCGATATTCCGGCTGCCGCGCTGGCCAAAGGACTGACGCGCCAGGGGGCCATCGACACGGCCTGGACGATTGCGAGCCCCGACAGCTATGACCTCCTCGTGCACCGTCTCGGCTACACTCTGGGCGAGTTCCGTGCCTGGATGAAGCAGACGCTGGGCGCCGCACTACTCGACCCGGACCGGGGTTCGAGCGCATCATGAGTGAATAACTCGTCCGCCGAGAAGGGCAGCATCATGACCGCACGCGACGACACACCCACTCCTCGGTCATCCCGGACGACCTGCGCGATCGCGGGCGGCGGGCCGGCCGGGCTAGTCCTCGGGCTGCTGTTGGCCCGCGCCGGCGTCGACGTGACGGTGCTGGAAAAGCACGCCGACTTCCTCCGGGACTTCCGCGGCGACACCGTTCACCCGACCACGATGGGACTCCTCGACGATCTGGGGCTGTTCGACCGGTTCGATACGCTTCCACAGTCCCACGTGAAGGGTGTGAAACTTCCCGGGCCCGACGGTGCGGACGTGCTCATCACGGACTTCACGCGCCTTCCGCTACGCCACCCCTACATTGCTATGGTTCCGCAGTGGGACCTGCTCGATCTCATTGCCGAGGCCGCATCCGCCGAGCCGAGCTTCACGCTGCTCACCGAACACGAGGTGACCGGCGTCGTCCAGGAGGGCGACCGCGTTGCGGGCATCGACTACACGTCGCCGGACGGCGAAGGGCGCCTGCTCGCCGATCTCACCGTGGCCTGTGATGGTCGCTGGTCAGCCGTCCGCCGAGCCGTCGGCTTGCCGAGCAAGGAGATTCCGGTCGACTTCGATATCTGGTGGTACCGGGTGCCGACCGCTCGTCATATCGGCGAGTCGCTCTTTCCGCGCACGGCCAAGGGACGCGCGGCGATCGTGATCCCGCGCGAGGGGTACCTCCAAATCGCGCAGATTGGCCGCAAGGGCACCGATGCGCAAATTCGCGCGCGAGGAATCGAAGCGTTCCGGGCCGAGGTCGCCGAGCTCCTGTCCGACGTGGCCGGCGATCAATCCGGAATCAAGTCCATGGACGACGTCAAACATCTTGACGTGCGGGTTGACCGGCTGCGTCGCTGGCACGCCGCGGGAGTGCTCTGTATCGGGGATGCCGCGCACGCCATGTCGCCGGTGGGCGGCGTCGGCATCAACCTCGCCGTGCAGGACGCCGTCGCGACGGCCCGTCTCGTCGCCGGCCCGCTTCTCCGCGGCGAGTTCAGCCGCCCCGCCGGCGATCGAATCCTGGCACGGGTGCACCGGCGACGCGTCGTTCCCACTGTCGTGATCCAGAGTCTGCAACGCGTCATGCATTCACGCGTCATCATGCCAGCCCTCGACGGGAAGACAGTGCGGCTGGGGCGCCGAGTGAGCCGCACTGTGGAACGCTTGCCGTTCCTGACCATCGTCCCGGCCTTCGTCGTCGGAGTCGGTCCGCGGCCGGAACGGGCACCCGCCTGGGCCACGTCGCGGGCTCACCCGTTTCGCGTGCGGCTCGGCGCTCCGCGTGGTCGTATCGCGCGTGACAGGCCGCACGCGGAGCAGCTAGGCCGCGCGGAAGATCAGGACGCCTACCGCGGGTTTGGTGTCGAACTTCCGGGAGCGCTCAAGGTCCGAAGCTCGCCGAACACCTCGTCGACGATGGCAGGCATGGATCGCGTCTCGTCGTCGCGGATCCACTGCGTGAAGGCGATGCCGAACACCGTTGCGCCGGACTCGGCCGCCAAGCTGGCGGCGGGCTCGCCGATACCGCGCCGATGAAGCGCTTCGACGAGTGTCGCTGCGAGAGACGACATCTTGTGCGACTCACGTTCTTGAAGAGCGGGATTCCGATCAATCAGAACCTGCCGGATGCGCGACTGCGGCCGGCGCTCGTCGGGGAAAAACGCTGTCGCACTGTGGATTGCGGCCGCAACGATCTCGAGCGGGGACGAGCCCGCCGGAGCGGAATCGATGCCGTCGAGGAACGCTTGGACGAACTGCTCTTGACCGTGAAACAGCACTTCGCGCTTGTCGCTGAAGTGCCGAAAGAACGTGCGCTCGGTCAGGCCGACGGACTCGGCGATTTCCGCCGCCGTCGTCTGCTCGAACCCGCGAGTGGCGAACAGTTCGAGCGCTGCCGCTTGAAGACGCTCTTTCGCGCCCGGTTTCCAACGCACCATAGTTTTCAGCATACCGTGATGACAGTGACTGTCATAAGGTGTACTGTGATGTCTGTGACTGATAACAGTCACTGACATCACTGGTTCAACCGCTCCGCCCGACGACGGAGTTTGAGGAGATCACTATCATGCACGTATTCGTCACCGGAGCCACCGGATGGATCGGCTCCGCCTCCGTCGATGAACTTCTCGCGGCCGGACACGAGGTCACCGGCCTTGCCAGATCCGATGCATCGGCATCCTCGCTTGAAGCAAAGGGCGCGCACGTGCGCCGAGGCGATCTCGACGACCTCGAAAGCATCCGCGCCGGCGCCGAAACCGCGGACGCCGTCATCCATTTGGCCAACAAGCACGATTTCGACAACCCGGGCGTGTCCGACGCTGCCGAGCGAGCCGCCGTCCAGACCATTGGAGACGCGCTTGCCGGTACCGCGCGTCCGTTTCTGCTGGCGTCCGGTGTCGCCGGACTCGCGCAGGGCAGGCCCGCGACCGAGGACGACGCGTCGTCGGCGCACGGCCCAAAGTCGCCCAGGGGAGGAAGCGAGAACCTCGCGCTCGAATTCATCGGACGCGGCGTGCGTACGGTTTCCGTGCGGTTTTCGCCGTCCGTGCACGGAGCCGGCGATCACGGGTTCATCGCGCATTTGTCGGCGATTGCCCGCGCCAAGGGCGTGTCCGGTTATCCGGGTGACGGAGCCAACCGGTGGGCGGCCGTGCACCGCTCGGATGCGGCGCGCGTCGTCGCGCTTGGGCTCGAGAAAGCCCCGGCCGGGAGTCTCTTGCACGCGGTCGCCGAAGAGGGTGTTTCGAGCCGCGACATTGCGGAGGCCATCGGCCGTGCGAACGGATTGCCCACGACGTCGATCGCGCCGGACGACGTCCCGGATCACTATGGATGGATCGGGCAGTTCTTCTCGATGGACTTCGCGGCGACCAGCCATGCGACTCGAGAGCTCCTCGACTGGACGCCGTCCGGCCCGGGCCTGATCGACGATCTCGACGCCGGCGCGTATTCGGTGCCGGAACCAGCCACCACGTGAGGAGCACCAGCATGCGCACACTGATCGTCTTCGGCTACGGGCCGGGGATTTCGCACGCGACGGCGGAACGGTTTGGAAGCGAGGGTTATTCGCTAGCGCTTGTCGGCAGAAACGGCGAGAGGCTTGCGGACGGCGTCCGTCGTCTGAAGGATCACGGCCTGGAGGCCGCGGCCTATCAGTCGGATGCGGCCGACTCCGCCGCTATCCGGCGGACCATCGCGGAGATCCGTGCGGGTATGGGAAGCATCTCCGCCGTTCTCTGGACAGCCTTCAGGAGCGGCGACGTGACGGACGTTCTGGCGGCGCGCCCCGACGATGTCGAGCGCGCGTTCGATGTCGGAGTGGCGGGGCTCTTGACCTGTGTTCAAGAGGTATCGGCTGATTTGAAGTCGGCTCCCGGAGCTTCGATTCTGGTGGCCAACGGAGCCGTCGGCGAACTCACGGCGGAGGCCGACGGCTTTGCGAAGCTCTTAGGGATCGATGGTGTCGGCCTCGAGAACGCCGCAAAGTCCAAGCTCGTCGGGATCCTGGCAGAGCGGCTGCGCGAGTTCGACATCCACGTGGGCGAGGTGACGATCGCCGGGTCGGTCAAGGGTACGGCGACTGCAACGCCGACGGCGATCGACCCGTCGGCGATCGCCGATCGGTTCTGGCGGCTTGCACGGGAACGGGATCGGACTCGGGTGCGCATGGTCGAAGAAGGGCCGGCCCTATTCGGCTGACCCGCCCGTTCCGCTCCGCGTGGGTCTGCGTTCGGTCGTTTGACGTTCCGCGTGCGGGTCGGTGTTCCGCATGCGGCTATAACGGCCCATACGCCCACGCGGAACACCGACGTGCACGCGGAAGGAACGGATGCGCACGCGGAAGCCCGATGCGTGGGAGTCAACACCAGCGAGGTCAATTCGCGGGCGCCGGCGACCGCGGTCGTTGAAGGGGCAGTTCGGGTGCGCTCCTACGCGACGCGGTAAGCACTAATCGAATAGTGTGGTAAAACGGTTGGGATTAGGCATGTGATTACTATTGCTTTTCCTCTGGTTTGCAGGAAAATAAGGGTATGGACACCGTTGCAGCGCCAAAACGAGCGTGGTTGAAGGCATATCGCGATGCCGTGAGTTTGCCAGTGACGACATTGGTCGCTGAACTGCGTGACCTGTTAGGTGCGCGACTCGTGGCGTATCTTGGCTCCGTCAAAGAGACCCGGGCGGTTCGCCAGTGGGCCGATGGATCGCGGGAGCCGTCTGCCGCTACTGTAACGCGACTCCGGGATGCGTATCAGATTGCGGTTCTATTGGCCGCGCAGGAACCTCGCGGAGTCGTCCAGGCCTGGTTTCAAGGCATGAACCCCGAGTTGGACGACGTTTCACCGGCTCGTCTGTTGCGTGAGGGCCCCAGGGAGGACGCCGGTCGCCGTGTGAGTGCGGCCGCGAGAAGTTTCGCCGCGACAGGACAGTGATGACTGGCGAGAGCATCGCTGTCGCCGTGACGACGCCACACGGACCGGTTTGGCGGGTTGGGTACCGTCCGCACCCATGGGCGTGGACCGGATGGGAGTGGGCCCCGACGGCCGGCCGCTTCAACGGCCGATGGGACGATCGTCAAGGAAATTTTCGTACTGTTTACGCTGGCTCAACTTTGAAAGCCTGTTTGATCGAAGTACTTGCTCAGTTCCGGCCGGATCCGGTGGCTTTGTCCGTGCTGGATGAGATTGAGGTGGATGCCCAAGATGCCGAGCTGTATCCGTCGGGTCGGCCAGGTCATGTTCCGTATGCATGGTGTGAAGCTCGGCTTATCGGAAAGGCAACGCTGGTAGGCAATTTTTGCGATGTCACGAATTCGCGGACTTTAGCGGCACTTCGACCGCACTTCCTTAGCGTTGCGGAATCGCTGGGGATCGACGACTTCGATGGGGCGGCGGTGCGGATAGCGCAACCACGCGAACTTACGCAGCGTATTGCGGTTGCTCTCTACACGCTGACTGACGTTAACGGTGTGTATTACAACTCGCGGTGGGGCGACGATTTACACCTATGGGCGATATTCGAGGGGCCCGGCGACTCTTCGATAAGCCCGCTTCTGACAAATGTCGAGCAGACGTCTGTGACACCGGACTTGCCCGAGATCCGCGAAGCTTTCAACTGTTTGGGCCTCGAATGGAGTGGCCCCTAGACTCGAAAAGTGCGTTCAACCTTCGGTTCACCCGCTGCCTGATTCACGCCGGTGCAGGTGCCGCTCCGGAGTCTGAAATCGTAGACACCTGAACCTCCGAGCGGTATGTGACCGGAGCCACATGGTGGCAGTATCGACCCATGAGCCAAAAGACCGCGCCAGACGCTCCGGCAGACAAGCCCGGATTCCTGGTCGAAAGCCACTCCATCGGTTACGTGCCGAGGAGCGAACGGTACGGCAGGCCGCTCAACCAGTTCACTCTGTGGTTCGGTTCGAACCTCAACATCACGTGCATCGTGACGGGCGCGCTCGCCGTCGTGCTCGGCGGCGATGTCATCTGGTCGATCATCGGCCTGTTGATCGGGCAGATTCTCGGCGGCGCGGTCATGTCGTTGCACTCGGTACAGGGCCCGCGCCTCGGTTTGCCGCAAATGATCTCGTCGCGCGCCCAATTCGGCGTGTACGGCGCGGTCATTCCGCTCGTTCTGGTCATTTTGATGTACATCGGATTCGCGGCGTCCGGAACCGTGTTGGCCGGGCAAGCCGTCGCCGGGCTGATTCATTCTCCGCACTGGACCGGCATCATCATCTTTGGCATCGTCACTGCCGTCATTGCGATCATCGGGTATCGCCTGATCCACGTAATGGGCAGGCTGGCGTCGCTGATCAGCGGACTCGCGTTCGTCTACCTAACCATCAGGCTTCTGACCGGAACCGACCTGGGTGCGCTGTTCGGCGATAACCACTTCACGGTCTCCAGCTTCGTGCTGGCCATGTCGCTGTCCGCTTCCTGGCAGATCGCGTACGGCCCATACGTCGCCGACTATTCGCGCTATCTTCCGGCAAGCACGAAGCAGGGCACCACGTTCTGGTCGACCTTTGCCGGCGCCGTCATCGGTTCACAGTGGTCCATGACCTTCGGTGTGCTGGCCGCGGCCATCGCCGGCGACAAATTCGCCGGCGACGAGGTCGGATTCGTCGTCAGCCTCGGCGGCACCGGAATCGTCGCGGCAGCGCTCTACTTCGTCATCGCTCTGGGCAAACTGTGCGTGAACGTGCTCAATGCGTACGGCGGATTCATGTCCACAATCACCACCATCACCGGTTTCGCCGGCCATCGGGAGATCACGAAGAGCGCCCGGGCCGTCGTCGTCTCCGCGATCATGGTGATCGCCATGGTGATTGCGTTGGCCGGAAGCACGAATTTCGTCGACAAGTTCTCGACATTCCTGCTCTTCCTGCTCACGTTCTTCACGCCCTGGTCGGCAGTCAACCTCGTCGACTTCTACTTCCTGTCCAAGGAACGCTACGACGTGCCGGCAATCGGCGACCCGAACGGCCGGTACGGCAAATGGAACGTCGCCGCCATCGCCAGCTACGTCATCGGCCTGGCGGCGCAAATGCCGTTCCTCTACACGAGCTTCTACACCGGCCCATTCGTCAAGGCGCTCGGCAATACCGACTACTCGTGGATCATCGGGCTGATCGTGCCGGCCATCGTCTACTTCATCTTGTCGAAGATCATCAAGCGGTCGATCCCGACCCGGCTGATCCTGCCGGACGACGCGGAAGGCGAGAAAGTGGAGTGACGTCCGGCCGGCGCCGACCGGGGACCGGACGACGTCCGCCGCCGTCCGGACGCCGTCCGCCTGCCGATATGTCGAGGCGCCGAGCCGCGGCGGGCTGATACTTTTATGGGCGTGCCTAGTATGACAATGACTCCGCAGCGCAATGACGATTCGTTCGCCTCAATTTGGGACGAGGTCAAGTGGCGTGGGCTCGTCCACGTATCGACCGATGAAGCCGCCCTTGAAGAGGCGCTGACCCACGACACCGTCACCTATTACTGCGGATTCGACCCGACTGCGCCGAGCCTGCATCTCGGGCACCTGGTTCAGTTGTTGCTCATGCGGCGACTGCAGCTTGCCGGACACAATCCGCTCGGCCTGGTGGGAGGCTCGACGGGGCTGATCGGTGATCCGCGCCCCACCGCCGAGCGCACGCTGAACACTCCCGAGGTGGTCGCCGAATGGGTCGGTTACTTGAAGGGGCAGGTGCAGAACTACCTCGACTTCGAGGGCGAGCACGCCGCTCGGATGGTCAATAATCTCGACTGGACGGCGCCGATGAGCGCCATCGACTTCCTCCGCGAGATCGGCAAGCACTATCGCGTCGGAACGATGCTTGCCAAGGACGCCGTCAGTGCGCGCCTGAATTCGGACGCCGGCATCAGCTACACCGAGTTCAGCTACCAGATACTCCAAGGCATCGATTTTCTCGAGCTCTACCGCCAGTACGGCTGCACCCTGCAGACCGGCGGCAGCGATCAGTGGGGCAACCTCACCTCCGGAACCGACCTGATCCGCCGTGTCGAAGGCGAAGCCGTACACGCTATCGGAACGCCGCTCATCACCAACTCGGACGGCACCAAGTTCGGCAAGAGCGAAGGCAATGCCATTTGGATCGACGCGAAGATGACAAGTCCGTACGCGTTCTACCAATTTTGGCTCAACACCGCCGATGCCGATGTGGCCAACCGGCTCAAGGTATTCACGTTCTTGAGCAGCGCCGAGATCGCCGAGATGGACGAGGTGACGGCATCCCGCCCGCAAGCCCGCGAGGCGCAACGGCGACTTGCTTATGACGTGACGAGTCTCGTGCACGGTCAGGATGCCACCGAAAAGATCGTCGAGGCCTCGCAGGCGTTGTTCGGCAGGGGAGAGGTACGCGGACTGGACTCCGTGACTCTCGGCCACGCGATCGCCGAACTGCCGCAGGGCACCGCGTCGCGTGACGCCGTCGCCGGCGGGTCGGTCAGTGTCGTGGACGCGCTCGTCTCATCCGGGCTCGTCACCTCGAAGGGGGCGGCGCGTCGAGCCATCTCCGACGGCGGGGCCTACGTCAACAATGAAAGGGTCACCGACGAATCGGCGGTCCTGGCCTCGGACGACGTGCTGGACGCCGGCGCCGTCCTGCTTCGCCGCGGCAAGAAGACGCTCGGCGCACTCGTCGTCGAATAGGCGGGCGCGCTCGTTGAGTTCCACGAGCGCACGATTCATCGATCGAGCCGCATGCTCGTGACCGTTCCGTGAGCGGTCGCGAGCATGCGGCTTTTTTCGCTGCCTGAATACCGGCTTCCCAAGCAACGGCGGCCGCCCTCGATCAACCGGCTCCGGCCGCCGAATCCTTGAATTGCTGCCGGCACTGTGCACGGCAACGACCACTGGCCCGACGGGGAAAAGCTCATGGGTTGCCTAATGTGTGTACATTTGGATAGCGTGTGGCTTTTACGCCTACGTTGATGGTTGGAGGTTCGCCGTTGCGCCGGAGAGGCAGTTCTGCGTCGTCGAAGCGAACGTGGCTGATAGTTGTTGCGTCGGTGGCCGCGCTGGTCTTGTTGGGGTCGGCCGTGTGGACGAGCCACGGCTCGGGTGGCGATGATTCGCAAGCCGGGGCGTCGGAAGTCACCGGCGAGCCCAGTCACGCTCAGACGAGGACGTCTCCGAATCCCACCAAGACCGGGAGAGCCAAGAGCCGCGACACCGATCCGGGTGTCGAGCGGCGCCAGTACGCCGATCGATTGGCTTTGGGACGGGCCGACGCGCCGGTCGTGATGATTGAGTACGCCGACTACCGGTGCCCGTTCTGCGGGTTGTTCTCGCGTGACACGTTGCCGAAGCTCAAAAAGGAATATATCGATACCGGCAAGGTGAGGTTTGAATGGCGCGATATGCCAATATACGGTGAGCAGTCGGAAAATGCCGCCATTGCCGCACGCGCGGCGGGCCGGCAAGGCAAATATTGGGCCTATCACAATGCCGTGTATGACGCCGCGCCCGAGCGTGGGCATCCGACGCTGGGGCGCGCCACGCTCGTGGGGTTTGCCAAGCAGGTGAACGTGCCGGATATGGCGAAGTTCAAGCGCGATCTCGGAAGTAGCAAACTTGCTCGCCGGGTGCGGGCGGACGCCGAGGAGGCTCGTTCCATCGGCGCATCCGCCACCCCGACGTTCGTGATCGGACAGACCGCGGTGCCCGGAGCACAACCGATCAAAGTGTTCCGAAAGGTTATTGACGACGAGTTGACGAAAGCCGAAGGCAAGTAGTGGACATCGGGTTTACCGGTGCACTGCTCGGCGGCGTGATTTCGCTGTTGAGTCCGTGTTCGGTCATGCTGCTTCCGGCCTTTTTCGCGTACGCGTTCGCAGCCCCCGCCAAGCTGCTCGGTCGTACCGGCGTGTTCTATCTCGGACTCGTTGTCACCCTCGTCCCGCTCGGAGTGTTCTCTTCTGCGCTTGGCTCTTTGGCCGGAGACAACAGGTATGTGCTGGTGCGGATTGTTGCGATAGTTGTGATGGTGGCGGGTCTGGTGCAGCTTTCCGGCCTTCCGATACCCGGTCTGCGTCGCACCGAAAGTGCCGGAAACAGTACGTCCGCGATCTCGGTGTTCTTTCTTGGTGCCGTGTACGCCGTCGCCGGGGTCTGCGCCGGGCCGATACTCGGTTCGGTCCTGATGGTCGCGGCGATCGCCGGCAATGCCGTTTACGGCGGCGTGATGCTGGCAATCTATGCATTGGGAATGACAGTGCCGTTGTTCGTGCTGGCTCTTGTGTGGAATTCAATGGGTATGCGTGGCCGGGCATTGGTTCGGCCACGCAGCGTGCATATTGGCCGCTGGCGAAACACGTGGCTCATGATTGTTTCGGGCATCCTGTCGATCGGAGTGGGCATACTGTTGCTGGTCACCAACGGCACGGCGGACTTTGGCGGATTCTTTTCCGTCGGCACGCAGTACAAGGCCGAATCATGGGTCAGTAATTTCGGATCGACTGTTTCCAACTACTGGTTCATCGGCGGGGCAGCGGTCGTGCTGGCCGGCGTGGCGATCATCGTGCGGTTGCGCAATCGTCCGCGACGTCGGGACTCGGAAGCCGCGAAACGATGAAACGTCGAAGTGACGACACACGCTCGATCAGCGCCGAGCTCCGAGCGTGGCCGACTCGCAGGTGGTTGTTCGCCGCCGGGACGACGGTGTCGGTTGTGCTGGTCACGGGAATTCCAACTGATTTGATAGACACTCCGCTGTTCACCCGTGACGTGCCGGTGACATGGTGGGCGTGGCCGGTATTAATAATGACGGCCCTACTCAGCGGTCTTGTCGCGGCCACCTATGTGGCGCGAAAAGATGCGTCGACCAGGCGCGACAGCGGATCGCGTTTCGGAATGACCGGCGCCGTCATGACGTTCTTCGCCGTTGGCTGTCCCGTGTGCAATAAGCTCGTGTTATTGGCGCTCGGGTATACCGGGGCGATCCAATTTTTTGAACCGGTACAGCCGTATTTGGCAGTTGTCGCCATCGGCGCGCTCGGGTGGGCGCTGGTATGGCGGATTCGCCGTGAACGCACGTGTCCGCTTCGCCCCGATGGCGCTTCGGGTCGGCGATGAGCGCGAGCTTGCGGAAGAGCGTACGAGAAGACCCGATTCGTGCAGACATTACGATTAGGCTGAGATGTCCAGCGTGATGAAAGGAACCGACGTGGGTCAGCCGGCCGTGAAATCGCTGCCGTTGTGGCAGCGGATTGCCAGTGATCTCGAACGGCTGATCGATGAGGGCGAATTCGCGGCGAGATTTCCGGGGGAGCTGGAACTGGCCGACCGGTACGGCGTCAGTCGCGGCACGGTACGCAAAGCACTGCAACCGCTACGCGATCGGGGCGTGATCAGCTCCGAACGCGGGCGGGCCCCTCGGGTCATCGATACCGTCGGCGCGTCCAGTTACGGCCCGATTTACAGTCTGCACGAGACTGTTCGCGGGTGGGGCTTGCGCCAGACCAACGTTGTCTTGCGGCAAGGTACGACGCGTCACGAACGCGTGGCAGCAAAGTTGCGCCTACCCGCTGACACCGAATTCTTTCATTTGGCGCGCGTTCGCTTGGCCGACGGCACCCCGTTTGCCGCGGATCGACTGTGGATCCCGTTGGAGACCGCCCGACCCATGCTCAACGCGGATTTCACGGATGTCGCCGTGTATCAGCAACTACGTGACAAATGCGGCGTGACGATCACCGGGGGATACGAAGAATTGCGTCCCGTGATTGCGGATTCAACGCTGGCGCAGGCGCTCGAGTGCGAGCAAGGGACCGCCGTGTTCAAGAACGAGCGGCTCTCGGCGGGTCCGGTCGGTGCAGTCGAATTCCGGGAAACATACATTGTCGGCGAACGACTTTCCGTAGTGCGCTCGTTTGGTAAGGGACCGCCGCCGGAGCGTG
Source organism: Spelaeicoccus albus (assembly GCF_013409065.1). NCBI lineage: Bacteria > Bacillati > Actinomycetota > Actinomycetes > Micrococcales > Brevibacteriaceae > Spelaeicoccus > Spelaeicoccus albus. The sequence goes on along the minus strand of NZ_JACBZP010000001.1, from coordinate 3,682,572 downwards.
CGGACGGCCCGGTGGACGACGACGAGTGGTGGAAGACCGTCGAGTAACCGGGCCGCGGCATGATCGCCGATGCGCGAACCTTCTCGGTCTGGTCCGCACGTGAAAGCGCATGCTTGTCGTGCGAAATACCGGCAACGGGCGGACTGCTTTAGACAATGCGTTCGATCTCGACGACGCAATAGTCGGAGTCCGGCGCCCCGGATAGGCGGTGCGTCGCGGCCGGCGCATCGTGGGCGTCGAGGCGCATCAAGTCAAAATGCCCCAAGGTCAGCGACGTGCCGGACTCGCCCTGACCGTCCGAAAGTTGGACCGTGAGATCGGCGCCGGCATTGAACAGCAGCGTCGTCGCAGCCCGCGAAACCAAATGCGCGTCGCTTTCCGGCCGACACCATTCAAGGTGTGCCGCGACACGATCGCCGCGATAAATCAGATTGAAGTCGCGAATCGGTCCGTCCAACAGTTCGCATTCGGTGTGATCGGCGCCGTCGAACCAAAAGGGCACGAACCGGTGAAGATCGTCACCCGGGACGTCGTTCACGGTCAAGCGCATACCGGCGCCTTCGACAGTCGAAATAACTCTCCGGTACCCGGGGAATCGCGAGAACTCGCCCTCCGAGGAAATGTCGGCAATGGATAGCCGCCAGTCGAACCCGTCGGGGCCGTCCTGTCTGGCCAGCTCGACGGTGGTGCCGCGTCCGTTGCGCCACGGCGTGCGGACGTGCTCGGCTGCCGGAAAAACGGTAGTACGGATCATCACGCGGGCCCTGTCGTGAGTTCGGCGAGAAAATCGATTATTACTTCCCGCTCGGCCGCCGACATGTTCGCGACGACGTGGAATCGGCGCGCATGCGTTCTGCCGACCGATTCGCGCACGCGCCGGTGCGTGCCGGGCGTGATGGTGATGGCCAACGCGCGCCTGTCGGTGGGGTGCGGACCGCGCGTGATGTGTCCGGCAGCAGCAAGACGGTCGAGGAGCTTGGTCGTCGAAGCCGTCGAGATGTCCAAATGCGCGGCCAGAGCGCCCGGGGTGACGACGGCACCGATGTGTTTGCTGGCCACCAGGAAACGCAGCGCCCGCATATCGTTTTCATTGAGATCCATATCGGTGCGCGAGCGTAAGCGGATACGCTCCTCTTCCTCGCGCCAGTCCCGCATCCCGGCCAGCACCCGGGTGATTTGAGCAATGTCGTCGTCGCTCAATTGTGAGCGGTCGACTAGCTGCTGGTCGGCATCGATCACTCGAGGGTCGAGGAGCCAGTCAGCGTCTTCGCTTCGCTCGGAGGGCGGTTCCATAGAAGAAAGTATAAAACACGAATATAATATGTTTAGCTTGTAACTAGCCAAGCTAGTTTTAAGGAGTGGGCGATGAATCGTGCCGACACCGATCGGGGCACGCCAACTTCGGCGCGCACGCGATGGTTGCGCATACTGCTGCCGTCAATCGTGATCGCGTTATGGCTTGTCGGAGCCGCAGTCGGTGGCCCGACCTTCGGCAAGATCTCCTCGGTCTCGACGAATGACCAGGCATCATTCCTTCCGGCCAGCGCCGAATCGACGAAGGTGAGCAACGCACAAGAGAAATTCACCGACTCCGACGCGCTACCGGCCATTGTCCTTCTCGAATCAGACACAAAGATCGACAAAGCCGACCTCGGCAAATACTCCAAGCTCGGTACGACGTTCGGCGACGTCAAGGGAGTTGCCTCCGAACAGGACATCACCGGGCCCATCCCGTCCAAGGACGGCAAGGCGATCGAATTCATCGTTCCCGTCAATGACTCCGACAATCTGGCAGGCGTTGTCGACGACCTTCGCGCTGCAGCAGCCAAGCACACGCCGTCGAGCATAACCAGCTACGTCACCGGGCCGGCCGGCCTGACCGCCGACCTCACCGAAGCCTTCGGCGGCATCGACGGCATTCTGCTCGTCGTGGCCGTGAGCGCCGTCTTCGTCATCTTGCTGCTCGTCTACCGGTCTATCGTGCTGCCGTTCCTCGTGCTGCTCACCTCGGTATTCGCACTGACCGTGTCGATCTTGGTCGTCTACTGGTTTGCACGCGCCGGCTGGGTCGACCTCAATGGGCAAAGCCAAGGAATCCTCTCCATCCTGGTGATCGGCGCCGCCACCGACTACTCGCTGCTGCTCGTGGCCAGATTCCGGGAAACTCTGATCCGGGAGCAGTCCCGCTGGACGGCGATTCGGCACGCCTGGCGTGCCGCATTCCCGCCGATCGTCGCTTCGGGTTCCACGGTGATCCTGGCACTGCTTTGCCTGCTGTTCTCCGATCTCAACTCGAACAAGAGCTTGGGGCCGATTGCGGCCATCGGCATTGCTTTCGCATTGTTGTCGGCACTGACGGTGCTCCCGATGTTTCTTGCGGTCTTTGGCCGCGTCGCGTTCTGGCCGTTCCAGCCGAAATTCTTGCCGGGCGGCCCGCACGAGGCCAGGCACGTCGACGAGGACGTCGTCGCGGGCCTCGAGGGAGTGCGAGGGCTGTGGCGGCGGATCTCGGCCGGCGTTGCGCACCGTCCCCGGATCCTCTGGATCGCGGCGCTCGTATTTCTCGGAATTTGCAGCGCCGGTATCACGCAGTTGCACGCCGGCGGGGTGCCGCAAACCGACGTCGTGTTGTCGGCGTCCAACGCCGCGGACGGGCAAAAGGCATTATCGCGACACTATCCGGGCGGTCTCGGCAGCCCGGTCGTCATCCTGGCCGACAAGTCCAAAGCCGACGACGTGAAGCGGGCCGTTGCGGACGAAAAGGGAATCAGCTCGGCCGACTTCTACACCGGATCGCAGCAACGGCCGGGTGCGCCGTCGTCGAAACCCGTCGTGAAGGACGGCAAGGTGCTCATTGACGCGGTGCTCACGGCATCGCCGGACTCCGACACGGCCACGGACGTCGTCCGGCATTTGCGACGCGACCTGCCGGCAGTCGACCGGGATGTGCTGGTGGGCGGCGTGACTGCCTCGAACCTGGACACCAATACGACGGCCCAGCACGATCTCGCCACGATTATTCCGATAGTCCTGGTCGTCATTCTGTTGATCTTGATCATTTTGCTTCGCTCGATACTGGCGCCCGTGCTGCTGATCTTGACTGTCGTCGTCTCGTACGTGTCGGCGCTGGGGGTTTCCGCGCTCGTGTTCAACCACATCTTCGACTTTGCCGGTGCTGACCCGGCGGTGCCGTTGTTCGGGTTCGTGTTCCTGGTGGCGCTCGGCGTGGACTACAACATCTTCCTGATGACGCGTGTGCGAGAGGAGTCCGCACGCATCGGTACGCGGCCCGGGATTCTGCGCGGGCTCAGCCTGACCGGGAGTGTGATCACCTCGGCCGGGATCGTGCTGGCCGCCACGTTTGCGGCGCTGGCCGTGATCCCGATCCTCTTCTTGGCGCAGATCGCGTTCATCGTCGCATTCGGAGTGTTGCTCGACACCATCGTCGTCCGGTCGTTGCTGGTGCCGGCGCTTTCATACGACATCGGCCGCGCGATTTGGTGGCCGTCGAGACTCAGCCGGTCGAGCTAGGCCCGGCCGTTCGTGACGAAGCGGGTCGGACGCGCGGCCTGTTCGCGGGGTAGTTTGACGCCCGTGGGGTGGTAAATACCGCCTCGCGGGCGACAAACCACCCCGCCGGCTGAAAGCCGGTTACCGCAAGTCGGTACCGTCGAGCCGCGTCGAGATCTCTGCCGACTGCGTGACGGTGCGGCCGACGGTGCAGTGCTGTTCGATGGCGCGGTCCACGACCGTCCGAAGGCGCGTGAGTTCCTTCTCATCAAGGCCGGACAAATCGACGTCCATGTCCTCTTCGATCGACAAGTACCGGTCTTCAGCCTCGTCCGACTGTCCATGGGCGCGCACCGTCATGGCGAAATCATCACCCAGGCGGCGGGCCAGACCCGCATCCGACGTCATCCCGGCGCAGCCCGCCAACGCGACTTTCAGCAATTCGCCGGGCGTGAAGACACTGCCGGCTTCAACCGGGCCGATGGCGACTTCGGCCCCGCGCTGGTTCCGACCGGTAAAAGTGCGCGTTCCGGTGCGGGTTACCCAGACGGTGCCGGGACGGAGATCGGTGGGAGTGGAATACGAGTTCGTCATCTCTCCAGCCTGCCACGACAGCCCTCCGAGAGCGCCCTCAGGCCGTGTGGCACACGACACAGCCGACCGAGTTGCATGGTGGCCGGTGAACCAGTAAGTTATTACTTGCTGCCCACGACGCAGGGCTTCGCACGGCCCGGGAATCACCCGGAACGATCGGAGCCGGCAAGGGCGGCCATCCACAAATAGTCAGTAATGACTCATTGCTTTTGTGCGGTCTAAAACGGTTTAAATATCGATTTTGACTTCAGAAAAACGGATGATAAAGTAAATATCGAACACGGCGCAGAAAACAATTGCCAGCTAAAAGGAATTGTAATTATGCGATGTGTGTCTGTTCTTTGAGAACTCAATAGTGTGTTTTGTTTGATGTTGTGTTGCCAAATTTTTTTGGTGTCTGCATTGGCTGGCCTTTTTGTTGGTTGGTGTGGGTGCTGTTTTGGTGAAAACATTTTTGATGATTGACGGATAAGTTTTCGTTGGTTGTTTGTTTTTGCTGGGATGTTTGAATTTTTCGTTTTTTTACGGAGAGTTTGATCCTGGCTCAGGACGAACGCTGGCGGCGTGCTTAACACATGCAAGTCGAACGATGATCTCCAAGCTTGCTTGGGGGGATTAGTGGCGAACGGGTGAGTAACACGTGAGTAATCTGCCCTTCACTTCGGGATAAGCCTTGGAAACGGGGTCTAATACCGGATGTTCACTTTCTGCCGCATGGTGGGGGGTGGAAAGATTTTTTTCGGTGAGGGATGGGCTCGCGGCCTATCAGCTTGTTGGTGGGGTAATGGCCTACCAAGGCGGCGACGGGTAGCCGGCCTGAGAGGGTGACCGGTCACACTGGGACTGAGACACGGCCCAGACTCCTACGGGAGGCAGCAGTGGGGAATATTGCACAATGGGCGCAAGCCTGATGCAGCGACGCCGCGTGAGGGATGACGGCCTTCGGGTTGTAAACCTCTTTCAGTAGGGAAGAAGCCTCATTTTTGGGGTGACGGTACTTGCAGAAGAAGCACCGGCTAACTACGTGCCAGCAGCCGCGGTAATACGTAGGGTGCAAGCGTTGTCCGGAATTATTGGGCGTAAAGAGCTCGTAGGTGGTTTGTCGCGTCTGCTGTGAAATCTAGCCGCTTAACGGTTAGCGTGCAGTGGGTACGGGCAGACTAGAGTGCAGTAGGGGAGTCTGGAATTCCTGGTGTAGCGGTGAAATGCGCAGATATCAGGAGGAACACCGGTGGCGAAGGCGGGACTCTGGGCTGTTACTGACGCTGAGGAGCGAAAGCATGGGGAGCGAACAGGATTAGATACCCTGGTAGTCCATGCCGTAAACGTTGGGCACTAGGTGTGGGCCGCATTCCACGTGGTCTGTGCCGCAGCTAACGCATTAAGTGCCCCGCCTGGGGAGTACGGCCGCAAGGCTAAAACTCAAAGGAATTGACGGGGGCCCGCACAAGCGGCGGAGCATGCGGATTAATTCGACGCAACGCGAAGAACCTTACCAAGGCTTGACATACACCGGAAGACTGCAGAGATGTAGTTGCCCTTTGTGGCTGGTGTACAGGTGGTGCATGGTTGTCGTCAGCTCGTGTCGTGAGATGTTGGGTTAAGTCCCGCAACGAGCGCAACCCTCGTTCTATGTTGCCAGCACGTGATGGTGGGAACTCATAGGAGACTGCCGGGGTCAACTCGGAGGAAGGTGGGGATGACGTCAAATCATCATGCCCTTTATGTCTTGGGCTTCACGCATGCTACAATGGCCGGTACAAAGGGTGGCGATACCGTGAGGTGGAGCGAATCCCAGAAAGCCGGTCTCAGTTCGGATCGTAGTCTGCAACTCGACTACGTGAAGTCGGAGTCGCTAGTAATCGCAGATCAGCAATGCTGCGGTGAATACGTTCCCGGGCCTTGTACACACCGCCCGTCAAGTCACGAAAGTCGGTAACACCCGAAGCCGGTGGCCCAACCCCCTTGTGGGGAGGGAATCGTCGAAGGTGGGACTGGCGATTGGGACTAAGTCGTAACAAGGTAGCCGTACCGGAAGGTGCGGCTGGATCACCTCCTTTCTAAGGAGCATCACTATTGAAGTGGCCATGGCTCGTGCCGAGTGTGTGCGGGGGTGGTTTGCTCATGGGTGGAACAACACAATCGTCGGATTCCTCACGTTGGGGGCCGGCGCCTACGAACTCTAGTACGCCGATGATTAGTTTGCCGTGATGGTGGATTGGTTGTCTGGTTGGAACGGCATGGTGGGTGCGGGTCTGGTTGAGGGGTTATCGAATAAGACACACTATTGGGGTTCTGGGAGAACAGGCGACTGTTTTTTCCTGGTGACGGGCCACCTGTCGGATGTCCAGTGTTTTTCGCTGGTTGGTCGGGGTGGGGTTGTTTGTGGTTTGAGAACTGTATAGTGGACGCGAGCATCTTTTGAAGAAAAGTGTGCACGCAAATGGTGGGGGCTGCTTCGTGTAGTTTCCTGTTTTTGTGTGTGCGTTAATATTTTTCTTTGTTTTTGTGGTCAAGTTTTTAAGAGCATACGGTGGATGCCTTGGCATCAGGAGCCGAAGAAGGACGTAGGAACCTGCGATAATCCTCGGGGAGTTGGTAACCGAACGGTGATCCGAGGGTGTCCGAATGGGGAAACCCCGCCAGAGCGCGTGCGTGTCTGGTGACCATCGCCTGAATGTATAGGGCGTGTGGGGGGAACGTGGGGAAGTGAAACATCTCAGTACCCACAGGAAGAGAAAACAAGAGTGATTCCGGGAGTAGTGGCGAGCGAAACTGGATGAGTCTAAACCGTGTCCCGTGTAAGCCGGTAGGCGTTGCGGGTGCGGGGTTGTGGGACCGCGTGGCTAGTTCTACCGGGCTGGCGAAGTGATAGTGATGCGGATAGTCGAAGCGTTTGGAAAGGCGTACCGGAGCGGGTGATAGTCCCGTAGGCGAAATCTGTGTCCTGCTTTTGCGTGGTATCCCGAGTAGCACGGGACTCGTGTAATCCCGTGTGAATCTGCCAGGACCACCTGGTAAGACTGAATACTCCCTGATGACCGATAGCGGACAAGTACCGTGAGGGAAAGGTGAAAAGTACCCCGGGAGGGGAGTGAAATAGTACCTGAAACCGTGTGCTTACAATCCGTCAGAGCCTGGGCAGTCCTTGAGTGGGCTGGTGGGTGATGGCGTGCCTTTTGAAGAATGAGCCTGCGAGTTAGCGGTGCGTGGCGAGGTTAACCCGTGTGGGGTAGCCGTAGCGAAAGCGAGTCCGAAGAGGGCGCCCGAGTCGCGTGTCCTAGACCCGAAGCGGAGTGATCTAGCCATGGCCAGGGTGAAGCGACGGTAAGACGTCGTGGAGGCCCGAACCCACTTCAGTTGAAAATGGAGGGGATGAGCTGTGGTTAGGGGTGAAAGGCCAATCAAACTCCGTGATAGCTGGTTCTCCCCGAAATGCATTTAGGTGCAGCGTCATGTGTTTCTTTCCGGAGGTAGAGCTACTGGATGGCTAATGGGCCCAACAAGGTTACTGACGTCAGCCAAACTCCGAATGCCGGGAAGTGTAAGCATGGCAGTGAGACGGTGGGGGATAAGCTTCATCGTCGAGAGGGAAACAGCCCAGACCACCAACTAAGGCCCCTAAGCGTGTGCTAAGTGGAAAAGGATGTGGAGTTGCGAAGACAACCAGGAGGTTGGCTTAGAAGCAGCCATCCTTGAAAGAGTGCGTAATAGCTCACTGGTCAAGTGATTCCGCGCCGACAATGTAGCGGGGCTCAAGTACACCGCCGAAGTTGTGGCATTCACGCATGACCCTAGCGTTTTCCTGCGGGAGAGTGTTCAGGGGTGTGGATGGGTAGGGGAGCGTCGTGTGGGCAGTGAAGCTGCGGTGGAAACCAGTGGTGGAGCCTATACGAGTGAGAATGCAGGCATGAGTAGCGAAAGACGGGTGAGAAACCCGTCCGCCGAATGACCAAGGGTTCCAGGGCTAGGCTAATCCGCCCTGGGTAAGTCGGGACCTAAGGCGAGGCCGACAGGCGTAGTCGATGGGCAACGGGTTGATATTCCCGTACCGGCGAAGAACCGTCCATATCGAATCCGGTGATACTAACCATCTGAAGCATCCATCAACCCGTGCACTTGTGTACGGGAGTGGGTGTGGAGCGTGGGACCTGAACCGGTAGTAGGTAAACGTATTAACGGGTGTGACGCAGGAGGGTAGCTTCCGCGTGCCGATGGTTGTGCACGTCTAAGCGTGTAGGGAGACGTTCAGGTAAATCCGGGCGTCGGGTCTTTGGTGACCGGTCCTGAGACGTGATGGTGACCGCCTTTGTGGCGGGAAGTGAGTGATCCCATGCTGCCGAGAAAAGCATCGACGTGAGGTTCTAGCCGCTCGTACCCTAAACCGACACAGGTGGTCAGGTAGAGAATACTAAGGCGATCGAGAGAATCGTGGTTAAGGAACTCGGCAAAATGCCCCCGTAACTTCGGGATAAGGGGGGCCAAGCGCGTGATATCGGACTTGCTCCGTGAGCGCGTGTTGGCCGCAGAGACCAGGGAGAAGCGACTGTTTACTAAAAACACAGGTCCGTGCGAAGTCGTAAGACGAGGTATACGGACTGACGCCTGCCCGGTGCTGGAAGGTTAAGAGGACCTGTTAGCCGGCTTTTGGCCGGCGAAGCGGAGAATTTAAGCCCCAGTAAACGGCGGTGGTAACTATAACCATCCTAAGGTAGCGAAATTCCTTGTCGGGTAAGTTCCGACCTGCACGAATGGCGTAACGACTTCTCTACTGTCTCAACCACGAACTCGGCGAAATTGCAATACGAGTAAAGATGCTCGTTACGCGCAGCAGGACGGAAAGACCCCGTGACCTTTACTACAGCTTGGTATTGGTGTTCGGTGCGGCTTGTGTAGGATAGGTGGGAGACTATGAGGCCGGCACGCTAGTGTTGGTGGAGTCATCGTTGAAATACCACTCTGGTCGTTCTGGATACCTTAACTTCGGACCCTGATCGGGTCCAGGGACAGTGCCTGGTGGGTAGTTTAACTGGGGCGGTTGCCTCCTAAAGAGTAACGGAGGCGCCCAAAGGTTCCCTCAGCCTGGTTGGCAATCAGGTGTCGAGTGTAAGTGCACAAGGGAGCTTGACTGTGAGACGGACGTGTCGAGCAGGAGCGAAAGCTGGGACTAGTGACCCGGCCGTGGATTGTGGAATCGCGGTCGCTCAACGGATAAAAGGTACCACGGGGATAACAGGCTGATCTTGCCCAAGAGTCCATATCGACGGCATGGTTTGGCACCTCGATGTCGGCTCGTCGCATCCTGGGGCTGGAGTCGGTCCCAAGGGTTGGGCTGTTCGCCCATTAAAGCGGTACGCGAGCTGGGTTTAGAACGTCGTGAGACAGTTCGGTCCCTATCCGCTGCGCGCGGAGGAAATTTGAGAAGGTCTGTCCTTAGTACGAGAGGACCGGGACGGACGAACCTCTGGTGTGCCAGTTGTCCTGCCAAGGGCACGGCTGGTTGGCTACGTTCGGAAAGGATAACCGCTGAAAGCATCTAAGCGGGAAGCCTGCTTCAAGATGAGATTTCCAGACACCCTCGTGGTGTGAGAGGCTCCCTATAGACGATGGGGTTGATAGGCCAGGCGTGGAAGCACAGTAATGTGTGCAAGCTGACTGGTACTAATAAGCCGATAACTTACCCACAAAACACTATTTCTTCTGAAATACAAGAAATGACGCGTCCACTATACGGTTCCCGAAACACAACCAACTATCCACTACCACAACAAGTGAATACGTGAGAGTTGATCGTTTCGATACAGTTACGGCGGCCATAGCGGTAGGGAAACGCCCGGTCCCATTCCGAACCCGGAAGCTAAGCCTACCAGCGCCGATGGTACTGCATGGGGGACCATGTGGGAGAGTAGGACACCGCCGAACACCCATTAGTGAGGGCCCCCTGGACTACGTCCACGGGGCCCTCACTCACATCCACACACCAAACCGTCCACCACTCGGCGACTAGGCAAATACCGACACCGGTAAGGTGGGTGCAGCGCCCCGAACGGTGCGCGGAAGCTGAAATTTCATAGGGAGAGGGACAGTTTGTCTCCGAAGGACTCATACGACGACCGCTCAGGACACAGATCGGGGCCGCGCTCGGGGCCGCGTTCCGGGCCCCGGGACGGCGGACGGCCGTCCAAGTCCGGCAAACGGTTCGACGGGCGTCGCTTTGACGATAAGCCAGGATCGGGTGATGGTCGGCGCCGGGAGTCCGACCACTCCCGCCGTGACGACAAGCCCCGCCGCGATGACAGGCCCCGGCGTGACGACAGGCCCCGCCGCGACGACAGGCCCCGGCGAACTGACCGAGGCGGACGCCCCGGGGCACGCCGCGACGACAAGACCTTCGAACAAAAGAATTCCCGGCCTCCTCAATACGCCCGGGACGAATTCCGCGCGCCACCCATTCCCGACGACATCACCGGCCGCGAACTCGACAAAGCGGCACGCGCCGAACTGCGCGGCCTGTCGAAAGAGAACGCCGAGCGCGTCTCGCAGCACCTGGTTGCCGCCGGCCGCCTGCTCGACACCGAACCCGAACTTGCCTACCTGCACGCCAAGGCCGCAGTGCGCCGCGGCGGCCGGATACCCGCCGTCCGCGAAGCCCTCGGCATCGTCGCCTACACCCTGGAGAAGTACGACGAGGCCGTGCGCGAACTGCGCACCCACCGCCGGTTGAGCGGCTCGACCCACAACCTGGCACTGCTTGCCGATGCCGAACGCGGCCGCGGCAAACCCGACAAGGCCATCGAGATGCTCGGCGACCTGCCGGACGACCTGCCCGAACCCGGGCGTATCGAACTGGTACTGGTTGCCGCCGGCGCGTATGGCGATAAAGGCGATATCGCCAGCGCCCGCAAGCTGCTCGAACGCGAGAACTTGCTCGGCCGACCCAGCGGCCAGCTGGTCCGGCTGCAATCCGCCTACTCGGACGTGTTGCACATCGCCGGCGAACACGAGGAGGCCGAGAAATGGGAAAAGCTCGCCCGCCGCACCGCGTCGTCGGCCGACATCCTGTTCGGCGATGAGGAACCGGACCCCAACGAAGGTATCGAGATCCGCGACCTCGAAGCCGATAGTGACGAGGCCGATGCCGAAGGGGCCTCTCGCGACGAACGGCGCGACGAACGGCGCAGCGAACGGGGCCGAGAATGAGTCGCCTGGTCGACGGCTACGACTTGGTGCTTTGTGATCTCGACGGCGTACTCTACGCGGGGCCGGAGCCGATCCCCGGAGCGGCGGAAACGCTGTCCGCGCTGGCCGAGGCGCACATCCCGGTCCGGTATCTGACCAACAACGCCTCGCGGACGCCGTCCGCCGTGGCCGAACAGCTTGCCGGGTTCGGCATTGATGCGTCCGTCGACCAGATCGTCACCTCGGCCCAGGTGGCGGCCCGCAGCCTCGCGCAGGCGCACCCGGCCGGCAGCGCCGTCCTCGTGATCGGCGGACAGGGTCTCATCGACGCAGTCGCCGAGGTCGGGCTCGCGCCGGTATTCAGCGCAGACGACGGCCCCGTCGCAGTCGTGCAGGGCTTCGACAAAAAGCTGGGCTGGGAGCAGTTGGCCGAAGCCGCGTACGCCGTGCGTTCCGGTCTGCCCTGGACGGCCACCAACGTCGATGCCACGCTGCCCACCGAGCGCGGCATCGCCCCGGGCAACGGCACGCTGATCGACGTCGTGGCCACCGCAACGCGGCAGCGACCCACTGTCACGGGCAAACCCGAACCGCTGATGTTCCACGAAGCGGCTCGCGAGGCCGGTGCACGGCACCCCCTCATGGTGGGCGACCGGCTGAACACGGACATTGCCGGCGCGGTTCGCGCCGGCGTCGACTCGCTCCTGGTACTCACCGGCGTCGACCACCCCGACGGCCCGGACGCGTTCGATGACGGTGAACGTCCCACCTACATCGCCGAATCCGTGTCAGGCTTATTGCAGCCGGCGTTATCGCCGAGCGACTACTTTTCCGACGGCCAGAAAGGGGACGGGCAGTGACCGAACCGACCGGCGACGACACCATCGACCGAATAGTGGCAGACGCCCGCGAGGTTGCCGACCGCCCGCTTGCCGAACAGCCGGACGCATATCAGAACGTGTATGAAGAACTTGCCGCCAGGCTGTCCGATCAGCCGGGGGCCGGCCGGCCCGGGCAGTGACCGAGCGGCTCGACGTCGAACTGAACCGGCGCGGCCTGGCCCGGTCCCGCACGCACGCCGCGAAACTGATAGCGGACGGCGCCGTCACGGCCGCCGGCCGCGTGGCACGCAAACCGTCGACTCCCGTGGACGCCGACACCACCATTACCGTCGAGAGCTCCGACAACTACGTTTCTCGCGCCGCGCACAAACTGGCCGGAGCGCTTGACGACTTCGGCATCGACCACCTGGCCGGCCGCGTACTGGACGCCGGCGCGTCCACCGGCGGGTTCACCCAGGTCGCGTTGGAACGCGGTGCGGATGCGGTGATTGCCGTTGACGTCGGCCACGGACAACTTGCGCCGAGCCTCGAGGCCGACGGCCGGGTGACCTCGCTGGAGGGCAAGAACGTGCGCACCCTGGCTCCACGCGACATCGGCGGACCCGTCGACACGGTCGTCGGCGACTTGTCGTTCATCTCATTGACCCTCGCCCTTCCGGCGCTCATTGCCTGCAGTACGCCCGGCGCGTCCTTGTTTCTCATGGTCAAGCCCCAATTCGAACTCACCCGCGCCGATTTGGACGGGCACGGCGTCGTCCGAGATCCGTCCGCGCGCGCCCGGGCCGTGCGCTCGGTGGCCGCCGCCGCCAATGCCCGCGGCCTCGTCGTCCGCGCCGCCGCCCGGTCGAAGCTGCCCGGCCCGAGCGGCAATAACGAGTATTTTCTCTGGCTGACGTTTTCCTCCGAGCCGGCGGCAAGTATGTTCGACCTAGACGAGTTTCTCGAGAGTGTGGAGGGGGTCCGATGAGTCGACGCGTACTCGTTTTGGCGCACACCGGCCGGATGGACGCGGTGCACGCCGCCGGATCCGTGCGACGCGGACTCATCCAGGAAGGCCTCATCCCCGTCATGTTGGCCGACGAGCTCGCCGAACTGGACGCCGCCCAAGGCGCCGTTCCCACCGAAGTGCTCGGCGACTCGCCCGAAGACCTCGACGGCATCGAAGTCGGAATGGTCCTCGGAGGCGACGGCACCATTTTGCGCGCCGCCGAAATCGTCCGCGAAAGCTCGGTGCCGCTGCTGGGCGTGAACCTCGGCCACGTCGGCTTCCTGGCCGAAAGCGAACGCGAAGACCTCGACCTGGCCGTTCGCCGCGTTGCCGCGGGCCATTACACAGTTGAAGAACGCATGACTCTTGACGTGCAGGTCTACGTGGACGGATCGCGGACCGCCAGCACCTGGGCCGTCAACGAAGCCACCGTGGAAAAAGCCGGCAGTCAGCGCATGCTCGAAATCGTGCTCGAGGTCGACGGCCAGCCGTTGTCGACGTTCGGCTGCGACGGCGTCGTCCTGTCCACACCGACCGGTTCCACCGCCTACGGATTCTCGGCGGGCGGCCCTGTCGTGTGGCCGGCCGTGGAAGCCTTGCTGATGGTGCCGCTCAGCGCACACGCGCTGTTCTCCCGGCCACTGGTCGTGGCGCCCACCTCGGTGCTGGCCGTCGAACTGCTGCAGCGGACCGACGGTTCCGGCGTGTTGTGGTGCGACGGACGCCGTACCGTCCCGTTGCCGCCCGGCGCGCGCGTGGAAGTGCGCCGATCCGACGTGCCGGTCCGCCTGGCCCGGCTCAGCGAGGGAACCTTCACCGAACGTCTCGTGGCCAAATTCCAGCTGCCCGTCACGGGATGGCGCGGCCCGGAGAGCACGACATGATCGAAGAACTGACGCTGCACGATCTCGGGGTGATCAGCTCGGCCCGGATCGACCTCGGCGCCGGGCTGACGGTAGTCACGGGCGAGACCGGCGCCGGAAAGACAATGGTCGTCACGGCGCTGGGATTGCTCCTGGGCGCCCGGGCCGATGCCGGCGCCGTGCGCGCCGGAGCCGACCAAGCCGTCGTCGACGGCCGGATCCGCCTGACCGAAGGCACCGAGATCTTCGACGCCGTCGCCGGACGGATCGATGAAGCCGGCGGCAGTCTCGATGACGACACCCTCGTCATGTCCCGCTCCGTCCAGAGCACCGGCCGCTCGAAAGGGCACGCCGGCGGACGCTCGGTGCCAGCCGGCGTGCTTGCCGATCTGGGCGACAAACTCGTCACGGTGCACGGTCAATCGGATCAACTCCGACTCAAGTCCGCCGCCTCCCAGCGTGAGCTGCTCGACAGGTTTGCCGGCGACGAGTTCGCCGCAACGCTCGGGGACTACCGGGAGAAATACGACAGGCTCTCCGAAGTGCATGCCGAACTTCGGACGTTGCGAGACGAATCGGCATCCCGAGCCCGCGAAGCCGATATGCTCCGGTTCGGCATCGAGGAGATCGATACCGTCAACCCGGAGCCGGGCGAGGACAACGAACTCAAGGCACGGTCGATCCGGCTGTCGCATACCGAGGAGCTCCGCCAGGCCGCGCAGCTCGCCCACGACGGGCTGACCGGCAGCGAACTGGCCGAGGCCGAATCCGCCGCCTCGCTGGCCGGCGCCGCCGCCCGTGCGCTCGACTCGGCAGGAGCTCACGACGACCAACTCGCCGCGCTGGCGGAACGGTGCCGCGATCTGGAATTTCAAGCTTCCGACATCGCCGGCGAACTGTCCGGCTACATTGCCGACTTCACCCCCGAAGGGCCCGAAGAACTGGAACAGATGGAAGCGCGCCGGGCCGAACTGAGCAGGCTGACCCGCAAATACGGCGAGGACATCGACACGGTGCTTGACTGGCGCCGCTCCGCCGGGGAACGGCTCGAAGGCCTCGACGGCGACGACTATCGCATTGACGCGCTCGCCGCCGAACAAGACCGGCTCGAATCGGACTGCGCCGAGCTGGCCGGCATCCTGCACGAGTCGCGGACCAAGGCCGCGGCCCGGCTTGCCGCTGCCGTGGACGACGAACTTGCCGCGCTAGCCATGCCGGACGCGACATTGCACGTCGACGTTGCCGAACTCGCCGACCTGACGGCGTCCGGCAAGGACGCCGTGTCGATCCTGCTGGCCCCGCACGCCGGCACGACCCCGCGCGAACTGGCCAAAGGCGCGTCCGGCGGCGAGCTGTCCCGGGTCATGCTGGCCATCGAAGTCGTCATCGCCGGCAGCGACCCGGTCCCGACCCTGGTGTTCGACGAAGTGGACGCCGGCGTCGGCGGCAAGGCGGCGGTCGAGATCGGACGGCGTCTGGCCCGGCTGGCGCGCACGGCGCAGGTATTCGTCGTCACCCACCTGCCGCAGGTCGCGGCGTGGGCCGACACGCATATTGCCGTGCGGAAGAATTCGGACGCCGCGGCAGGCGTCACCACCAGCGACGTCACGCACCTCGACGAGTCGGGCCGACAGGTCGAGCTGGCGCGCATGCTCGCCGGACAGGAAGGCTCCCGGGCAGCCCGAGACCATGCGGCCGAGCTGCTGCGGACGGCCGCGGCAGGGCGCGCTCAGTCGGGTCAACGCGAATAATCCGCTTCTATGGGAAAATATCCGCACAATGCTATTTCGCAGAACCCGAATACGTGCGCTCACGCCCGGGGATGCCGTCGCGGCCATCGGGCGGGTCGATAAACGCACAAAAGATCTCACGAAGCGGCTTGAACCGGGCGACATCGCCATCATCGACCATCGTGACATCGACAGGGTCTCCGCGGAATCGCTCGTGGAATGTAAGCCGTCAGCGGTTGTCAACGCCTCGAAGTCCATTTCCGGGCGCTACCCGAACCTCGGCCCCGAAATCCTGGTGGCCGCCGGAATCCCGCTGATCGACGACGTCGGCCCGGAGATCATGACTGCAGTGACCGAAGGCCAACGAGTGAACATCGACGGTCCCGATATCTACGCGGACGGAAAGCTGGCCGGCACCGGCACGGTGGAAACGTCGGAGCTCGTCGCCGCGGACATGATCGAAGCCGAGGCCGGCATGTCCGAGGTGCTCGAATCGTTCGTCACGAACACCATTGAATACATCCGCCGCGAACGCGACTTGTTGCTTGACAGAGTCGGAGTGCCGGATGTCCGCACGCCGATCGAGGGCCGGCAGGTGCTGATCGTCGTCCGCGGCTACCACTACAAAGAAGACCTGGCCATGCTGCGGCCGTACATCCGCGAATACCGGCCCGTCCTGGTCGGCGTGGACGGCGGCGCCGACGCCATCATGGACACCGGACTGAAACCGGACATGATCGTCGGCGATATGGACTCGGTGTCCGATACCGCCCTGACCTCCGGGGCCGAACTCGTCGTCCACGCCTACCGCGACGGGCGCGCGCCCGGCCTGGAGCGTCTCGACAAGCTCGGCGTCGACTGCGTCGTGTTCCCGGCCACCGGCACCAGCGAGGACGTCGCAATGCTGCTGGCCGATGACAAAGGCGCCAGTCTCATCGTGGCCGTCGGCACGCACGACACCCTCATCGAGTTTCTGGACAAGGGCCGTAAAGGCATGGCGTCGACGTTTTTGACGCGGCTGAGGATCGGGTCGAAACTCATCGACGCCAAGGGCGTGTCACGGCTTTACCGGCAACGCATTTCGAACCTGCAAATGACGCTGTTGGCGTTGGCCGGCATCGCCGCGCTCGCCGTGGCCATCGCATCCACGGCAGGCGGGCAAACGTTCGTCGGAATCATCTTGGCCTACCTCGACGGCGTGTTCTCCTGGATCCACAATCTGTTCTGGAGTCCGAGTGCCGGCTGACGTGTTGCCCAACCCCTCTCACTCATCCCCGCTCGACCGTAAGGACCATCGTGGTTGATTTCCGGTTCCACCTCGTTTCGCTGATATCGGTGTTTCTGGCGCTGGCCGTCGGCATTGTGCTGGGCGCCGGCCCGTTGAAGGAGTCCATCGGCAACTCGCTGAACGAACAAGTCGAAGCTCTGCGCGCCAACCGCGACAATTTGCGCGCCAACGCGGACGAAGCACGGGCCGAAGCGGACAATCAGGCGAAATTCCTCGACCAGGTCGGCCCCGCGCTGGTTGCCGATCATCTGGGCGGACGTCGTGTGGTGGTCGTGGCCATGCCCGGCGCGGACAACACACAGGTGGCCGATACCTCGGCCATGGTGCAAAAGGCCGGGGCCACCGTCACCGGCGAAGTGGACGTGCAGGCAGCCTTCGGCAGCGGCGCCGACCGCAGGCAGGTGGCCGGATCGCTGCGGAAGGTCGACCCGAAGCTGCCGTCCCGCGGCGTCAACGCCACGCTGGCCGCAGCGCTGGCCAAGTCGCTCGTCGTCCCCGATCTTGCCGAGGCCGGCAAGAAGTCGGACAAGGCCGACCTGCTGACGACGCTCATCGACTCGAAACTCGTCGGGTCCGATCAGAAGAACCTTGAACTCGGCACTTTGGTCGTGGTCGTGACCGGGACTCCGTCCGGGCTGACCGACCGCACGTCGACGGCGTCCCCGAAACCCGAAAAAGACTCCGAGCGACACAAACTTGTCGCCCCGTACCTCTCGCTCGTGAAGGCGTTGAAGACCCGGTCGGCCGGTGAGGTCGTGGCAGGAACCGGCAGCAGTGCGTCGTCCGGCCTCATAGGCGAGCTGCGCAGCTCGACAAGCACGCGTGCGTCGACGGTGGACAGTCTGGGACTGGCCTCGGGCCCGATCGTCACGGTGATGGCGTTGCGCGAACAACTCGGCGGCGGCCACGGCAGTTACGGATTCGGCAAGGGAGCCAGGGACGTGGCGCCGAAGTCACAGATCGAACAGCCCGCCAAACCGAAGGGCCATGACTCGTGAGGACGGGCGCGGCGCAGCTCGTCGCCGGCATCGCGGCCGCCGCATCCCGCGCCGCGTTGAGCGGCCTGGCCCGCACCCCCGTCGCACGCCGGTTCGAGCGGACCAATCATCGCGGCGAGCCGGTCACGATGCTCGAGGGTCCGGCGTTCGCGGTCGGGGCGCTGGCCGGAACAGCTGCCGGTGCAGCACTGACCCGGGGCATGACGGCCACGGGCGGCCGGACCCATGCCGCCGCGATGATCGCCACCGCCGGGGCCGCGACATTCGGCGTCATTGACGACCTGGCCGAGAGTCGGACGTCCGGACCGGACGTGTCCAAGGGCTTGCGCGGTCACCTCGGCGCGCTGCGCCGCGGCAGCCTGACCACCGGCGGGGCAAAGGTCTTGGGCATTTCGGCGGCCGGCATCGCCGCAGCAGCGTTGGCCGTGCCTCGGCGGCCGGGACAATCGGCCGTCGTGCACTGGGCCGACGTCCTGTCGGCCGGCGGTGTCGTGGCCGGCGCGGCGAACCTCGTCAACTTGCTGGATCTGCGCCCCGGACGCGCGCTCAAAGCCGTCGCCGTCGCCTCGGCCGTCGGAGCAGCGCCGGGCTGCGGCACGGCGTCCGGAGCCGCCGGCCACCGGGATCTGCTGGCCGCATGCGTCGGGGCCGGCGCGGCGGTGCTGCCCGGTGACCTCGGTGAGCGATCCATGCTCGGGGACGCCGGAGCCAACGCGGCCGGCGCGCTGCTCGGCGTCCATGTGATCGCCACGGCTCCGCGCTCCGTCCGCCTGGCAGTGCTGGCCGCCATCGCCGGGGCGACGGTTGCCAGCGAAAAGGTGAGCTTCACGGCGGTGATCGCGCGGACGCCGGTGTTGCGCGAACTCGACGGGCTCGGGCGGCGTACCTCGTGAGCGCCGTCCAGGGCAGAAAAGCCGCCGGGTTCGCCTCGGCAGCGCTGCTGATTGCACTGGTGACCATTGCAGCGCGCGTTTTCGGGTTCGGCAGATGGCTGGTGTTCTCGCCGACGGTCGGATCCGGCGGGGTCGGCACCGCCTATCAAAGCGCGAACCAATTGCCGAACGTGCTCTTCGAAGTGGCCGCCGGCGGCGCGCTGGCCGGGGCAATAGTGCCGTTGCTCGCCGGGCCCATTGCACGCGGCGCCGCACACGAGGCCTCGAAGATCGCCTCGGCGCTGTTGACGTGGACAATTACGCTACTGCTGCCGTTGTCGGCCCTCCTGGCGCTTTTGGCGGGCCCCTTGACCAACGCGCTCGTGCCGGGCAACCAGGTGCCCGGCACCGTCGCATTGTCGACCCGGCTGCTGATCGTGTTCGCCCCGCAGGTGGTCCTGTACGGCATCGGCGTTGTCCTGACCGGCGTGCTGCAAGCGCACCGCCGGTTTCTGTGGCCGGCGTTCGTGCCGCTGCTTTCATCGGCGGTCGTGATGGCCGCGTACATCATCTACAACCAGGTGTCCGGGGGAACCAGCCCGCCGCCGTCCCATATCACGCCGGCCGCCGAAGCCTGGCTCGGCTGGGGGACGACTGCCGGAGTCGTCGCGATTTCACTACCGTTGTTCCTGCCGGCGCGCGCCACCGGCATCCGGTTCCGCCCGACGTGGAAGTTTCCTGCCGGCGTCGCTCGTCGTGCCGCGCATCTGGCCGGCGCCGGCATCGTGACCTTGCTGGCCCAGCAGATCGCCGTGCTGACGACGTTGAAACTCGCCAATGCGGCAGGCGGCACCGGCGCGTACGTCGTGTTCGCGTACAACCAGGCCGTCTACCTGCTTCCGTACGCCGTCCTGCTGGTGCCGCTGGCGACAAGCGCGTTTCCGCGGCTCAGCGAGCTTGCCGCGCGCCGCGACTCGGCCGGATTTTCTCACGCGGCCGCCCGGACGACGCGGGTCGTCACCTTGGCAGCCGGACTCGGCACCGCCGTCCTTGCCGCGGCCGCGCCCGGAATCGGCAGCCTGTTCGCCAACATCGATGCGACCCGCGGCGACACCGGCGCCGCCGCGCCGCCGTTCGAGGCCATGCCCGTCGCCTTGGTGATCATGGCGATCGGGCTGTGGGGCTGGGGGATGGTGGCGCACTTGTCCCGCGCGCTGTACTCCCTTGAGCGCGGCCGTGCATCGGCCGCGGCCACGGCGTCCGGCTGGGGCGTCGTCATCGTCGTGACGATAGCGGTGGTGCCGATCCTTGCCGCCGCAAACCCGTCGAACGCCGGGGACGTGACGTTGATCGGCCTGGCCATCGGCAACAGCGCCGGCATGCTTGTCGCCGGAGTGTTGCTCATGCTGGCCATCCGGCGCGCCGTCGGGCCGGCCGGGCTGGAAGGCAACGGGCGCGCCATTGCGGCGGCCGCGTGCGCGGCAGTCGTCGGCGGCGCCGTCGGATACGTCGTCGATGGGTGGCTGCTAGGCGAATTCGCGGGTATGTCCCCGGCAGTAGCCGCGGTAGCATCGGGGTGTCTGGGCGCCGTGTGCGCGGTCGTCTTAGGTCTGGCGGCCGTGGTCCTGCTCGACCGGGGATCGGTACGGGCGCTTCGCAGCATCCGGTAACATCCGGTACTGTACCGTCCAGACGGTTTTTAATTGGAGGTCGGCAATGAGGCTCATCACGAACTATTCGCATCCGGTGTCGCTGGCTGGCACGCCGGAATCGGATGCCGCGAGGCGCGATCCGCTGCGCGTAGCCGCCGTTCAGCATCACTGGGTGCCGGACGCGGAAGAGATGCGCGAACTGCTCGCCGGCGGCATTGCGCAAGCGGCCGCCGAAGGTGCCGCCATAGTGTTTTTGCCGGAACTGACGCTGTCGCGCTATCCGGCCGATCGACGGCCGACCGGCACGCCGTCCGACCTTGCCGAAGACCTCGAGACCGGACCGACCCGCGCGTTTGCGGCCGAACAGGCCCGCAAACACGGCATCTACGTGCACGCGTCGCTTTACCAGCGCGATGAAGCGGGGGAGGAGCACACCGACGGCCGCGGATTCAACACGGCAATAGTCGTCGGCCCGGATGGCCGGCTGGCCGGCAAGACGCACAAGCTGCACATCCCGATCACCGAGGGCTACTTCGAGGACAAGTACTTCCGCGAGGGCCCGGCGGCGGACGCGTATCCCGTGTACTCGCCCGACGGGCTGCACGATCTGCAGCTCGGCCTGCCGACTTGCTGGGACGAATGGTTCCCCGAACTGGCCCGCGTGTACTCGCTCGAAGGCGCCGAACTTCTCGCCTACCCGACTGCCATCGGCTCCGAGCCCGACCACCCGGACTTCGACACCCAGCCGCTCTGGCAGCAGGTGATCGTCGGCAACGGCATCGCCAACGGCCTGTTCATGGTGGTGCCGAACCGGTGGGGATCCGAGGGGCTCATCGAGTTCTACGGAATGTCCTTCATCTCCGATCCGTACGGGCGGCTCCTGGTGCAGGCGCCGCGCAGCGAGGACGCCGTGCTCGTCGCCGATCTCGACCTGGACCAGTGCGCCGACTGGCTCACGTTGTTCCCGTTCCTGACCACCAGGCGCCCGGATGCGTATGCGCCGCTCACGACGCTGACCAGCAAGCGGGCGGGACTGGGATCGGTCGAGGCATGACGTGGACGATGCCGAGCGAGACGGCCCCGCACGAGTGCACGTGGATGGCGTGGCCGTCGTCCGGCTACACCCTCGGCGACACCGCCGCGGACGCCGAACGCGCCCGCGACACGTGGGCGGCGGTCGCCAACGCGGTCGCCGGGTTCGAGCCCGTGCGGATGGTGGTGTCCCCGGGCGACGAGCAGATCGCGCGGGCGCGGCTGGACGGCGCCATCGAACTGATCACCCGGCCCCTGGACGATGCGTGGATGCGCGATATGGGTCCGACTTTCGTGCTCGGCGACGATGGGCGGCTCGGTGCCGTGTCGTGGATCTTCAACGGCTGGGGCGCGCAAAGTTGGGCCACCTGGGACAACGACGAGCTGATCGGCGATGCCGTGGCGGAGCTGGCGGGCGCCGAGCTGGTCTCTTCGCCGTTGGTCAACGAGGGCGGAGGCATCCACGTCGACGGCGAGGGCACGGCGCTGGTCACCGAGACGGTACAGCTCGACCCGGGGCGCAATCCCGGCTGGACCAAGCATGACGTCGAGGCCGAACTGGCGCGCACGATCGGCGCGACCCACGTCGTCTGGCTTCCGCGCGGCCTGACCCGCGACGGGCAGGAGTTCGGCACGCGCGGGCACGTGGACATCGTGGCCGCTGTTCCCGGCCCCGGCACGGTGCTGCTACACGATCAACGCGACCCGGCGCATCCCGATCATGAGGTCAGCGCGCAGATCCGGCGTTCGCTGGAGACGTCGACCGACGCGGCAGGGCGCGCGTGGACCATCGTCGACTTGCCGGCCCCGGCCGTGTTGACCGACGCAGACGGCCCCGTCGACTACAGCTACGTGAACCACCTGGTCGTGGGCGGCGGCGTGATCGCCTGCAGCTTCGACGACCCGAACGACGACCGCGCGGCGGAGATTCTGGCTGACGTCTATCCCGGCCGAACCGTCGTGCCGGTCGACGCGCGTGAACTCTTTGCCCGCGGCGGCGGTATCCACTGCATCACTCAGCAGCAGCCGGCCGCGGCGTCCCGGCGATGAGCGAGGACGACGCGGATGAGGCGAGCGGCGCGGAGGCAACGAGCGGCGCGGAGGACGGCGTGATGCGGATCCTCCTGGTGCTCGGTTCGTCGGCCGGCGGCGTCGGCACTCACGTGAAATCGATCGCCGGCGAATTCGCACGCGCCGGCCACAGCGTTGTCATCGCCGGGCCGGAAGCGGCAAACGAGCAGTTCGGCTTCGCGGAGGTGGCGGACTACCGGCGGTTGGAAGTCCCGGCGCAGTTGTCGCCGGCCGACAGGAGGAGCGTATCGGAACTGCGCGCCATCATTCGCGACGTGCGGCCCGACGTCGTCCACGCTCACGGATTCCGCGCCGCGCTAGTGGCCGTGCTGGCTCGCGGTACGCGGCGGCCGGCCGGGCCCGGGGTCGTCGCGACCTGGCATAACGCGGTGCTCGGCGGCGGACTGCGCGCCAAGGTGCTCGGCCTCGTCGAAAGGTTCATTGCCCGGAGGGCCGATCTGACGCTGGGGGCCAGCCGCGATCTGGTCGAACGTGCGCTGGCGCTCGGGGCGCCGGAAGCACGGCTGATGCCGGTCGCCGCGCCGCGCCGCGTCCTCGACGCCTCCGGGGGCGTGGGCGGAACTTCCGGTGGGGGTGGAGCCGTCGACGGCGCGGGCGATAGTGCGGATGTGCGTGGGCGACTGCGCGGCGAACTCGGCGTCGGCGACGACACCACGCTGGTGTTGACTGTCGGCAGGGTGGCGCCGCAAAAGAACTTTGGTCTTTTGATCGATGCGGCTGAAATGCTCCGCGGCACGCCGGCCCGGTTCGTCGTGGCCGGGGGAGCGGATGCCGCCGAGCTGGAAACCCTCGAACGCCGTATCGACAAGGCACGCCTGCCCATCGAGTTCCTCGGCCCCCGCACCGACGTCGGCGACCTCTACCGGGCTTCCGACATTTTCCTGCTGACCAGCCATTGGGAGGCGCGCGCCCTCGTGGTCCAGGAGGCCATGGCGGCCGGACTGCCGGTGGTGGCCACGGCCGTCGGCGGAGTACCCGAACTCATCGACGACGCGGGGATCCTCGTGCAGCCCGGTGACGGCGCGCCGTCCGGCCTCTCGGACGCGATTCGGCAGCTGCGGGCCGATCCGGCTCGGGCCCGCGAGCTCGGCGACCGCGCTCGTGAGCGGGCTGCCGGCTTCCCGGGCGAAGCCGAGGTGGCCGCTATGCTGTTGGCCGTATACGCCGAAGCCCTTATCCGGTGAGCGCTTAACTCGCTGAGCCGACCGCAAACCGCCCCGCGGCGTATAGCCCGCCCCGTTATGACCACGCGTTCTATACGCGCCGGGGCGTTTTCGGGGTGAGTCCGCGCATTGACCACGTCGCCGGATCGAGGTTCGACAGCAAATCGATCGAGAGCGCCGTGCTCGGAATCCGCGCCGCGTCCGGGGACGTCGTGATCGAGATGGTGCGTGCCGTCGGGTCCGTCAACGGCCGAATGGCGACCTGGCTCGGCAGTGACGTGCTGGCCAGGGCCAGGTTCGGCACCAGTGCGATGCCCAGCCCGGCGGCCACCATATTGATGGTGGCCAGCAGATTGTCGGTCTCGTGGATGATTGTCGGCATGAAGCCGGCGCCGCGGCATGCCGTCACGAGATGGCCGCGGCACAGAAAACAACCGGCAATCCAGTTCTCGCCGCTCAAATCCGCGAGCCGGACCGTCTTCCGCGCAGTCTTGGGATGCGCTTCGGCCATCACCAGCAGCATGTCGTCTTCCCATAACGGCGTTCGGCGCACGCCCGCCGTTTTCTCCGGCTGAAGTTCGATTCCGTCGCCCGGATAGCTGAACGTCACGGCCATGTCCACGGTCCCGGCCCGCACGGCGTCAATGGCTTCCGGCGGTTCGGCTTCGAGATAGTTGACCGTGAGGCCGCGATGACGGACTGCGAGCATGCCGAGCAGCTGCGGGATGAACGTCGACGACGCGGTCGGAAAGGCGGCAATGCGCATCGTGCCGCTCCGCAATCCCTTGATGGCATCAATTTCTTCGGAGGCGACCTTCAGGGTTTCGGCCACGGACACGGCATGACGGGCCAGAATCGCGCCGGCCTCCGTCAATCGGATCCCTCGGCCGGCCCGGGCGGTCACGGCGACGCCGGCACGACTTTCCAGCCGGCGAAGGTGCTGGCTGACGGCGGGCTGGGTCATGCCGAGCTGCCGGGCCGCCAGCGTGATGGACCCGCAGTGCGCCACGGCGCTGACGACGCGCAAGGACTGCAGGTCGACGGCGTTCAGATCCGGTTCGATGCGCGCAGATGCAGACATGAACGAAGTATAAGCAATTGTGATGTGTCGGCGTATTTCATTGGTCTTGTCCTAGGAGTCGGAATCTGAAAACGTAAAGTGATGTTCCCCACAGTCGCTCGATCCGAACCTGCCCGCGCGCCGCTGAGCCTCGATGAGGCGCGCCAGTCGTTTGCCACCACCGGAGGTTACCTGGCTGCTTGCTCGATCGGCCTTCCGACAATCGCCACGGTGCAGGCGATGGCCGACGATGCGGCCGCCTGGCAGCGCGGTGACGCAACGCCGACTGATTATTCCGAGATCGTCGAATCGACGCGCGCCGGCTACGCCGAATTGATGTCGGTGCCGGCGCGGAACGTGGCGATCGGCTCGCAAACGTCCGTCATGGCGAGCGTCATTGCGGACTCCGTTCCGGACGGCGCCGAGGTGCTGTGCCCGCTCGGCGACTTCAGTTCGATCGTGTACCCGTTCCTGGCGCACGCGGATCGCGGTGTTACGCTGCGACATGTCCCCGTAGCCGATATTGCGGCAGCCATCAACCGACACACGTATCTCGTTGCATTCTCAGCCGTGCAATCGGGTACCGGAGAGGTCGCGCGAGTTGATCAGATCATTGAATCGGCGCGCCGTCACGGTGCGCGGACGTTTTGCGACACGACGCAGGCGGCCGGCTGGCTGCCCATCGATGCCGGGCGGTTCGATGCGACGGCCTGCAACGCCTATAAATGGCTCTGCGCACCGCGTGGTGTTGCCTTCTTGACGCTCACCGACGAATTTGCCGACACGCTCCGTCCGATCCAAGCAGGTTGGTACGCGGGGGAGAACGTGTGGGAATCCCTCTACGGCCCCGAGATGACGCTTGCCGATTGTGCCCGAAAATTCGACGTCTCACCGGCCTGGCCGGCGTGGGTCGGCGCAGCGCCGGCGATCGAATTCTTCTCCCGCCTCGACCTCGACCAGGTCAAGGCGCACAATGTGTCGCTCGGCGACGAATTATGCCGGCGGCTGGGGATGGAACCGCAAGGACAAGCGATAGTGACCTGGCCGGAAACCACGCCCGGCACGGTCGACCGCGCCCGTGAAGCCGGCATCGTCATGACCTGCAACGCCGGCCGGCTGCGAGCGGCGTTCCACCTGTGGAACGATTCCGAGGACGTCGACCGGCTCGTGACCACATTGCGTCCGCACGGGGACCGGCGGGCGTGATCGCGTGCTGAAATTCATCGCGCGGCGGCTGATCAGCTACGCCGTCATGTTGTTCATCGCCATCAGCGGCGTGTACTTCCTGGCGTCGTCATTCCTCGACCCCCGATCGAACTATATGGCGATGCGCCCGAGGCCGCCGGAAGCATCGATCAACGCCTCGCTGAACTACGCGGGCATCAACGACCACGTGCCGCTCATCGAACGGTATTGGACCTGGCTGCAAAACGTCGTCCTGCATTGGAACTGGGGGTACAGTCCGCTGGGGGAGTCGGTCAACGGCGAGGTCTGGCACCGGGCGCTGGTCAGCGTGCAACTCGTTCTCACGGCAACGCTTTTGTCAATAGTGATAGGCGTCGCGCTCGGCGTGTTCACGGCCACCCGCAAGTACAGCATCTTCGACCGAACCATGAACCTCGTCAGCTCGTTCTTCCTGGTCATCCCCACTTTCGTGCTGGCGCTGCTCGTCGTCCTGATCTACCTGTGGCTGTCGAAAACGACGGGCGCGCGCTGGTTCGCCGTCACGGGAATCGGGGACGGCGGCCCGCTCAGCTACATCCAACACCTCACGCTGCCCACGCTCGTGCTGACGCTCGTCGGATATTACGGTTTCCACTTGACGCAGCGCACCTACCTGCTCGATAACGTCGGCGCCGACTACGTGCGCACGGCCCGGTCCAAGGGCATCCCGCAAACCGTCGCCATTCGCCGTCATGCGCTGCGCACCTCCATGATCCCGACTGCCTACGGCATTGCGTTCACCATTGCCGGAATGGTCACCGGCACGGTGTTCGTGGAGCAGATCTTCGCCATCCACGGCGCGGGCCTCTACTTCATCGAGACGTTGTCGAAGAACGACATCAACGGAGCGGTCGCCGTGGCGTTCCTCGGCGGCGTCGCGACCTGCGCCGGGCTGCTGCTGGCCGATATCTTTGTCGCTTTCCTCGATCCGCGGATCCGGGTGTCGTAAGGGGACATGTCATGACTGTGAACACGGCTGCGTCTATTCCGCAAGGCGATGAACGGCTCGCGATCAAACGCGTGTCGAAAGGACGGCTGCTGCTGCGCCGATTCTGCCGGAACAAGCTGGCAGTCGCCGGCGTCGTCATCATGGCCGTACTCATCCTGTACGCCGTGGTCGGCCCGTACATCTCGAAATACGGATACGAGGACGTCGACTTTCTGAGTCTGCAGAAGGCGCCGGATTCGAACCACTGGTTCGGTACCGACCAGGTCGGTGCCGACCTGTTCGTCAGAGCCGCGCACGGCGTCGGCCGGTCGTTGATGATCGGTTTCATCGCATCGGTGGGGATCACCGTGATCGCGGCGTTCGCCGGCAGCGCCGTCGCGTATTTTGAAGGCTGGGCGGAAAAGATCGGCACCTGGGTGCTCGACATGCTGCTGGTCGTGCCCACCTTCTTCCTGCTGGCCATCATGGTGCAGGCGGCGTCCGGCACGAACGGGTGGATCTGGCTGACCGTTGCCCTGATGATTTTTGGCTGGATCATGATGGCCCGCGTCATCCGCTCGATAGCGACGTCGCTACGCGAACGCGAATATGTGGCGGCCGCCCGGTTCATGGGCGTGCGGCCGCTGACGATCATCCGCAGGCACATCATCCCGAACCTCGGATCGATCCTCATCATCCACACCGTGCTGGGCGTCGTGACGGCCATCGAAGCCGAGACCGGCCTGTCGTTCATCGGCTTCGGCATCCAGCCGCCGGACACCTCGCTGGGCACGTTGATCAGCGACGGGTCCGGACTGTTGCAGACCGCGCCGTGGATGTTCCTGATCCCCAGCGTTCTGCTGCTGGCGCTGTGTTTTGCGATGACGTGGATCGGCGACGGGTTGCGCGATGCCCTCGACCCGTCGTCGGCGTCCAGCGGAAAAGCGGGCACGAAGGCCGGCAAACGACGGGACGACAAGGCGGGGAGACGACAGTGACAACGACAATCACCGACCGGCCCGGCGACGGTACGGCGGCAAGTCCGCCGGCAATCTCGGTGCGTGATCTCAGCGTCGACTACGCCAGCGAGCACGGGGAGGTGCACGCAGTGCGCGGCCTCTCGTTCGACGTCGAAGCGGGCCGGACGCTCGCCATTGCCGGCGAATCCGGATCGGGCAAATCGGCAACGTCGCTTGCGGCAATGGGCTTGCTGCCGGACAGCGCGAGCGTGGCCGGATCGGTGCGGATCGGCGGCCGCGAGATCGTCGGCATGACCGATGAGCAAATGACGCCGATCCGCGGGTCCGAAATGAGCATGATCTTCCAAGACCCACTGTCGGCTCTGACTCCGGTGTTCACGATCGGCCAGCAAATCGCCGAAGCGCTCGATGCCCACCAGACCTTGAGCCGCGCTGCCGTGCGCAGCCGGTCGATCGAACTGCTCGAACTCGTCGGCATCTCCGAGCCGGAGCGCAGGCTGACGGCATACCCGCACCAGTTCTCCGGCGGCATGCGCCAACGCGTCATGATCGCCATCGCGATCGCCAACGATCCTCAAGTCATCATCGCCGACGAGCCGACGACGGCGCTCGACGTGACAATCCAAGCGCAAGTCCTCGACGTGCTGGCGACCGCGCAGCGCGAAACCGGAGCCGCCGTCGTCCTGATCACCCACGATCTCGGCGTGGTCGCGGGCGTGGCGGACGACGTGCTGATCATGTACGCGGGTCGGCCCGTCGAGTACGGAACGGCCGATCAGATCTTCACCCGTCCGCAAATGCCGTACACCATGGGGCTGCTCGGTGCCGTGCCGCGGCCCGACCGGCGCTCGCCCGGGCCGCTCGTGCCGATCGACGGCTCCCCGCCGTCCCCGCTCGAATTGCCGCCGGGATGCCCGTTCGCCCCGCGGTGCCCCATGGCCACCCAGGCTTGCGAGGCCGCGGAACCGCCGCTTGTCCTGCAGGACGGCGGCCACATGTCGGCGTGCATTCGCTCGGCCGAAATCGTGCACGGCGGTCTGACGCACGCCGACGTCTACCCGCTGCCGACCATCGAGACCTCGGAGCTGGCCGCCCGGCCGCGCGCCGAGCGCGACAGCGTGCTGAGCGTCGACGGACTGCACCGGCACTTCAACTTGACGAACGGGCTGTTGCGGAAGAAGACCGGAACGGTGCGCGCGGTCGACGGCATCTCGTTCGACATCCGCACCGGCGAGACGCTGGCGCTGGTCGGCGAGTCCGGATGCGGCAAATCGACGACGTTGCTCGAGATCATGCGGTTGAAGAAGCCCGGCTCGGGCCGCGTCGTCGTGATGGGGCGGGACGTCGCAGCCATGGACGGAGCTGCCCGGCGAGCCACCCGCAAAGAATTGCAGATCGTGTTCCAAGACCCGATCTCGTCGTTGGATCCGCGCATGGTCGTCTACGACGTATTGGCCGAGCCGCTGCGCGCGCACGGCGTCGGCAAGGCCCGCATCAACGACAGGATCGGAGAGTTGATGCAACTGGTCGGGCTGAACCCGGACCATGTGGACAGGTTCCCCGAGCAGTTCTCCGGCGGGCAGCGCCAACGCATTGCGATTGCCCGCGCTCTCGCCGTCCAGCCGGCGCTGATAGTTCTCGACGAGCCGGTGTCGGCGCTGGACGTCTCGATCCAGGCCGGAATCGTCAACCTGTTGGAATCGTTGCAAGCAGAGCTCAAGCTGTCGTACTTGTTCGTCGCGCACGACCTGTCCGTCGTCCGGCATATCGCCGACCGGGTCGCAGTGATGTATTTGGGGCGCATCGTCGAGATCGGCGGGGTCGACGAGATCTTCGGACGTCCGCGCCACCCGTACACGCAGGCGCTGTTGTCGGCCGCGCCCATCCCCGATCCGGCAGTGGAACGGGCGCGCGAACGCACGGTGCTCACCGGTGACCTGCCCAGCCCGACCGAGTCGATCCCCGGCTGCCGATTCCGCACCCGCTGCCCGACCTACCGGCTGCTTCCGGACGCCGACCGGCACCGATGCGAGACGGACGAGCCCGAACTCGTGCGTGAGGAGGGGGTGGCGGATCAAGAGCGTGCATGTCACTTCCCTTCGTAGGAACAGTTCTCAAAGCACCATCCCGGAGCTCCGGCCGAGCGGCCGGTGAAACAACAGGAGTCGATCTGAGAATGAGATTCAAGAAAACACTGGCGACCCTTTGCGCGTTGTCGTTCGCCGCAATGGCGGGCTGCAGCAGCGAGGACGGCAGCGGCAACGGCGGAAACGCTGTCACGGCCGAGCCGCCGGCGGGCGTATCGCCGGACGTCGCGAAAATCCCCATGCCGGAAGAAGGCACCCGGCACGACAATCCCCAGGCACGCAAGAACGTCAAGTTCGGCGGCTCGTTGAAGTTGGCATTTCCCGAGATCCCGCCGAACTTGAACTCGTTCAGCGCCGACAACCCGTCCGGGTACGTCGGCAACCTCGACTCGTGGACGTCGCCGCAGCTGTGGGACTTCACGGTGGGCGGGCAACCGAAACCCGATAAGGACTATTTGCTGTCGGCCACGGTCGTCAGCAAGAGCCCCGAAGTGATCAAATACCGGCTCAACCCGAAGGCGCATTGGAACAACGGCGACCCGATCACGTGGAAGGCATTCGAGGCCACCTGGAAGACGCAAAGCGGCAAGTCGAAAAAGTACAACCCGTCATCGACGACCGGATATGAGCGGATCAAGAGCGTGAAGAAGGGCAAGAACGCCCACGAGGCGGTCGTGACGTTCGACAAGCCGTTCTATCCGTACCAGGAGATCTTCACCCAGCTGGAGAACCCGAAGAACCTCGATCCCGCGTTCTTCAAGAAGGGCTGGGTCGGACATCCGAACAACGGACTGCTGGCCGGACCGTTCAAGTACAAGAGCTACTCCAAGACCAAAGTGGTGCTTGAACGGAACAAGGACTGGTGGGGCGCCAAGCCCAAGCTCGACACGATCGTCATTCGCGCCATGGAGGATCAAGCGTCGATCAACGCGTTCCAAAACGGCGAACTCGACGAAACCCGGGTCGAAAGCCAAGACCGGATGAAGCAGATCAAGAACATGGACGACGTCCAGGTCCGTCGTGGATTCGGAACTCAAGTGAGCATGTACATGATGGGCCAGGGGAGTGAGGTGTTCAAGAACACGTACGCCCGCAAGGCGTTCGCCCTGGCCACCGACCGCCGCGAACTGACGAAGATCAAATTCCAGGGAATGAACTGGGATCCCGAAAAGCTGCCCGGATCGATGAACGTGCTGCCGTGGATGCCCACGTACAAGAACAACACGCCCTGGCTGAAGCACAGCGTCGACAAAGCCAAAAAGCTCATGACCGACCACGGGTGGAAACTCGGCGAGGGCGGCTACTTCCAAAAGAACGGAAAGACCGCGAAAATCACCTACGTGAACTTCGGCAACTCGTCGTCGGGGGCCGCGCTGGCCAGGGCGCAGCAGGCCATGGCGAAACAAGCGGGCCTGAAGATGGTCATCGACACGCGGTCGACGTCCGACTTCTCCAGCACCCTCAACGAGGGCTCGTACGACGTCGTGGCCGTGTCGACCGAGACGCGCGACCCGTTCGGGTATGTGCTGGCCTGCTCGATGTATTGCACGACGTCCGGCAACAACTCGACGGGCGTGGGCACCAAGAAGATCGACGCCATGGCCAAGAAGGTCACGACAATTGCCGACCCGAAGAAGGCGATGGCTCAGGCCAACAAGGCCGAGGCCGCCGCGTTGAACCTCGTCGGCTACATCCCCTTGTTCAACTCTCCGGTGACGTACGCCGTCACCAAGGGGCTGGCCAATTACGGCCCGTCCGGGTGGGCAAGTGCCGAGCCCGAGGACATCGGCTGGCAAAAGAGCAAGTAACCGGCTCGCGACCGGGTTTCCGGCCGGCCGCTCCGCGTGAGCGGCCGGCCGTTCCGCGCGGAGGGGTCGAGCGGAGGGTGCCGCCGGCGAAACGTTGCCGAGTTGTGAGCAGTATTCCGCGTGTGGGCGAGGCAAAGTTTTACCGGCTGCGATAGCGTAGTCATAGAGGATCGCGATACCCCCAGGAAGGCGGCTGGAATGGCTCAGTTCGATGAGCAGATCGGTGCTGAGCAGAAGGACAACGGACCGGCAACCGTCGAGGAGAATACGCTCGAGAGCCGGTCGACGGAACGAGACCCTGTCCTGGCGTCAGTGGGCGAGGACCCCACGCCCGAAGCCCCCGCGGAACCTGCCCGTGCGGGCGGCAAAATCTACAGTGTGCTACACGTCGTCGGGCAAAGAGACGGCGTTGATTCCGAGGACACGTACGAGCAGGTGATCGACCTGTCGAAGAACGCGTTGCCGAACCTGGGCTACCGGATCCTGGAAACCCGCGTGTCGGCGCACATCAACCCCTTCAAGGACCCCGGCACCGTCTGGCGGTTGCACCGCATGTTCCCGGAACAAGACATTGTGCACGCGCACGGCCTGCACGCGGCCGCCTTGTCGATCCTCGCCACAACGGGACTGCCCGCCCGGGTGCGCCCGAAGATCGTCGTCACGGTTCCCCGGCAGCGCACCGGCGCCGTCAACGACCGCGACATGACCGCCGGCATGCTGATCTCCAGCCGCGCCACCGCCGTCTTGGGCGCCACGGCATCGGTGGTCGAGCGATTCCGGTCCGTGCCGATCACCGAGCGCGCGCTGCTGCCGGTCGCGGACGCCGTCACCTCGCTCAGCCCGACGCGCAGCCGCAGCGAAGTGCACGAAAGCCTCGGCGTTTCCGACGGCACGTGGCTGCTGGCGTCAACTGCCGCGCTGACCGAGAACAACGGATTGAAGACCTTGCTGGCCGCCGCCCGCGAATTCTCGAACCGGCGTCCCGAATTTAACGTCGTGCTGGCCCTTGCCGGCGACGGCAGTTTCAAGCCGGCGCTCAAGGACGAAGTGCACGAACACGACGCGCCGGTCCTTGTCGTCGACGAGTCGGACGCCGTGGACGTGCTGAGCGCGGCGGACGTCGTGCTGGCCACCGACAAGCTCTCGGTGCTCGACGCCGATCAGATCATGCAGCTGACCCGGCCGATCGTGTCGATCGGGAGGCTCGGCCGGCACCGGTTCGGTTCCGCGGCCGCACAGGTCGCCGAAGGCGATGTCGACGGCGTCATCGATGCGGTGGGCGCGCTACTGGCCAACCCCCAGCGTCGCGGCGTGGCCGCAATCGAAGCCCGCTCCCGAGTGTTGGGGTCGGCTCCGTCGCACGACGTGGTGGGCCAATTGGTGCGCGTGTACCGCGAGGCAGTGGACGGCGGACGAAGTCGACGCGCCGCAAAGAGAAAACTGGCGCGGCAGTCGACCGGCGGGAACTGGTAGAGTTAAAGCCCGTGGTTACTAGGACGCTCCCTCGGCTCAGCGGGTCCCAAAAGACCCGGCATATTTTCGTCACCGGAGGCGTCGCTTCGTCTCTTGGTAAAGGCTTGACCGCCTCGAGTCTCGGGCATTTGCTTGCTGCGCGCGGCCTCGTCGTGACGATGCAGAAGCTGGATCCGTACCTCAACGTCGATCCCGGCACCATGAACCCGTTCCAGCACGGCGAAGTCTTCGTCACCGACGACGGCGCCGAGACCGATCTGGACATCGGCCACTATGAGCGGTTCCTCGGACGCAATCTGGACGCCGGCGCGAACGTCACGACCGGGCAGGTCTATTCGACGGTCATCGCCAAGGAACGCCGCGGCGAATACCTCGGCGACACAGTGCAGGTCATCCCGCACATCACCGACGAGATCAAAGCGCGCATGCGTGCCCAAACCAACCCGGTCGAGGGCCCGGTGCCCGATGTCATCATCACCGAGATCGGCGGCACCGTCGGGGACATCGAATCCCAGCCGTTCCTCGAGGCCGCCCGCCAGGTCCGCCAGGACATCGGCCGCGACAACGTGTTCTTCGTGCACGTCTCGCTGGTGCCGTATCTTGCCCCGTCCGGTGAACTGAAGACGAAACCGACCCAGCACTCGGTCGCCGCGCTGCGCTCGATCGGCATCCAACCGGACGCCATCGTGTGCCGATCCGACCGGGAGGTGCCCGACGGCATCCGCCGCAAGATCGGCTCGTCGTGCGACGTCGATTTCGAAGCGGTCATCTCGTGCATGGACGCCCCCAGCATCTACGACATTCCGAAGGTGCTGCATTCCGGCGGGCTCGACGCCTACCTGATCCGCAAGCTCGACCTGCCGTTCAAGGACGTCGAATGGGATGAATGGGACGACCTGTTGCGCCGCGTGCACCATCCGGCCTATGACGTGGACATTGCGCTGGTCGGCAAATACGTCGACCTGCCCGACGCATACCTGTCCGTCACCGAAGCGTTGCGCGCCGGCGGGTTCGCCAATAACGCCAAGGTCAAGATCCACTGGGTTGCCTCCGACTTGTGCGCCACCCCGGAAGGCGCCGCCAAGGAACTCGGAGAAATGGACGGCGTGTGCGTGCCCGGCGGATTCGGCATCCGCGGCATCGAAGGCAAACTCGGCGCGCTGCGGTACGCCCGCGAACACGGCGTGCCGACCCTCGGGTTGTGCCTCGGCCTGCAATGCATGGTGATCGAATACGCGCGAAACGTCGCAGGCATCGAGCGGGCGTCGTCCTCGGAGTTCGAGCCCGATACCGACGAGCCCGTCATCGCCACCATGGCCGAACAGGAGTCGATAGTCGACGGCAACGGCGATTTGGGCGGCACCATGCGCCTCGGCCTGTACGAGGCGGCGTTGACCGAAGGGTCCGTCGTCGCCGGTGCGTACGGCGTGACGACAATCTCGGAACGGCATCGCCATCGCTACGAGGTCAACAACGCCTACCGCGACCAGCTCGTCAAGGCAGGACTCGTCATCTCCGGCACGTCCCCGGACGGTCAACTTGTCGAATACGTCGAATTGCCCTCGGACGAGCACCCGTACTACGTGTCGACCCAAGCGCATCCCGAGTTGCGTTCGCGGCCCGGTCGTCCGCATCCGCTGTTCGCCGGGCTGATCGGCGCAGCGCTCGACCGTCAGCGCGAAGAACGTCTCCTCGAGGTCGAACCGCAACTCGTGGACACCGGCGAATGACCGGCGGGCCGGCCCGGTCGGACGCTCCGATGACCGACACGCACGAAGACGTCCGACTGCACTCCCGGCGCACGGCGTACAGCGGTGCGATCTCGGACATGGTCGTCGATTCCTTCACGCTGCCCGGCCACGACGCCGCGCTGCAACGCGAATACCTCCAACACCCCGGTGCCGTCGGCATCATCGCGCTCGACGCGGACGACCGCGTGCTCGTCATCAACCAGTACCGGCACCCCGTCGGCATGCGGCTGTGGGAGGTGCCCGCCGGCCTGCTGGACGTCGACGGCGAACCTCCGCACATCGCCGCCGCCCGCGAGCTGGCCGAAGAGGCCGACCTCGAGGTCGGCAGGCTCGACCTGCTCGTCGAATGGTTCAGCTCGCCGGGCATCTCGGACGAGGCCCTGCGCGTGTACGTGGCCCGCGACTGCACGCCGGTGCCGGACGCCGACAAACACGAGCGCACCGGCGAAGAGCGCGATATCGTCACCGGCTGGGTGCCGCTGGACGACGTCGTCGACGCCGTGCTGTCGGGCTCCGCGCACAATCCGACGCTCGTGGTCGCCTCCCTGGCGGCCGCCGCGGCCAAACGACGCGGCTGGACGACGCTGCGGCCCGCCGACTCGCCGTGGCCGGCTCGGCCGCTCCCGTCCCGAGACCCCGGCGCTTCCGACCGGGCGGAATGACCGACGACGCGGGCACCGTCGCCGGGCCGCTGCGCCGTGCTCTTGACGGCTACCTCCAACATGTGAGCATCGAGCGCGGCCTGTCGACGAACACCGTGTCGGCCTACCGCCGCGACCTGGGACGTTACGTGCGCGTGCTGGACTCCCGCGGCGTGGCCCGGCCGGCCGATGTGACCGAAAAGGACGTCACGGAATTCTTGAGCATCATCCGCTCCGGTGACGACGGGCGGCCCCGGTTGTCGGCGGCGTCCGCGGCGCGCGCCGTTGTCGCAGTCCGCGGCTTCCATGCGTTCCTCACGGACGAGGGCATCACCCCGGACAATCCGGCCGGCGACGTGCACCCGCCGTCCCAGCACGCCAAACTGCCCAAGGCCATCGGCATCGGCCAGGTCGAGGCGATCTTGGAAGCCTGCCGCACCGACACCCCGGCCGGGCTGCGCGACCGGGCGTTGCTCGAAGTGCTCTACGGCACCGGTGCGCGCATCAGCGAGGCCGTCGGGCTGCACATCGACGACGTCGACCTCGACCACGGGATGGTGCGACTGTTCGGCAAAGGGTCGAAGGAGCGGATCGTGCCGCTCGGGTCGTACGCGGCCCGCGCGGTCGACGACTATCTGGTGCGTGGCCGGCCGGTGCTGGCGCAAAAGATCAACCCGGCCAAGGCGACCCGCGTGCCCGGCCTCTTCCTCAACAAACGCGGCGGCACCCTCAGCCGGCAAAGCGCGTGGACGATCTTGAACGTTGCCGCCGAACGGGCCGGTTTGACCATCGACGTGTCGCCGCACACGCTGCGACACTCATTCGCCACGCACCTGCTCGAAGGCGGCGCCGACGTGCGCGTCGTGCAAGAGCTGCTCGGACACGCATCGGTCACCACCACGCAGATCTACACCAAAGTCAGCGCCGATACGCTCCGCGAGGTTTACGCTCTCGCACATCCCCGGGCCGGCAAAAGGTAGGGTTGGGTACGTGAACTCCCAAGCTGCTGATTTATCTCTCGACGTTGCCGCCGTCGGCCCGACGGGCCGGCCGCTGCGCGAGTTCGACGCACCCGCCCCCTTGGACAGCCACGGACCGGCTCGTGTCGTGGCGATGGTGAACCAGAAAGGGGGAGTCGGCAAGACGACGTCCACGATCAATCTCGGGGCCGCTCTTGCCGATTACGGCCGCAAGGTCCTCCTCGTCGACTTCGACCCGCAGGGCGCACTGTCCGTGGGCCTCGGCGTCAACCCGCACGACCTCGACACCACCATCTACAACCTGCTGATGAACTCGCGTCTCGACCCGAACGAGGTCATCGAGAACTCGAACGTGCCGGGGCTCGACGTGCTGCCGGCGAACATCGACCTCTCGGCCGCGGAAGTGCAGTTGGTCGGCGAAGTCGCCCGCGAACAGGTGCTCGATCGCGTGCTGCGCAAGGTCGAGGACAATTACGATGTCGTCCTGATCGACTGCCAGCCGTCCCTCGGCCTGCTCACCGTGAACGCGCTGACGGCATCGCACGGCGTGATCATCCCGCTCGAATGCGAGTTCTTCGCTTTGCGCGGCGTCGCCCTGCTCGTTGAAACAATTGAAAAAGTGCAAGACCGCCTGAACCCGCGTTTGAACATCGACGGCATCCTGGCCACCATGTACGACAGTCGCACGCTGCACTCCAAAGAGGTCGTGGCCCGTGTCGTCGAGGCCTTCGGCGACCGCGTGTTCGACACGGTGATCAACAGGACGGTCAAGTTCCCGGACGCATCGGTCGCCGCCGAGTCGATCCTCTCCTATGCGCCGTCGCACACCGGCGCCGAGGCGTATCGCTCGTTGGCGCGCGAACTCATCGCCCGGGGCGGCGCTCCCTAATGGCCGCTTCCGTCATGCCGCTGACGGAGACCGACGATTCCTCGGCGCTCGACGCATTCGAAGTCCACCTGGAGAACTTCTCCGGGCCCTTTGATCTGCTCCTCGGGCTCATCGGCAAACACCAGCTCGACATCACCGAGGTCGCGCTGGCCGCCGTCACCGACGAGTTCATCGAGTACATCAAGTCCGCCGGGGTCGCGGCGCTCGACGAGACAAGCCAGTTCCTGGTCGTTGCGGCCACATTGCTCGACTTGAAGGCGGCACGGCTGCTGCCGGCCGGCGAGGTCGAGGACGACGAGGACATCGCCCTGCTGGAAGCGCGCGACCTGCTCTTTGCCCGGCTCTTGCAATACCGGGCGTTCAAGGACGTCGCGTCCGATCTGGCCGCCGCGCTCGAAAACGGTTCGCGTCGCAGC
Organism: Spelaeicoccus albus; assembly: GCF_013409065.1. NCBI lineage: Bacteria > Bacillati > Actinomycetota > Actinomycetes > Micrococcales > Brevibacteriaceae > Spelaeicoccus > Spelaeicoccus albus. Next base: position 3,644,532 of record NZ_JACBZP010000001.1, on the reverse strand, counting down.
CCCCGTGCCGTGCCGCTCGAGCCGCAGTTGGCCGAGCTCTTGCCGGACCTGGTCATGAACGTGACTCCGGACGCGCTCGCGGCCCTTGCCGCCCGGGCGTTGACGCCCAAGGGCCCGGCCGAGGTCGGACTCGAACACCTGCACGCTCCCGCCGTCAGCGTGCGCGACGAGGCGAAGACAATCGTGGCACGTCTCGACCGTCACGAAGGCAAGACGTTGTCGTTCCGGCGGCTGGTCGCCGACGCCGACAACTCCCTGGTCGTGGTCGTGCGGTTCTTGGCGCTGCTCGAGCTCTACCGTGACGCGGCCATCTCGTTCGACCAGGCCGCCGCGCTCGGCGAACTGACAATCCGGCTGCGCGGCCCGGCCGACACCGTCAACACGGATAAGTTCGACGAATTCGACGCATCGTCCGAAACGGCCGACAATGCGGAAACCGCTGAAAACGCCGACGAGAGCCCCACTGCCGACCCAGGACCGACGGACAATGACTGACACCGACCAGACCCGGCTCGACCGAACCCGGGCCGACGCGGCCGACAGTGCCGAAATGGCCGACGGCACCGCCCAAGAAGGTCTCGACCTCGACGTGCTGCCCGGGGGAGCGCTTGCCGCGCTGGAAGCCCTGCTGATCATTGCCGAAGAACCCATGACCGAGCTCCGGCTGGCCTCCGCGTTGGCCCTTCCGGTCGACAGGGTCGAAACTCTCGTGGCCGAACTCGTTGCCGACTACGACGGCGCCGATCCGACGTCCGGCTCCGGACGCCCGCGCGGATTCGAGCTGCGCCGACTGGCCGGCGGCTGGCGTATTTACTCGCGTGCCGAGTTCCACGACGTCCTCGCCGGTTATGTGCTGGACGGACAAAGTGCGAAACTGTCCCAGGCGGCACTGGAGACGTTGGCAGTCGTCGCATACCGTCAGCCCGTGTCCCGCGCACGGATCTCGGCGATCCGCGGCGTGAGCGTTGACGGCGTCGTCCGCACGCTCGTCAGCCGCGGTCTGATCGAGGAGGTCGGCACGGCCGAGGAGTCCGGCGCGAATCTCTACGGGACGACCGGCGAATTCCTTGAACGGATGGGCCTGGAAAGTCTCGACGAGCTGCCCAAGCTCGCCCCCTACCTACCCGACGACATGAACGAGGAATTCTGATGGCCACTCCAAACCGGCCCAACCCGCGCGGTGCCCGGCGCCCCGGAGGGCCGACACGCCGCCCGAGCCGGGCCCAGCGACGCGCCGCGCCGGCGACGCCGTCCGTCGACGTCCACGACCCGGACGGCGTCCGGCTGCAAAAACTGCTCGCGGCGGCCGGCTACGGCTCGCGGCGCTCGTGCGAACAACTGATTGCCGACGGGCGCGTGAGCGTGGACGACGCGCAGGTGCGCGAACTCGGCGTCCGCGTCGATCCGAACCGCGTGCGCATCGCCGTCGACGGGCTGCCCATCCAAACCGACGACAAACAGGTCTACTTCGTGTTCAACAAGCCGAAAGGCGTGCTGACCACCATGGAAGACCCCGACGGGCGCCCGTGCCTCGGCGACTTTCTCACCGACCGTCCCGAACGGCTGTTCCACGTGGGCCGGCTCGATGCCGAAACCGAGGGCCTGCTGCTCGTGACGAACGACGGCGAACTGTCGCACCGGCTGACGCACCCGTCGTACGAAGTGCCCAAGACCTACCTTGCCAAGGTGCGCGGGCCGGTGGCCAAGGACGTCGGTAAGCAGCTGCGCGACGGCGTCGACCTCGACGACGGCGTCGCACACGTCGATTCGTTCAAGCTCGTCGACTCGACGCCCGGCTACGCACTCGTCGAGGTGACCTTGCACTCGGGCAAGAACCGGGTGGTACGCCGCATGCTGGATGCCGTCGGGTACCCCGTGCTCAGCCTGGTGCGCACCACGATGGGCCCGATCCGGCTCGGCGATCAGCGGCCGGCCACCCTGCGGACCTTGAACCGCACCGAGGTCGGCACCTTGAAGCGAGAAGTGGGCATGTAGATGACGCTTCCCGCTGACTCCGCCGGGCTGCCGCATGCCGACAAGCACGTCAAGATCGTTGGCGCAGGCCTGCTGGGAGCTTCCGTCGGCCTGGCGCTGACGCGCCAGGGCATCGACGTTTGGCTGACCGACGCGTCGCCGACCGCCGAAGCGCTCGCGTGCGACCTCGGCGCCGGACGCCCTCTTGCGGACGCCGGCGACATGACGCCCGACCTCGTGGTCATCGCCGTTCCGCCCGACGTGACGGCGCATCTGGTCGCCCGCGAGCTCACTCTCCACCCGCATGCCACAGTCACGGACGTGGCCAGCGTGAAAGGCCACATCCGCACGGCGTTGCGCGGTTTCGTGGACGGCGGGCAGTTGAGCCGGACGGATCTGGCCCGATACGTGGGCTCCCACCCCATGGCGGGCCGGGAAAAGAGCGGACCGATTGCGGCCCGGGCCGACCTGTTCGCCGGCCGCCCGTGGGTCGTCTGCACCGGCCCGCATACCGCCGACGCCGACCACGAACGCATCGTCGAACTCGCCCGGCGAGTGGGCGCCGCAGTCGTCGAACTCGACGCGGACGAACACGACTCGGCCGTCGCGCGCGTGTCCCACGTGCCGCAAGTGATGGCGACTCTCACGGCGTCCCGCCTCAACGACGCACCGGTCGAATCGGTTGCACTGGCGGGCCAGGGTCTGCGCGACGTGACTCGGATCGCTGCCAGCGACCCGGCGCTGTGGACACAAATCCTCACCGCGAATTCCGAGCAGGTGCGCATCGTGCTGGAAGAAGTGCGCGGTGAGCTCGACACGGTGATCGACGCCCTCGGCAGCACGTCCGGATCGCTTGGCGTGCTGGCCGGCGCGTTCGTGGCCGGCAACGACGGGCATGCGCGGATCCCGGGCAAGCACGGTGCCGCGCCGACCAGCTACGCCACCGTGACGGTGCTGGTCGAGGACCGGCCCGGCATGTTGGGCCGGCTGTTCACCGAGATGGGCGAGGCGGGCATCAACATTGAAGACTTGCAGCTCGAGCACGCCAACGGGCAGCAGTACGGACTGGCCGAGGTGTCGGTCCTTCCGGCCGAGCGCGGGCCCATGATCGACGAGCTCCGCGCCCGCGGATGGAACGTACCCGAATAACCGAAAGAGAACAACGAGAATGAAAATTGCCATCGACGGCCCCAGCGGGTCCGGAAAATCCAGCGTCTCCCGCGCGGTCGCTTCCCGCCTCGGCTATGCGTACCTGGACACCGGCGCCATGTACCGGGCCGCCTGCTGGCTCATGCTCGATCGCGGCGTCACCGACGACGACGAAGTCACCGCCTTGATCCGGTCGGCCGAACTCGAGCCCGGCACCGACCCGGACCACGAATCCATAGCCGTGAACGGCCGCGACGTGACCACGGCGATCCGCGAAGACCGCGTGACGTCCGCCGTCAGCAAGGTGGCCACCAATCTGGACGTTCGCACGCTGCTGATCGCCGAGCAGCGGCGGCTGATCGCCGAGCATGCCGAACCGGGGATCGTCGCCGAAGGCCGCGACATCACCACCGTCGTGGCGCCGGACGCCGAGGTGCGCCTGCTGCTCACTGCCCGCGAGGAGGCGCGGCTGGCCCGTCGCGCCCGGGAATTGCACGGCACGGCGGACGCCGACTCGCTGGCCGCTACCCGCGAGTCGATCGTCGGGCGCGACGCCAAGGATTCCACGGTGGCCACGTTCGAAACGGCATCGGACGGCGTGCACACTCTCGACTCGTCGTCCTTGACGTTGGAAGAGACAATCCAAGCCGTGATGGATCTGGTGGCGGATGCGCACGAAGACTGACAAGAGCGCCGTGGAATACGTCGTCCCGTCGCTTCGCGCGGCCCGGCGCTGGCACCCGATCGGCACGGCCATGATGTCGCCGTGGCGGGCGCGCGTGCATCGCGCCGAGCTGCTGCCGCAGGACGGCGGCGTCCTCATCATCGCCAATCACTTGTCCTATCTCGACGGACCGATGGTGTACGCGCACTGTCCGCGGTACGTGCACATGATCGTGAAGAAGGAAGCCTTCAAATCGATTGCCGGATACGCGCTCAGGCGTTCCGGGCAAATTCCGATCGATCGTGCCGGGAGCGACCGCCGGGCGCTGAACGCCGGACTCGACGTGTTGCGCCGCGGCGACGTGCTCGGCCTTTTCCCCGAGGGCACGCGCGGCAACGGGGCCGGATCGGCCATCCGGAACGGCGCCGCGTGGCTCGCCTTGCAAGCGAAGGTGCCGATCGTTCCGGTGGCGGTGCTGGGAACCAAGCTGCCCGGCGACACCAAAGCGTTGCCGCCTTTCGGCCGCAAGGTTGATATCGTCTACGGTGAACCGTTACAAATCGACGCGGCGCCCGGACAGACCGGACGCGCCCTCCGTGAAGAGGTGAGTCGCCAGCTCGGCGCCGCGCTCTCCACGGGGCTGGCCGAAGCCGCCGAACTGACGGGCCAACGACTTCCATGACGCCCGCGCAGCAACCTCAGCGCAACAGTGACTCGATCAAAGGACATGTATGAGCGACCGTGAGCCCTCCGGCGAAAGCTGGGACACGCCGGACGACCTGGCCGAACGCGTCGCCGCGACGTCGCCCGAGGACGCCGACGCGCGAGCCGAGTCGCTGCGTGCCGGGCTTGCCGATTATCAGCTCGAAGACGACGATCTGGCGCTGCTCGATGCCGGCGAGACCGGCGCGGCGGAAGACACGCCGTCCGGCCCCGACCCGGTCGTGGCCATCGTGGGCCGGCCGAACGTCGGAAAGTCGACGCTCGTGAACCGCATCCTGGGGCGCCGCGAAGCCGTCGTCGAGGACAACCCGGGCGTCACGCGCGACAGGGTCAGCTACAAGGCCGAATGGAACGGCAGGCCGTTCACCGTCGTCGACACCGGCGGATGGGAATCGAGCGCCAAGGGGATGGCGCAGCGCGTGGCCGGTCAAGCCGAGATCGCTGCCGAGCTTGCGGACGCCGTCGTGCTGGTCGTGGACGCGCTGGTCGGCATCACGGCCTCCGACGAAGGCATCGTGCGGATGCTGCGGCGCACCAAGAAACCCGTCATCCTGGCCGCCAACAAGGTCGACGACGAGCGAGGCGAGCTGGACGCGGCCGCGCTCTGGTCGCTCGGCCTGGGCGAGCCGCATCCGGTGTCGGGCATGCACGGCCGGGGAGTCGCCGACTTGCTGGACATCACCCTCGAGACGCTGCCGGCCGTTTCGGCGGTGGCCGGCGACTACGAGATCGGCGGGCCGCGGCGCGTGGCGCTGCTCGGCCGCCCGAACGTCGGCAAGTCGAGCATGTTGAACAAGCTCGTGGGTTCGGCTCGCGTCATCGTCGACGACGTGGCCGGCACGACGCGCGATCCCGTCGACGAACTTGTCCAACTCGGCGGCCGGCAATGGCGGTTCGTGGACACGGCCGGGATCCGCCGGCGGGCCCACCAGGCGTCCGGTGCGGACTTCTATGCCGCATTGCGCACGCAGACCGCGCTCGAGAAGGCCGAAGTCGCCGTCGTCCTGATCGATGCGTCCGAAACGCTGTCCGAGCAGGACACCAGGATCCTGTCGACGGTGATCGAGGCCGGGCGCGCCCTCGTCATCGCCTACAACAAGTGGGATCTGATGGAGGACGAGCGGCGGCACTACCTGGAACGGGAGATCGAAAAGGACCTCGTGCAGATGACGTGGGCGCCGCGCGTGAACGTGTCGGCCAAGACCGGATGGCATGCCGACAAGCTCGTGCCCGCCATGGACACGGCGCTCGAAAGCTGGGATCGGCGTATTTCCACGGGCCGTTTCAACGCGTTCCTCGGCGAGCTGGTGGCCGCGCATCCGCATCCGTTGCGCGGCGGCAAGCAGCCGCGAATCCTCTTTGGCACGCAAGCGTCGAACCGGCCGCCCAAATTCGTGCTGTTCACGACGGGGTTCCTCGATCCGGGCTACCGGCGGTTCATCGTGCGCCGGCTCCGGGAGGCGTTCGGTTTTGCCGGAACCCCGGTGGAGCTGACGATGCGGATCCGCGAAAAGCGTTCCAAACGGTGAGCTCCGACGGCCCGCGGGCGCCGGCGGACCAGCCGCGCTCCGCGATCTCGACACTGCTGCGGCGCCGGTCGATCGAAGACGTCGCAGCTCAGCACACCGAGCTGAAACGTCGTCTGACCACGCTGCACCTGACGGCTCTGGGCGTGGGCGGCACCGTCGGCACCGGCATCTTCTTCGTGCTGGCCGAGGCCGCGCCGATGGCCGGGCCCGGCGTCGTCCTGTCGTTCATGCTTGCGGCCGTGACCGCTGGGTTGACGGCGCTCTGCTATGCGGAAATGGCGTCCATCGCGCCAGTGTCGGGGTCATCGTATTCGTACGCGTATTTGGCGTTGGGGGAGTTCGCGGCGCACCTCGTCGGATGGTTCTTGATCCTCGAATACGGCGTGTCGTCGGCTGCCGTGGCGGTCGGATGGAGCGAATATCTCAACAACCTGGTCATCGGAGTCACCGGGCACGCGATTCCCGCGGCGTTGCTGAGCGCGCCGGCCGGAGGCGGAATCGTGAATCTCCCGGCAGTCGTCCTTGTTGCCATGTGCGGCGTCCTGTTGATCCGCGGCGTGCGGGAGTCGGCGGTGGTGAACGCCGTCATGGTCGGTATCAAGGTCGCGGTGCTCATCTTCTTTGTGTGCGTCGCCGTCACCGGGTTCACCGTCGATCATTTTCACAATTTCTTCGCCCATGGATGGTCGGGCGTCGGAGCTGCCGCATCGATCATCTTCTTCAGCTACATCGGGCTGGACGCCGTGTCGACCGCCGGTGACGAAGCGAAAGACCCGAAGAAGTCGATGCCCCGGGCGCTCATTTACTCGCTGGTGATCGTGACGCTTGTGTACCTGCTCGTGTCGCTGAGCGCCATCGGGGCGCAAAAATATCAAATGTTCGCCGGGCAGAAGGCCGGGCTGTCGCAGATCTTGGCGAACCTGACGGGCGCGTCATGGCCGGCGATCATCTTGTCGGCCGGCGCCGTGATCTCGGTGTTCTCGGTGACGCTGGTATGCATGTTCGGACAGACTCGCATCTTCTTCACCATGGGCCAGGACGGGCTGATGCCCAAGGTGTTCACGGCTGTGTCGAAGCGCACCGGCACGCCCGTGAAGAGCACCGTCATCGTCAGCGCGTTCGTTGCGCTCCTGGCCGGGCTGCTGCCGATCGACGTCTTGTTCGAAGCCACCAGCATCGGCGCGCTGTCGGCGTTCACGTCGGTGGCGCTGGGCGTGATCGTGCTGCGCGTGCGCCGTCCGGATCTCGCCCGCGGATTCACGGTGCCCGGATATCCCGTGACGCCGGTACTGGCGATCGTCGCGTGCCTCTACCTGCTGAGCGGACTCTCGGCGGTCACCTGGATCGCTTTCGTGAGTTGGATGGCGCTGGCCGTCATCGTGTATTTTGCCTATGGGCGCCGCCACTCCACGTTGAATGCGGACGCCCCACCCACACCTTCGCCGAGAGTGGAGTAGTTGTCGCTTTTTGCAGGCCAAAAGCGACAACTACTCCACTCTCGGCGGGCCGGGTGAATTTGAAAGGGGAAGCATCATGAGCATTCGTGCCGCCTTGGTACGTAAACCGGTCGAGCGATTGGACGAGGGGGTCGCGGAAGACGCGGTCCCGGTCGACGTTGCCCGGGCGGAGGAGCAGTGGACGGAATACGTTGACGCGGTGAAAGGCGCCGGCTACGAAATCATCGAGGTGCCTGCCTCACCGGATCACCCCGATTCGGTGTTCGTGGAGGATACCGTCGTCGTCTACAAACATCACGCGGTCATCGCCAATGCCGGTCATCCGACCCGCCGCGGCGAACAGGACGGTACCAAATCGGTCTTGGCCGACCGCGGATACGAGATTTCGGAGATCTCGCACCCGGCCACTCTCGACGGCGGCGACGTGCTCAAGATCGGCGACACCATTTACGTCGGGCACTCCGGCAGGACGAATGCCGAGGGCGTTTCGCAGTTGCGTGCCGCTTTGACGCCGGCCGGCGCGACAGTTGTAGGAGTGCCGGTATCGAAGGTCTTGCATTTGAAGTCCGCCGTGACCGCGCTTCCGGACGGCACCGTGATCGGCTACGAGCCGAACGTTGACCAGCCGGGATTGTTCCCGCAGTTCCTCGCATTGCCTGAGCCGCATGGCAGCGCGGTCGTCGTCTTGAGCGATGACACGGTCCTCATGTCGACGTCGGGGCCGGAAAACGTCCAGACGGTGCGGTCGCTCGGCTGGAACGTCGTCACCGTCAATATCAGCGAGCTGGAAAAGCTCGACGGTTGCGTCACCTGCTTGTCGGTGCGGTTGCGCGACCTGCCGGCCTGACTGCCGCCCATTTTCCGGCCGGCAGGGATCGTGCTGCTTGACTGGGAACGCTGCGCGGGCCATTTGGGCCGCGCGGTGCCCGCCGACCGGCGACGGGCTCGACTAGTCGTTGGAGAGCGCGATGATCGTCTGATCGACGCATCGACGCAAACGACCTAGCAACGGATCGCCGATCTCGTCGGCAAGAGCTTTTTCGGACGCATCGGCGATGTCATTGAGGCGATTAAGCCGTTGCCGGCCGAAATCAGAAAGATAGACGTTAATGCGCCGGCGATCGCCTTTGTCCGCCAGGCGAAAGACGAGCGCATTGTTCACTAAGGAGTCGACCGTGCGAGTCAGCGTTGCATTGGCCAGACCACTTTCGAGTGCCAGGTCGCTCATAGTGGGTGACGCGAGTTTGGCGATTGCGGCAAGCACACACCATTGGTCGGTGTTCGAGTGCTCTTCGGAAAACGGAACGGCGAGGCGCTTGGCGAACGTGCGCTGAAGAGAGACGAGCCCGATCCCCAGCGGTACCGTCGAATTCAGCGCTTCGCTCGTGTGGTTCATTGTCGTCCCCTTGAAAGCATCTAATCGAAATAGTCACAGGACGGGCCATACTTGTGACATGAGCGCCAACCCGAGCCTGCTGTTTCCATCTGAAATAATCCTAGCCGGTCGTCAGTCGGGGCGGCTGGTCATCGGGTTGCTCGTGCCATTGTCCGGGATCATGGGAGCGATTGGTCCGTCGACCGTCAACTGCGCGCAGCTGGCTGCCGAAGAAGCATCAAGCCGCGGCAACGGCCGACTCGTGGACCTGTTGCTGATCGATGCCGGTCGAACACGTGCGGAGGTCGAACGGGAAATTTCGGCGCTTGTCTCGAGTGGATTGGTTGATGGAATCGTCGGCTGTCACACGTCGGATATCCGCGCGTCGGTGGTCCGAGCCGTCAACGCGCGGGTGCCGTATGTGTTTACGCCTCCACGCGAGTTCGAACGAATCGGATCGCGCAGTTCGTATCTGCTTGGTCCTGCCCCGGATTGCCAACTGGCTGCGTCGCTTCGGTGGTTCCATGAGTATCAGCACATTCGACGCTGGGCCTTGATCGGAAGCGATTACGTCTGGCCGCGGCACGTTCACCGCGCCGCCCGTGCCATTCTTGGTGATTTCGGACTCGAGGTGACATATGAGCGGACTGTGCGCTTTGGCGACGTGGATGCCGAATCGATCATCCATCAAATGCAGAACACTCGGTCTCAAGGCTTGATCGTGTCACTTGTCGGCCGCGACGCCGTCGAATTCCATCGACAATTTGCCGCTCATGGTCGGGCATCGTCGATACCGCGACTCTGCACGAGCTTTGACGAGGATAGCCTGCTCGCTGTCGGAGGCGATTCCACCGGAGCCTTGTTTGCCGCGATGCCGAGCTTCTTGACGGACGGCGACGAGCGGCACCAGAAATTGCTGGCAGCGTACGAGAATCGGTTCGGAGCTTTCGCGCCCTCCCTTGGAGCGTATTCGGAAAGCGTCTACGACGGAGTTCACTTAATGTCGTCATTACGGATGGCACGAAACGGCGATCAACCTTCGCTCATCCCGCTAGCGAACGGAATGGTGCGACGCCGTGATGACATGTGGCAGTCGTCGCCTTTGGGAGCGCCCGGCCGTGCTATGACCCTCGGGCAGGCGAACGGCACGGCCATGAACGTCGTGCAGCGTTTCGCTCTTGCATAATCCGACTTCTTGTTCGTAAGCTGATTCCTATTAGTTTCATTTGAAAATAATCTGGCAGTGACGCCGGAGGGGATCTCATGTCGTCGCAGGGTGTAGAAAAGTTCGGGTACAAACAAGAGCTTAGGCGGTCGCTGACGTTCGTCGATTTGGTCGTGTACGGCCTCATCTTCATGGTGCCGATCGCACCCTTCGCGATTTTTGGCAGCGTGTTCCAGTCCTCCGGCGGCATGGTGCCGCTGACGTATATCATCGCCCTTGTCGCGATGATCTTCACTGCGAACTCGTACGCCCAAATGGCGCAGGAGTACCCGATGGCCGGATCGGTGTACACCTACGTCGGCCGCGGGATCGCCCGGCCTGTCGGGTTCGTCGCCGGCTGGATGATTCTTCTTGATTACATTTTGGTGCCGTGTTTGCTTTATCTGGCGGCTTCGCTGGCCATGGTCGCGATCATCCCGGCGATTCCAATTTGGGCATGGCTGATTATCTTCGTCGTACTGAACACGCTCATCAATTACTTGGGTATTTCCCTGACCGCGAAGGTCAACAAGATCATGCTTGTGGCCGAGCTCATCGTGTTGGTGATCTATCTCGCTATTGGCATCACGGCCCTTGCGCAAGGAAAGGGAGGCCATGATTTCGGGCTTTCCGGCTTTTATAATCCAGAAACTTTTACCTTCTCCCTGATCTTCGGCGCCGCATCCATAGCCGTTCTGAGCTTCCTTGGATTCGATGCTGTCTCGACACTGGCCGAAGAAAATCAGGGCACGTCGAAACAGCTCGCTCGGTCGATGATCGTCGCACTCGGAGGCGTCGCAGTTCTGTTCGTTGCGCAGACCTGGGTTGCTGGTCTGCTCGTGGAGGACCCGGACAAGCTGATCAAGAATGGCGATGCCGCGGGAGTGGCTTTCTACGAGACGGCCGGCTTCGCAGGAGGACCGTGGCTGTACATTCTGACGGCTGTTTCTACCGCGATTGCCTGGGGGTTTGCAGACGCGTTGGTAGCGCAGGCAGCAACGTCTCGGTTGCTGTTCGCCATGGCGCGGGATCGTCAGCTTCCCAAGTTCTTACGCAAGGTCAGCGTCAAGCACAAGGTGCCCGTCAACGCGACGTTCCTTGTCGCGATCTTGTCGCTGATCCTTGGCATCGTCCTCACCATCTTGCCCGACGGACTTGCTCTGATCAGCACGATGGTCAACTTCGGAGCACTGACGGCGTTTTCCATCCTCAATGTGGCAGTGATGTGGCACTTCTACATCAAGAAGAAGACCGGCCGATGGTTCATCCACCTCGTGTGCCCGATTATTGGACTGTGCGTGCTGGGCGCAGTGTTGTACAACGCGCGGGAAACAGCCCAAACGGTCGGACTCATTTGGCTCGCCATTGGAATCGTCTTGTCAATTGTGCTGCTCCGCCGTGGAGTCATGAAGCGCGATATGACCATCGACGAATCCGGAGTCAAATGATTGCGGAGCTGCTAACAAAACATTGACGAACGCGACGAGGAGACGAAACGCATGCGGATACATCAGTTGGCCCCCGAACCTGACGAGTACTCGTACGTTTTCGGCGGACGAGACCCACAATTGTCTGTCGACCCTGGCGACATCGTCGAGGTCAGCACCGAAGACTGTTTTGGGGGGATGGTCAAAACTTCCCGCGACCTTCCGAGCGAAACAGTGGCCTTCGACAGGCTCAATCCCGTTAGCGGCCCTATTGAGATTCGCGGCGCCGAGCCCGGGGATCTGTTGGCCGTTCATTTCGCGAGCATTGTGCCGGCACGCGATTACGCAATTTCTGCGACGTTTCCACACTTCGGAGCATTGACGGGCAGCCACGAGACAGTGACGCTCCAGCCGCCGCTGGATGAAAGAGTCTGGATCTACGACATCGACGTCGATGCGTGGACAGCGACTTTCTCGGCAACGCGCTCCGATCATAGGCTCGTGATGCCTCTCGATCCGATGCACGGCACAGTCGGCGTGGCACCGGCAAGTGATGAGGTGCGTTTGGTGGTCACACCCTCGACGTACGGAGGGAACATGGACACACCCGAATTGCGCGCGGGCGTGACACTTTATTTGCCGGTGAACGTGCCCGGAGCAATGTTGTCGCTCGGCGATGGACACGCCCGGCAAGGGGAAGGCGAACTGTGCGGAACGGGGCTTGAGTGCGCGATGAACAGTGTAATCGCAGTGGATGTCGTAAAAGGAGCAGCTCCAGCGTGGCCGCGTTTGCAAAACGATGAATATTTGATGTCCACGGGGTCAATGCGGCCGCTCGAAGATGCTTTTCGCATTTCGCAGCGTGATCTTGTCAACTGGACAGCTGAATTGACCGGCATGGACACTCTTGACGCGTATCAACTTGTCAGCCAGACGGTGAGGACGCCGGCGGCCAATGTTTGTGATCCGAATTTCACCATGATGGCAAAGTTGCCGACATGGGCGCTGCACGACGCTTCCGTCTACGGTGGCATGCATCAGCATCTCAAGGCAGTGTCGGCGAAATATCGAAACTGAGCGTCGGTGCGGTTGCGCGACCTGCCGGCCTGACTGCCGCCCATTTTCCGGCCGGCAGGGATCGTGCTGCTTGACTGGGAATGCTGCGCGGGCCGTCGGCCGAGCTGAAGTCTGAAATCCTGGACTGCCCGGGGCTGGGCGCGGTTGTGCGGTCGATGTCGCAGGCTTGATGCTTAAGTCATGGCTAAGACGAAACCCGTATACATAGGCATTGGACCGGTGAGTGAAGGCGACTTGGTGAAGGTTGCCCGGCACGGACAACCCGTAGAGCTCGCCGACGATGCGAAAAAGGCAATCGCCGACGCGCGTGGAACCATTGACAAGCTCGCTGCCGGCGATACGCCGGTCTATGGAGTGTCCACCGGCTTCGGCGCGCTCGCAACCACTCATATTCCGACCGAAAAGCGCGCCGAACTGCAACGCCGGCTCATCCGGTCTCACGCTGCCGGTTCGGGAGCCGAAGTCGAAAGCGAAGTCGTCCGCGCGCTCATGCTGCTGCGCCTGTCCACGCTTGCGACAGGACACACCGGAATCAAATTGGCCACCGCGGAGGCGTACGCGAAGCTGTTGTCGTCGCAGGTCACGCCCGTCGTGTACGAATACGGATCGCTCGGGTGCTCGGGTGACCTCGCCCCGCTGGCCCATTGTGCCCTGGCGTTGATCGGAGAGGGCCAGGCCCGCAAGGTGGACGGCACACTCCTGGAAGGCAAAGCCGTTCTCGAGGCCGCCGGCATCGATCAGATCGAACTTGCCGAAAAGGAAGGCCTCGCGCTGATCAACGGCACCGACGGCATGCTTGGCACGCTCGTGTTGGCTATGGCCGATCTCGACGAATTGCTCAAGGAAGCCGATATCGCCGCGGCCATGACGACCGAAGCGCTGCTTGGCACCGACCGACCGTTCGACGAGAACATGATCAACTTGCGTCCGCAGCCCGGCCAGGCCCTGTCGGCGAAAAACCTCCGCGCCGTGCTCAAGGGGTCGTCGATCATCGAATCGGCCCGCGGCCCGCAGACCTACCGGGTGCAGGACGCGTATTCGATCCGTTGCCATCCCCAGGTGGCCGGCGCCGTCCGCAATACGCTGGCTCACGCCCGCGAGATTGCCGGCTACGAACTGGCCTCGGCCATCGACAATCCGGTCATCGCCGAGGGTGAGGTCGAGTCGAACGGCAATTTCCACGGCGCGCCCGTCGCGTACGTCCTCGACTTCCTGGCTATCGGTATCGCCGACCTGGCAAGCATTTGCGAACGCCGCACCGACCGGCTGCTGGACAAGTCCCGCTCGCACGGCCTGCCGCCGTTCCTCACGTACGACGCGGGCGTCGACTCCGGCGGAATGATCACCCAGTACACGTCGGCCGGTATCGTCAGCGAGCTGAAGCGACTGGCCGTCCCGTCGAGCGTGGACTCGATCCCGTCGTCCGCCATGCAGGAAGACCACGTATCGATGGGCTGGTCGGGTGCGCGCAAGCTGCGCCGCAGCATTGACGGCCTGCGCCGGGTAATTGCCATCGAAATCCTCAACGCGGCCAAAGCGCTCGACATCCGCACGGGCGATGAGCACCGGACGCCGGGACCGGTCACGGCCGCCGTCGTCGCCGAGCTGCGCAAAAAGGTCGATGGCCCCGGGCCCGATCGTTTCGCGCACCCCGAAATCGCCGAGACGGTCGCGGCGCTCGAAGAAGGCCGACTCGTCGCTGCAGCCAAGAAAGCCGGCGCAGCCCTGGTCTGATTTCGGCTTCGTGATGCGGAATGTTCCCCATGATGCGTGACATTCCCGCATCATGGGGAACATTCCGCATCAAACGGGGCGAACTGTCTGCCCCTGCGATGCGTGAAATGCTTGGGTCATGGGGAACAAACCACAATCGACTCCCAGCGGCAACTCGAAGGGGTCGTCGGCGAACGCCGCGTCGTCACCGACTCGGGCGCAGCAGATCACCGGTATCGTGCTGGGCATTTTCCTGTGCGTGGCCGGCGTGACCATCGCCGTCGTGTCGCTGACGGGTGTGATGCCGGCCGGTAAGTCGAATTCGCCGATCACGTGGGTCGTGAGCATCGTGCTGGTGCTGCTTGGCGTGATGTGGTTGATCGTCGGCCTCAGGGGACAGCGGAAACGCTAGCGGTATTGCCGGGTAAATCGCCCGGGCAGCACGATGTAAGCCGTCTGTTAGCGGGCATCGTCATGGTTGGACAATGACACATTACGCGACCGGACGGGTCATCTCGGCCGATGGCACGGTCATCGGCTTTCGGCGCCTGGGCAACGGACCGCCGGTGGTTCTGGTGCACGGCGGTATGCAGGCGGCGCAGGACTTGATGAAGCTGGCCGACGCCCTGTCCGCCGAATTCGACGTCGTCGTACCGGATCGTCGCGGCCGCGGGCTGAGCGGGCCGTATAACGGCGCGATTGACGACGAAGTCGCCGACGTGCAGGCGGTAGTTGAGCAGACAGCGGCGTCGCGTGTCTTTGGGTTGAGTTCCGGCGCGCTGTTGGCTTTGCGGACAGCTGCGCGGACGCCGACCGTGACACGGGTTGCCCTTTATGAACCGCCGTTGTCGACGAACGGTTCGGTGCCCACGTCATGGACTGCCGCGTTCGAACGCCAAATTGCGGCCGGAGACTCGACCGGTGCCCTCATTACGGTCCTCAAGGGCCTCAGGATCGACCCGGCGATGCAACGAATTCCGAGCTTCGCACTTCGACTCGTGTTCACGATGCTTGCCCGGAGATCGCGGCCGGACGACGTGCCGCTCGACGAGCTAGTGCCCACCATGCACTACGACATGCAGCTGGTGCGGCAACTTGAGGATTCGGCCGGCGACTACGCGAACCTGCACGCCGAAGTCCTGCTGCTCGGCGGAACGAAGTCGCCGGATTATTTGACCGCCGCGCTCGACGAACTCGAGACGCGACTGCCGAACCGCCGGCGTGTCACGTTCGACGGAATCGGGCATACCGCCCCGGCTGACGACGGGGCACCGGAGCGTGTCGCCGCTGAACTGGGTGAATTCTTCCGAGAATCTGCGGACGACTGAGTGCAGTCGGGCAGCCTAACCACGCATGGCAAGGGCCAACGGGAGAACGGGGCCGGACCCGGCCTGGAGAAGCGTCCGCCCGGCAATCGTCAACGTCCACCGGCTGTCGACCAGGTCGTCGACCAGCAATAGGGGAGCGCCGTCGAGCCGGTCAACCGCCGCTTGCAGTTCGTTGCCGACGGCAAACTGTCCCCACACGGCCGCCAGCCGGTACGCGCTATTTCCGCCGGTTTCGCCCGACGGCCCGTCGGCCGCGTAATCGAGCGCACCGAGGTACGGCAACCGGCCGATCTCGGCCAGCCCGCGAGCGAGCGAGTCGATAAGTTGCGGGTGCCCGCGTGAAGGCATCGCCACGACCCCTGCCGGCCGGGTCTGCCAGTCCCAGTCGGCGAGTACCGTGACCACGGCCCGCAGCATGCCGCCGTCGATCGGCGCATCCGGGGCGCCGCCGGCGAACACGTCGCGCAGCGGGTTTCCCCAGCCCAGGTCGGTCAGCCGGGCGAGCGCACGGCCCCGTTCAACCCGTTCCGCCGTGTCGATCTTTCCCTTGACCGGTACGCCCAAGGCCGCCATGCCGGTCGGCCACTGCGCCCGAGGGTCGACGGCAACCCCGACTTTGCTCAGCGTCTTTGTCGCACTTTCGCCGGCGCCGGCCGCGATGTCGGCGGAAAACCACTGCCCGGCGCAGTTGTCGCATCTGCCGCAGGGGTGGGCGTCCGGATCATCGAGTTCGCGGGCCAGATATTCCATTCGGCACTTGGACGTCGTCTCGTATTCGAGCATCGAATTCTGCTCGGCCACCCGCTCGTCCGCGATGCGCGCGTACCGTTCAGCGTCGTAGACCCACGGCCGTCCAGTCGATTGCCAGCCGCCGGAGACGCGCTGAACGGCGCCGTCGACGTCCAGAATTTTCAGCAGTAATTCGAGCGGTGTGCGCTTCAGATCGACATGCGTCTCGATGGCGGCGGTCGACATTACGCCGCCAGTGCCCAACACTTCGAGAACTGAGTTCGCCTTGGCCTCGTCCGGCATTGAACTGAACGCGAAATACGTCCAAATGTCCTTGTCCTCGCGGCCCGGCAACAAGAGAACGTCCGCATTGTCGGTCGCACGTCCGGCCCGACCGACCTGCTGATAGTAGGCGACCGGCGACGACGGCGCACCCAAATGCACGACGAAGCCGAGATCGGGCTTATCGAAGCCCATTCCGAGTGCGCTGGTGGCGACGAGCGCCTTCACCTCATTGGCCTTCAGTGCTGCTTCGGCTTCCATCCGCTCGGCTGGATCGGTGCGTCCCGTGTACGCGCGGACCGGATGCCCGGCGTCGGAAAGCATTGCGGCAGTGTCTTCTGCCGCCGACACGGTGAGCGTGTAAATGATGCCGCTTCCGGGCAGGTCGTCCAGATGGGTGAGCAGCCAGGCGAGGCGGTCCCTGGTGTCGGACAGGCGCAGGACGCCGAGCCTGAGCGAGCTGCGCGCCAGCGGCCCTCGGATTGTGAGGACTTCGCCTGCGCCGTCGGGTTCGCCTGAGCCGTCGGGTTCGCCTGCGTAGCCGCGCCCGGCGCCGGCCGCCGCATTCAGTTGCTCCTCGACGTCCGCGACGACGCGGGAGTTGGCCGTCGCCGTCGTGGCAAGAACCGGGACGGAGTCGTCGAGGCGGTTGATCAGCTCTCGCAGCCGCCGGTAATCGGGGCGAAAATCGTGACCCCAGTCGGAAATGCAGTGTGCTTCGTCCACCACGAGCAGGCCGGTGCGGGCAACGAGTTGCGGAAGTTGTTCTTCGCGGAAGCGCGGGTTGTTCAGCCGCTCGGGTGAAACCAGCAGTACGTCGACGTCGTCCGCGTCAAGCCGCCCGAGCACCTCCGACCATTCGTGTGCATTGGCGGAGTTGATAGCTGCAGCCCGCACCCCGGCACGTTCGGCCGCCGCAATTTGATCGCGCATGAGCGCAAGCAGGGGAGACACGATGAGCGTCGGGCCCGCCCCGCGCGCTCGCAGCAGCAGCGTGGCGACGAAGTACACCGCCGACTTGCCCCAACCGGTACGTTGGACGACGAGTGCGCGCCGACGCCGTGCGACGAGAGCCTCGACTGCCTCGAACTGGCCCGGATGGAACGCGGCGTCCGGCGTCCCGACGAGCGCTCTGAGCCTTTCGGTGGCCGCTGCCTGCAGATCTGTCTCCGTCATGTGTCCCAGCATGTCAGCCGGCGCCGACATCCGGTGTTCCCGCCCGCCGAGTGGCGGCGAACGGCTGATTCCTCCCACCCCGTCTCGCCGAGTGGTGGCGAACGGCGGCAAAATCCCCGATTTTGCAACCATTCGCCACCACTCGGCGCGGGGAGAGGGCGGCAGGCGGGAGAGGGTGGCAGACCAGGAAGCGGGCGCGGGGAGCGGGCGGGGAGAGAGGGCGGCAGGGGGACGCCGCGCAGTTATCGGAGCCGGGTGGAGAGCTCGGACGCTGCGCCGGCCACATACGCGGCGAGCTGCGGATAGTCTTCGGGCCGTACCGACTCTGCCCGAAACGAGATCCCGATGCTGGCGGCCGGTCTGCCGCTCAGCTCGTGGGCGGCAGCGGCGATACTTGTCACACCCTCGCTCACCGCCCCCTCCTCGACTGCCCAGCCGCGCTCGCGTTCGCCGGCGAGCACGGCACGCAATTCGCGCAGGTTCGTCGGCCCGACGCCGGTGCGGTCGACGAAGCTCTCGCGTCTCGGGAACAGCGCCAGCAACTGTTGCCGGGGCAGCAGCGCCAGCATGGACCGTCCGGACGCCGTCAAATGGGCCGGCATTCGCACGCCCACGCCGGTCACCAGAGTGGTCGGCGTCGGCGGCTGTTCCTTCAACAGGTACAAGACTTCGCGGCCGTGCAGAATGCCGAGCTGCGCAGCCTGCGCGGTCTGGGCGACAAGACGGGCCAGGATCGGCTGAGCCAGATGCTCCAGCGGGGACTTCCGCAGGTACGCGCTGCCGAGTTCGAAGGCGGCAACGCCCAAGGAATAGTTGTGGGTCTCGGGAATATGCGACACGAGTCCCTCATCGATGAGTACCTGCAGCAGCTGATATGTGCTGCTGCGCGGCATTCCGACGTGCCGGGCAACTGCGGACGCCGGGATGGGCCGCGAATTCGATGCCAAGAGTCGCAGGACCGCCGCGGCATTGCGTACGGCCGGCATATTGCTGCCCAATCGGCCTCCTCGTCGTAGCGGTCATAGCGCTGGCCGGTTACTGCAGGCTCCACGGGGTCATTGGTCTTTCGCGGGGTACAAACTATGGCCCCGCGGAAGACAAACCACCCCGAAAACAGCCAGTCTGCCATTTCAGATTGTATTCGCCGGCCGGCCTTGTGAATACCCCGGATTCGACGTGTGCTGGATATAGACCGAATTTTCCGGCACCGAATGCCACGACACCAAGGAGACATCATGGACGGAGCACGCGACGTCAGGAGCCCGCGCGGCAGTGAATTGTCGGCCAAAAGCTGGCAGACCGAAGCCCCCTTGCGGATGCTGATGAACAACCTCGACCCGGAGGTCGCCGAGCGCCCCGACGACCTGGTCGTTTACGGCGGCACCGGCAAAGCCGCCCGCAACTGGGCGTGCTTCGACGCCATCACCCACGCCTTGAAAGACATCGAGGACGACGAGACCCTCCTGGTGCAGTCCGGCAAACCGGTCGGCGTCTTCCGCACCCACACATGGGCCCCGCGCGTACTGATTGCCAATTCGAACCTGGTGGGGGACTGGGCGACGTGGCCCGAGTTCCGCCGCCTCGAGCACATGGGCCTGATGATGTACGGCCAGATGACAGCCGGTTCGTGGATCTACATCGGCACCCAGGGCATCCTCCAGGGCACCTTCGAAACTTTTGCGGCAGTGGCCAAGAAGCGCTTTGGCGGCAGCCTGGCCGGCACCCTCACCGTCACGGGCGGCTGCGGCGGCATGGGCGGGGCGCAACCGCTGGCCGTCACCATGAACGACGGCGTCGTGTTGATCGTGGACGTCGACAAGTCCCGTCTCGAACGCCGGCGCGACCACGGCTATCTGGACGAGGTCGCCGACACCCTGGACGACGCCGTCACTCGCGTGGTGGCGGCCAAGGAAGCGAAAGAGGCGGTGTCGGTCGGCGTGGCCGGCAACTGCGCCGACGTGCTGCCGGAACTTCTCCGCCGCGACGTCCCGGTCGACATCGTCACCGACCAGACCTCCGCCCACGATCCGCTGAGCTACCTGCCCGAAGGCATCAGCACCGACGACTGGCACGAATACGCCGACAAGAAGCCGGAGGAATTCACCGACCGGGCCCGCGAGTCCATGGCCAAGCACGTCGAAGGCATGGTGAAATTCATGGACCGCGGCGCCGAGGTGTTCGACTACGGCAATTCGCTGCGCCAAGAGGCCAAGCTGGGCGGCTACGACCGGGCGTTCGAATTCCCCGGTTTCGTCCCCGCCTACATCCGCCCGCTCTTCGCCGAAGGCAAGGGGCCGTTCCGCTGGGCGGCCCTCTCCGGCGATCCCAAGGACATCGAGCGCACCGACCGGGCGATCCTCGAGCTCTTCCCGGAGGACGAGCACCTGCACCGGTGGATCAAGGCCGCCGGCGAGAAAGTGCAGTTCGAGGGCCTGCCGGCACGCATTTGCTGGCTCGGCTACGGCGAACGCGCCAAGGCCGGCGCCAAGTTCAACGAACTCGTGGCAAACGGCGAGATCAGCGCCCCCATCGTGATCGGCCGCGACCACCTCGATTCCGGCTCGGTGGCCTCGCCCTACCGCGAAACCGAAGCCATGGCCGACGGGTCGGACGCCGTCGCCGACTGGCCGCTGCTCAACGCCATGCTCAACACGGCGTCCGGCGCCACCTGGGTGTCGCTGCACCACGGCGGGGGCGTCGGCATGGGCCGCTCGATCCACGCCGGCCAGGTCTGCGTGGCCGACGGCACCGACCTGGCCGCCGAGAAAATCTCCCGCGTTCTCACCAACGACCCCGGCATGGGAGTCATCCGGCATGTCGACGCCGGCTACGACCGTGCCGACGAGGTCGCCCGCGAACGCGGCGTGCGCATCCCGATGTGGGAGGTCTGATGAGCTCGCCCGATCTCGGCACGAACTCGCTGCTCGGCGCAATTGCGGACGTCGGCGCCGACCCGCGCGGCGGGTACGCCCGGCACATCTTCAACTCCAGCGAACGGACCCTGCGCGAATGGTTCGTCGCCGAGGCCGGCCGGCTCGGACTGGACGTCGAGACCGACCGCAACTCGAACATCTGGGCCTGGTGGGGCGCGCCCGGCCCGGACGCCGTCGTGACCGGTTCGCATCTCGATTCGGTTCCGGGCGGCGGCGCATTCGACGGCCCGCTCGGCGTGGCCGGCGCGCTCGCCGCGGTCGAGCAGCTGCAAAAGCGCGGGGTGACGCCGTCCCGCCCGTTCGCAGTCGTCGCGTTCGCCGAAGAAGAGGGTTCGCGCTTTGGCGTGGCGTGCCTGGGGTCCCGGCTGCTGTCCGGCGCGATAGCTCCCGAGCGGGCGCTCGCGTTGACGGATCCGGACGGCGTGAGCTTTGCCGAGGCGGCCCGTGGCGCCGGCTTCGCGCCGGAACGGTTCGGTCGCGACGACGAGGCGCTGGCCCGCATCGGCGTGTTCATCGAAATGCACATCGAACAAGGACGCGGCCTGATCGACCTGGGCCGCCCGGTCGCCGTCGGGTCGAGCATCCTGGCGCACGGACGCTGGCGTCTGAGCTTTACCGGCATGGGCAACCACGCCGGCACCACCGCCATCGGCGACCGCCACGACCCGATGGTGGCGGCCGCTTCGGCAATCACCTCGGCGCGGCGCATCGCTGCGGCCGGGGACGACGTCCGCGCCACTATCGGACGTCTCGTGCCCACGCCGGGCGGTACCAACGTGATCGCCTCGGCCGTCGATGCGTGGCTGGACGTGCGCGCCGGCGCCGACGCCGTCGCCAAGGCGGCCGTCGATGACATCATCGCCGCGGCCCGGAGCGCCGCCGCCGGCGAAGGGTGCACGCTCGACGTCCGGGAAGAATCCTACGGCGGCGAGGTGTTCTTCGACCCGCGGCTGGCCGACCGGCTCGCTGCAACGCTGTCGGGCGCGCCGAAACTTGCCACCGGCGCCGGTCACGACGCCGGGATCCTTGCCGCCAAGGTGCCCACGGCCATGCTGTACGTGCGCAATCCGACGGGAGTGTCGCATGCGCCCGGCGAACACGCCGAGCCCGCCGACATCGACGAAGGCACTGCCGCGCTCGTCACGGTATTGACGGACATGCTGGGGGATCGGGGATGACGGCAACGGTTTGGTGCGAGCACGCCTGGCTCCCCGCCGGCATCGCTGACGGCGTGCGCATCGGCGTGGACGCCGGACGTATCGCCTCGGTACGCCCCGGTACGGAGCCGCGCCCGGACGACGAACGGCGCCACGGCGTCACGTTCGCCGGGATCGCGAACGCCCATTCGCACTTGTTCCACCGGTTCCTCCGCGGACGCACGCACGGCGGGCGCGGCGACTTCTGGACGTGGCGCGAGCAGATGTACGCCCTGGCCGGCCAGCTCGACCCGGACAACTATTACCTGCTGGCCCGCGCCGTCTTTTCCGAGATGCTTGCCGCCGGGTACACGTCCGTCGGCGAATTCCACTATGTGCATCACCGTCCCGGCGGCCGGCCGTACCCGCACCACGACATGGAAATGGCAATTGCGGCGGCCGCCCGCGAAACGGGCATCCGGCTGACGCTGCTGGACACGTGTTATCTCAGCGGCGGCATCGACGCGCCGCTCTCGGCCGAGCAGACCCGGTTCGGGGACGGCGACGGCGCCGGGTGGCTTGCGCGGTGGGAGTCGTTGCGCGAGGCCCTGCGCGACGCCGGCGACGAGCCGAACATCCGTCTGGGCGCGGCCGTGCACTCGGTGCGCGCCGTACCGCGGCCCGACCTCGAGTTCGTCGCGGCGCATCTGCCGGCCGATGTGCCGTTGCATATTCACTTGTCCGAACAACCGGCCGAGAACGACGGCTGCCGGCGCGCATACGGCACGACGCCCACCGGCGTCCTCGAGGGTTCCGGGCTGTTGCAGCGGGCCGCGGACAGGCCGCTGACCGTCGTGCACGCCACGCATTTGACCGACGCGGACGTCGTGACGCTCGGCGCCGCCGGCGTTGTCGTGGCCATGTGCCCGTCGACCGAAGCGGACTTGGCCGACGGCGTCGGGCCGGCGCGCGCGCTCGCGGATGCCGGCGCCCGGATCGCCCTGGGTTCGGATCAAAACGCCGTGATCGACCCGCTGCTGGAGGCCCGCGGACTCGAAGCCGGCGAGCGGCTGGCGTCCGGTGAGCGCGGACGGTTCTCGGTGTCCGAGCTGACCGCAGCGCTCACGTCGTCCGGGCACGCGTCCCTGGGCTGGGACGGCGGCAGCCTCGAGCCCGGAAAGCTCGCCGATCTGGTCAGCGTGGACGCGGCAAGCGTGCGCACCTTGGGCAGCGACCCCGAGCAGCTCGCGTTGAGCGCGACGGCGGACGACGTGCACGCCGTGATGGTCGGCGGGCGCACCGTCCGCACGGACCCGGCCGCGGCGATCCGAGCGGCGCTGGACAGTATCCGCCCGAACGCGTACAACGCATAGACAGTGCACACAAGCAACGAAAGGCGACAGTGACCTCCACTCTGATCACGCACATCGGCGAGCTGACGACGATGGACGACGACGACCGGCAACTGACCGACGCGGCAGTGGTGCTCGACGGCGGCACGTTCGCCTGGGTCGGCCGGGCCGCCGACGCGCCCGCCGCCGACGAGCGGCACGACGCCGCCGGCCGGGCCGCGCTGCCGGGCTGGGTGGACTCGCACTCGCACTTGATC
The DNA here is from genome assembly GCF_013409065.1 of Spelaeicoccus albus. Taxonomy (NCBI): domain Bacteria; kingdom Bacillati; phylum Actinomycetota; class Actinomycetes; order Micrococcales; family Brevibacteriaceae; genus Spelaeicoccus; species Spelaeicoccus albus. The sequence continues at coordinate 3,621,047 of NZ_JACBZP010000001.1, read as the reverse complement.
TTCGCGGGCGACCGCAGCGCCGAATTCGAAGCCCGCATGGCCGGCGCCGACTACGCGGCCGGCGGCATCGGGGTCACCGTCGACGCGACGCGGAAGGCCACGGACGACCAGTTGCGCGCCGGGGCGGCCCGGCTGATCGACGAAGCGCGCCGGCAGGGCACCACGGCCATGGAGATCAAGACCGGGTACGGACTGGACGTCGACACCGAGGTGCGGCTAGCGACGATTGCCGGCGAATTCGGCGACGAGGTCACGTTCCTGGGCGCGCATCTGGTGCCGGCCGGCTCGAATGCGGACGAGTACACGAATCTGGTGGCCGGCCCGATGCTGGACGCCGTGGCCCCGCACGCCGGGTGGATCGACGTGTTCTGCGAACGCGGCGCGTTCACGACCGAGCAGTCCCGGCGCGTGCTCGAAGCCGGCCGGGCCAAGGGCCTGGGCCTGCGCGTGCACGGCAATCAGCTCGGCCCCGGCGACGGTATCGCGCTTGCCGCAGAGCTCGGCGCGGCAAGCGTCGACCACTGCAATTATCTCTCGGACGCCGATATCGACGCGCTGGCCGGCACGTGGGACGACGCACGCGGCGGCCGCTCGGCGGGCCCCCACGGCACCGTCGCCACGCTGCTTCCGGCGTGCGACCTGTCCACCCGGCAGCCGTTCGGGCCGGCCCGCGAACTCGTGGACGCCGGCGTCGAAGTCGCACTTGCCGCCAATTGCAATCCCGGATCCTCGTTCACCACGTCGATGCCCTTCGTCGTGGCGACGGCCGTGCTGCAAATGAAGCTGACATTGCGCGAGGCGCTGCGGGCAGCGACCCGCGGGGGAGCCGTGGCGCTGCGCCGCGACACGTCGTCCGGGACGCCACGGCCGCTCGGCTCGGTGGCCGTCGGATGTCGCGCCGACCTGCAGCTCCTGGACGCGCCGTCCGCCGTCCACTTGGCGTACCGGCCCGGCGTCCCGCTGACGGCGGACGTGTGGCGGGCCGGTGTCCGCGTGGCCGGAAGCGTTAGATAGGCTAACGAAGTAAAATTTCGGCTGCCGGAATTCACGCTGCCGAAATCCCGTTGCTCATTTCGCACCGCTCGCCGCCGGTGCATCGTATGCTGGCGTTTGAGGAGGCTACCCGTGACTTACGATTCAAGCAATTTCCGTAATTACTTTGAGCACGAGTTCACTTACGCTGCCGGATTCGCCCGCAATGTCGCGCGCTACGGCAACGATTCGGCCATCGTCGATCCGGCCGGCGGCCGGTCGTGGACCTATCGAGAACTCGGCGCGGACGTCGACAAGCTGGCTGCCGCGCTGGCCGCGCGGGGAGTGGGGCGCGGCGATCGCGTCGTCTACCAGCTGTTCAACGGCCCCGAGTTCGCCATGTTCTATCTGGCCACTCAGCGCATTGCGGCCATCGGCGTGCCGGTGAACTATCGCCTGGCGCCCGGCGAGACCGCCCATATCCTCGCCGACAGCGCACCGGCCGTGTACGCGTACGACGTCGAAATGGCCGACACCGCGAAGGCCGCCTTGGCGTCGTCAGGCCCGGCCTCGTCCGGCCCGGCGCCGGCACTGATCGCCGTCGGAACGCCCGGCGGCGGCGTGCTGCCCGGCGCCGAGACGTTCGACGACGTGCTGGCCGGTGGCGACGGAGCGGAACTGCCCGGGCTGCCGGCGGACTTCTCGACGTACGAGGAGACGACGAGGCTCTACACGTCCGGCACCACCGGCATGCCCAAGGGCGTGGCCCTGCCGTCGATCGTCGAAGTGATGAGCGCGCACGACGTCATCATGCATTTCCCGATCGGGCCGCACGACCGCACGCTCAACATGACGCCGTGGTTCCATCGCGGCGGCTTGTACTCGGGCGGTCCGAACCCGCTGTTCTACGCCGGCGGATCGGTGGTGCCGATGCGTAACTTCGACCCGGCTACGACACTCGACTGGGTCAGCAAGTACAAGATCACTTTCTTGATCGGCGCGCCCACGACGCTCGCCATGATCGCCGATGAGCAAGAACGGCAGCCGCGCGATCTGACCACGCTGCACGGCGTCGTCACCATGGGCGCGCCGTTGGACAAGGCTGCGGCGCTGCGGTATCAAAACCTGCTCACGCCGCGAATCTTCAACGGGTACGGCACGACCGAGGCCTTTTGGAACACTTTCCTGCGACCCGAAGACCTGCCCGAGCGCGCCGGCACGGCCGGCCGGGCGTGCACCGATGACGACGTCGCGGTCGTCAAGGTGTTCGACGACCGCCGCGCCACACCGGACGAGGTGGTTGCCCGCGACGGCAGCGAGCCCGGCGAGATCATCATGCGCAGCCCCAAGTCCGGATTCGCGTACGTGAACCTGCCCGAGGCCCAAGAAGAGAAGTTCTTCCACGGCTGGCTCTACCCGGGCGATATCGCCACCTGGGACGAGGACGGGTTCGTCACGATCTTGGGCCGCAAGGACGACATGATCATTTCCGGCGGCGAGAACGTTCACCCGGTCCAGGTCGAATCAAGCCTTGCCGAACACCCCGGTGTCGCCGATGCCGCAGTCGTCGGTGTCGCCGACGCGCGGTGGGGGCAGCGGATCGTCGCGTACGTCATCCGCAAGGACCCGGCAGTCACTGCCACCGAGCTCGACAAGCACTGCAAGGACGACGATCAGCTGGCCAATTTCAAACGCCCCCGCGGGTACAAGTTCGTCGATGAACTGCCGATGACTGCCACCGGTAAGAAAATGCATTTCAAGGTCGCCGAGACGGCCGCGGCCGACGATTCGGCCGGGGCGTTCGACGTGCCGGCGTCCGGCGCCTGACTAAGGAGAGAAGTGGAAGACGACCCCATCGTCATTTCCGGTATCGGAGCCCGTACCCCGATCGGCAATTCGTGGAAGGACACCTGGACGTCGCTGACCGACGGGAAGAGCGGCGTGGCCCCTATCACGCAGTTCGACCCGACGGGCATGGTCACGTCGATCGCCGCCGAGGTGAAGGACTTCGATCCGGCCGAGCATTTCACCGTCAAGCAGATCCACCGCTCCTCTCGCGCCAGCCAGCTGGCCGTCGTGGCCGCTCGGGAGGCCATCGCGGACGCCGGCCTTCCCTCGGACCTGTCCGAAATGGAGGCCGGCATCGTCGTCAACTGCGCGGTGTCGGGATTCGCCGAAATCCAGCATGCCACCGAGGTGCTGCATTCCGAAGGGCCGCGGCGGGTCAGCCCGACGTTCGTCGCTTCGGCCATTTCCAATATGCCGGCATGCGAAGTCGCCATCGATCTGGGTGTGCACGGCCCCGTCAATGCCAGCGCGCTGGCCTGCGCGTCCGGTGCGTACGCGATCCTCGAAGCACGCAAACTGCTGTTGGCCGATGAGGCCGACGTCGTCATCGCCGGCGGCACCGATGCGGCAATCACGCCGGCCATGTTCGCCGGATTGAACACGATGCGGGCGCTGTCGCCGGGCCGCGGAAATCCCGAAGAGGTCAGCCGGCCGTTCGACGCCGGCCGTGACGGATTCGTCTTCGGCGAAGGCGCCGTGCTGTTCACCATGGAACGTCGTTCACACGCCCGGGCCCGCGGCGCCGACGTGTACGCGGAAGTGCAAGGCGGCGCCCTGACCTCCGACGGGTTCCACATCGTGGCGCCCGAGCCGACCGGAAAATACGCCGGCAGAGCCATTTCAAAGGCGTTGGACGCCGCACGGCTGGCCGCCGCCGACGTCGACTACATTTGCGCGCACGGCACCTCCACCAAGGCAAATGACCGCACCGAGACCATGGCCATTCGCCAAGGGCTCGGCCCGGCGGCCGACGACGTGGCGGTGTCCGCGCCGAAATCGATGACCGGCCACTTGATCGGCGCGGCGGGAGCGCTGGCCACGCTGGCATGCGTCATGGCCATCCACGACGGCGTGATCCCGCCCACCATCAATTACCGGGATCCGGATCCGGAATGCGACCTCGACTACGTGCCGAATACGGCGCGCGAGACGCCGGTCCGGCACGCGCTGACGAACGCTTTCGGATTCGGTGGACAGAACTGCGTGGTAGTTTTCGGCAAATCCTGAATTTCCGCCGCCACCCGCGATTGTCTCGGATTCATATCAATTGTTTGCCGGGGTGCGCGTCGGATTGCAACTGCTCGCCGTTGCTGGTGCGATAAAGGCTGCTCACATCCCCGGTAATTTCTTTATTCGCCAGTAATGAATTGAGGCTCAGCGTGAGGCGTCGGCTCGTGTATTCGGCTCCGGCACTGCTTGCCGCCGTTTTGATGGCCGGGTGCGCCGGCACCGGCACCATCGACACTCGGGCCGGCAATCCCCAGACGCCGTCCGAACACGCGGAAGGCCCGGCCGTCGGCGGAGGATCGACTGCCGAACCGAGCAAGAAGGGCGGCGACACGCCGTCCGGGAAGTCCGAGGACAAGAAATCCGACGACAAGTCGTCCGAGAAACCGTCCACGAAACCCTCGCCTACCGACAGCCCGGCCCCCACGAAGACGCCGTCGTCGTCGCCCACGCACGCGCCGAAAGACACGAGCGATTCGAACTCGAAATCCCGGTCGCACTCGGGCTCCGACTCAAAGGACGACGCCAAGGACGAGAACGTCGCCGACAAGCAATTGCGGTACGGCGACAGCGGGCCCGACGTGACGGCTATGCAAAAGCGACTGACGTCGTTGGGGTACTGGATCTCGGGCACCGACGGGCAATTCGGCCCGACAACTCAGCAAGCCGTGTTCGCCATCCAAAAGGTCGCGGGCCTGTCCCGGGACGGAGTCGTGGGCGCCAAGACGCGCCGGGCGATCGACGCCGGCCGGGTTCCCAGCGCACGAAGCACGTCGGGCCGGGTCGTCGAGGTCGACCTGAAACGGCAACTCGTCATGCTCGTCGACAACGGCCGGGTCATCACCATCCTGAACACGTCCACGGGATCCGGCAATTACTACACGAGCGAAGGTCAGCGGCGGTTGGCCGTCACGCCGCGCGGGCAGTTCACGGTCTCCCGCCAAATCGACGGGCCTCGGCAGAGCAAGCTCGGATATTTGTGGCGGCCGAAGTACTTCAACGGCGGGATTGCCCTGCACGGCGAGCACAACGACGTGCCGGCCTACGCGTCGTCCCACGGATGTGTGCGGGTGACCGATGCGGCGATGAACTGGATCTGGGACACTGACCAAGTGCCGATCGGCACAAAGGTCTGGGTCTACTGACGCCGCGCCGAGCGCGCCGGCGGGGCCGCCACCACGCCGGAAAGGACTGACGTTGCGCTCGCTCGACCGAGAGATCCTGCGCCTTGCCGTGCCGGCGCTCGGCGCTCTCGTGGCCGAGCCGCTCTTCCTGATGACCGACACGGCGCTCGTCGGCCATCTCGGGCAGGTTCCGCTCGCCGCGCTCGGCATCGCGGGCACGATCGTACAGACGGTCATCGGGCTCCTCGTCTTCCTCGCCTACGCGACGACGCCGATGGTGGCCCGGCTGCTCGGCGCCGGCGACCGGAAGGGCGCCGTCCACGCGGGTATCGACGGCATGTGGCTGGCCGTGGGAATCGGCTGCGTCCTGATAGTTCTCGGCGTGTTCCTGACGCCCACGGCAGTCTCGGTCTTCCCCTCCAGCGCCGCGGTCGCCACGGCGGCCGGACATTATGTCTTCGTCTCCCTGGCCGGGATGCCCGCCATGCTGTTGGTGATCGCGGCCAGCGGTCTGCTGCGCGGCCTGCAGGACACGAAGACGCCGCTGCTCGTCGCCGGATCCGGCTTCGCGGCCAACGCCGTGCTGAACGCCATCCTCATCTACCCGGTCGGCCTGGGAATCGTCGGCTCGGCTCTGGGCACCGTCGCGGCGCAGTGGGGGATGGCCCTGTGGTACATCGTGATAGCGGTGCGCGCGGCCCGTCGTGCGGGGGCGTCGCTGCGGCCGGGTCTGCGCGGCATCCGGGTCAGCGCCGGTGCGGGCGGATGGCTGTTGATGCGCACGGCCAGTCTGCGCGCCGGAATCCTGCTGACGGTGTCGGCGGCCGCAGGATTCGGCGTCGTCCAGCTCGCCGCGTACCAAGTGATCACCACAATTTTCTCAACGCTCTCGTTCGCCCTCGACGCGCTGGCCATCGCCGGCCAGGCCATGATCGGTCACGGGCTCGGCAGGGGCGACGTCGCGGGAGTGCGTGCGGCGACGTCCCGTCTGCTCGTGTGGGGTATCGGGTCGGGCATCGTCGGCGGAGTCGTCATCGCGGCGCTGGCGCCAGTGTTCGGGTTCGTGTTCAGCTCGGATCCGGATGTGCGGCACGCCATCTTCGTCACGGCGTTCGTACTGGCTATCGGGGTTCCGCTGGCCGGTTACGTGTTTGTGCTGGACGGCGTGCTGATCGGCGCCGGCGATGCGCGTTACCTGGCGTTGACCGGCGTCGTGAATCTGGCCTGCTACTTGCCGTTGCTCGGCATCGTCGTGTGGGCGGGGCCGACCGGGGACGCCGCGCTGGTGTGGCTGTGGGTGGCCTTTGGACTCGGATATATGGGAGCACGGGCAGTGACGTTGGGATTGCGGTCGCGCTCGGATCGATGGATTGTGACGGGGACGTGACGATTCGACGTACGCAGCCCACGACTCGGGCCTGGCTGGGCGCCGTGTTCATCGCGTTCATTTTGAGCGGCTTCGGCCTGTCGTCCTGGGTGGCGCGCATTCCGGCCGTGCGCGACGACCTGCAGCTGTCGACGGGTAGCGTCGGCCTCGTCATCCTCGGTCTGTCCATCGGCTCGATAGCCGGCCTGACTATGGCCAACCCGATTGTGACGTGGCTGGGCGCAGGACGCGCCATGGGTGCGGCGCTCGTCGTGGCGGGCGCGGGTCTGGCCATCGTCGGTGCCGGCAGCGTGTCGTCGCCGGCAGTCGTGGTCGTCGGTCTCTTCGTGTTCGGCTTCGGGCAAGGCAGCTGCGACGTGATCATGAACCTCGAAGGCGCGCTCGTCGAGCGGGAAATCGGACGCACGATGCTTCCGCTCATGCACGCGTCATTCAGCCTGGGCACCGTGACGGGCGCCGTCGCGGGAGCTGCCGCGTCGAAACTCGGGATCCCGGTCCTGTGGCACCTCGGCGCCGTCGCGGTGCTTCTTGTCGTCGTCATGCCGATTGCCGCACGATTCGTGGCGAGGCGCGCGGTCCCCGAAGCGCCGTCCATGACGTGGAAGGACAAGACCCGGAGTGCGATCCGAGCGTGGATCGAGGCCCGGGTACTGTTGATCGGCATCGTCATGCTCGGCATGTCCTTTGCGGAAGGGTCGGCGAGCGACTGGCTCGCGCTTGCCTCGGTCGACGGGCACGGCCTGACGAACACGGCGGGGGCGATAGTCTTCGGCGTCTTCGTGTCCGCCATGACCATCGGCCGCATTGCCGGTGGGCCGCTCATCGACAAGTTCGGCCGCGTGCCGGTCTTGCGGGTCTCGGCGGCGACGGCGATGGTCGGCCTTGCCGCGTTCATCTTCTCGCCGTGGCCAGCCGTGGCGGTCGCCGCAGTGGTGCCGTGGGGCCTCGGCACGGCGCTCGGATTCCCGGTGGGAATGTCCGCGGCAGCGGACGACCCGCAAAAGGCCGCGGCTCGCGTCAGCGCCGTCGCCACGATGGGCTACTTGGCGTTCTTGGCCGGGCCGCCCCTCATCGGGCTGATCGGAGCGCACATCGGACTGCTGAACGCATTGATCCTCGTGCTCGCATTGGTGGTGGCGGCCGGACTTGCCGCCCCGGCCGCCCGGCGGCCCGAGTCGCTCAAAGCGTAGAGGTCTTGCGGCGCCGCAGCACTCGGACGACGAGAGTAATGATGCCGGCCAGCACGAGCACGGCGACGGCAACAGCGATGAGCGGGCCGGCATAGATGCCGCCGACCTGCACGCTGTGATGTCGGGTCTGCACGGGCTGGTACGGATCGTCGTCGCCGGCGCGCACGAAACGATAGTCGCTCGAGATCTGCAGCCGCGGATCCGTGTAGACGGAAGAAAACACCGTGAGATAGTCGTTCGTGCCGAAAAACTCCTTGAGGCCCGCATTGTCGAGGTCCGCGGAAGCAATCCGGCCCGCCCACTCCACCGACGAACTGCCCGCGGCGCTGCCGCTGTTGTCGCTGTCGGCCCGCGTCATCTTGTGCTGGCCGACGACGTACATCCGCACGTGCTGCGGTTCGGTCGCCGCCCGGGACAACCGCATCGGATACACAAGTGTTTTCGAGGGGAACTTGATCAGCAGCGGAGGTGTGCCGCCGTTCAGATCCCGGTGCGATTTCAACCGCACCGCCACGAACGACCAGCCGCGACGGACATAGTCCGCCAAGCCGTCGCGCACTGCCGGCGACAGCACATAATGGTGCGCGCTCAGCCACTTCTTCAGGCTCTTGGTGGTTCCGCCCTTCAACGTGGTGGCTTCAAGCGGGCCGAGTTGCACCTGGCGGACGACGGTGGGCGCCGACCCCACGGCGGTCGCGCCGTCGCCGCCGATGGACGGCCACCAATCGTTCACCACGCGTACTTCGGGCTCGGTGAGCTCGTCCAATCGGGTGAACATGTCCGTGTCGCCGGCACTCACGCGGGCCGGCGCCGGCGTGGGGACGACGAGCGCCGCCTCTGTCGAACCGCCCAGCATGTTCAGCTGCAACGCAATTGTCTCGACGCCGCTGTCGAGTTTGACGAGTGCCCGTTCGGCATCGACGTCGACGGAGCTGCCCTTTGGCGGCACCATGGCGCCGCATGCGCAGGCCTCGGCCCCGACGGCGGTGAACCCGACAAGAGCCAAGGCGCCGGCCACTATGGCAGCGCCCAGTCGTAAGCGAATTGACATCATGGGTCACACTAGTCGACCGCAACACGGCACGTCGCTGTTCGGGCGGCGTGGCGCGAGCTTTAAGATGAGAGTCGAATTCCGATCCAGAAAGCGTGAAAGATGTCTGCTGCCGCCCAAAAAGTTGATGTGAGGCCCCACGACGCCCGGTCCTGGTTGCTGGTCCCGGGGGCCAAGCCGGAGACGTTCGAGGAAGCCGCCGCGTCGGCGGCTGACGCCATAGTGCTCGATATCGAGGACGCCGTGGCTCCCGAGCAGAAGCCGGAAGCCCGCGACAACGTCGTGAAATGGCTGAACAACGGCGGGCGCGCGTACGTGCGGATCAACGACGCCGAATCGGAGTTCTGGCGGGACGATCTGGAGGCGCTGCGCGGCCTTCCCGGGTTGACCGGCGTGATGCTTGCCAAAACGGAAGACGCCTCGCACGTTGCCGAGACGGCCGCGCTGCTCGGCGACGACAAGCTGATCGTGGCGCTCATCGAAAGCGCCGTCGGCATTGAGAACGTGTCATCGATCGCCAAGTCCGAATCCACGTTCCGGTTGGCGTTCGGCACCGGAGACTTCCGCCGCGACACCGATATCGGCGACGATCACACCGCGATGGCGTATTCGCGCTCGCGGATGGTCCTGGCCAGCCGCGCCGCACGCTTGCCGGGCCCGATCGACGGGCCCGTCGTGACAACCGAAACCCGCGTCCTGGTGGCCGAGACGGCACACAGCCTCACGATGGGATTGCTGGCGAAGATCTGCCTGCGTCCGGAACAGACCGGTATGGTCAACGAGATCCTCAGCCCGACGACTGCCGACCTGGAGTGGGCGCAGGACGTCACCGAGTCGTTCGATGCCCGCGGCGGAGTGATCCGTGACGGTTCGGACCTGCCGCGGCTGGCCCGCGCTCGCAAGATCATGACCCGCGCCAAGGCGTACGGCCTGCTGTAGCCCGTCGCCGGCCGAGATCAGCGCAAAGTCCACGGGTTGGTGAGCTTGGTCGCCGCCTCGATCAATTCTTTGCCGATGAGCTCGATTTGCGCTTTCGAGGCGGCCTCGCTCCGAAGTGCCGCTCCAATGGCCAACGGCGGGTCCCCGGGCTGCCAGGCATCGATCGGAACCGCTACTCCGGTGACTCCTTCGATCGATCCGTTCGGGTCGATCGCGTAAGCACGCTTGCGCGTTTGGCGAATACTGCTCAGCAGTTGATCCACCGTCGTGACGCTGCCGCGCGTCAGCTGGGGAAATGGAGCGATCGGCGCGACCAGCTCCCTGATCTCATCGTCGGTCAAGCGCGACAACAGGGCATTGCCCGTCGCGCACTGCGGAAGCGGCAACCGCGAACCGATCGGGATTCCGAGGCCGTATCGGCTGCCTTCGGACCGCGCCAGATACAGCGAATCCGTGCCGTCGCGCATGGTGATCTGCACGACTTCGGAGCGCAGCAAGTCGGACGAGTCGCAGATATCGAAGAATTCGCGAATCTGGTGGAACTGCCTGGCAAATGCGCCGCCGAGTTCGGCAGTGCGCCGTCCGAGGCGATAGCCCTTGGGAATCCGCTGAATCATATTGCTGTCTTCGAGCACGGAGAGCAAGTTGCTCGTTGACGATTTGGCTATTTGCAGCGCCGAGGCAATAGCGCTCAAGGTCAACGGCGCCCCCTGAGCTTCTTCAAGCAGATCGAGAATACGCATCGATCGAGTTGCCGCCGGAGCAGGATCGTGATCGGCCGCCATGAGAAACGCTCCTTCGTGTCGATGACCGCCGCAACCGTGCGGCGGATAAAAATTCACTACTCTGAACTGTGTTCATTCCAGTGACTCTACGCTACAGTGTGATCATGCTCACTTCGACGAAAACACGGCGAACCGGCAAATAGCTGCGAGCCGTACTTCTGGCTCGAGGGGAAGGACAGATGATGCATCGTCGGATCGTAACGAGACTTGCAATTGGACTACTGGCGATCGTTCCGGTCGCGCTCTCCGGCTGCTCGGCCGGCGGGTCGGGCGGCGAGTCGGGGCCGAACACGCTGCAGACCATTGAAAAGCGGGGGACGCTGCGGGTGGCCGTACTTCCGGATTTCCCGCCGACCAGCGTGAAGAAGCCGAGCGGGAAAATCGTCGGCTACGCCCCGGACATCGCCAAAGAGCTGGCGAAAGCACTTGGCGTCAAGCTCAAGATGGTGCCGGTCAACGGTGATGAGCGCTTGTCCGTGATGAAATCCAAGCGGGCAGACGTCAATATTTCCGCATACACCGCCACCAACGAACGTGCGAAAAAGGTCGCCTTCACCATTCCGTACAAATCTCAGGGCGCCGGAGTGCTGTTCCGGAAGGACGATCCCATCACGAGCGTGAAGGATCTGGCCGGCAAAAAGGTAGCAGTTGCCCGCGGCAGTACAAACGACACGATCATCACCGACGACTTTCCCAAGGCGAAGCCGGTACGGTTCGACAGCATTGCTCACGTGTTGCAGGCGCTGAAATCCAATAAAGTGGATGCGGCAATGGAGACGTACTATGTGACGCACCAAAACGCGAAGAAGAACAGCGCGCTGAAGGCGTTGGACGTCCCGCCGATCAAACCCGATCTTATTTCAATGGGCGTGTTGCCCGATCAACAGCAATGGCTGAATTATCTGGACAACTTCATCCGCAATTTGATCAGCCAGGGCGATGCCCAAAAACTGCATAAGAAATGGTTTGACGAAGACCTGTCGCCGCTTGTCAAAAACTACGGCTAGGAATCCATGGGTGAAGCGCTCACGTATCTTCCCGAGCTGATCGGCGCCCTGGGAAGCAGCGTCCTCGTCACCGCACTGGGCTTCGTCGTCGGGGGCCTTCTCGGCATACCGCTTGCCATTGCCAAGGCCGGGAACGTCCCCGTCGTCGGGTGGCTCAGCCGCGGATTCATCGAACTCTTCCGCAACACGCCGCTGTTGGTGCAGCTCTATCTGTTTTATTTCGGGCTGGGGCAGTTGGGTCTCAACGTCAACCCCTTCTTCTCGACGTTCATCGGATTGAGTTTGAACAATGCCGCCTATACGGCCGAGATCTTTCGTGCCGGATTCGAGTCCGTGCCGACCGGGCAACGCGAGGCAAGCGCCGCGCTGGGCATGACCTCGGTGCAAACCTTCATCTACGTGGTGTTCAAGCCTGCGCTGCGCAACGTGCTGCCGGCGTTGACCAATCAGTTGATCATCCTGTTCCTGTTCTCGTCGGTCGCCTCCATCATTTCGTATCAGGAACTGACCAACGCGTTGCGCAACATAGTCTCGACAACCGAGCTGACGCTGCCGCTCTTCGCGATCGGCGCGGCGCTGTATTACGTCGTGTCAGCCATCGCGGCCCTGGCATCCCGAGCGACGGAACGTTTTGCGTTCCGCTGGTAAGGACTCACTATGACCTGGATTTCCGATGTTCCGGCATGGACCGCCCAATATCTGCCGGCACTGCTGCGCGGACTGGGATACACGGTCATCGCCGTCGTGATCTCCGGTATCGTCGGCAGCCTCGTCGGCATGGTGCTGGGGCTGGCCGCCACCAGCCCGCTTCCGCCGGCACGCTGGATCAGCAATATTTACACCAGCATCATTCGCGGGATCCCGCCGTTGATCATCCTGTTCTTCATGTTCTTCGCGTTGCCGATCCTTTTCCCATTGCTGACGTTCTCACCGGCATTCACTGCAATACTCGGCCTGAGCATTTACGCCGCCGCATATGTGGGGGAGATATTTCGCGGCAGTATCAATGCAATACCGCAGGGCCAGAGCGAAGCCGCTGAAGCGCTCGGAATGGGATACTTCGTCAAATTTCGCTACGTCATAGTGCCGCAGGCAATGCGGATCGTCCTGCCGTCGGGAATGGGATTTCTCATTTCCTTGGTCAAAGCGTCCGCTCTCGCGTCCGCTATTCAATACGCAGAGCTCACCAAGGAGGCAAACATTATCAGCACGATCAATAATCAGCCGCTCGTAGTATTTCTCGTTGCCGCCGCGCTCTATTTCGTGATTTCCTACCCGATGGCGTTATTGGGTCGCTGGTGGGAGAGGAAGTTGGCATGAGCGAGGATAGCGCCCGCAGGCATGTGCCGGAATCACCGGCCGACGGCCCGGTGGTCATAGTTGAAAACCTGCACAAGAGTTTCGGCTCCAATGAAGTCTTGACGGACATCGACCTCGAAGTCGCCGCCAACGAGGTGCTGTGCATCATCGGCCCGTCCGGCTCGGGCAAGAGCACGCTGTTGCGGTGTTTGAACAGGTTGGAGACCGTGACGTCGGGGACGCTTACGGTACTGGGATACGACCTCGGGCACTCGAGGACGGACATGAACGCCGTCCGCAAACGCGTGGGAATGGTCTTTCAAGGGTTCAACGTGTTCCCGCACCTGAAAGTGCTGGAGAACTTGGCGCTCGCCCCGCGCAAGGTGAGCAAGATCAGTAAGCGCGCGGCCCGTGAACGCGCTGTTGAGCTGCTGCGGAAAGTGGGATTACCGGACAAGGCCGACTCCTATCCGCGCGAGCTGTCGGGCGGCCAGCAGCAGCGGGTCGCCATTGCCCGCGCACTTGCCATGCAGCCGCAGCTCATGCTCTTTGACGAGCCGACGTCCGCTCTCGATCCGGAAACGATCGGCGAGGTGTTGAACGTGATGAAGGATCTCGCCAATGAGGGCATGACCATGGTGATAGTGACCCACGAGATCGGGTTTGCCCGAGAAGTGGCCGACCGCGTCGTTTTCATGGACGAGGGCAAGATTGTCGAACAGGGAGATCCGAAAGACGTCCTGGAACACCCCAGCCACGACCGGACGAAAGCATTCTTGAGCAGAATCACGCAGCATTGACCGCCGGCTACCGGAGGAACTGCGGCCCGGCAAGGAGACCGCCTTCGACCGGCAGGTTGATGCCCGTGATCCATGACGCGTCGTCCGAGGCCAGGAAGGCAACGGCAGCGGCGATGTCGTCGGGCCTGCCGACCCTGCCCATCGGGTAGAGACGCCGCATGCGTTCAAGGTCCGCCGCGCCGTCCGCGCCCCGGCGATCCCACACCCCGGTATGGATGGTCCCGGGCGAGACGGCGTTGAACCGGATGCCCCGCGGCAGCTCCGCCGGCCCGTCCCGGGACGGATCTTCCGTCGCCGGTTCGGCGCGCGCAGCCAGCCGGACGGGGGAGTAGCGCACGGCAAGATTGGCCATCAAATTAATGATGCCGGCCTTGGCGGTCGAGTACGCCTCGCCGCTGATCGCCGACATCCCGTTGACCGACGCGATGGCCACGACCGCCGCATGATCGGACCGAAGCAGATGCGGGAGCGTCGCCTGCACGCATCGAACTGCTCCGTACAACGTCGGATCGGTCTGGGCGGCCCACGTGTCGTCGGTGATGTCCTCGAACGGACCGCCGTAATCGATGCCGACGTTGTTGACGAGGATGTCGATGCCACCGAATCGGGTGACGGCCGTGGCGACGGCCCGATCGACCGATGCTCTGTCGCACACGTCGGCCTCGACACCGATCACGCTGGCCGCGGCCGCGTCCGCGTCCGCGGCAAGCTCGCGGGCGGTCGCTTCGGCCGCCTGGGCATCGATGTCGGTAACGGCGACCGATCCGCCCTCATCGATCAGCCGGCGGGCGATCGCCTTGCCGATCCCGTCAGCTGCCCCCGTCACGAAGGCCGTTCGTCCGGTGAATCTCTGCATTGTCACTCCTTGTGGGCATAACGACGGGCCAGCTCCGTCACACGTTCCAGCGCCGCATCGAACTCCTGCTTGCCGCGTTCGGCCTCGGCGGCAAGCGCCGGCACTCGGCCGGCAAGTGTGCGGCTGATGGTGACGGCGTCGACGTCCATGCCCAGCGCTTCGCCCAGGATGATTTTCAGCGCGGGAGTGGCGTGATCCCAATCGGCGGTCGGCGTGCCGACGTCGTACACGGCCCCGCGACTCGTGATGATGAGAGCGGGTTTACCGGCCATGGGCTGCACTTCGACATCGAACGGCGCCGTCACGGCCGGTACGTGGATGTGGTCGATCCATGCCTTGAGCGTCGACGGCATCGAGTAGTTGTAGAGTCCCAGACCGATGACGAGCGCATCGGCCGCCGTCAGCTCGTCGATGAGCTCGTTCTGCAACGTGACGGCGTCGGCAGGAGGATTCGCATCGTCCGGGCGCAAACGCTCGGGCCAGTGCAGCGCGGCGTCGGCCAGGTGCGGCAGTTGGCGCCGGTGCAGGTCGCGGTACCGGACCGTGTGATCGGCCCCGGCGGCACGCCACTCTTCGGCAAATCGTGCGCTCAAGGTGCGCGAGCGGGAATTGGTCAGATCGGCGGAGGAATCCAGGTGCAGCAATGTGGGCATGCCGTCAGACTATAGTGCCGGTTACGACAGCACATCCTTCGTCGTGAATCGGGCATAGGCCAGTGCGCCGAACATGGCGATGTACCCCAGCTGCAACAGCGAATTCGCGCCAAACGCATCCCACGAGATCGGCGACCGCAACAGACCGGCGAACTCCAGCCAATAGTGCGAAAAGAGCCATGGATGCAGCCACGACAACTGCGGCAGCGAATCCAGCACCTGCGAGACGACTGCCAGTACTATCGTGGCCGCCATCGCGCCAACAGGCACGTCGGTCAAGGTCGAAATGAACAGCCCGATGGCGGTCATGCCGAGCAACGACACGCAGACGAAAGCCGCCACCAGCAGCAACCTGCCCAACGACTGCGCCACCGAAATCGTCTCGCCCGACAACAACGGCACCGGCCCGACCGGGAACAGGATGAGCCCGATGACGGTTCCGGCCACGACGACGGCCAACACCGCGCTGAGGCAGAATACCGCGGCACCGATGTATTTGACGCCGAGCAGGCGCACACGGCCGGCCGGGGCCACCAATAAGTAGCGGAGCGTGCCGGCCCCGGCTTCGCCGGCGATCGTGTCCCCGGCGACCACGCCGACCGTCAGCGGCAGGAAGAGCGGTATCGACACGACAAGGGCGGTCAACCCGACGAACAGCCCGTTGTCGGTGATCTGCGACAGGAACTGCGGGCCGCGCCCGGCCGGCGGCCCGGACGACGTCACGCGCACGACCACGCCGATCAGTACCGGAATCAACGCCAGCGCGGCAAGCATTGCCCACGTGCGGCGCCGCCGAAAAACGAACCCGATCTCGCTGGCCACGAGAGCCCGGCCGCCGTGCCGGGCCGCTGCCGGCCGGGCGTCGCCGGTCGTGAACGGATCATCCGGCGACATTGAATCCCTCACCGGTCAACTCGACGAACCTGTCCTCGAGGCTTTCGCTGCGGACCTCGAAACCACGCACCCGCACGCCGGCCTCCACCAATGACGCAACTATCGTTTCCGGCGCCACGTCGGCGGAGACGGCCGCCGTGACCGATCCGCCGAAATCCGCGAAATCGCCGGGCCCGCCGGATGCTCCGGACGGCGCGACCTCAAGCCCGAGCGATGCGAGCACCCGGCGTGCCGGCGCGTCGTCCGGCGTCTCGAGGCGTATCCGCGCGGTGCCGGCCTGCCGGAGTTCGTCGAGAGTGCCTTGCGCAACGAGACGGCCCGAACTCATGATTGCGGCGTGCGTGCACATCTGCTCGATTTCGGCCAGCAAATGGCTCGACACGAAAACAGTGGTTCCCTCACCGGCCAGCGAACGGATCAACGAGCGCACCTCGCGGGTTCCCTGCGGATCCAGGCCGTTCGTAGGCTCGTCGAGCACCAGCAGATTGTGCGCATCACCCAAGGCGTGAGCAATGCCGAGGCGCTGTTTCATCCCGAGCGAATACGCGTGCACCTTCTTCGATGCGGCGTGGGAGAGGCCGACGCGGTCGATCGCCGCACCAATGCGCGCATTGCGCGTGGACCGGACGGCAAAACTGTCGGCCGAGTCGAGCCGGCGCAAATTCGCCGTCCCGGAAAGGAACGGATAGAACGCCGGGCCTTCGACGAGAGCGCCAACGCGGGGGAGTACCCGGTGCAGGCCGCGCGGAACCTCGTGGCCGAGCACGTCGATCTCGCCGTCGGAGGCTTCGATCAGCCCGAGCAGCATGCGAATAGTTGTCGTCTTGCCGGAGCCGTTCGGCCCGAGAAAGCCGAATACACTGCCGCGCGGCACCGACAGGTCGATCCGGTCGACCGCCGCACGGCCTCCGAAGCGCTTGCTCAGCCCGCGGGTCCGGATGGCGAGGTCGGACGGCGCGGCGTTCACTGAGCGGCGGCCGCTTGCAATGCGCTTGCCGGCACGGCGCCGGCCAAGACCCGGCCATCGTTCGTCAGCAGCACATTCACGAGGGACGAACTGAACAGCCGGCCTCCGTCGACCTTCTTCGTCAGCGCGGACAGGGACGCGGCCTGCGACGCCTTTGCGTTCGTGGCGCCCGGGCTCTTGCCGGGCAGATTTCCGGCTGGAATCTCCACAATCGATGTCCAGCCGTGCCCGATCGTTGTCGCCTCGTCGTGCTTTGTCGCCCGTTCGTGCGAGTGGTTCTTGAGACGCTTGGTCCGGACCTTGGTGCCCTCCGGCGGGGTGAAATTGAAGCGGCCGGCAGCCGGTGCTTGGAGCTTCAACGACGTGAACGCCGTCTTAACGGCGGGCGTCTCGTTCCCGCGCGCCGTGACTGCCACGCTCAACGCCATCCCGGTCTTCGCATCGACTGCGATGGAGACCGAACCGATCAAGGTCTTCGATGTGCGCGGCGTCAACACGAGATCGTAAGCCGAGCGCCCGGCGACCGTGGTGTCGTTGCCCAGTTGCACCCTTGTCGTGGGGGACACGTTTGCCAGGAACTTCTTTGCCGACTTCTCCGGCGATGAAGGGCTCGCAGCGTGCTTGCCGGACGGCTGCTGCGCTGCCGGCAGGGTGACGCGCGTGGCGGCCTGCTTGGCGGAGTCGTACGCCCAGACCGTGCGGCCGTTGCGCACCACATCGCGTTCGGCCAGTTTGTCGAGCACTTGGACGCGTGACTTCCGGGGCCCGCCGACGTACACGCGCGCTTGGTGGGTGCCGGTGGCCAGATCCAACGCCTCGGAAAGCCGTGAGTGGGAGCCTTGGTCGCTTTGCGGCAGGGACGGGAGCCCAAGATTCGACGTTTGGGTGAATTGGCCGGAAAACGGCTGTGGCTGCGCCTTTTGGGCAAGCGTGAGCACTTGTTCGGGAGTCTTCGCCGGCAAGTTCTCATCGGGCGAGGCATGCGCCGCCAACGTGCCGCCGGCGATCACCATCGGAACCACGGCGACCGGCAGCCATTTCAAAATTTTCCTGTTCATGGACAATCCCCCGATACCCGGCGCTTCTTGCCGGCCAGTCTACGCGTCGTGTCTGGCAATCCGCTGGTCGTTTTTGTGCGCTCCGTACCAGCGCGATTGTTGATCCATCAGGTCGGCTGCCGTCGTCTCACGATCGACGCCGTACACAGTGCCGGGGAAGTCGAGACCCTGCTGGATCGACCAGATCTCGTCGTGTCTGTCGGGCGGAAGAATCCGCGCCGGACTGCCGACCGCTATCCAACCGATCGGGACGACAGAACCCTCGGCGACCGATGTATTGGCATGGACTACGCCATGAATGCGCACCTCGACGTTCGGGGCAAGAACGGAACCGGGGAACAGCGAGCTTCCGGTGGCCAGGAAGCACCCCTCGGCGACCGAGGCGCCGTTGATATGGGCGTGCGGGCCGACCAAGACGTTGTCGGCGATGTCGACCGGATGCTCCGAGCGGCCACGGACGAGCGCATTTTCCATGACGACGCAGTGACTGCCGATCCGTACGCGTCCGTCCTCGGCGCTGACGACGGCGCCGAAGAGGATCCGAGACTCGGCACCGATCTGCACGTCTCCGCACAGCACTGCCGTTGGGGCGACGTACGCGGTCGGGTGCACGACCGGCCGTCGTCCTCGGTGTTCGTAGGTCGGCATGATGGAAACCGATTATAGTCGTCGACTACGCGAGCAATTCGCGCACCAATGGGATGACGCGTGTGCCGTAGAGCTCGATGCTCGTCATCAGCTGATCGTGCGGCATTGGCCCGTTTGCGTATTTCAGGTCAAAACGGTCGAGGCCGAGAGTGGTGACAGTCGCCGCAATGCGCCGTGCCACGGTCTCGGGCGATCCGACGTATTGCGAGCCGTGCTCGGCTTCGGATTCGAATCCGGCGCGGGTCGCCGGCGGCCAGCCGCGCTCGGCGCCGATCCGATCCTGCATCGTCTTATAGTGCGGCCACAGTTCTTCGCGAGCCTGCTCATCAGTTTCGGCAATGTGTCCGGGCGAATGGGCGCCGAGCGGCATGGCCGGGACGCCGAGCTCGTTTTGAGCACGGTGATAGAGATCGACGTACGGAGCGAACCGCGTCGGGTCGCCGCCGATGATTGCCAACATCATCGGAATCCGATACTTGACGGACCGGATGACCGATTCCGGGCTGCCGCCCACCCCAATCCAGGCGCGCAGCCTGCCGGACTCCGTTTTCGGGTACAACTCCTGACCACTCAGCGGCGCTCGCATGGTGCCCGACCAGGTGACGGGTTTTTCTTCGAGCAACTGCGAGAACAAATCGAGTTTTTCGTTGAACAGTGTCTCGTAGTCCCCGAGGTCGTAGCCGAACAGCGGGAACGACTCAATGAACGAGCCGCGGCCGATGATGACCTCGGCACGGCCGGAAGACACGGCGTCCAGCGTCGAAAATCGTTCGAACACGCGCACCGGATCATCCGAGCTGAGCACGGTGACGGCGGAGCCGAGGCGGATCCGCGACGTCCGGCCCGCAATGGCGGCCAGCACGACGTCCGGCGCGCTCACAGTCAGATCGGGGCGGTGATGCTCGCCGACGCCGATGAAATCGACGCCGACCCGATCGGCCAGCGCAGCCTGCTCGACGACGTCCCGGATGACCGCGGCGCCGGGAAGCAGCTCGCCGTCCGGCCCCGTATACGCATCACCGAATGTGTCGAGGCCGAGCTCGATGGAAGTGGGACTCGATGTCTCGGACATGGGTTCCTTTCACGTGCCGAAGCTGCGGATGTTCATGCAAACGTATTTAAATCTGTAACGGCTGCGTTCTACGGCTAATTCCCGCCGCCACCGAGGGCGGCGAGAAGGCCCGCGGAACGATAGAGTGATCCCCGAACGGTAATGCCGATGCATCACCTTGCCAGCTACCGGGCGTTCGAGCGTCGACGTCCCGGCACACCGAAGGAGAACGCGAAGCACGATGGCTCAGACCGCAAAGTCGAAAAAATCGGGGTTCCGGGAGTCCCCGTGGTTCAAGCTGGTGTGGATAGTCCCTCTCGTGATCGTCGTATTGGCTGCGGCGTCAATTGCATCCCGGTGGTATCTCGGCTCGGACGCCGGCCACAGCTTCCTTGAAAACTATCCGGGCAAATCGGAATTACCCGCCGATTCGCCGGAGGGCTTCGCCGGGTTCATTCAATGGCAGCACGCGTTGAACATCTTCTTCATCGTGTTGCTCATCCGGTCCGGATGGCTGGTGCATTCACAGACGAAGCCCGAGGCTTTCTGGACCCGTAACAACAAGGGGCGGTTCAAAACCAAGGGTTCGCCGACCAAGATGAGCTTGTATTTGTGGTTGCATCTGTCGGTCGATTTCCTGTGGGTGCTCAACGGCGTCGTCTTTATCGTGTTGCTCTTCATCTCGGGATCCTGGCTCCGCGTCGTGCCGATCCATTGGGACATCATCCCGAACGCATGGTCCGCCGGACTTCAGTACTTGTCGTTCAACTGGCCGGTCGAGACGGCGTGGACCAACTACAACGCTCTGCAAGTGCTTGCGTACTTCGTCACGATCTTCATCGCCGCGCCGTTGGCCGCCGTCACCGGAATCCGGATGTCGCCCGTGTGGTCACCGACGTGGAAGATCAACCGGGTCTACCCGGCGGCCCTGGCCCGCGCCATCCACCTGCCGGTGATGTTCTACTACGTCGTGTTCATCGTCATCCACGTATTCCTGGTATTCACGACCGGCATGCGGCACAACCTCAACTACATGTTCAGCAATCAGCCGGAAGGCAGCTTGAGCTGGTGGGGATTCGCACTGTTCGTCGTGACCTTGATAGTCGTCATTGCCGGCTGGATCGCGGCAAGGCCGATCTTCATGCGTTCCCTGGCGGAGCTGACCGGCAAGGTCACTCGCCGATAGGCCCGGCGGACCCGCGCGGCGCTTGCGGTGCATGAGCAATGCGGTGCATGAGAACTATTGCCAAGACGAAGAACGCCACTGCTCCGAATGCGGCAGAGACGGCGTGCGCGAGTTCCCAGGCCGCTCGATAATCGGTCCAGTCCGGCGGAAGAGTGGCGGTGGTCCACGTGGCGATCTTGGCATTCGCCGGCCGATTGCCGATCCAGTACGCGGCGAGCGTTCCGAGAAAACACAGCGCGGCAACAAGCGGTGCAGCGGCACCGACGACGTGACGCGTTCTCTTGATGGATGCCGTCAGGGCCGTGGCGGTCAGGATGCCGCTTGTGATCAGGCCGACGACTTCCGCCGCAGCGCCGACTATGGCGAACCCGCCGTAAAACGTGTGCTGCACAGCCAGCCACTGCGACCCGGACAGCCCGAGGCTCCCCGGAGCAGCCAGCACGTGCGACAGCGTGAGGCCGAAGATCAGCGCCGCACACGTGAGGGCGATCAGGTACAGCAGTCGATTGAGTCGTGACATGGCAATGCCCCAATGAGTAGGTGCGGCAAATAGCTCCGACGAAATTGGCCGCTCGTTATCCGGTTTTGTACTTCGGCTGTCGGCTACTTTGATTGCCGGCTCGTTTGGTTGCCGGCTACGTGGTCCGTCGTCCACGGAGGAAGTAGACGATGGGCAGTATCCCGGCGGAATTGGCCAGAGTCAGTACCAGCGCCCATGCCGCTTTCGAGCCTCGAATGTCGGTTCGGGGCCGCTGTGCGAGATCGATTAAGGCGGCGACCTTCAGGCCTGCCTCGAAGGAGCCGGCCAGCGTGAGTGTTTGACGGACGCGAGGATCCAGGTCGCCCCAGCGCTTCGATTCCATCACTTCACTATGCGCGGCATTTTGAATTCGCACAATCGATTTCCGCCATCAACCGACGAGTCGAAGCCTGCGCGCCGCTTATCTGGTGTATTGGAAGCCCCGGCGTCACTGGAGAATGAACTCGCCGCCGGCGTCGACAGCGAGCTCGGCGCCAAACGCGCCCGCCGGCGTGTATGCACCGGTCGGTGCCTGTCCATCGGCCAAACGCGCGGCGACCAGAGCCGTGACAGTCGCGGTGAAGTCCATAGCCTCGCCGGCTTGCAGCCAGCATTCGCGTCGAACGCCGTCCGGCCATTCCGCAACGGCGTGGCCCCACGAATGCGGCCGCGGACGCGGTTTGGCGCTCAAGCGCACGCCCGCGAGCCGCTTTGCCAGAATGCGGCGGACGGCCCCGATCTTCAACAGGACGCCGGCGACCGGCAGTACGGCGCGAAAAGCCGGCGAAGTGGGTATGAGGGCTGAAGTCGCGACGACATCCGGCGCTCTGCTGACCAGGTGAGCGGCCACCAATTCGCCGGACGGCGATCCGGCACACGGAACTGTCGAGCCGTCCGGAGCCGTGACCCGCAGGGCGGGCGAGCCGAGCCGGGTCGCCACAACCCTGCCGTCCCGGTACTGCCTGCCGCCGGTGGTGAAAACGTCGATGATGGACGCCGCGAACGCCGGCCCCAGCAGCCCGGCTTCGGTGTCCACGGAACCCAGTGCGTCGACGCGCACGGATTTCGGCGTGGTGCGGCCCTCGCACAGCTTTGCCACGGCCGCTTCCGTGCCGAGGACGCCGAACCCCGCGCCCGTGACCAACGTGCTGTCCGCCGCTACGGCCTCGTCGTGGAGGTCGAGCAACGCCGGCAACGACGTCAGGTCGTTTGCGAGATCCACGTAGTGGCCTCCCGGCATGCATGCGCGGGCAATTGGCGCCCCCGAATCCGCATACGAGCCCAAAGTGTTCACCACCACCGCCGGTCGTTGTGCCCGAATCAGATCCGCAATGCTCGCGGGGGAGTCGGAAACCACCACGCGGGCCGGCCGCGCCAACGAGGTGCTGACGTCGTCCAGTCGCCCGCGATGACGGCCGACAAGCACGATCGGGACGTTGCTTTCGGCGTCCAGAATTCTCGCGACAGCGCGCCCGATCCGGCCGGTACCGCCGAGGATCCAAAGTTCGCGTGTGGTCATCAGTTCCCTTTCGACGGGTGGGTGTCCTCAGTGGCCCAACTCTCCAAGTGATGACACTCTGTGTTATCACTACGATACCACGACTGTGACACTGTGTGTCATCACCAAGTAGGGTGTAGGTATGGCACGGTGGGATCCGGGCGCGGAGGAGCGTCTGAAGGCAGCAGCAATTGCGCTATGCCTCGAGCACGGGTACGACGCCGTCACCGTCACGCAAATCGCGGAGCGCGCCGGCCTGACCCGGCGGTCGTTCTTCCGATATTTTCCCGATAAGCGAGAAGTGTTCTTCGGCGGCTCCGACCGTCTACCGCCGGCGTTGACGGAGGCCGTGGCGTCGGCCGACGGCTCGCTCGACCTCCTGCAAGCGGTCACGATCGCGCTTGTCGAGGTCGGCGAAGCATTGCTCCGCGAGGTGGAGGGCGCCAAGGATCGCAGCGTCGTGATTGCCGGCAGCCGGGAGCTCCAAGAACGAGAGCGCACCAAGATGGCCGATGTGGCACGCGCGGCCACTGAGGGGCTTCGGCAACGCGGTGCGGACGACGCGACGGCGCGGCTGCTCGGCCGGGTCGCCGTCGCCGTTTTCGAAACCGCTTTCGCGCAAAGCATCGAGGACGACGATCCGGCCGGCTCGATCGCGGCGCACGTGAACGCCGAGTTCAGCCGGTTGGCGAAGCTCATCGACGGCTAAAACACTCGACTGCCGCGATGGAATTACTCGAATTGCGGTCCATGAAATAGGAACCAATCGAATAGCTGACAAACGGGTGTATATTCCGTACAAGTGCTCGCCGCCAGCCGAGCCACGGTTGCGTGAAGGAGCGCCCCATGCCTCAGAGCGGGCTTGGTATCGAATCGTGGCCGCACGTTGTCGCAGCGCGCCTCTTGGATCAAAGCGTCGACCTCGCCTGCGTGGCCGGATTCGACGGCTGCTTCCGCGAGGCCACCGGTGATTGGGCGGCGCTGGTCGGCTGGAGCACCGATGATCTGCTCTCACGGCCGCTCATCGACTTCGTTCACGAAGACGATGCGGCAGAGACGCGGGCGCAATTCGGGGCCCTTCGCGGAAGCACCGCGGTCGCCCATTTTCACAATCGATTCCTCGCCGCCGACGGGTCGATCCGGTGGCTGCTCTGGACGGCCGTCGGGTTACCGGACGAGCAAGTCTTTCGCGCCGTCGTCCGCGATCTGACCGCTCGGCACGAAGCCGAGGCGCACGTGCTCGAAAGTGAGCGACGTTACCTCGACCTCATTGAATCGGCCCACGACATCGTGCAGAGCATCTTGCCCGATGGGCACTTCGAATTCGTCAATCGCGCCTGGCACGATCACCTCGGTTATACGCCCGAGGAGTTGCCGGGCCTGACCTTGTTCGACATCGTCGACGAGATCGATCATGACCACTGCACGCGAATCATCGGCCAGATCATGAGTGGCGAGTCTTTCGATCGGGTTGAGGTCACGTTCGTCGCCAAGGACGGCCGCAAGTTTCCCGTCGAGGGGAACGCGACAGGACGGTTCCACGACGGAGAATTCGTCGCCACTCATACGTTCTTCCGGGACGTGAGCGACCGCAAGCACGCGGAAGCATTGCAGGCGGCCTATCAACGGCAGCTGGAGGACGAGGTCGCCGAACGTTCGGCGGCCCTGATCCAAAGCGAGAAGCTGGCGACCCTCGGGCGGCTGAGCGCGGGCATGGCACACGAATTGAACAACCCGGCAGCCGCAGCCCGCCGCGGGGCCGCGCTCCTCGAAGACGCATTCTCGAATACCTGCTCGGCTCTTCTCACCCTGGCTCACGCGGCCCAAACCGTCGACGAGGCGGCGCGATTGGCCGAGCTGATCGACCGCGCCGCAGTCGAGTCGAACGATGTCGAACGGCTCGATCCGCTCACTCGCGGCGACCGCGAAGAGGAAATCGAGGACTGGCTGAACTCGCACGGACTCGGTGATTCGTGGGATGCGGCAGGCTCTCTCGTCGACCTGGGGATGGACGCCGGGGAGCTCGATGTGCTCGCCGACACCTTTGAGCCCGCTCATCTCGGCACCGCGATCACCGCGCTGTCCGAAGCGCGCAACGCGTATGGACTCATTGCCCAGATCGGCCACGGATCGGCACGAATCTCGCAGATCGTGTCCGCGCTCAAGGACTACAGCTACATGGACCGCGCCGCAGTGCAGGACGTCGACATCCACTCGGGATTGGACGGCACGCTCGTGATGCTCCAGTCCAAGCTGGGGCAAGGCATTGAGGTCACCCGCGACTACGGCAGCGATGTGCCGCGCATCGAAACTCTGGGCAGCGAATTGAATCAGGTGTGGACGAACCTCATCGATAACGCAGCCGACGCCATGGACGGCTCGGGCCGCCTGACCATCCGGACACGGGCCGCCGACGGCGGTGTCGCCGTCGAAATCGAGGACGACGGCCCCGGAATCCCCTCCGAAGCGCAGGGCAAGGTGTTCGACCCGTTCTTCACGACGAAGCCACCGGGGAAGGGCACCGGGCTGGGCCTGAACATCGTCTTCAACATGATCCGCGGCACCGGCGGCAGCGTCGACGTGCAATCGACGCCCGGGCACACGGTATTCCGGATCTGGCTTCCGCCGCGGCGTCCGGCCGGGAGCGACTCATGACTGACATGCCTCCGACCGCGCCGCGCCCCGTCATCCTTGCCGTCGACGACGACCCGGCCGTGCTCAGTGCCGTGCGGGGCGACTTGCGCGGTCGTTACGGACGCCGCTATCGGGTGCTGACGGCGTCCGGCGGTACGGAAGCGATCGACACGCTCGGCAAGTTGAAGCTGCGCGACGATCCTGTCGCAATAGTCGTCTCCGACCAGCGCATGCCCGAGGTCGCGGGGACGGAGGTCCTGGCCGCTGCGCTGGAGCTCTTCCCGGACGTGCGCACAGTACTCCTCACCGCCTACGCCGACACCGAGGTCGCCATCGGGTCGATCAACGATCTGCACTTGGACTACTACATCCTCAAGCCCTGGGAACCGCCGGAGGAGCGCCTTTTCCCCGTCATCGACGACTTGCTCGAGGATTGGCACGCGCACAACCAGCCGACCTATGCCGTGACCCGGGTCGTCGGTAGCCGCTGGTCGGCTCGCACGCACGAGATTCGCGACTTCTTGCAGCGCAATCAGATCCCCATGCAGTGGTTCGACATCGACGTCAGCCAGGAGGGCAGGAAGCTCTCGGAAGCCGCCGGCGACGACGGGCTTCCGCTCGTCATTACGCCGGACGGCGTCTCGTTGCGTTCGCCGGACGTCGCCGCCTTGGCTGCCGCGCTGGGTCTCAAGACCCGCGCGGACGCCGAATCGTTCGACCTGGCGATAGTCGGAGCCGGACCGGCAGGACTTGCCGCTGCGGTGTACGGAGCCAGCGAGGGACTGCGGACCGTTTGCCTCGAACAACTCGTTCCGGGCGGACAAGCCGGCCAGTCCTCGCGTATCGAGAACTATCTGGGCTTTCCGAACGGCATTTCCGGAAGCGATTTGGCCCGCCGGGCAGTGACGCAGGCGCGCCGCTTCCACGTCGACGTGCTGGCACCGACCACCGCCGTGGGGCTCGACCTGGCCGGCCCCTACCCGAGGCTCGAACTGGCGGACGGTTCCGCCATCAACTGCGGGTCCGTCATCTTGGCGTGCGGCGTCGCCTACCGCACCCTCGACGTGCCGGGCAGTGCCGAGTTCGAGGGGCGCGGCGTCTTCTACGGGGCCTCACTGAGCGAACGCGACACGGTGACCGGTGAGGACATTGTCGTGGTGGGCGGGGCGAACTCGGCCGGACAGGCGGCCGTGTACTTTTCCGACTACGCCCGCTCCGTGACCGTCCTGTGCCGAGCCGGCGAGCTCGGAGCAAAGATGTCCAGCTACTTGGTCGACCAGATCGCTGAGCGCTCGAACATCGCGGTGCGCTGCGGGACGTCGGTCGATTCGGTCGGGGGCACCGAACGGCTTGAAACCGTCACGATTCGAGATGCCGCGACGGGAGGCACCGAGGAACTGACCACCTCGGGGATCTTCGTGTTCGTCGGGGCATCCCCGCGCACCGACTGGCTGCCTCCGCAAATAGCGCGGGACAAGCGTGGATTCATTCTCACCGGACCCGCCCTCGGTGACCGGCGCCACCGCACCGCGGACGGCGACAGGGACCCGTTCCTGTACGAAACGAGCGCTCCCGGCGTGTTTGCCGTCGGCGACGTGCGGACCAGCTCGATCAAGCGGGTGGCATCGGCAGTCGGCGAGGGATCGGTCGCCGTGCAGCTGGTGCACCAGGTCTTGCGCAGCTAGGGGCGGCCAGTTGCGCGAAACCTACGGAATCGGACGAGTCGAAGCGTTTTCGGACGGCGTCATCGCCGTTGCCATCACACTGCTCGTCCTGGACTTGCGGGTTCCGCAGTCCGCCGACGGCGGCAGCCTTGCCGGCCGGCTCGCCGCGCTGTGGCCGAATTACCTGGCGTATGTCATCTCGTTCCTGGCTATCGGCATCATGTGGATCAACCACCATGCCGCGCTGCGGCGGTTGAAAGCGGTGGATCACGCAGTGCTCGTGGTCAACTTGCTGCTTTTGCTGTGCATCGTTGCTTTGCCGTTCACCACGTCCTTGTTCGCGTCGTATTTGACCGCCAAGAACGGCGGCCAGCTGGCGGCAGTCATCTATGCGGGGTCATTCTTCGTGACGTCGTTCGTCTTCGTCGCGATGCAGTGGCTCATCGTGGTGCGCCGGAGGTCGCTCTTGCACGACCCGCCAGGGCGTCGGCGGCAACGGGCGATCCTGCTCCGCGGTGCCATCGCCTGCCCCGTGTACGTCGTCGCGGCTCTTCTCGGTTTGGCGACGCCGTACCTGACGCTCGCGGTCTGCATTGCCTTGGGATTGTTCTACCTGCTTCCGATACGGTCAACGGAGTAACCGCACGACGAAAACCGGCCGGTAGGAGCACCCGTCATGATCAACGTCCCCATCACAGTCGAATTGATCCGCGGTGCTGCCGAGATCGAAGCGACCGAGCGAGGCTTGCGGCCGCACCGCCTGCCGGCGTGGGCGCGGCGGCAGTGTCCGGACCCGCAGCTGATGATGGTGGAAAGCCAGCCGTCCGGCGTCCGGCTGGCATTCACGACCGCGGCCCGGAATGTAGAAGTCGTCACGCATCCGTACCGCGTGGGGTTCCGAGGCGCCGTCCGGCCACGCGGCTGCGTCGACCTCGTCGTCGACGACGAGCTGATCGCCGGCGATCGGCTCAGCGGCGGCGACCTGGCCGAAACGGATCTGCAGTCGGGATCAACGGTGTTCCACGAAGGGCCGTCGCACACTTCCGTGTTCTCGGGGCTCCGCGACGGTGAGAAGAACGTTGAGATCTGGCTGCCGCATAACGAATCGGTCGAACTGGTCGAATTGCGCACGGATGCGCCGGTTGCTCCCACCCAGACCGGCCGCCCCGTGTGGCTGCACCACGGGAGCTCGATCAGTCAGGGGTCCAACGCGACGAGCCCCACGCGTATTTGGCCGGCCGTCGCGGCGCGGTCGGCCGGAGTCGAGCTGATGAATCTCGGCCTTGGCGGAAGCGCGCTGGTCGACCAATTTGCCGCCCGCGTCATGCGGGACACCCCCGCGGACTTCATCAGCGTGAAACTCGGTATCAACGTGGTGAACTTCGACGGGATGCGCCCACGAACCTTTGAATCCGCCGTACACGGATTTCTGGACACGATCCGCGACGGACACGAGGCCACGCCGCTCATGCTGATCTCGCCGATATTTTGCGGCATCCATGAAGACACCCCGGGTCCGTGCGCCGTCGACCCGTCAACATTCGCCACCGGTCAGGTCGCATACACGGCGACGGGGGAGCAGGACGACGTCGGGCGGCTCACGCTTCGGATCATCCGCGACGCCATGAAAGCGGTGGCCGGGAGCCGAGCCGACGACCCGAACCTTCACTATTTCGACGGGCTCGAGCTTTACGGTGAGGCCGATGCCGCCGAGCACCCGTTGCCGGACGCACTCCATCCCGATACGGACACCCACCACATGATCGGCCGGCGCTTTGTCGAGCGCGCGTTTAGGGAAGGCGGGCCGTTCGGCAGACCCACGGTCTAACTTGACCGCAGCACCTTGGCAAGCGGCTTGCCGCGGGCGAGCTTGTCGAGATACCGAATCTTGCGCATGAGCGGGTCTTCCACTCCCATGAGCCATCGGATCGCTTCATCCAGTTCATCGACGGTTCGACCCTTGTTGGGGCCGACTGACAAATTGTGGATTGGATATCAGTCCGTTTTGGCATGTGCCGAACGTGGCGGACTCCGGGTCGGATCGGTGGGGGCTCCTCTGGGCCACCGTCGTCACGGCGCTCCTCAGCGTGATCGAGTTCGCCGGCTTGTTCAGGCTTGCAGGTTGTCGATCACGGTGTCGATCAGTTCAACACTGTGCATGCGGTCGGTTTTATCGAATCCGGCAAGCATCCGGTCTTCAACGGCTTGGACGCGCTCTTGACAGCGACGTAATATCCCGCGTCCCTGCTCGGTGAGGTGTGTTTGCAGCACCCGCTCAAGGTCGGGGTGGGGATCGCGGGTCACAAGTTCGTCCTTCTCGAGGCCCGCGACGATCTGGTGCATTCGCTGAGGCGTCACATGGGTCCGGCGGGCGAGCTGCGGGACGGAGCTTCCACCGCGTTCAGCCACTTGGGAGAGTACGCCGTATTGGGTCGCTGTGATTCCGAGGTCACGTAGGTCTGAGTCAAGGGCGGCACGAAAGAGGTAATAGGCCGTGCGCAGCCGGAGGCCGATTGATTCCATACCATATGGTAACTCGATTGCGATGTATCAAGGAACTTGACACATAACAATGTGCTTGCGACACTTCCGGAGGTGAGCCGTGCACACGGCGTCACGAAAATGGGAGGTCTCAACTATGGAAGATCAAAGAATTGGACGTTCTGCCGCGCGAGAACGATCGGCGTACGACGATGAATCGAAATGTGAAGTCTATTGGCTCGGCGATGCCGGCAAGGGGCAGGACAGCTCCGTGGTCGGCGGCAAAGCCGCAAATCTCTCTCGCCTGGCGTCCGCCTTCAGCGTGCCACCGGGATTCTGCCTCACCGGCGAGACATCGCAGGTCGTCGCAGAGGCGAACCGGGATGCCTTGCTGAGCCAGGTCGAGGCACATTATCGAGATCTCTGTTCCCGCAGCGGCGATCCAAACGTCGCGGTCGCCGTCCGCTCATCGGCGATCGACGAGGACAGCGCGGATGCCTCGTTCGCCGGACAGAACGAGACCTTCTTGAACATCCGTGGCCCCGAGGCCGTCGTCGCCTCGGTGAGCGATTGCGTTGCCTCCTTCACCTCGGCACGTGCCCAGGCATATCGCGAACAGCATGGACTGGCAACGGACGCACCTCGGTTCGCCGTGCTGGTGCAGCAGCTCGTCAACGCCGATACCTCCGGGGTCGTGTTCAGCCTTGATCCGCTCGGGCAGCACGACGACGAAATCGTCATCAACGCAAGTTGGGGGCTGGGCGAGAGCATCGTCGGTGGCTCAGTCACTCCCGACAACTATTTTGCTGAGCCGGCCGGCCACCGGATGACCCGGTCGGACGTGTCGACCAAAGAGCGGATGACCGTGGCGATTGGCGCAGGGACTCGGGAAGTCGGAGTGCCGGAGCGGCTTCGCGGCGTCGCGTGTCTGTCGCCGGTGCAAGTGACGGCTACCGCCAGCCTGGCCTGCGACTTGGAGCAAGCAATGGGCTGGCCCGTCGATGCGGAGTTCGCGTGGACGGCCGACCAGTTGTACCTGCTGCAATGCCGGCCGGTCACCACAGCCGGCCGGACAACCAACGGACTCGATCAGGAGCGCACCGCATGACCCGCCACCACACGAAAGATTCACGAACCGAAGAATTTCCGGTCGCCTGGGCGAATCCGACTGACGCACATCGATACTGGCAGCAGCATAGCCAGCACTTTCCGCATCAGGTCACGCCGCTGGAGTTCGATGCGTTCGTCTGTCCGGTGATGGAAAGCATCGGGTATGCCGCCGATCGACTGGGACTGGCTCTTCGTGGTTGGCGCCCAATGCGAATCAATACCTACGTGTACCGAGCGGTGATCACCAACGAGAACGCCGAGGACGGCTCGGGCGTGTCGTCGACTGCGGACGACGCGAAGATGCAAGCAGCGTCGGACGACCTCACTCGGGCCTGGAAGCAGGAATACCTCCCTGAAGTTCAAGGATTCCTCGATGAGTTCGAAAAGCTGGATCTGACCGCGTATTCAAATTCCGACCTCGTCGACGTCGTGGATCACGCTCTTGGATGGATGGAACGACTGTGGCAGCTGCACATGCTGACGGTGTTGCCCGCCTATGCCGCGGTCAACGAATTCACCGATGCTTACCACGATCTGTTCGGCGACGGTGCAGCGTTGGATGCATACAGCTTGCTGGGTGGGCTTCCGAATAAGACAGTCGAGGCGGCCCAGGTGCTGTGGGATCTGTCGCGGGACGCGGCAGCTTGTCCGGAGGTGGCCCGACTACTGCGTACGGTTCCGCCGGAGGACTTCCGGGACTCGTTAGACCGCACCTCGGCCGGCCGCAAATTCGCCCGGGCGTTGGATGACTATCTGCACACCTACGGTCAACGAGGAGACTTGTGCAGCTTGACGGCGGTGAGCTGGATCGAAGACCCCACTCCGGTCATTCGAAATCTGGCATCTTATCTCGAGCAGCCCGAAGCGGCCGCCCCGGCGCAGGCCGTGGAGAGGGCGGCGCGTGAACGCGATCAAGCGGTCGGCGCAGCTCACGAGCGTTTGACCGGGTATCCTCGGCCGGTCGTCTCGCTGTTCGACAAGCTATTGAACGCCGCACAAACCGGCAGCGCACTCACTGAGGATCACACGTTCTACATCGACTATTGCGGCGTCTATCAGATACGCCGTGTCTTCCTCGAGGCCGGTCGCCGATTGTCCGACTTGGGCGTGGTACGTGAGCCAAGCGACGTGTTCTTGTTGGGGGCGAATGACCTGCGGCAGGCGTTGACCGCCTCCGGCCGGGACACTGCCGTTGAAACGGTGAAGTCCAACCGTGAAGAGATGGACCACTTTGCCGCCGTCACACCGCCCCCGGTCCTCGGTGACGGGGAGCCGCCGCAATTGCGTGGCGCCTTTGGACGGTTCCACAGCAAAATGTTCGGCGGAACCGCGGCCGGGGAGGACGTCGAGTCCCAAGCCGAGCCCGGGGTGTGGCGCGGGTCCAGCGGTTCATCCGGTACTGCCCGAGGAACCGCGCGGATCGTCAAGACCTTGGCTGAGGCCGGGCGGCTTGTCGCCGGAGAGGTACTAGTTGCTCCGACGACCGCTCCACCCTGGACACCGCTCTTTTCGGTCGCGGCGGCCGTGGTCACCGACACCGGTGGAGTGCTCTCGCATTGTGCGATCGTGGCACGTGAATACGGCCTACCCGCAGTAGTCGGGGTTGCCGGCGCAACGTCGACCATCTCCGACGGTCAACTGGTTGAGGTGGACGGTGACAGTGGGGTAGTGCGGCTGTTGGAGTCTCCATGACCGTCCGACTCCGTCCCGGCACCGGACGTGCCAACGTCGCACTGATCGTGGTCAGCGTGATGCTTGCCGTGCTGATCGGACCGCTGAACTCCACCATGATTGCGGTGGCATTACCAGCGATCACACACGATTTCGGTATGCGCTCGAGCGCCGGGACGTGGCTGGTCACGGTGTACTTGATCACGATGGCCGCGTTAATGCCGGTCGTGGGCAAGCTCGGCGACCGCTTCGGACGGCGGCCCGTGATGCTGGTCGGACTTGTCGCATTCTTCGTGGCCTCGGCGGGCGCGGCGATTGCTCCGAGTTTCGCGGTGCTGATGGCCAGTCGTATCGCCCAGGCAGCGGCAGCCTCAGTATTGATGCCGAATGGCATCGCAATCCTGCGCGAAACCGTTTCTCGGCAACGACTCGGCACCGCGATCGGAATGGTCGGGCTTGCGGCGCCTCTTGCCGCAGCTGCCGGCCCGCCGGTGGGAAGTCTACTGTTGGCGGCATCGGGCTGGCGCGCGTTGTTCGTACTCAACTTGGCCGTGCTCATCGTTCCGCTTGCAGTCGGCTGGCTCCTGCTGCCGCGCCACACACGCTCCGGCAGCGGGGGCAAGTTCGACGTGGTCGGGTCGATGTTGGTGTGTGTACTGTTGGTGGCGTTCGCTGGACTCCTCGATCTGCCGGCATCCGGCTGGGCGGTGGCCGGCTGGGCGTTATTGCTCGTGGTCTCGGGGGCCGTACTACTACGGCAGGAACGCAACCATCCGGACCCCGCCGTAGCGCTCGGCCTGTTCGTCAATCCGCCGTTTGCGGTGGCCTCGGCCGGGATCTTGCTGTCCAACTTCGCCATGTACGGGCCGCTGCTGTCGCTGCCGCTGTTGTTGGCTGATCGGCCGCACTGGCCGGATGGCGCAACCGGCGGCGTCATAGCCGCGATGATGGTTGCCGTCGCCGTGCTTGCCCCGTTCGGAGGGTGGCTGTCCGATCACGTCGGACAACGAATTCCGGCCGCAATTGGATTCGTAGTGACCGCTGCTGGCCTGGCGCCGCTGGCATTTGCCGGGCCCCAGCTTTCGGCCGTCGGCGTCGGCGTTGCCCTGGCGGTAGCCGGGGTCGGCATGGGCCTGTCCAACTCGGCACTTCAAACCATGTCGGTCGAAGCCGTCGATCCGAGCGAAACCGGCATGGCCAGCGGGGTGTATTCCACGTGCCGCTACCTCGGCAGTATCACCGTTTCCGCCCTGCTGGCCGGACCGCTTGCCTCCTCCGTGCAGAATGCCGCCGGGTTTGCCGCGCCGTTCCTCACCTACACCGCAGCCGCCGCCATCGGCGCGGTACTGATCGCTTTGCTACCTCTGTTTTCGCACTTCCGAAAGCCCGTGTCATGCGACTGACGCCCCGCGGGCCTCGCTTCTTCGGATTGTTCACCGACGCGGCCGGAAACCTTCTCGACGGTTCCGTGCTGCTGAAGGAACTCTTTGATGCCGAACCCGGACAGCGACCCGAAATCGCCACGCGTCTCAAGGCTGTTGAACATGCCGGCGACGATGCGACCCACGCCATCTTCCGGGCGCTGAATACGAGCTTTATTACGCCGTTCGACCGCGACGACATCGCTCAATTGGCCGGGCAACTCGACGATGTGCTGGACGCGATGGAAGCAGCGGCCGATCTGTCCGTCTTGTATCAAATCCAAGAACTACCCAGCGGAGTCGACGCCCAGATCGCCATATTGCACCAGGCATCCGAACTCACTGTCGACGCCATGCCCCGGCTGGCCACGCTGCAAAATTTGGATAGCTACTGGATCACCATCAACGACCTGGAAAACCAGGCCGACCAAGTCTACCGATCGCTGTTGGCCGATCTATTCAACAATGGCACGGAGCCCTTACGCCTGTTCAAGATTAAAGAAGTTGTCGACCAGCTCGAAGAAGCCGCCGACGCGTTCGAGCACGTTGCCAACGTGATCCAGTCGATCGCTGCCAAAGAGTCTTGATGGACACCGTCATCCTGGTCGTGGTTGTCGTCCTCGGCCTGGTTTTCAGCTACACCAACGGATTCCACGATGCCGCAAGTGCTGTGGCCAGTGCAATCTCCACCCGGGCGCTGCCTCCCCGCGCTGCACTGGCCCTGGCTGCGGCCGGGAACCTCGCCGGCGCGTTACTCTCCGCAGGAGTCGCGGTGACAGTGGCCAAGGGCATTATCGCGCCGCCGGGTGGCGACAAAGGCATGGCAGTGTTGTTCGCCGCGCTTACCGGGGCGATTCTCTGGAATTTGATGACTTGGTACTTCGCCGTACCCTCATCGTCGTCACAGTCGCTCATCGGAGGCATGGTCGGCGCCGGGCTGGCCTCCGGAATCACCGTGTACTGGCGAAGCGGTGTCGTCGACGCCGTGCTCTTGCCCATGGTCATCTCGCCACTCATCGGGTTCGGCGGCGGTTATCTACTCATGATCGCCGCGCTTTGGATTTTCCGTCGGGCGAATCCGCACCGCACCGAACGAGGCTTCCGAATCGCCCAGATCTTCTCTGCGGCCAGTCTCGCTGTTGGGCATGGACTACAAGACGCACAGAAGAGCATGGGCATAATTGTCCTCGCTCTTGTCACTGCCGACCGCCGCCATGGATTCGAAGTGCCCCTGTGGGTGGTGCTGGTCTGCGCTGCTGCGATGGCTGCGGGCACGTTTTCCGGCGGCTGGCGAATCATGCGTACTCTCGGTCGGCGAATCTTCCCACTGCGCCCGCAGCACGGATTCATCGCTGAAGCGACAAGCTCGATCGTGCTCTACTTGACTGCCTACTTCATCGCGGCGCCGATCTCCACCACCCAGGTGATCACGTCCTCGGTCATGGGCGTGGGATCCACTCGCCGATTTTCCGCGGTGCGCTGGAGCGTAGCCCGCGAAATCGTCATCGCCTGGGTACTAACCCTTCCCGCCGCAGCCGCTGTTGCCGCTGCCGTATACGCGCTAACCGCGTTGATATCGCCGGGGTAGAAAGTCACGCTAAACGGTCGGGCTGGCGGGATTCGAACCCACGACCCCTTGACCCCCAGTCAAGTGCGCTACCAAACTGCGCCACAGCCCGCTTCCGGCATAACCGGTGCCCCATAACTGTACTTGAGCGCCTCAGAGGCGACCAAACCAGGGGAGCGCGGGAAGGATCGACGCGAGAACAAGTAATCTAGGTCACAGATCGCTTCCCGACCGGGAGCGGCGACACGACGCCACGGCCGATGGAAGTGGACCGCTGATGACTGCACCGACTCGCGGCAGCGACACCGGTTATCCCAACACGATGAGTCTGCTGCAGTCCCTGTGGCAGAACGACCCTTCGCCGGAATACGCCGAAGCGGCGGCGCGAGGCCACCGCACCTCGAAGCCGAAGCACGCAGTCATCGTCGCGATTGCCGTCGTCCTCGGCATTTTGCTTGCCGCTGCCACCGTGCAGCTGCGCACCCCGAAGCCGGCCGCGCAAAAGACCCGTGATTACCTCATTGACCGCATTCACGCCAAAACAAAATCCGCCGACGAACTCGCCGAGAAGAACGCCAAGACCTCGGCGGCCATCGAGGCGGCCCAGACCAAGGCGTTGCACGGCGACAACAAGGCGCTGCTCACCCGCTACAAGAACCTCAAAGTCGCGGCCGGCGCCACGGCGATGTCCGGCGCCGGGATCCGCCTGGCCCTCAGCGACGGCGACTCCGATCAAAAGAGCGACACCGATCCTCGGGCCGGCGACGGCTCCGACAGCCGGGTACAAGACCGCGACATCCAAACGATCGTCAACGCACTCTGGGCGGCCGGCGCCAAAGCCGTCACGGTGAACGGCGCGCGTCTGACCTCGCTGTCGTCCATCCGGTCGGCCGGCGGCGCGATCCTCGTCGACTACAAACCCTTGTCGCAGCCGTACACGATCGACGCGCTCGGCGATTCGGACACGCTTCAAGCCCGACTTGCCGCGTCAAGCGGCGGCAGTTACCTGCAAAGCCTGAAATCCAATTACGGCATCGACGTGAGCATCCAGGCCGAATCCGATCTGACAATGCCGGCGTCGGATTCATTGCGCTTGCACGTAGCCCACACGCCGAAATCCGGAAAATCAGCTCCGACCGGAGGTTCATAAGTGATAGCGCTCCTGGGACTACTTGTCGGCGTCGGCGTCGGCATCTGGCTGGAACCCGCCGTACCGGCGCTCATCCAGCCGTACCTGCCGATCGCCATCGTGGCCGCGC
The DNA here is from genome assembly GCF_013409065.1 of Spelaeicoccus albus. Lineage (NCBI taxonomy): Bacteria > Bacillati > Actinomycetota > Actinomycetes > Micrococcales > Brevibacteriaceae > Spelaeicoccus > Spelaeicoccus albus. Next base: position 3,584,280 of record NZ_JACBZP010000001.1, on the reverse strand, counting down.
TCGACGCGCTCGCCGGCGCCCTCCGCGCAGTCCTGGCCGGCACCTTCAACGACCGAGTCTTCATCGTCTCGTTCCTCTCGAACGTTGTCGTGGCCGCCTTGATCGTGTTCATCGGCGACAAACTCGGCGTCGGCAGCCAGCTCTCGACCGGCGTGGTCGTCGTCCTCGGCATCCGGATCTTCACCAACGTCGCGGCCATCCGCAGGCAGCTGTTCAAAGCATGACCGATCCACAAACCCCGACCGATCCACAGAACACGACGCCGGACGACGGGCTCACGCCTTGGCAGCGGCTGCGTCACGCATTCTCGCTGCGGCGCGCCCGCTCCCAGCTCCTGGCCGGCTTGCTGTGCGCCGTCCTCGGGTTCACCATCGTCGCGCAGATCCGCCACACCGACGAAAGCGGGCTCGACACGCTGTCGCAATCGGATCTCGTGCGAGTTCTCGACGACGCCGGCACCCGCAACGACCGACTTCAGTCGGACGCCGAAAATCTCCAGCGCACGCGCGACCGCCTCGAATCCGGGTCGGGCAACAAGAAGGCAGCCCTGAACCGGGCACGCAAGCAGGCCGACGACCTGGCCATCCTGGCCGGCACGGCAAAAGCCGTCGGCCCCGGCGTGACCCTGACGGTGACCGACCCGCAGTCGAAGGTCACGTCGGCCGACGTCCTGAACATGATCGAAGAACTGCGCGATGCCGGCGCCGAGGCCATCCAAATAGGACACGTGCGCGTCGTTGCGTCCACGGCGATCGTGAACGACGGCGATGCCGTGTCCGTCGGTGGCGCACGGGTCGCTTCGCCCTACCGGCTCCGCGTCATCGGCGACGCCGACACCATCGCGACGGCGTTGAAAATCCCCGGCGGCGTCAGCGACGTGGTGAACACGCGCGGGGGAAAGCTGACGATCTCCAAGCACAAAAAAGTGTCCGTGACCGCCGTCGTCCCGGAACAAAATTCAAAATAGGGTCGTCGCCCACATTTTCACTGCTGCGGCAGTATCCCCGACTGGTCGGTTCATGGCATTATGTGCCCGTACGGGTTTATCTGTTTTTGTCCACCGCCCGACCCGATGGGCCGTCCGAGGAGCACCACGATGTCTGAACTGAATTATCCGGAAAATCTGCGCTACACGGCGGAACACGAATGGGTCGACGTGACTGATTCCGCCACGACGGTGCGGGTCGGCATCACCTCGTTTGCACAGGACTCTCTCGGCGATGTCGTCTTCGTCGATCCGCCGCAGACCGGCGAAGAAGTCACGTCCGGTACGGCGTGCGGGGAAATCGAATCGACAAAGAGCGTCAGCGATATCTACGCCCCTCTCGACGGCACCGTGTCAGCGGTCAACGATAAGCTTGAAGACAACCCGGAATTAGTCAATTCGGACCCCTACGGCGACGGTTGGCTCTTCGAGTTGACGATAGCCGACGCGACGGTTGTGGAATCGCTTTTGAGCGCTTCGGATTATTCGTCGCAAATTAGCTAAATTTTTCCTATCGACTGTGATTGGGGGCGCTGAACGCCTTGTCTGAATCAGAATTTCTCGGCAATGTCCCGTCCGAATCCTCGGACGACGAGACGGGCGTCGGCAAGATCCCCGCGTTCGATTCGTCGAGCACCGGAATCGGGTCGAGCAGCACGGGGGAGATCCCCGATGCGCGTCTGCTGGAATTGTTCAGCGACGAAGACATCGCGGCCATCGAGTCGCTTCCGGTCGGCTCGGCGCTGCTGTTCGTCGTGCGCGGGCCCGACGCCGGGTCGAGGTTCTTGCTCAGCGCCGATACCGTCACGGTCGGCAGGTCGCCGAAAAACGACATCTTTTTCGACGATGTCACCGTGTCGCGCAAGCACGCGAAATTCGTCAAATCGGGGAGCGGTTACCTCATTCAGGACGTCGGGTCCCTCAACGGCACATACGTCGGCCGCGAACGCGTCGACTCGCATCAGCTCGCGCCCGGGGACAGTCTGCAGATCGGCAAGTTCCGGATGATCTATCAGTGCCGGCAGGGCTGACCATCGGCAAACTCGTCGCGGCCGTCGAGCGCCGCGGCTACCGGGTCACGGCGCCGACCTTGCGATTTTGGGAAGCGCGCGGACTTGTTGTTCCCGAGCGGACGGCGTCCGGCTACCGGCACTACGACGCGAGCGACGTCGACCGCGTCGAGACGATCTGCCGACTGCAATCCGACACCCATATGCCGCTCGCCGCGATTGCCGACTATCTCGATGCGCTCGACCGAGGCCTCGAACCGGCGTTGCCGGACGCCGCCCCTCCCGAGCCGCCGCGGGTGGGCGTCGGCGAGTCGGAGACCGAACCGGGCGACGATGGGGGCATGCTCGAGCTGACCGCCGACGAGCTGTGCCGGGCCGCCGGAATCGATGCGGAATTCCTCTCATCGCTGCAGTCGTACGGATTGCTGGCGGACGGCGAGCACTTCGACCGCACCGCGGCACGGATCGCCGCCGCTGCCCGGGTGCTCGCCGAACACGGCATCGAGCCGCGTCATCTACGGCCGTTCAGCGCGGCGGCCGAACGCGAACTCGCCCTCGTCGACGCGGTCATCGCCCCGGCAACGCGCACGCTCGACGGGTCGCCGCGGGGCACGTCGTCCGGCGCCGTCGGCGACGCCGAACAGGGCGGCGACGGCGTGCCGCCGGACGCCGAAGAACTTGCCGCTGCGTGCGGCCAACTGCACGCGGCTTTGCTGATGGCGAAACTGCCCGGCCGATACTGACCCCGGGCAGACGATCGTCCCCACGCAAGGGCGCGACGTTGTACCGTTGAGGTGTGCTTGAACTCGAAGTGATCGGTGTCCGGATCGAAATGCCGGCGAACCAGCCCGTGCTGCTTTTGCGGGCCAGCGGGACGCCGCGATATCTGCCCGTGTGGATCGGAGCGCCGGAAGCGAACGCGATCGCGTTGGCCCAGCAGGGGATGACCCCGCCGCGCCCGCTCACGCACGATCTGTTGCTCAACGTTGCCGAAGAATTGGGCGCCACGCTCACCGAGGTGCGGATCGTCGAACTGCGCGACAAGGTCTTCTTCGCCGACCTGGTGTTTGGCGAGTCGAAGACCGTGAGCGCACGCACGTCGGACGCCGTCGCGCTGGCTTTGCGGGCCGGCTGCCCGGTGATGTGCGCCGATGAAGTCTTTGACGAGGGCGGTATCGAAATGCCCGAAGAGGACGAAGATGAGGTCGAGAAATTCAAGGAATTCCTTGACCACGTGTCGGCCGAAGATTTTGAGTCAGGCGAAGAGTAGATACTCTTATAGACGTGACGCTCAGCACCGAACCCCATTTCTCGACCACCGGCCACCAAACGGCGGAACCATCGGTTGTCGCCGGCCTTGACGCATGGCGGGAGCTCAACCCGCTGCAACAGCCGACGTATCTCGATTCCGAAGCGCACAAACGTGCCATTTCCGAATTGTCGACGCTGCCGCCGCTGATCTTTGCCGGCGAGGCCGACGTCCTGAAGGCGAAACTTGCTGCGGCGGCCCGAGGTGAAGCGTTCGTGCTCCAGGGCGGCGACTGCGCAGAGAGCTTCAGCGGCGCGACTGCCGACAAGATCCGCAACCGCGTGCGCACCGTGCTGCAAATGTCGGCAGTGCTCACGTACGGCGGATCGCTGCCGGTCGTCAAGGTCGGGCGGATGGCCGGCCAGTTCGCCAAGCCGCGTTCATCGGACACCGAGACCCGCGACGGCGTCACGTTGCCGGCGTTCCGCGGCGACATCGTCAACGATCACGAATTCACGCCGGAATCCCGCGCTCACGACCCGCAGCGCTTGCTGCGCGCCTACCACACGGCCGCCTCGACGCTGAACCTGATTCGGGCGTTCACATCCGGCGGGTTCGCCGATCTGCGGCTCGTGCACGAATGGAACAGGGGTTTCCTGGCCAATAATGCCAACTACCACCGCTACGAGGCCTTGGCAGCGGAAATCGACCGCGCCATCAAGTTCATGGATGCGTGCGGCGCGGACTTCGACGCGCTGCGGACGGTGGAATTCTTCTCGAGCCACGAGGCGCTGCTGCTTGATTACGAACGCGCGCTGACCCGCATCGATTCGCGCACCGGTAATCCGTACGACGTGTCGGCGCACTTCCTCTGGATCGGGGAGCGCACCCGCGATCTGGACGGCGCGCACGTGGACTTCCTGGCCCGGGTGCGCAACCCGATCGGCGTGAAGCTGGGGCCGACGTCGACCGCCGACGATGCGCTGTCGCTGATCGACAAGCTCGACCCCGAGCATGAACCCGGACGGCTGACTTTCGTCACGAGGATGGGCGCCGACAAGATCCGCGACGTGCTGCCCGACGTGCTCCGACGCGTCGGCGAAGAAGCGCCGCAGGTGCTGTGGATGTGCGATCCGATGCACGGCAACACCATCACGTCGAAGTCCGGCTACAAGACGCGCCGGTTCGACGATGTGATGAGCGAGGTGGCCGGATTCTTCGAGGCACACAAGGAAGCCGGCACCATTCCGGGCGGCCTACACGTCGAACTGACCGGCGACGACGTCACCGAAGTACTCGGCGGAGCGGCGCATATTGAGGACGACGGACTCGGCGATCGCTACGAGTCACTCGTCGATCCGCGCCTGAACCACGAGCAATCGCTGGAAATGGCGTTCCAGGTCGCGGAGCTTTTGAAGAAATGACGGACGCCGCGCCGATCGACCTGCGTTCGGACACCGTCACGCGCCCCGGCGAGTCGATGCGCGAGGCCATGGCGCACGCCCCCGTCGGCGACGACGTGTACGGCGAAGACCCGACGACGAACGAGCTCGAAGAACGCGTTGCCGAGCTGCTCGGCCACGAAGCCGGACTGTTCACCCCCTCCGGCACGCTGGCGAACATGCTCGGCGTCCGGACCCTTGTCGAACCCGGCACCGAACTGATAGCCGATTCGCTGGCACACGTCGTCCGTGCCGAAATGGGCGGGCACGCGGTGCTCGGTGGCGTGACCACGCGGACGTGGACGTCGCCGGGCGGGGTTTTCCGCGCCGCGGAGCCGCTCGGCATGATGGTGCCGGACGGCGGCAGCTACAGCGTGTCGACGGCTGCCGTCGCCATCGAGAACACGCACAATTTCGCGGGCGGACTGGTCGCGGATATCGAAGAACTTCGTTCTCTTCGGGCCGGGACGTCGGACGCCGCCGTGGCGGTGCATTTGGACGGCGCCCGGCTCGCGAACGCTTCGGTGGCCAGCGGCGTCTCGCTGCGTGAGTACGGCGAACTCGCCGATTCCGTGTCGATCTGTTTGTCCAAGGGGCTCGGCGCGCCGGTCGGCTCGGTGCTGGTCGGGTCGGCGGAGCGCATCGCCCGGGCCCGGATCATGCGCAAGCGCTATGGAGGCGGAATGCGGCAATGCGGCATTTTGGCCGCTGCCGGACTCTACGCCCTCGACAACAACATCGACAGAATTGCCGACGATCACGAGAATGCGGCACTGATCGCCCGCACCGTTGCCGGCGTCGCGCCCGGGGTCGTCGATCCGGACTCCGTCGCGACGAACATCGTGATGCTGAAGGTCGGCACCGGGGGCCCGGACGGAATCACGGCCGCGCAGTTCGCCGCCGACGCCGCCGATCGCGGAGTACTCATGTCGGTGCTGTCACCAACGACCGTTCGCCTCGTGACACACCTGGACGTCAGCGCCGAGCAGGCGAAGGCGTCCGCCGCGATTCTCGCGGAGCTTGCGACCACGGCCGGTTGAGCGGGTTTTTGCCGCCTGTGCGGAGCAGCGGACCTTTCGGTCGACAGTAGCCCGGTCATGCGTCGGGTGGACTGATAAGCGGTCATTCATCATCTGAAGATGTTATCCATGATGTCTACGTGATTCATGGTGCTAATGTCCGATTTATTTCCGAAAAAACCACGAATAATAATAGAATACGACTGTGTCTAGAGTCTATAATGGTAATAGATACAACCGGAACGCAGCCAGCGATCCAGGGATACCGCGAGGGAGCGGGGTGCAAGGGCGATGGTCGACATCACGCCGGAGAATGCGCAGTCGATCTTGAATGCGCTGATTGCCAGGACTGGTCATGTCGATCCTCCGCCCGACACCGGCACCGGCTCCGGTACCGATTCGGGCATGGCCGTGACTGATAGTGCTTGCATGTGCGATGGCGGGCCGGGCGGGGCTACTCGCTTAGGCGATTCGGTGTCGGGGTTGTTGGCCGGGTGGGGTGCGTCGGTGCGGGGCCTGGTCGACGCCCCGTGTGCGACATTGTCGGATCGGCAATTGACGGATCACCTGGTTGAGGCTGATCGGTTGCGTCGGGCTTCGGATGCCGCGTATTTGCGGCTGGTTGCCGAAGTCGATGCGCGCGGGGCGGCGCCGGGTAGCCGGGTGGGGGCGGTGTCGACGGCGAATCTTCTTACTGCCGGGTGTGGGGCGTCGCCGGGTCGGGCGAAAGCCGATCTGGATGCCGCGCACGCTTTGTATACGTCCACTGTCGAAACGTCCGCGCTGGTGCCGACGTGCCGGCCGGGCCCGTTGGCCGGGATGGCCGGCATGCTTGAAGACGGCACGATTCGCCTGGCCCATGTGGATACCGCCGTGCGTGCTCTTGACCGGATTCCCGAACACTTCCTGCGTGCGCGTGAAAACGACCCCGACGCGGGCGGGAATGATGCCGCAGGCGATACTGCCGAAAGGGCGGACGACGAAGTTTCCAAGGTGTTGGTTGGTTTTTTCGCTACGCACGCGCCGACCATGAGTCCGCGGAAGATGGCCGAGCTCAGTGACGAGCTCCTCCGCCAAATCGCCCCGCCCACCGATGACCTTTTCGATCCGGACGCGTTCAACCGGCGCGATCTTGCGATCAGCACGGATTTGGCCGGCATGGTCCACGGCCGCTACCAGCTCGATGCGAATGCCGGAGGCTTGTTTGCCGCGATCATTGACGCATTATCGGGCCCGCTCCCGCAGACCAGTGACGACTCCGGCGAAGTCACGGTCCGCGATCCGCGCAAACCCGGTCAACGCCGCGCGGACGCATTGACCGAGATCATCCGCCTGGCCGCAGCACGCCTGCAAATCCACACAGCACCCACCACCGAGGACACCGCAGCGGCCAACACCGGTCCCAAAAGCACCGATGGCAATAATCCGGACGACGCGCCAAACCTTGGACTGTTCGATCTGCCCGAGCGGGCAGGGAAGGCCACCGGCACGTCGCGTGCCGGACGCCTGCGTCCCGGCAGGCGCGCGCCACGCATCGTGATCGTCACCACCGAAGACCAGGTCCGGGCCCGCCGCCGCGACCGCGACACCCGGACCCCTCGCCCGGGAACAAACCCGAGAACAAGCCCGGGAACAAGCCCAGGACAAGAACCGCCGGACGGACCGGAATGCCGGTACGGGCCGGACGATCCGTCCCGCTCCTTCAGCCCCGGCCTCGGGCTCGTTGACGCCGGGATGGTGGCCCGTACCGCCTGCGACGCGGTATTCGAACGCATCATCCTGGACGCCAACGGCGCGATCCTGGACCTCGGCACCGGTGTGCGCCTTGCCACCCCGGCCCAGCGACGCGCACTTGAAGCACGCGATAAAGGATGCACCTTCCCCGGATGCAACAGACCCGCATCCTGGTGCGACGCCCACCACGTCATCTGGTTCTCCCGCGGTGGGCCGACCAGCATCGACAACATGGCCCTTCTCTGTCCGGCGCACCATTCACTGATCCATACCGGACAATGGACCATGACCATGATCGATGGCATCCCCTATGCCCGGCCCGCGCCCGGCGGCCGCACGCCGGCGATCTACGGCACCGCCGTGTCCCCCGACGGATGGATCCGCAACACCTACTTCGACGCCCTGAACCACGCCAAACACACCGCCGCAACCATCCGACACCTCGCCACCGGATAACCCTGTACCACTAGGCCACGCCCATCACTTGAGGACGGCCTCCGATGCTCTGCGAGTAGGCGTCGTGACCTCGCGGGTCGGATCAAACGATAGTCAGCGTGATTGTCGAGCCGTTGTCGGCCTTCGTGCCGCCCGCCGGGTCTTGACCGCGCACCGTATTGAAGTACCCGCCCAGCACCTTTTCCGTCTTCACCGTGAAGCCCTTGGCCTCCAGCACCTTCTTTGCCTTGGCGGCCTGCATGCCGACGACGTTCGGCACCTTCACCTGCTTGGGCCCCAGCGACACGTTGAGCGTGACGGTATCGCCGTGGTGCACTGTCGTGCCGCTCTCCGGGCTCACCGAAATCACCGAGCCTTCGGCGACCGAGTCGCTGTACGAACGCGTCGTCGACACCTTGAGGTCTTGATCGTGCAGCGCTTTTTCGGCGTCGTCGGCGCTTTGGCCGTCGAGATCCGGAATCTGCACGGGAACCGGCCCGCGCGACACAGTCAGATCGACTGTGGTGTGCCAGGGGTGGCTGCTGCCCGATTTCACGCCCTGGCTGACGACTTCACCCCGGGACACGGAGTCGTTGTACTTCTTCGTGATGGAGCCGACAGACAGATTGGACGACTGGACGGCGTCCTTTGCCGCATCAAGTTTCTTGCCGACGACATTTGGCACGTCCGTCATGTGCGGGCCCTTGGAAACGACCATGGTGACGGTGCCGTCTTTCGAGACCCGGTCGCCGGCTGCCGGGTCGGTGCTGACGATCGTGCCCTTGTCGTAAGTCGCGCTGAACTTCTTCGTGTAATCGGCATGCAGCCCGGCGCCGTGCAGAGTCTTGTCGGCATCCGCCCGCGTGTGGCCGACCAATCCGCCGGGCGTCGGTATCGTCGACCCCGGGCCTGCCAGGAAATACCAGCCGCCGGCGCACAGCACCAGCACGACCGCGATCAGGCCGGCTAACAGCGCCCCGAATCCGCGCCGCCTCTTCCGGCCTCGCGGCTCGCGCACCGTCCGGTTCGACACCGTCTTCCGGGACTGCGTCTCGGCGCTTGGGGCGTCCCCGCCATCGGCGTCGGGGGAGGAGGCCAGAGCGTGCGTGCGTTGCGGCTCGACCTCGAGGCCGGTACGGTCCGCGTAGAAATCGAGTTCCTCGTCGCCGAGCGTTTCGGCCACGTGACGCACTTCACCGAGCAACGCGGCTGCATCGATGGGCCGGTGGTCCGGTTCCCGTGCGGTTGCCCACAGGACGAGTTCGTCGAGGCCCTTCGCAATGCCGGGCACCAGGTCGGACGGCGCCGGAACCGTATCGTGCACGTGCCGGTATGCCACGCGGATCGGCAGTTCGTCGCGATAGGGCTGCACGCCGGTGAGCATTTCGTACAGCATGATGCCGACGCTGTAGATGTCGCTGCGGACGTCGGCGACACCGCCCGAGACCAGCTCGGGCGATATATATCCGACGGTGCCGATCAACGTACTCGTGGTCGTCGACGCGCTGACGGCGCGCGCGAGGCCGAAATCGCCAAGTTTCACCTGACCGGTGTGCCCGAGGAGAATGTTTTCCGGCTTGATGTCGCGGTGCATCATCCCGGCTTCGTGCGCCACGGACAGCCCTTGCAGGACGCCGTCCAGAATCCTCAGCGCCTCGCGCGGAGTCAGCGGGCCGCCGGATTTGAGCCTGTCGCGCAGCGTAATGTTCGGCAGGTACTCCATCGCCAGGTACACGATGTCGCCGTCCTGCCCCTGGTCGAGCACGGCCGTCAAGTGCGGATGCGACAAGCGCGCGGCCTGCTTGGCCTCGCGGCGGAATCGGTGCACGAACGCGCCGTCCGCCGATAAATGCGAGTGCATGACCTTCAGCGCGATGTCCCGGTCGAGCCGCACGTCCTCGGCGCGATACACGACTGCCATTCCGCCGCGGGCGACAAGTCCTCGCACCAGATAGCGCTGATCGATCAGACGCCCGATGAGCGGGTCGACGGATGCGGTCATTCCCTCGATTCTACCGGCCCCGGGCATGCCCGAATCGCCCGCTGCCGGAGCATCGGGCTGCACACGCGGGGCCGACGTCACGTAAACCGCTTCTTCAACGTCTGCACGTTATTGACGTACCGGCGCGTGTCGTCGTACATGCCGTTGTGCGTGACCGAACTATAACCCTGGTAATAGCCGGCGATCGCCTTCGACTCTTTTTTGGCGTGCGTCGTCAGGTATTTCAAGATGACGACGCCCGCCGTGACATTGTCCTTGGGGGAGAGCAGGTTCAACTTTCGACCGGCAAGGCCCGATGCCCACCGACCGGATGACGGCACGACCTGCATGGTGCCGATTGCGTTGGCAGGGGAGACCACTGCCATGTGAAAGCCGGATTCCTGGTATGCCACGGCCTGCGCCAGCGCCGGATCGACGCCGTACGCGCGCGCTACCTCGGCGACCATCCGCTGCATCGCCTCGGAACTCGGCAGGTTTGCGCGCAGCAGTGCGTCCTTGTTGATCTGTGCGGCGTGATGCGTCTCATCCGGATAGTCGCGTCCCGAGAACGACTTGGCCACGTGCGGCAGCTTCTTGCTCGAGGTGCGCAGCGTCTGCCCCGTGCGGACCACCGTTGAATCACCCATTCCGTTGGCCTTTTGCAAGGCGTCAACAGTGGTGTGGAATTTCAACGCGATGCCGAACAACGTGTCGCCGGACTTCACCTCATAAGTGGTCGGCGCCTTGTTGGTGGAGTGAGGGCTGGTGGAATGATGGCTGGTGGAGTGATCCGACCCGGAATCGCTCGATTTCGATCCGGAACTCGAGCCGGCGCCGGAGAGCTTGAGCGTTTCGCCGATCCTGATCATCGTCGAGTCGCCCATGTCGTTGGCCTTTTGCAGCGCCGCCACGGTCGTGTGGTGCTCAAGGGCAATGGCGTACAGCGAATCCCCGGCCTCCACGGTGTAGGTGGTCGACGACGCGCCGGCCGTTTCGGCCCGGGGGCCGCTGCCCGAGAGCTTGAGTTTCTGGCCGGGAAAGATCAGCGTGTGCGTCGACAGCCCGTTGGCCCGGAGAATCTGCCGGACCGGCAGGTGCAGCTTTCTGGCCACCGACCAGACCGTGTCGCCCGATTTGACGGTGTAGTCGCTGCCGCCGCCGGCCACAGCTGCCGAGTCGTCCAATGCGAAAGGGCTGGACTCCGTTGCGGGCTGCGCCGCGGGAGTTTCGTCGTCCGCGGCGCCCACCGGGGACCAGGACGCGGTTTGGACGGTCTCGTCGTCGTCCGCAGGCACGGCCCGGGGGATCGCCGTCCACGCCGCAGGTTCGGGCGTGTCGGGAGCCTTGTCGGTATGCGGCGGTGCGTGTCCGGCGCCGGCGCTGAGCATCGCGGCAACCATTAACGGCGTGGTGGCGAGTGCGCCGCCGGACCTCCGACGAAGAGCCGAATTCCGGATCATTCGCGCGTCACGCTGTGTATTCATTACTGACCTAACTCCAGGGGAAGTATGGCAATAGGTGTTTTCAAGGTACCCGAGTCGCTGTGAATTCCCTGTCATTTCCGGGCAGTGCCGGCCCGGCGAGTCTCCGGGCCGGGTAGCGCGAGTCGCGGCCGGTAAGGCAACCTGAAGGGGTGGTTGATATCAAGTCCCTGGACGCCCTGGTTCCCGAATGGCTGACGGTTCCCGATCTGGCCGACGAACTCGGCACCGACGCCGCGCAGGTGCGCCGGATGGTCGAAGTCCGCGAAATCGTCGGCGTGAAGCGCACCGAACGCAACATCTTCAGCGTGCCCGCCGCATTCATTGCCGGCGGCGCCGTCGTCAAGAATCTGAAGGGCACGTTGACTGTGCTCTCGGACTCGGGACTCACCGATGCCGAAAGCATCGAGTGGCTGTTCACCGACGACGACTCGCTGCCCGGAACGCCGATCGACGCATTGCGCCGCGGGGTCAAAACGGAGATCCGCCGGCGCGCCCAAGCGCTCGCCCTTTAGCTCCGCCCCCGCCCCCTCGAGTGGTGGCGAATGGCTGGGCCGCCTCCCCGAGTGGTGGCGAATGGCTGCGAAATCAGCGATTTCGCAGCCATTCGCCACCACTCGGCGGCTGTAGTGGGCTGTGGCGGACTGCTGCGGGGGCTGCGGCTGTAGTGGACTGCGGCTGTGGCGGTTGCGGCGGGCTGAGCGAAAACGCTCCTAAGACTTCCGGCCGGTCAACTCGTGGCTGAAGGCCTCCAGCGTCGCCGTCACCTCGGCGGTCTCGGGCGGCAGTTCGGACAGCGCACTGCGTGCCGTTTGCGCCAAGTTCGTCATCAGCTGCTCCGTGCGGGCCAGTCCGCCGCTGCGCTCGATCACGCCGCGGAGGTACGACACGTCGTCCTCGTTCAGGTCCGGATCGCCCAACATCGCGTCAACCGTGCGCTTTTCGGCCGCAGAGGCTCCGGCGCGCGTATAAGCGATCATGACCGTCCGCTTGCCGGAGCGAAGATCGTCACCAGCCGGTTTGCCGGTCTGGTGCGGGTCGCCGAACACGCCGAGGACGTCGTCGCGCAACTGGAACGCTTCGCCGAGCGGCATTCCGAACGACGAGATCGTGTGCAACAGCTGCTCGTCGGCGCCGGCCAAGGCGGCACCCAGCAAGAGCGGATGCTCGACGGAGTATTTCGCCGACTTGTACTTCACGACGGTACGGGCCGCGCCAATGGACTTGTCGTCCGGCAGCGGACGCGTTTCGCCGAGCATGTCGAGATATTGCCCGATCATCACGTCCGAGCGCATCCGATCGACAATGTTCAGCACGGCGGGCGACGCAGCGCGCTCCATCCCGCACGACGAGAACATCGACATGCTCCAGCCCAGGCACAGGTCGCCGGCAATGAGTGCACCGGCCGAGCCGAACCCTTCCGCATTGCCGCTGAACTCGTGTTCGTCATGGAACGCTTCGAACCGGCGGTGGATGGTCGGTTGACCGCGCCGCGTGTCCGATCCGTCCATCATGTCGTCGTGGATCAACGCGGAGAGGTGCAACAGCTCCAACGAGGTGGCGGCACGGACCAACTCCGCCGGTAGCGGGGATTCACGGTGCGTGCCTGCCGCGGCCGCGGCCAACTGGTATCCCCACACGCACAACGCCGCGCGAATACGTTTGCCGCGAAAGAGCAACGGGTCGAGGACGTCGGTCAACGTTGCCGCATCGGCCGAGACAGCGGTTGCCTCTCGAGACCTCGCCTCGAGGAATTCGTGCAGCTGCGCATCGACCAGTTCGCGAATCTCGGTCAGCGACGCAGTCATTTCTTGGACTTGTCCTTGATCTGGCCGCCGACTGTGAAGTTCTGCTTCCCGTTCTTTCCCGGCGCGACTGTGACGGTGATCAACTCATCGCCGCCCGACCTGCTGAAAATCGTCGATTTCGATTTGTCGACCTTCTTGGTCTTCAGCTGCTTGAAGCCCGCCTTTTTCAACGGCGCCGCATAGAACTTGAGCACCTTATCCGCCGAATAATCGGTGATGCCCGTCATACTGACCTGGCGCATCTTGCCGTGCACGACGTCCACGGTGCCCGAGATCTTGCCATCGGGCAGCTTGGGGATCAGCTTCAGCGGGAAGCCCTCGACGACCCCGCCGCGCTTGCTGCCCTCGGGATTAGTTTGCGTTGCCTTGGCGGTGGCGACTTTGGACGTCGTCGGCGTCGGGGACTGCGACGACGGCGAATCCGAAGGGGTTGCCGAGCCGCCGCAGCCGCCGAGTACCAACCCGATTGAAACGACCGCGGGCACGGCCAAGCGTCCAAATTTCATGACGCCAGCCTACTAGAGCGCTCAGGGCCCTAAAGCCGCGCGACGATGACCTCCGGCACGGCTATCCTGGAGCAAATGAGTCGCAAACAACTCTTCAGGCCGGCGGCAGGACTGGCGGATCTGCAGAACGCGCTGGGCCGGGACGATGCCGGCTCGACGATCCTGCACGTCGACATGGATGCGTTCTTTGCCTCGGTCGAATTGTTGGAGCGCCCCGAATTGGTCGGCAAACCGGCAATAGTCGGCGGCAGTTCTCATCGCGGCGTCGTCGTGTCGGCCACCTATGAAGCACGCGAATACGGTGTGCACTCGGCCATGCCGATGGCCAGGGCCCGCGCTTTGTGCCCCGGCGCCGTGATCATTCCGCCAAGTCGCGGATCCTACAGCCGGTATTCGCACATTGTGATGAATCTCATGCGCGAGATCACCGATCACGTGCAGCCGCTGAGCATCGATGAAGCGTTCATCGACGTGGCGTCGGCCGTCCGTCGTCTCGGGTCGCCGGCGACAATTGCGCAGGCGCTGCGGGCCCGCGTGGCCGCCGAGACGTCGTTGACCTGTTCGATAGGCGTGGCACCCAATCAGGTGACCGCCAAACTGGCCTCGACCAGGTCGAAACCCGACGGCATGCTGGTGGTGCCGGCGTCGTCGATCCACGATTTTCTCCGGCCGCTGCCGGTCGGCTCGTTGCCGGGCGTCGGCAGCAAGACCAAAGCGGCCCTGGAACGGTACGGAATCGGCACCGTCGGGGAACTGGCCGACCTTTCCGAATCGACAATCGTCCGCGCGCTCGGCGAAAACGGCCGGTCGCTGCGTCGGCTCGCCCGGGGTGTGGATCCGCGCCGCGTCACGCCGCGCGGCAAGGAAAAGAGCGTTGGCGCCGAAGTGACATTTGAAACCGACCTGGTCGGTGCCGACGAACTACGCCGCGAATTGCTGACGCTTGCCGAAAAAACCGCTGCCAGGCTCCGCGCCGGCGGGGTCGCGGCTCGCACGGCGGTGCTCAAGCTCCGCTATTCGGATTTCCACACCGTCACCCGGTCGAAGACATTGGAACAACCCACGGACGTCAGCGATGAGCTGTACCGCAGCCTGTCCGGCATCCTGATCGAACTGGCATCGTCGCCCGGCCACGGCCACGTGCGCCTGATCGGCGTCCGCGGCGAGAACCTCGAATCCGAGCCGACCCTGCACCGGCAGCCGGCCCTGGGAGAGCGCGAATTTACGCGCCGGGACGCCGAAGTGGCGTCCGATCGTGCCCGCGCCAGATTCGGGCAATCGGCGGTTCGTCCGGCGAGCCTGCTGCGTCGCGATGATAAGTAGGGCCCAGGAGTTTCGAATCCGTGCCACGCGGCTTATGATTGAAGTAGCAGATTTGATCCATCGCGTCACACCGCACGGGACGAGATGACGGGCCAAGGAGGTTACGGTGCCACTCTCAGAGCATGAGCAGCGTCTACTTGAGCAGCTTGAAGAGCAGTTGCGTAGCGAGGACCCGAAATTCGCGTCCACCATGCACTCGGCCACCAGCGCGCACATGGGGCCGCGGCGGCTGACTTTGGGCATCCTGGCCGTCGTCGTCGGGCTGGTGATAGTGCTCGTCTTCGGTCTGTCGATGAAGATCATCGCGCTTGGCGTCGTCGGCTTCATCGTGATGCTGGGCGGAGCCGCGTGGGCGTTCATCCCGCGCAAATCGAAGTCGGTCGGAAACTCATCGGGCGGGGGCTCGCAGCCGCATTCGCCATCGCAGGGTTCGGACTTCATGACGAAGCTCGAGCAGCGTTGGGATCGCCGTCGCGATTCCCGCGGCTGACCGTCTCGGGCCACACTCCCCGGAACGCGCTACGCGGAAAGTTCCGGACGACGAGTCGTCGCCGCATGCCGGCGCCGGCACCGATGTCTCGCACGACACGGGCGCTCGCAGCCCGCGCCGACCCCGCCGACTCGCCGGCACCCGGCCCGTATCGTTCGTCCTCCACGGCCCGTTGCAGCACCGTGATGTCCTCGCTGCTCCGCGGCGCGATTTCGGATAGCCGTGCGGCGACCTGCCGCGGGGTCAGCGCCGTGTCCGACGCCGACGTCACGGCCACGTACGAATAGTCCATCATTTCCGTCAGTACGGTCCGCCATGCGGCGTCCGCCGGCGAACCGGCCCGTGCGCGCATCACCGTCAGCCGTCCGGCCTTGAGCAGTCGAGGAGCAATCAGCACGAGCACGAGAAGCAATGCCGTCAGTGCGCCGAGAACGTACGGGGTCATCGGGGCGGCTTGAGGCTGGGCATGGTGGTCGTCGTGCGGGGTAGCGGACGGCGTCGGCACCTGTCCGGGGATCCGGCGCGGCTGGGATTCGGCCGTCACTCGGGGGTCCGGCACCTCGTCGGTGTTGCGGATGCCCAGCGACGTGACGGGGGCGGCGGACGTCGTCCAATTCGGTGCCGACCCGGTGCGCGCGGCGGGAGTCGGCTCGAACCGGATCCAGCCGATCCCGTTGAAATAGAGCTCGGGCCACGCGTGCGCGTCCGAGAGCGTCACCGCCCAGCTGCCGTCCTTTTGCTTGGTGCCGGGCAGGAATCCGACTGCCACTCGGGACGGTATTCCCGCCACGCGCGCCATGATTGCCATGGCCGACGCGAACTGCACGCAATATCCCGACTTCTTTTTCAAAAATGCGGCAAGCGCGTCATTGCCGCCGTCCTTCGGCGCCTTCAGCGTGTACGTGAATCGATCGCTGCGCAGGTACCGTTGCAATGCTGCGGCGATCTCGTACTTGTTGGTACGGTTGCCGGCGACTTTGTGGGCGGTTTTGCGCACTATCGACGGCAACGACCGCGGCACGTTGAGTGCGGCCGACCGGGCGTCGGCGCTCTGACCGGCCGCGTTCAACTGGGCGGGCGTCGGCGTGAGCTTCAAATACGTGACCGAATACGTGCTGCCGGGCCTCGTTGGTTCGCGTCCCGCGATCGCCAAGGTGTCGGGGTCGTAGATCCAGTTGTCGCCGGCGACCGTTTTGACGGCCGGATACGGGGTCGGCAGGAAATCCTGATGCAGCGTGCGCACCGTGACGTGCATCGACCGGTACCGGGTTTGCACGTCGGAGCCGAGTCCCGGGGGATTCGGCAGCCCGTCGTCGGCACGGTGCCGGGCCTTCAGATCGACGGTGCCGGGCGACCAGACCTTGCCGTTGAACCGAGTATCGGCCATGATGCGCAGCGGCGGGGGAGTCTTGTCCTTGGTCCGATACGTGAGCACTGTCGGGTTGCCGTGTCGTACCAGATCGCGCCGCAGATCCAGGAACGGGTTGATCACCGTGCGGTTTCCCAGCCCGCGCTGGTAGATGTCCAGCGGTGCGCCGTCCGGCTGCGGCAACGGCACGAACGCAGCAAGGAGGACGGCGCATGCCCCGACGGCGGTCGTCCGCCAGAGAATCCGCGACGCCGCTCGAGTCCGTACTGCCAATCCGACTATCACGACGAGCAGATATCCGAGCGCCGCCGGAATGAATTGCGCCGCCGTGACGCCGTCGGGATAGAACGTGGCAACAACCGTGTACACGGCCAGCAACGGCAGCCCGGTTAACGACGGCATTCGCAGATCCTGACACGCGATATCGGCCGCGACCGCTACGACGGCGAGCCAGACCAGCACTATCAACTGCAGTCCGTCGGATGCCGTGGTGGGGGCCTGCGACTGGGCGATATCCGTCATCCCGGATTGCCATTGAACGGCCAAGTCCCGGGCGGCGCGGGGCGTCGGAAGAAAACCGAGGGCCGCATGCGTGCCGCCGGACACCGCGCAGATCGTGAGCGCTGCGGCCATGGCGGCGGCCGCGGCCGGTACGAACCTGGGAAGGTGCATCACCGGCATCCGGGCAAGTGTCGCAGTCGCCGTGATCACGATGATGAGCGTGAACGTGTCGGCCATCCAGGCGGGCCCGGTGAACAGTGCGCGAATACTGAGCGCAGCGAGAAATACCGCCAAACCCGTCAGCGCGCTCATCCAATACGGCAGCTGTTTCATCGGGCCTGCCGAACTGTCCCGGCCCCGCGCACCAGCCGCGACCATGCGTCGACCACGGACGTTGCCTGCGGGTCCACTGCGATCGCCGCAAACCGGTTCTCGGCAAGCGGTCCGAGCAGATCGGCCTGCTGGCACACGGCCAGGCGCGCGGCGTCAGTGGTTGCCGTCAGCGCGCACAACCTCTCGGTGCTGCGCGCATTCGAACCGGCCACGGCCACGACGATGCCGGCGCCGATCGGCTCCCCGGACGCCGGGGAGAGACTCCGGACGAGTTCGACCCCGGCAAAGGCGTCCAGACATCCGTCGAGCGCGGCGCCGGGCTGCAATACGGCCGGCAGATGCGCCGCCGGTCCGCCGTGCGTGAGCAGGTCGACATCGTAGCCGGCCCGCAGCAGGGACCACGCGGCCGCGGCTGCGGCGCAGACCGCCCATTCGAAGTATTTCCGCCGCGGGTAGCTCGCTTCGTAGTTGTCCAGCACGATGATTGCGGACGGCGCATCCGAACCGCTTTCGTGGCGCACCATCAACTCGCCGTGACGGGCGGTCGACCCCCAATGGACGAATCGGATGTCGTCGCCGCGCTCATAGGCGCGGGTGGTGAAATCGCGCACTTCGAATCCGTGCCGAATACTGCGGGAATCGACCCCCGTGCGCTCGCCGGCATCGCCGGTCAATCGAGGAATGTCGAAGATCCGCGGACCGACGCAGACGCGCGTGACGGGACGGCACGGAGTGGACCGGCGAGCCAGACCGAACACGCCCTGACGTTCCACGGCGAACGGCCCGACGTTGTGCCGTCCGCGTGCGGCCGGGCGGCACGGCAGCCCGAATTCGGCCGCTTCGCCCGGCGCCAACTGCGGGACCCGGACCGACCGGGCACCGCCCAGCGACTCCGCAGCGTCAACGCGCAGCGACGCCGGCGACGACGTGCCCGAGCCGTCGTTGACGACGGCGAACCGCAATGGCGACGGCCGACCTTCCTCGGGCGTCGCCGCACCCTGGGCACCGTCGAACCGCACATGCGCGATGCGTAGCCGCCGGCGCGTGCCGCCGACGGACAGCAGCGAGAACACCGGCAACGCGACAAGGAGAATGCCGACGGCGCGCAGCGGCGGGATATTCATGAAATACGCGCACCCCAGGGCCGCGGCTCCGGCGCCGAGAAAAATCATTCCATTGGTCGTCAGCCGCATGGCCGCTCCTAATGGACCGGAAGCGTGGACACGATGTCCTCCAACAGCGATGCCGGCGTTTCGCCGCCGAAAGTCAACGCCGGCTTGGCGATCAAGCGGTGGGTCAGCACGGACGTTGCCAGCGCCTTCACGTCGTCAGGCAGCACGTAACCACGACCCTGCATGGCGGCGCGCGCCATTGACGCCTTGAGCAGGTGCAGGCCCGATCGCGGCGACGCCCCCAGCGTGAACTTGCCCGGATCACGAGTCTCGGCAAGGAGCCGCACTATGTAGTCCTTCAACTCGTCGCTGGCCCGGACGTGCCGCACCGCTTCGACGGCCGCCAGCACGTCGTCGGCCGAGCAGGTCGGCTCGAGCCCGGCAAGCGGATCGGTCCGCGCATGCGTGGTGAGCATGGTGATTTCATCGCTCGGCGCGGGATAGCCGATCGAGATCCTGGCCATGAACCTGTCCCGTTGCGCTTCCGGCAGGGGATACGTGCCTTCCATGTCGACGGGGTTCTGCGTGGCGACCACCATGAACGGCGGGCTCAGCTCGTATGTTTCACCATCGACGCTGGCCTGCCGTTCGGCCATGGATTCCAAAAGCGCCGACTGCGTCTTGGGGGAGGCCCGATTGATTTCATCGCCGATCACGATGTTGGCGAAGATCGGGCCGCGCCGGAACCGGAACGTCTTGCTCTGCGTATCGAACACGTTGACGCCTATCACGTCCGAGGGCAGCAGATCGGGGGTGAACTGGATGCGGCGCGAGACCCCGCCCACCACGGCCGACAGGCATTTGGCCAGCAAGGTCTTGCCGACACCGGGCACGTCCTCGACCAACAGGTGCCCCTCGGCCAGCAACACCGTCCACGCCAGCTCGATCGCCTCGGGCTTGCCGTCGAGCACCTCGCTCATGGCCGTCATGGCACGGCCGGCCAGCTCGGCCACACCCTCCGCGCCGTCCCGTGCCTCTGCATCGGCCCGCGCGGCCTTGCCGTCTCGCGCGGCGGTGCGCGCTCGCGGAGCGGCGTCCCTGGCAAGCGTCATTAAAAGATCTCCATCGACTCTTTTCATGCCCTTGGCTGCCCGCCGGAAATCCCGCGGACATGTGTCCGACGACACATGTCCTAGCCTACCGCCGCCAAGAGACTCCACTTCCCTCCACGGCCGAACCCGTTCGGGCCGAAAAGCGGCGCCATGAGCGTCCGGACGGCGCGCGGGCGCCGTCGGTGCCGCCGGCCGGACCCCCGGACGGCGTCCGCTCGGCGAGCGGCCGGTCAATAGCCTCCCACTTTCCACCACGGCCCTGACCTTGGGTTTTGCTGCAATTTCGGTGCCGAAACACGTGGGAATTGCACGATGGTGGGGGAAAGTGGAGTATTGTGGGAGCAATCGGAGTTGAAAGGAGGGGAAGCCGATGTTCTTGGGCACGCATTACCAACGCCTGGACGACAAGGGTCGGCTGCTCCTCCCGGCCAAATTCCGCGACAAGCTTGCTGCCGGTCTCGTCGTCACGCGCGGCCAGGATCACTGCGTCTACATGTACGACATGGAAGAGTTCCTGCGGTTGCACGAGGCCGTGGCCAAGGCCCCGGCCGGCTCGGCCGACACGCGCGATTACACGCGCGCCTTCTTTTCCGCGGCGGACGACATCATCCCGGACAAACAGGGCCGGATCACGATGCCGCAGCTATTGCGCAAATACGCGAGCCTCGACCGCGACGTCGCAGTCGTCGGCGTCGGCAACCGCATCGAGATCTGGGACACGCCCACCTGGGAGCAGGTCTCGGCCGGAACCGAGGCGAAGTTCGCGGACCAGCAAAGCGAGGTGATCCCCGGGATCTTTTAACCGGCCGGCACCGGCTCCGACCGTGCGAGCCGCGCCCCGTGCGATGAGACCTCCCGCCGTCCCCACCACCCGTTCCTGACGTACTTCCCCGGCGCCAGGCACACCGATTCACCTGACACCACTTCCCCGGCGGCAGGCGAATGGCGGTGACGGAGGGGGATCTGATCTCACGGACCACCCGGACGGATCGCCGCAAACCACCAGCACAACCAACCAGCACCACCGACCAGCACCAGCCAATATCGCCACCGAACGGACGGGAAAGGAGCCAGATGTCGCCGCAGGCCGCCAGCAGCAAGCACGTCCCCGTACTGCTGGAACGCTGCATCGAGCTGCTCCGCCCGGCTTTCGACGCGGACGCGTCCACAGCAGCCGACTATCCGCGGTATCTCATCGATGCCACCCTCGGGATGGCCGGTCACGCGGAAGCCGTACTGACGAACTTTCCGTCGGCGCGGCTCGTGGGCATCGATCGCGACCCGGAAGCGCTCCAGCTGGCGGGGGAGCGGCTTGCGCAATTCGCGGACCGCTTCACGAGTGTCCACGGCGTCTACGACGAAATCCCGGAGATCGTTGCCGAGCTGGACGTGCCCCGCGTGCACGGCGTGCTGTTCGACCTGGGCGTCTCATCGCTGCAGCTGGATGAAACGGATCGAGGGTTTGCGTATTCGTTCGATGCGCCGCTGGACATGCGGATGGACTCCGGAGATACGCGCACTGCCGCCGATGTCGTGAACACCTATCCGGTGGCCGACTTGACGAGGATCTTCAAGGACTACGGCGAAGAACGGTTCGCCGTGCGCATTGCCAGGGCCATCGACGCCCGACGCGGATCCGAGCCGTTCACCCGGTCCGCCGACCTGGTCGACACGATTCGCGGCGCGCTGCCGGCCGCGGCCCGGCATGCTCCCGGCCATCCGGGCAAGCGCGTGTTCCAAGCGTTGCGCATCGAAGTCAACGGCGAACTCGACGTGCTCCGACGGGCCATCCCGGCCGCGCTCGACGCGCTGGCACCGTCCGGCCGGATCGTCGTGCTTTCGTACCACTCGCTCGAGGACCGGATCGTCAAACGAGCCCTTGCGGACGTGACGGCCGACAAGACGCCAATCGACTTGCCGGAGCTGCTGCCCGGCGACTCGCCAACCTTCCGATTGCTCGTTCGCGGCAGCGAACAAGCAACGGACGACGAAATTGCAGTCAATCCGCGCGCGAAATCGGTCCGGTTGCGTGCCGCGGAACGTATCAGGGAGGTCGCATGAGCGCGCCCGCACTAACCCGAGTCTCACGGTATGTCGCTCCCGTCTCACGGTATGTGTCGCCGGCGATTCCCAGGCTCCGGCTGGTCGTCGCTCCGACGCGCCGACGGCGAATGCCGTTCGCCTTACTCTGCATGGGCGTCCTGGCGCTCGGCCTGATCGCCGTGCTGCTGGTGAACATCAACTTGTCGCACGCGAGCTACACGATCTCGAGCCTGACGCAAAAGCAACAGCAACTCCAGGACCGCAAACAGGAGTTGTCCGAGGATCTCTCGTACCGCAAGAGCCCGCAAAATCTGGCCAGTGAGGCCGGACAACTCGGCATGGTGCCGCAGCGAGCTCCCGTCTTCCTGATGCTCGACGACGGTCGCGTCGTCAACGGCAAGACCAAGCAGGTGCTTCCCAAGAGCGCGACAACGCGCATCCCGGGCCCGCGAGCCGACAGCCGGGACGCCGTGCGGCCCAATTTGCGCCAAGGCACCACGCTGAAGCCCATTGGAGGCGTGAAAGCGCACCCCAAGAAAGATAAGATCGACTCGGCCGGTCAGCACGCCGCGAAAAAGCCGGCCATGAGAGCACCCGCACAAAGGACACCGACGGATCATAATCGATGAGTAAGCGCCGCACACGCATCCGAGTGGGACGGGCCAACCTCCGCATGAAGTGGGCGTTGGCGGTGGTGCTGGTGGTCATGCTGGTCCTTGCCGGCCGGATCGTGCAGATCCAAGGCCTCGACGCGCCGACGCTTGCCGCTGCGGCCCTCAAACAACGGTTGAGCACCCAAACGCTGCACGCCGGCCGCGGCGACATCTTGACCTCGGACGGCACGGCGCTGGCACAGAACGTGACTCGCTACACGCTGGTTGTCGACCAGACGCAGGTCGGCGAATATTACAAAGGCGACAAGAAGGTCGGGGCCGAGGGCGCGGCCGCCGATATCGCCAAGGCCCTGCACACGACGAAGGCGGCTATCCTGCCGAGCCTGCAGGGCGACCGCCGCTGGAACGTCATCGTCAAGGGATTGTCGACCGAAGCCTGGCGGCGCGTCCAAGACCTCGGCATCCCGGGGATCGCCGCCGAGCCGCATTACCGGCGGTCGTATCCGGACGGCGCCGTTGCCGGCAACCTCGTCGGCTTCGTCGGCAGCGACGGCACCCCGCTGGCCGGGATGGAACTCGAATACAACAAACTGCTGTCCGGGAAGAACGGCTTCAAACAGTACGAGCGCGGCCGCGACGGTTCCGTCATCCCGCTCGGCGAGCAGAACACCAAGCAGCCGGTCGACGGCACCTCGCTGAATCTCACCATCAACTCGGACATTCAATACTTCGCCCAGCAGCAGATCGCGGCGCAAGTGAAAAAGATGGACGCCGAATGGGGCACCGTCGTCGTCATGCGTCCGACCGGCGAGATCTTGGCATTGGCCGATTCGCCCGGCGTCGACCCGAACAATCCGGGCGCCTCGCCGGCCAATGCTCGCGGATCGCGGGCGCTGTCCGACGTCTTCGAACCCGGATCCGTGGCAAAGGTCATCACGGCGGCCGGTCTGCTGCAAGAACACAAGGTCACGCCGTACACGCACTTCACCATTCCCGGCCTGTACACGACGCCGAACGGCGAGAAGTTCAAGGACGCCGAACAGCACGGGACCGAACAGCTGACGTTTGCCGGAATCTTGGCGAAGTCGTCCAATATCGGCGTCGTCAAAGCCGGATCGAGGCTGACGAAGAAGCAGCGATACGACTACCTGAGGAAGTTCGGCATCGGACAATCGACGGGGATCCAATTCCCCGGAACCAGCAGCGGCATCTTGCACAAGGCAAATCAGTGGGACGGGCGTACCCAGTACGCAGTCCTGTTCGGGCAGGGCCTGGCCGCCACCAGCGTGCAGACGGCGTCCGCGTTCGCCACGCTTGCCAACGACGGCGTCCGCGCCCAGCCCCGGCTCCTGCAGTCCACCACGGCCCCGGACGGCACGACGACCGAGAACACGCCGGCGCCGGCCACGCGGGCCATCAGTTCGAGCAATGCCAAGAAGGTCATCCGCATGATGGCCGGCGTCGTCCAAGACGGCACCGGCACTGCCGCACAAGTACCCGGCTACCAGGTGGCGGGCAAGACCGGCACGGCCCAGGCGCCGGCCGAGAACGGCAACGGCTATGACGGCTACACTGCGTCGTTCATCGGCATGGCGCCGGCCAACAATCCACAACTCGTCGTTGCCGTGACCCTGCAACGACCCAAGAACAACATCTACGGCGGCCCGACTGCCGGCCCCGTGTTCGCCAAGACCATGTCGTTCGCCTTGGGCCAATGCAAGATTCCGCCGGCCAAGACGAAGGTGAAGCCGTACCCCGAGACCTGGGAGAGGGGGAACGACTAGTGCCCGGCATCACCGTGGCCGACCTCGTACGAGGCGTGACCCCCGCTGATCCGGGAATGAACCCGCAAGGGCGCGACGTGCGCGTGACCGGGCCGGACGACGTCGCGGTCACCGGCGCCACCCTCGACTCGCGCCGCGTTCGCCCCGGCGACCTGTATGCGGCGCTTCCGGGCTTCAACGTGCACGGAGCCGATTTCGCCGGCTCGGCTCTGGAAGCCGGAGCGGCGGCCATCCTGACCGATCCGGACGGAGTGGATCGGATCGGGCCGGCCTCAGTGCCGATAGTGATCTCGGACAACCCGCGGGCGATTTTGGGCGAGCTGAGCGCGTCAATCTACGGCACCGCCGGATCCGCTCCAATCCTGTTCGGCGTGACGGGCACCAACGGCAAGACGACGTCCACCTACATTCTTGACGCGCTGCTGCGCGACGTCGGATATCGCACCGGCCTGATCGGCACCATTGAAACCCGCATTGCCGGCAAAGCCGTGGCAAGCGCCCGGACGACGCCCGAATCACCGGATCTGCACCGGCTGCTCGCCGAAATGCGCGCGTCCGGGGTCAGCGCCTGCAGCATGGAGGTCTCCTCGCACGCGCTGGCGCTGCATCGAGTCGACGGTGCCCGGTTCGACGTCGTCGGATTCACCAACTTGAGTCAAGATCACCTGGACTTCCACGACACCATGGAGGACTACTTCCAGGCCAAGGCCCTTCTCTTCGATCCGGTTCGAGCCGGCCGCGGCGCCATTGTCGTGGACGACGCGTGGGGCGCCCGGTTGGCGCGCGAGACGACACTTCCGGTTGTCACGATTTCATCGACTCCGCGGCCCGGTGGTGACGTGGACTACTGGATCGAGGAGGTCGACGGGCCCCGATTCACGCTTGTGCACCGCGGAGGCGAGCGCATGCGCACGTCGTCGCCCATCGCCGGCGACTTCAACGTGACGAACACGGCGCTGGCCCTCGTCATGCTGCTCGAGGGCGGCGTGAGCCGGACCACGCTGGCCGAGCTGACTCCGCAAGTGGCGGTGCCGGGCAGGATGGAGATCGTCTCGGACGCCAATCCGCGCGTCGTCGTCGACTTTGCCCACACGCCCGAGTCGATTGCGCGGGCCCTCGGTGCCCTCCGCGCCGAACAAGAGTCGCTCGGGTCCGACGGCAGTCGGCTGATAGCCGTATTCGGCGCCGGGGGAGACCGGGATCGCGCCAAGCGCCGCGATATGGGCAAGTCGGCAGTGCTCGGCGCCGATGTGGCGATTATCACCGACGACAATCCGCGCAGCGAGGATCCGGCGGCCATTCGCGCTGAAATCCGCGCCGGCGCGGACGACGCGCTCGCGCAGCATCCGGGCACGCAGATCATCGAAGTGGCCGGCCGGAAGTCAGCAATCGCGCGGGCTGTCGGGCTTGCGGGAGCTCGGGACGTCGTGCTGGTCGCCGGCAAGGGCCACGAACCCGGACAGCAGATCGGAGACACTGTGCACCCGTTCGACGACCGCGAAGAAGTTCGCCGCGCCTTGGCCGCGTTGCCCGGCACCGACCGGCCCGACAGGTAGAGTTCCTTAACGAGATGAAGGAATTTTCAGTAGTCGAGATATCCACCGCACTGGACGGAACGATGGTCGCCGTCGAACCGGAAATGCGCGTAGGCGGACCCGTCGTGACCGATTCACGAGAAATCACCGAGGGGTCGATATTCGTGGCCCGCCGCGGCGAAAGCCTGGACGGTCACGATTTCGCAATCTCCGCAATCGATGCCGGTGCCGCGCTCGTGATCGGCGAGCACGAGGTGTCCGGCCCGGCCGGGCGCATCCCCATGATCGTCGTGGACGACGCAACAGTCGGCCTTGCCGCTTTGGCCCAGCTCAACCTCACGTCGCTGCGCTCCGAGGGCGATCTGCAGGTCGTGGCAATCACCGGTTCGGCCGGCAAGACGACCGTGAAGGATCTGACCGCAAGCCTGCTGGCCGGCAGCGGAGAGACGATCGCCCCCTACAACTCGTACAACGGCGAGGTCGGCGCACCGCTCACGGCGCTCCGAGCCGATACCGGCACCCGCTTCCTGGTGCTGGAAATGGGCGCCCGGCACCGCGGCAACCTCAAGTACCTCACCGACTACATGCGCCCGGACATCTCGGTGGTGCTGAACGTCGGCTCGGCCCACAGCGGCGTCTTCGGCGGCCCCGAGGCCATTGCCGCCACCAAGGGCGAGCTCGTCGATGCGCTCGAGCCGGGCGGCACGGCCATCTTGAACTACGACGACGACCGCGTGCGGGCCATGGCCTCGCGTGCCCGGGAAGGCGTGTCGATAGTCTGGTTCACCAGCGACGACAAAGCAGTGGCCACCGGTCCGACGGTGACCGGCTCGTCCATCGCCACCGACGCGAACGGCCGCAGCTCGTTCGACTTGACGTTGCCCGGCGAAGAATCGGTCCCCGTCACGCTGTCGTTGCTGGGCGAACACCACGTACCCAATGCGCTGGCCGCCGCTGCCATCGCCTGGAAATTCGGAATCGAGCCCAAATCGATCCCCGTGGTGCTGTCCACGGCGTCCGCGGCAAGCCGCTGGCGGATGGAACTCATCGACGCCCCGGGCGGATACTCGGTGCTCAATGACGCGTACAACGCCAACCCCGAATCGATGCGCGCCGCCTTGAAGACTCTTGCCGTCATGGGCCGCGGCGACGACGAGACGCCGGCGCGCCGCACCTGGGCCGTGCTGGGGGAGATGCTCGAACTGGGCGACGACTCGGTCGCGGCGCACGACTCCATCGGACGGCTCGTCGTCCGGCTCAACATCTCCAAGCTCATCGCCGTCGGCGAGGGCGCGCGCGCCATCTACCAGGCTGCCGCTCACGAAGGCTCGTGGGGCGACGAAGCAGCGTGGGTGCCCGATATCGAATCGGCCCACGCACTCTTGGAAGAAGGACTGCGCCCCGGCGACCTGGTGCTGTTCAAATCGTCGCGCGACGCCGGCCTTCGCTATCTGGGCGATGAGATCGCAGGCGTGGTTTCGTGATCGCCGTCCTGATCGCGGCGGCCCTCGGGCTGCTGTTCTCGCTGGTCGGCACGCCGTTTTATATTCGGTTCCTCGTGCGGCGCGGCTACGGACAGTTCATCCGCGACGACGGTCCGACTTCGCACCACACGAAACGGGGCACGCCGACCATGGGCGGCGTCGTCATCATCCTGGCCACCCTGGTGGCGTATTTCATCGCCCATCTCACCACCTGGTCGGCCCCGACGGCGTCCGGCTTCCTCGTGCTGTTCCTGATGGCCGGCCTCGGATTCGTCGGCTTCCTCGACGACTTCATCAAGATCTCCAAACAGCGTAGCCTCGGCCTGCGCTCGGTGCCCAAACTGATCGGCCAAGCGGTCGTGGGCATCACCTTTGCCGTGCTGGCGCTGCAGTTCCCGAACTCCGCGTTCCGCCGACCGGCCTCCGAAAAAATCTCCTTCATCCGCGACACTCCCATCGACCTCGGGTTCGCCGGCGCAATAGTCGGCCTGATCCTCTTCGTGATCTGGGCCAACTTGATAGTGACGGCCGTGAGCAACGGGGTGAATCTGACCGACGGTCTCGACGGCCTGGCCACCGGCGCCACCGTGATGGTGCTGGGGGCGTACGTGCTCATCGGCACCTGGCAGTCGAACCAGTCGTGCCAGCTGATCGCCCACGCCGGGCAGAAATGCTACGAAGTGCGCGATCCGCGGGATCTGGCTCTCGTCGCGGCAGCCGTCATGGGCGCGGCGTTCGGCTTCCTCTGGTGGAACACGTCGCCGGCCAAGATCTTCATGGGCGACACCGGTTCGCTGGCGCTCGGCGGCACGCTTGCCGGACTGGCGATCCTCAGCCGCACCGAGCTGCTGCTCATCGTGCTGGGCGGACTGTTCGTCGTGATCACACTCAGCGTGATCATCCAAGTCGGCTCGTTCAAGATGACGGGTAAACGGGTGTTCTTGATGGCACCGCTGCAACATCACTTCGAGCTCAAGGGCTGGGCCGAAGTGACTATCGTTGTGCGCTTTTGGATCATTTGCGGCCTCTTCGTGGCGCTCGGCCTCGGCATGTTCTACGCCGAATGGGTAGTCGGACTTTGACGCCGGCCGAGCGCATCACGGGTCCCGGCAGCGACCTGTCCGGCCTCACCGTCGTCGTGGCCGGCCTCGGCGTTCAAGGGCTCCCGGTCGCGCTGCACCTGGCCGAGCGGGGCGCGTCGGTCATCGCCTCCGACGCTCGCCCGGCCGATCGCCTGGACGAGCGCGTGCAGCTGCTCGAGGTGTGGGACGCGGACCTGCGTCTGGGCGCGGATCTCGGCCCGGACGACGTCGACCTGACCGGCGTGGACCTGGTGGTCCCGACCGCCGGCATGCGTCCTTCGCGTCCGCTGCTGCAGGCGGCCGCGGACGCCGGGGTGCCGGTGTGGGGCGAAGTCGAGATCGCCTGGCGCATCCGCGACGACTCCAGCGCGCCCTGGCTGGCGGTCACGGGCACCAACGGCAAGACCACCGTCAATACGCTGTGCACCGCCATCTTGAACGCCGGCGGCGTGCACGCCGTCGCGGCCGGCAACGTCGGCAGATCACTTGTCGAAGCGGTACTCGACGACGCGCCGGACGTGCTGGTTGTCGAACTGTCCAGTTTCCAGCTGCATCGCACCCTCACCATGGAGCCAATGGCCGCCGCGTGCCTCAACGTGGCACCGGACCACCTCGACTGGCACGGATCCATGGACGCTTACGTCGCCGACAAGGCGCGGATCTATGCCCGCACCGAACGGGCCTGCATCTACAACACGGCGGACGACGTCACCCGGCGCATGGTCGAAGAGGCGGACGTGGCCGAGGGCGCCCGCGCCATCGGGGTCGGCCTCGGCGTGCCGGGCCCGTCGGAATTCGGCGTCGTCGACGGCGTCCTGTGCGACAGGGCGTTCGTACCGAACCGGTATGCGGCCGCCGCCGGGCTGGCGGAGCTCGCCGACGTCTCGACGGCCTCCGGCCTTCCGGCCGATTCACCGCCGCCGGATCATCAAGTGTTCAACGTGTTGGCCGCCGCCGCGCTTGCCCGCGCCTATGGCGTCCGGCCCGACGCGGTCGCCGCAGCGCTGGCCGAGGCGACGCCGGGAGCCCATCGCATCCACACCGTGACGACCGTGGGCGGCGTGCGCTGGATCGACGATTCGAAAGCAACGAATCCGCACGCGGCCGCGGCCGCGCTGTCGGCATTTGACTCGATAGTGTGGATCGCCGGCGGGCTCGCCAAGGGCGCAGCGTACGACGATCTCGTCACCTCATGCGCCGGCCGGTTACGCGCGGTGGTGGTGATCGGCACCGACAGCTCGGAGCTGAAGGCGGCGTTGGCACGACACGCGCCGCAGGTACCGGTAATCGCCGTTGAAAACCGGGAGACTGGAAAGGATGGACTTGAGCGAGGGGAGTCGGTGATGCGTCAAGCAGTCGCGTCGGCATCGGAAGCCGCCGAACCCGGCGACGTCGTCCTCTTGGCGCCCGCTGCCGCATCGATGGACCAGTTCCCGTCGTACGCCGAGCGCGGCGATCTGTTTGCGCGATTCGCCCTCGGTGGTGCCTGACATGGTCGATATCGCGCCCCGGCAAAAGCCCGGACGGCAAGGCGACGGTCGCCGTCGATCCGGGCTGGCCGACTGGTTCCACGCGCCGACGACGAGCTATTACCTGATCATCGGCAGCACCGTTGCCCTGACGGTCTTCGGACTCGTGATGGTGTTGTCCTCGTCATCGGTGGATTCCTATGACGGCGGCCAGGGATCGTCGTATTCGGTCTTTGACCGGCAGGCGATCTTCGCGGCCGTCGGCGTCGTCCTGATGATCGTGGCCTCGCACGTGCCGCTTTCCGTCTGGAAGAAGATGTCCTGGGGGCTGATAGCCCTTGCCGTGGTCGCTCAGCTCCTGCCGTTCGTGCCGGGAGTCGGGATCAGCGAGAACGGCAACAACGCGTGGATCCACATCGGTTCGTTCACGGCACAGCCGTCGGAAGCCGGCAAAGTCGCCCTCGTGTTGTGGCTCGGCGTCGTGCTGGGCGCCAAGCACAAACTTCTCGGCCAATGGCGCCATGTCTTCATCCCCGTCGTCCCGGTCGTGGCGATCCTGCTGGGCTTGATTCTGCTCAGCGGCGACCTCGGGACGGGCATGATCTTCATGGTGCTGGTGCTCGGCGCCCTCTACGCGGCCGGCGTGCCGCTGCGAATGTTCGGCGTCGCCGGGATCGGCCTGGCCATCATCGCCGGCGCCATGCTCGTGTCCAGCCCGAACAGAATGGCGCGCGCCACGAACTGGCTGTCCGGCGGCGGCACCTCCGACCCGCTCGGCGGCAGCTATCAATCGACGCACGGTCTCTGGGCGCTCGCATCGGGCGGCTTCTGGGGCGAGGGGCTCGGAGCGAGCCGGCAGAAATGGGACTATCTGCCCGAAGCGCACAACGACTTCATCTATGCAATCATCGGCGAAGAACTCGGTCTGCCCGGCACCATCGGTCTTCTCATCGTCTTCGCCTTGCTGGCCATCGGGTTGTTGCGCGTGATCAAACGGACGCCGGACATGTGCGTGAAAATCGTGACGAGCGGCGTGTTCGCATGGATCCTCGGCCAAGCCATCTTGAACATTGCCGTCGTTCTCGGCCTGCTGCCGGTCGTCGGCGTCCCGCTGCCGCTCGTGTCGTCCGGCGGTTCGGCGTTGTTGACGACGCTGCTCGGGCTGGGCATCGTCTTGTCGTTTGCGCGCAACGAACCCGGCGCCGCCGCGGCGATGTCCAGACGCAATAAGCGCATTCGCGGCTCGCTTGCCGTGTTGGCGCGGCCTCGCACGAATGGACGGAACGGACGGTAATGGGTCTACGAGTAGTGCTGGCCGGCGGAGGCACGGCCGGGCACGTGTCACCGCTGTTGGCGTTGGCCGATGCCCTGATGCGCCGTGACGCCGACACCGAGATCGTCGTCCTCGGGACTGCCGCCGGCTTGGAGGCACGGCTCGTGCCCGCCGCCGGCTACCGGTTGCACACGATCCCGCGCGTCCCGCTGCCGCGCAAGCCGTCGCCGGACATGCTCAAACTGCCGGTCCGATTGCGGGCCGCCATCAAATCGGCCGGCAAGGCAATTGACGAATTGGAGGCGGACGTCGTCGTCGGCGTCGGCGGATACGTCGCCACCCCGGCCTATCTGGCCGCCCGGCGGCGCGGGGTGCCGATAGTTGTGCACGAGGCCAATTCGAAGCCCGGCATCGCCAACCGGATCGGCTCCCGGTTCGCGACCCGCGTAGCCACCGCCTTCCCCGGCACTGCGCTGCGCGGCGCGGCGGTCGTCGGGATGCCCATGCGCGAGGGCATCGCCGAGCTCGACAGGCGCGCCGCACGGCCGCAAGCCGCCGCCCGGCTCGGTCTCGCACCGGAAATGCCCACATTGCTCGTCACGGGCGGATCGCTGGGCGCCATGCGGCTCAATACGTCGTTTGCGGACGGCGCGCGCGGGCTCAGCGACGCCGGCATCCAAGTTCTTCACGTCGCCGGCAGCGGTAAGACCGACACCATCGCCGAACTCGTCGACCTGCCGAACTATCATCTGGTGGACTACGTCGACGGCATGGAGAACGCCTACGCCGTGGCAGACTTGATAGTGTGCCGGGCCGGAGCCGGAACCGTCAGCGAAGTCACGGCGGTGGGACTGCCGGCCGTGTACGTCCCCTTGCCCATCGGCAACGGCGAACAACTGTTGAACGCACAGCCGGCGGTCGACGCGGCCGCAGCGATCGTGTACGCGGATTCGGACTTCACCGCCGAGACCGTGACCGGACCGGTGCGGGAACTGACGCTCGATCCGGACAGGCTTGCCGCGATGTCGGCCGGCGCCGAGAGGCTGGGCGTGCGCGACGGCGCACAGCGGCTGGCGGACCTGGTAGTCGAAGCGGCGGAAGCCGGAGGAGTGGCATGAACGTTTCACCCGATGCAGCGAACGTCCCGGCCACCCGACCCGAAGAGCTCGGCACGGTGCACTTCATCGGCATCGGCGGCGTCGGCATGTCCGGCATCGCCCGAATCATGCTGATGCGCGGCCTGACGGTCACGGGGTCGGACGCCAGGGAATCGCGCGTGCTGACGATGCTGACGGCGCAAGGAGCGCAGATTCACGTCGGCCACGACGCCGCAAACGTCGAAGGCGCCGATACAGTCGTCGTCTCCTCGGCCGTACGCGAATCCAACCCCGAACTTGCAGCGGCCCGCGAGGCCGGCCTGCGCGTCCTGCACCGCTCACAGGCCCTTGCCTCGCTCATGATCGGACGGCGCACCGTCGCCGTCGCCGGCACGCACGGCAAGACGACCACCACGTCCATGAGCACGGTTGCCCTGCAACGCTGCGGCGCGGATCCGTCATTCGTGATCGGCGGCGTGCTGACGGCGTCCGGTGCCAACGCACACGACGGCAGCGGAGACATCTTCGTAGCCGAGGCGGACGAATCCGACGGATCATTCCTGTTGTACTCGCCGGCCGTCGGCGTGATCACCAATGTCGAACCGGATCACCTCGACCACTACCGGACCGCCGAAGCCGTGGAAGAGGCCTTCGACAAATTCTGCGACAGCGTGGGCCGGCAGGAAGGATCCGTCATCATCGCCTGCGGTGACGACCCGGGCGCAGCGCGCGTGGCGGCCCGTGCGGCGTCCCGCGGATTGCGGGTCTGGACCTACGGCACCGGCGACGCCGTCGACATTCGCGTGGCCGAGCCCGACTTCTCCGGCGCGGGCGCCTCGTTCGACCTCGTCATGCACGGGCGCCGGCTCGGCCGGGTCGACCTGCGCCAGCCCGGCGAATACAACGCGTTGAACGCTGCCGCGGCCTTCGCCGTCACCCAAGCACTCGGCCAGTCGGTCGGCCGGTCGCTGGCCGGGCTCATGTCGTTCGGCGGGACGCGCCGACGCTTTGAACTGCGCGGCGAATTGAACGGCGTCCGCGTGTACGACGACTACGCCCACCACCCGACGGAAGTCGATGCCGTGTTGAAGGCCGCCCGGTCGGTCGTCGGCGCCGGCGGACGCGTCATCGCCATTTTTCAACCCCACTTGTATTCGCGCACCGAGAACTTCGCGGCCGAGTTCGGACGCGCTCTCGGTCACGCCGACGAGGTGTACGTCATGGACGTGTACGCCGCCCGTGAAGACCCGGTTCCCGGCGTCACGGGCGCGCTGATCGCCGACCGGGTCCCGCTCTCGGAGGAGCACGTGCACTTCATCGAGTCGTGGTCGGATGTCGCGCCGGCAGTCGCCGGCGAGGTCCGTGCGGCGGATATCGTGCTGACCATCGGCGCCGGCGACATCACAATGGTCGGCCCCGAACTGCTGGCGGAGCTGCGCCGGTGAAGGCCCGCCCGTCCACTCCGTATCGCAAGCCCATCGGCGAGCGACGCGCCGTCTCGGTGACGAGCCTGGACGACGCCGCGTCCACCGACGACAAGCCGAAGACTCAAGGCAAAAAGGCCAAGACCCGCGGCACGAGCGCCAAGACCCGCGACACAAGCGCGAAGACGCAGGGGAAAAAGGCGAAAGCGAGCCGGACCTCCGCCCCCGCCGCGCAGCGCGAACCGGTCGTGTCCTTTGCCCAGTGGGCGTCTCGTCGCCGGCATCGACGGCGACTGATCGTCGGCTGGATTGCCGCGCTTGCCGTGGTCGTCGTGGCCGTGGCGGCAGTTGCCTACCTGACGCCGGTCTTGGCGGTCGACCGGGTGACGGTCACGGGCACGAGCATCATCAGCTCCGGATCGGTGCGGAAGACCGTTGACGAGCAGGTCAGCGGGATACCGCTGCCGCGCGTGTCCGACCACGACGTCGCTCAGGCGGTTCTGGACAAATATCCGGTGGCCAAGAGCGTCGACGTGGGCAAGTCGTTGCCGCGCACCGTGACCGTGACGGTGACGGAACGCCAGCCGGTGGCCGCCACCGGCTCGCCGGGAGACTACAAGCTGATCGACGGTGACGGCGTCACCGTCACCACGGCGTCGACGCCGCCGAAGGGGATACCCGTACTCGACATCGACGTGTCGACCGCCGGTGCCGGAGCGATCCGCGCGGCCCTGTCGGCCATGGACGCGCTGCCCGAGCACATAGCGAAAAAAGTGGAGTCGGTATCGGCGACAAGCAGCTCGGGTGTCGAGTTCACATTGCGGTCCGGATTGAAAATCCGGTGGGGTGACGGACACAATGGGAAGCTCAAGGCCAAAGTACTCGGGATGTTGATGAAGACTGACGCTCGTTATATCAACGTCAGCGTTCCGAAAGAGCCGACCACCAAGTAAATAGGCGGCAACTTTGGCGACACGCGGGCTCGGTTATTGCACAGACGCTCGCGTTGACCATAGCGTCGTTATAACAGGTTGACATAACACTAACCTTCAACTTGAAGGTTAACCTTTTGAGAGGGCATCGTCTTGGCAGCTCCGCAGAACTATCTGGCCGTCATCAAGGTCGTCGGTACCGGCGGCGGCGGCGTCAACGCCGTTCAGCGGATGATTGACGTCGGACTCAAGGGCGTCGAATTCGTCGCCATCAACACCGACGCGCAGGCATTGCTGATGTGCGATGCCGACGTGAAACTCGAAGTCGGACGGGACTTGACGCGCGGCCTTGGCGCCGGCGCGGATCCCGAGGTCGGCAAGAAGGCCGCCGAAGATCACGAGTCGGAGATCGAAGAGGTGCTCAAGGGCGCCGACATGGTCTTCGTCACGGCCGGTGAGGGCGGCGGAACCGGCACGGGCGGCGCGCCGGTCGTGGCCCGGATCGCCCGCGCGATGGGCGCGTTGACTATCGGCGTCGTCACCCGGCCGTTCACCTTCGAAGGACGCCGCCGCTCGCAGCAGGCCGAAAGCGGCATTACCGCGCTGCGCGAGGAAGTCGATACGCTGATCGTCATTCCGAACGACAGGCTGCTGTCGATCTCCGACCGCAACGTCAGCATGCTCGAAGCTTTCCAGTCTGCCGATCAGGTGTTGCTTTCCGGCGTGCAGGGCATCACCGACCTCATCACGACACCCGGTCTGATCAACCTCGACTTCGCGGACGTGAAGTCCGTGATGCAGGGCGCCGGCTCGGCCCTGATGGGAATCGGCTCGGCCCGTGGAGAGGACCGTGCGATTCAAGCGGCCGAAGCCGCGATCGCATCGCCGCTGCTGGAAGCCAGCATCGACGGCGCCCACGGAGTGCTGCTCAGCGTGCAGGGCGGGTCGGATCTCGGGCTGTTCGAAATCAACGAGGCTGCGCGTCTCGTCCAAGAGGCCGCGCATCCCGAAGCGAACATCATCTTCGGTGCCGTCATCGACGATTCGCTCGGCGACGAATGCCGCGTCACGGTCATTGCGGCCGGATTCGACATGGTCACCCCCGCAGACGCCGAGGCGGCTCCGGGCGCCTCGGCGGCGGGCACCATCCCGTCCGTGCCGGCAGCTTCTCCGCAGCCCGTGCCGGCCGACGTGCCCACCGGCTCGATACCCGCCGCGCCCGAACCGCGGGACGTGTCGGTAGCCGAGAACGGGTCGTCGGGCGACGACGTGCCGCAAGTACTCGACGAGGAAACCACTCGCCGGCGGGACGACGATCTGGATATCCCGGACTTCTTGAAGTAAGACATGCTGAGCGTCCGGCGCGTTCTCCGAGCGGATAACGGCGGCGAAGCGCACGCTGCATTCACCGATCGGCTGGGTGGCTTCAGTGCCGGCCGGTACGATTCGTTCAACCT
Organism: Spelaeicoccus albus; assembly: GCF_013409065.1. Taxonomy (NCBI): domain Bacteria; kingdom Bacillati; phylum Actinomycetota; class Actinomycetes; order Micrococcales; family Brevibacteriaceae; genus Spelaeicoccus; species Spelaeicoccus albus. The sequence continues at coordinate 3,548,196 of NZ_JACBZP010000001.1, read as the reverse complement.
CGGATCACACGTGGACGACACGCCGTCCGCCGTCAGCACCAACCGTGCGGAGCTTTCGCACGCGCTGGGGCTGCCGGCGTCCGGACTTGTGTTCATGGATCAAGTGCACGGCGCCGACGTCGCCGTGGTCACCGAACCGGGCGGCGAATCACCATCGGTGGACGCCATCGTCACCACCCGGCGCGGAATCGGTCTTGTGGTGCTCGTCGCCGACTGCACTCCCGTCCTGCTGGCCGACGCGGCAGCCGGAGTGATAGCCGCGGCACACGCCGGGCGGCCCGGTATGCTCGCCGGCGTCATCCCGAACGTGCTCGGCGCGATGCGCGCTGCCGGAGCCCGCAGCATCGATGCGATTATCGGGCCGTCCATCTGCCCGCGCCACTACGAGGTCCCACCGGAGATGCGCGAGCAGGCAGCGGCTGTCGAACCCGTCAGCGCTTCGGTCAGCGCCACCGGCACGCCGGCCATCGACGTGGCGGCCGGTGTCGCCGAACAGCTGGCCCGGGACGGCGTGCGGATCGACTGGCAAAACGGCTGCACATACGAGCGGGCCGATTTGTATTCGTACCGCCGCGACGGCGTGACGGGACGATTCGGGGGAGTGCTGTGGATCCCATAACCGGTTTTCACTCCGACACGCCGACATGGTGGCGAGAGAATGCCCTTGACTCCGGTAGTTTTTGAAAGGAACCGCGATAGCTGACTTCCTCAGTATCGCTGCCGCTGGATTATAAGGAGTTGTGATGGCTGGCGCCCTCCGCAAAACGATGCTGTACCTCGGTCTGTCGGATGACGAGCGCGATCAAGACGTGGAGGCCGAGGCCGACTCCGACAACTACTACCATGAGCCTGCGGCGAAGTCCGATCGCGCGCCGGCGGAGAATTCCGTGACACCTATCAATCGTTCATCGCATTCGAATTCCAGCAGTGCCCAGGTCGCTCCGCGCAACACCGGTTCGCCGGTTCACTCCGTCCCGGAGCAGGGCGAACTGCGCCGCATCACGACTATCCACCCGCGCAGCTACAACGACGCCATGGCCATCGGCACGGCGTTCCGCGAGGGCACCCCGGTCATCATGAACCTGTCGGATATGGACGACGCCGATGCCAAGCGCCTCGTCGACTTCTCGGCCGGCCTGATCATGGGCCTGCACGGCTCCATTGAGCGCGTGACGTCGAAAGTGTTTCTTCTCTCACCGGAACACGTCGAAGTTTCCGGCGAGCCGGCAGTTGCCCCTGATTCGAAGGCGAGCTTCTTCAACCAGAGTTGAGCGCGACATTTCAAGGCCGGGTTCATTTCGGCGCGCTCCGGCCGTTTCGGTAGAATGAGTGCATAGCGCGCCATTTGCGCGTAGTGTCCGCGCAGCCGCGCTGTGCGCAGCAACCGACAGGGAGATCAGCCGCCGATCATGACGCTAGCCTTTACGATCATTTACCTGGTCATCTTCATCTTCTTCCTGTTTATGCTGGTCAGGTTGGTTTTCGACTGGGTGCAGATGTTCGCCAGGGAATGGCGCCCCAAGGGATTCGTCCTGTTGGTGGCGGAGGCGGTATTCACCGTGACGGACCCGCCGTTGCGCGCGATTCGCCGAGTGATCCCCCCGCTCCGATTGGGGTCGATGTCCATTGACTTGGCGTTCTTCATCTTGATATTCGCCTGTGGGATCGCCATGAATCTGCTGCTGAGCTTTGCTCCCGTCATGGCGTAAAGTAAGACAGGTTATGACAAAAGACGGGACCTCGGCCGGCGCGGCCGGTGCGAAAATGCGCGACACCCATGGGGTGCAGTCGTCAAAACGGCCCGTTATCCGCTACCGTAACGATTGCGTTCCTTTTCACGAAGGACTGTAATTGTTACTTTGTTCCCCCAGTTTGAGGTGGCCAGATGGCGCTCACGCCCGAAGACGTTGTTAATAAGCGGTTTCAGCCGACGAAGTTTCGCGAAGGCTACGACCAGGACGAGGTCGATGACTTCCTTGACGAGGTGGTCGGCGAACTCCGTCGCCTGACAAGCGAGAATGACGACCTGCGTCAGAAGCTCTCCGCTTCAGAACAGCGCGTCAGCGAATTGAGCCGCGGTGGATCCGCAGGCCCGGCCGCTGCCGCCGGTACTACTGCCTCGGACAAGACGTCGTCGGACGCCGCCGACCAGGAAGCCGCGCCGGTCACGGGCGAGCACGCTGCGGCTCCGGCGGACGCTTCGGCCGAAGACGCGGCGTCCAGCGACAAATCGGCCGGTGCCGGCAACGCCGATGCCAAGAACGCCGACGCGACCAAGGCTGCCTCGGACCGGGATTCGGCCACGGCGACGTCATCGGTCGCCGCCAAGGACGACAAGCCGTCCGAGCCGACTGCCACGGCTGCGGCCGATCAGGGCGGCAACTCGAACGAACTCGCCGCTGCGGCGGCCGCCGGCGGAGCCGGCGCAGCTGACGCGACAGGTCTGATCACGCTGGCGCAGCGCCTGCACGACGAACACGTGCAGAAGGGCCAGGAAAAGCGCGACCAGCTGGTGGCCGAGGCGCAGACCAAGGCGTCCGGCATGGTCGAAGAAGCCGAAAAGACCCGCTCCGAAACGCTCAGTTCGCTTGAAGAAGAGAAGTCGATGCTCGAGCGCAAGATCGATCGTCTGCGGGACTTCGAGCGCCAGTACCGGACCCGGCTGAAGTCGTATCTGCAGGATCAGCTGCGCGATCTCGATTCGCGCGGGTCCCTGGTTCCGGAAAACCTGGGCGACGAGCCCGGCCAGCCGTAACCGCCACGACGAAAGATAGCGCTACGTCACGTGGGACTCTCCTTCATCGGGAGAGTCCCACGTGCATGTGGTACGGACGAGGAACGATAACTCAGTGACGAAGACGGAGCGACCGGCCGGCGAGGGCCCGACGGACAAGGGAGCTGCGCCGCCCAGGCGGCGCCGCGTGCTGATCGCGGTAGTCGCCTTCGTCTTTGCCGTGGTCATTGCCACCGACCAGCTCACCAAGAACTGGGCGACCGCCAATCTGGAGCACCAGCCGCCGATTCCGATCATCGACGGGTGGGTGTCGCTGTTGTTTTACCGCAACGGCGGCGCGGCGTTCGGCATGGGGGCCGGGGCGACCTGGCTCTTTGCGGTCGTCGCTGCCGCGGTCGTGGTCGTCATCGTCGTGACGGCCCGCAAGCTCGGGTCGACCGGCTGGGCCATCTCATTCGGCTTGCTCCTGGCAGGCGCCGGCGGCAATTTGACCGACAGACTGTTCCGGCAGCCGGGATTCGGCGAAGGCAAAGTCGTCGACTTCATCAACCTGCACTTCTTCATCTGCAACGTCGCCGACATCGCCATCACGGCCGGAGCCGTGCTGTTCATCCTGCTGAGCTTCATGGGCATCGGGCTGGACGGAACGCGCGCGTCCGCCCGCCGGCGCGAGGAGTCCGGCGATGCCTGAAGCGCGTTCGTATCTGGTGCCGGACGGACTGGACGGCGAACGTGTCGATGCCGGATTGTCGCGGCTTCTCGGCCTGTCCCGTACCGTCGTGGCCGACATGGCCGGGCAAGGGCACGTCGTCGTCGACGGAAAGCCGGCAGGGAAGTCCGACCGACTCATCGTCGGAACTCGGGTCGACGTCGAAATGCCGGGCCCGGCGCGACCTCTCGAAGTCACTGCCGAGCCCGTCGAGGGCATGGAAATCGTGTATGACGACGATGCGTTCGTCGTCGTCGACAAACCGGTCGGCGTGGCCGCTCATCCTGCGGCCAGTTGGAAGGGCCCCACCGTGATCGGCGGGCTTGCGGCGGCCGGCTATCGGATCGCGACGTCCGGAGCCTCCGAACGGCAGGGGATCGTGCACCGTCTTGACGTCGGCACCTCCGGCCTGATGGTGGTGGCCAAGAGCGAGCACGGCTACAGCGTGCTCAAGCGCGCATTCAAACAGCGCACCGTCGAAAAGGTCTACCACGCGCTGGTACAGGGCCATCCCGACCCGCTGCGCGGTACTATCGATGCTCCCATCGGCCGCAATGACAGACACGACGGGCTGTGGGCTGTGGCAAGCGGCGGCAAGCACGCCGTCACGCACTACGAAGTCATCGAGGCGTTTGCCGCCGCGTCGCTGTGCGAAGTGCATTTGGAGACCGGCCGCACCCATCAGATCCGAGTGCATTTCTCTGCCACCCGCCACCCGTGCGCGGGCGATTACAGCTACGGGGCCGATCCTGTTCTCGCGGAACGGCTGGGACTGACGCGGCAGTGGCTGCACGCGGTCGGTCTGGGGTTCACTCACCCCGACTCCGGCAAATGGGTGACTTTCCAGTCGAAATATCCGGCCGATCTGCAGCACGCGCTCGACGTTCTTGCCGGTACATAAGAACGCTCACGGCCGGTGGACGGCTGATTGGCCCTAGCCCCGGGGCGACATGGTATAGTGAGAGCGCACCGTAAGCCCGTGGTTTTCTCCGCGCTGATTGCACGGCGACGACAGTCGCCCCCAATGATTCACGGCCCGGAAAGCTCCCCGGCCTTTCTCAAGGTCACTGACCGCCAACGTTCCTCTGAGGCGGCGAGCCAGGTGCATTAGCCCTTGCGATACGTCGACATACCGGCGCGAGCGACGGCAATAATTTTACTACCAGGCTCGGAAGATACCGAGCTGTACATCCCGGTCTAATGACGACCGCATACGAGGGGGAAGGATCCTTCGTGACCGAAACCACCACAGAGGCCGGCACCAACGCTGCAGCACGCACCAACGGTTCAGGCAACGAATCGACGCGGACGGGCTCACTGACCGCGCTCCGGTTGCCTCAATTGCAGGCGATGGCCTCCGAAATGGGTATCAAGAGCACCGGCAAGATGCGTAAGAGCGATCTCATCGCCGCCATCAAGGAACGCGGTTCCTCCGGTTCCTCCGCCGGCCCCGGCGCGACAAATGATTCCGCTCGCCGTAAGTCGGGCGGCGCTTCCGAACGCCCGCAGCAGCCAACGCTGGGCGAATCGGCGTCCGACCAGCAGGGTGCAAAGCAGCCCACTGCCGAGAAGTCCGTTGGCGATCAGCCCAACTCGGAAAAGTCCGGCACAAATAAGTCCGGCACAGATAAGCCGGGCACAGATAAGCCGGGCACAGATAAGCCGGGCACAGAGAAGCCCAGCGCCGATAAGTCGGGCGATCACCGCCCCGAAGAACGCGAGTCGGGTTCCCCTCGTCGCGACCGCGGCAATGACGACCGCAACGATAACCGCGGCAATGACGGCCGGAACAACGACCGCAACGATAACCGTGGCAACGATAACCGCGGCAATGACGGCCGGAACAACGACCGCAATGACAACCGCGGCAACGATAACCGCGGCAATGACGGCCGGAACAACGACCGCAACGATAACCGTGGCAACGATAACCGCGGCAATGACGGCCGGAACAACGACCGCAACGATAACCGCGGCAACGACAACCGCGGCAACGACAACCGGAACGATAACCGCGGCGGTCGCGACAAGAACGACAACAACCGTGGCAATCGTCGCGGCAGGTCGCGCGTGCGTGATCGCAAGCGTCGCGGATCCGGCAGGGGCGACAACTACGAAGAGGTCGAGATCCGCGAGGACGACGTGCTGCTGCCGGTCGCCGGCATTTTGGACGTCCACGACAATTACGCGTTCGTGCGCACCTCCGGGTACCTTCCGGGCGCTAACGACGTCTACGTGTCGATGGGGCAGATCAAGAAGAACCGCCTGCGCAAGGGCGATGCCATCGTCGGCGCCGTCCGGCAGCCCCGCGAAGGCGAAAACAACAACAATCAGCGGCAGAAGTTCAACGCGCTGGTCCGGCTCGACTCGGTCAACGGCATGTCGGTGGACGATGCCAAGCGCCGCGTCGAGTTCGGCAAGCTGACGCCGCTGTACCCGCAGGAGCGGTTGCGCCTGGAGACCGAGCAAAAGGTCATGTCGACTCGAATCGTCGACCTCGTCGCTCCTGTCGGGAAGGGACAGCGCGGATTGATCGTCGCGCCGCCCAAGGCCGGCAAGACGTTGATTTTGCAGGCCATCGCCAACGCGATCTCCAAGAACAACCCGGAAGTACACCTGATGGTCGTGCTCGTGGACGAGCGTCCCGAGGAAGTGACCGATATGCAGCGCACGGTCAAGGGCGAGGTCATTGCCTCGACGTTCGACCGGCCTGCCGACGATCACACGACAGTTGCCGAACTCGCCATCGAGCGCGCCAAGCGACTCGTCGAAATGGGATCGGACGTCGTGGTGCTGCTCGACTCCATCACGCGACTGGGCCGTGCTTACAACATGGCGCAGCCGGCGTCCGGACGCATCTTGTCCGGCGGTGTCGATGCGAATGCCCTCTACCCGCCAAAGCGCTTCTTTGGCGCAGCCCGCAATATCGAAGGCGGCGGCTCATTGACGATTTTGGCCACGGCGCTTGTCGAGACCGGGTCGAAGGGCGACGAAGTGATCTTTGAGGAGTTCAAGGGCACCGGCAACTCGGAGCTGCGCTTGTCGCGGCAGTTGGCCGATAAGCGCATCTTCCCGGCGGTCGACGTGAACGCGTCCAGCACACGCCGCGAAGAGAACCTGATGAGCCCGGATGAGACAAAGGTGATGTGGAAGCTGCGCCGTGTGCTCTCGGGGCTGGAGCAGCAGCAGGCAGTCGAGCTCCTGCTCGGCAAGCTGAAGGAGACCGGCTCCAATATCGAGTTCCTCATGCAGGTGCAAAAGACGACGCCGCTGCCCAAGTCTGCGGCGGACGACTAGCGTCCCCTCGCCCCGCTGCCGAGAGCGAATCCGACCCGCTGCGCCTGACGGCGTCCGGGAAGCACGAACGGATACGCTTTTGGGCAGCGGGGTTTGTCATGTCGGGGGCGCGGCGGTGCCGGCCCGGGCATGAACGTCACCCGTCTTGAATCGGCCGCGCGGCGGCCACGTCGTCGCGGAGGGAAACATCTTGGCCCAGACAGAAATCAACAACTTCGACTCGGTGCGAGCGCTCATTGACGAGCATCGACAACTCGAGGCGCAGCTCGCCGACCCCGAGGTGCACGCGAACCAGGGGATGGCACGCAAACTCGGACGCCGGTATGCGGAGTTGGACGCCGTGGTGAAGTCGTACAACGAGTGGCACTCGCTCAGTGACGATTTGGCTGCGGCCCGGGAACTCGCCGAAGAGGACTCGTCGTTCCTGGCCGAGGTACCGCCCTTGGAAAAGGCAGTCGACGGCGCCGCTGCCGACTTGCGTGCGCTGCTGGTTCCCCGCGACCCGGACGACGGGCGCGACGCGATCCTGGAAATCAAAGCCGGCGAGGGCGGGGACGAATCGGCGTTGTTTGCCGGCGATCTGCTGCGGATGTACTTGAAGTATGCCGAATCGCGAGGATGGCGGGCCGAAGTCATTGACGCGGCGGAAAGCGGCCTGGGCGGCTACAAGGACGTCTCGGTCGCCGTCAAGGGCTCGTCGAACAATCCGGCCGACGGCGTGTGGGCACGGATGAAGTTCGAAGGCGGAGTGCATCGCGTTCAGCGCGTCCCGGTCACGGAGTCGCAAGGGCGCATTCACACGTCGGCTGCCGGCGTCATGGTGTTTCCCGAGGTCGACACCCCGGACGAGGTCGAAATTCACCCGAACGAACTTCGCATCGACGTGTACCGGTCGTCGGGGCCGGGGGGACAATCCGTCAACACCACCGATTCGGCTGTCCGTATCACGCACATCCCCACGGGCGTGGTGGCGAGCTGTCAGAACGAGAAATCGCAGCTACAGAACAAAGAGCAGGCCATGCGAATTCTCCGGGCGCGCCTGTTGGCCCGGCAGCAGGAAGAAGCGGACGCGGCCGCCTCGGAAACCCGGCGCTCGCAAGTCCGAACCGTCGACCGTTCCGAACGAATTCGCACGTACAACTTTCCGGAAAATCGGATCGTCGATCATCGGACCGGCTACAAAGCGTACAACCTGGACCACGTTTTGGACGGCGAGCTCGAACCCGTCATCCAGTCGTGCCTGGTCGCCGACCAGGAATCGCGGCTCGACGAGGCTCTGGAACAATAAACGCGATGAATCGGTCCTACGAGAGCCGGCGGGGTGATTCGCTGCGGAGCCTCATTGCGGGCGCTGAAACGGTGCTGGCCGACGCGGGGGTGCCGTCGCCGCGTCACGATGCCGAAATTTTGGCCTCGCACCTGCTGGGCGTTCGCCGCGGCGACCTGGTGTTGGCGCCGGAGCTTCCCGACGACTTTTCCTGTCGCTACGCCGAACTCGTCGAATGCCGGCGTCGTCGCAAACCGTTGCAACACATCGTGGGCGTGCAAGGATTCCGGTACCTGTCGTTGCATGTCACCCCCGGCGTTTTCGTACCGCGGCCCGAGACCGAGGTTCTTGCAGGTCTTGCCGTGGACGAGGCGAAGTCGTTGGCGCAAAGCGGCACGCCTCCGCTGGTCGTGGATCTGTGCTGCGGCGCCGGGGGAGTGGCATTGGCCATCGACACGGAGGTCCCGGACAGTACCGTTGCAGCTATCGACGTGTCCGAGGAAGCGGTGTGGTTGACGCGGCGCAACAATGCCGAACTCGGCACCGGCACGATGCGCATTGAATCGGGGGACGTCACGGATGAGGCGTTGCTGGCCGACCTGAACGGCAGCGTCGATATAGTCGTGTCCAATCCGCCGTATATACCGCCCGGCGCCGAACCGAACGACCCTGAAGTGCGCGACCACGATCCGTTCCTGGCCTTGTACGGAGGAGGAGCCGACGGATTGACGGTGCCGACCGCGACCATCCGGGCGGCCAAGCGGCTGCTCCGCCCGGGCGGCATGTTCGCGATGGAACATGCGGACACCCAAGGTGAAGCGGTGCGTGCACTCTTGACCGTGAACGGATTCGGCGGAGCAGTGACTCTCCCGGACCTTTCCGGCAGGGATCGCGTCAGCACGGGGCGGATCCCCGGCGCCGCGCGCCATCGGTGAACTATCGGCGGAAAGTGAGAGACTGGGGAATCGTGAGTAAGTTTTTTACCGTCGGCGACGAACAAATCACCGAACTGATCCTGGACGAGGCCGCGCGAGTCATCGAGCGCGGTGACTTGATAGTGCTGCCGACCGATACCGTGTACGGGATCGGCGCGGATGCGTTCTCGCCCCGGGCCGTGGAGGATCTGCTCGAGGCCAAGCGTCGCGGACGCGATATGCCCCCGCCCGTGCTCATTCCGCGCGTCGAGACGCTCCAGGGGATTGCCTCCGACGTGCCGGACGACGCGTTGAAGCTGGTGGGCGAGTACTGGCCGGGACCGCTGACGATCATTTGCAACGCACAGCCGTCCCTTGACTGGGACCTCGGGGACACCCACGGAACCGTGGGCGTCCGTGTTCCGGACAACGAGACGGCGCTTGCCCTCCTTCGGCAAACCGGACCGATGGCCGTCTCCAGTGCGAATCTCAGCGGAATGCCGCCGGCAAAGACCGCTGCCGAAGCTCGGGATCAACTCGACGACTCGATTGCGCTCTACCTTGAGGCCGGCGAGTCCGGCGGCCGGGAGCCGTCGACAATAGTCGATTGCACGGTGTCGCCCATGCGCGTGCTCCGCTCCGGCGGGCTTTCCATCGACGCTTTGCGTGAGGTGGTGCCAAGCATCCTCGACCTTGGCGAAGAGCCGCCCTCGGAGCCAACGGTCGAGGAAGAAGCCGGCGACGAGTCCGGTGACTCGAACCCCGACGAGCCGAAGCGCGCCGACCAGGAAGCCGGGTAAGTGCGGGCATACCTCTTTATCTTGTTGATCGCGGCAGCGGGGTCGTATCTGGCGACCCCGATGGTGCGGCGGGTCGCCGAGCGCGCACACGTGTTCACGCCGCTGCGCGCTCGCGATATTCACAAGGTGCCGATCCCGCGGCTCGGGGGAGTAGCGATGCTGCTCGGCGTTGCCGTGGCGTTCGCGATAGCGAGCCAGATGCGGTTCCTCGGCCAACTCTTCACCGACTCGTCGGCCCCGCTCGGCGTGTTGGGTGCTGCCACGATGGTGTGCCTGCTCGGCGTCCTGGATGACATCTGGGACCTGAACTGGATGACGAAACTCGCCGGCCAGGTCTTGGCCGCCGGTTTCATGGCGTGGCACGGCGTCCAGCTCGTGTCCCTGCCGATCGGCGGCGTGACCGTCGGCTCGTCGAGAATGTCCCTCATCCTGACGATCTTCGTGGTGGTCCTCACCATCAACGCCATCAACTTCGTCGATGGCTTGGACGGCCTCGCCGCGGGAATCGTCGCCATCGGCGGCGGAGCATTCTTCTTTTACACGTACTTCCTGACAAAGGATGCACGGCCCGACGACTTGTCGAACCTGGCATCCATGACGATCGCCGCACTTGTCGGTGCGTGCATCGGGTTCCTGCCCCACAATTTTCATCCGGCCAGAATCTTCATGGGCGATTCCGGCTCGATGCTGATCGGGCTGCTTCTCGCCGCATCGGCGACGGCCGTGACCGGACAGGTGGATCCCTCGATCATTTCGCAAGCACGCGCCATACCGACCTTCTTGCCGGTTCTGCTGCCGATCGCCGTCCTGCTGCTTCCGCTGACGGATATGGCGCTGGCAGTGGCGAGAAGACTCCTCAAGGGCCAATCACCGTTCAGCGCCGACAAACTGCACTTGCATCACCGCATGCTGGGTCTCGGGCATTCACATCTCCAAGCGGTGGTTCTGATGTACAGCTGGGTGGCGATCGTCGCCTTCGGATCCGTGTCATTCCTCGTGCTTCCGTGGCAGCTGGTTCTGAGTTTGTGCGTGGTGGCCGCCGCAATTACGGTGGTGTTGACTTTCGCGCCGTTGCGTCACCGCCTGCGCTTGCCCAGGCGGCGGGCTGCGGCGGAAGAGACCCCGGCTACGAGTCGGCGAAACGAAACGAGCGGAGTCTAAAAGTGACGCCTCCAGAACCGAGCAGCCACGGTGCGCCGAACGGCCGGGAAAACGCGATCCCGCAGAGCCCGCACAACGGCCCCGTCGGCGGCACTGCCGCAGCTCCGGGGTCGCGGCAATGGGCCAAGGCATGGCGGAACGTGCTCGTTTTCGGCACGGCCCTTGCCGCTGCAATCGCCGTCGTCGGCGCAACCATCGGCTGGTTGGCCGCGGGGATGCCCGGCGTCTGGGGTGCCTTGATCGGCGCTGCAATGGCGGCAGTCTTCCTCGGTATCACCGCGCTGACGATGACCATCGGACGAAATATGTCCACACTAGGGCTTGCCGGCGTCCTCATGGGCGGCTTCTTCGTCAAGCTGATCTTGTTCATGGCGGCAGGGAAGCTACTGGCCGGCAATCCGGATATCCATGGCTTGACGTTGTTCTTCACGCTGGTCGCCGCGGTGATCGGAACTGCCGTGACGGACGCCGTCATCATTCACAAAACGCGGATCCCGTACGTCGACGCATAACCGGCGACGTACGATGCTGTGCCACAGGGTGAGATTTGTTGCCGGTTACTACGGTTGGTAGAGTAATCCTGGTGGCTGTGAGCCGGCCCGGAAATAAGTGCGAACCCGCGCAAAGCGCGCAAGTTCACTGTTGTTTGCGGGAGTAATGGAGTTCTTATTTCAGCCCAACAATGATCGGCCCGGTCCAAGAACGTTCTTGTGACCCGACCCTTGGAGTGCATGCATATCGTGGACGTTCTTTCTGCCGCTGGAATCGCCCTGAATGCTGCCGGTTCGTCAACGTTCCACGCCCCGGACATCGAAGAGTTCTTCCCCAAGGCTTTTCTTTTTCAAGGATCGTGGTTCGAGTTCAACCGGATCATGTTGGTGCGCGTGATTGCGACGGTCGTCATTTGCGCAATTTTTTGGCTCGTCGCCACCCGTTTGAAAGTCGTGCCGAGCCGCAGCCAGTCGGTTTTCGAATATGTGATGAGATTCGTCCGAGTTTCCATCGCCGAGGAAACCATGGGAAAGAAACTGGCCGACCAGTTCCTGCCGCTGATCACCACCATCTTCTTCATGGTGTTTGCCATGAACATCACCGGTATCGTGCCGTTCTTGAACATTCAGGGCACCTCGGTGATCGGCGCACCGTTGTTGCTGGCGATCATCACTTATTTGACGTACCACGTCACGGGATTCAAACGGCACGGCTTCGCCGGGTACGTGAAGTCGTCGATGATTTTGCCCGGGGCGCCTCCGGCCATGCACATCCTGCTCGTCCCGATCGAATTCCTGACGAAATACGTGATTCAGCCGTTCACGCTCACCATCCGACTTCTTGCCAATATGCTCGTCGGCCACCTGTTGCTGGTGCTTGCCTTTGCCGCTTCGACCTTCTTGCTGCTCCACGGCCCGTGGACGCTCAAGGGTTTCGGCGTACTGACATTCGCCGGTGGCTTCTTCGCCTATGTCCTCGAAATTCTGATCGCTATTCTGCAGGCGTACATCTTTGCCTTGCTGGCGGCCCTGTACATCCAACAGGCCGCCGAGTCCGACCACTAGTACCCGACAACTTCATAAGACCCACACCAGACGCGTTCAGGTAAAACGCTTGAACCGCCCGAGGAAGGAAACCCACCACAGTGGATATCATCACAGCAGCCGCCGGAGTGACCGGTTCGGTTTCGACGATCGGATACGGCCTTGCCGCAATCGGCCCGGGCGTCGGCCTTGGCATCGTTATCGGCAAGACGATCGAAGGAACCGCGCGTCAGCCGGAACTCGCCGGCCAGCTCCGCGGCACCATGTTCATCGGTATTGCTCTCATTGAGGCGCTGGCGCTCATCGGCATCGCTACCCCGTTCTTCCTGACTCAGTGAGGTCGGTCGACGTGACATCGTTGATCCTTGCGGCGGAATCGTCGCCGAACCCGCTCCTGCCGGCGATCTATGACATCGTCTGGAGCGCCGTCTGCTTCTTGATCATCTTTTTGGTGTTCTGGAAGAAAGTCCTCCCCGCATTCAAGAAAACCCTCGATGCGCGTCACGACGCGATCGAAGGCGGCATTGAAAAGGCCGAGAAGGCACAGGAAGAAGCCGCTGCCGCGCTGGAGGAATACCAGCAGCAGCTGGCCGACGGACGTGCCGAAGCTGCCCGGATCCGCGAAGAGGCTCGAGCGGAGGGTGCTCAGATTCTCGCCGAGATGAAGGAGCAGGCCGCTGCCGAAGCGTCTCGCATCACTGCGTCGGCGCATGCACAGATCGAGGCCGAACGCCAGCAGGCGCTCACCTCGCTTCGCGGAGAGGTCGGCTCACTAGCGACGGATCTCGCCTCGCGGATCGTGGGGGAGTCGTTGACCGATGATCAGCGCAGCTCCGGAGTGATCGATCGTTTCATTGCGGAACTCGATTCCGTGCCGGCAGGGCAGGAGAACTAATGCGTGGCGCAAGCCGGGCATCGATGGCGGAAGCCAAAGAGCACATCGAAGCCTTTCTCACCGATGGCGAAGCCGACGAGCAGCTCGGCACCGAGTTGCTGCAGGTCGTCACGGCGTTGGGTACCTCGTCGTCACTTCGCCGCGCGTTGACGGATTCGGCCCGCAGCGCCGACGATCGCGCCGCGCTGGCGTCGTCGTTGTTCGGCTCGAAACTGGCCGGCCCGACGTCCGAGGTTGTGACCGGCTTGGTGATGTCCCGTTGGTCGAAACCGAGCGACCTGACCGAGGCCGTCGAGACACTTGGTGTGACGGCGCTCGCCGCTTCGGCCCAGTCGCGGCTGCGGCTGGACGGCGTCGAGGACGATGTATTTCGCTTTGGCCGCGTGCTGCACGGCAACCACGGGCTCCAGCGAGCGTTGTCGAACCCGGATGCACCCGCTGAATCGAAGAACCGTTTGGTGGCCACGTTGGTCGGCGACAAGGTCGCCCCGGAAGCGCTGACGCTCATCACTCAGGCGGCAGTGCATCCGCGCGCAACGAATACCGTCGGGGCTCTCGACGATTATGCCGAGATCCTTGCCGCCAGGCGCGACCGAGACGTGGCTTATGTGACGGCAGCAACGCCGATGTCCGAAAGCCAAGCCTCGCGACTCGGGGAAGCACTGTCCAAGGTGTACGGCCGCTCGCTCGTCCTCAACATCCAAATCGACCCCGATCTGGTCGGTGGCATCAAGATCCAGGTCGGCGATGAAATGCTCGACGGGTCGGTTGCGACGCGGATCGAAGACCTGCGTCGCCGGCTCGCCGGATAACGCTCAACACTTCAACACCAGCGGGTTCGCTGGTTGATATTAGGAAGCAGGGAAACCAGATGGCGGAACTGACAATTCGTCCGGATGAAATCCGCGACGCCCTCGCACAGTTCGTCGATTCATATAAGCCGGAGTCCGGCTCGCGGACCGAGGTCGGCACAGTGATCGACGCCGGTGACGGCATCGCGCACGTGTCGGGCCTGCCCGGCACCATGGCCAACGAGCTGCTTCGCTTCGAAGACGGAACGCTGGGCCTGGCGCTGAACCTCGACGAACGCGAAATCGGCGTCGTCGTGCTCGGTGAATTCGCCGGCATCGAAGAAGGCCAGGAAGTCCACCGCACCGGCGAAGTCCTCTCCGTTCCGGTCGGCGACGGCTACCTGGGCCGCGTCGTCGACCCGCTCGGCAATCCCGTCGACGGTTTGGGCGAAGTCGAGTCGGAAACTCGCCGCGAGCTCGAGCTGCAGGCACCCGGCGTGATGGATCGGCAAGAGGTCCGCGAACCGCTGCAGACCGGTATGAAGGCCATCGACTCGATGATCCCGATCGGCCGCGGCCAGCGTCAGCTCATCATCGGCGACCGCAAGACCGGCAAGACGGCGATCGCCGTCGACACGATCCTGAACCAGAAGGCCAACTGGGAGTCGGGCGACCCGAAGAAGCAGGTCCGCTGCATCTACGTCGCCGTCGGTCAAAAGGCCTCCACCATCGCTTCGGTGCGCGGCACCCTGGAAGAAGCCGGCGCGCTCGAATATACGACCATCGTGTCGTCGCCCGCCAGCGATCCGGCCGGCTTCAAGTACCTGGCACCGTATGCCGGCTCGGCAATCGGTCAGCACTGGATGTACCAGGGCAAGCACGTCCTGATCGTGTTCGACGACCTGTCCAAGCAGGCCGAAGCGTACCGCGCCGTGTCGCTGCTGCTGCGCCGTCCGCCGGGCCGCGAAGCTTACCCGGGCGACGTGTTCTACCTGCACTCCCGTCTGCTGGAGCGCTGTGCCAAGCTCTCCGACGAGCTCGGTGCCGGTTCGATGACGGGTCTGCCGATCATCGAAACGAAAGCCAACGACGTCGGCGCGTTCATCCCGACCAACGTCATCTCGATCACCGACGGGCAGATCTTCTTGCAGTCGGACTTGTTCAACGCCAACCAGCGTCCCGCCGTGGACGTCGGAATTTCGGTGTCCCGTGTTGGCGGCGCCGCGCAGACCAAGGCCATGAAGGGCGTGTCCGGCACCCTGAAGCTGAGCCTTGCGCAATACCGCGATCTCGAGGCATTCGCCATGTTCGCCTCCGATCTGGACGCCGCATCGAAGCGCCAACTGGCGCGCGGTGAGCGTTTGACCGAGCTGCTCAAGCAGGGCCAGTACACGCCGTACCCGGTCGAGCATCAGGTCGTGAGCGTCTGGGCCGGCACCAACGGGCACCTGGACGACGTCCCGGTCGCCGACGTGCTGCGGTTCGAGAGCGAGTTCATCGACCACTTGGGCCGCACCACCGAGGTGCTGACGACGATTCGCGAGACCGGCAAGCTCGACGATGACACGGCGGAAGCGCTGAAGACGTCCATCGAGGACTTCAAGGCCGGCTTCCAGCCGTCCGAGGGCCAGGGCACCCAGTCCGAGGAAACGCACGAGAGTGCGGATGCGTCCGACGTCGATCAGGAAAAGATCGTTCGCCAAAAGCGCTGACCGCAAGTTCTGACGCGTCAAAGGGTAGGGAGAAAGAAGTATGGGAGCACAGCAGAGGGTCTATCGCCAGAAGATCCGCGCAACCGCGTCGTTGCGTAAGATCTTCAAGGCGATGGAACTGATTGCTGCGTCTCGGATCCAGAAGGCGCAAGACCGCGTGCACGCGTCGAGTCCGTACAGCAAGGCGATCAACCGGGCAGTCTCGGCAGTCGCCACGCAGTCTCGCGTGACGCATACGCTGACGAACGAGCCCGAGCAGGTGCGCCGGGCCGGCGTGATCATCGTCGGATCCGATCGCGGTTTCGCCGGCGCCTATACGGCGAACGTGATTCGCGAAGCCGAAGGCCTCGTCGAATTGTTGAAGAGCGAGGACAAGGACGTCGCGTTGTACGCCGTCGGCGGCAAGGTCGAGACGTACTATCATTTCCGCGGCCGGGAACTGAAACGCTCGTGGGGTGGATTCTCCGAGCTGCCGCAGCCGCGGCATGCGCGGGAAATCGGCGAGGGAGTCCTCGAGGACTTCCTGACCGACTACGAAGACGGCGGTTTGGACGAGATTCATCTCGTCTACACCAAGTACGTCAATATGGTCACTCAGGAGCCGCAGATCGTTCGTCTGCTGCCGCTCGAAGTGGTCGATGCCGAGGAAAAGCCTGCCGACGACGAGGTCTTTCCGCTGTACGAATTCGAACCGGGCGCAGAGCACGTTTTGGATTCGCTGCTCCCGCGGTACATCGAATCGCGTATCTTCAACGCCCTCTTGCAGGCGGCGGCCTCGTATCAGGCGGCTCGCCAGCGGGCCATGAAGTCCGCGGCGGACAACGCCGACGATTTGATCAAGACGTACACCCGATTGGCGAACACGGCCCGCCAGGCCGAGATCACGCAGGAAATCACCGAGATCGTGGGCGGCGTGGAAGCGCTAGCCGCCAGCGGTGCCGAAGAAGCCTAAACCCAATGGATGAGTAGAGATAACCAATGACTGTTACAGCTGAGCAGACCCAATCGGCCAAAAGTGGGGGCACCGGCCGGATTGCCCGCGTGATCGGGCCGGTCGTCGACGTGGAATTCCCGCTCGACGCCATCCCGGAGATGTACAACGCCCTGCACACCGACGTGACCTTGTCGGAGGGCACCCGTACCCTCACCTTCGAGGTGGCCCTCTACCTCGGTGACGGCGTGGTGCGCGCCGTGTCGCTGCAGCCGACCGACGGCATCGTCCGCGGCCAGGAGGTCATCGACACGGGTGCCGCCATCTCGGTGCCGGTCGGCGACGTCACCAAGGGCCGCGTGTTCAACACCGTCGGCGACGTGTTGAACCTGAAGGAAGGCGAGCAGCTCGAGGTCACCGAGCGCTGGCCGATCCACCGCAAGGCTCCGGCGTTCGATCAGCTCGAGTCGAAGACGACGATGTTCGAGACCGGCATCAAGTCGATCGACCTCTTGACGCCGTACGTGCAGGGCGGCAAGATCGGCCTGTTCGGAGGCGCCGGCGTCGGTAAGACGGTGCTCATTCAGGAAATGATCTACCGCGTGGCGAACAACCACGACGGCGTGTCGGTGTTCGCCGGCGTCGGAGAGCGCACCCGCGAGGGCAACGACCTGATCGAGGAAATGACCGAGTCGGGCGTGATCGATTCCACGGCTCTGGTCTTCGGCCAGATGGACGAGCCGCCGGGCACGCGTTTGCGTGTGGCGTTGTCGGCGCTGACCATGGCCGAGTACTTCCGCGACGTGCAGAATCAGGACGTGTTGTTGTTCATCGACAATATCTTCCGATTCACGCAGGCCGGTTCCGAAGTGTCCACGTTGCTCGGGCGCATGCCCTCGGCCGTGGGCTACCAGCCGAACCTGGCCGACGAGATGGGTGTCCTGCAAGAACGCATCACCTCGACGCGCGGTCACTCGATTACCTCGTTGCAGGCCATTTACGTGCCTGCCGACGACTACACCGACCCGGCCCCGGCCACCACGTTCGCCCATTTGGACGCCACCACCGAGCTCTCTCGTGAAATCGCGTCGCGCGGCCTGTACCCGGCGATCGACCCGCTGGCGTCGACGTCGCGCATCCTCGATCCGCTGTACGTGGGCAAGGAGCATTACGACGTGGCAGTGCGGGTGAAGCAGATCCTGCAGAAGAACAAGGAACTGCAGGACATCATCGCCATCCTCGGTATCGACGAGCTTTCCGAAGAGGACAAGGTGGTTGTGCAGCGGGCACGCCGCCTGCAGCAGTTCCTGTCTCAGAACACCTATATGGCCGAGAAGTTCACGAACGTTCCGGGGTCGACGGTGTCGCTGAAGGACACCATCGAGGGCTTCAAGAAGATCTGCGACGGCGAGCTCGACCATGTGTCCGAGCAGGCGTTCTTCAACGTCGGCGGGCTCGAGGACGTCGAACGCGAATGGGCCCGCATTCAGAAGGAGTCCTAAGTGAGCGAACTCGAAGTCGACGTCGTCGCTGCGGATCACGAGGTCTGGTCGGGCAAGGCCAAGCTCGTTGTCGCGCGGACGGCGGACGGTGAGATCGGCGTGATGCCCCGGCACGAGCCGGTGCTTGCCACGCTGGCGCACGGCGACGTTCGGATCACCACGGTGACGGGCGAGCTCATCGTCGCCCGTGCCGACGGCGGCTTCCTGTCAGTGGAAAACGATCGAGTGGCAGTCGTCGCCGACGAAGCGTCGCTCGCTCAGGGTTAACATTTAACTCGTGTCACTCACGATTGTCGTCCCGGCTGTACTGCTGGCAATCGTGCTGCTCGTTATCATAGTGTTCAGCGTTCGACGGCGACATCTTTCGCGCGTGATCGGCGCTTTCGATTGTTCCGTGTTCGTCGGCGGGCCGGTGTACCCGGCTCGCCGACCGCATTGGCGCCTCGGCGTCTCGGTGTACGGCAAAGATCGTGTCGATTGGTATCCGGTCTTTGCGCTGGCCGGCAGGCCTCATTTGAGTTGGCTCCGCGGCGACGTCGAGATCGTCACGCGAGAAGTGCCCTCGGACGGCGAGCAGTTCGCCGTGTTGCCGGGGGCTCTTTTGGTGACATGCAGAAGCAAGAAATCCGGAGACTTCCGGATCGCCGTGAGTCCGGAGGCCTATGCCGGCCTCGCCTCATGGCTCGAGGCCGCTCCGCCCGGCCAAGTCGGGTGGATGGGCAGGTTTACGTAAAGAGGATCCGTGAAGTACATCAAAGTGGAGGGCCCGACGCCCCTCAAGGGACGTGTGCGGGTCGCCGGCGCCAAAAACAGCGTGCTGAAACTCATGGCAGCCACGCTGCTGGCGCAAGGCACGTCAACCCTGCGTAACGTCCCGGACATCATTGACGTGCGCATTATGGGTGAACTGCTGCGCCGGCTCGGGTGCACGGTCGACCACGATCGCGCGGCGGCCTCGCTACGGATCGACGTGCCGCAAAAGCCGGGAGTGCGCGCCGATTACGAACTGGTACGAGCAATGCGCGCGTCCATCTGTGTGCTCGGACCGCTCGTTGCCAGGTGCGGGGAAGCGCATGTCGCCCTCCCCGGCGGCGACGCGATCGGGTCGCGCGGGCTCGATATGCATCAACAAGGCCTCGAGGAACTCGGCGCCCGGGTTCACATCGAACACGGCTATTTCATTGCCGAGGCGCCCAACGGCTTGTCCCATGCCGACATCCGGCTCGACTTCCCGTCCGTCGGAGCCACCGAGAATTTGCTGATGGCGGCAACCCTGACCCAGGGCACGACAATTATCGACAATGTGGCGCGCGAACCGGAGATCATCGACATCTGCCGCCAGCTTGCCGAGATGGGCGCCGACATCTCCGGCATCGGGTCCTCTCGGTTGGAGATCACCGGAGTGTCCGAATTGCACCCGGCCGATCACTGCGTGGTCGGCGACCGCATCGTGGCGGGGTCCTGGGCGTTCGGCGCAGTGATGACGGGCGGCGACGTCGTCGTGGACGGTATCGATCCGGCCCATTTGCGCGCCGTCCTGGACAAACTCGAATGCGCCGGCGCCACTATCGAGAAGGAAGAGTCGAGCATTCGGGTGCACGGGCCGCAGCGTCCGGCCGGTATCCGGGTGTCAACGTTGCCGTATCCGGGGTTCCCGACCGATCTGCAACCGTTCGTGGTGGCGTTGAACGCGTTGGCCGAAGGCACCGGCATGATCACCGAGAACCTCTTCGAAGGACGGTGGCGGTTCGTACAAGAGCTCACCAGGCTCGGTGCGCGCGTACGGGTCGATGGCCACCACGCGCTCGTGATAGGCGTCGAACGACTGTCCGGTGCACCGGTGGAGGCCAGCGATATACGCGCCGGCGCCGCCCTGGTGATGGCGGGCCTTGCTGCCGACGGGGTTACCGAGGTGACGGGCGTGGAACACATCGACCGCGGATACGAGAACTTCGTGAACCATTTGACCGAGTTGGGGGCGATCGTCGAACGGGGCGAATCACCGGATCCGGTGGACGCCGTTCTCGGCTAGTTCCCGGCCTTGGGTCAAGTCGGCTCAGTGCGAGAAATGCAAGATGTCCTTGGCCCTGGCCTCGTCTTCGGCAAAGACCATCACGCGTACGCCGTCGACGGTGTCGGCAACCGTCGCGCGTATGCCGACCTCGGTCAGTCGGCGTTTGTCTGCAGCGGCTTCTGCCGCATCCGCCGGAGCGGCAACTTCGACGAGCAGCCCATAATCGCCGACGTGCCCCGGCTTGCCGGGTGCCGCGACGTGGGAGTGTCCGGTCGACCAGGTCCAGCGCAGTAAGAGCGCGAGCACGGCCACCAGCGCCAAGCCGGCAAACGGCTCGAGCACCATCGGAATTGATACGCCGTCCATACTTCCATCGTACCCGCGGCACCGTTTGCGCGGCAGTGGAACCAGCCGGGGCGGGGTGGAACCACCGGGGCGGGGCCTAGAGCAGCCACTCTCCGCGCTTCATCACTTGATGCAGTGCCAGTGCGCCGTCGCAGACCACGAGATCGGCTTGGTGGCCGGTGCGCAACGATCCGATGGTGTCGGCGCTGCCGAGCACTTCGGCCGGGGCCAGCGTGGCGCTGAGGACCGCCTCGGGTAGCGGCACACCGCCGGCCACCGTGGTGCGGACGACGTCCAGCAGGGTCGACGTGCCGCCGGCAATGGAGTCGCCGCCGGCCAGGCGGGCCACGCCGTCCGTGACGACGACGTCGACCGGGCCGAGCCGATAGCTTCCGTCCGCGCAGCCGGCCGCTGCCATCGCGTCCGTGACAAGGGCGATATTGGGGGCGCCGACCAGGCTGAATACCAATCGAACCATCTCGGGGGCCAGATGGACACCGTCCGCGATCAGCTCGATGACCGCATCGCCGTCTCCTGCAGCTTGCAGCGCGGCGGCCACGGTACCGGCGTCGCGATGATGCATTGGCCGCATCCCGTTGAACAAATGCGTGACCGTCGGACGCTGGTCGAGCATGCCGGAAGATCCGCCCAAATCGGCCGCTGCTTGCGCCAGCGCCGCGCCGGCGTCGTTGTAGCCGGCGTCCGTGTGGCCGACCGACGGCACGACGTCGCTCATTGTCAACTGAGAAATGAGGGCTTCGACTCCGGAAAGCTCCGGTGCGAAGGTCATGGTGGCGCCGAAACCGGCGGCGGCGTCGACAAGCCGGCCCACGAGGTCGAGATCCGGCGCCGTGATGTAGGTGGTGTCCTGGGCACCGGGCCGTTGAGGGGAAAGGAACGGGCCCTCCCAATGGATGCCGGCGATCTCGTCGGCCGCAGCCAACTCCACCAGCACCTTCGTCTTCTCGACCATCGAATCGCCGCCGTCGGTCACCAGACTGGCCAACTGCGTGGTGGTGCCGGATCGCCGGTGAAATGCTGCCGCCGCGCGGGCTTGATCGACGTCGCCTGATCCGAAATCGCCGCCGGCGCCGCCATGGCAGTGCAAGTCGACCAGACCGGGAAGGATCACTGCATCGTCCGGTACGACTGCGGCCCCGGGCCATCCGGCTGTGCGCGGCGCTTCGCGTGACGGACCGGCGTACGTGATGGTCCCGTCCGTGACGGCGACGACCGCGTCGTCGATCCGGGAGCCGTCGGTGATGAGCGTGCCGGCGACGACTGAGTCGGGCGGGATGGTCAGAGTGTCCATATCAACAAACTCTACTCACTAGAAAAGACGGGATTCCGGATCGTCCATGCCGCGAAGCGCGTCATAGTCGAGGGTGACGCAGCGGATGCCGCGGTCGGTGGCCAGTACTCGCGCTTGCGGCCGGATCTCTTGCGCGGCAAAGACGCCCTGCACCGGCGCCAACAACGGATCGCGGTTCATCAGTTCGAGATACCGGGTGAGTTGCTCGACGCCGTCGATCTCTCCGCGTCGTTTGATTTCGACGGCGACCGAGCCGCCATCGGAGTCCTTGGCCAGGATGTCGATAGGTCCAACGGCAGTCATGTATTCGCGCCGCACCAGGCTGTAGCCGGAACCGAGCGTCTCGATGTGCTCGGCCAGCAGTTTTTGCAGGTGGGCCTCGACGCCGTCCTTGATCAGTCCGGGATCGACGCCGAGTTCGAAACTCTCGTCGTGCCGGGTGGAGTAGACCGACACCACGAGTTTGTCGTCCGTCTTGGTGTTCGTCAGCGTCCACAACTCGGTCACGCCGGCGGCCGCCTCGGTGGCCGAGGGGTCGCTGATCGTGAAGGTACACGGCGGGCTCATCCAATTGAGCGGCTTGTACGAGCCGCCGTCGGAGTGCACGAGAAGGCTGCCGTCGGCCTTGAGCATCAACAGCCGGCTGGCTTTCGGTAGGTGGGCACTGAGGCGGCCCGCGTAATCGATCGAGCATTCGGCAATGACTAAGCGCACGGTCACCAACTCTAGTCGGTCGCGACCGGTAGGGGACAATGGACTCGTGCCACGATCGAACCGGCCGCGCCGCCGCGGCAAAAAGCAATCCGCCGGGCCGGAGGAGGGCCGCGATCTCGAGTCCGCGCTGACCGGCATGCCCCGACATGTTTCCGGTGCCGACGGCGACTGGACAATGCGCCGGGTTCGCGGCGGGGACAAGGCGTACCGGTGCCCGGGGTGCGACCAGCTGATCGCGCCGGGGACGGCGCATACGGTCGCCTGGCGCGCCGACGACGTCCTCGGATCAGATCATGCGCTCACGTCGCGCCGGCATTGGCATGACGCGTGCTGGGCAGCACGCGGACGTCGCGGTCCGACTCGTCGGTGACCGCTGCGAGGGAAGAATTGCGGACGTCGGCGATGCGGGTCTCAGGGGCGGACGTCGTAGTCGCTCAAGTCGGGCATGACGAATCGGCGTCCGGAGAACTCGACCGGCACTACCGCGACGACGGTGTCGTTATCGGTCGGCAACGGACCGTAGATGTGCGGGAAGAGCTGGTCGGAGCCGTGCGGAGTCTCCCACTTCACTTCGATGCCGGCGCCGGCGAGCTCATCTTCGTCGATGACAAGCACGACGAGCGGCGAATGCACGTCCGAGTACAGCATTGACGCGATCTTCGGTAGCTGCCCGGCAGTGGAGGCGTGAATGAATCCGGCGTCGTCGACGCTCGTGCCGCGGGTCGATACCGTGTATTCGCCCAGCGGGCGGGCCGCCTCGAAGTCATCGGCCAGGGCGAGGTGGAGCAGGCGCATGAGTCACAACCGATCTTGTCGCGGGATGAGTACTTCTCGAATGATCAATATGATCGCTGCGGCGACGGGAATCGCCACCAGGGCGCCCAGGACTCCGGCCAGCGCTCCGCCGCACAGCGCTGCGATGACTGCGACCGAACCAGATACCGACACGGCCCGCGCCATGACGCGCGGTTGGATCACGTAATTTTCGAACTGCTGGTACAACACGTAGTAGATCAGCACGACCAGCGCCGTCGACCAGCTTTGGAACAATGTGACCACGACGATGATAATTGCGCCGATAGTGGCGCCAATCAACGGAATGAGTCCGAACAAGGCAGCCACGACCGCGAGGATGGCGGGGAAGGGCACACCGACTATCAGCAGCATGAAATAGCAGCACACACCGTTGATCGACGCGATGATGACCTGGCCGGAGACGTAACGGCCGATATTGTTCGTGATCTGGTCGCCGATGAGCCGTGTGCGAGTGCGGCGCGACCGGGGCGCCAACCGGTAGATCCAGGCTTTTGTGACCGGCAGGGAAGCTTGAAAATACAGTGTGAGCACCAGGATCGTGACGACGCTGAATACCCCGGACACCACTGCCTTGCCGACGCCGAAGACCCCGCCGAGCACCGCGGAAATCGTCTTGGCGTCGCCGAGCTTCTCCTGCACTTCGCCGGTAATTTTATCGGCCAGGTGGAATTTGGCGTTCATGTCTTGGATGAACTGCGAATTGATGATCGTGTTCACATAGTCCGGAGTCGCATTGACCAGCGCAGTCGACTGTTGCACGATCGTGGGCACTATCGACGAGATGAACGCGGCGACGGCGCCGATCAAGATGAGATCGACCAGGACGATTGCCAAGGGCCGCGGAATCTTGTGCCGGGCCAGCCAGGCGATGATCGGCTCGAGGCCAAGCGCGATGAACAGGGCTCCGACGATGAGCGTGATGACGCCGCTGACTTGGCTGACCAGGTGCCACAACCCAATGGCCAAGAGCACCCCGATTGCCCCGACGAATCCGAAGTACAGCGGATTCGAGGCGTTGAACGGCACGCCGAGCTGGCCGAGCTGAGGCGGGGGGACGACGTCCGGGTCGGCAACCGACGGGTCGTTGCGGACGGCGGATTCCTCGCCCTGCACATCGTCGGAGCCGGGCGTCGTATCCGGTCTGCCGGTGGACGGCTCGACGTTGTGGATATCCGGCCGGGGCGACCCGGAGTCGCCGTCGGCGGTTATCTCATCCGGGTCTTCGGGCGGCCCGAAATCGTGTTGCTGAAGAACACTTTTGGCGCTTTTGGCGGCTTGAACAAGTGCTTGCCCGAACTGCCGCCCCGACGGCAGGTGAATTACCTGCCGCCTTCGCGTCCGGCCGTCCCGGCCCGTTCTGAGGTGGACTCGGCGGCGTTTCGGGGCGCCTCGGCGGGCTTCGCCCCGGTGTTGTTCGACGACCCGGCGTTGTTCGACGACCCGGCGTCGTTCGACGACCCGGCGTCGTTCGACGACGCCGAGGACTTGGGCCGGCCGGCGGACTTGGGCTGGTCGGCGTTCGAGGGCCCGCGGCCGTTTGCCGCGCCCGGCTGGGCCTGGCCGGCCTTCTTCGCTTGTGCCGCTTCCGCGGAATCGCCGGACTTGCCGGCGTCACCGGACTTGCCGGACCCGGAGGGCTTACCGGATTCGGCGGACTGATCGGACTCGGACGCTTCCGAATCGGCGATCGACTTGGCAAGCATTTCGCTGGGAGCGTTGAACATGGACTTGAGCTGCTCGAGCTGGGCCACAATCGATTTACGCTGATTGGTCAGCAGGGTGACTTGCGCCTGCGCGGCGGCAGTGCCCTTCTTGGCCTGCTCCTGTGCCTCGGCGATCGTGGCCTCCGCCTTTGAACGTGCTTCGGAGATCAGCGCCCCCGCTCGCTTACGTCCGTCTTCAATTATCGAATCGGCCTTGGCCACGGCGTCCTGCCTGGTTTGCTCGGCCTTGGCCAGAGCCTCCTTGGCGCGTTTTTCGGCGGCTGCCGCGCGCGCTTCGGCCTCGGCCACGAGGTCGGCGCTTTCCTTGGACGCTTTCTCGTGCGTTGCCTTGAGATCGGCATGCGTCTTTTCCCGCAAAGTGGCAAGTTCGACCTCGGCCTCGCTGGCCTTCGACTTGCTCGACGCCAGCAACGTCTGCGCTTCGGAACGCATGGCCTCGGCGTCTTTCTTTGCCGTTGCCCGAATCTCCGCGGCGTCGCGCTCTGCCGTCGACTTCAACTGGTCGAGCTCGCGAGCCAGGCGCGTTCGACCTTCCTTTGCCTCCGAATCGGCGGACTGCTTGCTCTTGGCGGCTTCGCGCTCGGCGCTTTCGCGCAGTTCCTTGGCCCTGCCGGTCGCCGAGTCGATGTGCTCTTGCGCCCGCAGTTCGGCAGCCGATTTGACGCTGTCGGCCTCGGCGCGCGCATTGCTCAGTTCGTCTTGAATCTCGCTTTGCGCCTTTGCGCGCAGCTGAGCCACCTCGCTGCGCGCGTTGTTGCGGATCGCTTCGGCGTCGGACGCCGCTTTCGACAAAGTCTCCCGCGACTGCTCCTCGGCGATCTTCAAAAGATGATCGATTCGCGAGCCGGGCTGTTCGGGCAGGTCGCTTGCATTCATTTCGCGCAGCTGACGCTTGACCTCGCTGAGCTCTCCGGCCAACTCCAACTTGCCGCGATCGGCGGCCTCGACCGAGGCCCTGGCCTCCGTCAGTGACTTTTGCAGGTGTGCTTGTTCGGCGAGAAGCTTCTTCGTGTACGCATCGACTTCGCTCTTCTCATAGCCGCGAAGTGATGTGCGGAATTCTTCTGGCTGCGTCACATCGTCTCCTTGAAGGAATTTGGTTGACCGAAAATTCGTGGGGCATGACTCATCGCTGCGGGTGCGTGCTCTAAGCCAGCTTAATGCCTACCGGTGCGGTGCCGGTGTCCAGCGTGACGATAGCTCCGTACAGTTAGTAGTAAGCAGTTAGTAGTAAGCAGTTTTCGTCCAGACGTGGAGGTTGGTCATGGTTCAAGCAGTCATTGCAGCGGGGGCGCGGACGCCGTTCGGGCGCCTTCAAGGGTCATTGAAGTCGCTTGCGGCCAGCGACCTCGGCGGTGTGGCGATCCGCGGGGCGCTCGACAAGGCAGGCGTGGACGCGGCCGACGTCGATTACGTCATCATGGGGCAGGTGCTGTCGGCAGGGTGCGGACAGGGCCCGGCGCGGCAGGCGGCGGTGGCTGCCGGGATTCCGATGTCGGTGCCGTCGATCACCATCAACAAGCTCTGCCTGTCGGGGCTGAACTCGATAGCGCTGGCCGCCACGTTGGTGCGGGCCGGCGAATGCGAAATAGTCGTCGCCGGGGGGCAGGAGTCGATGAGCCAGGCGCCGCACCTGTTGACCGGATCGCGCGATGGGTACAAGTACGGCGACGTCGCGCTCAAGGACAGCATGGCCTATGACGGGTTGTGGGACGTCTTCACCGATCAGCCGATGGGATTGTTGACGGAGCAGGCCAACACCGGCCGGCAGGAATTCGACCGCGGCGCCCAGGACGAATTCGCGGCGCGGTCGCACAATTTGGCGGCCGCGGCCTGGAAGAACGGCAATTTCACGGACGAGGTAGTGCCCGTGACGGTGCCGGCACGGCGAGGCGACGATGTGGTGGTGACAACAGACGAGGGCGTGCGCTCGGACACGAGCGTCGAGTCGCTGGCCAAGCTGCGTCCGGCGTTCAGCAAGGACGGGTCGATCACCGCCGGCAACGCTTCGCAGATTTCCGACGGTGCTGCCGCCGTCGTCGTGACGAGCCGGGAGAAGGCAGAGGAATTGGGTATGCCGATCCTTGCGGAGATCGGCGGCCACGGGTCGGTCGCGGGGCCGGACTCGAGTTTGCAGAGCCAGCCCGCCAATGCGATCGACGACGCATTGGCCAAGGAGGGCATCGCCGCCGGCGACCTCGACGTCATCGAGATCAACGAGGCGTTCGCCGCAGTCGGACTGGCCAGTACGAAGGCACTCGGCGTCGACCCCGAATCCGTGAACGTCAACGGCGGGGCGATCGCCATCGGGCATCCGATCGGCGCCTCGGGCGCACGGCTTGCGCTCACGTTGGCGCTCGAATTGGCCCGTCGCGGCGGGGGCGTCGGCGCCGCATCACTGTGCGGTGGCGGCGGTCAAGGCGATGCGCTGGTGCTGCGCTCGCCGCGCAGCTGACCGGTTGACAACGGAACCGTAACGAAGTCTTCGGAAATTCGGCGGGAACACTCAGGGAGCGTTAACCTTAAGTAGTCTCTACGGGGGTAGAGGCGACCCCTCAACGGGTTTCGACTGAACCTGGAGTTACCGCATGCAACGCACCCTGCCTAAAACCGGATTGAGCAAGACCGCCAAGGGAGCAATCGCCGCCGTTGCGGCAGTGCTGCTTTTGGCCGGCGGCTTCGGAAGCTACGCTCTGTGGAACGACAGTGCAACGCTTCCCGGCGGCACAGTGAATTCGGGCGAGCTGACGATCGCCACCGAGGGCGACGGGACCTGGACCGACCTGAACCCGGTCGACGGCCAGTCCGCCGACTGGAACCCGGCGACCGACACGATAGTCCCGGGCGACCGTATCGAGCTGGGCCAGGACGTCGTCATCACGGCCACCGGCAAGAATCTGGTAGCCGACCTCAACGTCGACACGTCCGGAATCACCGGCGACACCGAGTTGCAGGACGCCCTCGAAATCACCGTGACCTTGTCGAAGACCGGTTCGGACGACGTGGTGATCACTCCTGGGACGCCCGTCACCATCACGAGCGCGGACGCCGGCACGTATTCCGCGCACGTCGTCTTCGAGCTGCCCGACTCGGTCAAGGGGACGACGGCGCAGAACGAGTCGGTCGACTTGTCGCAGGTCGGTTACACGCTGTCGCAGCAACCCCGATAGGCCTCGATGCGCACCCGCCTGATCGTGGTGGCCTGCGCGGCAGTGGTGTTGCTCGGAGGAGCCGGCTTGTCCGGCGGACTCGGCACGGAAGCCGCGTGGAACAGCGCTGCCCCGATGAGTGACAAGCAGATCTCCTCCGGCACGCTGTCGATGACTGTCGGCGATGACTCGACGGCGTCGCACGACTACACGTTTTCGGGGCTGACCGTGTCGAACCTGTCGCCCGGAGATCGCCATCAAGCACCGCTGACGGTGCGCAATGCCGGCGACGTGCCGATGACGTTCAGCGTCATGTCGTCGTCGGCCGCCGGCGCATTGGCGGACGCATTGACGCTGCGCATCGACATGGCCGGCAGCGCATCGGACTGTCCGGCGGGCGGTGATTTCACCGGCACATCGGACAGCCTCGTGTACCAAGGAGCGCTGACCGGGGTGACCGCGACGACCGTGACGAGCCTGGCCCCGGCCGGTTCGACGGTGCTGTGCTTTGCCGTCACCCTCCCGTCGGGTGCGCCGCAATCACTGCACGGTGCGACAACCACTGCGGCCTTCACGCTCCGAGCGCAATCGCGGTCGGGCGCATGAGTACCGAGCCGGCAACCCGCACTGCGGTCGCGGCGACGTCGCGGCCGCGGCGCCGCGCCGCATGGGCAGGGCAATTCGTCAGCTGGTTCGTCCTGCTGGCCGCTCTTGGCATGCTGCTCGTCATGGTCGTCATCCCCTTGCTGGCCGGGGCGACGCCGTACACGGTGCTGACCGGTTCCATGCGCCCGGGGATGCCGCCCGGCTCGTTGGCCGTCGTCAAGCCCGTCGACCCGCACACTCTGGGCATCGGCGATGTCGTCACCTACCAGGTGCGGTCGGGCGACCCCGAAGTGATCACGCACCGGATCGTGGCGCAGGCAGTGGATTCGCACGGGGAACGCACGTGGACGACTCGCGGCGACGCCAACGGGGCAAACGATGTCAACCCGGTGACGGCACCTCAGATCCGCGGCAAGCTGTGGTATTCGGTGCCGGTGCTCGGATACGTCAACTCGCTGTGGAACCACGGCGAACGAAGCATCGTCATCATTGTGTGCGCGGCAGGACTGTTCGGGTACGCCGCATTCATGTTCGTATCCGCGGTGATCGATTTCGTACGGCGTCGGCGGGCCGGGTCATGAGTCGTACACGCATCATTCGGTTCGGGGGAGTCGTCGTTGCGGCAGTGCTGGCAACCGCCCTCAGCGCTGCTCCGGCACCGGCGGACGACGGAGACCTGCGCGTGTCGACGACGGGCACCGACTGGACCGCGACCCTTCACGACAGCTTGTTCGACACGGCCACCTATGTGCCGGGGGACAGCCACAGTGCCGAGCTCTTCGTGAAAAACGCATCGGATTCCCCGGCGGCGCTTCGAGTGGAACTTGTCGACGTGTCCGGAACCATGGCGTTGCGACGCGACCTGCGCCTGCAAACCGAACCGACGAACGATTCCGGAGCGCCGGGGCGGTCCGGAACCACAGTTGGGTTGTCGCGGTCCGGGCTTGGGCGACCGGCCGTCATGGCGGCCAAGGGCTCGGTGCCGGCGCACGGCGTCGTCCCGATGCACCTGACCATGACGCTGCCGGCGGCGTCCGGCAATGAATCGATGCACGGACACGTGAATTTTGCCGTCAAGGTCACGCTCGGCGATTCGCGCGTGGTCATTCCCGGCACGCCGCCCGACCACCAGCCGCCGGACGAGTCGGTTCCGCCGGGCGGAAGTACCGCCCCAATGCCCAGAACCGGAGCCGAACCGGCACTGCTCATAGCTCTTGCCGCCATCCTGCTGGGGATCGGCACGGCCGCGGCGATGGCCGCTCGACGTTCACGGAAGGACAGATCATGATGCGGCATCGAAGCAAAAATCCGAGGACGGGACGAATCCGCGCTCTGGTGGCGGTCTGCGGCGTCTTCGGGCTCGGCGCCGTCTCGACTCTTGCGGCGTGGACCGACGATGCCACGGCGACTGCGACCTTCTCGTCGGGCAGTATCGACCTGCGGCTGGATGGGGATCAGGGCAATCCGGACGCGTACCAGCTGACGTCGTTGAGCGTCGACGGGATGAAGCCGGGCGACACAACTGCCGCGCTGCTGCCCGTGCAAAACAAGGGCACGTTGCCGTTCGGCTACCGGATGACGGTGGGAGCGTCCACCTCGAACGCGTTCTCGCAGGCGCTGACCATCGCCGTGACATCGGGCACCGTCAGCGGATCCGGCACTGCGGCGGAGTGCGGGGGCACGGCGCTGATGGGGCCGACGTCCATTGCGACATCCCCCGTGATGAAACGGACGGCGGCAGTTGCGGCCGGCACATCCGACCGGCTGTGCATCGAGGTCGCCTTGCCGAGCGGTGCCGACAACGAGGCACAGGGGCAGTCCACGGACGTCGATCTGGCGTTTGAGGCGACGTCGCAATGAGGAACGTGAGCGGTGTGCGCCATTGGGTTCGCGAGACGGCACTGACAGTTGCCGCCGTCATCGGCGTGCTGTGCGTGCTCATGGCCGGCGCGGCGCTGGTTTTCGGCATCAAACCGCTGGTCTTCGAATCCGGATCGATGGGGCCGCGCATCGACACCGGAGCTCTCGGAGTGGCTATCTCGACTCCGGCGCACGATCTGCACGTCGGCGACGTCGTCAGCGTGCGAGACGCTGCCGGCGACCGAGTCACGCACCGCATCGTCGGCATGACCCGCGGTGGGAACGGACAAGCCGTGCTGACCTTGCGCGGCGATGCCAATACGGCGTCCGACGCAGAGGCGTACCGCGTCGTTGAGGCCGATAGGCTGCTGTTCTCGGTGAACAACCTCGGATACGTCGTGGCAGCATTGCAATCCCCGGCCGCGATCTTTCTGGGCGGACTGCTCGTCGGCGTACTCCTGATGGTCGCGTTCAGACGAAGCGACAGCGGAGGCCGGACGGCAAGGACGAGCGGAAGCCCGGCCGCGGGCCCCTCGCGCCGCCGGTCGCGGCACCGCGGGACGACGCGGGGCCCCGCCCGCCGGCGCGGAGTCGGGAGCGTGGCCGCCGTGGCGTTGCTCGGTGCAGTGGTCTCACTGGGCGCACCGGCCGTGCACGGGACGAAGGCGGCATATACGGACACGTCGGCAGCGACGGCCACCATCACGGCAACGACGATCGGTACGGTGAAGGGTCACTGTAGGTACAATCCCGGACTTGGGTCCGGAACGTTCGTCTTGACCTGGAGCTTCGTGAACGGCGGCGAAGACTACACCGGCGCCAATGCGAGCTTTGCCTATTCGAAACGAACTGGGCTCGGATTGATCACTCTTACAGGCACGAACGCACCGACGACCTCCAAACCCGAGAACGGCGTCTACACCACGAAAATCGGGACCGGTTTGCTCTCCGGATTATTGGGGGGAGACTTCGACTTTGCCGTGACGGTGAGCGACTCCGGATGGTCGTCGCCGCCGGTGAAATTCACGGCGAGCAATTCCCTCCTCGGAGGTAGCGGCGATTGTGATGCAAACTTCGGGTAGCTCGTTATTCGTTCGACCGTGTTGCCGTAACAGTCCCGATTTCGCCCGCGGAACAGTTGTGACAGTCTTAGAGCATGCTTATTGCCTTTTCTGTTGCTCCAAGCGGCGGGGGATCGGCGTCGGTGCACGATGCCGTTGCCGAAGCCGTCCAAATCGTCCGCGACTCCGGCCTGCCGAATCGGACGGATTCCATGTTTACCACCATCGAAGGCGACTGGGACGAGGTCTTCGCGGTGGTCAAGCAGGCCACCGATGCCGTGGCGAAATACGGCTCGCGCGTGTCGCTGGTCGTCAAGGCGGACATCCGGCCCGGATACCAGGGCGAATTGACCGGAAAGCTCGATCGACTGGAAGATGCCATCAATAAGCGTGAGGCATGATCCGATTCGTCGGTGCCGGCGCACGGGGCGGCGCCCCGGAGGTACGTGACACGGCATTCACGTGGCCGAACCTGATCACCCTCGTGCGCCTCTTGGCGCTCCCGGTCTTCGTGTGGATCATGTTCGGGCCCGAGGATTATCTCCTTGCCTTCATCGTGCTGGGGTTGATCGGCCTGACCGATTGGTTCGACGGATACGTCGCCCGCCGATTTAACCAAGTCTCTCGCTTGGGCGCCATGGTCGATCCGATTGCCGACCGGCTGCTGCTCGTGGTCGTCCTGGTGTCGTTCCTGGTTGCCGGCATCGTGCCCTGGTGGATCTTCGTCATCATCATCGTGCCCGACGTGATCTTGTCGTTTTGCGCCGTCGCGTTCTTCCATATGCACCCGGGGCTCGAGGTCACGTTCATCGGCAAGGTGCGCACGGCGTTGTTGATGATCGGGACGGCGATCATGCTGGCCGGGCGAGCACACGTCTTCACCCAAACCCCGATGTGGCTTGTCGGGTTCGTCATCTCATTAGCGGGCTGCGCCGGACACCTCGTGGCGTTCGTCCAGTACTCGACGGGAATGCTGCGGGCTGCCAAAACGCGCAGTTGACGACGTTCCGCGGAAGTCTCGTCGCGGAACGTCGTCAACTACGCGGCATGCGGCCCGACGGGTGCCGGCTTTACGCCTGAATCGCGGTGATTTCGGCCTCGCGAACATCGACGTCGTCGTCCCGGTCGGCGGGTTCTTGCCGTGGCGCCGGATCCGGCCCCTTCAGCTCGACGTCCCGCACCAGCAACGCCACAACGATGCCGGCGGCTGCAGCAATCGAACCGGCAAGGAAGATGCCGTCGATCCCCGACGTCACTGCGGCACGGATGGCCTGCTGGACGGCGTCCGGAAGCTTGTCCATCAGCGCGGGCGGCAATTGTGCGCCGCCGGATGTGAACTTCGCACCGGCCGATCCGAGCGAACTCGTGAGATGGTCGGTCAGCCGGCCGGTGTAGATCGTGCCGAAGATGGCCGTCCCCAGCGACATGCCGATCGTCCGGAGGAACGTGTTCGCTCCCATACCGGCACCCATATCGCGCAGGGACACGCTGTTCTGGGCAATGAGTGACGACGGCTGCATCAGGCCGCCGACGCCGAGGCCGATCACGATCATGAACAAGCTGACGTTGAGAGTCGTCGCATCGACCTGCAGCTGGCTCATCAAGAGCATGCCGATCGTCAGCGCAATGCCGCCGAGGATGGGGAAAATGCGGATCCTACCGGTGCGTGAGACCACCTGACCGATGAAGACACTGGTGAGCATCATCGGGATCATCATGGGCAGCAGGAGCAAGCCGCTGTTCGTGGCCGAATCGCCCTGCACCAGTTGCTGGAACTGCGGCAGGTACGCGGCAGTGCCCATCATGGCGGCGCCGACGATCATGCTGAGGCCGCCGGAGACGGAGAAGTTCAGGTTCTTGAAGATGTGCAGCGGCATCAGCGGCTCGGGTACGCGGGTCTCGATCGTGATGAAAGCGATGAATCCGGCCACGGCGACGAGCCCGAGCCCGAGAATCTGCCAGGAATCCCACGCGTACTGGTTGCCGCCCCAACTGCACACGAGCACCAGCGAGCTCGTCCAGACGGCCAGCGTGAGCGCGCCCCACCAGTCGATGAACACCTTGCCGACGGTGCGCTTGGGGGAGTGGAGCGTCAGCCATACGGTAATCAGGGCGATGATGCCCAGCGGCAAGTTGACGTAGAAGGCCCAGCGCCATGAGGCGTTGTCGGTGATCCAGCCGCCCAGAAGCGGGCCGCCCAGCATGGCCAGTGGCATGATCGCCATCATGTACCCCTGGTATTTGCCGCGTTCCCGTGGTGAGACGAGTTCGCCCAGGATTGCCATGACTCCGACGATGAGGCCGCCGGCTCCGAGCCCTTGGATGGCGCGGAAGCCGATCAATTCGCCCATCGACTGCGCCATCCCGGTCAACGCGGATCCGGTCAGGAAGAGCGCAATCGCCGAGAGGAACGCCGTCTTGCGGCCGAACAAGTCGCCGAGCTTGCCCCAGACGAGCGTCGACACGGCGGTGGCGAGCGTATAGGCCGTCAGCACCCACGACAGATGCGCAAGCCCGCCGAGGTCGCCCACGATGGTGGGCAGGGCCGGGCCGACGATCGTGTTGTCGAGCATGGCCAGCAGCATGGTGATCATCAATCCGACCATCACCAGGATGATCTCCCGCTTGCTGCGCGTTTGCCGGACGTCGCGCTCGTCCACCGCGGGAATATCCGCGATCTTTGCCATAAGAAGTCTCCTGAACGTATGCTAGTTACTTACCGACAGGTAAGATATTACTTGTCGGTCGGTAAGTACGCAAATCATATGCCGATCGCTACGATGGCAATTTGCTGGCAAATCGATGGGAACTGGAGAAAAACTGTATGGCGACGGAAGATACGCGGTCGCGGATTCAAGTCGTCGCCCTCGAACTCTTCACCGAGCACGGGTACGACGGCACTTCGCTGCGCGAGATCTCCGAACGGCTCGGCGTCACGAAGGCCGCGCTTTATTATCACTTCAAATCCAAGGAAGAGATTCTGCTCAGTCTCTTCACGGACGTGCAAGAGAAAATCGGCAGGCTCATCGAGTGGGCCCGCGAGCAAAACGATTTCAGCCTGGAATTCCGCAAGGACCTGCTGGCCAGGCTCGCGGACCTGGTGTACGGCGACAGCAGGAGGGTCATGCGCCTGCTGCAGGAAAACCAGCCGGTGCTGCGGTCGCTGAAGTCCGAAGAACACTCGCGCGAACATGCACACCAGCACGGGCCCGGGCAGTGGGTCGTCGACATGACGGAACTGCTCACCCCGCCCGACGCTTCGCTGCGCACGCGCATGCGCGCCCGGATGGCGTTCGTCTCCTTGGTGTTCGGATCGTTTGCGCCGGGGATGTTCGTCGAACAGGACGCGTCGGCCGACGAACTCAAGACTGTCGGTCTCGAACTGGCCGAGGAACTTCTCGAATCGTAAACGGGCGCTTCAGCTGCGCCGCGAGGGCGATGCTCGCAAGAGCAGACCGGATGGCGCATCGGCGGCCTCGAAGTCCGGAAACCCCTGCGGGCCCGGCGTGATGGAGCCGAGAACCGCTCGAGACGCAGCCCCCGTACATTCCGGGACGTTCGCCGGAAGCCCATGCGCCGTGAACCAACCGATGAGTGCGACGAGGATCGCTTCCTTGTCGCCGGCCGGTGCGCCGAAATCGTCCGAGCGGCTCATGCGCACGTGCGGCAGCGCCCGGTGCAAGCGACGCATGAGGACCGGGTTGAAGACGCCGCCGCCCGATACCACCAGCCGGTCGGCCCCCGCGGCCGACACCGCCTGTGCTGATACCCGCACCGTCAGCTCGGTGAGGGTTGCGACAAGATCCGCGATGCCCGGCGTCCGGCCGGCACTCTCCAGAGCCCTGTTGATGTAATCCCCGTTGAACAATTCCTTGCCGGTGCTCTTTGGCGGACGGCGGGCATAGAACGGCTCGTCGAGCAGCACCCGTAAGAGCTGCCTGTCGACGTGGCCGGATGCAGCGAGCGCGCCGTCCGCGTCGAACCCGCCCGCGGCGGAGTCGGACGCCGCGACCGCCGCATCGATGAGCGCATTGGCCGGACCGATGTCATAAGCTGCGACGGCGCTGCCGTGCGAGACAACCGTCATATTGGCGATGCCGCCGAGATTGAGCGCCGCCGAGACGCCCGGCAGGTGCCCGAGCAGCATGCCGTCGAGCAGGCAGACGAGTGGCGCGCCCTGCCCGCCGCGGACGATATCGGCGGCCCTGATGTCCGAGACGACCGGCGCTCCGGCGGCGTCCGCGATCCAGGCCGGCTGCCCCAACTGCAGGGTGCCGCGAGCCCGGCCGTCGTCGATCCAGTGGAAGACCGTCTGCCCGTGCGAGCACACGAGATCGACGCCGCCGACATCCAGCGAAGCGCTCGCGGCGACTTCGGCGAACGCCTGCCCGATCATGGTGTCGAGTGCGCACGCCTCGGCAAAGGTCGTCCGCGACGGCGGGAGCGCGGCGGCCAGCCGTTCCCGGAGGTCGGCGCGGTACGGCGTGGTCGAGGTGTGCAGGACGACGCCGCTCAACGTTGCCGACTCGTCGGTGAAGTCCACGACCGCCGCATCGATGCCGTCGTGCGATGTGCCGGACATCAGGCCCAAAATCTTCATGCGTCGATCATCACCGGGTCTCGGGCTCGTCGGCCAGCAGCAGGTCGGCGACCGCTTCGGCGCCGACCCTGGACGCTCCGTAGGTGCGCACCTCGCGGCCGGACATGGTGCCGGCGCCCGGCCACCCCGAATTGACGACCACGGCGTTCGGGCGTGCGTGCAGCACGGCATCTCGAACAGCTGCTTCGCGGCTGTCGCTGTGGAGGCCCGCGACGACGAGGACGACGTCTCCGGTCGACCGGGCGAGCGCCGAATCGATTGCCGCGCCGGCGTCGTCCGCGCTCATCCCGGACAGGCCGAGACGCTCGACGGTTCCGCGGCCGGACTTGGCCCGCAACGATTCCGTGAAGAAGTCGGCGGCCTCGCCGACCGCGATGGTCCGGCGGGGTCGTGCATCGATCACCAGCAGCGGCCCGGCCACGCGTACGTCTCCCGAGACCTCCAAGCCGCGCGCAGCGACCGCCGCACCGTCGAATTCCACCGCCGGGCCGCCGTCGGCGCGGCGAGTCCACTCGGACAGCTCGCGCACTCGCCGAGCCGCCTCCTGAACGCGCGCGACGTCGAGGTCGCCGCGGCGCAACGCCCGGTAGACGGCATCGCGCACCTCGGCGAATTCGCGTTCATCGGCGTGTTCATCGGTCGCGGCGGCGCCGTTGGCGTACGGATTGCCGGTGCACAGCAGGTCCGCGCCGGCGTTCAATGCGGCGACCGCTCCGGGGCCCGAGCCGATAGTTGCGCGGATCGCGGCCATGTCGAGCGCATCGGTCACGATGACGCCGTCAAAGCCCATGGTCCGTGCCAGATCCAGAGCCCGGCGATTGACGGTAGCGGGGGCGGGGCCGAGAAACGGTACCCGAATATGCGCGCACATGATCGCCTTCACGCCTGCATCGACGGCAGCGGCGAACGGCCGGAGATGGACCTCCCGCAACGTCCGTTCATCGATGTCGCTGAGTGCGGCTTCCACATGCGAATCGGAGGCCGTGTCGCCGTGACCGGGGAAATGCTTGGCACACGCCGCGACGCCCGCCGATTGCAGGCCGCGAACGGACGCCGCGGCATGGCGCGCTACGACGTCCGGGTCGGCGCTGAACGAGCGCACGCCGATGACGGGGTTGCGCGGATCGGCGTTCACATCGACGTCCGGCGCCAGGTCGATGTCGATTCCTCGGGAGCCGACGAGCCGGCCGAGCCATGCCGCGGCCCGCTCGGTGACTTCGGTGTCGTCGAGACGGCCCAATACGGCATTGCCGGGAACCGAGGACCCGCCGACGGATTCCAACCGGGTGACGGCGCCGCCCTCTTCGTCGACGCCAATGAGAGCCAACGGGTTCGCGTCGTGGATTTGTCTCGACAACGACGCGGTGGCGGCGGGGTCGGCCGGGTCGATATTGTGCGAGAAGTACACGGCGCCGGCCAGCCCGCCGTCCAATTCGCGAAGCAGCCAGTGCGGTGCCGTATGGCCGGTGAAGCCCGGCCAGACGACGGAGTTCGCCAGGCGGAGTAGTGCGGAATCCGGCATGGTGCAAGGCCTTTCGGACGTGGCGGGTGCCCCCGACGCGACTCGAACGCGTAACCGGCAGATTAGAAGGCTGCTGCTCTATCCATTGAGCTACGGGGGCGTACTTCTATCCTAGGTGCTCGATCGCGTAAGGTTTTGTAGGGTGTCCGAGGCGTGCCGGGCCGAAAGCCCGCAGACAGCCCGCGGCATTGCCCAAGACGAGGCCGAGGAGAGCCAGATCGAGACCCAACCAGACTCTGTGCCGGAGACCGGCGCCGGGCTGCTCCATGCCTGCGACGACCTGCTTGAGCAGTTGCGCGGGATCGAGCTGCCGCTGAGCCTTCCGGACGTCGAAACGCACCGCGAGCGGATAACCGGCCTTCGCGACCAACTCGCCGATTTCGTGCGTCCGCGGCTGACGGCCGGCGCGCCGTTGCTCGTGGTGGTCGGCGGCTCGACGGGCGCCGGCAAATCCACCCTCGTCAACTCGCTCGTCGGCGAGGAGGTCAGCCCGGCAGGGGTGATCCGCCCGACGACACGCCGTCCGGTGCTGATCCACCATCCCGATGATGGACACGTTTTCGCATCGTCGGCGTACGGCGACTGGGACGGGCTCGACCCCGTCGTGCGGGCGCATTCCGGTCTACCGGCCGGGCTCGCCCTGTTGGACGCTCCCGATCTGGACTCGATCGACGACTCCAACCGGGCTTTCGCGGCCCGGCTGACCGCGGCGGCCGATCTATGGCTGTTCACGACCACTGCGGCACGATACGCCGACGCGGTCCCGTGGAATCACGTCAAGCAGGCGACGTCGAACGGCACCACGCTGGCCGTCGTCCTCGATCGAGTGCCCGGCGATTCGGCACGGCCGGTGCGCCGACACTTGTCCGAAATGCTCGTCGCCGAAGGCCTGGAGTCCACGCCGCTGTTCTTGATCCCCGAAGTGCGCCGGACTGCCGGGCTGTTGCCGGACGACGCGATGTCCGGCGTGAAATCGTGGATCGAGGCTCTCGGAGCGAACCCGAGGGCGCGGCGTCTGGTGGCTCGTCGAACGCTGCGCAGCGCCGTGCAGTCGGTCGGCTCGCGCGTGGACGAGGTCGCCGCGTCCGAAGCCCGGCAGGCCCGCGCATTGCACGAACTGACCGCCGCCGTCGAGCGGGAACTGCGGACCGCCGGCGATGCCGTTGCCACCGCGCTCACCGATGGGCGGCTGATCCGCGGCGAAGTGTCGGCCCGCTGGCAGGACTTCATCGGCACCGGCCAGTTCTTCTTGGGAATCGAATCGAGCCTGTCCCGGATTCGATCGCGTATCGGTGCGGCACTAGGCGGCGACCGGGATGCGGCGGCACCGCTGGGCGATGCGATCCGCGGCGGTCAGACCGACGTCATCCGCGAAGGCCTGGCCGATATGCACGCGGCGCTCGGCCGACAATGGCGGCGGCTTCCGGGCGGGCCGGGACTGTTGGACGATGACGGCCTGCAGCAGCCGGTCACCGAGCGCCAGATCGGCGCCACGCTGCGTGAGTGGACGGGCCACGTGACGAACCTGGTCCGCGAAGAGGCCCGTGGCAAACGAGCCAAAGCACGTCTGCTGTCGTTCGGCATCGATGCGGTGGCCGTCGTGGTGATGCTTGCTGTGGCGGCCGGGAGCGCCGAGAAGGCCGGCAGCGCCGGAAATGTCGGCAGCGCCGGAAAGACCGGGAAGGGCGCGGCGACCGGCTCCGAGGGTGCCCCGACACCGACGGAAACTGCCGCCATTGCCGAGCGACTCCTCGACTCGCTCTTCGGCGACGCGGCCCGGCGTGAATTGACGGACGCGGCGCGCACCAATCTGTGGGCACGCACCCGCGACCTGTTCGATTCGGCACGCAAGCCGTTCGACGAGGCGGTAGCCGCCCTCGATGTCCACGCCGACAGGGCCGACCGGCTACGCGAAGCCGGCAGGCGCTTTCAGGAGAACGTATGACGACTACGCAAACGGGCGATCAATCCTCGGTCGCAGCGAAATCGGCGGAGCAATCCCCGGCAAGTGACCGGATCGACCAGCGGCTGGCAGGCATCGAGACGGCGCTTCGAATCAGCCGCTCCCGGTTTTCGCCGGGGCTTGCACGCGAAGCGGGCGCTGCCGTGCGGAAGACGCGCGAGCGGATGGAATTGGGGCTTGGCCATACGGTCGTGGCATTGGCGGGCGCCACCGGCTCGGGCAAATCGAGCATGTTCAACGCAGTGACCGGGCTCGACATCACCCGCGTCGGTGCCCGGCGTCCGACGACGTCGGTTCCGACCGCGTGCGTGTGGGGCCCGGGCGGCGACGAGGTGCTCGAGTGGCTGAAGGTGCCTGCCAATCGCCGTACCCGCCGGGAAAGTGCTTTGGACGCCGACGATCAAAAGCCGTTGCACGGGCTGATACTGCTCGACCTGCCCGACTACGACTCCGTCGCCACCGCGCACCGGGCCGAGTCGGACCGCTTGGTGGGGCTCGTCGACCTGCTCATCTGGGTCGTCGATCCGCAGAAGTACGCCGATGCCCGATTGCATGAGAATTACCTGCAGCCGATGGCGTCGAACGCGAAGAACATGCTTGTCGTGCTCAACCAAATCGACACGTTGACCCGGGATGAGCAAGATCAATGCCGTACCGAGCTCGCGCGCTTGCTTGCCGACGGCGGGCTGTCGGAAGTCCCGCTCGAACTGACCTCGGCCCGCACCGGCGCCGGTATCCGCGACGTCCGCGCCCGCTTGGCGGCGGCAGTGCAAGAGGGTGAAGTCTCGCGGCGCAGGGTCGCTGCCGATCTCGGCGACGTCGGTGACCGGATGCGCGCCGAACTCGGCGAACCCGGGCCGGCCGTCGACGAGCTGGTCCGCACCTCCGGGTTGTCGGACGCGCTCAGCGAAGCCGCCGGCGTCCCGGCCATTGAAGAAACCGTTCGCACCGACTATGTGCGGCGTTCCTACCGTGTGACGGGGTGGCCGCCGCTGACGTGGATGCAAAGTGCGCGGCCCGACCCGCTCGGCCGCGAACACGGTGAACAGGATCGGGCCGACCTGATCCGCGCTTCGACCCCTGCGCCCACGAAAGCCCAGCACGCACGCGTCAGCCGCGCCACGCGTGAACTCGGCGAGCAGGCCACGCGCACGCTGTCCGGTCCGTGGAAGGACGCCGTGTCGGACGCCGAGCGTGCCGGTAGCTACCAGCTGGGCGACACAATCGATCAGGCAGTGACGGGCGTGACAATCCCGACCGTGCGGCCCGGCTGGTGGCAGGGCGTGCGGCTGTTGCAATGGCTGGCGCTTCTTGTGACGGTTGCCGGAATCGTTTGGCTGATCGTCGGGGCATTCACCGGGGGAGTCGGACCGGCCGCGATCTTCTTGACCGGAGGCGGCATCGTCGGATCGATCATCCTCTGCCTGATCGCCGCAGCCGCACGGAGATCCGGTGCCCGCCGGCGAGCCGATGAAGTCGGCGCCGAACTGCGTGCCGCCGTCGAAAAAGCGGCCGGGAGCAATTTCCTGGCACCCGTCATCGAAGTGCTGTCCGAGCATGACGAGGCGTATCGCGCGCTACGCTCCTGACTCGCCCGGCCTTCCGCCGGGGCTGACTTGACGGCACAGCGACGTCCGGCCGCGACGTTAT
The DNA here is from genome assembly GCF_013409065.1 of Spelaeicoccus albus. NCBI lineage: Bacteria > Bacillati > Actinomycetota > Actinomycetes > Micrococcales > Brevibacteriaceae > Spelaeicoccus > Spelaeicoccus albus. The sequence goes on along the minus strand of NZ_JACBZP010000001.1, from coordinate 3,506,612 downwards.
CCACAAATCGGGCGATCACCGTGGCGCCGTTGCGTCTTCGTCGGCTTGACTTGGCGCACCGAGACGGACGTTTCGGGATTACCGGTAGGTGGCCCGCAAGGGCCGCTCCCAAGCAGCCCAGGAGAACACCATGCGTGACACGATCACCCTGGTTGGCACTATCGGAACGGTGCCGGCCCTGCAGACGAGCGACGACGGTCGACCGTTCTTGAACTTCCGATTGGCGACGAACCACTCGTGGCAGAGCAAAGAGACGCATGAATTCGTCGAAGGCGATCCCAACTGGTTCACCGTCAAGGCGTTTCGCAGCTTGGCAGTCAACACGCACGCATCCGTGAGCAAGGGCCAGCGCATCATCGTCACGGGCCGACTGAGCGTGCGCAAATGGGAAAACGGCGAGAAATCCGGAACTCAGGTCGAGGTGATGGCCGATCACATCGGCCACGACCTTGCCCTGGGCACCGCCCGCTACTCCCGGATGAGCGTCCCGGACGCCTCCCGCGGAGCCTCGACCGGGGACGGCTTGGGCAGTACGACGAACGGCGGCACCGTGCAAGAGGGTGAGGCGGCGCCGGCCGACGCTGATGCTTCCGGTTCAGCGGCGGCAGGCGAGTCGGTGCCGGACCTGAGCGGCCACGAAGTGGTGAGCGACCCCGACGAACCGGCCAACGCGCCGTTCTAGGCGCCACTCCCTTGGCCCGCATCGCCCACTTCGCCGAGTGGTGGCGAATGGCTGCGAAATCAGCGATTTCGCAGCCATTCGCCACCACTCGGCGGGGCCGGTGAGCCATTCGCCACCACTCGGCGGGGACGGAAAGGCGAAGATCTACGCGCCGGCGGCCGGCTCGTCCTCGACTTCCGGCGCCGCGAACTGCGAGTTGTACAGCTCGGCGTAGAAACCGTCGGCTTCGAGGAGGTCGTTGTGCCGGCCGGTCTCGACGATGCTGCCGCCCTGCATCACCAAAATGGCCTCGGCGTCGCGGATCGTCGAGAGCCGGTGAGCAATGACGAAACTGGTCCGGGAATGCCGCAGCCGGTTCATGGCGTGCTGGATCAGCAGCTCCGTTCGGGTGTCGACCGAACTGGTCGCCTCATCCAGAATCAGTACGGCCGGATCGGCGAGGAAGGCACGCGCGATAGTGAGCAACTGGCGTTGACCGGTGCTCAGCGCGGCCCCGTTCTCGTCGAGCATCGTGTCGTACCCGTCCGGCAGAACGCGCACGAAGTGATCGACGTATGTCGCCTCTGCTGCGGCGATCATCTGTTCCTCGGTGGCGTCCTGGGCTCCGTACATCAGGTTCTCGCGGATGGTGCCCCCGAACAGCCACGCATCTTGGAGCACCATGCCGAAGTTGGCACGCAGGCCGTCGCGACTCATGGAGCGCGTGTCGACGCCGTCGAGCATGATCGAACCGGAATCGATCTCGTAAAACCGCATCAACAGGTTGACCAGCGTCGTCTTGCCCGCCCCCGTCGGTCCGACGATGGCGATTGTCTGCCCGGGACGGGCGTGCAGGCTCAGGTCTTCGATGAGCGGCGTGTCCTTGTCGTAGCGGAAGCTCACGTGCTCGAACTCGACGTCGCCGCGGACGACGTCCGGATAGGCGGCAGGCACCGGATCGGGGGACTGGTCCTCGGCATCCAGGATCTGGAAGACCCGCTCGGCCGACGCCACACCCGATTGGAGCAGATTGGCCATCGACCCGAGCTGGGCGAGCGGCTGAGTGAACTGGCGCGAATACTGGATGAATGCCTGAACGCCGCCGATGGTGATCTGCCCGTTGGCCACTCGGATGCCGCCGGCCACGGCGACCGCAACGTAGCTCAAGTTCGAGACGAACCGCATGGCCGGTTGCATCATGCCGGACAAGAACTGCGCCTTGGCGCTGGCGACGTACATTTGTGAGTTGTGGCCGTCGAACGTGGCAAGCGACCGGCTTTGCTGGCCGAACGCCTTGACGATCTCATGCCCCGTGAACATCTCCTCGATGTGCCCGTTCAAGGTGCCGGTAGCCTTCCATTGCTCCGCGAACTGACGTTGAGACCGTTTGGCGATCAGCACAGTGGCGAGGGCCGCCAACGGCACTGCCACAAGTGCGATGAGCGCCAGCAGCCATGAGATCGAGAACATCATCACGAGCACGCCGATGACCGTCAAGACCGACACGAGCAGCTGGGTGATCGCCTGGTTGAGAGTCTGACTCAAATTGTCGATGTCGTTGGTGACGCGGCTGAGCACGTCGCCGCGGGTGTTCTTATCGAAGTACTTCAACGGCAGCGTGTCGAGCTTGGCTTGCACCCGTTCGCGCAGCCGGTACATGCAGCGCTGCACCACGCCGGCAGTGATGAACCCCTGCGCCCAGTTGAAGAACGCAGCCCCGACATAGATGGCAAGGACGCCGACAAGGATCCACCCGAGCTGCGTGAAGTCGATGCCCTGGCCGGGCACGGCTCCGCTGGCGCCGAGCATATCGGCGATCTTCGGGTGACCGCCTTGCCGTAACGCAGTCACGGCCTGCGCTTTGGTGCCGTCCGGGCCGACGATCGATGCCGCCATTTTGCCGAGGAGCCCGTTGAAGATCGTGTCTGTCGCATTGCCGAGGATCTTCGGCGCTATCACCTGGAGCGCGACAGCCGCGATCGCCATGACCGCCACGATGGCGATGCGCAGCGAGTCCGGCTTCATCAGCCGGAAAATGCGCGCTACGCTCGCGAAGAAGTTGACCGGCTTGGCCGGGGGAGCGCCGTGACTCATGCCGCCTCCTCCGCCGTCAGCTGAGACGTGACGATCTCTTGGTACGTTTCGCAGCTCTCAAGCAGGTCGTGGTGGACGCCGCGGCCGACGACGCGTCCCTGGTCGAGCACGATTATCTCGTCGGCGCCCATGATCGTGTTGACGCGCTGCGCCACGATGACGACCGCGGCATCGCGGGTGTGTGGGCGCAACGCGGCGCGCAGACGCGCATCGGTGCGGAAGTCGAGCGCCGAGAAGCTCTCGTCGAACAAGTAGATGCTCGGCCGGTGCACGATTGCCCGCGCAATCGATAATCGTTGGCGTTGTCCGCCCGACACGTTGATCCCGCCTTGCGTGACGGGCGACTCGAGCCCGTCGGGAAACGCGCGGACGAAGTCGGCGGCCTGGGCGATCTCGAGCGCGCGCCAGAGATCGTCGTCGGTCGCGTCCGGATCGCCGTACCGCAGATTCGAGGCAATGGTGCCGGCAAAGAGGTACGGCTTTTGCGGCACGTATCCGATGGCGCGACGCAGCGACTCGGATCCCAGCGACGTGAGCGGCAGACCGTCGATTGTGACGGTGCCGGACGTCGCGTCCATCAACCGGGGGATGAGCCGCAGCAGCGTCGTCTTGCCCGACCCCGTCGAGCCGATGATTGCCGTCGTCCGGCCCGGCGCGGTGCTGAGCGACACGTCCGAGAGCACCGGTTCTTCGGCGCCCGGATAGCTGAAGTCGACGTCGTGGAATCGCACGTTCCCCTTCAATGCGACCGTCGGCACCTCGTCGTCCATGACGACCGACGTTTTCGTGTCGAGCACTTCGCAAATGCGCTCGGCGCAGATTGCCGCCCGCGGGATCATCATGAACATGAACATGGCCATCATGACGGCCATCATGATCTGGATGATGTACGTCAAGAACGCGGTGAGGGCTCCGATCTGCATATCGCCGTTGTCGATTCGCAGTGCCCCGAACCACATGACCGCCACCGACGCGAGGTTCACGATGATCATGATGGCCGGGAACATGAGCGTGAAGATACGTGCCGTACTGAGCTGGGTGCCGGTCAGATTCCGGTTGGTGATGGCAAAACGTCGCCGCTCGTGCTCGCGCTTGACGAACGCCCGCACCACGTTGATGCCCATGATCTGCTCGCGCAGCACGTCGTTGATCTTGTCGAGCTGCTTTTGAGCGCGCCGGAACAACGGAACCAAGTTGCGCACCAGCAGAAAGATGACCGCCGCAATGAGCGGCACGATGATGACGAGAAGCCACGACAGGACGGCGTCCTGCCGCAAGGCCATGATGATGCCGCCGATGCACATGATCGGCGCGCTGACCAGCAGCATGAACGTCATGAGCACGAGCATCTGCACCTGCTGGACGTCGTTCGTCGACCGGGTGATGAGCGTCGGCGCCCCGAACGAGCCGATCTCGCGCGACGAGTACGACTGGACGGATACAAAGATCTCGCGCCGCAGATTCCGGCCGACGGCCATCGCCGTATGGGCGCCGAAGTAGGCGGCGCCGATCGAGCAGACCACTTGGATACCGGTGGCGACAAGCATGATGCCGCCCTCGTTCCAGATGTAGGCGATATCGCCCTTGACCACGCCGTTGTCGATGATGTCGGCGTTGAGAGTCGGCAGATACAAGGTGGCGAGGGTCTGGATGAACTGGAGCACGCAGATCAGCACGATCTGCATGCGGTATTGCTTCAATTCGCCGAGCACGAGCCGCAGTAACACGGGTAAACCTTCGGTCAAGAGGTGGATAAATTGCCGGAGTCGATACTTCCGCATCGTGCTTACATGCCGCTGACATGCGGCGTTCGCGCGGATTCGGCACGCAGTTCGCGGGTCGATGAGCGGAATCGGGACTTCGTCACAGTACGCTGGAGCCTTGACTCACGCAAACGATTTTACCCGGCGGGTCGCATCAGCGGCAGTGCTCGTCACTGTGCTGGCCGCGGCGTCGTCGTGCTCGTCCGGACACGCGGACGATCCGACTATGAAGTCCTCCCGGCCGGCGCCCGGCGCGTCGTCGGCGCCTGCGTCGCCCGGACCCGAGTCGTCCCGGGAATCAGCCGGATCCGGCCGGACGGCGTCGGCCAAGGTCGAGCGGCAGGCCGCCCGCGCTCGCAAGGCATTGAACGCGCTGGCCGCGGACACGCCGTCCCCGTCCACGAAGCAGCTGCTGGCCGCCTTGACGGACGCGGGCTTCGCCAAGCGGCGGCTCGAAGCGACCCGCAGTACGACGCCGCTGAAGAACGACGTGCCGGCCGTGATGTACGGAATCAAGGTGGGCCCGTCGTCCTGCATCGTCGGCGAAGTCCGGGCGGGGGTTGCCACCGTGACGGTGACTAATCCGGTGGAAAACGGCAAGAGATGCTTGATCGGCGTCGTCGACAGTCCGAACGGCGGAGGGGCGACGGGCCGGTAAAGCGGGCTCGCTGCGTCCGGAAGGGCCGGTGCCCGGGCCGCCGAATCGTCGTGACGGCGGGCGACCAAGTAGCCTGGAGACACTATGGCGGAATTCGTATATCAGATGCATAAGGCGCGTAAGGCGCACGGCGACAAGGTCATTCTCGACGACGTCTCGATGTCGTTCTATCCGGGCGCCAAGATCGGCGTCGTCGGTCCGAACGGAGCCGGTAAATCGAGCATCCTGAAGATCATGGCAGGGCTCGATCAGCCGTCGAACGGCGAAGCGCGATTGTCTCCGGGATACTCGGTGGGGATCCTGTTGCAGGAACCGCCGCTCAACGAGGACAAGACGGTGCTCGGAAACGTCGAAGAAGGCGTGGGCGAGATCAAGACCAAGATCGACAGGTTCAACGAGATCTCCGGCCTGATGGCCGACCCGGACGCCGATTTCGACGCGCTGATGGAAGAAATGGGCTCGTTGCAGGAAGCGATCGACGCCGCAAACGCGTGGGATCTCGACTCGCAGCTCGAACAGGCGATGGACGCGCTGAGGTGTCCTCCCGGGGATGCGCCGGTCACGCAACTGTCCGGTGGCGAGCGCCGCCGAGTGGCGCTGTGCAAGCTCTTGCTGGAAAAGCCCGACCTGCTGCTGCTCGACGAGCCGACCAACCATTTGGACGCCGAAAGTGTGCTATGGCTCGAGCAGCACCTGGCGAGCTATTCGGGCGCTGTGTTGGCAGTGACTCACGACAGGTACTTCCTCGACCACGTGGCCGAGTGGATCGCCGAGGTCGACCGCGGCCACCTGTACCCGTACGAGGGCAATTATTCGACCTACTTGGAAAAGAAGGCGGCCAGGCTCGCCGTCCAGGGGCGCAAGGACCAGAAGCTGCAAAAGCGGCTGAAGGACGAGCTCGAATGGGTCCGCTCCTCCGCCAAGGGGCGGCAGACGAAGTCGAAGGCCCGCTTGGCGAAGTACGAAGAGATGGCCGCCGAGGCGGAGCGCACCCGTAAGCTGGACTTCGAAGAGATCCAGATCCCGCCGGGCCCGCGCTTGGGCGACATAGTGATCGAAGCGTCGGACTTGAAGAAGGGCTTCGGCGACCGCGTGCTGATCGACGGGCTGTCGTTCACGCTGCCGCGTAACGGCATCGTCGGCGTGGTCGGCCCCAACGGGGTCGGCAAGACGACGTTGTTCAAGACGATCGTCGGCCTGGAACCGCTGGACGGCGGCGATCTCAAAGTCGGCGAGACGGTCAAGATCTCGTACGTCGACCAAGAACGCGGCGGAATCGATCCGGACAAGACGCTCTGGCAGGTCGTCTCCGACGGGCTCGACTTCATTCAAGTCGGCCAGGTCGAAATGCCCTCGCGTGCTTATGTGTCCGCATTCGGTTTCAAGGGCCCGGATCAGCAGAAGCCGGCCGGGGTCCTCTCGGGCGGCGAGCGCAACCGGCTGAATCTTGCCTTGACGCTCAAACAGGGCGGCAACTTGCTGCTGCTCGACGAGCCGACCAACGACCTGGACGTCGAAACTCTCGGCTCGCTGGAAAACGCGCTGCTCGATTTCCCCGGCTGCGCCGTCGTCACGTCCCACGACCGGTGGTTCCTCGACCGGGTGGCCACGCACATCCTGGCGTACGAGGGCACCGAGGAAGAGCCGGGCAACTGGTACTGGTTCGAAGGCAACTTCGACGGTTACGAGCAGAACAAGGTCGAGCGCCTTGGTGCGGACGCTGCTCGTCCGCACCGGGTCACGCATCGCCGCCTGCATCGCGACTAAAGAAGCAGGCCCCGTTCGTCGTCCGCGGGGTCGTCTGTCCCGATTGGGGTGGCAATTAGCGCCCCGTGGAGGGCAAACGACCCCACGGGCGGCTGCGGCCGTCACCTACGGATGCGGACCATGCCTTCTTGCGCCATCGTCGCGACCAGGCGGCCGTTGGTGTTGAAGAACTTGCCGACTCCGAGTCCGCGGCCGCCGCCGGCAAACGGCGAATCGGACACGTACGCCAGCCACTCGTCCACCTTGACGGGATGATGCCACCACATGGCATGGTCCAGACTGGCGATCCGCAGGCCGTCGGTCATCCAACTCAAACCTTCGCTGCGTAATACCGGCTCGAGCGGGCTGAAGTCCGACGCATAGGCCAGGACGGCCGACTGAGCGTTCCGGGCCAGGTCGACCGGTGACTTGGTGCGCATCCACACGACTTGGTGCGCCGACTTCCGCTCGGCCGCGCCCAAGAAGATCGGCTCGTCGACGTGCCGGATGTCGAACGGCCGCTGAGTGAGCCAATCCTGTACTTGCGGATGGTCCACGTGACCGATCAGGTCGTCGTCGCTGGCCAGCGTTTCGGGACGGGGGAGCGAGGCGACGTCGAGAGTTTCACCGTGCTCGATGCCCCCGCTCGGAATCTGGAACGATGCAATCATCGACAGGATCGTCTTGCCGTGCTGATAAGCGTGGACGCGCCGGGCGCTGAACGACCCTCCGTCGCGAAGCCGCTCGACCCCGAAACGAATTGCTTGAGTCACGTCCCCGGGCCGGAGGAAGTATCCGTGCAGGGAATGGATGAATCTGTCGTCCGGGATCGTCTTGTCCGCCGCGATGATCGACTGTGCCAGGACCTGACCGCCGAATACCCGGCCGTCCGGCTTGAACTGGCTCGACCCGATGAACACGTCGTCGTCGGACCCGCCCGGCTCCTCATCGGACCGTTGCAAATCGAGCAGTCCCAGCAGGGTGGCAACAGTGTGGTCCTGTCGGCTGGAAGAGTTGTCGGCCATCGGTCCTCGAATCGTCGGCGTTGGGATGATCGTACGTCCAGAGGCGAGCCTATCGGAGCCGGGTTGCCGGCGGCCGCGGACCGGGTGACATGATGAAAACCATGCCGGAGAACACATTGTCTCAACAGTCCCAGCCCGCAAGCAGCCGGACCGCCGGTGCACGGCCGGACGAGGCGCCGGCCGGGCGCGAGCTCGTCGTCCGCCTCGATCTGCGCTGGGGCGATATGGACGCCTACGGACACGTCAACAACGTGCAGTTCGTCCGATTGCTCGAAGAAGCCCGCGTGCGCCTGCTCGGCTCTCCGACGAAGTCCATGACGGCCGGGCCCGACGACGACGTGGCGGTGCAGCTGTTCTCACGGGCCGGCTCCGACACCAGCTCGGTCGTGGCCAAACAAACAGTCGAATACTTGGCGCAGCTGGAATATCGCACCGCGCCGATCGCCGTGTTCCTCGCCGTGTCGCGGATCGGCGGCGCCAGCTTCGACATTGCCTACAGCATTGCCGAACCGGACAAATCGACGACATACGTGCGTGCCGAGACGACCGTGGTCTTTGTGCGCCGCGATAGCGGACGGCCGCGTCGGATCACCGCCGACGAACGCGAAATCTTGAACGGGCTGCTAGTCGATCCCGTTCAATTCAGGCGCTGAGCGGTTTCAAATGTCGACCATTGACGCCTTGCCGCTGCCGGACGCCGAGACCTGGCAAGATCTGCGCACTTTCGCCCTCCGGGCCAAACGGCTCGACGAGTCCGGCGCGATCCGGTTGTCCGTGACCGGAAACGTGCTCGCCGTGATAGTGGCGCCGCTTTACGGCAGCTTTTTAGGCGATCCGATGCCGACCGTGCTGGGCATGCGGACGCTCCGGGTCGTGGACGGCACCGTCGACGGGCTTGATGCCGTGGTGAGCCTGGCGTCCATGACTGACCGATTTGCACGCGGGCTTCCCGGCGATCTTCTCCTGCCGGTGCCGCCCACGCAGGTGCATGCGCCGTGGGCCGGCATCACGCCTCCGCGCGGCGGATGGGAACACGGCGGCGGGGTCGCGGCCGACATCCTGATCGCCGAAGCGAAACAGGGGATCGATTCGGTTGCGGGCGCTCTTCCGGATCGCCCCGGAGCGCCGGTGCTCTCGGAGGTGCGCCGGCACGTTTGGGGTGAGCCGGTGGCCGGCATGGATATTCCGCGCGGTGCTGCATTCGCGGCCGACGGCCTGGGGTTCCTGACACCGGGCGAGATTGTTGCCACGTTCGCGGCAGGCCCATGGCAGCGGATCTCGACCGACCGCGGCCATGTCCTTGCACGCGGCTGACGGCGATTCGAAACCACCGTCTTCCGCTCGCACAGCCCGCGAGCTGCCTGGGTCAGGCCGGCCGGATCGGCAGCGATGTGCCGCCTTGAGGGTCCGGCGCATTGACCATGGCGTGCGCGGCGCGCTCCAAATAGTCCCAGAACGCCTGGTCATACATCGGCGGTAGCGCGACCGCGTCCAGAGCCGTGCGCATATGGCGGAGCCACAGATCGCGGGCCCGCGGCGTGACGGCGTACGGCACATGGCGCATGCGCAGTCGCGGATGGCCGCGTTCTTGACCGTACGTCGTCGGGCCTCCCCAGTACTGCTCCAAAAACGTCATCAGCCGATGCTTGGCGCCGTCCAACTCCGGTTCCGGATACATCGGCCTGAGCTCCGGGTCGTGAGCGATGCCGTCGTAGAACACGTCGATGAGCTTGACGAAAGTCTCGTGGCCTCCGACCGATTCGTAAAAACTGGCGCCGCTTTGAGGCACGCTTTCGGACATTCCTAGCCTTCCGGGATTTGATACATGGGATCGGACGGCCCTCCGTGGGTCCACGGTCCGGTCGAAACCTGTCCGGTCGACGGTCCGGCAGTCGTCCTGGTCGGAATGTCGCTTGCCGGCTTCGGATTCGTCCGCACGATCATCTGCTGCATCAATGGTATCTGCATGCCTGCATCGTCGAACGCCGTCTTCAGCCGCAAGCGCAGCGCACGCCCGATCGCCCATTGCGTGAGCGGCTTGGTGCGCAAGACCAGTCGAATCGTGATCGATTCACCGGTGAGTTGTTGTACGCCCCAGACCTCGGGGGCATCCAGGATGTTCGGGCCCTGCTCCGGATCGGCACGCAAATCGTTTGCCGTGTTCAAAATCAACTTGCTGGAGCGGTCGATATCCGCGTTGTAGGGCACGGGGATGTCCATGACCGTCCGCGCCCAGCCTTGCGACATGTTGCCGCATTTGAGAATTTCGCCGTTGCCGATATGCCAGAGGGTACCGTCGGTGCCGCGCAGCCGGGTGGCCCGCAGCCCGACGTTTTCGACCATGCCGCCGACGTCGACCCCGCCGGCGTCGGTCAGCTCGACGTAGTCCCCGATCCCGTATTGGTCCTCGAGCACGATGAAGAGGCCGGCCAGAAAGTCCTTGACGAGCGTTTGCGCGCCAAAGCCGAGCGCGACGCCGACGATGCCGGCGCTGGCCAGCACCGGTGCCAGGTTGAAGCCGAGCTCGGCAAGCACCATGAGGGCGACGATCACGGCCACGACGATGGTGGTGACCGATCGCAAGACCGACCCGACGGTTTGGGCGCGCTGGACTCGGCGAGCCCGGGATTGCTCGGTCTCTTCCGATACCTTGCGCCGCTGACTGCCGGACGATTCGGTCTTGCTGATCGATACGCCGCTGGCGATCTTGTCCATGATCCGCCGGATGACGGACCGCAGGACGAGATTGATGATGAATCCGACGATCAGGATGACGACGATATGGAGTGGTTTGTCCAGCCAGAATTCCCAGGTCATTCCTCAAGGCTATTCCGTGACGATCCGGCAAGGTCAAATTCCGCCGGCTTCGCCCGGCGAGCTATCCGGACTCGACCGGCCGAATATGCGACGATCGAGGCGTGTCTGACGTGAATCTGACCGAATCAGCAGCCCGGTACGGGGTCTCGACGCTCGCAGAGGGCCGGGCGGTTCCCCAGTCCACGCTGCGCGCCGTCATCGACGCATGCCAAACCGGCACCGAGGCGCGGTCGGCCCCCGCCGCCGTGGTCACGCGCCAGGGCCGCGACAGCGTTATCCGCGTCGGCCCGGCGCCGTCCGGAACAACGGTGACCGCGGCCGTGACGTTGGAGGGCGGCGACGTGCGCACGTTGACGACGGCCCTGGACGGCGAGGACGTCGCCATCCGTGTCCCGGCGGGCTTGCCGGCCGGCTACCACGACGTCGACGTCGTCGCGGGCGAGATGTCGAGCCGCGTGCTGCTGATTGTCGCCCCCGACGTGCTCGAGACGCCCGAACGGATCGGCTCGCGGCGCCTGTGGGGGTACGACTTCGTTCCCGGCTCGGTACGGTCGGATCTGTCCTGGGGCGTCGGCGACTTTGCGGACATGGCGGAATTCGCCGGGATTGCGGCGTCCCAGGGGGCGTCCTTCCTTGCGGCGACACCCCTGCACGCCCCGGCGCCCGCCACGCCGACCGAAGCCTCGCCGTACGTGCCGTCGACTCGTGAGTTCCTCAATCCACTGCTCATCCGCGTCGAGGACATCCGCGAGGTTGCCTATATGCCGGCGGCCACGCGCGCGCTGATCGACTGGGAGGCCGCCGACCAGCGGGCCGCCGACACATCGGCGTCGCCAGTGGATTTGGAGGAAGCGTGGGAGGCTAAAAAGAACGCGTTGTCGTTGGTGTTCGCCCATCCTCGGTCGCCGGCCCGGCAGGCGTCGCTGGAGAAGTTCGTCCGCCGCGGCGGCCCCGCGCTCGATTCCTTTTGCCGGTGGTGCGCGGCTTGCGAATACTTCGGCCCGGACGACGCCAAATGGCCGGCCGTCGTTCGCTCCGGTTCGACGGACGACGGAGCGTGGGACGACGCTTTCGCCGACAACGAAACGCTCGACGATTTTCGGCGGCACGCCGGACGTCGCCGCGAGTTCTACGCGTGGCTGCAATGGATCGCCGACGGACAATTGACTGCCGCGGCGGATGCGGCGCGCATGCCGGCCGATGCGGCGGACGGCGAGCCGGTCGGTCTTGTCGCCTCCACCGTCGTGTCGGCCTCCCTCGGCGCGGCAGACGCTTGGCGCTACCGCAGTCACCTTGCGAACGGCGTGCGCGCCGAAATCGGTCCGGACGGCGGCAACGAAGGTTCGGACGGCGGCTCCGGCGGCGACTTGCCGACGTTGACGCCCGCCGGCCTGCGGGACGTCGCGTTCGCGCCGGTGATCGACGCCGTCCGTGCTTCTCTCCGCCATGCGGGAGGACTCCGGCTCGACCGGCCGACCGAACTCTTCCGGGCCTGGTGGGTGCCCGACGGCTCGGACAGGTCGGACGGCGCATTCATCGCCATGGACGCTGACGAGCTGATTGGAATCGTCGTCCTCGAGGCTCAGCGTGCCGGGGCGGTCGTGATGACCGGCGACAGCGCCGGATTGACCGATCAGGAGCGCAAGCAGCTGACGTCTCGCGGCATTGCCGTCGGACGCACGGTGTGGGATGGCGCGACGAACGGCACGCTGGCCCCCGCCGACACCTGGCCCGCCGATGCCGTGGCGACGGTGCGGCCGCACGGCCTCGTGCCGACGTCCGCCTTCCTGTCCGGGGAACACCTCGAGTCCGGGGCTGCGGACGCCGAAGAACGCCGGATGGCACACGAGAAACTCCGCAGCGCCGCAGTGGCGACGCTGCGGCAAAGCAAACTCATCGACCCCGGGAGCACCGAGCGCGAGATACTCGAAGGGCTGTACGCCTTTGCGGCAGCTACTCCGGCGCGGTTCGTGAGCGTCGACATTGCCGATGCTGTCGGCGATCGGAGGCTGGAGGCCGGGGGCGCGCCCAATCGCGATTGGCGGCTGCCGCTTGCCGACGGAGCGGGCAGGGCGGTCACGCTCGGCCGATTCGTCGTCAACCCGCGCGCCGCCGATCTGGCCGGCAAGCTCGGCGCGGCCCGCTAAACCCCTCCACCTGCTCAACCCCTCCAGCGGGCCGGGGCGCGGTGCCTCGGATTTACGCCTGGTCGAATTGGCGGGCCCGCAGCGCCCGGCCAACACGGTCCCGGTTCTCGGCGACCAGACGGCGCAGTCCGGACGGCGCATCCGCATTGGCGTCCAGCCAGTCGGTGGTCTCGTCAATGGTGGTCTGGTCCACGAGCCGCGACGGGTAGAGACCCGCCACTATCGTTTGCGCGATCTCATTGGTGCGAGTCGACCAGACGGTGCGCAGCGCCGCGAAATACTTCTCCCGGAACTTCTCCAGCAGCGCGGGATCGTGTGCACGGCCGAACCCGGCAACGACCGAACTCAGGACGGCGTTCGGCAGGTCCGCCGACTCGACGACCTGCTGCCAGGCGTCGGACTTCGAGGCCTCGTCCGGCCGGGCGGCCCTCGCCCGCGCCGCCGCGCGGTGGCCTGTCGCGGTGTTGTCCGATGCCAACTGCGCATCGATCTCGGCGTCCGCCGCGCGTCCGCCGGCCACCAGCGAAGTCAGGAGATCCCATTGCAGATCCGTGTCCAGCTCCAGGCCGTCCAGGATTTCTCCGCCCGACAGCAGCGCCGCGACCGTGTCGAGCTGTTCGCCGGTGGTGGCCTGGCGCGCGAATGCCTTGACGAACTGCAACTGTGCATCCGAGCCGGGCTTGGCGTTGCGGGCCAACTCGCGCAGGCCGGAAGCGATTGTCGCGGCCGCGGTCTCCGGAGCAGCGGAATACAAATCACCGGCGGTCTCAAGCTGGCGCAGCAGGACCATGACGACCGAGGAATCCGTTTCGGCCGCGATATTGGCAAGGACCAGATCGATATAGGTACTGGCCCGAGTCTCGGCGTCCCGCGTCATCTCCCAGGCGGCCGACCATACGAGCGTGCGCGGCAACGAGTCGGTGAACTTGCCGAGGTGCTCCGTTGCCGCTTGGGCGCTAGCCGGATCGAGGCGCACCTTGGCATACGTCAGATCGTCGTCATTGACGAGAACCAGTGCCGGGCGTTTCCGGCCGATCGCGTCATCGACGCGCGTGGACGAGCCGTTGACGTCCAACTCGAACCGGTCGGTACGCACGAGCCGCTCACCGTCTAGATCGTAGAACCCGACGGCGAGCCGGTGCGGCCGGAGCGAGGGCGTGCCGCCGAGCGGGAGCTCGGGTGTTTCCTGCGCAATACGGAAATCGGTGATGACGCCGTCGGAACCGGTGTCGATCTCGGGCCGCAGCACGGTGATTCCCGCTTCCTGTAGCCACACCGTCGACCAGCTGTCGAGATTGCGCCCGCTCGTCGCTTCCAGCTCGGCCAACAGGTCGGCCAAGCGAGTATTGGACCAAGCGTGCCTGGTGAAGTACGCGCGGACGCCGTCGAAGAACTGGCGTTGCCCCACCCAAGCCACGAGCTGCTTGAGCACCGAAGCGCCCTTGGCGTAGGTGATGCCGTCGAAGTTGACCTCGACGTCTTCGAGATCGTTGATGTCGGCAACGATCGGATGTGTTGACGGCAGCTGATCCTGGCTGTAGGCCCACGATTTTTCCATGGCGGCGAACGTCGTCCAGGCAGTTGTCCATTCGGTCGCTTCGGACGTCGCCAGCGTGGAGATGTACTCGGCAAACGATTCGTTCAACCACAGATCGTTCCACCACTTCATCGTGACCAGATCGCCGAACCACATATGCGCCAGTTCGTGCAGGATCGTCACGGCCCGCCGTTCGACAGTCGCGTCGGCCACCTTCGACCGGAAGACGTAATTCTCGACGAACGTCACGGCGCCGGCATTCTCCATGGCGCCGGCATTGAATTCGGGTACGAAAAGCTGATCGTATTTCTCGAACGGGTAGGCCACGCCGAAGTTGCGTTCATAGAATTCAAAGCCGCGGCGCGTGACGTCGAAGACGTTCTCGGCGTCCAAATACTCGGCAAGTGATCGGCGTGCAAAGACGCCCAGCGGGATCGTCCGGCCGTCCGAACTCGTCAGCTCGCTGTGCACGGCTTCGTACGGGCCGGCAACGAGAGCGGTGATATAGCACGAGATGCGGGGAGTCGGGGCAAACCGCCACACGCTCATCGAGGGCGACTTGCGGGCGGACGGGGCCGACTCGGGCGAGGGCGTCGGCGAATTCGACACGACCTGCCACGCGGACGGCGCAGTGACGGTGAACGAGAAAGTCGCCTTCAGATCCGGTTGCTCGAAGACGGCGAACATGCGGCGTGCATCGGCCACCTCGAATTGGCTGTAGAGATAAACCTCGCCGTCGGCCGGGTCGACGAACTTGTGCAGCCCCTCGCCGGTATTCATGAAATGGAAGTCGGCGTCGACGACGAGTTCGTTTTCGGCGGCGAGCCCGTCCAATGCGATGCGATAATCGTCGGCCACGACCGTCGGGTCAAGCTCGGTGCCATTGAGCACGACGCTGTGCACGCGCGACGTCACGGCGTCGATGAATGTGTTCGAGCCCGGAACTGCCGTGAACTTCACCTGCGTGATGGTCCGAAAGGTGTCCGCGCCGGGGTCAAGCGTCAGCGCGATATCGTAGGTCGATACCTCGACCGTTTCAGCGCGCTGGGCGGCTTCTGCTCTTGTCAGGTTCATATCCGGCACTGCGGGGACTCCAAGGAATTGACTGGCGGTTGCGCGTATCGAGGATTAATCCGATGCGTTTCTACGTTAGACGACAGTGAACGTGAGCGGTCTCACCGGTCACCGGATCGGTGAGCAAAGGCCGCACCCAACCGTACCGACAGGAGATGTCAATGAACGCCGCCGCGAACGACCGGGCCACTGCGCAAGCCGTTGCAACAACAGGAGGATCGGCCGCACAAACAGTGGATTTCTGGTTCGATCCGGTATGCCCGTGGGCGTGGATGACCAGCCGATGGATCCACGAAGTGGCAACGGTGCGCGACATCGACGTCCGGTGGCACGTGATGAGCCTGGCAATTCTGAATGACAAGGACACGACCGATCCCGCTTGGCTGCCCGTCCGTGTGGTGACCGCCGCTGCGGAGCAGCATGGCAACGAAGTCGTGGGGGACTTGTACACGGCCATCGGCTCGCGCATTCACCCCGGCGGCGAGCAGGACTTCCGGGTCGCCGTCGCATCGGCGCTCGCCGAGCTCGAGTTGCCGGCCGAATTGATCAAATACGGAGACACCACCGATTACGACGACGCGGTGCGCGCGTCGCACAACGATGGAATCGACAGGGTGGGGCAGGACGTCGGCACACCGGTCATCTCGGTCGACGGCGTCGCGTTCTTCGGCCCCGTGGTCACGCCGGCTCCGAAAGGCGAAGCGGCGGCGAAGCTGTTCGACGGCGTCGTCTCGGTCGCCGAGACCCCGGGATTCTTCGAACTCAAGCGCTCGCGGACGAAAGAACCGCAGTTCGACTGAGCGGTCGTCTCTGAGCCTGTCGGGCCTGCCTGCACGACGTACCCTGACCGGTGTGACCCGGCCGGTTCGACTGGCCGGTTCGACTGGCCGGTTGGGCCGGTTCGATTGGCCGGTGTCAGATGACGAGAGATTCGTCGTCCGGAACCTTCCGGCACGGCGCCGCTGACGATCCGAGCACCTGGTGCCAGCTCGTCTCCAACAGGTCGAGCGCTCGAAGCGTGGTGTCCGTGTCGAAAGTGATGGGGACGCGCACGAAGCGTTCGAACGCGCCGTCCAGCCCGAACCTGGGGCCCGGCGGGATACGCAGGCCGTTCTCGAGCGCGCGGATCGCCAGTTGTGAACTGACGGGGCGGTCCAACCGGGCCCACACGGTATGGCCGCCCCGGACTCGCGGCACCGTCCACGAGGGAAAACGACGGCCGAGCTCGGCCACCACGAGGTCACGAGACGCGCGTAGCCGCAAGCGCATATCGTCAAGCACGGGCCGGTAGTCCCGCAGGAGCACCGTGCAGATCAATTGTTCGAGAATCGGCGTGCCCAGATCGGCGGCTGGTCGAGCTTGCAGGATTTGCGACACCCTCGCGGAATCGGCTCGGATCCAGCCGACTCGGAGGCCGCCCCACATGGTCTTGCCGACCGAGCCGAGGAGAATCGCCGGTCCATATGCGGCAAGCGGCAGGAACTGTTGCCGCTCATCGATAGCGAGCTCGGCGGTCGTCTCATCAGCGATGACGATGGTGCCGGCGTCCGCCGCGGCGCGGGTGAACGCCGTCCGCAAGTCCGCCGGCATGCAGGCGCCGGTCGGATTGTGGAAGTCCGGCATCACGTACGCGAGAGCAGGCTTGGCGGTGCGAATCGTTCGCAACAGGTCCTCGGCGTCCCAGCCATCCGCCGACACCGGAGTGGTGACAAGCCGCGCGCCGCTCATGCGGGCCGCATCGAAGGATTGCGGGAATCCCGGCGATTCCACCAGGATGTGCCGTCCCGGCCCACCGAACATCCGCATGAGCAGCCCGGACGCATGCTGGGCGCCGACGGTGACGACGATGTTCCCGGCAGCAGTGGGCAGGCCTCGATCCGTGTAGCGCGCGGCGACGGCTTCTCGCAGTTCGGGGATGCCCCTCAAGTCGTAGCCGGTCCCGGCCAGATATTCGGGGAACATGTCGAGAGCTTGCTGAGTCGCCGCGTGCAGTCCGGGGCTGGCGGGCGTCGCCGCCGACGTGAAATCGATCTGGCTCGGCCGATCGGGCAGCTCGGCATCACCGCCGTGCGGAAGCCGCGTGAACGACCCCGACCCCTGCCGGCGCTGGACGTAGCCCAGATCTCTCAAGTGGTTATAGGCGCCGGTGACGGTGGTCCGCGATGTTTCCAAGCGCGCGGCGAGTTCGCGTTCGGCAGGCAGCGGCGCGCCCACTGAAAGCCGTCCGTCCAGGACGAGCAGCTTGATCCGGTCGGCAAGGCGCCGGTAGGCGGGCGAATGCTGTGTGTCGGGAGCGCGCCAGCCGTCGAGCAATGTGACAAGTTGGCGGGCTCCAATTCGCTGTGCCATGTTTGTCTCCGCGATGCGTGGACTGCGTCGGTAATCCAATTCTGTGAAATTGGATATTGATTATAAGGCCAATTATACGGTGTGCTGAAAGGGTGACATTTTTCCCGCGCTTTTGCCGCCTGCTGATCGGCCTTTTCCTCTACGGAATCGCCGACTCGTTTTTGGTGCGTGGTGCGATCGGTTTGCCGGGATGGGACGTTCTGGCGCAAGGGCTGTCGTTTCACACCGGAATCGCGTACGGCTGGATGGCGAATATCATTGGCGCCGTCGTCCTGCTCCTCTGGATCCCCGTGCGGGTCAAGCCCGGCATCGGAACGGTACTCAACGTGCTGCTTGTCGGCACTTCCGCGCAACTCGGACTCACCGTAATCCCGGAATTGGAATCATTGTGGATTCGTGTGCCGCTCTTTCTCGCCGGACTGGTACTGATGGGCTTCGCGACGGGACTTTATATCGGCCCCCGATTCGGGCCGGGCCCGCGGGACGGGTTGATGACCGGCCTCGTGGCCAGGACCGGCTGGAAGATTTGGATCATCCGCACGCTGATCGAAGCGTCGGTGCTCGTCGTCGGGTGGCTGCTGGGCGGCAATGTCGGCATCGGCACTGTCGTGTTCTTTGTCGGTATCGGCCCCGTTTGCCAGGTGTTCATGCCCATGCTGGCGGTCCCGGCACCGGGGGAGCCCCGCGCGAAGGAAGCGGCAGCCGGTGGTCGTCCGGCCGCGTGAACGGCGGCGTGGAAGAATAGTCGGCATGCGCGTACATGTGGGAACCGATCATGCCGGATTCGAGTTGAAAGAGGCGCTGAAGTCGCATTTGCAGGCGTCGGGGCACGAGGTGGTCGACCACGGTGCCCACGTGCTCGACAAAGAAGACGACTATCCGGCGTTCTGCATTGCTGCCGGGCTGGGCGTGGTGGAGGATCAGCGTGCCGGCACTCGGGCCTTGGGCGTTGTCATCGGCGGATCGGGCAACGGCGAGCAGATCGCGGCGAATAAGGTGCCCGGTGTGCGTGCTGCGCTGGTCTGGAATCAGCGGACTGCGACCCTTGCCCGAGAACACAATGATGCGAACGTAGCCTCGGTGGGCGCCCGCGAGCACGACGAGGAAACCGCGCTGGCGCTTATTGACGCGTTCTTGGCCGAGCCGTTCAGCGGAGAAGCCCGCCATAGTCGCCGGATCGACATCGTCAGCGAGTACGAAACCAGCCACAGCGCACCGGCGGCGCAGTCCTGACGGTCCGCGCGTGTCGTTAAAGCGTGTGCGACTTGGCGTTGCATTCGGGGCAGAGCCCCCGGTAGACGATCTGCGCCGATTCGATCAGGGCTCCGGGTAGTCGTTCGAACAACGCTTCACCGGGTGGATCGGTGACGCCCGCTGCGGCGTCCGACCGGTGCGCCGGCACGTCGACGATTCGGCCGCAGCCGCGGCACAGCAAATGATGGTGGTAGTCCGACGCGACTTCGTAGAGCGCGACTCCGGATCCGGCTTCGGCTTGAATGACCAGACCGATGGAGACCAACGTGCCCAATGCGTTGTACACGCTGGCGCGCGGAAGCGCCGGCCCGCTGCGGGCCGTGTACTCCAGTACCTCATCGGCGGATCGGTGGCCGCCGAGTTCGGCCAGCGCCGAATAAACGGCGCGGCGAGGACCCGTCGAACGCAGGCCGGCGCTTCGCAGCCGCTCGGCAAGTTCGGCGGTGGACAACGTTTGCGGTGTCGACATCAGGGGTGCACTGCCTTGAACAAGAAGAGAACGGATGACCTGCGGGCGGCGCTCACGCAGAGACAGCCGCCCGCAGGATTGTCATGATGAATCAGCCGCGCTGGGCGTCGAAGAACCAGCGGTGCTTGTCGAGGCCGCGGAGAATTTCGATCATGACGTCTTCGCTCATCGGGTCGGCCTCGCCCAGTGCCGGCTGAGCTTCGCGTCCGAGCGCGATGATCTTGTCGAGAGCGTCGATGATCAAGTCGAGCGTCTTTTCGACTGTTTGGTACCCCTCGGGGTAGGAACTGGCCGCCGCGGTCGACGCAATCGCCGGTCGTCCGTCGGTCGGGGCTCCCAAGGCGATGACGCGCTCGGCGACCGTATCGGCCCATTCGCGGACGTCGTCCACGAGCGTGTCGAGGTATTCGTGGACCGGCAGGAAAGCGGCGCCGCGAACGTGCCAATGTGCCTGCTTGCCGACGAGCGACAGTGCGCTGAGTTCAGCGACCATCGGGTTCATCAGCTGGGCGACCGTGGCAACAGTTTCCTTTTGTGCTGCAAGTGTGGCGGAAGTCATGGTGTGCGCTCCTTTATCGATAATCGCGGGCAGGTTTCGGGTTCCGGAATCCAATGTCCGTAGGCCGTCCTCAGTAAGGTAAGCCTTAGCTTTATTTAGACATCTTCTTAATTTGGAACATATTTAAATAATACGACTTCGACGCTGTTGTGCAAGCAAGGTAGGCCTTGCTTGGTGCTGGGATCGCGCTGATCGCCCCCGAGCGGCGGCGAATGGCTGCCGGCCTGTCCCGAGTGGCGGCGAATGGCTGGAAATTTTGAAAATTTCCAGCCATTCGCCGCCACTCGGCGCCGGGGCAAAGCTGGGGCGGGTGAAATGGGGCCGGGCGGAAACGGGCGCCGGGGCAAAGCCGGGGCCGGTGGAATGGAGCGGTGCGTACGACAAAGCCCCCGAACGCCGAGGCGCCGGGGGCCGGTGGAGGGGATGACGGGAATCGAACCCGCACCATCAGTTTGGAAGACTGAGGCTCTACCATTGAGCTACATCCCCGAGCCGAGTTGCTCGACAACAAGAGTACACGAGGACGGACGCCGGGCCACATCCCGGCCGTCGGCGGCGCGCCCTCGGCGCCGGGTCGATGTGCGTTACACCCGTTCTTGCCCGTAAGATGCCAGATGTATGAACGGGGTGTAGCGCAGCTTGGTAGCGCATCTGGTTTGGGACCAGAGGGTCGCAGGTTCAAATCCTGTCACCCCGACACTTACGCGGCCGGGCCCGGTTAAGGGCTGATCCGCGTCGGTGCAATCGTGACCGGTCATTATCGACAATTATTACAGGAGAACAATCGCCGTGAAGAGCGCCGTCGAGACTTTGAACCCGACCCGGGTGAAGCTGTCCGTCGAGGTTCCGTTTGACGAGCTCAAGCCGAACATCGACAAGGCATACAAGTCCATTTCCGAGCAGGTCCAGGTTCCCGGATTCCGCAAAGGTAAGGTTCCTGCCCGCATCATCGACCAGCGGGTCGGCCGTCCGGCCGTTCTGCAGGAAGCAGTGAACGACGGACTGGACGGATTCTTCCGCGAGGCCGTGGACGAGCACGAGCTTCGCCCGCTGGGTACCCCCGAGGTCGAGGTCAGCGAGATCCCCGGTTTGGACGGGTCCGATGAAGGCGAACTTTCATTCACCGTCGAGGTCGATGTGCGCCCGACCGTCGAGTTGCCCGATTACGCAACCCTGAAGGTCGAGGTGGCACCGCTCGCCGTCACCGATGACGACGTCGCGAAGGCTCTCGATGGTCTGCGTGAGCGCTTCGGCACGCTGTCCACCGTCGACCGGCCGGCGGCCGCCGATGATTTCGTCACGCTCGATCTGACGGCATCGATCGACGGCGTGGAAGTCGACTCGGCGTCCGGCGTGTCATATCAGATCGGCTCGGAAACGATGCTTGACGGTATGGACGAGGCATTGACCGGCCTGAGCGCGGATGAAGAGACGACATTCGAAACGACTCTCGCCGGCGGCGAACACGAAGGCGAGACCGCCCAGGTCAAGGTTTCCGTGTCGAACGTCAAGGAACGTGAACTGCCCGAGGCCGACGACGAGTTCGCTCAGCTCGCCAGCGAATTCGACACGATCGATGAGCTGAAGGAAGACCTGAAGTCGCAGGCCGGCAAGGACAAGGAATTCGAGCAGGGCATCGAGGCGCGCGACAAGTTGCTCGACACGCTGCTCGACGCGATCGAGATCCCCGTTCCGGAAAAGATCGTCGAAGAACAGGTGCACGAACATCTCGAGCGCGAAGACCGCCTGAACGATGACGAACACCGCACCGAGGTCACCGAAGAGACGCAAAAGGGCCTGCGCACGCAGTTCCTGCTGGACGCCGTCGCGGAGGCCGAGGAGGTCGAGGTGTCCCAGCAGGAGCTGATCGAATACCTGATCTCGACGGCGCAGCAGTACAACATGAACCCGAACGAGTTCGCCAAGATGATCGATGAGAGCGGCCAGGTTCCCGCAATGGTCTCGGAAGTCGGACGCCGCAAGGCTCTGGCCGCCGTCCTGGCCCAGGTGTCCGTCGTCGACACGGCCGGCAACGCCGTCGACCTGACGAATTTCGTCACGCCGGCGGAGGAAGCCGGCGGGGCCGATGACGAGGCCGACGACTCTGAAGCGGACGACGCCGGCGAGCCGGACGACGGGCCCGCTGCAGATGATCCGGGTGCCGTTCGGATCTGATCCGTCTACCACCACTCCACCTTGAGCGGCCCGAGAAATCGGGCCGCTTTTGGTTTCGGTACGTCGTTGTTGCAGCAAAGCGCCCGGCCGGCACGAAAATCGAGCTCGTGCGCTGTTGGCGAACAGGGCTCTTTTGGGGAGTAATCGAGGCGCCAGTCGGGTTATTGTCCGATGACAGGCATAGTAAAGATCCACCACGAACGCGGGAGTTGTCACGTGAGTCAGAATTCAACCGAGACCGCTACCCCTACCGCCCAGACCGGCGGGCAGGGATTAGGCCTGGACGATCACATCTACAATCGTCTGCTGAAAGAACGCATCATTTGGCTGGGCGCCGAAGTGCGTGACGAGAACGCCAACGCCATCTGCGCACAGATGATGCTGTTGGCCGCCGAAGATCCGGAAAAGGACATCTGGCTCTATATCAATTCGCCGGGCGGATCGGTCACGGCCGGCATGGCGATCTACGACACCATGCAATACGTGCAGCCGGACGTCGCGACCGTCGGCATGGGCATGGCGGCTTCGATGGGACAGTTCCTGCTGTCGTCCGGGGCCCAGGGCAAGCGCTTCGCCACGCCCCACACGCGCATCCTGATGCATCAGCCGCTTGGCGGAATCGGCGGCACTGCGACCGATATCAAGATCCAGGCCCAGCTGATCTTGCACATGAAACGACAGATGGCCGAGCTGACTGCCGAACAGACCGGCAAGTCCGTTGAGCAGATCCTGAAGGACAACGACCGCGATCACTGGTTCACGGCACCGGAAGCACTCGAATACGGATTCATCGATCAGGTGGTCTCGTCCGCCGGGGACGTCCGCGGAGGCGGCGGCACCGGAAACTCCAACTGACCCGATCATCAACTGTTCTACATCGTTAGAGGAATCATGAATTCAAACTTTTCCCAGTCAATGGCCGTGAACCCCGCGTATATGCCCAACGACCGGTACGTGATGCCGCAGTTCGAAGAGCGCACGCCGTACGGGTTCAAACGACAGGATCCGTACACCAAACTGTTCGAAGATCGCGTGATCTTCCTGGGCGTGCAGGTCGATGACGTATCGGCCGACGACATCATGGCGCAGCTGCTCGTGCTCGAGAGCCAGGATCCCGACCGCGACATCACGCTGTACATCAACTCCCCGGGCGGATCGTTCACGGCGCTGACCGCCATTTACGACACGATGCAGTATGTGAAGCCCGATATCCAGACGGTCTGCCTGGGGCAGGCAGCGTCCGCCGCCGCCGTCCTGCTTGCCGCGGGAGCGCCGGGGAAGCGCTTGGCGTTGCCGAACGCGCGGATCCTCATCCATCAGCCCGCCATGCAGGGCCAGGGCCAAGGACAGGCGTCGGATATCGAAATCCAGGCCGCCGAGGTGCTGCGCATGCGCACCTGGCTCGAGGAGACGCTGTCGGCGCACTCGAACAAGTCGCCGGAGGAAGTCAACAACGACATCGAACGCGATCTGTTCCTCACCGCCGATCAGGCCAAGGAATACGGACTGGTCGACCAGGTGCTCGGCTCGCGCAAGGCCGCCGGACAGATCAGCCGGGGCTGATCGGCCGCCGGTACGGCTGGGCCCATCCGGCCGGGTTCGACACACCTGACATTCAGGGGCGCCGGACCCGGCCGCTTCCTTTAGGGTGGGAGGTAAGCGATATCGTTGATGCAAGTCGGCGGTGAGGATTGGAAGGGACTCGATGCCTCGTTTGGGAGAGAGCGCTGATCTGCTGAAGTGCTCGTTCTGCGGAAAGAGCCAAAAGCAGGTCATCAAGTTGATCGCCGGACCCGGCGTGTACATCTGCAATGAGTGCATCGATCTGTGCAACGAGATCATTGAAGAAGAGCTGGGCGAAACGACCGAACTCGGCCTGGGCGAATTGCCCAAGCCGCGTGAGATCTACGACTTCCTGCAGGAATACGTCGTCGGTCAGGAGCCTGCGAAGAAGGCTCTCTCGGTGGCTGTGTACAACCATTACAAGCGGGTCAAGGCCGGCCAGGAATCCGAGACCGGCGCGCATAACGACGAGGTCGAGCTCGCCAAATCCAACATTCTGCTGATCGGCCCGACCGGCTGCGGCAAGACGTACTTGGCGCAAACTCTGGCCCGCCGGCTTAATGTCCCGTTCGCCGTGGCGGACGCGACGGCGCTGACCGAAGCCGGATACGTCGGCGAAGACGTCGAGAACATCTTGTTGAAGCTGATCCAGGCTGCCGACTACGACGTCGCCAAAGCCCAGACCGGCATCATCTACATCGACGAGATCGACAAGATCGCCCGCAAGTCCGAGAATCCATCGATCACCCGCGATGTTTCCGGTGAGGGCGTGCAACAAGCCCTGCTGAAGATTCTTGAAGGTACTCAGGCCTCGGTTCCGCCGCAGGGCGGGCGTAAACATCCGCATCAAGACTTCATTCAGATCGATACGACGAACGTGCTGTTCATCGTGGCCGGCGCTTTCGCCGGACTCGACGACATTATCGCCGGTCGCAAGGGCAAGCACGGTATCGGGTTCGGCTCGCCGTTGCACACCAAGTCCGACGAGGTCGACATCTTCAGCGAAGTGATGCCCGAGGACTTGCTGAAGTTCGGGCTGATCCCGGAATTCATCGGACGCCTGCCGGTGCTCACCACCGTGTCGAACCTCGACCGGCCCGCGTTGATGGAGATCCTGTGCACGCCAAAGAACGCGCTGGTCAAGCAGTACGAGCGGATGTTCGACCTGGACAATGTGGAACTTGTCTTCGAACAAGACGCACTTGAAGCGATAGCGGACCAGGCACTGTTGCGGGGAACGGGCGCCCGCGGCCTGCGCTCGATCATGGAAGAGGTTCTGCAGCCGGTCATGTTCGACGTGCCGAGCCGTGAGGACATCGCCCGGGTCGTCATCACGCGGGACGTCGTGCTGGAAAACGTGGCGCCGACACTGGTGCCGCAGGGCAAAGCGAATTCGTCGCGGCAGCGAGACGAGAAGTCCGCTTAGCGAGTCCGTTTATCGGCTTTGCCGCGTTCCGTTCCGCTCAGCGGTGCTCGAACCGGCGCTGACGGCGAGCTCGCTCAGCCGTCGGCCGGAACCAGTTCCACGTCCGAGACCGTGATGTCGGCGTCGGACGCGTCCGCGGCGGCCGTCAGCTCCAAATCTGCGACCCGCCCTGCTGCCCGCAAATCGCCGGCTCCCGACTCGATGCGGTCGATGTCGCCCTGCGTCGCCGAGATGACCGCACGCTTGACCTCGGTACGCTGGGACACCTTGGCTTCCGATTTGGCGCGGCGCACTTCGCCAAGAGCCGCGCCGAGCGCCGTGAGAACCTCGGAATCGCCGTCGACGTCGGCAGCCACCGGCCACGCGGCTCGGTGCACCGAGCCGCGACGCCACCACGACCACACCTCTTCCGTTGCAAACGGCAAGAACGGGGCGAACAACCGCAAGAGCGTATCCAAGGAGGTCGCCAACGTGGTGAGCGCCGACTGCTTTTGCTCGTCGCCGGCGGCGCCGTATGCGCGATCTTTGATGAGTTCGACGTAATCGTCGGTGAACGTCCAAAAGAACGATTCGGTCAGGTTCAACGCCTTGGCGTAGTCGTAGGCCTCCATCGCCGCGGTGGCGTCCTTGGTCACTGTAGCCAGCCGGGTCAGGACCGACCTGTCGAGCGAATTCGGCACCGTCGTCATGCCCTCGGTGCCGAGAATCGCCGACGAATCTGCTCCCAGGTTGAGAGCGAACTTCGAGGCGTTCAACAGCTTCATGGCCAGTCGTCGGCCGATCTTCATCTGGTCGGTGTTGTAGGCCGTGTCGGCTCCGAGGCGCGCCGAGGCCGCCCAATAGCGGACGGCGTCCGGTCCGAAGCCCGGCTTTTCCTCGACAAGGATGTCACTCGGGACGACGACGTTGCCCTTGGACTTCGACATCTTCTTCCGGTCGGGGTCCAGGATCCATCCGGAAATTGCCGTGTTCGTCCACGGCACGCTCGACTGCAAGGCGTTGGCCCGCACCACCGTCGAGAACAGCCAGGTACGGATGATGTCGTGTGCTTGCGGACGCAGGTCGAACGGGAAGACCTTGGCGAACAACTCTTCGTCGCGGCTCCACCCACCGAGGATTTGCGGGGTCAGCGACGAGGTGGCCCACGTGTCCAGCACGTCCGGGTCGGCGATGAACCCTCCCGGCTGGTCGCGTTGGTCACCGGTGAACCCGGGGGCCGGGTCGGCGGCCGGGTCGACCGGCAGTGCAGCGTCGTCCGGCACAATCGGATCGGCATAATCGGGTCGGCCCTCGGCGTCCAGCCGGTACCACAACGGCATCGGAACGCCGAAGAAACGCTGCCGGGACACCAGCCAATCGCCGTTCAGACCGTCCACCCAGTTCTCGTACCGGGACCGCATGAATTCCGGATGCCAGTTCATTTCGCGGCCGCGCCCCACAAGCGTTTCTCGCCGGTCGGCATCGCGTCCGCCGTTGCGGATGTACCACTGTCGCGAGGTGACGACTTCGAGCGGCTTGTCGCCCTTTTCATAGAACGGCACGGGGTGGGTGACGGGCTTGGGGTCGCCGTCCAGGTCGCCGCTTTCGCGCAACAGGTCGACCATGATCTCGCGGGCCGTGAACGTCGTCTTCCCGGCCAACTGCGAGTAAGCGTCCGCGCCGCCGTCCGCGCCGTCGGAGATCCACGCGGGCACGTCGGCAATGATCCGCCCATCGCGACCGACCACGGGCCGGGTGGGCAGGTTCAATTCGCGCCACCAGGTCACGTCGGTCATATCGCCGAACGTGCAGATCATCGCGATACCGGATCCCTTGTCGGCCTTGGCGAGTTCATGCGCCACCACCGGCACTTCGACGCCGAAGATCGGCGATTTCACCGTCGTACCGAATAGCGGCTGATAGCGCTCGTCGTCCGGGTGAGCCACCAGCGCGACGACTGCCGGGATGAGTTCGGGGCGGGTCGTTTCGATGTGGACCGGCTTGCCGCCGTCCGGCGAGGCGAATGCCACGCGATGGTAGGCGCCGGGGCGTTCGCGGTCTTCGAGCTCGGCCTGCGCCACCGCCGTGCGGAAGCTCACGTCCCACATGGTCGGCGCATCGGCCGAATACGCGTCGCCCGAAGCCAGATTCGCCAAGAACGCCCGCTGGCTGACCGCTCGCGACACGTCGTCGATGGTGCGGTACGTCAGCGACCAATCGACGGAGACGCCGACCTTCCGGAACAGGTCCTCGAACACCTTCTCGTCCGTCACTGCCAGTCGCTCGCACAATTCGATGAAGTTGCGACGCGAGACGGCGACAAAATCGCGAGAGTTCTTTGCCGGCTTCTCGGGCGGCTCGAAAGACTCGTCGTAGGCAAGCGTCGGATCGCACCGGACGCCGAAATAGTTTTGCACGCGCCGCTCGGTCGGCAGACCGTTGTCGTCCCAGCCCAGCGGGTAAAAGACCTCTTTGCCGCGCATTCGCTGGAAGCGGGCGATCACGTCGGTCTGCGTGTACGAGAAAATGTGCCCGACGTGCAGCGAGCCGGACGCCGTCGGCGGGGGAGTGTCGATCGAATAGATCTTCTCGCGAGGAGCTGTGCGGTCGAATGCGTACGTGTGCTGCTGATGCCAAACCGCGTCCCATTTCGCGGCAAGTCCCTCGACGCTGGGCTTGTCCGGAACCGTCACCGTCGGCGCAGCCTGGTCGACTGCCCGGCCGGCGGCGGGGACGACGGCCGGGTCGGTGGTCGGACTCGGAGCGGCAGCGGAATTCGGATCGGGAATTGTCATGGCTAAATCTTCCCATGACGTCGTGGAAGGCGAAAACCAGCCCGCAATGACCGCTACCGTCGACGCGCACGGCGTGGCAGACTCGAAGGGCCAGGGCCGACAAAGAGCCGATGAGAAGGGACTTATCCATGACCGAGAACGAGTCGACGACGGGAACCCGGCGCGCAGTCGTCACGGGCGCGAGCTCGGGAATGGGCGCGTCGAGCGTCCGCAAACTGCGCGCTGCGGGTTGGGAGGTCGTGGCTGTCGCTCGCCGTGCCGACAAACTCGAGTCGCTTGCGGCCGAGACCGGCGCGCAGGCGATCGTGGCGGACGTGACCAAGGACGGCGACGTCGAGCGGTTGATTGCCGATGTCACTGCGGGCGGCCCGGTGCATGCCGTGCTGAATATCGCCGGCGGCGCCATCGGTTCGGACCCCGTGGAAACCGGCAGCATCGATGACTGGCAGGCGATGTACGACGTGAACGTGCTCGGCGTGCTTCGCGTGACGCAGGGATTGCTGCCGGCGTTGCGCGAATCCGGGCAAGGCGATGTGCTCATCCTGTCCTCGACGGCCGGTCGCGTGTCCTACGAGGGCGGCGGCGGGTACGTGGCAGCCAAACACGGTGCCACGGTGATTGCCGAGACCCTGCGTCTCGAGCTGGCCGGCGAGCCGATCCGCGTCATCGAGATCGCGCCGGGCATGGTGGCCACCGATGAGTTTTCCCTCAACCGGTTCGGCGGCGACACGGCCAAGGCGGCCAAGGTGTACGAGGGCGTCGAGAAGCCGTTGACCGCCGACGACATCGCCGACGCCATCGTGTGGACCCTCACCCGTCCGCACCACGTGAACATCGACCTCATGGTGATGCGGCCCATCGCCCAGGCCGCTCAGCACAAAGTGGCACGCGGGGTCGGGCTCTAGCTCGAACCTACCCGCGCCGAGTGGTGGTGAATGGCTGGCCGCCCGCGCCGAGTGGTGGTGAATGGCTGGCCGCCCGCGCCGAGTGGTGGTGAATGGCTGCGAAATCGTTGATTTCGCAGCCATTCACCACCACTCGGCGGAGGGGGAAGCCGCCCGCGATACCGATTGGACATGCCGGGATAGAATTGTGCCTACAGGCATCGATCCGGCCATCACCGGGGAGCCTCCGGAAGAACGGCACGGCCGGCCCCGCCGACCATGCCCGGTAGAACCGGACGGGAGCGCCCGTCAACGCGCACTGATGAGCGGCCCGAAACCGTCCAAGCGGCGAACCGGGCAAGCGGGGTGGTACCGCGGCGCACTGCCGAGAGGCCGGCGCGTCGTCCTTGCACCGATCGTCGCACGCGCGGCGGACAGTTTACTGCGGACAATAGCGAGGACGAATGAACTACCCGATGGCCACCACCGGTGAAACCGGCGCAGTAGCGGCGAGCCCGCGCTTTCCGGAGATCGAGGCGCGCATCCTGAAGTACTGGGATGCCGACGGCACGTTCCGGGCAAGCGTCGAAGCGCGCGATGCCGGGAACGACGGCAGCAACGAATTCGTCTTTTACGACGGCCCTCCCTTTGCCAACGGACTGCCGCACTATGGCCACCTGCTCACCGGATACGCCAAGGACGTCGTCCCGCGCTACCAAACGATGCGCGGACGGCGGGTGGAACGTCGCTTTGGCTGGGACACCCACGGGCTCCCGGCCGAACTGGAGGCCGAACGGCAGCTCGGCATCACCGACAAATCGCAGATCGACACCATGGGTATCGCTGCGTTCAATGCGGCCTGCCGCGAATCGGTGTTGCGCTATACCGACGAATGGCAGGAGTACGTCACCCGGCAAGGGCGCTGGGTCGACTTCGAGAACGACTACAAGACTCTCAACATCGAGTACATGGAGTCGGTCATCTGGGGCTTCAAACAGCTCTGGGACAAAGGGCTGGTTTACGAAGGCTATCGAGTACTTCCGTATTGCTGGCGCGATCAAACGCCGCTGTCCAACCACGAATTGCGCATGGACGACGACGTGTACCAATCGCGCCAGGATCCCGCCGTGACGATCGGCTATCGCCTGAGCACCGGTGAACTCGCCCTCATCTGGACGACGACGCCCTGGACGGTGCCGAGCAACCAGGCCATGGCGGTGAATCCGGACGTCGATTACGTCCTGATCGAGCCGGGTACCGATTCGCCGCTGTCCGGCGAAAAGGTCATCCTGGCCGAAGCGCGCATGCACGCCTATGAAAAGGAACTCGGGCCGAACGCGATAGTCACCGAATCATTCAAGGGCACCGAGTTGGTCGGCCGTCGCTACGCCCCGCCGTTCGGCTATTTCGAAGACCGGCAAGCCGAGTTCGGCGAGAAGATGCACACCATCTTGGCCGCTGATTTCGTCACTGTGGACGACGGCACCGGAATCGTGCACCAGTCGCCGGCCTTTGGTGAAGAAGACAAGGCCCTGACCGACCGATACGGCATCACTGCGGTACGACCGGTCGACGAACGCGGCGAGTTCGATTCCCGCGTGCCCGATTACGCCGGGCAACTGGTGTTCGACGCCAACGCGGCGATCATTCGCGATTTAAAGAACCACACGGGCCCGGTCGAGGGCCGCGGCACCGTCCTGGTGCGGCATGAGACGTACGAGCACTCGTATCCGCACTGCTGGCGTTGCCGCAACCCGCTCATCTACCGGGCCGTCGAGAGCTGGTTCGTCTCGGTGACGAAGTTCCGTGACCGGATGGTCGAATTGAACCAGGACATCACCTGGGTGCCGGAAAACGTGAAGGACGGACAGTTCGGCAACTGGCTGGCGAACGCCCGGGACTGGTCGATCTCGCGGAACCGTTTTTGGGGCACGCCGATCCCGATCTGGGTTTCGGACGATCCCGAATATCCGCGGACCGACGTATACGGGTCGCTCGACGAGATCGAAGCCGATTTCGGCGTGCGGCCGACCGACTTGCACAGGCCGTTCATCGACGAGCTGACCCGGCCGAACCCGGACGATCCTACGGGTAAGTCCACAATGCGGCGCGTCACCGACGTGTTCGACGTATGGTTCGATTCCGGATCCATGCCGTACGCCCAAGTGCACTATCCGTTCGAATCGGCCGACTGGTTCGAACACCACTATCCGGGCGACTTCATCGTCGAATACATCGGCCAGACACGCGGCTGGTTCTACATGCTGCACGTGCTGGCCACCGCGAT
This sequence comes from Spelaeicoccus albus, assembly GCF_013409065.1. Lineage (NCBI taxonomy): Bacteria > Bacillati > Actinomycetota > Actinomycetes > Micrococcales > Brevibacteriaceae > Spelaeicoccus > Spelaeicoccus albus. Next base: position 3,475,350 of record NZ_JACBZP010000001.1, on the reverse strand, counting down.
CTTCGACAAGCCGGCGTTCCGGTCGGTCATTTGCCACGGCACGGTGCTGGGCAGCGACGGGCTGAAGATGTCGAAGTCGTTGCGCAACTACCCGGACGTGAACGAAGTGTTCGATCGTGACGGCTCCGATGCCATGCGATGGTTCTTGATGTCTTCGCCCATCTTGCGCGGCGGCAACCTGATCGTGACCGAACAGGGCATCCGGGACGGCGTCCGGCAGGTGCTGTTGCCGCTGTGGAACACGTGGCACTTCTTCGCCACCTATGCCAATGCTGCGGACGCGGCGGACGGCGCGACGTCCGGGTATCTGGCGAAGCTCGGTGCCGAGTCGACCGAAGTGCTCGACAGGTACCTGCTGACGAAGACGCAGACGCTCGTCGAGACAGTGCAAAGCCAGCAGGACAAGTACGACATCTCGGGCGCGTGCGAATCGGTGCGTGACTACCTCGACATGCTCACCAATTGGTACGTGCGTCGCTCCCGACGCAGGTTTTGGGACGGCGGCGCGGACACCCGGCCGTCGTTCGACACCCTGTTCACCTGCCTCGAGGCGTTTTGCCGAGTCGCGGCACCGCTGCTGCCGATGACTACGGAAGAGATCTACCGCGGGCTGACCGGCGCCCGAAGCGTGCACTTGACCGATTATCCGACGGGCGAGCAATTCGGCACGGACTTCGAACTCGTCGACCGGATGGACGCCACTCGCGAGATCTGCTCGGTCGCGTCCAGCTTGCGCAAGGCCGAGAATTTGCGCGTCCGGCTGCCGCTGGCGAAGCTGACGGTCGTCGTGCCCGAGCCCGAAGGTCTGACCGGCGAGTTCACTTCGGTCATCGCGGACGAGCTCAACGTGCGTCAGGTCGAGGTTCTCGGGCTGGCGGATAGAGAGGCTGCCGGATTCACCTTGACCGACAAGCTCACGGTCAACGCCCGGGCAGCCGGACCGCGGTTGGGCAAGAGCGTGCAACAAGCCATCAAAGGATCGAAAACCGGTGACTGGACGTCGTCCGGCGGATCGGTCACGTCCGGCGGGATCGAGTTGCACGAGGGCGAATACACGCTCGAAACAGTTGTCGACCAGGCTGCCGGCGACGATGACCGGGCCGTTGCGCTGTTGTCGTCGGGCGGGTTCGTCGCGCTCGACACCTCCGTGAACGACGACTTGGCCGCCGAGGGCATCGCACGCGATGTCGTCCGCGCCATCCAGCAAGCTCGTCGCGACGCGGGACTCGACGTGAGCGACAGAATTGATTTGACTCTCACGGCAGATGACGCCGTGACGACGGCAGTGACCCGACACACGGATTTGGTCACTGCCGAGACGCTCACCGCCGACCTGGCCGTCGAGACCGGGTCGGGCGACGGCAAGGGCGTCGAAGTGGGCGACGGCAGCCGGGTATGGATCGCAGTGACAAAAACCGAACGGACGGGAGTCTGACTGATGGCCCGAGAGACCGGGCACGGGTACGTGCCCCCGGGAAAGCGTGAGGACGCAGCGCGGCAGGCCGCCGCCGATAAGAAGAAAGTCGACGAGGTCTACCGGGAACTGCTGGCCCGCGCGCCGGAAAACAAGGTGGAGCCGCGTATCGAGCCGATGGCGCGGCTGCTCGACATGCTCGGCAATCCGGAGCGGGCCTATCCGGTCATCCACGTCACCGGTACGAACGGCAAGACGTCGACGGCGCGGATGATCGATGCGCTGCTCGGTGCGCACGAATTGCGCGTCGGCCGGTTCACGAGTCCGCATTTGAGCTCGGTGACCGAACGCATCAGTATCGATGGCGAGCCGATCGGCGCCGACGACTTCGTGCGCGTCTACAGCGAGGTCAAACCGTTCCTGGAACTCACGGACGCCGATCTGAGCGCGGCCGGCGAGAACAAGCTCACGTATTTCGAGGTTCTTGCCGCATTGGCATTTGCGGCATTCGCCGATGCCCCTGTCGAAGTCGCAGTGCTCGAAGTCGGGATGGGCGGCCTGTGGGACGCGACGAACGTCGCCGACGGCCAAGTCGACGTCGTGATGCCGATCTCGTACGATCACCAGCAGTATTTGGGCGACACGTTGACGCTCATCGCCGGCGAGAAGGCCGGCATCATCAAGGACGCCGGCTCGTCGCCCGTCCTTGCGGCGCCGCCGACCGTCGTGGTCGCGGCGCAACCGGAGGAGGCCGCGGCCGTGTTGAACGCCCGCATCGGAGCCGTCGGAGCCCGCGGCGTGCACGAGGGCGCCGACTACGGGCTCGTCCGCCGGGACCCGGCCGTCGGAGGACAGTTGCTGACGCTCAAGGGCCTGTCGCGCGAGTTCGAGGACGTGTTCTTACCGCTGCACGGCGCGCATCAATCGGTCAACGCCGCCTCGGCGCTGGCCGCCGTGGACGCGTTTCTCACCGGTGGTGACCGCGATCTGGACCCGGACGTCGTGGCCGAGGGTTTCGCGGCAGTCACCTCGCCCGGACGGCTCGAACTGGTGCGCAGTTCGCCCGCCGTACTCGTCGACGCCGCGCACAATCCGGCCGGCGCGGCGGTGCTAGCCGACGCTCTCGAGGAAGCGTTCGCGTTCTCTCGCGTCGTCGGCGTGGTCGGTATGCTCGCCGACAAGAACGCCGAGGAGTTCTTGGCGGCCATCGAACCGGTCCTCGACACCGTCGTGGTGACGCGTTCGTCGTCCCCGCGATCGCTCGACCCCGCAGATTTGGCCGAGATCGCCATCGAGATCTTCGGCGAGTCGCGAGTGATCGAGGTGTCAACGCTGGACGATGCGCTGTTGCGGGCGGTCGAGGAGGTCGACCGCGGCGAGGACCTCGGCGCCGGCGTCGTCGTGACCGGGTCGATCACGACTGTCGCGGATGCGCGCATCCTGTTCGGGAGAGGCGCATGATGACCGACGAGCAGAGCCGGCCGGACGGTGCAGGCGCGGACGGCACAGGCACTGACGGCACAGGCGCGGACGGCGCAGGCGCGCGGGGTGCCGAACCGCAGGTACGTACGAAATCGACGAAGCGGATGTTCGCCGCTGCGACATTGACGTTCGAGATCTTCGTCGTCTTCTTCGGCGCTCTTGTGGCGTTCGGTCTCAAGCTGGCGTCGGTGGCCGATATCGCGATCGGCGGCGGTGCGGTCGTGCTGCTGGCGATCATCGCCGCGGCGCTGTTGCGGAGCCGGGTCGGCTACGTCCTCGGCCACCTCGTGCAATTATGCTTGATCGCGGCCGGCTTCGTCGTCCCGATGATGTTCCTGGTCGGCGCTCTTTTTGCTGCGGCGTGGGTGTTCGGCATCGTGTCCGGGGCCCGTGTTGATCGCGAGAAGGCTGCGTATGCGCGCGCCTTGAACGACCGGATAAGGTGAACCGGCGGCGCGCCGATGCCCACCACTGAACCCAAAGGAGAATTGTGAACCCCGAGCGTAGTTTGATCCTGGTAAAGCCGGACGGCGTCCGGCGCGGTCTGGCCGGTGCGATCCTGGCCCGCATCGAAGCCAAGGGCTACGAGTTGGTGGCCGTGGAGTTGCGAACGGCGACCGACGCCGAGCTGGCCGCTCACTATGCCGAGCATGAGGGCAAGCCGTTTTACGCGCCGCTTGTCGACTTCATGAAGTCCGGGCCGGTGCTGGCCATCGTGGCCGAGGGCCAGGGCGTCATTCCGGGATTCCGGTCACTGGCCGGAGCCACCGATCCGACTCAGGCCGCTCCCGGTACGATCCGCGGGGACATGGGCCGAGACTGGGGCGTGAAAGTGCAGCAAAACCTCGTGCACGGATCGGACTCGCCCGAATCGGCGACCCGTGAGATCGGCATCTGGTTCCCCAACCTCTGATCGGCCGGTTGCCTTCGCAAACCGCCGAGGCGGTTTACAGGTAGCGCGACCAGTAGCCCCAGAACTTGAACAGGATGCTCAGTACGATCACCGCATACCATAGGGCAACTATCGTCCACGGGGCCGAGGTGACCGCCCGGACCGCCGCGTTGGTCGAAGCCCGGCCAAACCGCCCGTAGGCGGAATTGTGCAACGTCACGGTGACGAACAGCGGTATTTGCATCGACCACACGAGCATGCACCACGGGCACAGGACGGCGATGGCGAACACGCTTTGCGTGAAAAGCCAGGTGATGAAGGCCGCCCCGAGCAACACGCCGATGTTCAGCCCGAGCCAGATCCAGCGCGGAAACTCGACGCCGGCCAGCACCGCCGTGCCGATGATGATCGGCACTATGTACGCGCCCAGGCCGATGATCGGGTTGGGGAATCCGAACAGCGACGCCTGCCACTGCCCGAGAACGTCGCCGCACGAGATGAACGGATTCAAATCGCACCCCAGCGCCGCTTTGGGGTTTTCCAACAAAGTGATCTTGTCCATCACCAGCGCGAACGACGAATACCAGCCGACGACACCCGTGACGATCATCAAGATCGCGAGCACACGCGGCCGCAACGTGCGGGGAATGTGCAGATCGCTGCGGTCGGACTCGTCTATCGCTCGTGCTGCCACCCTGGTGATCCGTCCCGGCAGCATCCGCCGCCATTCAAGTGAAAATTCATCACTCACTGTAACGAATGCGGCTGCGAGAAGCGTGAATGTCGGGGACGGCGTCCGGGCTATGCCATAATGGCAGTGGTCGCACGGCGCACCACACTCGCCGCGACGACCCGGTGACGAACGCTTCGACTGACAGCCGACCACGGCGCAGGACCGAGCGCTCACCGGCAGGAACGCGCCACCGCTGCGAAAATTTGAGCGCGAGCGCACCTGTACTCATCGACTTCTTGTCGGTGTCTGCGGGCACCGGCACCACAAGGCCCAGCGGGCCGCCGGGAGAAGTGTGGACGGCGACCCCGGGCGACGGGAGTGCACCCGAACATGTCTGACAGGGATGTTTCAGCAGCCGGAGCGAAATCCGGCGATAATACCGACAACAGCGAACAGACCACCTCGACCGAGCAGCAAAACAACACCGAGACCGCCGGTACGCCGGCCGCCACCGGCCAGTCCGCACCAAAACGACGGACGTCGCGTAAGCCCAAAACCACCGAAACTACGCCGAACTCGTCGGACCGAGCACCGGCAGCCGCGTCGGCCGACTCCGGCGCAAGCGACGTCGCAAACCCGGAGATCAAAGACTCGAACGTCCAAGCGGACATTCTCGCCGACCTGCAGAGCTTTGCAGCCGAGCACGCAGCCCCGAGCGCGGCATCCGCGAAGGCAACCGAGTCGGCCGATTCGGGTGCCTCGCAGCCGGCAACGACATCCCGGCGCAAGAGCACTGCCAAGAAGCCGTCGTCATCCGCCAAGAAGCCGGCGTCGGCCGATTCCGAGAGCGCCGAGAGCGCGGGGAATGTCGCAGGCGAAGGCGCCGCCGAGTCCCACGCCGCGGACACGCCGTCCGGCGCCCGGGCCCATGCGAAGGGCAAGCACACCGAATCGGACGATACCGAGCCGTCCGCTCGACGCGCCCGCAGGGCCGCGATCGATCCGTTCGCCATTCCCGAGGAATTCGCTGCCTCACACCGGTCGTCGAACGATGCCGGTACGGCCGCGCAGCACGACGACGCGCACGTCGATCCGGCCGAGGACGACACCGACCAGCCGGCCACGCGATTGAACACGGCAAATGCGCCGGCCGGCCTGCTCTTTCAGGCACCCGCCGTCGAATTCGCCCAGCCGGTGCGAGAGCGGCGCCGGGATGACACCGACGCCGACGACGATCACGGCACGGACGAGAACAGCGACGAGCAGGCCCCGCAGGAGCAATCTCAGGACGACTCGACTGACGAATCGGACGACGAGTCGGGCGAGAAGCGTCCGCGCCGTCGTCGCGGCGGACGCGGACGGCGCGGCAAGTCGAAAGACGACGAGAACGAGTCGAATGAGCAGTCCGGCGACGAGTCGGAATCGTCAAAGGAATCCTCGAAGAAATCCGACAAGGACAAGGATTCCGACGACCAGAACTCGTCGAAGGACTCCTCGAAAGACTCCTCCAAGGACTCGGGCAAGAGTTCGCCCGACGAATCGAGCGACTCCGACGACGATTCGGACGGCGGATCGCGTAAGCGTCGACGTCGGCGTCGTCGTTCCGGCGATGGCGAAGACGGCGGGCGGCGCTCCGGCAAGAGCGACGAGGTGTCGGGCGTCAAGGGGTCGACCCGGCTCGAGGCCAAACGTCAGCGCAGGCGCGAGGGTCGCGAAGCCGGACGGCGTCGTCCAGTCATCACCGAAGCCGAGTTCCTGGCGCGCCGCGAGTCGGTGGACCGTCACATGGTGGTGCGCCAGCACGGCGACCTGACCCAGATCGCCGTGCTCGAAGACAAACTCGTCGTCGAACATTACGTGTCGCAGCACCAGCAGGCGTCGCTCATCGGCAACGTGTACCTGGGCAAGGTGCAGAACGTGCTGCCGAGCATGGAAGCCGCGTTCGTCGACATCGGCCGCGGCCGCAACGCCGTCCTCTACGCCGGCGAGGTCAATTGGGACGCGGTATCGATGCAGGGCAAGACGCGTCGCATCGAACAAGCGCTGAAACCGGGAGATCCGGTTCTGGTACAGGTGACCAAGGACCCGATCGGGCACAAGGGGGCCCGGCTGACGTCGCAGATCTCGATGCCCGGACGCTTCCTGGTCTACGTCCCCGGTAACTCGATGACCGGAATCTCGCGTAAGCTGCCGGACACCGAGCGCTCGAGGTTGAAGAAGATCCTCCGCTCGGCCTTGCCCAGCGAGGCCGGCGTCATTGTGCGCACTGCCGCAGAGGGCGCCAGCGAGGACGAGTTGACCCGCGACGTCGAACGTTTGTCCTCGCGGTGGGAAAAGATCCAGAAGAAGTCGACGGCGAATTCGACGCTGGCTCCGGAACTGCTGTACAGCGAACCGGATCTGACCGTGCGCGTGATCCGCGACGTGTTCAACGAAGACTTCAAGAAACTGTCGATCTCCGGCGACGAAGCGTGGACGACGATCTCCGAATACGTCGAGTCCGTCGCGCCCGATCTGGCCGAGCGCTTGGAGCGTTGGGAGAGCGACGAGGACATCTTTGCCAGCTATCGCATCGATGAACAAATCACGAAGGCGCTGGACCGAAAGGTCAACCTGCCGTCCGGCGGATCGCTGGTCATCGATCGGACCGAGGCCATGACAGTTGTCGACGTCAATACCGGTAAGTTCACCGGCTCGGGGGGCAACCTCGAGGAGACCGTCACCAAGAACAACCTTGAAGCGGCCGAAGAAGTCATCCGTCAGCTGCGACTGCGCGACATCGGCGGCATCATCGTGATCGACTTCATCGACATGGTGCTCGAGTCGAACCGCGACCTCGTGCTGCGCCGGCTCATCGAGTGCCTCGGCAGGGATCGCACTAAGCACCAGGTTGCCGAGGTGACGTCGCTCGGCCTCGTGCAAATGACGCGCAAGCGCATCGGCACCGGGCTGGTCGAAGCCTACAGCGAGCCATGCGAGCATTGCGGCGGCCGCGGAATCATCTTGACCGGTGAGGCCAGCGAAAAGCGCCCCGGCGCGAACGTCAGCCCGATCTTCGCGAACAACTCGAAGTCGAACCGCCGTCGCGGCCGCAAGGACCAGCAGCCCGATACATCCAAGAAGGACGAGAAGGCCGACAAGGCTGAGAAGGAACGCGACGAAGAAGCCGAAAAGGCGGCGGCAGCGAACCGCGAAGCGTTGGCAAAGGTCGCGGCCGCCGCCAAGAAGTCGCATTCCGAACACCATGGGGAATCGGCGGAGGCGACAGCTGACGACACGCCGGCCACCGAAACGAATGCGAGCACGCCCGGATCGTCGTCCCGCCGGCGCAGTGGCAAGAACCGCTCCGGCAAGGCCAGCGAGCCGCAGGCCGATAAGCCCGCCGAGCCCGCTGCGCCGGCCGGAGCGCCGGAGCCGCCCAGCGAGCCGCAGGCCGATAAGCCCGCCGAGCCCGCTGCGGTGGCCGGAGCGCCGGAGCCGCCCAGCGAGCCGCAGGCCGACGACCCCAATGCGCCAATGATGCTCGGCGTCGGTGCGAAGCCGGTTGTGATGACCAAGTCCGAGCCGAAACGTCGTCCGCGGCGTGCGCCGAAAGCGGATACGCCGAAGAAGCAGGCGGAGCCGGTCGAGCCGGCCGGGCCCGTCATCATGCTGGGGATGGAATCAACCGAGAAGTCCGACTAACGCGTCGCCAAGTGGTGGCGAATGGCTGACCACCGTCCTCGAGTGGTGGCGAATGGCTGCGAAATCGCTGATTTCGCAGCTGTCTTGTCTCAGGACATCGGTGACAGTTTTGTATCAGGACATCGGTGACAGTTGATGTCTCAGGACATCGGTGACAGTCGGCGTGTCAGGGGTAGGGTCACGGTTTTTCGTTGTTCTTGTTGAGGAAGCCGCGGGGCTTGCCGTTGCCGACGTAATTCGTTCCTGGGTCGGGTCTGGGGTGGCTGATGATTTCGGTTCCGTGCCGGTCGAAGAACGTGATCGTGTTGAGGTCCCAGATCGCGTGGGCTTGTTGTCCGATGTATTGCTTGCCGAGCTGATAGCGGACGCCATCGATGTGGACTTGGCCTTTGCCGTAGACAGTGCGGGTGGCTTCACCGCTGCTGGTGTTTTCGCGTGGTCGTGGCCGTGGTGCGACGGCTTTGTCGGTCGCGTCCCAGGCTTGTTGCGGGGTGATCCGGCCCGGTAGGCCTTGATGGGAGCGTTCGGTGTTGTAGATGATGTCGAACTGATCGACGAGTTCTTGCAATTGTTCGATCGAGTCGGCCAGTGGCTGCTTGTCCAGCCATCGGAAAAGGGTCTGGTGGAAGCGTTCATTCTTCCCTTGCGTGGTCGGCTTGTACGGTTTGCCGGTAATCGCCTCGATACCTAGCCGGCTCACGTGCGTGATGAGTTGCCCGGTGATGCCCCGGCGGGCCGGGTTCAAGGCGAGCCCGTTATCGGTTAGGAGTCGTTGCGGGACCCCGTGCGCGGTGATGCCCTTTGTCACCACGGCGATAGCCGCGGCGGACGTTTCCCCGTCGGCGACATGTGTGGCGACTGCGAGTCGGGAGTGATCATCTTGCAGTTGGAAGATCACGCAGGTGCGTCCGCCGGTAAGGACGTACGCGGTCGCGTCGAGTTGCCAGCACGCGTTCGGTGCGGGGTAGACAAATCTGCGGTAGGCCGCGCGTGGCTTTTTCTTCGGTTCGGATCGTGCGATGTTCTTTTCCCGGAAGAGCCGGGCCAGGGACGCTACCGACGGGGGTTTCAGGCCCATCATTTTCATTTTCTCGAACACGCTGATCGGTCCGTGGTCCAGGCCCGAGCGTTCGAGCGCGCCACGCACGTCCACGGCTTGCTGTTTCGTCTGTTCGTCGAGTTGGGAAGGACTTGTCTTTGGCCGACGGGACTTCGGTTCCAGCACGGCCGCGGGGCCTTCCCGGCGTGCCCGAGCGCGTAGTTGGTAGAACGTTTTGCGTGAGATCTGGTGTTCAGTACAGAACGTCGTGACCGCACCGCGTGGGGCATCGCGAGGCCACTGAGAAATTGCAAGACGGACAGCAGGATCAACAGGCTCATTTTTCGTCACCCGTCAATCCGACCCGAGAAGTGTCACCACCAAACCCGCAGGGACTGTCACCGATGTCCTGATACACAACTGTCACCGGTGTCCTGCGACATAACACGCTGATTTCGCAGCCATTCGCCACCACTCGGCAAAGGCAAAGCGCCATTCGCCACCACTCGGCTCGGGGACGGGCGGTAAAAGGGAGGCGGGACGGCAATGGCGGTTCGGGCCGGCGACGATCGCGTGATCCTTCGCGACATGGAGGACGGTGACATCGATCCGTGGTGCAACTGGCTGCTGCCGCACCAGGAATGGCACCGGTGGGATGCCCCGTACTATCCAAAACCAAGCGTCGCGGAGGTCGAAGCGATGCGCACGCAGATGCACCGCGCGGCGCCGGCCCCGCAACCTGCCGGACTTCCCGATCGCCTTGTCATTGCGGGCGCCGATAATCCGGACGAGCTGCTGGGCGTCGTCACCTGGTATTGGGAGTCCGAAGAGACGAACTGGCCGCGCATGGGGATTGCCGTGTACGACCCGGACGTCCGGGGGCACGGGATCGGCACGTCGGCGTTGAGACTCTGGACCACGTTTTTGTTCGGCCATCCGAACGCGTCGATGCGCGGCGCCGTCCGGCTGGACTATGCCACCTGGTCGGGTAATGAACCGATGGTCGCGGTCGGGCGCAAACTCGGATTCACCGAGGAGGCACGGTTCCGGCAGGCGCGCATAGTCGACGGCGCGTTCTACGACTCCGTGGTCATGGGCGTTTTGCGGTCGGAATGGCAGCACCGATTAGACTAGGGCCGTGACTGATTCAGCTGCCGAAAACGATAACGACGTTCCGGTCGCCGGCGACGCCGTGGCGTCCGTCGACGGCGAAGTCCGCGAAAAACTCATTCGGATGCGCTCGAGCATCGACAACATCGATGCGGCTCTCGTTCACATGCTTGCCGAACGGTTCAAGTGCACGCAAGCAGTGGGCCGGCTCAAAGCCGAAAACCACGTTCCGCCGGCCGATCCGGGGCGCGAAGTGAAGCAGGTGGCCCGGTTGCGCGAATTGGCCGAAGAGTCGCACCTGGATCCCGAGTTCGCCGAGAAGTTCCTGAACTTCATCGTGGCCGAAGTCATCCATCACCATGAGCGCATCGGTCGCGGGGGAGAGCCGTGGCCGTCTGCGCCGGGCGGCGACTGACCGCGGCGACTGATCCGCGGCGATGCGCGAGCCGTGAGCGCGCGGTGCGGGCGCGTCGCCTGCGCCAGTTCGGTTTGACCCGGACGGTAATAATTACGTAATCTTGTATGTCGGTGCGCATCATTCATGTGCACGCGGCATTCGCGACCGTAGACGGCATGGGCCGGCCGGTCGCAGCCTTGAGAAAGTTTGAAGACTCGCGTTCGGTGTCTGAGCGCCTGTTCCAAGATCGATGTAGAGAGTGAGTACAGACGTGGTGTACGCGATTGTTCGTGCCGGCGGCCGGCAGGAAAAGGTGGCCGTTGGTGACGTGCTGACCGTTGACCGTGTTCAGGCCGGGGCCGGTGAAACCGTCAACCTCGCTCCCGTTCTATTGGTGGATGGCGAGACGGTGACGTCGACCGCTGCCGATCTGGCCAAGGTCACAGTGACCGCCGAGGTCATCGAGGACCTGCGCGGCGAGAAGATCGTCATTCAGAAGTTCAAGAATAAGACCGGTTATAAAAAGCGCCAGGGTCATCGCCAAGAGCTGACGAAGCTCAAGGTCACCGGCATCAAGTAAGCTGCAATTTCTTAAGAAGGCGGGAACACTCCTCATGGCACACAAAAAGGGTGCGAGTTCAACACGTAACGGCCGCGACTCGAACGCGCAGCGTCTCGGCGTGAAGCGCTTCGGCGGCCAGGTTGTCAACGCCGGGGAAATCATCGTGCGCCAGCGCGGCACGCATTTCCATCCCGGCCAGGGCGTCGGCCGCGGCGGCGACGACACGCTGTTCGCGTTGTCGGCCGGAGCCGTCGAGTTCGGCACCAAAGGCGGACGCAAGGTCGTTAACATTGTCGAAGCGGCCCTGTAACCAGAGCATTCACAACTCACGATTGAGGGCGGGTCCGGTACGGACTCGCCCTCTTCGCGTATCGGGCGCCCCCGGGTGCCCGGCAACCACGACCGGCCCGGCCGGCCGGAAGGAGCCTCATGGCCACCCAGTTCGTCGACAGCGTCAAGCTGTTCGTCTCCGGCGGTGACGGCGGGCACGGATGTGCCTCGGTGCACCGGGAGAAGTTCAAGCCGCTGGGCGGGCCGGACGGCGCGAACGGCGGCCGCGGCGGAAGCGTCATCTTCGAGGTCGACCCGCAGACCACGACGCTGCTGCCGTATCATCATTCGCCGCACCGGCACGCTCAAAACGGCGGTCCGGGCAAGGGCGATATGCGCCACGGAGCCGACGGCGACGACCTCGTGCTGCAGGTACCCGACGGCACGGTGGTGAAGAGTCCGGACGGCGAGATCCTCATGGACATGATCGGCGCCGGCACCCGCTTCGTCGCGGCCGCGGGAGGCCGCGGCGGCCTGGGGAACGCTGCACTGGCATCGCCGCGGCGCAAGGCTCCCGGTTTCGCATTGCTGGGCGAGCCGGGATTCGAGGGCGAAGTGCTTCTCGAGATCAAGACCGTCGCGGATATCGCGCTCGTCGGGTTCCCGTCGGCCGGCAAGTCGAGCCTGATCGCCGCCATGTCGGCGGCGCGGCCGAAGATCGCCGAATACCCTTTCACCACCCTGGTGCCGAACCTCGGCGTCGTGCAGGCCGGCGACGTCCGGTACACGATCGCCGATGTGCCGGGCCTGATTCCCGGAGCCAGCCAGGGCAAGGGTCTCGGACTGGAATTCCTCCGTCACGTTGAACGCTGCGCAGCGTTGGTGCACGTTCTCGACTGCGCTGCGCTGGAAACCGACAGGGATCCGGCCAGCGATCTGCAGCAGATCGAAGACGAACTTGCCGCTTATTCGGTCGACGAGGCGCTCGGCGGCGAGGAAGGCCTGCCGCCGCTCAATGAACGACCCAAACTCGTCGTGCTCAACAAGATCGACGTGCCGGACGGCCGCGACCTGGCCGACATAGTGCGCCCCGACCTCGAGGCCGCCGGATACCGAGTATTCGACGTGTCGGCAGCCAGCCACGAAGGCTTGCGGCAGTTGTCCTTCGCCATGGCCGACATCGTCAAGGCGGACCGGGAGAGGGCGGCTCGGGCGCGGGCGGACGCGCCGCGAGTCGTCGTCCGGCCGAAGCCTCGCGGCGACGCCGGATTCACGGTCCGCCGCGAGAACACGTCCGACGGGCCGATTTTCCGCGTTCTGGGGGACAAGCCGGAACGGTGGGTGCATCAGACCGACTTCGCCAACGACGAGGCGGTGGGATATTTGGGCGACAGGCTCGCGCGTGCCGGCGTCGAGGACGAGCTGTTCCGCACCGGAGCCGTCCCCGGGTCGACGGTGGTGATCGGTCCCGGCGACGGCGTGATTTTCGACTGGGAGCCCACACTGGTCGGCGGCGCCGAGATGTTGAGCGGCCCGCGCGGAACGGATCTGCGGCTCGGTGACCACCATCGGCCCACCCGTGAAGAAAAGCGTCGCGAATTCCACGAACGGATGGACGCCAAGGCCGAGGCCCGTGCCGAACACGAAGAACAACGGCGATCGGGCATCTGGACCGGCTCTCCCGGCCCGGCGGAAAGCCGGACGGGGACGTCGTCCGACGCGCACGAGTCGGACGACGAACACGCCGGCCGGGACGACGCGGGCGGAACCGACTCCGGCGGTGCCGGCTCGTGAACACGTCCGCGTCAGAGCTTCCGGGCGCCCTGGTGCGGCATGCCCGCGCCGGGATCGCCGACGCCAAACGGATAGTCGTGAAGATCGGATCGTCGTCGTTGACGTCCATGTCCGGCGGCCTGGACCTGGGACGACTTTTCGCACTGACGAACGCCCTGTCGCGCGAACACCGGGCCGGTCGCGAGGTGATCCTGGTGTCCTCGGGTGCCATCGCATCCGGTCTGTCACCGCTCAGCATGGCCAAACGGCCGAAGAATCTGGCGGCGCAGCAGGCCGCGGCAAGCGTGGGCCAGGGCCTGCTGATGGCCCGCTACAACGAAGCCTTGATGAGTCACGACGTCCTGGCCGGCCAGGTGTTGCTCAGCGCGGACGACCTGATCCGCCGCACGCATTACCGCAATGCTCAGCGCGCGCTGGAAAAGCTGCTGGGCATGCACGTGCTTCCGATCGTGAACGAGAACGACACGGTTGCCACGCACGAGATCCGCTTTGGCGACAACGATCGGCTGGCCGCGCTGGTGGCGCACCTGGTGCATGCCGACGCGCTCGTGCTGCTCTCGGACGTCGACGCCATTTACACCGAGCCTCCGGGTCGACCCGGGTCGGAACGGGTCGAACTGGTCCGGGGACCGGCCGATCTGGCGGAGGTCGCCGTCGGCGGCGTGGGGGAGTCCGGCGTCGGTACCGGCGGTATGGCCACCAAAGTGCGGGCCGCGCAGATCGCCGCCGAGTCGGGCATCCCCAGCGTCGTCGGGTCGGCAGCGCACGTCGGCGACATCATGTCGGGCGGCGACGTCGGCACGTGCTTCACCATCACGCACCGAAGGCGCAGCACCCGGCTGTTGTGGCTTGCCCATCTTGCCGACGTGCACGGCAGCGTGCATGTCGACGCCGGCGCCGTCCGTGCGCTGCGGGACGGCCACAAGTCGTTGCTGGCCGCCGGCATCGTCGGGGTGTCGGGCGAGTTCGATGCCGGGGATCCGATCGAAATCGTCGGGCCCGACGCGGTCGTGGCACGCGGGCTGGTCAATTATTCGTCCGAGGAGCTGCCCGGCATGTACGGCAAGTCGACGAAAGAGCTCGTGGAGCTGTTCGGCCCCGACCACGACCGCGAGGTCGTGCATCGTGACGACCTGATCATGACCGAACCCCGGTAGCAATTAGGCTAGAGCCATGACGACCTCCCACGCTGCCGCCGCCCCCGGCGATGAACTGGACAAGCGCGCCGTCCGCGGCGTCGAGCGCGCTGCCCGGCGATCGGTCAAGGCCGCAAAGGCACTAGCCGTCACCGACACCGCCACCAAGAACAAGGCACTGCTGTCCATGGCGGAGGCGGTCATTGCCGAGAGCCCCCGCATCCTCGGCGCCAACGCGCGCGACGTGGCAGCTGCACGCGAGTCGGGGATGAGTACGACAATGCTCGACCGGCTCACGCTGACGGACGAACGGCTGGGCGACATCGCAGGGGCCTTGCGGGACGTCGCGGCCTTGCCCGACCCGGTCGGCGACGTCGTCCGCGGCTCGACGTTGCCCAACGGCATCCAACTCACGCAGATCCGCGTGCCCATGGGCGTCATCGGCGTCATTTACGAGGCCAGGCCCAATGTCACGGTCGACATTGCGGCTCTTGGGTTGAAGAGCGGCAACGCCGTCATGTTGCGCGGCGGCAGTGCCGCGATCCACAGCAACGAAGTGCTGATCGACGTGCTGCGGTGGGCGGTCGAATCGGTAGGGCTGCCGGCAGACGTCTTCACGGGGATCGACGATTACGGTCGCGACGGGGCCCGGGCACTGATGCGGGCCCGCGATTTCGTCGACCTGCTGATTCCCCGCGGCGGCGCCGACCTGATCCGAACAGTTGTGCAGGAGTCACTCGTCCCCGTGATCGAAACGGGCGTCGGCAATGTGCACGTGTTCTTGGATTCGAGCGCCGATTTGAAGTCGTCCACCGAGATCGTGCTCAATTCGAAAACCCAACGTCCCAGCGTGTGCAATGCCGCCGAGACGCTGCTGGTGCACGAAAAGGCCGCCAAACGGCTGCTCCCGAAGCTGCTGTCCGCGCTCGATGCGGCGGGCGTGGTGATTCACGGTGATGCGGCGACCGGCGAACTTGCGCCGGACGGCGTGAAGGTGCGGCGCGCCACGCGCCGCGACTGGGTGCGCGAGTACTTGGGGCTGGAGATGGCCGTCGCCGTCGTCCCGGGCCTCGACGAGGCCATCGCGCATATCGACGCGTACTCGTCCGGTCACACCGAGGTCATTGTGACGAACGACCTTCGATCGGCGAACAAATTCACTGCAGCCGTGGACGCGGCAGCGGTCGGGGTCAACGTGTCGACGCGGTTCACGGACGGCGGGCAGTTCGGTTTGGGTGCCGAAGTGGGCATTTCAACGCAAAAGTTGCATGCGCGCGGCCCGATGGGATTGTCGGAGCTGACGACGACGAAGTGGATAGTGCTTGGCAACGGGCAGATCCGCGGCGATGCGGGCGGCGGGGCCGCATGCTCGTGACGGGCCGGTCATGACACAATAAGGTCACACATATCTTAAGAATAATCCCGTGCCGAGGTGCGGATGAAAGGTTGGACATGAAGAGCTCACTGCTTTTGCAGGCCGCAGAAGAGGCTGAGCGGCAGTTGCCGATGCCGAGTTGGGCGTTCGGCGTCATCGCGTTTATTGTTTTCCTGGTCTTGTTGGGGATCACCCTGAGCTGGCGCGGTATTTCGCACCGCCACTGAATGGTGATCAAAAACCGCCGGGTCGGTGTCATGGGCGGCACTTTCGATCCCATCCATAACGGCCACCTCGTTGCTGCCAGTGAAGTCGCCGCCAAGTACGCACTTGACGAGGTCGTGTTCGTGCCGACCGGGAAACCGTGGCAAAAAGCATCCCGCACCGTCACCGGCGCGGAACACCGGTACCTCATGACGGTTATCGCGACGGCGTCCAACCCGCAATTCACGGTCAGCCGCGTCGACGTCGACAGGCCCGGCCCGACTTACACGATCGACACGCTGCGCGATCTGCGCGGGTATTACCGGGACGCGGAGCTGTTCTTCATTACGGGTGCGGACGCCGTGGAGCAAATCATTTCGTGGAAGGACTCGAACGAACTATTCGACCTCGCCCATTTCGTCGGGGTGACGCGGCCGGGACACGACTTGGAAAGTTCGGGAATCGACGACCACCATTTGAGCCTATTGGAGATCCCGGCGTTGGCGATCTCGTCGACCGACTGCCGTTCCCGGGTGGCCGACGGGCAACCGGTCTGGTACCTGGTGCCGGACGGCGTCGTCCAGTACATTTCCAAGTACGCGCTGTATCGGAGTGATAATGCCTGATAGTACGAATGCTGACGGCCAGTTCTTATCGCGCCGTGCCCGCCGCGAAGCCGAGAGGGCAGCGAGGGAGGCCGCGCAATCCAGCGGGCCGACCGAGGCGAAGCCGTCCGAAGCCGCGAAGTCCGACGCGCCCGCCGAACCGGACGCAGCCTCGGACGGGGCCACCGCCGAGCCCGACGTTGCCGAACATCACCACGGCGCGCATACGGCGCCGGTGCCGACTTTCACTCGCGGCACGCCGGTTCCGGACGGCGATGACGATTTGGACGAGGACGACGAGAACGCGAACCAAGTCGGTCCGGTCCCGCCTCGGCGCGCTGCCGCTTCGAGCCGTCACGGCGATGGGAACGGTCGGGATGACTCCGAGCCGTCCGTCGCTGCGTCGCCGTCCGGCGGTCGCAAGGATCCGTGGAAGCGCCCGCGCCGACAGCGCGCCGCCCCGGCAGTTGCCGACGGTCCCGATGACACCGCGAAACCGGATGCCCGGGCCGATTCGGCCGCCGAACTCGGCAACGACGGGGCTGCGGCGAAGTCCGCCACCGAACTTGCCGGCGAACCGACGTTCTCGTCGCGAGCGGCCTTGAAACGCTACCTGCGCGAGCACGGTCTGGACCAGCCGGCCGACGACGGCCCGGCGGACGGAACTTCCGAGGCATCCGCCGGTGCGCCGGCGGCCGCGGCAAGCGAGCAGTCGACCGGTGCAGCATCGATCCGCGAGACGCCGGCGGATTCACCGACGCTCGACGAGCCCGGCAAAGCCGACAAGCCCGACGAGGCGCTTGTCGATCAAGAGGCTGCTCCCGACGCCGTCGATGCGGATTCATCGCAGACGAAAGAATCAGGGCTTTCCGAGACCGCGGTCGATGCTCCGGGCGACGGCAAATCCGGCGCTGCGGCTTCGCCAGGCAAAACCTCCATCGGCAACAAGCAGGCCGGCAACAAGCAGGCCGGGAACAAGCAAGGCGGAAACAAGCAGGCCGGAAACAAGCAAGGCGGAAACAAGCAGGCCGGAAACAAGCAAGGCGGAAACAAGCAAGCCAAGGCCGGCGGTAAGAAATCCGGTGCCAAGAAGCTCGGCGGCAAAACTCCGGGCGGGAATGAGCCGGCCAGCCAAAAGCCGGCCAGCCAAAAGCAGGCCGATCAAAAGCCGGCCAATCAAAATCTCGACGCCGGGTCCGAGACGCCTCCTGTCGCTCAGCCGCCGGCCGCCGGATCGGAAACCCGGCAGACGTCAACCGGGAAGGGGACGTTCGGCGAGCCGACCGGCCCGGAACCCGAATCGACGGGCGACCGGCAGGTTCCGTTGCCTCCGGGCGCAACGCGCTTCCCGGCGTCCGCCTGGGCGACAGCGACCGAGACCGAGATAGGGCACGGATCGCACAAGCATTCCACCGACAAGCATTCGGCCGCGGGCGGATCCGCGCAGGACAAGCCGAGAAAGATGCCGGTCATCAAGCCGCCGGCAACGGCTCAGGTGTCGGTCGTGACAGGTGCCATGCCGTTGTCCGAGGCCGGAACCACCGGCTCTCTTCGGCCGGTGACGGCGCCGGTCTCGAAATCCGGGTCGCCGAGCGGGTCCGATTTCGACGACGGCTCCGAAGTGGACGATCCACCGGCGCCGCCGTTGCGCGCCAGCCGAGCCGTCAACACCGACGAGCCGGTTCTCGGCCGCCGCGGCCCGTCGACGACTTTGTTGATAGTGCTGGGCGCAATCGTCGTGGTCGGTATTGCGCTGGCGATCATCGGCGTGGTGATGTTGTGAGGTTGACCCGACGTGAGGACTGATTTGTGAGCGCAACCACCGAGGCCCGTGAGCTGACGGAAATCGCCGCTCGCGCGGCGGCCGAGAAACTTGCGGACAATATCGTGGCCATCGACGTCAGCGATCGGTTGGCGCTCAGTGACGTGTTCGTGATTGCGTCGGCTGCCAACGAACGGCAGGTACTGGCCGTCGTCGACGAAGTCGAGGACAAGCTGCGCGACAATGGTTTCAAAGCGCTACGGCGCGAAGGCTATCGCGACGCTCGCTGGGTGCTGATTGATTACGGCGACATCGTCGTGCACGTCATGCACCAGGAAGACCGTGAATTCTACGGCCTGGAACGCTTGTGGAAAGACTGCCCGGTGCTCGACGTGAGCGTGTCGGCGTCGTCCGGCCGCGGAGACGGCACAGTATGACCGCGCAAACCGTCATTCTGTGGCGTCACGGTCAAACCACGTTCAATAACACGGGCAAATTCCAAGGACATATCGATACCGAACTCGACGATAGCGGGCGTGCTCAGGTGCGCAGGTCCGCGCCGGTGATCGCGTCGGCCAGGCCGGTGCGCATAGTCACCTCCGACCTTCGCCGGGCCACGCAAACGGCTGCTGCGCTCGCCGAGCTGGTGCATATCGAGCCCGAAAGCGACAGCAGACTCCGTGAGACCGCGTACGGCAAATGGGAAGGGCTCACCCGGGCGGAGGTCCAGCAGAGATGGCCGGACGAGTTGACCAGCTGGACCGGAGGCAATGACGACCCCACCCACGGCGGCGAGTCCAGGCGCTCGTCCGCGACACGGGTGGCGGATGCCATCAAGGAATACATCGCTTCGACAGCCGGCGGGACTCTCGTCGTCGTGGGCCACGGCGGCTCGCTGCGCGGCGCCGTCGGCCAGCTCTTGGAGCTTCCGCTCAGCTCATGGGATCGTTTCGCCGTGCCGCAGAATTCGTATTGGGCGGTCTTGGAACAACGCCGTCAAGGGTTGACCTTGACGCAATTCAACCTCGGCCCGGGCGTCGTCGCTGATTAGAGTCGAGGAGATCCGGCCGATTCGCCGCACAGGTCTTCCATCACGGTGAGCAAGGTGCGAGCGGAACGGGACCAGCTGAAAGTGGCTGCGCGCGACGGACCGGCCGTGGCACGGGCCTCCCAGTCACCGGGATCTTCCAGAGAACGGACCTGCCGGGCCAGTGCCGCGGCGTCCGTCGGCGGAAAATACAGCGCCTTCTCGTCGCCGATCTCGTGAAAAATGGGCAAGTCGCTGACCACTATCGGCGTGCGCCGGCTCATGGCTTCGACGAGCGGTAGCCCGAAGCCCTCGTCGAGCGATGCGGACACGAGCGCCGTCGCATGATCGAGCAGGTCGTGGTATTCGTCGTCGGTGACACCGTGATGGAACTGTACGGTGGCGCCGTTCGGCACGAGCTCGCGTAATTGCGCCTCGCGATACGGCTCGATCCGGCTGGAGAGATGCAGCGTGTATCCGGGTAAGAACTCGAGGGAACGGATAAGCGTTTCCACGTTCTTGTAGGGCAGATACGCACCCATGTAGACAAGGCTTTTCGCATCGTGACGGTTGGTCAGGGGAGGCAGGTCGGTGGGCGGGTCCGCGGCATTGCCGATCACGTGCACCGGTCGTTTGGTGAGCTTATGGTCGGCGATCATGCCCGCCGTGGTTTCACTGACTGCCGCGATGGCATCCGCGCGATTGAGGAGACGGCGCTGTGGCCAGTACGCCTTGTGATACAGCCGCCAGGCGGCGCGCACCGCGACCGGAAGGTCGTGCGGCGGCTCGGGGTGGCGATAATAGATCAGGTCATGCAGGGTCAGAATCAGCTTGTATTTGCGCCCGAAAGAGCTCATCACCTGCATGGGTGAGAACACGACGTCCGCCCCCAACCTGTTGAGCGCAGCCGGCAGCGCCGGCTCGCCCGGCGACATCGGGGAGATGAGTTTGACGTACGGGACGCCGGTGGGCAGCAAGGCACGCTGCGCGTCGTCGTGGATGATTCCGGTCACCGGGGCCAGCTCCGACAAAGCGGCCAACAAGTTGGAGCCGTAACGGCTGATCCCGTCGTGATGGCGAGTGCGGGTGAATCGGGCGTCGAAAAAGATCTTCACGCGAGAAACTCCTCGATGATTGTGGCGGCCAGGGCCGGTGCTTCGTAATGGATGAGGTGACCGACGCCCGCCACGACGACGAACTCGGAGCCGTGGATGCGGTCGTGCAGTCGTTGCTGGTCGGTCAACGGCGAGATGTCGTCGCGATCGGCGGCAAGGACGAGAGTCGGCGTGCGGATTTCGTCCGCACGGTCGGCGGCGGTGTGGGAAACCGACGTCCGGAACGCATCGAGTAGCGCGGTGCGGTCGGCAAACGACGAAAAGTGGGCGTCGTGTTGGGCGTGAATGTATTGGCGGAGTTCGGGATTGCGAGTCTTCGCCATGGCGACGCTCATGAGCCGGACGACGGCGCGGTTTCGTAAGAGACGCAACCCGAGTGGCTCGGGAAGGGCGGCGGAGGCGCGGTAATACCCGATAGTGAGTTTGGTGGCGGCGGCCCGCGGCCCTTGGAGCGCGGGGGAGGAGATCGGGTTGATCAGGACGAGATGACTGGTGGCGTCGTGAAAAGTGGCGGCGAATTCGGCGCAGATGATCGAGCCGAAAGAATGCCCGAGAAGGACCGGCGGCTCCGGCAGCTTCAGGTGATCGATGAATGCCGAAAGGAAGTCGGTGAACCCATCGAGGCCGTGGCCGGCCGGCCAGAGGCCGCTGAGGCCGAAGCCCGGCAGATCGGGAACTATCACGCGGTGGCCCGGCAGCGCCTCGGCGATGAGTTGCATGCCGTGATGGTCGCCGCGGAATCCGTGGATCATGACGATCGTCGACGCAGGAGCGTCGCCCGCTTCGACCCCGTATGTCCAGTAATGGATTGACACATCGCCGGCGCCCGAGGTCAGCTGCATCTGGTCATGGCGTGGCACGCTGTCAGCCTAGCCGATTCGACTGTGAACTCAGGGAAGGACAGCGCCCGGGTGCCCCTCGATTTGGCCTCAAGGTCGCAGCATATTAGTATTGATCGAGTTGCCCCGTACGGGCGATTTTGGGGCTGTGGCGCAGCTGGTAGCGCACCTGCATGGCATGCAGGGGGTCAGGGGTTCGAGTCCCCTCAGCTCCACCAAATTGTGTGACTATTCGTATACTCTCCATCGTCCGTTGCGCGGGCGCTGTCCATTTTTCGCCGAGTGGTGGCGAGTGGCTGAAAAATCAGAGATTTTTCAGCCACTCGCTACCACTCGATGCGGGCCGGGAGCCGCTCGTCACCACTCAATGCGGACTGCCTCGAACTTCTGGTCATTCCTCGCATTGCGCTTGTCGAACGCGATATCAACCTGAATGGCATATCGACGGTACTTACACGTCCCCGAAGTATCCGTGCATCGTCATATGAGGGCGATGTCGCTACTCGAGAAAGTACGCGAAGACCTTCTCGTCGGAATCCAGGACGTCTTCCGAGGCCACGCCGAGGGCCAGTGCGAGGTCAACCGATCCGAGGAGGGTAGCCTCCACGTCGGGCGAGAAGGCCCGTTCGAGCACCGCGAGGTAGTCAGACATGCTTACATCGAGCTTCTCGATGAGCTCCTGGTGCTCGGTGGCGAGATGTTCGTCGAGCGCGCGCTGCTCGCTACGGTAGCGCTCGATCAGCCTCGCCTCCCGCTCGGAGAGGGAAGATGAGACGGTCTTGTACATGATGGTGCCGACGGTGTTGCCGATCACGGCTCCGAGTAGGGGCACTGGGAAGAGTGCCTGTCCGACGAAGGAGGACAGCGCACTTACGGCGGCTTCCAGGGAGACAAGCTCTGCGGTTTCGATGAACTCTAGCTCGTCGATCTCGCCGCGGCGAAGCTTGTTTGCCTGCTCCGCGACGCCGACGGCAGCGGTGACGATCGAGCTGGCGACGGCTGCGGACGTAGCGGTGAAGTTCGTGAGCGAGTAAACGCTGAGGCTTCGGACACCGCCTTCGAAAAATCCGAAGCCGGTGTCGTCCGCTATGTCGATCCAGTCTTCGCTCGTGAACATCGTGAGCTTCTTGCCCTCACGGCGCTTTTTTGCCACGGCCAGAACGAAAGCGGCTCCGCCTTCGACCGCGGTGGACGCCAGCGTGGCCTTTGCGCCCTCCTGAAGCGATGGCTGGCTCTTCTTATAGGCGTTGTCTCGTAGGGCTTGGTCGGTGGAATGAAGGGACTTCTTTTCTGCCTTTAATGTTGAGCTGTACGCGCCTCTTTGCACTTCGTGGTAATCCAATTTCGAAGGTTCGAGCGATTCAATGCTGACAGAGCCATCGTGGAAGAAGGAATGGATTCGCTCCCAGTCTTTGAGCGACGGTCCGTCGCCACTACGCGTCAGGGATTTACTCGCCTCCTCCGGTGGCATGGCGTGCAAATGCTGGATTACCGCGAAGTGGTTGCCGGGGATCTGGTATTTTCCGCCGTTCTTAACGAACTCGGGGTATTTCGATAAGTGCTCTGCGATCGCGCCGAGACCGAAGCGACCGCCAGCCGCGACAAACTTCTGCTGAATCTCCATACCGCTGCGCATCAGATCCACGGGGCCGTTATCGTTCACCCACTGGTAGACGGTGCCCTCCGCTAAAATTTGGCTCCGAGCATTGCCGACGCCCACCTCGGCGACCTCGGCGATAAAGCCGTGCATGCCCTTCACACCGCCGCGATTGGCAGCGACTACTTCGAGATCGATCTTCCTGATCGCCTCGTCGATGCTGGTAAGCGCATCCTGGAGGTTTACGTCCAGTCGGCTGAGAGAACTCAGCAGATTGTCCAGCCGGAGCTGGTTAAGATAGCCCACCCAAGAAGCAACAGCCTGCTCCTGGTTGCTCTTCATGAGTTTTGCTGCATCACTCATTATCGGTGTCCTGCTTGATCCGCTTGCTCAACAGTACGGCGCAGGCCTTCGTGTTGTTTACCAATGCGGCGAGCCGGGACTGTTGCGGCGTAGTCAGCGCGGCGAAGTCGGCGCCAAATAATTCCAGTGCTTCGCCATAGCTCTTTATGAGCAGCTCGCGTAGGAAGGCGCTGCGCTGGAGGAGATCGGCGATCTGGGCGTCCATGCCTTCGACGAGCGCGGCGTTCTGCCTCACTGCGGTCAGTGCCTTCTGCTTCGCCTCGCGGTTCTCGAACTTCTTCTTGGCGAACAGTGCAATCGACGCGAGGAGCGTAGCTCCAGCAACCGTCCAACCAATGGGGCCGGCGAGGGCGAGCAGTGCGGTGCCCGCAGCAGTCCCCCCGCCTCCAGCTGCGATAGCCCCTCCTCCGAGCCAGGCCAGAGCGGCATTGGTTGCCGCAGCCCCGGAGAGGGTGGAGATCGCGGCGCCGGTCGATGCACTACCGAATGTGGTGGCGGCCCACATCGCCGCTGTCGGAGCCATGCTCGCGATCGCTGCGCCCGCGGTGAACCCGGTTCCGGCTCCAGCAGCCGACTTTCGCGCAGCCTCAAGGTCCTTCCGGGCGAACTCCTCCGCCTCCAGGAATTGGGCTTTGTGGACGTCAATCTCGTCGAAGACGGTCTCGAACGACTTCGGGGTGTTAGCAATGCTATTCACCAGCAGCTCAACGAGCTCGATCAAGTCCGCCGATCGCTCGCGCTGACCCAGGAGTGAGAGGCCCCTGTCATTCATCGCGGTGAACGCGCCGTTGTACTTGGTTATAGCCGCATCGTAGGGGTCAGGCTTCTTCGCGGTGAGTTTCTCAACGGTGTCCGTGGCAGCGTCCTTGAGACCGCCGGCCTGCCCGAGCAACTGCGCTGAGGTGCTCCGCGCGAACATGCCGATACCGTCGACTGCCTTGCCGAGGCTCGCTTTCGTCCTGTCCATCTTGAACGATTCAACCATTGCGATCTCCGACCTCGATTCCTGTTCTCCTATCGATGAAAGGATATCGGCCAGGGGTGACAAGAAGTGGAAATCTCCCGCGGCGTCATCATCACTCATCCTGTTCCGGAAGCCGTCCAGGTAGGACCAACGAGATCAACACCCCGGCGCCGGCGAACCCGGTGGCCCACCAAAACGCCTGCTGGAACGCGTCCGTCAGGGAAGCTGTCGAGGATGCGCCGACGGCCGCGCCGGCAAGGATCACCACGAGGACGGCGGCGCCGAACGAACCACCTACCTGCGTGGCGATTCGGGTGATGATGCTCGCGTCGGGTACGTCGGCGCGTTCCATTCCGCGGAAACCAAGCGCCATCAGCGGAATCGTCACGACACCGAGGCCTATGCCGCGTATGAACAGCGCCGCCATGAGCCACCACTCATTGGTGTGCGCGTTAGCATAGGCGAACGGCAGCGTGCCCAGCAGCGCGATGAGAAATCCGGCCACGACCAACCAGCGTGCGCCCATGGCGTCGGATAACTTGCCCGCAATTGACCGACTTGCCAGCGTGCCAAGGCCCTGCGGGATGAGTAGCAGGCCGGCTATCAGCACCGTCGTCCCGCGCAACTCCTGAAAGTACAAGGGCAACAAGAGCATCGCGCCGTACAAGGTAATACCGGACAGGAACAGCAGGATCGACGACGATGCGAGCGGCCAGTGCTTCAGCAGCCGCACGTCCACTAGCGCGCTTGCTTTCCGTCGTAGCGCCCACGCCGCGAAGGCGATGAGTAGTACAAGGCCGGCAATGAGTGGCGTGGCGACATCGGTCCTGCTGAAACCACCGGTCCTGCTGGAGTTTGAAATGCCCCACAACACTCCGACCAACCCGGCAGACATGAGCACGAAGCCGAGGACGTCGAGCGGCATCCGGCGGATCGGACCATCCTTCGGTAGCATGAGCGCGGCGAGCACGATCCCCGCTACGCAGAACGGCACGTTCACCCAGAACATCCACGACCAATGCAGATGCTGCAGGATGAGTCCGCCGACGACGGGGCCGAGGATCGGCCCGAGCACCGCGGGCAGGCTTACGACGGACATGATCTTGCCGAGGTTCTTTCCGCCTGCGGCTTGGACGACGAGGGCAGCCGTGAGCGGCAGCATCACGCCGCCGCCGACTCCTTGGACGACGCGAAATGCAATCAGGCTGCCGGCGCTCCACGCTAGGCTGGAGAGTACCGAACCGATCAGGAACAGGGTGAGTGCCGTGATCCATAGCCGCTTGCTGCCCAATACTCGTTGTGCCCAGCCGGTAATCGGAATGGTGATGCCGAGAGCTAGGAGATAGGCGGTCGTGACCCACTGGATTGTGGCGACGGACGTGTGCAAGTCGCCGGCAAGCGTGTGCAGCCCAACGGCGACGATTGTCGTGTCGAATAGCACCGCCAACCCGCCGACGAGCACTGTCCATACCGCACGCCATACCGCGGGGTCGACTTTGGCTGATTCGGTCTTCGTATTGGACATCTGCCGCTCCTTAAGACACATTATGTATCTAAAATAGAACTTGAGGAGAAGAAACACAATGTCTCTTATTGATGATTCTCGGGATCACACACCGAAACGTCGCCGCGGCGCCGCGCTGGAGGCTGCGCTGCTGGACGCCGCATGGGAAGAACTCATCGAAAAGGGGTACGACCACTTCACTATTGAGTCGGTGGCCGACCGTGCCAGAACGAGCCGCGCCGTCGTCTATCGTCGGTGGCCCGGCAAAGCTGAATTACTCCTCGCGGCCGCTGCGCGGGCGGGGGCCCAGCAGAAGACTGCCGTGCCGGACACGGGAACGTTGCGAGGCGACATGATCGAGCTGCTTCGCCAAGCGAACCGCTCACGGTCACGGATCGGGCTCCAGCTGATGCAACAGTTGGGGGGCCATTACGCCGAGACGGGTACGGGGATCGCCGAGCTGCGCAGCGCTTTTCTCTCGGAGCGCACCAGTGCCATGGAGGGAGTTCTTGACCGCGCCATCCAGCGCGGAGAGGCGGACCCCGCGAAGCTCACCCCGCGAGTGATCGCGGTACCGTTCGACCTTTATCGGCAGGAGCTGATGATGACGCTCAAAGAGGTACCCGACGAGGTGGCGGTGTCCATTATCGATGAAGTGTTCTTACCACTGGTGACTAAAAAGTGATTACTTCACAGTCCGACAAAACACGTATGCCCGCCGGATCCGCGGCAGAAAATCTGAGAAATCCTGCCGCAAGCCCGGCGGGCACGCGTCGCTGTTGCTGGTTTAGAGGCCGATTCCTTGTCCGACGGCGCTGGTGGTTGGCCACCATCCGATTGCGATGCTGCCTTGAGTCGAGTCAGGGCTGGTCGCGCTGACCGCGGACCCCACACCGACAGCAGCAAGCGAGAGTGCGCCGGCCAGTAAGAGCGAAGCGGCGAATTTTTTCATGATGGACCTCTATTCAATGTGTGCGCGGGCAAAAGCTCGTGGAGCAGACTGAGTATATCGCGAAAACTTGAGAGTTAGCGCTACTTCGTTTTTCAATCTTTTCGAGTATCGCTAATTGATGCATTTATCAGTTAATAAGGGATAATAGAGGGATGCCGCCGTCTACGACGTCAAGTACGTACCTCTTGGCCGAGCTCAGGGCTCGGCAATCCCAGTGGGATCACGATTACGCCGCAGCCGCGAGGGAAGCTGTCACTGCTGCTGATTACGCGGCGAAGAGCAACGATAGCGAATCTTGGTGGGAAATGAGGTTCCTTCAGGCTGACTGCCTCTGTGCCGACGGAGAATTGCCTGAGGCCCTTGAAATTATTCAAGAACTCGTTACTGGAAAGCTGGCGCGGCAAGACCCTGGCCGCGAGGGACGGGCCTTGAACCTCGAGGCAATCGTTTTGCAAGGACTTGGCCGGCTCCGCGAGGCCAATAATGCGGTTAAGCGTGCGGTGCAACTTGCGTGCGGGTCGGAGGAGGATCCGGTTCTTTGGGTCAAGTGCCAATGCACGGCAATTGCCGTCAACGCCGAGCGCGGCGATCTCGACGCGGCATGGTTCGCCTGCGAGTCTCTGATTCGCGATATGGACCCCGAGTTGCCGGACGATCAATTGGCGGCCAAAGCCTATTGGGCTATCGGCAACGTGGCGTTTTTGCGCGACGACATCGAGAACGGGCTCGAATATCATGAACGGGCATTCCTGCTTTTTTCTCCGAGCAA
This sequence comes from Spelaeicoccus albus, assembly GCF_013409065.1. NCBI lineage: Bacteria > Bacillati > Actinomycetota > Actinomycetes > Micrococcales > Brevibacteriaceae > Spelaeicoccus > Spelaeicoccus albus. Next base: position 3,447,821 of record NZ_JACBZP010000001.1, on the reverse strand, counting down.
GGACCTCGAGTTGTGGGGCAAGTTCAACAAGGGCTCGGCGGCGATGCGCCTCGCGGCCGGTATCGCCGACGCGGCAACTCTGCGCTGCATTGAACGTGCTGAAATGTCTGCCGAAATCGTCGGCGGCAGCACTGAGGACCATCTTTTGCTCGCCGTGACTCGAGCGCATTGGAATTATCTTGCCGGCGAATACGAAGAGGCGATCGGCGTGCTTGAGCCCGTTTGCGAGCTCTCGGCCAGCATCGCCTCGCAAAATGCCGCCGAGGCGTTCTATCTCTACGGCCGTGCGTTATTCAGAGCCGGACGCCGTGCCGAGTCACTCGACAACCTGGATAAGGCCGTCGAAGCTTTCGGCCGAGCGGACGCGCACGATCGAAAAGGGACAGTGGAGGAATTCATTCGGGAGAATTTCTAGCTCGAATTCGATCTCCCGGCCCGCTACAGCGTGCCGGTCGCGGCCTGCAACAACAGGCTGCTGGCGCCGACGAGCACGAACAGGATCCCGCCGAGCAGCAAGGGACGATGCCCGGCCGATTTCAACGTGGCCAGCCGCGTCGACAATCCGATACCGCTGAGGGCCATCGTGATCATGAATACGCCGGCAAAGCTCAGCGGCGCATGCCACGAGTCCGGGATGGCGCCCACTGAATCCAGCGCGCTGGCGACGAGGAATCCGACGATGAACAGCGGAACGATCTTCTTCCATGGCACGCGCCGGCGAGTCGTGCCGCCGTCCGCCGCAGCCGCGCCGCCGTCCGGAGCAAGTTCCAACGCGCGAGACCGCCGCCGGGCAACGAACAACGCCAGCACGACGGAAATCGGAATGATCATGAGGGTGCGGGTCAGCTTGACCACGACACCGTACGCGCCGGCCGACGATCCGTACGTGTACGCAGCTGCAACGACTGACGACGTGTCGTTGATGGCCGTGCCCGCCCACAAGCCGAAAGCGTGCTGAGACAGGCCGAGCAGATGTCCAAGCGTCGGATACACCAGCACGGCGGCCACATTGAACGTGAAAATGGTGCCGATGGCGTACGCAACCTTCGACTCTGCGGCGTCGATGACGGCAGTCACCGCGGCAATTGCCGACGCGCCGCAAATTCCGGTGCCCACGCTGATCAACGTGCCGATTTCGCCGTCGACTCGAAGCGCCTTCCCCAGGAGCCAGCCGCCGAGTAACGCGACAGCGAGCGTGCCGAGCATGACGGGCAGCGATGCGGCGCCGACCGAGACGACCTGCGTCAGTGACAGGCCGCTGCCCAGGACGACGATGCTGGCCTGCAGAATCCGCTTGCTCGAGAATTTCGTTCCCGAATCGAGAACGGTGCCGGGGCGAAGGAACGCGGCCAGGAGCACCCCGATCACGATGCCGAATACCGGTCCGCCGACGACCGGGACGAACGTACCCAAAATCGTGGCGACCACGGCGATGGCAAAGGTCAACGCGAGTCCCGGAAGGAGACGCAGCAGCGTACGTGGTCGCGACGGCGCGGGCGGCGCCGCGGGCGAAGAGTCGGTCATGGCGGTGGTGCGGTCGTTTGTCACTCGGGTCCTTAGAATTGCTTCGGAAAATTGCCGAAATCGCATGGTCAATTCCACTGTGCCGCGCGAGAGTGCGAGCCGGTAGACGCAGATTTTCGAGGAGGTCATAAGCTGTGCCTATGGCTAAAACGTCGATGTCACCGCCAACTAGCCGACTGCCGGACCTCGAAGCGCTCGCGTTGTTCATTGCCGTCGACGAGACCGGAAGCGTGGGCGCAGCCGCCAGGCGGTTCGCCATCAGCCAGCCGGCAGCCAGTCAGCGCTTGAGCGCACTGGAGCGCCACATGGGCATCGTGTTGCTGGATCGCCGGACGTCGGGCTCGACGCTGACCGACGCCGGCCGAGTCGTCGTCGGGTGGGCCGGGGATCTTGTCCGCTCCGGTGCGGAGTTCAGCAAAAACGTGCTCACGTTGTCGCAGGCCGGACAATCCCGTTTGCAGGTCGCTGCGTCGCTCACGGTTGCCGACTATCTGATGCCGATGTGGCTGATGAAGCTGAACGCCGTCCTGCCCGATGTGAGTGTCTCGCTGCAACCGGCGAACAGCGAACGCGTTGTCGCTCTCGTGTCCGCGGGCGACGCGGAACTCGGCTTCGTCGAGGGCCCGGCCGCCCCGCGGGAGGTCCACTCCATCATCGTCAGCCACGACGACCTCGTGCTGGTTGTCGCGCCGACGCACCCGTGGGCGAAGTCCGGAGCACCGGTCACGGCAGCCAAGCTGGCCAAAGCGCCGGTCGTTCTGCGTGAGCCGGGATCCGGTACCAGGCAAGTGCTCGACCGGGCACTCGACGTGCACGGCCTGACCATCAAACCGTCAATGGAGCTTGGGTCCACCACGTCCATCAAGGAAGCCATCTCGGCCGGCCACGCCGCGACGGTGCTCGGTCGGTTGAGCGTCGAAGCGGAATTGGCTGCCGGCACGCTGGTCGAGGTGGCATTGGCGGATCTCGAACTCTCGCGCGACGTCCGCGCCATTTGGGCCAACGGCCGGACGCCGTCGGGGCCGGCCGGTACGCTGCTAGCCGTGTGCACGCGATGACGAAGGAGCCGCAGCAATGACATCGACCCTGCCAAGCGATCTGACGACCCTGGCGGTGGACGTCGCCGGGCATATCGCCACAGTCACGCTCACCGGGACCGGGCACGGCAACGCCATGGGCTCGGCGTTCTGGCACGAATTGCCGCTCGTGTTCAATGCTCTCGACGCCGACGAGGACGTGCGGGCCGTCGTTCTGACCGGCGCGGGGCGCAATTTCAGCGTCGGTCTCGATTTGAACGATCTGTTGGCTTCATGGGGCGAGCATGTGAGGCCGGACGCCGGCGCGACCGCACGTGCCGAATTACTTGCCGATATCCGGGGCAAGCAGGCGGCCATCACCTCGGTGGCCACATGCCGCAAACCGGTCATCGCGGCCGTGTCGGGATGGTGCGTCGGCGGGGGAGTCGACTTGATTGCAGCAGCGGACGTCCGTTTGGCCGGCCGCGATGCCAAATTCAGCGTGCGCGAGGTCAAGGTCGCCATCGTCGCCGATCTGGGCAGTCTGCAGCGGCTGGAGGGAATCATCGAGCAAGGACGACTGCGCGAATTGGCATTGACCGGCAAGGACATTGCCGCCGACGAGGCCGAGCGGATCGGCCTGGTCAACTCCGCGCACGACGCCGTCCTGGATGCGGCGCGGGCGATGGCGGAAGAGATCGCGGCCAACCCGCCCGCCGCCGTCTATGGGACAAAGCGGACCCTCACCGCCGAACGCGAGGCGAGAATCGCCTCCGAACTGCGCGAGGTCGCCACCTGGAATGCTGCATTCCTGCCCAGCGACGACCTGCTCGAGGCCATCACGGCGTTCAGCGAGAAGCGCAAACCGCACTACCGAGGTCACTGACCGACGTGACTCGTCGGGCCCGCCGGCGCGGCATGGATTAGCCAACCGGCCGGAGTTTTGTCACCCTGGACCTGATGAATTCGAAACAGTGTCATACAGGCTCCCGTTCGACGGTGCTCTCACTGACGAACCGTCTCGGGGTCGTTGTCGCAGTCGTCCTGGCGGCAGCCGCGGCGAGCTTTGGAGTCGGCGTGCCCGCGCATGCAGCGCAGGCCCCGACGTCCGAGACCACGAAATCGGTCGACGTCCGGCAGGTCACGGGCGGTACGACGGTGACTGTGCACATCGAATTCGACAAACCGGTACCGCGCAAAAAGGCGCTGAAGGAAGCCGGCCGCCGCGCCGGGGCGCCGGCGCGGCTGTCGCGCATGAGCGGCTCGACGACGGTCCTGCATTGCGGGCAACCCGAAGTCCGCTCCACCGACAAGGGCTCGCTCCACCTGCTGCACCCGTGCGACGGCTCAACAGTGAAGTGGGGGTACCGCATCAACACGAGTCTGCAAAAACTTGTTGTCGGCAAAGTCCACGAGACCGGCATGAAGTACACGCACGCGGGATCGTCGAAATCCGGGACTGCTCATACCGCGTCGAAGAGCCACTATTTCGACGGCAAATTCTCGCCGGCCGGCCCGGGCAGCACGGGGAAATACCGTGACTCGCTCAAATTCCTCACGGATTACGGATTCGGTGGAGTCAGCCGTACGACAATCACTGTCCGCGGCAGCTTTACCGTCGCCTGATGGGCACGTGTCCGAGGCGTCACCTAAACTGGAGTCCTCTCGAAGAATCGCGGGTGGTCGCATGGCCGATACGGCACCGACGTCCGACTTATCCGGCTGGACGGCGACGGTGTTCGACGCCGCCGGCATGTCCTATGACATCTTTGAAAAGGGCGCCGGCCCCGGCGTTCTGCTGATTCCCGAGTTCCCGGGCATCACCCCGGAGGTACTCGGTCTCGCACAGCATCTGGTGGACGAGGGCTTCACCGTCACAATTCCGTCGCCGTTCGGCACCCCGGGACGCCCAGTATCCGCCGGCTACGCGGCCGGCGTCGCAGCACGACTGTGCATCTCGCGCGAAATACGCGCATTCGCGGTCAACGCCGCCCGCCCGCTGACCGAGTTCCTGCGGGCTGTGGCGCGGGACTTGGCGGGGCGGACGCCGGGAAGAGGAGTCGCGGTCATCGGCATGTGCTTCACCGGCAACTTCGCATTGGCGTTGGCGGTCGACGACGCAGTTCTCGCGCCGGTGATGAGCCAGCCCGCCATACCCGGACCGATCGGCCGCGAACACCGCCGATCACCGGGCGTGTCAGCGGGCGAGCTCGACCGGGTGGCCGAGCGCACCGATGACGGCCTGTGCGTTCTGGGGCTACGATTCAGCCGGGACTCGTCGGTTCCGGCCGAGCGTTTCGCCACCTTGACGGCACGGCTCGGAGACGCGTTCGAAGTGATCGAACTCGACTCGTCTCCCGGTAACGCGGCTGGTTTCTCGCGCTCGGCGCACTCTGTGCTGACCGGAGAGGTACGCGAATACGACGGGCACCCGGCTTACGAAGCGAGACGGCGCGTCGTGCGCTTCATCCGCGAACGACTGTCCACGAATCCCTGATACCGCACAACATAGGAGGCTCACAATGGCACACGCATTGAATGGCAAACGAATTGCATTTCTGATGGCGCCGTCCGGTGTCGAACAGGTCGAATTGACGACGCCGTGGCAAGCTGTGAAGGACGCCGGCGGCACGCCCGAGCTGCTGTCGACCGAAGCCGGCACCGTGCAGGCGTTCACCGGTGACGTGAATCCGGCCGATACGTTCGCGGTCGACACGCTCGTCCAGTCGGCGTCCGTATCGGACTACGACGGCCTCGTACTGCCGGGCGGCACGACCAATCCGGACCAACTGCGGCTGAACGCCGACGCCGTCGACTTCGTGAAGGGTTTCACGACTGCCGGCAAGCCGATTGCCGCGATCTGCCACGGACCGTGGACTCTCGTCGAGGCCGATGTCCTGCGCGGCAAGACGTTGACGAGCTGGGCAAGCCTGCAAACGGACATCCGCAACGCCGGCGGCAACTGGATCGATGCCGAGGTGAAGACGTGCACGGCAAACGGTTGGACGCTCGTGACAAGTCGCAATCCCGGCGATCTGGATGCTTTCGTCGACGGGGCGCTGACCGCATTCGCGTGAGCGGCGCGGGCCGGCCGCCAAATTTCTCGAGTGTCCGGTGACACATCAACCGCCCGTGCGCCGCGCGATATCCTGGATGGGCCGACTCGTTTGCACACGGGCCGGTCTCCAGGATCTGCTGAAAGGTGAATCGACGTGAGCGTTGGGGGAGTCGTGCTGCTGGCCGCCGCCGGGAGCAACTCCGGCGGGCATACCGGCGGCATGCAGATGCCGCCCATGACCGGCGACATGTGGATGCCGATGGATCCGCCGACGTTTGCGCGCGTCATCGGGATCCATTTGCAGCCCATTCCCGTCGTGCCGACTTTGACGGTGGCCGCCTTGCTTGCCTATGCGGTAGGCGTCGGCATTCTGCACCGTCGTGGGGACAAATGGCCGGTTTCCCGTACGATTTGGTGGGCACTCGGCATTGTCACGGTGCTTGGCGTCACGGCCAACGGGGTCGACGGCTACGGCATGGAGCTGTTCAGCATCCACATGATCCAGCACATGATGCTCAGCATGCTCTCGCCGGTGTTCCTCGTTCTCGGCGCGCCCATCACCCTGATGCTTCGCGTGCTGCCGGCCGGACGCGGACGATGGAACGCCCGACGGCTTCTGTTGCGCCTTGTCCACAGCGGTGTCGCGCGATTCTTCACTCATCCGGCAGTGACGGTCGTGTTGTTCCTGATGAGCTTGTACGGCCTGTACTTCACGCCGGCGTTCGACTTCCTGATGGGCCGCATGTGGGGTCACAACCTCATGCTGATCCACTTCGTGCTGATCGGCATGCTGTACTTCTGGAACGTCATGGGCGTCGACCCGTCGCCGCGTGAAAAGTCGAAATCGCTGGCCAAGATCGACCCGACGATGCTGCGCTTGATCGAAATCTTCGTCACAGTGCCGTTCCACGCGTTCTTCGGCGTCGTCGTCATGATGTCGACCAAGCTGATCGTGAACTACTACCACGTCAGCATGTTCGGCATCGACCCGATGCACGACCAATCGGTCGGCGGCGGCATTGCCTGGGCGTTCACCGAACTACCCACACTCATCGTGATCGGTGCGCTCATTTGGGAATGGCAGAAATCCGACGCCCGCCGCGCCACGCGACAGGACAGGCAAGCCGCCCGGGACGGCGACGCCGACCGCATGGCGTACAACGAGTACCTGGCGTCTCTCGCGCGCAGCGATGAGCGGCATGACGCGCGTTCGGACTCGATGAGCCGCTGACCGTCGTGCGCGCCGCGCCGTCCGGCGTCCGGCAAGTCCGACCGATGCCCATTCACCCGTCCACGGCACGCCCGGCGGCGTTAGGGTGAAGTATGTCAGCGTATGTGAGTGCAATCGAGACGGCCACGCCCTCCACCGTGCTCGACCAGGAGGTCACGCGGGATCGATTCGCCGCTCAGCCCGACATCTCGCGTCTCGGCGAACGGCTGATCGGTGCGTGCTTCAATGCATCGGGCATCGACACCCGCCACACGGTCATCGCGGAGCTCTCCGCCGAGGACACGAAGGAGCCCCCGGTCTTCTACGACCGCGAATCCGGTGAATTGCTGAACCCGGGTACGCAGGTTCGCAACGATCTGTACATCCGGGCCGCGCCCGGCCTGTACTGCGAAGCCGCCGAACTGGCCCTGAAAGCGAGTGGCGGATTCGCGGCGTCCGACGTCACGCACGTCATTACCGTGTCGTGCACCGGATTCTTTGCGCCGGGGCCGGATTATTTGCTCGTCCGCCGGCTGGGCCTCACACCCTCCGTGCAGCGCTACCACATCGGCTTCATGGGATGCTATGCGTCGTTCCCCGCCCTGCGGGCCGCCGCCACGATTTGCGCGGCCGAGCCCGAAGCGGTCGTCCTGGTCGTCAGCGCCGAATTGTGCACATTGCACGTGCGCACGTCGAACGACCCGGACCAGATAGTGGCGTCGTCGGTCTTTTCGGACGGCGCGGCCGCCGCGGTCGTCAGCGGACGGCGGCCATCGACCCGGCAGCCGGCATTGAGCCTGGACCACTTCGAAACCGTTTTGACGCCGACCGGTGAGGACGACATGGCGTGGACGATCGGCGACCACGGCTTCGACATGGTGCTCAGCACGTACGTGCCCCATATCATCGACGAGAACATTGCGGCCGCCATGGCGCCGCTCTTCGCCTCCGATTCCGTGCTGGCATCGCGTCCGTACAGCGACGTCGACCGCTGGGCGATCCATCCGGGCGGGCGCAGCATCCTGGACAAGGTCGAATCGACGTTGAACCTCAGCGCCGACCAGCTTGCGCCGTCGCGGCAGGTATTGCGTGACTACGGGAACATGAGCAGCGCGACGGTGCTGTACATCCTGGCGCACATCCTCCGGCAACCCGCGTCCGCACCGGAACGCGTGTGCGCAATGGCATTCGGTCCCGGGCTGACCGTCGAAAGCGCTCTGCTGACCAAAGAGCCGGGTGCTTGAGGCCGTCGCCGTGAACCTCGCCGAACGGGACACCCAGGCAGTCGAATTCATGGATTCGCCCAACTGCGATCCGGTTCGCCTCGACCGCACGTATGCCGGATTCCGGGCGGTCAACGCGGTAGTGGCCGGCTGGCACCAGCTGTACCGCACGCTCCTGCGGCCCGCGGTCGTACGGGGGCTGAATCCGACGGTTCTCGATATCGGCTTCGGCGGCGGGGATCTGCCCCGGGCATTGGCGCGCTGGTCGGCCCGTGACGGGAGCCGGCTTCGCATCACCGCCATCGACCCGGACGAGCGGGCTCACCGATTCGTCAGCCGGTTGCCGCCGACGTCCGGCGTTGAATTCCGGTGTGCGGTCACGGCGGACCTGGTCGCCGAAGGCCTGTCGTTCGACTTCGTGGTTTCGAACCATCTGCTCCACCATCTCTCCGGCGACGAGTTCGACGGGCTGATCGCCGATTCCCGCGCGCTGACCCGGATTCGCGCCGTCCACAGCGACATCGCGCGCTCGCTGCCGGCGTATCTGGCCTTTGGCGCCGCCACGTTGCCGTTCTTTCGCGGGTCGTATATCCGCGCGGACGGCCTGATCTCGATCCGGCGCAGCTACACGACAGCAGAGCTCCGCGCCGTCGTCCCGCCGGGCTGGCGGCTGATGACACAGTTTCCGGCACGCAATCTGCTCGTCTTCGATCAAGGCGGCGCGCATGTATGACGTGGCAGTCATCGGTGCCGGCCCCGTCGGAATGCTGCTCGGCTGTCAGCTCGCCTCTCTGGGACTCGACATCACGGTCCTGGAGGCCCGCACGAGTCGGACCGTGCACTCGCGGGCCATCGGTATCCACCCGCCGTCGCTTGCGGCGCTGTCGCGTCTCGGGATCGCCGGCGAGTTGATTCGCGGGGGAGTGCGGGTGCGCCGCGGCATCCTGCGCAGCCGCGGGCGCGACGTCGGAGCCGTGACCTTCGAAAAGGCCTCGGCCGTCTTCCCGTATGTGCTCACGGTTCCGCAGTACGTGACCGAGGACGTGCTCGGCCGGACGCTGAGGACTGCAGCGCCTGGCGCGTTGACGCGCGGGTTCCCGGTGCGCACGGTGGCCGCGGCCGACGATCACGTGGAAATCGGCGGGCCCGGGGGTGTCGTTGTCCGTGCGCAGTTCGCCGTCGCCGCCGACGGGGCCAAGAGCACCGTACGTGCGGCGTCCGGCCTCGGCCTGCGGACCGTCGACCTCACCGACACCTATCTGATGGGGGACTTTGCCGATACCACGCGGGACGGACCGCGGGCGGTCATCCACGTGGAGCCCGATGGCGTCGTCGAATCGTTCCCGCTGCCGGGCCGGCAACGCCGGTGGGTGGTGCGGACGCCCGGATTGTTCGACCGCGCCGAGCCGGGGGAATTGAGCGAACTGATCCGTGCCCGGACCGGAACAAGCGTTGATCCGGCAACCGTCGCCGTATTGAGCGCGTTCCGCGCCCGCAGCCGACTGGCGACCGGAATGGTGTTCGGCCGCATCATCGCGATCGGGGATGCCGCCCACGAGATCAGCCCGATCGGCGGACAAGGCATGAATTTGGGCTGGTTGGACGCTTGCGACCTCGCGCCGGTTCTTGCGTCGATCATCCGGCGCGGGCGAGCCCGCGACGACGACCCGGACCGCACGCGGCGACTCTTGGCACGGTTTTCGCGGCGCCGGATGCACTCGGCACGGGTGGCCGATCGCCAAGCTCGCCTGAACATGGCGTTAGGCCGGCAACTGTCCGGCGGCCAGTTGGCAATGCGGGATTTCGCGCTCCGGGCCGCGCTGGCCACACCGGTGCGGACGGCGATGGCACGCGCGTTCACGATGCGCGGGCTTTGACGTCGCGCCCGTTCGACTTGCCGGGAATTCTCGTCCTTCCGCAGGTAGATAGATACGCTATGAGTCGGTGGCGTTACACTGCGATGAGAAGGCGGAAGCTTTCCGTGGGGATCGTGCGGAAATGAGGTCGGAAGTGGGGGCTGCGAACAAGCTGCTGAAAGCCGGCGGTGCACTCGGCGGCGCCGTCGTCGGAGCCGTGACGGCTGTGGGGATCGTGACGGTGCTGGAAGGATTCTGGGCACGCGAACGCTTGCATCCGGCGGCTCCCATCACGACCAAAGCGCCGTCCGGCACATTCGGCGACGACTTGCCCGGCGACCCCGTCAAACTTGCCATGTTCGGCGACTCGCTGGCGGTCGGCGTCGGTGCGGACGGCCCGGACGGCTCCGTCGCCGTGATGTTGGCGCGCGGGCTGTCGAAGGAGTCGGGGCGGCCCGTACACCTCTACAATCAAGCGGTCATCGGGTGTGAATCGCGAGGACTCCCCGCGCAAGTCTCGGCGTTGGGCGCGCTCGGAGTGAAGCCCGACGTCGCGGTGATAGTCGTCGGCGGCAATGACTTGATGCATTTGCAACGCACCGGCCCGGCCGTGCAATTTCTATCCGAGGCGGTGCGCACCCTTCGCATGCTCGGCTGCGAGGTCGTCGTGGCGACCTGCCCGGACATGGGCACTATTCGACCGTTTATTCAGCCGCTTCGCATCTTTGCGCACTGGCTGAGCCGGCTGCTCGCAGCGGCTCAGACTATCGTCGTCCTGCGCGCCGGCGGCCGTACCGTGTCGCTGGCCGATACTCTCGGGCCGATCTTCCGACGAGATCCGTCCGCCATGTTCTCGGCCGACGGGCTGCATCCGTCGTCGCAAGGATATGCGCGGGCTGCGGAAGTCATCTTGCCGAGCCTCTGTGCGGCGTCCGGAGTCTGGACCCACAAGCGGGCGTTCGTCCCGCACCGCGTCTACAACGAAGAGCGCGGACAATTCCTGGCGTGGCTGGCCTTCCGCGCATCGCGACACGCCGGCACCGAGGTCAGCGCCGAGGAGCACAAGCACGGCGTCCGGATCGTTTCCATGGGTCGGCGCACGCTTGGCCGGCTGCGGCATCGGCCCTCGCACGGTCGGCGGGCACGCTAAGGCCGCGTTGCCGGTTCGCAGCTCGCCGACCCCAGCCGACCCCAGCCGGACCCAGCCCAGCCCCGCCCCGCCGAGTGGTGGCGAATGGTCGTGATTTTTCCAAAATCACGACCATTCGCCACCACTCGCGGAGGGGAGACGACCATTCGCCACCACTCGCGGAGGGCAGGAGGGAAGCGGCAGCGTTACTGACCGGCTTCGAAGTACGCCACCAGGTCGTCGTCGAGCCGTGGAATTTGCATTGCGGATCCGTCTCCTCGAATCGATTCGGTGGCCAGACATCCGACGGCCACTGAATTGCGGGCGGCCAGGGGAGAGGTCGTGGTCTTCGTGCCGGTGCGCACGAAGTCCAAGAACTCGGCGATGAGCCGCGGATCGGCGCCTCCGTGGCCGCCTTCGGCGTCCTGAATTTCCTCGACGGCGTCGGGCTTTGCGACCCCGTCGTGTCGCCGGTTCCACACGCGGATCTCGTCCCCGGGGCCGTCGCCGAAGTTCTCCAACCGGCCGGCCGTACCGATGACCGTGTAATTGCGCCAGTAGTCAGGCGTGAAGTGGCATTGTTCGTAGGACGCCATGACGCCATTGTCCAGTGTCATATTCACCATCGAGACGTCTTCGACGTCGACGACCGGGTTCAGTCCCTTTTGTTCCGTTGGCGGCCAATTGTCCGCGGAATACCAATCCCACATGCGTTCGTCGGAATGGTCGCGTCGGTCGGTGATATCGCCGTATACGCTGAGCGCGCCCATGGCCGACACCCGGTCGGTGTAGCCGCCGGCCAACAAATGGATGACGTCAATATCGTGCGCGCCCTTTTGCAAGAGCAAGCCGGTGGAGTGCTTTCGGTCGGCATGCCAGTCCTTGAAGTAGAAGTCGCCGCCGGTACCAACGAAGTGCCGGCACCATACCGCTTTGACCTCGCCAATGGCGCCGGCATCGATCAGCTTGCGCATTTGCACGACCACCGGCATATGGCGCATATTGTGGCCCACGTAGAGCTTGGTGCCGGTCTTGTACGCCCGCTCGAGCAGAGCATCGCAATCCTCGACGGTGGTTGCCAGCGGCTTCTCACAAAAGGTGGGGATGCCGGCGTCCAGCGTGGCCATGACGACCGGAGCGTGCTGGTCATCGGGGGTGAGAACGAGGACGGCGTCCAGCCCGGCAGTGAGCACGTCGTCCAGCTCGGCGGTGACGACGGCGCCGGGCAGGTTCGTGGCGGCGTCGGCCCGGCCGCGCTCACTCACGTCGCACACCATCGTGACCTGCGACCCGGCGCCGGGCCGGTGGACATGCTTCCAAAGTCCGGCGCGCATGCCGAATCCGATGATGCCGATGTTGAGATCCACGTGAATTCTCCTCGCTGTCAGGGCCGGGCTCCGGCTCGGGCGTATGGGGTGACGGAGGCACTGTTCAAAACAGCCCGTGCTACACGCATGGTTGCACCGCACCGTGTTTCTACTTATTATATGTGATGAATTAAATAAGTGAAACGCGCCACTCGCATCCTCATCGGCGCGGCGCAGATCAATGGAGACCTTTGCGAAAGGAACGCAATGTTCAAGAATCGAGCAGTCCTCGCCGCTGCGGCGGCCGCATCACTGCTGTTGGGAGCAGCTGCCTGCAGCGACGGAGGAGGCCAAGCAGGATCCGATGGCGGCGACGGCACCTTGACGTTCGAAACAACTGAACCGAAGTCGCTATTGCCGCAAAAGGATCCGGGAAGCCAGATTGCCATGGCGACCTGCGCGAACTTGATGGAGATGAATACCAAGACCCAAAAGTACGAGCCCTTGGCCGCGAAATCGGTGAAGAGCACCGACGCCAAGTCGTGGACGATCAAACTCCGCCATGGATGGACCTTCCAAGACGGATCCCCGGTCACGGCATCGTCGTTTGTACAAGCGTGGAACAAAGCCGCATACGGCCCGAACGCCTGGCAGGGCAACGGCATGTTCGCGAGCTTCAAGGGGTACGACGCCATGAACCCTCCCGACGGCTCCAAGCCGAAGGTCAAGAAGCTCTCGGGAGTGCAGACCTCCGGTAAATACACGATCACAGTCACCTTGTCCGAGCCGAATTCGGACTTCCCGAAGATCTTGTCGACGAATCCCACGTGCCCGCTCCCGAAGGTCGCGTTCACCGACCCGAAATCGTACGAGTCGAAGCCGATCAGCAATGGCCCGTACAAGGTCGTCTCGTGGGATCACAACCAGTCGGTCACGATGAAGAAGTGGGACGGCTTCAAGGGAAGCGCCGGCTTCTCGGGCGGCGCCACGACCTTGGTGGCGAAGATCTACACCTCGCCGGATGCGGCCTACACGGACATGACGGCGAACAATCTGGACATGATGCGCAACATCCAACCTGCGATGGTGGCAAAGGCCAAATCACAGCTGGGTTCCGACGCGCTGTACAAGGTGAAGACCGAAAGTAAGCAGAACACACTTCAGTTCCCCGAGTATCTGAAGAAACTTCGCAGTCCGGAGCTCCGGCACGCCATAGCAATGTCGATCGATCGAAAGAGCATTGCGAAGTCACTCCTCCAGGGCAATTCGGCGCCGTCGGACTCGCTTGTGCCCCCGTCGCTGGGGTCCTACCGAAAAGGTTCGTGCGAAGCCTGCACCTACAACCCGACCAAAGCCAAAAAGCTCCTGAAGAAGTCCGGGGGATTCTCCGGCACGCTCAATATCGATTACAACAGCGACTCGGACAAGGAACTCGTTCAAGCCGTGTCCAAGCAAATAAAATCCAATCTGGGCATCAAGGTCCAGCTCAAGCCGATGCTGGGCACCGAGCTGCAGTCGAAGCGCAACAACGGCAAGCTCGACGGCGCATTGTTTGGACTGTGGGGCTGGTCGTTCAAGAGCCCGGACCAGTATTTGAGCCAGTACGAAACCAATGGAGACGGCAATGCGGCGACGGGATACAGCAATCCGGCCGTCGACAAACTGATCCGTTCGGCACGCGGCGAGCTGAACGTGAAGAAGCGCAATGCGAAGTTCGCCAAAGCCGAACACCTGATTCTGCAGGACATGCCGGCCATTCCGTTGTTCGTGCCGAAAGACTACGGTCTGCACTCCAAGTGTGCCGTGATGAACGACGTGCAAGGTGACCTGCAGTTTTATCGTGCAGGCTACGGCTGCTGACGGTAACGGATTCTCTCGATGACAACCTATTCCGATTCCGGTTTGCGAAAGCCCGCCCGAGGGCAGCGCAGCAATGATATGCGCCGCACCAACATGTCAATGGTTCTTCGGCGAATCATGCTGAGCCCGGGCGAGACACGTTCGGAAACAGCCAGGGCGCTGGGGCTGTCCGCCGCCACCGGCACGAACTTGGTCAACGAGTTGATCGAGTTCGGTCTCGTCCGGGAATTGGAGCCCAAGACCGGCGTCCTCGGCAGGCCCGGGGTGCCGCTGGCCATTGACGGGCGCCGTCGCGCCGTCCTCGGCATCCATCTGGGTCCGCGGACGACCGGCGTGGCAATTGTCGGCTTCGACGGCACCGAGCACGTGTCCGTGTTGGTGCCGCATGCCGGGGTGCCGGCCCCGGAGGCGCTGGAAATGGTTGCCGGGGCGGCCCGTGACCTCGTGGCGGACTGCCCCGCCGGCGTCTCGATAGTCGGTACGGGCATAGCCAGCGGCGGCATTGTCGATCGCCGAGCCGGAACTATCGTGGAGAATCCGGTCGCCGGCTGGCGCGACGTCGACGTACGAGGACAACTCAGCGGCCGAGTCCCGGAGCCGATCATTGTCGAACAGAACGCTCGCGCGGCGGCTCAATCGGAACTCCTCTACGGATACGGAAAGACCGCCAGCAGCTTCGTCCTGATGGTGGTGACGGCGGACGTCGGCTCCGTCAGCGTTCACGACGGCATCATTCGGGCGGGCTATCGACAAAGCGCCGGGAACATCGCGCACTTGAAAGTCACCGAACGGGCAATCCCTTGCGATTGCGGCAGATCCGGCTGCCTGAAAGCAGTGGCGACGGACGACGCTGTTGAACGGATGGCAGCCGAAGCCGGCCTGGCCGAAGTCCCGGAATTCGCCGACATCGTGACTAGGGCGGCGGACGGCGACCCGGTGGCGGCCGATGTGCTTGGTCGTCGCAGTCGATATGTCGGACGTGCTGCGGCCATCTTGATGGACATCATCGATCCGGAGTATCTGGTCATTGCCGGCACCGTGGCCGAAACGCCGCAATATCTCGACATGGTGCGAGCCGAGGCGGATCTGTATGCAGACTCCGCAAGCAATGCGTCCGCTCGAATCGTCACCTCGCTGTCGAACGAGATGTCGCTGACGCTATTCGCCGCCACCACCATCGTCGCTGCAGCGCTCGACGATCCGGTCGGCCACCTCAGCACCGTCGATGACGCACCGGGTGCTCGGTAGGAAGGGGGACACAAACGATGCTTGGGTATACGCTCCGGCGAGTACTGCAAATGGTGCCCGTGGTTATTGGCGCGACATTCATCATTTACGCTCTGACCTTCGCCATGCCCGGTGATCCCGTGGCAGCGTTGACCGGCTCACGTCCGCTTCCTGCCTCAACGGTGACGCAAATCCGCGAGGCCTACCACCTCAATGACCCGTTTCTGGCGCAGTACGGGCACTATATGTGGAACCTCGTCCACGGCAATCTCGGTATCGATTTCTTTGGTCGGCCGGTCAGCGGTCTGATTGCCGAGCGATGGCCCAATACTTTCAAGCTCGCGTTGACGGCGTGGGTGCTCAAACTGATCATCGGCCTGGCGATCGGCGTGTACGGCGGATTGAAACACAACCGTGCCGGAGACCATTTCGCGTTGATCTTCACCGTCGTGTTTTTGGGCGTTCCCGGATTCGTCATCGCGCTGGGAGCCCAAACACTCTTCGGCGTCCAGCTCAACTGGGTCGACCCCGCGGGCATCGGCGCCGGATGGCCGATGGCATATATCCTCCCGGCGCTGGTGATGGCCTTTGAAGCCTCAGCAAGTCTGGCGCGACTCACTCGCACAAGCCTGGTGGACGTCTTGCGGACGGATTACATGCGCACGGCTCGGGCCAAAGGCTTGTCGCCGTCGCGAAGCATCTGGAAACACGCCTTGCGCAACGCCATGATCCCGGTCGTGACGTATCTGGGCTTGAGCCTGGCCGGAATGCTCGGGGGCGCCGTCATCATCGAAGCCATTTTCAACATTCCCGGCATCGGCCAGCTCATGGTGCAGGCAATTCACAACAAGGAGGGCACAGTGGTCGTCGGCATCGCTACGCTGCTGGTCATCGTCTACCTGGTCTTCAATTTGCTCGTTGACCTCACATACGGCTTGATCGATCCGAGGGTGCGGGTATGAGCGTCGATCGGCAGGTGCTGTCCGGCCCCGTCGAGGACATAGCGGACGAGCCCAACACGTGGCATCGAATTCGAAGTCTCGCGCAGCGACCCCGGTTCGTGATCTCCGGCGCACTCGTCCTCATCATGATCGTCATGGCGGCATTTCCGCAGCTCTTTGCGGGATTCGGCAGCGACCCCAACGCGGGCTGCAACATCTTGAACACCAACAAACCGCCGAGCGCTTCGCATTGGTTCGGCTACGACCCGCAAGGCTGCGACTACTATACGAACGTCATCTACGGTGCTCGCGCCTCGATCGTCGTCGGCATCGTCGTCACGTCGGCCTCGTTTGTCGTCTCTGCGATCCTGGGCGCCTTGGCAGGATTCTACGGTCGCTGGGTTGATGCGCTGATATCGCGCGTGTGCGATATCGCATTCGGGCTGCCGTTCATTCTCGCCGCAATCGTGGTGCTTCAACTCTTTGACCATCGCACGATCTGGACGGTGTCCTTCGCGCTCGCGCTCTTCCACTGGCCCGGCGGCGTGCGATATATGCGATCGTCGGTCATGACGGTCAGGAACCGCGAATACGTGCAAGCATCGCGTGTGCTGGGCGGCAGCGACTTCCGGTTGATTTTCAGCCACCTGGTGCCAAACTCGCTGACGCCGCTGCTCGTGTTGCAAACGCTCGGCGTCGGCGGTGTCATCGCTGCGGAAGCCGGGCTGACATTCATCGGCGTCGGATTGTCTCCGCCGTCGGTCTCCTGGGGTCTCCAACTCGCAGCGGCGCGACAATACGTGTCCGAATCACCACATCTGCTGATATTCCCCGCCATCTTCTTGAGCGTGACGGTGCTTGCCTTCGTACTGTTCGGCGAAGCGTTGCGCGATGAATTCGACCCCAAGGGAGCATCATGACGGCCGAACCGATTCCGCAACCGGCCGAGCCGATCCTGTCCGTGCGCGACCTCGTGGTCGAATTCGAGACACCGGCCGGACGAGTACGAGCCGTCAACGACGTCGAGTTGGACGTCCGGCAGGGCCAAGCCTTGGGCATTCTCGGTGAAAGCGGATCGGGTAAGTCGGTGACGGCCTCGGCAATCATGGGACTGCTCGACACGCCGCCGGCACACGTCACATCCGGCGAGATCCTGCTGGATGAGATGAATCTCGTCGGGCTACCGGAAAAGCAGCGCCAACGCGTCATCGGCAGCGAAATCAGCATGGTGTTCCAAGACGCGTTGACCGCGCTCAATCCGGTGCACACGGTCGGCAATCAAATTGGCGAGCTGTACCGCGTCCACCGTGGAATGTCTCGTCGGGCATCCCGACTGGCCGCCATCGAGATGATGGACCGAGTGCGCATCCCCGGCGCCGCCGGCCGAGTGCACGACTACCCCCACCAGTTTTCCGGGGGAATGCGGCAACGCATCGTCATAGCGATGGCATTGGCATTGGACCCGAAAGTGCTGATTGCCGACGAACCGACGACGGCGCTCGATGTCACGGTACAGGCTCAGATTCTCGAACTGCTCAAAGAACAGCAGGACGAACGCGACATGGGCTTGGTTCTCATTACGCATGACATCAGCGTGGTCAGTGAAGTCACCGATGAGACAGCCGTCATGTACGCCGGCAGGATCGTTGAACGCGGGCCGACGCGCGACCTGTTGACGAACCCGGCCCATCCGTACAGCCGAGGGCTTGCCTCATCGGTTTCCAGCGAGGATCTCAAAGGCAAGCGATTGCCGGCGATCCCCGGGCAACCGCCCGAACTCAATCGGCTTCCGGCGGGCTGCTCGTTCGCCCCGCGCTGCGAATTTGCGCAGCCCGAATGTCGAATCAGTGCCCCTCCGCTCGAAGAAGTGGCACCCGGTCGGCGAAGTGCGTGCTTCTTCAGCGATCGGATATTGCGGCAATGACAGAGGAATTCGTGACGAACTCAGAACAGCCGGCCGGACCGGGCGGACCGTTGCTCGAGCTGGACGGCGTCAAGCAGCATTATCCCTTGCCGCGTCGGATGCCGTTCGCCCCGCGAAAGTCGGTGCGGGCGCTGGACGGCGTCGATCTCACCGTCCGAGGCGGCGAGACCTTGGGAGTGATCGGCGAGTCGGGGTGCGGCAAGTCGACGTTGGCCCGGGTGATTGCCGGCCTCGACCGGCCGACGGAAGGCCGGGTGTTGTTTCGCGGGCAGGACATCAATGCCCTTCGCGGTGCCGAACGCAAAGAGATGCGGCGAAACATCCAGTTGATCTTCCAAGACCCATTCAGTGCGCTGAACCCACGCAAGAAGGTGGGGGAACTCGTCGCCGAACCGTTCCGGATCCACCGGAATCTGCTTCCGTCCGGACGGCGGCGCGCCAAAGTAGCAGAACTGATGGAACTGGTCGGGCTCAAGCCGGAGCACATGAATCGCTATCCGCATCAGTTCTCCGGCGGACAGCAGCAGCGTATCGGCATTGCTCGCGGCATCGCGTTGAACCCGGATCTGCTCGTGTGCGACGAGGCGGTGTCGGCGCTGGACGTTTCGGTGCGGGCTCAGATTGTGAATCTGCTCCAGGACCTGCAGCGAGAACTCGATCTCAGTTTTGTGTTCATAGCTCACGATCTCCAAATCGTGCGGCACATGGCCGATCGGGTAGCAACGATGTATCTGGGGCGCGTGGTCGAGCTCGGCGATTATTCCGACGTTTACGACACGACGGGTCACCCGTATACGAAAGCTCTGCTCGCCGCGGCCCCGGAACTTCGCGGGGGCCCCGCGGACCGGGAAAGGATCATCCTCACCGGCGACCCTCCGTCGCCGATCGACCCGCCGTCCGGTTGCCGCTTTCGGTCACGATGCTGGATGGCCGAGGACATTTGCCGCGAACGAGAACCCGAGCTCGTCGAACTTGCCGGGGCGCATGTCTCCCGCTGTCACTTTGCGGACACCCTTATCGATCGCCCGTCGCTCTAGCCCGCCCGCCGAGTGGTGGCGAATGGTCGTGATTTTGGAAAAATCACGACCATTCGCCACCACTCGCGGAGGGGAGGCGACCATTCGCCACCACTCGGCGGGGCGGACGCCACGAGGGGGCTGCGGCCTTTTCTCCGGAAGAGGCGCGGGCCTCAGGCGCGGTAGAGCTGCACCAGCGGGCACGCAAACGGATCGCGCTCTTTCAACCCGACCTGGTTGAGGTACTTCACGACTATTGCGTAGGACTGCGCAAGAGTCTTTTCGGTGTACGTGACGTTCTTTTCGGCGCAGAACGCCTTGACCAGCTTTTGCGTGGCGCGCAGATTGGGCCGCGGCATGCTGGGGAAAAGGTGGTGCTCGATCTGGTAGTTGAGCCCGCCCATGAAGAAGTCAACGAACCGGCCGCCCGTGATATTGCGGGACATGAGAGTTTGACGGCGGAAGAAGTCCACCTTCATGCCGGTCGGAACAATGGGCATGCCCTTGTGATTGGGTGCGAACGCGGCGCCGAGTAGGAAGCCGAACACCCCGAGCTGCACGCCCAGGAAGGCCGCAGCCATGCCGGGAGGCAGCAAGATGAACAACATCGCCACGTACCCGATCAGCCGGACGCCGACGAACGTTGCCTCCGACCAGCGGTGCTTGAGCTTTTGCTTGCCGGCGATGGTCTTGATGCTGGCGAAGTGCAGATTCACGCCCTCGAGGAGCAGGAGCGGGAAGAACAAGTACCCCTGGCGTTTGGCCATTTCCGCCCGGAACCCGGTTCGCGTGGCCGCGGCGGCCGGCGTGAACGCCAGCACGTTCGACTTGATGTCGGGATCCTTTTGCTCTTGGTTGGGGAACCCGTGATGGAGGTTGTGCTTGTTCATCCACCAGCCGTAGCTCAGCCCAGTGAACAGCCCCGAAACGATCCGGCCGATCCACTCGTTCCAGCGCCGTGATTTGAACATTTGCTGATGGGCCGCTTCATGGCCCAGGAAGCCGAATTGCGCCATCAGAGCGCCGAGGGCGCCGGCGGCGATGAGCTGTAACCACGAATCGCCCAGCCACACCACGAGAAAACCGATGGCAGCCAGTACGAGGGTCGAGCCGATGAGCATCGTCCAGTAAAAGCCGTAACGGCGGCGAAGCAGATCATGATCCTTGATCCGGGTCTGCAATTCCGTATAAATGTTGGTGTATCGGGCCGCTGCGCCCGCGCCGCGCGCGGTCCGTCCCGAAGCAGGGGCGCTGTAGGTTGCTTGTTGATCCATGATGGCCCTTCGAATAGCGGTCTCTTCAGCTACCGGGGTCTCGAGCAACTACTATCCAGTGTACGGGGTTTAGGCGCCCGTAGCATCCTGGGTCTGCCAAATGTCGATAGTCCGGTCGGCGACGCTCTCGGCCACGCGGCGCAATGGGAGGTTGTTGCTGCGCGCGTATTGGCGCATGGCGATGAAGGCCTTTTCGGCGTCGACATTGCCGCTTTGGGCGACGATGCCCTTGGCTTGCTCGATGATGACGCGGCTATTGAGCGCGTGCTGCAACTGGCTGTTGACGACGTCCCGTTCCCGGACGGTGCGCTCTTGCAGAATGCCGATTGTTGCCATGTCCGCAAGGGCTTGCGCGACCGACCTGTCCCGCTCGTCCAAGCACCCGACCTGCGGGCGGTAGACCGTCATGGCCCCGATCGTCATATCGCGCAACGTCAGCGGAAACGCGTCAACGGAGAGGTACCCGTGCGCCAGAGCCTCGTCGCGGAACTCCGGCCACCGCGACCCGTCGGCGTCGATATCGGTCACCGCGACGGGCGCTCGGGAGCTGAAGGCGTCCAGGCACGGCCCGCCGCGGTGGCGGACCTGCGCATGCTCGGTGGCCAGGCACTCGGCATTACTTGCCGCAATCACCTCGAGATCTCCCTCGGGGTCGGCCAGCAGCAGTCCCGTCGCCGAGGCGTCCAGCAACTCGTCGCTCTGCTCGACGAGCGTGTGCATGAGATCCACGACGTCGTAGTCCGCGACAAGCGTGTCGGCCAGCGTAGTGAGCGCGGCGATGAGCCGCTTCTCGCGAGTCGCGTCTGTCATGCGGCCATCTTATCCGCCGTGAGAAACTAGCAGCATGGCAGAGATTCCTCGCCCGGCCGGCACCGGGATCACGGTGCAGGTCCGGACGCCGTCCGGCCTCGCATTCGTCATCGTCGGCGGCGTGAGCATCATCCTCGGAGGACTTGCGGCCGCCGCGACGTCACCCCTTGGATGGGAGCACGGCTCGTGGGCGGCCGCGTATCTGGTGCTGGTGACCGGGGCGGCGCAATTGCTGCTCGGGGTCGGCCAAGACCACTTCACCGGCGGGAACGTGTCCGGCCGACTGTCGGTGGCCGAGCTCGTCGGCCTGAACGTCGGCAGCGTCGGCGTCATTGCCGGAACTCTCGCCGCCCAGCCGTGGATCGTCGATGTCGGCGGCCTCCTGGTGCTTTTGGCGCTGGTGCTGATGCTCGTCGCAGTCCGCGGCGCGCCGTCCGGTGCCGCGGTCGTCGTCTACCGGCTGGTGATCGTATTGCTGGTGGTCAGCATCCCCATCGGGCTGGTGCTGGCCTACTTCGATGCGGGGGCGCCCTGATATGGGCGCGGACGAGACGCCCGACGGCGTGATCATCGGGGACGACGGGCTCGCCAGGCCCGCGTGGGCGGCGTCCGACCCGTTGATGCGCGACTATTACGACACCGAATGGGGGATGCCGGTCACCGATGAGCGCGGCATGTTCGAACGGCTCACCCTCGAGGCGTTCCAGTCCGGACTGTCCTGGGCGACCATCCTGCGCAAACGGCCGGCGTTCCGACATGCGTTCGCCGATTTCGAACCGGACGCCGTCGCACGCTTCGACGACGCCGATTTCGACAGGTTGATGGCCGACGCCGCAATCGTGCGGAACAAGCTGAAGATCCGCGCAGCGATTCGCAACGCGCAGGCGACTATCGATTTGCGGCCGGACGGCGGGCTTGCCGACTTCGTATGGTCCTATCGCCCCGAGACGACCCCGGCGCCGCGCACGATGGACGAGCTGCCGACGACGTCCCCGGAATCCGTCGCCTTGTCAAAGGATTTGAAGAAACGCGGATTCGTGTTCGTCGGCCCGACCACCATGTACGCGCTCATGTCAGCCATCGGCATGGTCGACCTGCACCTTGTCGATAGTCACCGCCGCGGAACGTCCGGAATTTGGCGTTGAGCCGGCCCCGAATATCGAATTGAACAAATCTTCGCCGAAACTCGTCGGTAGCGGCTTGCCGGGCCGCACTCGGAACGTCCGCCCGCCGTCGTCGAGACGCTCGGCACGCAAAAAGAGCCCGTCGTCGGAGTTGTCGAACTCGAGACTGCGTGCCAGGTCGAACATGTGCGTGACGTACAGCACTCGCACGCCGGCCTCCAACAACGCCGTTACGATCTGCCGGGCGATTTCCGAGCCCTCGCGCTCGTTGGTCGCGGAAAACGACTCGTTGCACAGCAGCATGCCGGACGGCGTGAGACGATCGACGATGTCGCTCATGCGCGCCATCTCCTCGTCGAGCTTCCCGCTGACCATCCCGGCGTCCTCTTCGCGTTTGAAGTGGGTGAAGACTCCGTCGCACAGGCTTGCGCGGAATTTTCGAGCCGGCACATAGAGACCGGCTTGGAACATGAGCTGAGCGACACCGACGCTGCGCAAGAGGGTGGACTTGCCGCCCCGGTTCGCTCCGGTGATGACGATGAGGCGCTTCGCATTTGCCTCGATGTCGTTGCCCACGACGTGGTCGGAGCTGGTGAGCCGCAGGCTCGGATCGTATAGTCCCGACGCGTCCAGATCCGTGTCGCCGGCGGCGACTTCGGGAAAACAGACGTCGGCGCCCGCATTCGCCAACGCATCGTGCAGGTTCAGTCCGCCGACGTAAAATGCGAGCTCGGTCTTGAGCATGGTGAAGAAGCTCAGAATGTGGTCTGTTGATTGGGCAAGCGAATTTGCTGCGAGGTTGACGCCCCGGCCGCGAAGCTCGGCCAGAGCCTGCGCGCCGCTTTCGTCGCGGTCGGCGATGCGAAAGGAAAACCCGGTGCGATCACGCTCGAACATGCGCTTCCACCACGGCAGGTGAGCGTCGTTCGGCAGCCTGAGCACGTAGCCGGCCGCCTTGTTGCCGCGGCCGAGCTCCGCACTCATTTGGATGCCGTGGTCGAACTTCAGCTGACTCAGATGCTCGCGTATGCTGTCCAGATATTCATCGTCCAGTTCGGTGCGCAGCGACTGGCACAGCGTCGTCATTCCCGTGGATGTGAACGAGCCGGCGTGTTCGGCCGCGACGTCGCGTACTCGCGTGAGCATTTCGTCGAAAAGACGCATGACTTCGATGGCGTGCCGGAGCACGGCGTCGGGAAACCCGCGAGTCAGACCGCCGTAGATGCGCCGCTCGCGGTGGATCGCCTCGCCGGCGAGTGCGTAGAGCTCCCGGATCGCCTCGGGA
The DNA here is from genome assembly GCF_013409065.1 of Spelaeicoccus albus. NCBI lineage: Bacteria > Bacillati > Actinomycetota > Actinomycetes > Micrococcales > Brevibacteriaceae > Spelaeicoccus > Spelaeicoccus albus. Next base: position 3,424,037 of record NZ_JACBZP010000001.1, on the reverse strand, counting down.
TCGCGCAAGCAGTCTTGCAGCACCTCTTGTCGGAATTGCACCTGATCGGCTCGGTGCAAGCCGAGCATCAGCGCGCGATGCGAAATGTCGTAGACATAGTCGTCGCCGCCGGCCATTGCCGTCAGGAGCGTGCCGAGTTCCAGATCACGATCGAGATCGTCGTAGTGCCCGGGCAAGTTAGTCGACACGTCGAAATCGGCGTCGGCATACATCAAATGTGCTTTCATGGCGAGATCCGTTCCCTCAGTCGTTTGTACGAAAGACCGTATTTCTCGGCGATGGCGGCCGCATACGCCAGACCGTCGGCGCGGCGACGCTCGACCTTGTACGTCCTGCGGGCCGGATCGGTCGGATCGACCTGGCTGACCATGCTGACAGTGGCCGGGCCGATCCGGGACAACTCGTCGACGAACGTGACGTAGACGCACAGCGCGCCCGCGTCGATCAGCCGGGACAGGATCTTGGAGCCGAGCGACTGTGCGTCGGCAAGCGTCGTCGACGTGAAGATCTCGTTCAAGATGACTATCGAGTCCGGGCCCGTTTCGGCCAGGACGTCGTGGATGCGCACCAATTCGTCCTCGAGGTTGCCGTGCAGGTTCGCGAGTTCTTCTTCGCGCTCGAAATGGGTGAAGACATGATCGAAGAGCGCGAGTTCCGCATCGGTGCCGGGCACGGGGAGGCCGAGACAAGCGAGGTGATGCAGCTGACCGAACGTCCGCGCGAACGTCGTCTTGCCGCCTTGGTTCGGTCCCGACACCACGATGATGCGTTCGGGTGGCGTGAGAGTGAACGAGTTCGTGACGATTGGCCCGTTCCCGGCCTGCTGGTGGGCCAGCGCCACGTCGAACGTGTCGGTTGCATGGATCGTTGTGGCGTGCGCCGAGACGGTGGGCAAGCAAAAACGCAGTCCGCCTGCTTCGATCGGGCGGATGTAATCGAGATATCCCACGTAGAAGTGGACTTCTCGGTCGAATCGCCCGACCACGGGATCGGTGAATTCGCGATGCTCGCGACAGTAGCTTTCGAGCGTAGTGAACGTCTCCGGGTTGAGTTTGGCGACGAGGCCGAGGATCTGGGCCTCGACATGGTTCATATCGGCATAGTCGGAGAACTTCGCGAGGTGCGACGGGGCATCGCCTTGCCGGAACTTATTGAAAGTCTCTTGAACGTCCGCGCCGTAATCGCGTTCGCCCTCGTACGGACCGACTCGCACGCGGTTGCCGTCGATCAGCACGGAGTACTTGACGTCAGCCAGTTGTTCGAGCAAATTGCGTGCCCCGATGTCCAACGCCTCGAATTCCTCCGATGCGCGGTAGTGCGTCAGGTAGGCGTGCAGCGAGCTCAGACCGTCCGAGCCCGTGTCGAGGTCGCCCAGCGACCGGCAGAGCCGGTGGACGGCGTTGCAGTATCGCCGGATGCCGGCAAGCTGCCAGGCTTGCCGCTGCAAGACGTAGTGCCGTGCTTTCGCCTCATCGATGTCCGCACGGCATTTCCGCATGGCCGCCGTGAAGTCGCGCACTACCGCCAGCACGTCCGGCCTCGCCAAGTCGCGCAGCACGGCATGCCGGTATTTGATCGCGTCCACGGTCTTCAGCGGCGTATAGAAAAACGGCGCCAACTCGTAGTGATCGAGTTCGGAAGTGATCGATTCGACGACCTGGTCGAAGCCCAGATCGGAAAAGCTCTCCGGCTCGCGAGGCTTGGGGTCGTCCGGAACTCCGGGACCGAATAGCACGCTCACGCTCATGACGCCTCCCACCGTCCTGAGGAGCCATCAGCCGCGTGGGCGCCGTCCCGGAGCTCCATCCGGTGTCCGTAGAACACGCAAATGCCCGCCATTATGCCCCTGCACCGGGCTTGCGGTCGACGGCGGCGATCTCCCAGCAGCCGGCGCGGCCCCGCAGATGGTTCCAACTGGCGGTCGGCGATTCGAGGGCCGGACGGCGTGGGTCGAGATCGCGGATCAGCGCGCGGATCACGGCATCGTGGGTGACGATCACGATCGGGCCGTCCGCGATTTCCCGTGGAGCGGCGTCCAGTGCCGGCCGGACACGGGCGACGACCGCCGACAGCGGTTCGACACCGGGGGCGTCGTCCACGCTGCCCCACCGTTCGATGACCTCGGATTTGATCTTGCCGGTTTGCGGGCCGTAATCGCGGTCGTTCCACCGTTCGTCGACGGCATTGGTCGCACCCAGGGCGCTCGCAATGATGCGAGCCGTGTGAACCGCTCTGTCGAGCGGGCTCGACAAGACGTGCGGCGCGGCGCTGTTCGGCTCGCTGGTCAGACGGCGTGCCAGCGCGTCGGCCAGTCGCTCGGCTTCGGCGACGCCTGTGTCGTTGAGCGGTGGGTCGGCCAGTCCGCGCAGCCTGCCGTCGGCATTGAACGCGGTTTCGCCGTGCCTGGCCAGGTAGATGTCCCGCGTGTCGATGGTCATGGAGAGTCCTTTCGCTATTTCAGTTCGTTGCGCGGAGTTGCCGGCCCGTAGGGCATCTCGGGGTCGCTTGCCGCGATATCGAGCAGCCTGTTGTATTTCGCGACGCGCTCGCCGCGTGCCGGAGCTCCGGATTTCAGCTGGCCGCAGCCGCACCCCACGGCAAGATCGGCCACGAAACTGTCAGTCGTCTCGCCCGAGCGGTGTGACACCATCGCCGCAAAGCCGCACGAATCGGCGACCCGGAGCGTCTCGAACGTCTCACTCACCGTGCCGATCTGGTTCGGTTTGATCAGGACGGCGTTGGCGGTGTGTTCGCGTGCGCCCTTGAGTACGCGGTCGGGGTCGGTGACGAACACGTCGTCGCCAACGATCTGCACGGCGTTGCCAAGAGTGTTCGTGATGATCGGCCATGCTTCGAAGTCGCCCTCGGCCAGCGGATCTTCGAGGCTGCGGATCGGGTAATCCGTCACCAATTGCGCGTAATAGTCGATCAACTCGCGGCTCGAATAGTATTTTCCAGCGACCTTATAGCCGTCGTCGTGGAAGAAGCCGTTTGCGGCGGGATCGAGCGCAATGGCCACACCGCCCGGGCCGGCTTCGAGCCCGGCGTGTTTGATCGCGTCCACAACCAAGTCGAGCGCTTGTTCCGGCGAACTGATGTCCGGCGCGAATCCGCCCTCGTCCCCGAGACCGGTCGACAGTCCGAGCTGGCGGAGCAAGCCACCGAGGCTGTGGTACACGGCGGCGCCCCATTCGATGGCTTCGGGCAGATCGGCCGCGCCGACCGGGGCAATCATGAATTCCTGGAAGTCCAGCGGATTCCGTGCATGTTCGCCGCCGTTGAGCACGTTGAAATGCGGTACCGGCAGGATGTCGGCCCGATCCAGAGAGCGGCGAATCCAGCTGTGCAGCGACAGATCGTCCACCAGCGCGAAAGCCCGTGCCGCCGCCATCGAGACCGCAACCATCGAATTCGCTCCCAGCCGGAGCTTCTGCGGGGTGCCGTCGAGCGCCCGCATGGCATCGTCGAGATCCTGCAGACTGTCCCACGTCCGGCCGGCCAGCAGGTCATTGATTTCGCTGTCGACCGCTTCGACCGCCAATCGCACGCCGCGGCCTGCGTAATGGCTGTCACGGTCGCGAAGTTCCGCCGCTTCGTGATTGCCGGTGGACGCGCCGGCGGGCGCCGCGGCGACGGCGTACCGGCCGTCGTCCAAATCCAGGCGAACTTTGATGGTGGGATACCCCCGGGAGTCGAGCACTTGGCGTGCGCGCACGGACCGGATGTCGATACTTGTCATGATTCGGCTCTCCTACCTCGAGGCGGTGAATGTCACCGCAGGGTAGGGACCGTTGTCGGTCGAAGCCGAAATTGATGACGGCGAGCCCCTCCGCCGTTCGTGATCGGACAACCCTGACTATACAACGCTTGCACCCGCCGGTCGTGGATAAGCAATTCTGCGCGCTCGCCGGCGGCCTGCGTGCAGCTTTCCCGAACGGTTATCCTGAACGAACCGGCGAAGGAACCCGCCGTCCCAGGCCAACGGTCCGGGAGAACCGTCATCCGACCGATGGTCCCTGTCGACACGAAGCAGGACCATGGCAATGAAGAGTCGTTGGATGCACGGGATGCGCGGCTGGGCTTCACCGTTCGCGCTGGTATGCTCCGTCGGTCTGCTGGGCCGGCTCAGCTACGAGATGATGCGCAGCCCCGTCACACCGCTGTACGCCAAACACATCGGCGCCCCGGTGCAATTGATCGGGCTGATTGTGGGAGCCGTGACCATCACGGGCATCGCCGTGAAGATGCCTGCCGGCGCCCTGTCGGATGTGTTCGGAGTCCGCCGCATGATGCTGGCCGGAGCAGTCGTGAAAGCCGGCGGCCCGTTTCTGTATTTGCTGGCGTTCGTGTGGCCGGTGCTTCTCGTCGTCCGGTTCGTCCACGGCCTGGCCACGGCCTTGTACTCGCCGCCCGCGTCGGCGTTCGTAGCGAAGACCTACCCGGAGTCGCGGGGCAGGAAGCTGGGGATTTACAACGCGGCCGAGAACGTCGGAATCGTGCTCGGCCCCGTCGCCGGCGGGGTGGTCCTGGCGCTGACGGTTTCAAACTTCCCGGCGACGTTCCTCATCGCGGGCGGTATCGGTGTGGCGGCGCTTCTCGTCATGACCCGTGTGCCGCGCAGCATCGGGACGGCGACCGCCGACCCGGCGAAAACGTTGCGCGCGGTCGTCGCCGAAGCGGCGTCCGGCGTCCGGCAGATCGTGGCCGACCCGCGTGTGCGAGTCGTGAGCCTGGTCGAGGCCGGGATGTGGGTCGGCATCGGATCGGTGCAGGCGTATCTACCGATCTTTGCGTTGACTATCGGACTGCGTGTCTGGCAGATCGGGGTCGTCGCCGGAGCGCAGGGGGTCGTGTCGATTGTCGGTCGGCCGCTCATTGGACGGTTCTCCGACAGCCTCGGCAGCCGGACGCCGTTCATCGTTGCCGGCAGCCTGATCTGTATCGGGGCGCTCATTGGAATCCCGTACGCCTCCGGTTTCGTCGAACTCATCATCATCGCGGCCGTGTTCGGCGCCGGCACCGGGATCGTGACGCCGGCGACCACCGCGTTGATCGGCGATTTGGCGGCTGGCAAGAGCTTCGGCGCCGCCATGGGAGTCTTTGGCAGTCTCTGGGACGCCGGGCACGCGGCGGGCCCGATCATTTTCGGATATCTCCTCGTTGCTGTCGGATACCGGACGGCGTGGCTCATCTTGGCGATCGTCATGGCGGCGGCACTTTCCTGGTATTCCGTTGACCGTGCCCGCAGCCGTCGGCAGCCGGCTCGCGGTGGGCAATGACGAGTTGACTGCGAATAGCCGGGCGCGCCACCCAAAATCGCCGCGTTCCGCGATAGAGTCGAAAGAGAAGTCGAAAGGTGGTGAGCATGTCCGATCCGCTGTATTTCCGAAAGGTTTCGGACGTGCCGGAGACGGTCGAGAGCCCGACGGGACACGTCGAGGACACGCGCGGGCGCGCATTGCGCGATTTACGCATCTCGGTGACCGACCGGTGCAATTTCCGATGTGTCTACTGCATGCCGAAAGAGATCTTCGGCAGGGACTACGCGTTCTTGCCCAAGGCGTCCCTCCTTTCGTTCGAAGAGATCACGCGGCTGACGACCATCGCGGCTGCGCACGGCATCCGCAAGGTACGTCTCACTGGCGGTGAACCGCTGTTGCGTAAAGACATCGACAAACTCGTCTCGATGATCAAGGACGTTCCCACCACCGACGGCACGCCGCTGGACGTGGCATTGACCACCAACGGTTCCGTTCTGGCCCGAAAAGCGCAGCAACTCGCGGACGCCGGGCTCGACCGGGTCACCGTCTCGCTGGACTCGGTCGACGAGGACACGTTCCGCGCCATGAACGACGTCGACTATTCGGTACGCTCGGTCCTCGACGGCATCGACGCCGCTCACGAGGCCGGCCTGTCGCCCGTCAAGATCAACATGGTCGTGAAGAAGGGCATGAACGATCAGGACATCGTGCCCATGGCGCGGCACTTCAAGGACACCCCGTATATCGTCAGGTTCATCGAATTCATGGACGTCGGCACGTCCAACGGGTGGAAGCTCGACGAAGTCGTGCCGTCGGCCGAAGTCATCGCCCGCATCAACGACGAGATGCCGCTCGAACCGGCGTCTCCGAACTACTCCGGAGAGGTCGCCGGCCGCTGGCGTTATACCGACGGCGGGGGAGAGATCGGCGTGATCTCCAGCGTGACCCAGGCGTTCTGCAGTACGTGTACGCGAGCACGGATCTCCGCCGACGGCAAGCTGTTCACGTGTTTGTTCCAGGCGGCCGGCCACGATCTGCGTGCTTTGCTGCGCGGTGGCTGCACCGACGACGAGATCGCCACGGTGATGGCCCATCTCTGGCGGGCGCGTACCGACAACTACTCGGAGCGCCGCGGACAGGAGACGGCCAAGCGACAAAAGATCGAAATGTCGTACATCGGTGGATGACACGGCGTCGTCAGTCGGGAGCGAGAGATGGGCAGGATAACCGCAAGGCGGCGCGTCGCACGGGTGCACGTCGATGGCGAGATCGGCGACCGGATCACCCGCGCACCCGATTCGCTGGCCGTCGAAGAACCGTTGGAGATCCGCGTCGGCGGCCGCCCGCTGTCGGTCACGATGCGCACGCCCGGCCACGATATCGAGTTGGCCGCCGGCTTCCTGGTGTCCGAAGGGGTCGCATCGGCTGCGTCCGATGTGATGACGGCACGCTATTGTGCCGGCACGGACGACGACGGGCGCAATACGTACAACGTGCTTGACGTGACGCTTGGCCCGGGCGTGGCTCCGCTCGATCCGAGCCTGGAGCGGAATTTCTATACGACAAGCTCGTGCGGCCTGTGCGGCAAAGCCAGCATTGACGCCGTCCGCACCCGTTCGAAGTTCGAACCGGCACGTAGCGACTTCGTGATGGAACCGGAAATTCTGGCCGAGCTGCCGGATCGGCTGCGCGACCGGCAGGACGTCTTCGACAAGACCGGCGGGCTGCATGCTGCCGGCTTGTTCGACGCGGACGGGGAGCTCGTCGTCGTCCGCGAAGACGTGGGCCGGCACAACGCCGTCGACAAGGTTATCGGATGGGCACTGACCCAGGAACGACTTCCGCTCCGGCGGACGGTACTGATGGTGTCCGGGCGCGCGAGCTTCGAACTCGTGCAAAAGGCGACAATGGCCGGCATCCCGATGCTGACGGCTGTGTCGGCGCCGTCGTCGCTGGCAGTCGAATTGGCAGTCGAATCCGGGATGACGCTTGTCGGGTTCCTGCGCGGCAAATCCATGGTCGTCTACACCGGCGAGGAACGCATCGCCGGCATGGCCGGTTCGCAGCCGGCAACGAGCGAAGGTGTGGCATGAGCAAGAAAAAGTCAGTGGTCGGCAAGGTCGCGGAAAAGGACTTGGAAGTCGGCAAGCGTAAGGATTGGGCCGCCGGCGTCCCGGGAGTGACGCATTCAATGGGCCCGGCGTTCAAGGACGTCGGCGTGGCCCGCAGCATGACGGGCCTGCTGGCCATGAACCAGAAAGACGGCTTCGACTGCATGAGCTGCGCCTGGCAGGACCCGCCCGAGCGCAAGACCTTCGAATTCTGCGAGAACGGTGCCAAGGCGCTGACCTGGGAAGCGACGCCGTTGACCGTGCCGGAAACGTTCTGGGGCAAGCATTCGGTGCGCGAACTGGCCGGCAAGAGCGAATACTGGCTCGGCCAGCAGGGCCGGCTGAAGCAGCCCGTCTACAAACCGGCCGGAGTCGACTACTACCGGCCGATCGGATGGGACCAGGCGTTTTCCATACTTGCCGATGAATTGAATGGCCTGGACTCGCCCGACGAAGCGGCCTTTTACACGAGCGGTCGCACCAGCAATGAGGCGGCGTTCGCCTATCAGCTGTTTGCACGCGCGTTCGGCACGAACAACCTGCCCGATTGCTCGAACATGTGCCACGAATCAACGGGCACCGCCATGGGAGAGGTGATCGGCGTCGGCAAATCGACTATCGCGTACACCGATTTCGAACTGTCCGATTTGATCATCATCATGGGACAGAACCCCGGCACCAATCATCCGCGCATGCTCACGGCGCTGGAAGACGCCAAGAATGCCGGCGCCGACATTGTGGCCGTCAATCCGCTGCCCGAGGCCGGGTTGATGCGCTACAAGAATCCGCAAACGCCGAAAGGCATCCTCGGACACGGCACCGGGCTTGCCGATCAGTTCATGAAGATCCGCCTGGGCGGCGACATGGCCCTGATGCAGGCCGTGTCCAAGCGTGTGCTGGACGCGGAGGACAAGGCCCCGGGCACTGTGCTCGACCACGACTTCTTAAACGATCATTGCCAGGGGTTGGACGAATTGCGGGCCCACCTGGCGCACCTCGACGATACTGCCGTCGAACAAGCGACGGGCTTGAAGGCGCGGGAGATCGACGAGCTCGCCGACAGGTACATGCGCGCCGACCGCGTCATCATCACCTGGGCGATGGGGCTGACCCAGCACAAGAAGGCAGTCCCGACCATCAAAGAGATCATGAATCTGTTGCTGTTGCGCGGCAACATCGGGCGGCCCGGCGCCGGTGCGTCACCCATCCGCGGGCACAGTAATGTGCAAGGCGACCGCACCATGGGGATCTGGGAGCAGATGCCGGATTCGTTCCTCGACGCCGTTCAACGCGAGTTCGGCTTCGACCCCCCGCGGAAGCACGGGGTGGACGCCGTCAAAGCGATCCGTGCCATGCGGGACGGCGATGTCAAAGTTTTCGTGGGGCTCGGCGGCAACATCGTCGGCGCCGTCTCGGACACCGGGACGGCCGAGGAGGCATTGCGCCGGACGAAATTGTCGGTGCAGATCTCGACCAAACTCAACCATTCGCACGGAGTGGTGGGGGAGAAAGCGCTCATCCTGCCAACCAAAGGCCGCAGCGAGATCGACAATCAGGATTCCGGCCCGCAGTTCGTCACCGTCGAGGACACGGTGTGCGCCGTGCACTCGTCGACCGGCAAACTGAAGCCCGTCGCCGACAACCTGCTCTCGGAAGTGGCGATCATCTCCCGGATGGCCCGTGCCGTCGGCGTGCGCGGCACCGCCGATTGGGCCGCGTTCGAGCGAAATTACGACACGATCCGCGACCACATCGCGAACGTCGTCCCCGGATGCGTCGGCTATAACCAGCTGGTGCGCCAGCGCGGCGGATTCGTGTTGCCGCACGGTCCGCGCGATTCCCGCACTTTCCCGACCGCGACCGGAAAAGCCATGTTGACGGTGAACGAGCTGGAGACCCTCGTCGTGCCGGACGGGCGGTTGCTGTTGCAGACGATGCGGTCCCACGACCAGTTCAACACGACCATGTACAGCTTGAACGACAGGTATCGCGGCGTGAAGAAGGGGCGGCGTGTCGTGTTCGTCAACCCCGACGATCTTGCCGACCTGGGCCTGCACGACGGCGAATTCGTGGACGTGCACAGCGAATGGACCGATGACGTCGATCGCGTCCTCGAAGGCTGCCGGATCATCGAATACGATACGGCGCGCGGCTGCGCTGCTGCGTATTTTCCCGAAGCCAACGTGCTGATCCCGCTCGACTATACGGCCGAAGGCAGCAATACCCCCGTGTCGAAGTCGATAATCGTCCGGTTGGATCGGGTGCCGGCCCCCGTGCCCGTCTAGCTTTCCGCCATCCACCCCCGCGCCATCCCTTCCGCAAAACGCGTCGCGGCGTCAGGAACGCGCCGTCATGACGGCGCGGGCTATACGTCGCGGCGCGTTTTGCGGAAGAATTAGGCGGGGTGTTCGGCCCGGTACTCGCGGGTCAACTGCAAAGCCGTGGCAGTCGCCTGCTGCACGGCCTCGGACGACGGCGTCTGGCCCGCCGCGGCACGCCCGGCGGCGTATCCCACGACGAACGTGGTCAGCGGTGCGGCCGGGCGCAACACCGCGTGGGCGGCATGTCCGGCCAATCCGAGCACGGCGTCCAGCTCGACGTGCAGATCGCCGGTATCAAGTCCGGCATCGGTCAGCGCGGACGTCAAGGACGCGACCCACCGTTCCATGACCGCATCGTCCTCGGCACGTTGCTTGGCCTTGGCATCGGGGTCGTCTGCGGCAGCGGACTTGTCGGTCATGTCATCTCCTTGCGGTGGCGTCCGTGGCGGACGCACCTTCCGGGTGGGGGCTTCTTCGTTGCTATGACAGTTTCGGGAACGACAGCGGGTGGACGCCGGCCATTTCCTCGAGAACTCGGATCACCTGGCTGCTGTAGCCGAACTCGTTGTCGTACCAGACGTACAAGACGATGTTCGTTCCGCTGCAAATCGTGGCAAGGCCGTCGACGATGCCGGCTCGGCGGGACCCGACGAAGTCGGTTGACACGACCTCGGGCGAATCGACGTAGTCGATCTGCTTGCGCAGCGACGACCCCAGCGACATATGTCGCAGATAGGCGTTCACGCGCTCTTTCGTCTCGCCGTTCTCGACCGTGAGATTCAAGATGGCCATCGACACGTCCGGCGTGGGCACCCGGATGGCGTTGCCCGTGAGTTTGCCGGCGAGCTCCGGCAGTGCCTTCGCCACGGCCTTGGCGGCGCCGGTCTCGGTGAGCACCATGTTCAGCGCTGCCGAGCGGCCCCGCCGGTTGCCGGAGTGGAAATTGTCAGTCAGGTTCTGGTCGTTCGTGAACGAATGCACGGTTTCGACGTGCCCGTGCACGATTCCGTATTCGTCGTTCACGGCCTTCAACACCGGCACGATGGCGTTCGTCGTACACGAGGCGGCCGTGACGATGGCGTCGTCATCGGTGATATCGGAATCGTTGATGCCGTGCACCACGTTCTTCAGATCGCCCCGGCCCGGCGCCGTCAGCAAGACGCGGGACGTGCCCTTGCTGAGCAAGTGCTGCGACAGTCCTTCTTCATCGCGCCACCGGCCGGTGTTGTCGACGACTATTGCGTCCTCGATGCCGTACTGCGTGTAATCGATGGCCGCCGGATCCGAGGAATGGATCACATGGATCAGCGTGCCGTTGGCCGTGATGGTGTTCGCTTCCGGGTCGACCGTGATGGTGCCGTTGAACGGACCGTGTACCGAATCGCGGCGTAGGAGGCTGGCCCGCTTCACCAAATCGCGTTCGGAGCCCTTGCGGACGACGATGGCCCGCAGTCGCAGGCCGTGGCCGCCGCCGGCGTGCTCGACGAGGATCCGTGCCAACAGCCGGCCAATGCGGCCGAACCCGTACAGGACGACGTCCCGACTTCCCGACGAGTCCTTGCCGGACTGTCCGATGATGTCGGAAAGCTCGTCACGGAGGAACTCCTCGAGCGTTCTACCGGCCCCGTCGTCGTGGAAGCGCCCGTTCAGCCGGGCGATGTCAATGGACGCCTGCCCGAGTTCCAGCCCCGCAAGGGTTTGGAGGATCGGCAGCGTTTCGGCAAGCGGCAGTTCGACTTCGTCGATCTGACGGGCAAAGCGGTGTGCCTTCAAAATGCTGATCACCGACTGGTTGATCAGCGACCGGCCGTGGATCGACACGACCACGTTGTTGTCGCGGTACAGGCGGCCGATCAAGGGGATCATGGCCTCGGCCATGGCCTCGCGATCTGCCCAGGATCTCCGGCAGATGTCAGACGTCGTCGTCAAGGGGTGCCTTTCATATTCAGGTGCACGGCGTACCGCGAGCGGTCCGGCGGAACCGGCAATTATCCGCCGCTTCGCAGCTATAGTAATGGGTCGAATGTGTACCAAAGCAAAAAAAGTGGAAGAATCAGGTGAGACTCGAGGTGTCCGGCGTGCCTTTCATCGGCTGCGGCGCAGGCATTTCTGCGGTCGAAACCGAATGCGAAACGCCGAAACCGAAGGTACCCGTTGACAGGTAATAGGACATTTCGTCACCACAACACCTCCTTGCTGTCGATCACCGGCATGGAGGCGCCAAGGGTCATCCAGTCCCAGCACATCCAGGAACAGCTCGAGCCGGTCCTGAACCGGCTGCACCTTCCGGCCACGTTGCTGGAACGGGTCGCCGGCGTGCATGAGCGGCGCTGGTGGGATCACACGATGGCATTCGACGACGCCGCGGTGCACGTGGGTGCCAAGGCCATCGCCGAGGCGGGTATCGAGCCGTCCGAAGTCGGGATGCTCATCAATTCGTCCGTGACGCGCAAGCACCTGGAGCCGTCGGTCGCCGTCAAGGTCCACCACGGGCTCGGGCTGCCCTCGTCCGCCATGAACTTCGACATCGCCAATGCATGCTTGGGCTTCGTCAACGCCATCACCCTGGCCGCCACCATGATCGATGCCGGACAGATCCGCTATGCCGTCGTAGTCGACGGCGAGGACTCGGAGGATGCGCAACGCGCCACCATCGACCGATTGCTGCGGCCCGGCGTCACGCGCGCCGACTTCAACAATGAATTCGCCACGCTCACGCTCGGATCGGGTGCCGCGGCCGCCGTGTTGGGACCGACGTCGGAGCACCCGGGCGCCCACTCGGTCAAAGGGGGCATCACCCGTGCGGCATCGCAGCATTACGATGTGTGCGTCGGCGACGTCTCCGGCATGCGGACCGACACCAAGCTGCTGCTCGAAGGCGGCATGGAGCTCGTCGTGGACGCGTGGAATGAAGCAAAGGACGAATGGAACTGGTCGGACATGGATCGTTACGTCATGCATCAGGTCAGTAACGTCCACACGTCGGCCATCCTCAATGCCGTGTCGATCGATCGGGCCAAGGTGCCGTTGACGTACCCGCACTTCGGGAATGTCGGTCCGGCTTCGCTGCCGCTGACGCTTGCCGGTGAAGCCGATTCGCTCGGATCGGGCGACCGTGTGCTGTGTATGGGAGTCGGGTCGGGCCTCAACACGGCGATGACCGAGATCGAATGGTAGCAAGCGAGTTCGACGGCGGACTGCCGGCGGAACTCCCTCCGGCGGGGCTGCCTGGTTATTCCGCCCGCTTGTCGCGACTTGTCGACGTTGATGGGCCGGACGGTCGGCACACCTGGCACATCCAGGACAACCTCGATGAGCTGACCAAAATGGGTAGAACGGTCACAGGTACCGTGCTGTGTGTTCACGGCAACCCGACATGGTCATATCTCTGGCGTACGGTCATGAATGCCATGACGCAGGACGACGCCGGCTCGCCTGCGTGGCGCGTCATCGCCGTCGATCAGCTCGACATGGGCTATTCCGAACGCACCGGGCGGGCGCGCACTCTTCCCGAACGGGTCGCCGACTTGTCCGCGTTGACCGCTGCGCTGGACGTCGAGGGCCCGGTCGTCACGCTGGGCCACGATTGGGGCGGGGTCGTCTCGCTCGGCTGGGCCATCGACCACCCGGCGTTGTTGGCAGGCGTCATCCTCACCAACACGGCAGTGCACCAACCGGCAGGCCGAAGCGTTCCCTCGCCGCTGCGCCTTGCTCTCACCCCGGCCGTTCACACGGCCGGCACGGTGACCACAACCGCCTTTTTGGACACAACGCTGTCGCTTGCGCACCCGCGACTTTCCGGTGAGGTGCGACGCGCCTATCGAGCCCCTTACCGGACGGCGGGCCGTCGCCGCGGCATTGGAGCATTCGTCGCCGATATCCCGGTTGAGACGTCGCATCCGAGCTTTCCCGAATTGACTCGGATCGCCGACGGCACCGCATCGCTGACGGTCCCGGCGCTGATGCTGTGGGGGCCGCGCGATCCGATCTTCTCCGACGGGTACTTGCGCGATCTTGCCGAACGCCTGCCGCAAGCGGCAATCCATCGATTCGAAGGCGCCGGGCACCTGTTGGCCGAGGACGTCGACATCGCCGGTCCGATCCGGAACTGGCTGACGGACCTGGCCGGCGACGGCGCGGCCGCCGAAACACCGAACGTCCTTGCACAGGCTGAACCGGCTACGCGGCCCGATCCGGGCGCTGGGGTCGAGCCGGTCGGCCGGGCCCGCGTGCCCATTTGGCGCTACCTCGACGAACTGGCCGGCGACGACGACACGGCGCTCGTCGAAATGGCGCCGACCGGCTTCACCGGGCCGAGGGTGGTCAGCTGGCGGCGCCTTGCCGAACAAGTCACGGCGCTGGCGGCCGGGCTCGCGGCTCACGGCGTCCGCGCCGGCGACCGCGTGTCGCTGTTGGTCAAGCCGGGCGCCGACCTCACCGCCGTCATGTACGCGTGCCTGCGAATCGGAGCCGTCGTCGTGGTGGCCGACGCCGGGCTCGGCATTGCGGGACTCAGCCGCGCCGTGAAGGGTTCCGGCCCGGACCATATCGTCGCCATTCGCAGCGGTCTGACGGCCGCGCGTGCCTTGAATTGGCCCGGACAACGCATTGCCGTCGACCCGTTGAACGCGCCCGAACGGCGGTTGCTCGGTGTCGATCTCACGCTTGCCGACGTCATCCGCGACGGCGCCGGCCACGCCGTACCGCCGGCTCCGCCGGCCTCGGCCGACGCCGCCATCCTGTTCACTTCCGGGTCGACCGGACCGGCCAAGGGCGTCGTCTACACGCATGCCCGCCTCGAAGCCATGCGCGACGCGCTGGCCGACAGGTACGGCATCGGCCACGGATCGTCACTTGTCGCCGGATTTGCGCCGTTTGCGCTGCTCGGCCCGGCTCTCGGCGCCACCTCGGTCAGCCCCGATATGGATGTGACGAAACCGAAGACCCTGTCGGCGGCGGCGCTTGCCGACGCGGCAGCCGCCGTCGACGCGACAGCGGTCTTCGCCTCGCCGGCTGCTTTGGCCAACGTGCTCGACACCGCCCCGGAGCTGACCGCTGACGGGCTCGAGACCTTGCGCGCCGTCCGCCTCTTCCTTTCCGCCGGCGCGCCGCTGTCGCAGCCGCTGCTCACGGCGGCCGCCGGGCTGATGCCGGCTGCGAGCATCCACACCCCGTATGGAATGACGGAGGCCTTATTGGTCACCGACGTCGATCTGCCGCAGATCGAGGACGCCGGCGTCGGCAACGGGGTGTGCGTCGGCGTGCCGATCGGACCGGCCGACGTGCGCATCAGCCCGCTGGACGGCGCCGGCGTCCCGGCCGCGCGGCTGACCGCCGAGCCGAATGTGACCGGCGAGATAGTTGTCGCCGCCCCGCACATCAAGGACAGGTATGACAGGCTCTGGGCCACGCAGCGCCGCAGCGCCAGATTCCCCGGCCGGCACGCAACGGGCGATGTCGGTCATTTGGACGGCCGCGGCAGGCTCTGGGTTGAAGGTCGGCTCGGGCATGTCATCACGTCGCCGGACGGCGTCATCACCCCGGTGCGTCCGGAACAGCTGATCGAAACCGTGGACGGCGTTCGTCGAGCCGGCGTGGCCGGCGTGGGGCCGGCCGGCACTCAGCAGGTTGTCGCAGTGGTCGAAACCACGACGCCGACCCGGCGGCCGCGGATGGCCCCGCCCGAACTCGCCGCGGCAGTACGCCACGCCGTGGCTATCCCGGTGGCGGCCATCATCACGGTGCCGGAACTGCCCACGGACGTGCGTCACAATTCCAAGGTCGACAGGGCACGACTCTCGGCGTGGGCATCGGGTGTGCTTGCCGGCGGACGAATGGGGCGGCCGTGACGGTACTGGTGACCGGCGCACGCGGCTTTCTGGGCGGAGCCGTCGTCCGGGCCCTGCTTGAGCGCGGGTACGCCGTGCGCACGTTCCAACGCGGCAGGTCCGAGTTGGACGGCGTGGACGAGCGGCGCGGCAGCGTCGCCGATCGCGGCGCTGTCGATGCCGCAATGGACGGCGTCGATGCCGTCGTGCATCTGGCCGCCAAGGTGTCGTTCCACGGCCGACCCAGCGAATTCGACGACGTCAACATCACCGGCTCGGCCAATGTCGTGTCGGCCGCCCGCGCCGCCGGAGTCGAACGATTCGTGTTCGTCTCGACGCCGTCCGTGGCCCATGCCGGCGATTCGCTGGTCGGAGTGGGCGCCGGCCGCGCCGACCCCGACCGGGCCCGCGGCGACTACGCCCGCACGAAAGCCGTCGCCGAGCTCGCCGCACTGGCGGCCGACTCCGCAGCGATGCCGATCGTTGCCGTGAGGCCTCATATTGTGTGGGGCCCGGGAGACACTCAGCTCGTCGCGCGCGTCGTCGACCGCGCCAAGGCCGGGCGTCTGCCGTTGCTCGGCCACGGCGCGGCGCTGATTGACACGACGTACGTGGACAACGCGGCGGACGCGATTGTCGCCGCCTTGCGCAGGGTTCCCGACGTACACGGCGAAGCCTTCGTCGTTTCCAACGGCGAGCCGAGACCGGTCGGCGACCTGTTGGCGGATATCTGCACTGCTGCCGGCGCTCCCGCGCCGACGTTGCGCGTACCCGCCGCGCTGGCCCGGGCCGCCGGGGGAGTCGTCGAGCGGGTGTGGCGGGTCCGTCCCGGAACCGACGAGCCGCCCATGACCCGCTTTCTGGCCGAGCAGTTGTCGACGGCGCACTGGTTCGATCAGCGGCGTACCAGGGAAGCCTTGGCCTGGCGCCCGCGCGTCAGTCTCGACCAGGGCATCGAACGGCTCGCCGCCTACTACGCCCGCTAACAGCCGCCGCGACGCGGACGCCGCCCGTGCCGGGATCGCCGGAATCGCGATCGGCTCGATTAGCGCCGGGCCGCTGCTGCGGTCAAAATGAAAGCATGTCCCGCACAGCGTCCCGATTGAACTTGCTGGACACGTTCGTCGTGACGGGCGTGATCACCATCGGCATGGTCCGCGGAGGTTTGGCGTTGACCGGATATCCCCAAGTCGGCGGCGGCTCACTGCACATCGCCCACTCGATTTGGGGCGGACTGGCGCTGGCCGCCGCGTTGATGATCGCGCTCCTCGGCTCCGTCAAACGGCACGTGATTGCTGCGGTGCTCGGCGGCGTCGGCTTTGGTCTGTTCATGGACGAGGTCGGGAAATTCGTCACCAAATCCAATGACTACTTCTTCCGGCCGTCCGCGGCCCTCATGTACGTGGCGTTCCTCGCCATTTGGACTGTGACACGGTTCCTCGTCACCCGGCGGGAAGGCCGGGGGTTCTTTTCGCCCGCCGAATGGCCGACGCCCGGGTGGCTGCGCTGGGTCATCCTTGCCTGGTTCTGCGTGCAGCTCGCCGGCAGCGTGTCCATGGCTTTGTTGTTTTTCGCCGGCGGCGCGCAGCGTGCGTTTGGCGCCGGCGACACGTCGACGACCCTCGGCGTGCTGATCAGCTTGCCGTACGCGGTGTTGCTGGCATATGCGATAGTGCGGTTCTTCATCGCGGGCAAACGGATCCCGGTGGCGGGCGCCATGCGAGCCATCACCTATGTCGGCCTGCTGATCGTCTATCCGTTCTTCAGCGTCCACTCGCCCGTGCTGGTCGGCGCCGCCCTGGTCGTCAGCGTCCTGGTGATCCTCGGCCTGTCCGAATCCACGGTGGCCGGCATCGTCAGGGGCATGTTCGCCAAGGCCCACGCGGACGGGCAGACAATAGGAGGTCGGTCATGACGGACTCCGAGCCACGCCCTTCCGCGCCGAGGCATCCCGGCACGAACTTAGCGCACCTGGGCGACTTCAATCAGGCAGTGGTGCTGGACGCCGTACGGCGGGCTCCGGACGGCGTGAGCCGCACCGTGCTGCGCGACCAGACCGGCCTGGCCGCGCAGACGGTCTCGAACATCGTCCGGCGCCTGCTGGACGCCGGGATGGTCGTCGAGTCCGGTAAGCAGACCCGCGGACCCGGCAAGCCTCGCACGATCGTGAAGCTGGACCCGGACGGCGGGTACGCGGCCGGCGTCCACCTCGACCCGGCCGTCATCACGTGCGTGCTGCTCGACCTGGCCGGCGCGACGCGTGCGCGGGCGGCAATTCCGACCCCGCTGGACACCGATCCACATCGGATCATCGCGCTCGTGGCCGACCAAGTGCGCCGGCTTGTCGACGAATCGGAGATCGATCGCGGTCGCATCGCCGGCATCGGGATCGCCACGCCCGGCCCCATTGACGAAGATGCCTCCGAAGTGGTCGACCCGCCGCTGTTGTTCGGCTGGCACCGGGTGCCGTTCCGTCGCATCCTTGCCGAAGAGACGTCGCTTGCCGTGGAATCCGGCAAGGACACGGCTGCCGTGGCCATCGGCGAGATGTGGGCCGGAAGCGATACGGCAGACGATTTCGTCTTCTTTTACGTCGGAACCGGGTTCGGCGTCGGCGTCGTACACGCCGGTGAGGTGGTGCGCGGCACGTCCGGCAACGCCGGCGAGATCGGACATATCATCGTCGATCCGGACGGCCCACCGTGCGAATGCGGCTTACGCGGTTGCTTGTCGGCCTGCTGCATGCCCTCGAACCTGGTCCGTGAGGCCGAATCGCTCGGGGTGATCCCCGACGACCGGGTGTCGCGCAGCGGCCCGGCCATCAGCGCGAGCTTCACCCGGTTGTGCGACGCGGCCGGCGCCGGCGACGAGCGTGCCGGCGCGATCCTGGACACGGCGGCGGACCGGGTCGCTCGCGGCATCTCGGTGATCACGAATCTGCTCGACGTCGACCGGGTCGTCTTTGGCGGCCCCTTTTGGCCGCGGATCGCGGACCGGTTCTTGGCCAGGGTGCCGGGAATCGTCGATGAACTGGCAATTGGGCGCGAGTTCCATTCGCCCCGGGTCGACGGTACGGAGCTTGGCGAAGACGTCGGCGCCATCGGCGCGGCGTGTCTCGTACTCAGCCGCCGGCTCGGCGTCCGCTCGGCGAAGCTGCGGATCGGGCCCTGACGACGTCCTCAATCCGCCGAGCGTCGGGCCGCCACCGCGTACGCGCTACCGGCCGCGCAGATGCCCACGGCGATCCAGCCGGCCGGTCCGTGCACGAGCCATAGTGCCGAATAGGCCAGCAGGGAGGTGATCCCCGCGATCCGGGCCAGCAGAGTTCCCGCGAGAGATCCGATAGCGGACGCCAAGAGCGCGGCTCCCAGGACGAACAAGGCGAGATCCAGAGCCGGCGGCTGCAGCGCGTAATGCGAACCGGCCGGCGTATCCGGCGTCTCGACGGCTCCGCCCAGCGACAGCGCCGACGCCGCGAACAACAACACCGTGAAGACCAACGAACGCCGGACTCGGCGCCGCCGCACCCGACGCGCGACGACGTGCGGCCCGGTGCGCGCAGCGACGTCCATCCGCTCCATCCACGTCCACAGCAGGGCGAGCCGCGCCGACACGGCTCCTCCCGAGACCGCGGCCAGGAGCACCCAGACCAACGCGGACGATCCGGTCGGCGGCCCGAGTACCGCAGCTCCGGCGATCGCCGCGACCCAGCCCAGGAATATGGCGATACGTCGTGCCCGCAGGCCGGTGCGATAGCGCGCCGTCAACAGCCCGGCGTCGGAGCCGGCCGTGGCGTCGTCCGGGCTTGCGGACCCGGCCTCGTCCCCGACGGCGCGTTGCCACACGTCGTCGAACAGCGTCGGCAAGGAGGTGGCCGCATTGCGAAAATACGCCTCGTGATCGAGCAGTATCGATGCGGTCTGCGGAATCTGTCTGAGGCGCTGCGGGTCGCCGATGGCCCGCACGAGCGGCGCCATCGGATCGTCGCGCGCCAGCACGTCGTGCCCCGGAATCGTCGGCCGGTGGTCCGGGCCGGCCAGGATCCGGCGCGCTAAACCGGTGCGCTGCAAGATGGCCGTGATGATCAGGACGGACGCGGCAGCGGGAACGAGGCTGATGGCCAGGGCCGGCGCAATGCGTGCGAACATGTCGGCAAACGACGGGAACGCATGTGCGGCGACGGCCGGCGCGGCGTCCGGGGCCAAACGCCACAGCGCACCGGCGGCGGCCAAGACGGCGGCAATTGCCTTGCCGGTGAGCAAGATCAGTGCGATCAACGCCGCCGCCGGCGCGGCCGCCACAATCACCGAGAGCACCCAAAGCGCTGCCAGCAAAGCCCAGTAGCGGCCGAGACCTTCTTGAATGCCGAGCCGACGAACCGTCTGCAACAGCGGATCGGCACTGCCGAATGTCGTCACCCGGTCGGCGGCCGAGAGGTGGCCGTCCGCCAGAAGCCGCTTGCGCGCGCCCAGCACGACCGAGCCGCCTTGTGAATGTCCGGCCAACACGACGCGCTCGGCGCGGGCGCGGATGACGGCGTCCGTGACGGTGTGCACGATCTCGGCGCGCTCCCGATCGTCGGTCAACCAGACGTACGCATCGTCGACCATCAACCGGAACCGTCCGATGCCGGCCATGACGAAGATCGCGGCCACGATGAGCGGTGCGGCCAGCAGCCTGACCAAAAGCGTCAGCAGCCGGCCGAGAGCCAATATCGGGCCGGGCGCGGGCGCATTGCGATACGCGTGACGGCCGAAGATCGACGACCACACCGCCGCGAAGTCGGCAAGCAGCACGGCACCGCCGATGTGGAAAGCCCGGCCCAGCGTCGTCCACCACGAGCCGGCCCGCACCAGCGAGCCCCAGTAGACAGCTTCGAGATCCACGTTTTCGGTGCGGCCGTCCCGGGTGAGGCGCAAGTGCCTGTGGCGCCCGGGGTGCAACCGGCACTCGGCGGGGCACTCGGTGATCTCGACCGTGTATTCCTCGCGTTCCGACCAGCGCCGGACCACCCGGGCAAGCAATGTGGCGGCCCAGACAGCCGGGTCGTCGGTTGCGGCGCCGTGCACGAGGGCCACATACGTCACCGCGCGCCGAGTGCCGGATAGGTGCCCGGTTACCGGCCGGTAACCGGGCACCTATCCACCTTTCGCGCGGCGCATGGGGGCGATGACGCGGCGAATCAACACGTCCTTGACCCGTGAGAACGGCGGGTAGACGGCGGCAAGCGTGTCCGGGAGCAGCGGCTTGGAGAAAATTGCCTTCTGGTGGCTGAATGTGTCGACCGAATATTCGCCGTGATACCTGCCCATCCCGGATCCGCCGACGCCGCCGAACGGCAAATCCGGCACCATCAGATGCGCGACCGGCACGTTGAATCCAAGACCGCCGGACGACGTGCCGTACGTGAACGTCTTCCGCACCGACCTGTCGTTGCTGAACACGTACAGCGACAGCGGCTTGTCGCCGGCGTTGATCATGGCGATTGCCTGGTGCGGCCCGTCGACCTCGACGAGCGGCAGGACGGGGCCGAAGATCTCTTCGCGCATGACCGCCGCGTCGGGGGCCGTTCGCGGAAGCACCGTCGGCGGCAGATACCGCGTCCGCTGATCCGGCTCGCCGAACCCGGCCGGCCCTCCCGGTGTGCCGACCGGGACGAATGCCGACAGCCGGTGGAAATGCTTGTCGCTGACGATCCGCCCGTAATCGGCGCTGGTCGAGGGGTCGCGGCCGAACATGCGCTGAATAGAGACCGCCAGGAGCGGTGCGAGCTTTTCCAAAGTGCGTGCGGTGCCGAGTACGTAATCGGGTGCCACGCACGTTTGGCCGGCGTTGAGAAACTTGCCCCAGGCAATGCGGTCGGCCGCAGCAGGCAAGTCCACCGATTCGTCGATGAACACCGGCGATTTTCCGCCGAGCTCGAGCGTCACGGGCGTGAGGTGCTTGGCTGCGGCTTCCATGACAAGGCGACCGACCCGTCCGTTACCGGTGTAGAAAATGTGGTCGAAGCGGTGGGTAAGCAGCTCGGAGGTCTCCTCGGGCCCGCCCTGCACGACGCGGACGGCGTCCTCGTCCAGATACGCGGGCAGGTATTTGGCGATGGCTGCTGCGGTGGCAGGCGCCAGCTCGCTCGGCTTGACCACTGCCGTGTTGCCGGCTGCCAGCGCTCCGACGAGGGGGCCGAGGGCCAGCTGTATCGGATAGTTCCACGGTGCGATGACCAGGACGACGCCGAGCGGCTCGCGCAAGACCGTTGCCGTGCCGGGTTGCAGGCTGGCCGGTACGCGCGTGCGGCGCGGGGCCAGCCACGATCGGAGGTGCTTTTTCGTGTGCGCGATCTCGCCGACGACGAACCCGATCTCGGTCAGCCAGGATTCGGTAGGGTTTTTGGCGAGGTCGTGCTGCAACGCAGCTTCGAAGTCGGCGGTCTGGTGCGTCAGCATGGTCTCCAGCGCGTCGAGCTGGGCCAGACGCCAACGGACGGGCTTGCTGCGGGACTCGGCGAATGCCCGGCGCGCGTCGTCCACTGCGTCGGCGATCGATGACTGCGCGCTGGTGTCCATGCTTCATCTCTAGCACACGTACACAGAGCCCGGCGCGTCGAAACTCCGCGGAACACGGGCCGGAATACCCCACGCTCCGGGGCAGGTTCTAAGCTGTGAGAATTGGCTTCCCCCGGCCGGACAGGCTGTTGATGCAGAACGAGGACGGATTGTTCGACAGCGCTCGACCGGCGGGACGGCGGTAACGAGCCGACGACAACCGGATCCGAATGACTGGACGCGAATGACTGAGCAATCGACGCATGGTGCGCCGACGTCGCTTGCCGACCCCCGGGTCCGAACGACTGTCGTGGTGATGTTCGCCCTGGATTTTCTCACGGCTTTTGAATTGTTCGCAGTCACGACCGCGATGCCGACAATGGCGCGTGAGCTGCATGGGATCGAGCTCTATGGGCTCGCATTCGCCGCGCCGCTGACCATGAGCATTTTCGCGCTCACGGTCGGGGGCGTGTGGAACGACAGGTCGGGGCCGGGAGTGCCGCTGCAAGTGGGCATCGTCGTCTTTTCGGCCGGACTGCTCTCCGTCGGGTTCAGCCCGAACATGTGGGTGGTCGTCGCCGGTAGATCATTGCAGGGCCTTGGCACGGGACTTGTGGCAGTCAGCCTTTACGTGGTCGTTGGCCGCCTGTTCCCTGGAGAACTGCAGCCGAAGCTCTTTGCCGTGTTGAGCGCTGCCTGGGTGTTGCCGGGACTTGTCGGACCGGCACTGGCCGGGTTCGTCACGGCGACGGTGGGGTGGCGGTGGATATTCCTGGCCGTTCCGGTGCTCGCGCTTGCCGGGCTTTTCGCGCTCCGGCCCTCGGTCGGACGGCTGCGGGCTGCCGTCGATGGACCGCGGTCGGCTGTCGGGCGCAAGCCGCTGTGGGCGGTGGGAGCCGCGGCGGGCGTGTTCTTGTTCAGCCGTGGGGGTGAGCGTGCCGACGCGTGGTGGCCGGTCGAATTGGCAGTCGCCGCCTGCATAGTGATTGTGACGGTGCCCCGGCTGATGCCGGCCGGAGTGTGGCGGGCCGTCCGCGGTATCCCGAGCGTGGTGGCCATGCGCGGGCTGATTGCCGCGGCGTTCGGAATCGCCGAAGTGTTCATACCGTTGCTGCTCACCGATGCGCGCGGATTCGGGCCGGCCATGGCCGGCTTGGCCCTGAGCATCGGCTCGGTGGCATGGTTTTGCGGCGCGTGGTTGGCCGGCCGCGGCAAGATACGCGTTCCGGTGCGGATGCCGGTAGCCGCCGCATTTTTGACTGTCGGTATTGCCGGCGCGCTGTTGCCGGTGTTCCAACCGGTGCCCGTCGCGGTCGGATTGGTCTTTTGGGCAATGGCCGGAACCGGAATGGGCCTTGCATATCCGACGCTGGCGGTGCTCATCTTGCGGTATTCGCCCCAATCGGAGCACGGTGTCAACAGCTCCGCGCTGCAGCTGTCCGAAGCTATTGGACAATCGATCGCCTTTGCCGGCACGGGGGCGCTTTTCGCGGCGATTTTGGCGATGTCGCCGAGGCTGGGATTTATTGCGGCGTTTGCGGTTGCCGTCGTCATCGGCATTGCGGCACTAGCTGTCTCGCGGCGCACCGTGGTAGGAGATGTGTAGAGACGAACCTCAGGAGGCGTTCATGACCGAGCAGCTGAAGCCGTTACCGGATGACTGGCAGCGCGCGCTTGTCGTGATGGCCCATCCGGACGATCCCGAATACGGCGTTGCGGCCGCTGTCGCGGTTTGGACGGCGGCCGGTAAGGACGTGCGGTACGTGTTGGCCACGAAGGGCGAGGCAGGAATCGCCGGTATGCCGCCGGATGAATCGGGGCCGCTACGCGCCGACGAACAACGTCGCGCCTGCTCACACGTGGGCGTGTCGGCGTTGGAATTCCTCGACTATCCGGACGGGCGCATCGAAGAAGGTCTTCAACTGCGCCGTGATATCGCTGCGCAGATCCGCCGGCATCGTCCCGAACTCGTCGTCACGCTGAACCATCGGGACGCCGGCTGGCGGCCCGGGGGCTGGAATACCGCCGATCATCGTGCCGTCGGCAGGTCCGTGCTGGACGCCGTCGCCGACGCCGCCAACGAATGGATCTTTCCCGAGCTCACCGAGGAGCCGTGGGCCGGCGTCCGCTGGATCGCGGTAGCCGGGCCGGAAGTCACGCACGCCGTCGAGGTCGCCGCGGGCATTGAGTCGGCCGTGGCGTCGCTGGCCGAGCACCGTCGGTATCTCGAAGCACTCTCGGCCGATCCGGTGCCGGATCAGGCCCGGCGGCAGGTCGAAATGGTCACGGCGCCGCGTGAGGACTTCGGCGGCCGGCGCGCCGTCGCCGTCGAATTGTTCGGCGACATCTGAGCGGCGTCCCGGGCGGTGCGTGACCGGGCCGCCGAGTGGTGGCGAATGGCGGCAAAATCGCTGATTTTGCCGCCATTCGCCACCACTCGGCGCGGGGCGGCCGCCATTCGCCACCACTCGGCGCGGGGCGGCCGCCATTCGCCACCACTCGGCGCGGGGCGGCCGCCATTCGCCACCACTCGGCGCGGTGAGTAAGCGGGTCTGGGCAACGGCCGCCGGTTAGGCGTCCGCCGTGACCTCGCCGGCAGACGCCCGATGCGCGGCCGGAACCTCTTCGCCGGCGGCGACCGGGCCGGGCGGAGTACCGTCGCCGAACGGACGGCCGCCGAGCTCCTCGCGGTGATGCGGCGCGAGCCAGCCGGACAGATCGGGGCCCTTCGGCACGATGCCCGTCGGATTCACATCGGAGTGCACGATGTAGTAATGCCGTTTGATGTGGTTGAAATCGGTCGTGTCGCCGAAGCCCGGAGTCTGGAACAGGTCGCGGGCATAGGCCCACAGGACCGGCATCTCGGAGAGCTTCGACCTGTTGCATTTGAAATGCCCGTGGTAGACGGCGTCGAAGCGGGCCAGCGTGGTGAACAGCCGGACATCGGCCTCCGTGATGGTCTCGCCGACCAGATAACGCTGGTTCGTCAGCCGTTCCTCGAGCCAATCGAGCCGGGCGAACAGTCTGTCGTAGGCGGTTTCGTACGCTCCCTGCGATCCGGCGAATCCGGCCCGGTACACGCCGTTGTTGACGTCCTTGTAGACCAGCTGGGCGACCTCGTCGATTTCGTCGCGGAGCTTGTCGGGGTACAGGTTCGGCGCGCCGTCCCGATGGTACGCCGTCCATTCGGTCGACAAATCGAGAGTGATTTGCGGAAAGTCGTTCGTCACGACGGCGCCGGTCGGGATGTCGACAATGGCCGGAACCGTGATGCCGCGCGGATAATCCGGGAACCGGGTGAAATACGCCTGCTGGAGCCGTTCGATGCCCAACACCGAGTCGACGCCGCCCGGATCGAGATCGAATGTCCAGCTGCGCTGGTCGTGTGTGGGCCCGCAGATCCCCATCGACAAGGCATCTTCCAGGCCGAGCAGCCGACGCACGATGATTGCCCGGTTGGCCCAGGGGCATGCGCGGGCGACGATCAGCCGGTACCTGCCCGCTTCCACCGGATAGTCGCCGTCGGCCGCGATCCGGTCGGAAATGTACCGTGTGTCGCGGTCGTAGGTCTCACCGGGCGTCACATAGGTGCCTGCGTTGTCGGGGGGAGTGGTGTCGTCAGCCATAGTTGCCTCCAGTACCGTGACGATCGCCTCCGCATCGACGGAGGTCATTCAACAGTCAATCATCCGCCGCACCGTAACGGAACACTGGAGCATAGGATCGTTGATTATGCCCGAAGGACATTCCATCCACCGCTTGAGCCGAGCATTCGACGAACTGTTCGGCGGAACGCCGCTCGCGGCGTCCAGCCCGCAAGGCAGGTTTGCCGCCGGTGCTGCGCTGCTCGACGGGTTGCCCTTGACTGCCGCCGAGGCGTACGGCAAACAGCTCTTCTTAGGGTTCGGCGGGACGCCGACCGGCCCGGAGCGGTGGCTGCGAGTCCACTTGGGCCTATACGGAGCCTGGACCTTCACGGGTACCGATTCGTTTGCCGGACCGCACGCGATCGGCGCCCCGCGGCGACGGATTGGTGAGGCGGACACCGCAGTTGCCGGAGACACCGGGAGCGTTGACGACGACGGCCGATTCGTACCGCCGGCTCCGCGCGGAGCGGTCCGGCTTCGACTTGTCGGACGCGACGGATGCGCCGATCTGACCGGGCCGTCGGCGTGCGAGGTCGTCACCGGCCCCGAGAAGCGGGAGGTCATCGCCAAGCTCGGGCCGGATCCGCTCCGGAAGGACACGGGCGCCGCCGCGGAATTCGCCGCTCGGATCCGCGCGCGCCGCGTCGCCGCCGGGGCGCTGTTGATGGACCAAACGGTCGCCGCCGGCGTCGGCAACATTTTTCGCGCCGAATCGCTGTTTTTGTGCGGTGTGAACCCGTATCGCCCCGGAAGGGACGTCACGGACGGCGAGGCGCGCGAGCTCTGGACGACGCTGGCGCGGCTGATGCGACGCGGCGTCCGGACCGGAACCATCAACTCGACCGGCCGGAAAACGGTACCGTTCTTCGTTTACCACCGCGCGGGTGAGCCGTGTCTTCGGTGCGGTACGCCCGTGCGTGAGGCACTCATGCAGGCCCGCCGGCTCTTCTGGTGCCCCGGCTGCCAGCCGTAAAAGGGGTGGGACGGCGCCGTGCGGTAGGGCGCGCACATAATGGAGCAGTGGTCTACTTCTCCGGTTTGCGGCTCGGCCGTGTCGATTTTGAGGCCGCATTCCGCGCGAGCATCTCCATGCTGGCGCCATTGCTCGTGCTGTATGCCTTTGGGGACCTGCAACTGAGCGCGTATGCCACGTTTGGTGCGTTCACGAGCCTGTACGGACGCTATGAGGCCTATCGGCAGCGCATCACCACCGTGGCGGTTGCCGGGCTGGCGCTCTTGACCGTGATCTCGACCGCTACTGTCGCGGCCGCATTCGACTGGCCGGCGCCGGTGCGTCTTGCCGCACTATTCATCATTACGGCCGGCGGCGTCGTCCTGAGCAGCGTCATGCGGTGGATCCCGTTCGGACCGATCTTTTACGTCTTCGGCTTCAGCGTGTGCGTCATCATTCCGACGAGTCCGTCGCAGGTGCTGCCGCGGATCGGACTGGCCGCAGCGGCCGCAGCGTTCTCGTGGCTCGTGTGCATGTCCGGATGGATGGTGCGGCGCCGGGCACCGGACACCGTGCGACGGCGACTGCGCACTTTGACGTCGTCGCCGCGCGCACCGGGGGCCGCCTCCGACCCGGTGGTGTACGGCGTTGCTCTGGAAACGACAGTGGCATTGGCTGTGGCGTTGTGGCTGGCGTCGTTGACGACTTTGGGGCACGGGTACTGGGCGGCCGTCACGGTAGCCGCCACGCTGCCGAGACCGTACGCGCCGCACGCATTTACCCGGATCTTTCACCGCGTGCTCGGCACGGCGGCGGGCGTTGTCGTGGCGGGAATGTACTTGTACCTGCAGCCTCCGTTGCTCGTGGTGATCTTGGTGATCGGCGTCTGCCAGTTCGGCGCCGAAATCTTCGTCGGGAAGATTTATGGGGTGGCGCTGCTGTTCATTACTCCGCTGGCGTTGTCGGTCGGAAAACTCAGCACGGCCATGTCGACCGAGAGCTTGTTGACGGACCGACTCTTCGAGACGCTGATCGGCGGGGTCGTAGCGGCGATAGTCGTTTGGATCGTCAAATTTGTTGGCCGGTATCGAACGCCCGTCGCCGGCACCGACTGACCCGCCCGGCGAGTGGTGGCGAACGGTTGGACCCGCCCGCCGAGTGGTGGCGAATGGCTGGACCCGCCCGCCGAGTGGTGGCAAACGGTTGGACCCGCCCGCCGAGTGGTGGCGAATGGCTGCGAAATCGCCGATTTCGCAGCCATTCGCCACCACTCGGCGGAGGGAGAGTTACCGTGAAACGTATGAAACGGGTCAACTACGCAGCGTCGCAGGCAATCGGACACGCGGCGAGCCTCTATTCCGCTTGCCTGGGCGGCAGGAGCCGGTGGATCGACGGCATCCGCGTGTGCACCGGCGTCCCGACGTGGGCATATCCGCGCGGCGGCGTGTGCTGGGGCGACACCGTCGTCACCGGGAGCGACCCGCGACTGCTCACACATGAGCGCCTCCGGCACGAAAAAGTCCATCGCGACCAATGGCGCCGCTACGGACTTGCCTTTCCGATCCGCTACTTCGCCGCCGGCAATAACCCGCTGACGAACAAATACGAGCGCGAAGCCGGGCTGGGCGACGGCGGTTACACGCCGTAACGTACCCGACGCACGGGCGCCGTCAGCGGTAGAGGTCGTCGATCTGTTCGGCGAAATCGCGATTCACTACATGGCGCTTGACGCTTTGCTTTGCAGAGAGATGTCCGCTCTCTTCGGTCAACTCGATCGGAAGGATTGCGAATTTGCGGATCGATTCGGCGCGCGATACCGACTGATTGGCGTCATCGACGGCGCGCTGGATCTCGTCGAGGACCGCCGGATTGTCGGCGGCCTCCGGCAGCGACATCTCGCCAAGCCCGTTGTTCTTCAACCACGTCGGCAGCATTTCGGAATCTAGCGTGATGAGCGCGGCGATGAACTTGCGCTGGTCGCCTACGACGACGGCCTGGCCGACAAGAATATTGCGGCGGAGGCGGTCCTCGAGCGGGGCCGGGGCCACGTTCTTACCGCCGGCCGTGACCAGGATCTCCTTCTTCCGGCCCACGATCGTGAGGTACCCGTCCTCATCGATCGAGCCGAGGTCGCCGGTATGGAACCAGCCGCCCGAGAACGCTTCGTTCGTTGCCGCCTTGTTGTGCCAATATCCGCGGAATACGCAGATGCCCTTGGCCAGCACCTCGCCGTCCGGTGCAATGCGCACGGCACAACCGGGCAGCGGAGGGCCCACCGTGCCGATCTTGCTGTTCGACGGCAGATTCACCGTCAATGGGGCAGTCGTCTCGGTCAGTCCGTACCCTTCCATCACGATCAGGCCGATACCCCGGTAGAAGTGCCCAAGATATTCGCCAAGCGGCCCGCCGCCCGACACGGCGTGGGTGACTTGTCCGCCAAGTGCCTTGCGCAACTTGGAGTACACGAGTTTGTCGAACACCGTGTGCTGAAGCTTCAGGCCGAGGCTTGGCTTGCCGGTGTCGAGCGATTCCGAGTACTTGACCGCCACGTCGGCAGCCCTCGCGAAGATGCCGCCCTTCTTATCGGCCGTCGCGCTCTGCTCCGCCGAGTTGAACACCTTTTCAAATACCCGGGGAACGGCCAGCACGAAGGTCGGCTGGAAACTGCCGAGATCCCGAGTGACGTCCTTCAGATCACTGGTGTGGCCCATCGTCGTGCCGGCAGCTACGCACAGGACCTGGATATACCGGGCGAACACGTGCGCCAACGGCAAGAACATCAGGGTCCGGGCATCTTCGGCGAACACCTCGGGAATCTTGTCGATCGCCGATTCACTGAGCAGCACGAAATTGCCGTGCGTGAGTTCGCATCCCTTCGGCCGGCCCGTCGTGCCCGATGTGTAGATGATCGTGGCCAGCGATTCGAGGCCGGCTGCTCGGCGCCGTTCCTCCAACGTATCGTCATCGACCGAACGTCCGGCTTCGCGGACGACATCCAGCCCGCCGTCTTCGAAACACCAGACCCGGGCGGGGCCGTCGTCGTCCGGGTACGCGGCGGCCAGCACATCCATATTGGCCCGGCTTTCCGTGAACAGGGACGTCGTACCGGAATCGCCGACGATCCACGACAGTTGTTCGGCGGACGACGTCTCGTACACCGGGACCGTGACGGCGCCGGCATACCAAATTGCGAAATCGACGAGCGTCCACTCATAGCTCGTGTGCGCCATCAGCCCGACCCTGTCGCCGCCGGCGACACCGCTGCCGATCAACCCCTTGGCGACGGCCGTGACGTCGCGGTGGAACTCCCGTGCCGACACGTCCGTCCAGATGCCGTTCGTGCGGCGTGAATACAGTGGCCGTTCGGGATGGCTGTTCACCTGACGTTGCAGCAGGTCGGTGATGTTGCTGCCGGTGTCGACGGTCATGGTCAGCGGCGCGCTGCTTTCCGCCAAGGTCGACGGATTGGTACGCGACTCTGCGGCCGGTTCGGGCACGGAAGCTCCTTTGTAGCGGTGAACGTTGTAGCAGTGGACGCCGGGCAATGGCGCGTGCAGGGTCCTTAGCCCTCATCCTACGAACTTTTGACCGGTAAGCGTGCCCGGGCATCGCGGATTCGCGCGGTCCGTGAGCCAATCGAGACAAAACCAGATACCCGTGGGTGGGATACCATGGGCGTGTGAAAGAAAAGCGACTTACCGACTGACCGCGCGCACGCCTTGTCGCGCGGTACGCCCCTTGCACCGGTAAGGGGCTTTTTAACGTCCGGACGGCGCGCCGGCCGAAACGATGCGTCATTAACCCGACAGCCAACCAGACAGAAGGACAGCCGATGACCGAAACCACCAGCAGCTCGCAGCAGGATGCGGAATACGACTTCCGCACCCTTGAAGCTCGGTGGCGCCCGGTGTGGGACGAACTCGACCTGTTCGACAGCGGCCGTTCGGGCGATAATCGGCCGAAGAAGTACGTGCTCGACATGTTCCCGTACCCGTCCGGCGACCTGCACATGGGGCACGCGGAAGCATTTGCCTTCGGCGACGTCGTGGCGCGGTACTGGATGCACCGCGGCTACAACGTGATGCACCCGATCGGCTGGGATTCCTTTGGCCTGCCCGCTGAGAACGCGGCCATCAAGCGCAACTCCCATCCGGGCGAATGGACGTACAAGAACATCGACACCCAGGCCGAATCGTTCCGCCGGTACGCCATCGCCGTGGACTGGAAGCGGCGCCTGCACACTTCCGATCCGGAATACTACCGGTGGACGCAATGGCTGTTTTTGAAGTTTTACGCGCGCGGTTTGGCCTACAAGAAGGATTCGCCGGTCAACTGGTGCCCGAAGGATCAGACGGTCCTGGCCAATGAACAAGTGGTCAACGGCGCCTGCGAGCGGTGCGGCACGCCGGTGACCAAGAAGAACCTCAACCAGTGGTATTTCAAGGTCACCGACTATGCGCAACGCCTGCTTGACGATATCGACGACTTGGAGGGCCGCTGGCCGTCGCGAGTCCTGGCCATGCAGCGCAACTGGATCGGACGGTCGTCCGGCGCGCAGTTGCGCTTCGTCGTCGAAGCGGAGGACGGCGCAGCAGAGCGGCAGATCGAGGTCTTCACGACCCGGCCCGACACGGTGTTCGGCGCCACGTTCATGGTGGTGGCCGCCGACGCGGACCTGACGGAAGACCTCGTCACCGATGCGCGCCGCGCCGAGCTCGACGAGTATCGCGAGCAGGTCAAGACGCTCAGCGAGATCGAGCGGCAGAGCACCGAACGCCCGAAGACCGGCGTGTTCCTGGGCCGCTATGCGATAAATCCGCTCACGGGCGAGAAGCTGCCGGTCTGGGCCGCCGACTACGTGCTCGCCGATTACGGCACCGGCGCCATCATGGCGGTTCCGGGGCACGACCAGCGCGACCTCGACTTCGCGCGTGCCTTCGACTTGCCGGTCCGAGCCGTCGTCGACACCGGCGAAGGCGATCCCGCCGAGACCGGCGTCGCCACCAGCGGGGACGGCAAATTGATCAATTCCGGTGAGCTGAACGGCCTGACCAAGGACGACGCGATCGCGCGCGCCATCGACATGGTCACCGAACGCGGCACCGGTGAAAAAACCATCACCTTTCGGCTGCGCGACTGGCTGCTGTCGCGTCAGCGGTTCTGGGGCGCACCGATCCCGATCATCCACTGCAGCGAATGCGGCGAGGTTCCCGTCCCGGACGATCAACTGCCCGTCCGGCTGCCGGACAACCTCAAAGGCGAGCAGCTCGCGCCCAAGGGCACGTCGCCGCTGGCAGCTGCCGAAGACTGGGTGAACGTGCCGTGCCCGAGCTGCGGTGGCGCCGCCACGCGCGACACCGACACGATGGACACGTTCGTCGACTCGTCCTGGTATTACCTGCGGTACACGTCGCCGGGGGACACCGAGCGTGCGTTCGATACCGAGAAAGTGGCCGAATGGCTGCCTGTCGACCAGTATGTCGGCGGCGTCGAGCACGCCATCTTGCATCTGCTCTACAGCCGGTTCTTCACCAAAGCGCTCTACGACATGGGCATGCTGAACTTCCAAGAGCCCTTCACCCGGCTGCTCAACCAGGGCCAAGTCATCAACGAGGGCAAGGCCATGAGCAAGTCGCTGGGCAACGGCGTCGACCTCGGCGCCGAAATGGACGAATTTGGTGTGGACGCCGTCCGCTTGACCATGGCGTTCGCCGGCCCGCCCGAGGACGACGTCGATTGGGCCGATGTGTCGCCGGCCGGCTCGGCGAAGTTTTTGGCCCGCGCCTGGCGTTTGGCCGGGGACGTCGCGTCCGCGCCGGGAACCGACCCGGCCGGCGGGGATACGGCGCTACGCAAGCAGACGCACAAGACCGTCTCGGAAGCCGCCGCGCTGATCGAGAACAACAAGTTCAACGTCGTCGTGGCCCGTGCCATGGAATTGGTCAACGCCGTCCGCAAGACCATCGACTCCGGGGCGGGCGCGTCCGATCCGGCAGTGCGCGAGGCCGCCGAAGCCGTCACCATCCTGCTCAGCCTGTACTCGCCGTACACTGCCGAGGACATGTGGGCCCGGTTGGGCCATGAGCCGGGCGTTGCACTGGCCGCGTGGCCGGACGTCGACGAGTCGCTGCTGGTCGATGAGACGGTCACGTGCGTCGTCCAAGTACAAGGCAAGGTGCGCGACCGGCTCGAGGTTGCCCCGGGCATCGCCGCGGACGAGCTGGAAAAGCTCGCGACGTCGTCCGACGCGATCGTGAGGTTTATCGGCGGGCGCGGTGTGCGTAAGGTGATCGTACGGGCGCCGAAGCTCGTGAACATCGTGATAGGAGAGTGATCGCTTCAGTCCAGTGCCTCGCGCCGACCGTCTCCCGGATACCTCCACAGCGCAAGTAACACCTTCTTTACGATGAGGGAGAATTTTTCATGACAGTTACATCCTCCGAATCCGCAGTCATCTCGTCAGTGCCCAAGCAGCTGTTCATCGGCGGAAAATGGATCGACGGGGGTGCCGGCGGCACTATCGACGTGGTCGATCCGTCGACCGGCACGTCGCTGTGCAGCATCGCGGATGCGACCGAAGCGGACGGCCGCGCGGCTCTGGACGCCGCCGTCGCCGCACAAAAGGAATTCGCTGCAACGAGCCCGCGGTTCCGTGCCGATATTCTGCGCCGCGCTTTCGAACTGCTTCATGAGCGGATCGACGAGCTCGCGCTGATCATGACCCTGGAAATGGGCAAGCCGCTGGCCGAGTCGAAGGGCGAAATCGTGTACGCGGCCGAGTTCTTCCGGCACTTCTCCGAAGAAGCGGTCCGCATCACCGGCAATTATCAGACGTCACCCAAGGGCGATGCGCGGTTCATCGTGACCAAGCAGCCGGTCGGTCCGTGCATCCTGATCACGCCGTGGAACTTCCCGATGGCCATGGGCACCCGCAAGATCGGTCCGGCCATCGCCGCAGGCTGCACGTCGGTGATCAAGCCGGCCACTCTCACGCCGTTGTCGATGTTGGCGCTTGCCGATATCTTGCGCGAGGCCGGACTTCCGGACGGCGTGGTCAACGTCATCACGACGTCGCACACGGGTGCCGTGATGGAGCCGCTCATTCGGTCGGGCAAAGCGCGCAAGCTTTCGTTCACCGGGTCGACCGAGGTCGGCGTCAAGCTGCTCGAGCAGTCGGCCGAGAAGGTACTGCGCACGTCGATGGAGCTCGGCGGCAACGCCCCGTTGCTGGTCTTCGAGGACGCCGATCTGGATAAGGCCATCGACGGCGTCATGGCGGCGAAAATGCGCAACGGCGGCGAGGCGTGCACGGCCGCCAACCGCATCTACGTCCAGCGCGGCATCATGGAGCAGTTCTCGGCGAGGCTCTCGGAACGAATGGGCGCGCTGACCGTCGGCCGCGGCACGGTGGAGGGCACCGACGTCGGCCCGATGGTGGACGGCACCCAGCAGAACAAGGTCGCCGACCTGGTCGACGACGCCGTGTCGAAGGGCGCGACGGTGCTCACCGGCGGGTCGAAGCCGGACGGCGACGGGTTCTTCTATTCGCCGACCGTACTGTCGAACGTGCCGGCGGACGCGCGGCT
Source organism: Spelaeicoccus albus (assembly GCF_013409065.1). Lineage (NCBI taxonomy): Bacteria > Bacillati > Actinomycetota > Actinomycetes > Micrococcales > Brevibacteriaceae > Spelaeicoccus > Spelaeicoccus albus. The sequence goes on along the minus strand of NZ_JACBZP010000001.1, from coordinate 3,389,789 downwards.
GGCCAACGAAGAGATCTTCGGACCCGTTGCACCGCTCATCCCGTTCGACGACGAGGACGAAGCGATCGAGAAGGCCAACGACAGCGAATTCGGTCTGATCGCATACGTGTTCACGACCGAGTTGAACAGGGCGTTGCGCGTGTCCGAAGCACTCGAGGCGGGCATGATCGGCTTGAACCAAGGCGTCGTGTCGAATCCGTCGGCGCCGTTCGGCGGCGTCAAGGCCTCGGGACTCGGCCGCGAGGGCGGGCCCGAGGGCATCGACGAGTTCCTCGAAACGAAATACATCGGCATGTCGATGTAAAAAGCGACTATGTCAAACAGTTCTGCGCAAGCAGAGCCGTCGTGGGGAGGGTCGGGGCCGTTCGGGCCCCGGCCTTCCGCGCGCTCGGGCCATCCGCGCGTTCAGGCCCTCCGCACGTTCAGGCGTTCGAGGGCCCGTCATAGGGTAGAGCCATGCGGGACAAGCAGCGAGAGATCATCGGCGCCCTAGGCGTCCAACCGTCCATTGACCCGGCAGCCGAGATCAAGGCGCGCATCGGCTTTCTGAAGAGTTATCTGGCCGGCAGCGGCGCGCACGGCGCGGTGCTGGGGATCAGCGGCGGACAGGATTCGTCGCTGGCCGGCCGACTGACGCAGCTGGCCACGGAAGAGTTGACGGCGTCCGGGCACCCGTGCGAGTTCCTCGGGGTCCGGCTGCCGTACGGCAGGCAACTCGACGAGGACGACGCGTCGTTGGCCTGCGAATTCATCGCGCCGACCACGCTGATGACGTTCAATATCGTCTCCACCGTCGATGCGCTGGCCGGCGAGTTCGCTGCGGAGTGCGGCACGGCCCTCACGGACTTCAACAAGGGCAACGTCAAGGCGCGTGCCCGGATGATCACGCAGTACGCGATCGCCGGGCAATTCAATTACCGGGTCATCGGCACCGATCACGCCGCCGAGGCCGTCACCGGCTTCTACACCAAATACGGGGACGGCGCCGCCGACCTCACGCCGCTGGCCGGGCTGACCAAGCGCCAAGGCCGAGCCTTGCTGGCCGAGCTCGGCGCACCGGACAGGCTCTACCTGAAAACGCCGACGGCCGATCTGCTTGACGACGAGCCCGGCCAGACCGATGAGGCCAATCTCGGCCTTTCCTACGACGATATCGACACGTATCTCGAAGGCGGCGATGTCGACCCGGATGTGGCTCGCACAATCGAGAGCAAGTACGCGGCGTCCGAGCATAAGCGCCGGATGCCGGCCGCGCCGTACGACACCTGGTGGCGCTAAGGCCCGGCACCCCTCTCGCCAGGATCGCGATGCGGTTTGTATCTGTAGATGCAGGTTGGTCCGGCATCGTCGGGAACATTCCGCATCGTCGGCACGAAAAGGCATCACGGCGATCACCGGGAACGGGACTTTCGTGCCTGAGCCCGGCGAGCGGCGTCCGCGATTCGACGATAGACCTCGCCCGGATGGTGCAGGTCTTTCCACGTCAGCCTGACGATCTCCCAGCCGAGTTCTTGGATGTCGTTATGCCGTTGCCGTTCGGCAGACAGCGTGGCCGCGACGTCCTTCGAGTACGGTTCGCGGTATTTCATCTCACCGTCTACTTCGACTATCACTCCGAGGCTCGGGAATCCGAAGTCCGAGAAGTACACCCGGTTCCGGGTGCGAGTTTCGATTTGCTGGACCGGGTCCGGAAGGCCGAGGTCTTTGAACACGACGCGGGCCAGCGACTCGGCTGCCGATTCCGACGCCGCGCCGGCGAACTCGATGGACGTGCGAGCCACGGCGGCACCGCGCGGCCGGAGCCGATTCAGCCGTTCGAGCCAGACGGCGCGGCACCGCGCGGCCGCCGCGGCTGCGGACTCGGGTGATCTGTCACGTTTCGGAACGAACTTATGCATCGCAGATTCGACCATTGCCACGCCGTCCGTGAATGACAGGGCGGCGGCACAATCGACGACTGTCCGGTCCAACGAAGTGACTGCCCTGTTGCGAAGCGCCATCACTTCGCCGGAGACATCCGCCCGGTGTAAACGGATACCATCGGCGCGCCGCTCCGTCCGACAGCTGACCTTGGTGATGTCGATGTCGTGCGGGCGCGTCAAGAGCGCCAGCGAGTGCAAGAACGCCGCCGAGCGGTGACTGAACGCCGAATACGGCATGCGTGCCATTCCTCGAAGCGCCGCACCGTACAACCGGGCGTCGTATCGGGCGTCGGCATCCCGCTCGTCCCACTCCGACCGGATGGCCAACACGCCATGAACTACCCGGACCAAGTCGCCGCGCTGCACCCGATCACTTTGCATCTTCCGCGTCATCCCATGCATCTCGGCTTGCCGCGACGTGATGAGCCCGTACTGACGTGACGCAATCTGTGCAACATCGGCGGGCAAATGGAAAGTCATGGAGGAAATACTTCGCCTTCAACGCGCCGACCGCCATGCCGGTTCGATCGATTGTGGATAACTCGACTGAACGTCCCGGCTGTGGACGCAAGGGGGCTGGCCTTGTTCGCGATGCGGAATGTGTCCGGTGATGCACCCCGTCCTCGCATCAGCGCACACAAACCGCATCGTCCGCATAACGGGAAGCGCTGCGCCGCCCCGGCGTCGATCAGTACCCTGGCCGAATGACCTCGCAATCCCCGCCGGCAGTCGTCAATCAGGCCGCCCAAAAGCACAAAACCCGCCAGATCATGGCCTCATCCATCGGCAATGTGATCGAGTGGTACGACTGGTACACCTATTCGTTCCTGGCCGGAATCTTCGCGGGGCAGATCTTCGCCGCGGACAACCACCTGGTCTCGGTGCTCGAGGCCTTCGCCGTTTTCGCAGTCGGATTCTTCCTGCGCCCCATCGGCGGCCTGCTCATCGGGTTCCTTGCCGACCGGTGGGGACGGAAGAACACCCTCACCCTCACCATCATGCTGATGGGCGCCGGCAGCTTGATCGTCGGCCTGTGCCCCACGTACGAGACGGTCGGCGCGTTGTCGCCGGTCATCCTGGTATTCGGCCGGTGTGTGTCCGGCCTCTCGATCGGCGGCGAGTTCGCGGCCAATACGACGTGGCTCGTCGAGTCGGCGCCTCCTGGGCGGCGCGGCTTCTTCTCGTCGTTCCAGTACGTGTCCACGACCATCGGCCAGCTCATCGCGTCCGGGTTCGCCGCGCTGCTCACCGGACTGCTCACCGAATCCAGCATGTCGTCGTGGGGATGGCGCCTTCCGTTCATCGTCGGTGCGTTGATCTGCATGGTCGGCCTGTGGATCCGGGCCGGAGCCGCGGAGACGCGGCAGACGGACAAGGCGGTCCGGCGACCCAAGATGTTCGACGCGATCATCCATTACCCGAAGGCGTCGCTGATGATCTGCGGTATCACGATTGCCGGCACCATCGCCTATTACACGTGGACGACGTACCTGCCAAGCTATGCGCAGGAAAACAGCGGGATCACCGCCAGCAAATCGCTGATGATTTCGACAATCGGACTGGCGTTTTTCTGCGTCATCCAGCCGTTCATGGGAATGCTGTCCGACCGGATCGGACGCAAGCCGATGCTGCTGGCGTCGTCCGGCATTTTCGCGGTCGGCATCGTCCCGGCTCTCGCACTGGTCCGCAGCGTCACCGGATTCGTGCCGCTCCTCGTCGTCGTGCTGGTCGGCATGGTGATCCTTGCGGCCTTCACGTCCATCAGCGCAGCCGTCAACGCCGAGCAATTCCCGTGGCATGTGCGCGCAGCCGGCGTCGGATTCCCGTATTCGCTGACCGTCGCGATTTTCGGCGGCACAGCTCCGTACGTCGGCACGTGGATGACGAAAATCAGCCATCCGGAGTATTTCGGTTGGTATATCGCGGCCTTGTGCGCGATCTCATTTGTCGTTTACCTGTTCCTGCACGAGACTCATAACAAGGAACTCGATTAACGCACGGGGCGAAGGAGCGTGAGTGATGGCACCACCGGCCGAGGAATTCGCGTGGCTGGCCGATGCGCGGCGTGCATGGGCGGATGAGTTGGCGAAGCTGGACGACGAATCGCTGACCAAGCCGGGGCTGTTACCGGGCTGGACCCGGCAGCACATCGTCGTCCACGTGGCGCACAATGCCGTCGCCATCGGCAATCTGTTGCACTGGGCGCAAACCGGCGTCGAAACTCCGATGTACGTCTCGCCCGAACGGCGCGACGCCGACATCGATGCCGGTGCGGCGCTGCCGGCACGGGAGGCGATCGCCTTGTACGAGAAGACCGATGCCGATCTGCAGCACGCCATCGACACCACCACCGATCTGCAGTGGCGGGCCCTCGTGCGTACCCGGCAAGGACTCGAAGTCGAAGCCGCCACAGTCATTTGGATGCGTGCCCGCGAACTCTGGGTGCACCTGGCGGACTTGGCGACCGGTCGCGGGTTCGACTCGGTGCCGGACGGCGTCCTGCGCCGGACGCTGCGAAACGTGCTGTCGTCGTGGCGTAGCCGCGACGAGGGCCTTGACCTGGTGGTGCGGCCCGACAACGGCGTGTCATTCGCGGTCGACACCGGCAACCCGGGCCACACCAAGGTGACGGGATCGCTTGCCGCCGTCACGGCCTGGGCCACCGGCCGCGGGTCGGACGGCGTGAGCGTGGCCGGAACCGGCACCATCCCCGACGCCCCCGTTTGGCTGTGAGCGATGACCGACCCCAGTAATGAGCCCGACGACGAGCCGATCACCGGTGAAGTGATCGACGACGGCTCGGCGGCCGGCGAATCGACGCGCGGCCTGGCCGCTCAGATCGTGCAAATGCTGTACGTGACGGTGCAGGTGGCGCGGATCCCGCTGATGCTCGTGATCCTGCTGCCCGTCGTGCCGGCCCTCGTGGCGCTGGCCTTCGGATTCGTCCTGGGCGGCGGGTGGCTGCTGGCCGCCGCGATCATCTTCGTGGTGGGCTTGGCGTCGCCGGCGCTGCTGTGGGTGCAGCGCCGATCGGCCATCAAATCGGTGGAGGATCCCGACGACCTGACTACCGAGGTCGCCCGTGCACTCGATCTCCCCGGAGCGTTCGGTGACGCCGGCCGGGCCGTGCGCGGCGTCCGCAGCCTGCATTTGGGCTCGGGCAACATCTTCGGCCGAATGCGCCGGCTGCACAACTGGTTCGCAGGCGCGACCGACGTCGTCACCCGGTTCACGGAATTTCCGAAGCTCCGCCCGTTCCTGCCGCCGCGGCTGATGTTCACCTGGTACTTCACACTTGCCTCGGCCATCGGCGCGGCGGTGTTCGTCGTTTTCGCGATCATCGAGATCATCGCGTTGATCGCCCGGCTGTTCTGACGGCGCTTGTCGGTGGCGGCCGCGATAATGGAAAAGTGCAGCCCACATCCGCGTATTTGCTCGTAGCCGGGGTGCCGCGGGAGCGGTACGTCCTTGCCGAGGCCGATGCGGCAGGCAGCGTCATCGGCCGTCCGGAGACCGTGACGCCGGACGGTCTTGCCGAGGCGTTCGCCGGACGTGACGCCGACCATCGCCGGTGGGTGTTCGATGACGTGCGGCGCTGGTATCCGGCCATCGTCGCGGCCGGGGTGCGCTTGACCCGATGCCACGATCTCCGGCTGTGCCGGGCGATTCTGGCGGGGTCGGAGCTGTCGCCCGGTCTCGCCGGCACGGAATTCTCGGTTCCCGATGTCACCCCGTCCGGCCCGCCCGCGCTGTTCGGCAACGACGGCGGCACCGCGCTGGACGACGTCGAATCCGAGCTGCGCAGGCAGGTCACGGCCTTGGCCGATGCCGACGAGCCGTGGCGGTTGCGCTTGTTGTGCGCGGCCGAATCGGCCGGCGGCCTGCTCGGCGTCGAAATGACTGCGGACGGCGTGCCCTGGCGCGCCGACGTCCACGACGCCCTGCTGAAAGACGCCCTCGGCCCGCGCCCGGCGCCCGGATACCGTCCGGCCGGACTGGAAGCACTGGCCGCGAACGTGCGCAGCGCGCTCGACGCGCCCGAACTCAACCCCGACTCGCCCGCTGAAGTGCTCAAGGCGCTGCAGTATGCCGGGCTTCGCGTCGAGACGACCCGCTCGTGGGAGCTGAAACGGCTGACGCACCCGGCCATTGCACCGCTGCTGGAGTACAAGAAGCTCTCCCGGCTCATGACGGCGAACGGTTGGGCGTGGCTGGACGAATGGGTCAGCGACGGCCGGTTCCGTCCCGAATATGTGCCGGGCGGCGCGTCGAGCGGACGCTGGGCGGCAAACGGGGGCGGCGCGTTGCAGATCCCGGCACAAGTGCGGCCGGCCGTGCGCGCGGACGACGGGTGGAAGCTCGTCGTCGCGGACGCCGCGCAGCTCGAACCGCGCGTGCTTGCGGCGCTGTCCGGCGACAGCGCCATGATGGAAGCCGGCCGGGAACGGGACTTGTACGCCGGAATCGCGGCGCAGGGGTTCGGCGGAGACCGCGCGCACGCAAAGGTCGCCATGCTCGGCGCCATCTACGGCTCGACCACTGGTGAAAGCGGCAGGCTGATGCCTCAGCTGCGCCGAACGTTCCCTCGCGCCGTCGGTTACGTCGAGGATGCTGCACGGACCGGTGAACGCGGCGGCATCGTGACCACCCGGCTCGGCCGCAGCTGTCCGCCGGCCGGCGACGACTGGGCGGCAATGCTGCGAACCGTCTCGGCCGAAGAAGAACGGCGCGCCGTGGGCATCGCCCGGTCGCGCGGCCGATTCACTCGCAACTTCGTGATCCAAGGCAGCGCCGCCGACTGGGCATTGTGCTGGCTGGCCGAGTTGCGCTCTGCGCTGCGCCGGATTTCCGACGAACCGCGGCTCGTGTTTTTTCTGCACGATGAAGTCATGGTGCACTGCCCGGCGGGGATGGCCGGGCAGGTCGCCGAGGCGATCGACGATGCCGCGGCTGCCGCCACGCACCTGATGTTCGGCGATATTCCCGTGACGTTCCCACTCACGACGTCGGCGGTCGACGCGTATTCCGACGCGAAATAGGCACGCGAGCGATGCCGTACCGTTGACCGCCGATCCGCGAGCGGCTGGCATAGTGGCACCATGAATATCCCTCGCCGTGCGGCTCTGGCTCTGGCGCCCGCCGCACTACTTGCCGGGTGCGGCGTCAGCGGCAGCGACGAAAAATCGCCGAGCGGCAGCGCGTCGCCGAGCGGCAGCAGTCCGGGAACCCCCACTCACGCGGGCAAACCGCAGTGGTCGACGTTGGCCGACAACCTGCGCGGTGAGCTCGTACGCCCGTCCGATTCGTCTTACGACAGCCTGAAAAAGGTCGAAAATCCCCGCTACGACGATGCCCGCCCGCTGGCGTTGCTCCGAGCCAAGAATGCCAAGGACGTCGCGGCAGGCCTGAAATTCGCGGCGCACTACGACGTGCCGATCGCGGTGCGGTCGGGCGGACACAATTACGCCGGCTGGTCGGCCGGAGGCGCTCCCGGCACGCACGTACCGCGGTCCCTGGTGATCGACCTGCGCGACCTCGCTGACGTGAGCGTCGGCGGCAACGGCACCGCGACGGTCGGCGCCGGCGCGCAGCTGATCGACGTCTACGCCGCAGTTGCCGACAAGGGACGCGCCATTGCGGCCGGCTCGTGTCCGACCGTCGGCGTGACGGGACTGACGCTCGGCGGGGGAGTCGGAGTGCTCACCCGCTCGTACGGGCTGACCTGCGACCAGGTCGAGTCCGTCGACATCGTCACGGCCGACGGCACGGTCCGCACCGTCGACTCCAAGCATGACGCCGACCTCTTCTGGGCCTGCCGCGGCGGTGGCGGCGGACAGTTCGGTGTCGTCACCGGATGGAAATTCCGCACCCGTTCCGCCCCGACGGTCAGCGTATTCTTTCTGGAGTTCCCGGCGTCCCGGGCCACCGACGTGATCGACGCATGGCAACGATGGGCGCCGACCGCGGACAAACGGCTGTGGTCGACGTGCAAATACCTGTCCGGCGCCAAACACCCGACCCCGGTGCTCAAGGTCGCCGGCACGTGGATCGGCTCGTCGGGACTGGACGAGCAAATCGACGAGTTCATCGATGCGGCCGGTGCGCCGTCGTCCCGTTTTACCGGCACCCACTCGTACCTGGACGCCATGCTGCTCGAAGCGGGATGTTCCAAACTCGGCGTCAGCGAGTGCCACATCGGCCACGGCGGCGCGCTCGAGCGCGAAACGTTGAGCGCGACGTCCCACATCGCCGGCAGTCGCCTGTCGCGCACGGCGATCGGCGAATTGACGGACGCCGTCCAGCGGGCCCGGGCCGTGGACGGACTGGTCGAAGGCGGCGTGTCGTTGGACGCTCTCGGCGGGGCGGTCGAGCAGGGATCGGGGACGGCGTTCGCGTACCGGGACGCGCTGGCGTCGGTGCAATACACGGCGACGTGGCACTCCGGCGGCGGATCCGACGGGCGTGCCTACGACGGTTACGTGCACGATTTGCGCTCGACCATGGTTCCGCATTGGGGAACCGGCGCATACGTCAACTACGCCGATCCGACGCTTGATGCGAAAGACTACTTCGGCGCAAACGCGGCACGGTTGCGGTCGGTGAAGCGTGCCTACGATCCGCACGGCCTTTTCGACCAGCCGACATCGGTGTGAGCGTGCGGAGATTCCGGACCCCGGTGCAATAAGGTGGCGGCATGACCATCACGATCGTCACCGATTCGACGGCGGGCATCACCGACGCCGACGCGTGGGCGTCGGATGTTGCCGTGGTGCCGTTGCACGTGATAGTCGGCGACTCGAGCCGTCTCGAGGGCAGCGAGATCACTGCGGACGAGCTCGCCGCGGATTTGCGCGCCGGACGGCGTGCCGGCACCTCGATGCCGGCGGGCACGGATTTCGAGAGCGTCTTCCGCGCCGCTCGGGACTCGGGCGCGGACGGCGTCGTTGCCATCACCCTCTCCGGCGAGATCTCCGGGACGGCGCGCGCGGCATCATCGGCCGCGGAAATCGTCAACGCTGAATGGGGCGACGGGCACATCAACGTTCTCGACTCGCGGACGACCGCAGCCGAATTGCGGTTCGCCGTCGAGACTGCCGTGCTCGCGGCCGAATCCGGTGCCGACGTCGACGCGGTGGCCGCTGCGGCGTCGGCGGTGTTGGAAGAGTCGAACAGCTATTTTTACGTCGACACCCTCGAGTACCTGCGCCGCGGCGGACGCATCGGAGCCGCGTCGGCGTGGTTCGGCGGCGCTCTGGCCATCAAGCCGATCCTGCAAATGCGCGCCGGCGAGGTAGCGGCAGTGGAAAAGGTACGGACGTCGGGGCGCGCGTTGCGCCGGCTGGTGGCCATCGCCGAAGAGTCCGCACACGGGCACCCGGTCGAGTACGTCGTGCAGCATTTGGATTCCTATGACCGGGCGGCCAAAATCGCGGAGCGGCTCAAACAGTCGGACATGTGCGTATCATCGACGGTCCGGGAGGTCTCGGCGGTGATCGGAGCACACGTGGGGCCCGGAGTGCTGGGCATCACGGTTGTGCCGGCACGTACCGGCGACTTGACGGCACAGCCGCCGTCCGGCGCCGAATAATCCACAATCGGGCCGATCCGCCTATGTGACGGGTCCGCCCGGCGCTAGCGTGCCGGCATGCGGAACTCCGGCCGAATGTCACCGGCGGACCGGATGGCAGCGCTGATTGCGGCCGCCCGGTCCGACGAGGGTGCGCGCGCCGGGGACGCTGACCCGGTGCATCGTCGCCGCGCGAGCGGAGCCGGCCGGACCGGCCGCACCGGGGCGGACTCCGAACCCGATGACAGCGTCGAAGCCGAGGAAATTCCGACCAAGACTGGCGGTTGGATCCCCGAGACGAGGGCCGACGACGAGTCGAATCAGTCGCGGTTGCCGCGATGGCTCGCATCCCGATTGCCGCAGTCCCCGCGGATGGGAATCGCGTTGGGCGCCGGCGTCCTCGTACTTGTCGTCATGCTGATTGCCGGCGGGATCTTCGCGGTCCGATTTGCGACCGCCGCTCCGGCCGCGCATCCGGTCGCCGGTGATGCCGCTACGGCAACTCCCGGTGCGTCTGCCGCACCGCTCTCGTCTGTTGGGCCCTCCGATGAACCGTCGGAATCCACGGCGCCGGCTGCGCCCGCCCCGCTGCCCGGCACCGGGGCGTCCGGTACGTCGTCGTCCGGAACCGGCGTTTCCGAACGGGTCACCGTGCAAGTGGTCGGCGCGGTCCGAAAGCCCGGAGTGGTGACTTTGCCGGCAGGGTCGCGCGTCGTGGACGCGATCAAAGCGGCAGGGGGCGCGGGCGGCAAAGCGGATACTGCCGCGGTCAATATGGCACGCAAGGTCGTCGACGGCGAACAAATCCGGTTGCCGCGGGTCGGCGAGGAGCCGACCCCGGCGGCGCCGTCCGTGCAGCAGCCGGGGGATCCGGCCGCCGGATCGGCAGCATCGCCGCCCGGAACGACGCCGGCGTCAGTCAATCTGAACACCGCCGACTTGACCGAGCTTGAGACCTTGCCGAACATCGGCCCGGTGACCGCGCAAAAGATCATCGACTGGCGCACGCAGAACAACGGTTTCTCGTCGGTCGAGGACCTGCTGGATGTCTCGGGGATCGGCCCGAAGACGTTTGCGCAGCTGAAAGACCTGGTGACCGTGTAGTGCCCAGCAACGGCGCGCGATGGGGTGCCGACCTGCGCCTCATGGCACCGGCGTTGGCGGTCTGGGCGTCGGCCGGGCTGCTCACCGGCCAACGCTCCGGCCAGATGGCCGTGGTGGCAGGGTTCGCCGGTGCCGCAGGGGCGGCGTTCGCGGCGGCCGTCGTGACCGGCGCGGCAGTACGACGGGCTTTCGTCGCAGTAGGCATATGCCTGGCCGGCATCGCGTTGATCGGCGTGTCCATCGCTGTGCAGACCGCCGTGTGGGCGCCGAGCAACTTCCATGAGCTGGCCGCGCACCACCGCAGCGTGAACGCGCGGGCGACCATCACGCGCCCCGCGACACCCCTTCAAACGCCGGACAGGTTCTCGGGCGAAAACCGGTTTGTCGTTCATGCACGCCTCACCCGCGCGACCGGCGGGGGAGAGACTCTCACGCTGCGAGCGCCGGTCACGATCTTTGCCGGACCGTCGTGGGGTGAACTGGCGCCGGGCACGAGCGTGAGCGGCAGACTGCATCTCTCCTTGCCCGAGGCCGGACGACGGTCGGCGGCAGTTTGCCGGCCGTTCGGCGACCCGGCAGTACAAGCGCCGGCGCATGGAATAGCAAAGATGACCGGCGATCTCCGAACCGGGCTCAGGCAGGCATCGTCCGGCTTGGCACCCGACTCGGCCGGCTTGCTGCCCGGACTTGTGGACGGCGACACGTCGCGCGTGCCGGATTCGCTCGGCGCGTCAATGAAAGACACGGGCCTCACACACCTCGTTGCGGTGTCGGGTTCGAATTTGGCGATTCTTTCCGGGGCGGTGTTGGTGGTGGGTGTGTTGGTGGGGGTGGTGCGGTGGTTGCAGTTGGTGGGTGCGGGGGTGGTGTTGGTGGGGTATGTGCTGGTGGTGGGGCCGGATCCGAGTGTGCTCAGGTCGGCGGTGATGGCGTGGGTGGCGTTGTTGGGGTTGTTGTCGGGGCGGGGTGGGCGTGGGTTGCCGGCGTTGAGTTTGGCGGTGGTTGTGCTGCTGGTGGCGGATCCGTGGTTTGGGCGGGATTTCGGGTTTGCGTTGTCGGTGTTGGCGTGTGCGGGATTGTTGATTTGCGTGCGGCCGTGGGCTGCGGCGTTATCGGCGGTGATGCCGCGGTTTTTGGCGTTGGCGGTTGCGGTGCCGGCGGCGGCGCAGGCGTTTTGTGCTCCGGTGATTGTGTTGTTGCGTCCGCGTTTGTCGTTGTATGCGGTGCCGGCGAATTTGTTGGCGGCGCCGGCTGTGCCTGCGGCGACGATTCTCGGGGTGGTGGCGATGGTCGCGGCGGCGGTGTGGATGCCGGCGGCGAGGTTCGTCGCGTGGTGGGCGGGTTGGGGGACGGATTGGATTGCCGGGGTGGCGAGGTTTTTCGATGGTATGCCGGCGGCGACGGTGCCGTGGCCGGCGGGTTTGCCGGGGGCCGTGGTGCTGGTGGCTGTGACGGTGGTGGGGTGCGTGTTGTGTGCGGTGGCGTTGCGTTCGCGGCGGGCGTTCGTGGTCACGGCGGGGTTGACGGTCGCCTGTGTCGGGTTGTTGTGGCGCCCGGTGATGCGGTTGCCGGATCGGTGGCTTCCGGTCGCGGCGCCGGTGGTGATTTGTGATGTCGGGCAGGGCAGTGGGGCAGTGGTGCGGACGGGTGAGCATGCCGGGATGGTGTTCGATGTGGGGGAGGAGGCGGCGGATATCGACAGGTGTTTGTCGTCGATGGGGATTACTGAGGTGCCGTTGATCGTGTTGAGTCATTTCGATTTGGATCACGTCGGCGGTTTGTCCGGGGTATTGCAGGGCCGGAAGGTGGATCGTGTGTTGGTGTCGCCGTTGCGACAGCCGCCGGCGAACGCGGCGAGGGCGTACGCCGAGTTGGCCGGGGCGCAGCTGAAGCCGGATGTCGGGGAGGCTGGTATGAGCGGAGAGGTCGGGGGTGTCGGGTGGCGGCTGGTGTGGCCGTCTGCCGGTGGGAGCAGTGTGAGTGGGTCGGGGACGGTGAGTAATGAGTCGGCGCTGGTCGCGTTGGTGACGATTGACGGGAAGCGGGTGGTGTTTCCGGCTGATTTGGATGCGGCGACGCAGGCGGCGTTGCGGCGTGAGTTGGTGCGTGGGGAAGGTTCGGTGCCGCGGGTGGATGTGTTGGTGGTGGCTCATCACGGGTCGGCCGATCAGGATCCGGCGTTCAATCGGGCGTTGGCGCCGCGGGTGGCGGTGGTGTCGGTGGGGGCGGATAACGATTATGGGCATCCGGCGCCGGAAACGCTATCGATGCTGGCCGGGATGGGCGTGCCAACGTACCGGACCGATCGGTGCGGGTCGATCGCGCTTACGTTCGATCCGCAGCTGGCAGTAAGCACTCAACACGACTGCCACGGCGCCGGTTCCTAACAAAGGCGCCGGCCCGGCTCGTAGCCAAGCACAGAGACGCACGTTCGGGCACCTTCAACCCGGTTCGTATTCTGCTTGACTCTAGCGAGCTTCACCGAATGCTTTTAGGATGATCCGGTATCAATGTGCCTTGCGCGAATATTAGCCGCTAAGCGCTCGTGAATCTTCTAGTCACGCATGCCTTCCTCTTTGAGTGTCGACGTCCAATTGCGCTGGTCGGCCCGCGTGGCGCGTGGAATCTGGCATACATCCAACTTTGCGCAGTTCATGCATGTAGATAGCTACAACTGAATTTTAACGGGGCGATCTTCATTCGCATTCGGAGCATCGCAAGCGACCGGCCATTGTCGTGAAACGCCGCTGGCGATGGTTACCCTAGCTGAACTCTCATCCCAATTGTTGAACACGCGTGGCTTTTGAAGAGCACCATGTCGTGGCTGGCCACTTCCGATGACTTCCATCATCGCAACCAATAATCAGCCCCCTTGAAGCGACCATAAAGTAAGAGGACTCGGACTGAGTGTGCGGAAATTGGTGGATGCCGTCAGCACTCTGACCCATTCACGGATGGTGTTCGACGACGAGTCCTTGATTCCGCCGACCGGCACGTGCAGGTCGAGGCCGGGAACTCGCGCGATTGACCTTCACGACCCCTGCTTGGACGCGTGTCGCGAAGTCAATTGAGTGTGCGAGGCTTTCGGTGCAGATTCCTGCGGTGAGTCCATAGCGGGAGTTGTTGAGTGCATCGAGAACGGCATCGTATTCGGGACGTCAAGCACCGCGACGATGGGACCGAAGATTTCGTCAGTCGCAATCGGCGTATCGTGTTCAACATCGGTCGCGACCACCGGGCTGAACTTCATCCCGTCGAAGGCTCCGTTTGGGCGAATCGAGACGTATCGCCGGCCAGGATGGCGGGCCGGCGACGTGTCCCAAAAAGCGATCAAGGCGAACGTGATTCGTGCCAAATTACTGGGATGAAAATCTGGCAATCGAAAACGGGGAAAGCATATTCGGCTTATCACCGGTTTTGAGCCATGAGGCGATTAATTCCGTGAACCCGAGTGAGATAGCGAACCCGTGCCCGCTCCAACCGACGCCGAAGTAAGTGTTCACGATACCGGTAGGCTGATCAATAATCGGGATCCCATCTACGCAGACAGTATCCCTACGCTCGTGGTTGACCTTGTCAAAGACCGCATCAGAGAGGAACGGGAAAGTTGCGACGGCGTCTTGAACATTGTATGTCATCGCCTTTAAACTGCCGTGCGCGCCCAATGAATCGTTGTCGATGCCCAGACCGCCGGACAACATGAACGTACCGTCGGGCAGCTGTTTCATTGACAACTTTCGTCCGAGGTGCGAAATAAGTTGATTGATCACCTTGTCTCGATTGTCACGAACATAAACCATCTGCGGGTAAATGGACCAGAGCGGCAAATCTTGTCCTTGACCGGGGGGCAATAGCTCGGGGACGGAAGTATTGCACAGAAGCACCAAGGATTGATTAACTCCAACGCTTTCACCCGAGTCCAAATCGATAGATTTAGCACGACCTTCTGAGTAATTTACTGTGGCAACGGAAGTACCTGTGACGACATCGACTCCGGCTTCACTCGCTCGGCTCCCGAACTGCTGGGTCGCGTACGTATGATTTGCCGTGCCGTCTTCGGGGCAGTAAAGCGCTCCAACGACGGACGGTGACAATTCCGGCTCTAGTTCAAAAAGTCGATCGCCTTCCAGATATGTTGTGTTGACGCCCAATCGCGTCTGGGCTGTCGCACGTTGACGTGCGAGTCCTTTCAATTCATCGAGCGAACCAGCGGGAGGCGTGTCGAACACCGCGAGTCCACCGGTTCGACGATACCCAACGCCCGCGGTAAAGGTTTCCTCGTAAGCCTTCCAAAGCTCGCGTGCTCTGGCTGCGATAGGGAGCTCGCGCAAATCGCGCCCCGATGCCCGCACGCCGCGCTCACCTGGCCCACCGGATGCTCCTGCCGCAAAATTATCAGACTCGAAGAGGCCGATTGAGCAATCTTCTTTGGATAATGCATAGGCGAGAGATGTCCCGTATATGCCGCCACCAACGATCACGATGTCATAACTAGACTGCATGTTCATTCCTAACTCGGGGGTGTGATTGTGCTACAGAACTTTTGATAAAAAATCCTTTGTTCTTGGATTAGAAGGAGTATCTAAAACGCGCGCGGGCGAACCTTCTTCGATGACACGCCCCTCGGCCATAAACACGACGTTGTCGGCAACTTCACGCGCAAATCCCATTTCATGGGTGACGACGACCATGGTCATGCCAGTTCGCGCGAGTTCCTTCATCGCGTACAGGACTTCGCCTACCAATTCAGGGTCGAGCGCCGACGTCGGTTCATCGAAGAGCATCAGATCTGGCTGCATATTGAGGGCACGGGCGATAGCGACACGCTGCTGTTGTCCGCCCGACAACTCGGACGGGTAAGAGTCAGCTTTGTCGCCTAGGCCAACCTGCCCGAGTAGACTGGCGGCGCGCGACTGTGCTTCGGCACGGCCTTCGTGAAGGACGCGAATCGGGCCCTCGCAGAGGTTTTGCATAACCGTCATATGTGGAAATAGGTTGAATTGTTGAAATACCATTCCCATTTTCCGACGCTGGAAACATATGGAACGCTCCGTCATTTCGTAAGGAGTGCCATTACGATATTCAATACCGATTAGTTCACCGTCCACCGAGATGGAACCGGAATCTGGTCTCACTAAACAATTTATACAATTAAGTAAGGTACTTTTACCGGAACCCGATGGCCCGATAATGCATAAGACCTCGCCACTGTCAACGTGCAAACTTACATCGCGAACGGCGTATTCATCAGCGAACAGTTTTGTAACGTGCTTTACGTCAACTAACCTTGAAGTCATACCGTCATCCTACCTTTCGCGATATTTTCGTTCGACAAATGACTGGCCTAATGTGAATAAAGATACAACAACCAAATACCAGATACATGCGACTATAAGCAGTGGAATCGTCTGGTAGGTGCGCGAATATATCAACTGCGCTGAATACAGCAATTCAGCGAATGAAATAACGCTCACAAGAGACGTGTTCTTGATCATAGAAATGACCTCATTGCCAATCGGTGGAATGATAACTTTCATCGATTGAGGCAAAATAATTCTTCGCATAATTAAGGCACCCGGCATACCGACCGCGCGCGCTGCCAAAAACTGGCCGCGTGGGACGGAGAGAATGCCGCCGCGGATCACTTCAGCGGTATACGCAGCCTGTGCGAGGCCCAGCCCTAATATGGCCGCGGTAAAAGGGCTGATGATGCTGTTCGTGTTAGCCTCGAGTAAAGACGGTCCGAACGGTATGCCAATTTTTAGAGTTTGATATAGAGCGGCGAAGTTGTACCAGAAGATGAGTTGCACGAGAGGCGGGATACTTCGAAAAAACCATATGTATAACCAGCTTAAGACATTAAGCAACCTGTTGTTGCTTAATCTCATTAGTGCGAGTAGGGTGCCCAGGACTAGTCCAATGGCCATGGCAATGACCGTAAGTTCCAGAGTTTTCAGCAATCCCTCGAGGATACGAACGTCAAAGAGGTATTGCCCAACCACCGGCCATTCAAATCCCGGATTAGTGGATACGCTTATCGCGATCAGTATTATTAGAACTGTAGCGACTAGCGTTGCTGCCCACTGCCCTGGATGCTTTCGTTTGACCGGGACCAGGCCGGGGGTCAATTGACCTCCCTCGTCTGAAGTTGCCGCTGCTGTCACATTGTCGGCGCGGTCATTCATATTAATAGCGCCTTACTACTTCGGTGTACCGGTCGGATTCAATTGCGCGTTCGCTATAGCGGAGTCTTTCAACCCCCAGTTCTTCAGAAGGAGCGCATATGATCCGCCGTCGATGAGTTTTTGAATCGCTTGCTTGACCAGTGGTGATAGCTTGCTGTTTTTGCTGAACCCTGGGCCGATGTATGCCTTGTCTGTGTAGTGACCAACTATTTTCGCTTTACCGTTCGATTGTTTGACAAAGTAACTGACGGCGGTCGACCCTAACCAAAACACATCGGTTCTGCCGTTCGTCACGCTATGGGCGGCCTGGTCCGCTCCGTTGAAGACGTGCAGATTGATCGGTTCCTTATTCAGTTTTTCACACTTCTTCTTATCCTTGACATCTTTTGCGAACTCTTGTTCGCGTGAGCCGCGGGTCGTGGCTACGTTTATGCCACAAAGCTGGGTGAGTTTGGTGATGTTCTTCAGCGAAGAATCGGTGCGGGCTGCGAAGAGTTCATTTCCGGCGAGCCAGGCGACCTGGTCAATTATTGTTTCACGCTGCTCCGTAACACCCATTTGTCCGATTGCCATATTGATGCGTTTCGATTGCAACGACGGGATCAGGGAGTCGAATTGCAATGGTGTGAACTTGATTTTGACACCCATCGTTTTGCCGACAGCCTTGGCCAAATCGACTTCCCATCCAGCGAAATTTCCGTTTTCGTCTTTGTACTCGTCGGGCGGCGATCCTGGGTCCGCACCAACGTTGATGACTCCGGAGCTAGCTATTTTGCTGGGGAGCTTGTTATGTAGCGACTTGTCGGTCTTGATTTTCGAAATTATGGAGTTGCTTGACCCTCCTGATTCTGTGGTCGACGACGGTTTTTGGTTGGATGGGCCCTCTGAATCCTGGTTCGAACATGCGGCCACCGACAATGCGAGTACCGCGACGACGCTAGTGATTAAAGTGCGCTTGTTATTCATCTCGTGCTCCTTTGAACAAGTGACTAGTTGTGGGCTAGGACAATTCGTTGAAGCGATTCGGGTCGAAGCGGCTCGTGAGGAGGTCGTTTCGCGTGCCGTCGACGACGTACTCGGTGATGAGCCGACCGATGAGTGGCCCCATCGTCACGCCGCTGTGCGTAACGGCTTCGAAATAGTTGTCGATGCCGTCGACGGCGCCGACGCACGAGAACTGGTCTTCGGGGATCGGGCGCACTCCCATGTAAACGCCGGCTATTGGCGCGGACTCGAGGGCTGGGAGGAAGTTGGCAGCTTTAGTGCGCATGACCTCAACGATCTCTGTCCGATCAGTGGCGGCCCCCTGAGCCATCATGCCGTCCACGGCATCGGAATGAGTACGTACGCAACCGTTGACGTCCGGACGGATTTCCACCTGGTCGGACAAGACGATCTTGTCGATATCGAGATCCGGAGCAAAGAACTTGATAGTCATACCCTTGGTCGGGGCCAGAGGAAGGTGCCGGCCCACGAGCGCCGCGATTCGGTCGGCCTTTGGGCCGGCTGCATTGACGACGACGTCGGTGAGGAAGGTAGTTCCGTCTGCCAGTGTGAGTCGATAGGCGGATCCTTCGGCATCGATCCGCGTGACGGCGCAGCCTTGTTGGTATTCGGCCCCGCATGCGGCTGCGGCGCCGATGAGTTCTTGAGTGGCGCCATTGGTGTCGATCCATCCCTCATCCGGATAATGGGCGACGAACTCGTCCGGATCGACAATTGTGGCCTGGGGGAGATGCTGACCGAACGCGGTTGCCGCGTTCGTTCGTTCCACCCCGTAGCCCCACGCTTCAAGCTCTGCCGCACGGTCTTCAAGGTTCGGGGTGCACGCGGCCTGTGCAAGTGTTCCGGTGAGGTGGAGCCAATCGGCAGCAAGCTCGGACTTGAGTCGATAATACTCACGGACACCGGCAAAATTGAGGTCGAAATAATCCTTCGGGCGCTTACTACTGGCATTCAGCCAAGCCATACTCGCAGCACTGGTTCCTCCACCTGGCGTTGACGTATCGATCACCTGAAGTTCGACACTTGACGTTTGCGCGAGCCGATAGGCGATCGACGCCCCTACAACGCCGGCTCCGATGACCGTGACTCTTCTGCTCGCCA
Source organism: Spelaeicoccus albus (assembly GCF_013409065.1). Lineage (NCBI taxonomy): Bacteria > Bacillati > Actinomycetota > Actinomycetes > Micrococcales > Brevibacteriaceae > Spelaeicoccus > Spelaeicoccus albus. Next base: position 3,370,905 of record NZ_JACBZP010000001.1, on the reverse strand, counting down.
TTGACTGTGTCCCTCTCCGTCGAGCTCGAAGGCGCCGATACTTCTGCGTGACAATCGGCGTTGAGTCCTATGTGATATATGCCACCCAGGCTTGTGGCCAGTTTCTGCGACTGAGAATCGATTGTCAATAGTTAGTCGATTAACAATTCGATCTAGTGTGGTCACGGGATGGGTGTACGATCCAGTGAAAGGCAGTAGGGTATTCGCGCCGCGAGGCGTTCGTTCCTCGGGTGGCGGGGTAGGGCGTCCGACGTGGGATGCCAGTAGCCGAGCTATTTCGAAATGGTCGTGTCGATGTCGCCGATCTTCTCGGTTCGACTGAGAAGAATGTCAATTGTGCGTTGTAGATGGGAAGTATGGAGCGCGACTGTCTTGTCGGCGTCGCGCGCCAGTACGGCATCCAAGAGCTGTTTGTGGTTGGCGGCAACCTCAGTCTCTGAGTCCGGGGCGTCTTGAGTAGTCCAGCCTCGATATAGTTCTGCCGCTTCAGAGAGGTTGCGGCAAATGTCAATGAGCGTGTCGTTGCCGCAGCCTTCAAAGAGCTTTTGATGGTAGATGGTGTGTGCGCGTGCCCACTCGTCGTTGCGGTGGGCTGGGTCGTCTGGGGAGTACATTGATAGACCGGCCATCACGTGGTGAGCTGCGAGAACTGTCGATTCCCATGCGAGGTCATGACGCTCGACGGCAAGCCGCAATGCGGCGCATTCATTGATCTTTCGGACATACATAAGGTCGACGAGGTCTCGAATCGACAATTGCTTGACGTGAAACCCGCGGTTGTGCTCAATCTGGACGAGACCCTGCGCGACGAGTTGCGTGAGTGCTTCGCGAATGACGCTGACACTGACGCCAAGGCCGGCTTTCAACCCTTCCGGACTGAGTCGTTCGCCCGAAGTCAGGCGTCCAGACGTGATATCCGAATGCAGGCGGTCGAAGACTGCCTGTGTCTTCGTTGCGGAACTTCCACGCTTTGACATGTTCGATAGTTTAACATTGTGCAATAGAATCGATTAATAGTATATAAAGTGAATAAGAATGGCTGGGTCAGATGAGTCGGGTCTTTAATGTACTGCCCAAGGAAGCCTGTGCAGAAAGTCCAGATAGTACCCATATCTGAGTGTGAGGGGCGCTCAGGGCGACAGTGAGAGCATCCGCGATCGGACCGGAATCGATTTTCTGTGCGCACCATGATGCCTTGGATGTGAGCTATTTTCTTCCTTGACGATCCTCGAAACGTCGGTGACACGGAATTCGAGCTCGTCGATCTCGTTTGTAGCTTCGTTGAGTTCCTGTACGGACTTCGGAAGGCCGGAAGGTTCAAGCGCTGGGCATCTGCGATGAGTCGACGCTCTTTGTTTACCCGCACTTGGTGAGCTGTCGGGAATGGCAGCGGAGAGTCTTTAACGATCTTGTTATTTGCTTCTGCCGACAAGCCGCCCGGTTCGATCAACCCGCCGTTGGCGTAGGCCCGGCGCACTTCGTCCAGACGATCGTATTGCAAGTCGATTTCTCAACAACGCGCTGGACGGAGCCGAGAATCACATTCACCAGCGCACTATCGACGCGTCTGCTGACTTGTTCACGACGATGAAACGGTGGAAGCCGACTGCCGATAAGGCGGCTGCGTAAACTACGCGTCGCAAGAAGCCAGCCCGGCTCCGGCCGAGCCCCGTGTTTTTCTCTTTTTCGCGGAGGCGTTCGTCTTGTGAGGACACTTCACAGCGAGGATCATCGCACGGCGCCGTGCGATGATCGGATTATGGGATCAAACGGGGACGCTTACCTTAAGGATTATCCTGCGGCCCTCCCGCGCCTGTTCGAACCGGCCTACGTCGACTACGCAGACGCGGACATACGGGGCACGTTGCAGGAACCACCACCACAGCTGGTACACCGCGTACACGCAGTGGCGTGTCCGACACCCGGGAGAGTCACCGTCTGCGAGTCCGAGGATGGGTGGCGGTTTCTGCCCGGTGGGCGATTGGAACTCGGCGAGAGTATCAATCAGGCGTTGACCAGAGAACTGCTGGAAGAAGCAGGATGCCGACCCGAGCCGGGTGCCATGTGCCGGTTGTTCTTCAGTCATATTGCGACGAGCCGACGATTGGAGCCCTACATGCCGCATGTGCCGCACCCTGTGGCATGGTGGACATTCGCGGTGCTGCCGACCGAAGTTGTTGGTCAGCCGACGTGCCCGGTCGACGGCGAACAAATTACCAAGGTCTCGCACGTCTCCGTCGAAAAAGCCATCGAAGTACTCTCGGCGGGTAGTGATCCAATGCACGCTGACATCGTTCGCCTTGCCGTCCACCTGCAGCTAATCTGAAGTGACGCTCTCGTACCCATATCTTGAGCATCATGGCTTTGGTCACGCCCCTTCCGGCCCGCACGGCCACCGCAGGCCGCGCTGCGAGGCAACCTCTCCACCTATCGTCCTTTAGCGGATTGGTTACTGAGACGAGCTAATCCGCAACTGCAGCAATGGCTTCAACCTCTACCAGTCGGTGGGCATATCCGAGGACCGTCACTTCGACCAGAGTGCTAGGCAAGCCATGGGCGCCGAAGGCATCTCGCACTACTTCCCAATCGGCGACAAGGTCGCTCTGCTGCGTAGAAACGACCGGGACTTGCGTCTTGATGACGTCTTCGCTGGTTGCCCCGGCCTCGTGCAAAGCCGCGTTCACACTGAGCGAGGAATGCGGTGGCGGGGCAATGTCTGCGGGACACTGGTGGTTGCAGTTCCGAGTCGCCCGCATTGTCGACCTTCTTAAATATGAGGTCGTAGTTGAGCACGAGCCAACACAATCGGACGTGTGTGTCGGTGGCGCCGAGTACTCCCTCGAGGTTCAGAGGTGGAGCACAAGGTTCGCCAAACGGACCCAAGATCGGATGGCGAACGGGCCCAATGTGGCATGGCTGCTTCCCTGCGATGCGTCGGGTAGGTGAGTCTCGCAAGCGCTTTTCACATTGCCGGCGGTCCGTCTGGCTGTCGTGTCGCGCCACGACAAACGAAAACCGCTCAGACCGTGGGCTGGTGTGGGAATGTCGGACGAAGCGCGACTTCGCGCTTCCGCGACGGCGGGGTACCTGAACGAGCAAGGTAGTGAATTTTCGACAGGTTCGCGGGATGCCATGGCGTTCTTTCGTGAGACACTCACCGGCGAGCGGCGTTGGTGTCGGCCAGGGACGTTACCAGTGGTCAGAAATTGAAAATGCGGCATTTGGGCTCTTTCCGTGGACGTCGAACGTTGCCGAGTGCACCAAGTCGAAGAAACTGAAATGCGACGACATGCTCGCGAGGTGGCCGATGGGAGGCGTGCATTTTGTGTGGCACTGACGGCGCAAAAATCTCCATTGGTATTTGAGCGATGACGTGGCCGTTATGGTGACAACCGCAGCGGACTGACGTCCGTGGAAGTGCGCGAGCCAATGACGACGGTCGCCAACAATTTCGACTACACCTGCTGTAAGCCGCATGCTGTAGCGACCCGAGGGGCGCCGGGCCCGCGCGATCGTAAGAAACAGACGAGGAATATCTAGGACGAGTGCGACGTGAGAGGAGATCAGCGCGTTTGTCGATCACCAGTGGCCTCGACGACACCGTCGCTCATGCGCGAGAGACATATAGTACGGCAAGCATCATCGCGATGAGGAGGACGCCGACGATGGCGCACCAGATGAGTCTTTTGAAGGCTTTACGATTAGAGTCGTCGGGATGGCGCATGACGTGTGCGACAACGACGAACAGCAATGCCAGTATTGCTCCCGCGACCAGATCTGCTGGGGCATTGTGCTCAGAGTCTGTCCCGTAGCCAATCATGAGACTGGCGAAGCCCAGGGCGAGAATTCCGAAAAATTCTGCCCACCATCGCCAGAAAGTCTTTGCAATCCGCGCTGTCCATCGACCTCGCGTGCCGGTGTCCGCTGTGCATTCGACAAGTGTCGTGACTGCGATCAAAGCGACGGGTATGAAACGAAAATTTGATTGTTGATTTGAGTTGATGTCGACGACCAACGCGGCTCCGAATGCGGCCGTCGCGAGTGACGTTGTGTCGCTCGCGATTTCCGCGACGATTGGCAGCGGCGTGCGCTTTCGGTGGCCGGGTAAGCCCTGGAGCGGTGCGCTTCCACCTGCGGGTTGCTTGGATCGTGCCATGATTTCCTCGGTCGAGTAGAGCTTGAAAGATCGAGCTGTCAATGCAGGCGATGTTATCGCGGCGGAAGCGATAGTTGTCACCTTGCCGACTTAATCTGCCGCCTCTTGATCCTGACGAACGAGTATTGGGCGGTACACCCCAGCTTGTCGACAATGGACTACACAGCGATGCCTAACAAGGCGAAAATGTTGAACGGCGAGACAGCGATGAACGAGAACCCGCGACCTGGCCGGGCCCGGGCTCTCGTGACAGGGTCGCGGCATTGGTCAGTTCGGGAAGCCGTCGCCGTCGCGTGGCCTGGGCTCGACAGCAGACCCGACAAGGTACTTGTTCACGGCGGTTGCCCGACAGGGGTGGACGAAGTCGCCGACCAGTATTGGCTGTGCCTGGGACTGTCGGTCGAAGTGTTCCCGGGCGACTGGTCGAAGTACGGCAAGAAGGCTGGCCCGATCAGAAATCAGCAGATGGCCGATCTAGGCGCCGAGCTGGCACCGGCCTTTTAGCTTCCGGACTCTCGCGGCACAGTCGATTGTGTGCGCTGCGCCCGGTTAGCCGGCATCGAGGTTCGCACGATTGAGGCCAGTTGACGAAAGGCCGGACAGATCAGGCGGAAATGCGTCCAAGTCCTCATCAGACAAGCTAGCATCACCTCGGGAAGGCGGAACCACGGAAATCAACGCAATCGAATTCAGCGAGGACGAATATCCCGAACGTGTCAAAGTGACGATGACGCATCGCGAAGCCGAACTAGTCGCAAAATTGGTTGGATGTCTGTCTGCCGATGACGTCAACGAGACAACGGCTGGAGATTCGCATGAACAATGCGAGTATGATCTGTGGGTGGCCTAGTCTGAACACAAAGCGATGGTTAAGGTGCTGGAGAAGTGTTGAACGCAGCTCCTGCAGCTGGCCAAGGCCCTTCCGCGCCTGATGCAGAAGGAACACCCCAGGCGTTGTTGAGGGCTCGTGCCGTGCTGGTCCTCGACGTATGATGATTGGCGACATCTCGCCGAGTCGGACGCATGACGGCACGCATGTTTCGCCCGGCGCGCCCACGTACGATCTTCGCTATGCCGAATTTCTCGTTACTCTGTACGCGCAATATCTGCCGATAGCGCATTGAAGACGCTCGCCGATTCGGAGCCTGGCGCCGTCATACGATGCATCGATTCGGTGGCAAGGATGCCAAGTGTGTGGGAGCTCATCGTCTCCGACGAAACTCACCGTCGCCTATGGTTCTCGCCACTCGGACTTCAAGAACAAACGGGTACGGATTTAGCAGTCTCGACCGATGGCGGGTTCATCGTTCTGGTCCGGCCCGACGTGGTGGCCTGAGCTGACCGATTCTTCGACCGGTGCGCTAACCAGGGTGGCGTGAGGTTTTTAGACGTGATTCGAGTTGTTCCAGGCTGATTGACTTTGTTTGGATGCCGAGGACTGCAGCGGTAGCTGCACAAAGGAGCCAGCTCCCCGCGGCCGTCATGATCAGATAGGTCGCACCTTCGTTCCCGGCAACCGCGAGGATGCCCCCAGCGGCGAGCGGCGCGAGGAAACCACCGAGTCGGCTAAGGGCAAAGCTCGTTCCCGCTCCTCGTCCTCTTAGATGCGTTGGGTAGATTTCCACTTCGTATGTGTGCAGCATCGGGCCGTCGATAAAAATCAGCATTTCGGTGAGGAAACCGAATATGAGGATCAGCGGAACCGAGTCGGAGAAGTAGAAGGCTATGCCGCAGAGCATGTTCAGCGTATAGAAGAGACACATTCCCCATTTACGGTTGATTCGATCCGTCACCTGCGAGGCGATCAGACATCCGACTGGATACGAGATCTGGATGAGCGCGGTGTATCCAAGAGCGTCCAGTATCGAATACCCTTTGGCGGTGAGTATGACCGGAACGAAAGTGGTGAATCCATAAGCCCCGAAGCCTTGGAATAGCTCGATAATCCAAACGCTTAGCGTGCGGCGGAGATACGTCGGGCGAAGCAAGTCGGACGTTTTCACGGACTTGCGCAATGCTGAATCCATCGACGGCGCGGGGATCGCTGGTGGAAGTTTTGAAATGCGATGTTCCGCCATGACCCGTTGTTCGATGTTGTCCATGATGGCGGAGGCTTTTTGGTGGTGCCCTTGACGATCGAGCCAACGGGGAGATTCCGGTACGCGCCTCCGGATGAATACAGTGACGATGGCTCCCGCTGCTCCGATGAGCAGCGCAATTTTAAATCCGGAGATGGGCAAGTTGGTGATGGGGGCTATGAATCGGGCAACGAACCCGCCAGCGGTTCCGCCGAGAAATCCAAATGCCAACATCAGTGCAGTTGCCTTGCCACGATTGTTGGCCTTCATGAATTCTTGGGTATAGGTCGACGAAAGTGGAATCTCTGCGCCGGTTCCGAGTCCAGCGACCACGAGGGCAGCTATAAGTATTCCACCGTTTGGAGCAACGACAGCACACAAGTTGCCGAAGGCCAAGATGCTGAGGTTCAGCGTGAACGCGTTCCTTCGACCAATTTTGTCAGCGAGGCGTCCGAGAATTAAGGCCCCAAGAAAGGTGCCGAAGAACAAGGCTGTTGGCGCCCTTGTTGCTAGGTGGGACTCGCCCAATGAGGACAAGAATGTTGACGAGATGGGGCCGATCGAGTACAGCATGTACGCGTCCCAGAACGTACCGAGCGAGATCAGGAATATCGTTATCGACAAATACCGAGAATGAGGTAGTCGATCGAGCCTTTCGGCTGCGCCGTGCTTCGAAACGTTGACGTCCATTGTCATGACCAAACTCCTTCGTGTGGCTTATGCGGGCAAGTAGGTTGATAGCAGTGCGGCTGGGTTGGAAATTAGGACAGCTTCGCGTTGGGCAGGATCGGGGAACCAATCGTCGATCTGAGCTAGGGTCTCGCTGTAGTCGAAGTTTTCGTGCTCGTGGCTCACCCAGGGCCAGTCGCTGCCCCACAAGACGCGGTCGCCCCGATGGTCGTACAACTGCCGTGCGAGCGAAGAACCGCAACGGGGTTCGACAAGACGGTAAGGCGCAGAGAGTTTCACCCAAGCCTGTCCCGAATTCAGGATCGACAACAAGGCCCGACCGTCCGGGCTGCGGAGGTCGCCGACTAGCCCAAAATGGTCGACCACCAAGGTTGCACCTGCAGCAAGAATCGGTGATGCCATGAGCGGGAGCATGGAGGGTTCGACGAGCACTTCAACGTGGAGTCCGAGAGCCGCAGCGTTTTTGAAAAGCTGAGTGTAATTTTCGTCCGACGGATCTGGTCGATCTGACATTTGCCACCAGTTGAGGCGTATGCCGCAAATTCCCGCACTCGCCAGTTGCGATAGTTGGTCATTGGTGGTCGATGCGGAGACTTGAGCGGTTCCAATAAATCGCCCGCGGCCTATCTTCAGTGCGGTGAGCAGTAGCGAATTATCGTCTCCGTAGAAACTGGGTGCAGTTAACATGGCGTGCGACAAACCGGCTTCGTCGAGCCGACGCAAAAGGTCGTGAGCCGTTGCGTCCACCGCCGGGGTCGAATGTCGCGACGGAGCTAGCGGCGCATCGCGGCGTACAACGTGCGCGTGACAGTCGATTCCCGTAACTGTCGACTTTGGCGGTGTGCCCGGGCGTGTGTGGGGTGGGGCATCCATGTGAATTACGATATGAACTTTTGATCTGTATGCCTATAAGTGAGAATGTCTGATTTGTATAAGCTGCATTTATGCATAGTCTGTCGATTCCGCTGCTCCGAACTTTCTCCGCGATATGTCACTTAAACAGCTTCAGCAGAGCGGCCGCGTCATTAGAGATCTCACAACCAGCTGTGTCGCTACGCGTACGTCAGCTCGAAAGGATGGCTGGAGCGACACTGTTTGACAGACGTGGCGGGGCAGTCACTCTTAGCTCGGCCGGTGTCACGCTGCTCGCGTACGCTGAACGGGTACTACAGGCTGTTGACTCGATGAATAGCTACCTTGAAGAGGCCGACCCGTGGAGTGGGGTGCTCAGGATCGGGAGTTCTGAGCTCTTCGCAATGACCGCATTGCCACGGGTACTTAGCGCGTTCGAATCTTCACACCCGTCTCTCGAGGTCAACCTGACCATTCGGGCGAGCACTTTCTTGATGGACGCGCTTGACCAAGGTCACCTGGATGCGGCGTATGTCAGCGATCCCGATCCGACAACTGACTGTGAATTAATCGAATTAACCCGAACAGACATCGCTGTCTTGAGTAACGGCGAGTTCAATCTGCCTAGCGTGCTGACTCCCGATGATTTGGCGCGGCAGCGCGTATTCATGAACCCGCGACCATCGGCAATCAATTCCATCGTGACTCAATGGCTACGCGACGAGAGCAAATCTACCCTTATCAACACTTGCGACAGTCTGCCGGTGACAATCCAACTCGTTCGTCAAGGGCTAGGCATTGGGGTGGTCCCTCTCTGCATGGTCACGACGGAATCGGATTCGCAAGGTGTCGTCATACACGCCACATCGCCGGAACTTGATCGACTCACCATCTTCTTGGCTCACCGGCGTCGTCTCGCAAGTCAGCGCGTAGATTTTTTGGTTGATACCGCCCGCGCGGCCCTCAAGCACGTGCCGGGATTTAATACCGTTGACTGAGCGCGCGACCGAATGAAGCTACTTCCGGTATTCGATGCTCATAAATATCGGATGGTCACTGGATGTTCGACAACTGACGCACTGTTTAGTGATAGCTCAATAAAGTGGGCGGACGTATTCAGTTCGGGTCCACTCGATGCAAGTTACTCACGCAATCAATCGGTGGGCCTGCCACAGGCCTTCGCGTATATTCCCAACCGGATAGCGCTTCATCCACTCATTGAGGTTGAACTAGGGGAGCGAGTCGACGTTTTGGCTTACCGTATAGCGGACGGTGACGACTTGGCAGAGCAGGCTGGGATATACATATGCCTTCTGGCTTCGCAGGACGTGGTAGTTCGGACTCCCATGGCCGGTAATATTAGGTCGAGCGGGAGCTTGCCCTGGGGCGGAAACGAACAGCGAAAATCCTCCGCTTCGAGCAATACGATGGTGCCAGTGGTTCCAGAAGTCTGTGACGACGTCGACCAGGTCTCCCCAGAGAAATGGTTGGCTAGTTTGCCTCGGGTGACGCTGTGCTGCTTGACGCCCAGAGTATTTCCCAGAGGTTGAGTTGCATTTGAGCGTATTCGGCGCTGTCGATCATCATTGCGAAATTTTCGTCCGGCGGGGATACGACGGCTACGGTGTTGTACCCAATAAACATCGACATGCTGAAAACGTATTTTGGCGGCGCATAGCGCGTTTCGCGAAGTTCCTCCGTGCTTGTAGGCCAACCATGTGAGTAGTCTTTTCCAGGTGAACGGACGACCTGAAGGGTTAAGTTGTTCTCTTTTCGCCCTTCGATATATTCAGTCATCGCCTCTTGTCCGGGTTCAGTGAGCAGATCGCGCATTGACAGGATGCCTTTGAGCGGCGATTGCCAGCTAAGAGTCTCGAAGAGCGCGGTTCGAATTCCGACTGATCCTTCTAAATATCGAACTCGCGGTCTCGCCCCGGACTTGCGCCGCATCGCCTTGAGCTGCGGCACAAGGTCATCGAGAACTTTGCGATGTTGGATCGACTCGTCAATGAGTCTCTGTGGATCGGCCGCGCTGAGGGTGCTTCGTGCGCGGCGCCCTTGACCTTGCTCGCGCGAGGTTTCGGTAACGTCGATCAATCCACGCTGGACAAGGCGTTTCGTGATGTCATATGCGTTCGTTCGACTGACGTCACTGAGCTCGGCAGCGTCGGCAACTGTCAGACCGTCGTGGCTCAATACTGTGAGGTAGAAACGTGCTTCTTTCCCATCGAGTCCAAGTTGGGTTACTGATTCCCACATGCTTCTCCTGTTGTCAAAATCAGTCGACACTTGTTGTTGCTATGCCGGATAGTGCTCGTCTATTGACGGTGTGATCTACACGACATACGGTACTCGCGTCCACGCAGATTCTGCGAATTGTTGTCGAGAAATGTCGACACAGTATGAGTCGCGCGAGCACGACGACAAGACAGGAATGACAATGACGTTGGCACGATTACCACGAATCAAAGTTGCAGCTGTCCAAGCCGCACCCGTATTTCTTCAAGCGCAACAGTCTATAGACAAGCTAGAGGGTTTAGTTGCAGAAGCGGCGAGTAGCGGCGCAGAACTGGTCGCATTCGGTGAGAGCTTCATCGCAGGGTTCCCAATCTGGAATGGCGTCCTAGCTCCGGTCGACCAGCATGAATTCCACGAACGTCTCGTCCGATCGGCGATCACCGTGGGTTGCGAAGAAACTGAACGTCTCGGAAGGATCGCAGCGAACAATAACGTGGTCCTGTCAGTTGGTGTGAATGAACTTGCTCCGCACAGCCTCGGCCAGGTCTTCAACGCCAACCTCGTCTTTGACAAGAGCGGCGCGCTTGTCAACCATCGGCGAAAGCTTGTCGCCACATGGTACGAGCGGCTGACGTGGTCTCATGGAGACGCCAACGGCCTTGCCCCAGTTGACCTAGAAAATTGGAAATTGGGTGCTTTGATTTGCGGCGAAAACACAAACACGCTTGCCAGATACACCCTCCTGGCTCAGGGTGAACGGCTACACGTTGCCAGCTATCCGCCGACCTGGCCATTCGACCCTCGTCCAGGTGAAGCCGAATACGACTTGGAAGACAGCATCCGCCTGCGGAGCGTGGCGCACAGCTTCGAAGGAAAAGTGTTCACAGTAGTGGCGGCAACTGCACTTGACGACGACGCCGTCAACCAAGTCTCGCAAGGAGACGCACGTGTCGAGCGCTTATTACGAGCGACGACTACCGCATCTCTGGTGGTGGGACCTCGTGGACAGACCGTCGCCGGCCCCCTGACCAAGGACGAGGGAATCGTCTACGGCGACATTGATCTGAATGACGAAATCGTACTCAAACAAGCCCACGATATTTCCGGCACGTACAACCGGCTCGACATCTTCCAACTAAGTGTCGATACGAGCCGACCATCGCCGGTGAATCTTTGCACGAATAGGACCGATGCCGGCGAGCACGTGCAGCATCTCACTGGGCAAGGAGAGATTCTCGATGACTGAAGCAAGAACGCCGAAAAGCGACGAATCAGAGCAGCTTTCTCCGGAGTACCGGGCCAACGGACGGAAGGCCCTGGGAGCTGCCATGTGGGGATTTTTCGTCGACATGTACGACGTATATCTGCCAGTCGTCGTTCTCGCCCCAGCGATCGGCTACTTCACCGACGCCAATTGGACACCGGTTCAAACGGCAACACTGACAGCGTTAATCTTCGCGTCGTCACTAATTGGTAGACCCCTTGGATCGATCATTTTTGGTGCGATGGGTGACAAGTTGGGTAGGCGCCGCACGACCATCATTGTTGCCGGCGGGTTTTCCGTATCGACCGGTCTCATTGCTCTGATGCCGGGACATGCGACTTTAGGCGTGTGGGCACCAATCATCCTTGTGGTGCTTCGACTGCTAGACGGAGTGTTCCTTGGCGGCGAATATACAGCGGCGAATCCACTCGCGATGGAATATGCTCCCCAAAAACGTCGTGGGCTTTACGGCTCGTTGTTGAATATCGGGTATCCAGCTGCACTGGCCGTCATCACGCTCATCACTATCGGCCTGTTAGCCGTTATCCCGTCCGGCGCGGCCGACTCGGCGTATTCCAGGTGGGGCTGGCGCATACCGTTTGCTGTTGGATTCGTGATCTCTGCGGCCATGTTCTGGTATTACCTTCGCTCCGTTCCCGAATCAGAGCTATGGACCAAGATGACTAAGGTGAAGAATCCGTTGCGCACACTGTTTACGGGGCAGAACCTCCGACGGCTCGGGGTTGCCTTTGTGGTCGGAAGCGGCGCGTGGCTCACGCTTGACGGGACGGTCGGCGCTTTTTCAAGCCATATGAAGGGACTCGAAACCCCTGTAGGCGTCATCAACGTGGCTGTACTCATCGCCGCGATCGTCGGGGTCATTGCTTTTCCGCTCATCGGAGCTGCTGGACAGCAATGGGGCCGCAGAAGGATCGTCACGTGGCTTGGCATCTTAAACGTGATAATCACCCCAATCGCGTTGGTAGTAGCATTCTCCGACCCGCACAGCTCGACCGCCGTCATTGCCGGTGGATCAGTCGCCATTTTTGTTGCGCTACTCGTCTGGGCCATGATCACCGCGTACATCATGGAAATGTTCCCGACCGAGATCAGATCCTCCGGGTACGGTATCGCCTACAGTCTGCCAAGCGTTATTCCGGCATTTTATGGGTACTACATGGTCGCATTAGGCGGCATCATGCCATACCGATTTACGCCCCTCGTGATCGTTGTGATCGGAGGAGCACTACTTATTATCGGCGCCGCGCTGAGTAAAGATCGACGTCATGTACACCTGGCGGACGTACGGTAATCGTTGCGTAAATCGAGTTATGAGCGCTCACCCGATCACGGACGATCGAATCAACTTATAAACGATTCTTTTGCTTAGCGGTTTGGGGGAGCCGCTGGCGGTTGGTGAGTCCAAAGTAGCGAGAGAAGAACGTTTTGAGCTTGTCGAGGACGCGCCGCTTGTTCTCGCCAACCCACCGGTGGGAGAAAAGCGGGCGACTGGCGGGAGTATTTTCGTGATCGCCGTGCCAGTGACGGGGATTTCATCCCGAAACGCGATGTCTACGAAGGAGCGCCTCTCGGCAGGACGCAGCGCTTCATCAGTCATGATCGTCTCCAGTTCGGCTCGGTCTCCACGTTCTCAGCGGTATTTTTCGGCCAGCACGAGGATGTAGTCGATGTTGATTTCGACCTGTTTGACGAGTTCGAATTCGAAGACCACGTCGTCATTCATCGGCTCTTTGTCGGCGTTCCGGTCTTTGCGGAACTCGGCGTACAGGTCGAGGTAGAAACCGCAATAATCCTGGCTTTGTCGGTCGCTGATGATCTCGTTAATAGCGAACTCGTCGAACAAAGTCAAGATGTTCTGAAGGCGCAAGTTCGCGCCGAAGAGGGCAATAAGCTCCCTTTGCGTGGTACGCGGCTTCCGGAGCTTGGTACGGCAGCGCTCGCGCAGGAAATCTGCCCCTTCCACAGTTCGTTGGCAATCGGCTGGAGCCCTTCCGTTGCGTCAGCGTAGTTCGACGCGGCGAGCAAAGTGGCGACATCGCTCAAAACATCGGCGTATCGCTCAGCCTCGTCGCGGTCGAACCCATCTACGAGCGTTATGGCGGGCAGAGTACACCGTTCGCCAAGAGGAGGAATGCAGATGAGCGTATCGGCCGACGAAGCAACCAACGTTTTCGATAACCAACCGCGGTGCAGCGTAGAGCCTTGTAGCTCGAAAGAGCACTTGACTAGTCCGCGGCCGGCTTCATCGGCCGTGGAATGGGAAAGTGGGCGGCCAGCGCCGCTTGCCGTTCGGTCGACCCCGTATTTACCCCGAATTTTCACTGAAAACTGGGCACAAATCGGTGCAAAACGATGACAGCAGCTCAAGCGGCTTCTGTGGCGTCATAGCGGGGGAGCAAGCGGTTTTCGCAATGGCGCGCAGTGGTAAAAATGCGCGAAACAAATCTGTTCAGTGAGGGTTCGAGACTCACCTGAGTTACCATACAAGGCTATAACCGTGCTATAGGCGCGAAAGCGGTCATCGTGTGAAGCGTGATGATTGAATCTGCGTTAACCGAGTGGACGTTCTTTCAACGGCTGTTTGCCCGTGACGTGCCTGAGTATATACGCGAGCAGTTGTCAAGGTACGTCTGTCTGTACCCGCGAGCAGTCACGTCCGAATCTGGTGCGGCTCCTGCCACCACCGGTGCTCGGGACGGCCGAGGCAGCACGCGCTCGCGGAGCGAACCGCATTCTTACCTCGTACGGCGACGGCAATACGGCAGTGTCGAGGAGGAGAGCATTCACGCATTCGGCAGGTGCGAGCAAGGTTTCATACTCGGCTATTATCGGACCTCTCAACGTAGCGGGTGATGTTTTGCTGAGTGTGCCGGTCGCGGATTTCATGATGCCGGATCATTGACCGACCTTCGGCTCGAGCTTGTCGATTTCGGCTTGTGTTCCCCAGAATTTCACGATCACGTGTCGTGGTGGACGCTTGGTGAGGAGGCTGACGGCGACGAAAAGGACTGCCGAGACGATCAGGGCGGTCACAACGGGATCCATGCCCGCGCCGAGACTCGGTAGCCACTGTTGGCCGACGATGTACCAGATGAGTCCGCTGAGCATCGATACGAATGCTCCGGCGGCCGTCGCGCGACGCCAGTACAACGCGCCGAAGAACGGGATCGTGAAAAATGCTCCGAGCCCGGACAATGCGAAAATTACGATGAGTTCGAGCGCCTCCGGTGGCTTGAGGGCAACGACCATCGTTGCTAGGCCAATGACGAGACTGACACCGACGCTGGTCCGAGAAGATGTTTGGTCGGTCATTTTGGGGACGAACAGATTCCGGACGATGTCGCGGACGACTGCTCCGCTGACTACGAGGAGCATGGACGACACCGTAGACATGATCGCGGCCAGTGGTGCCGAAAGTAGAATCCCTGCCAGCGGCCCGTTCACGGTTTGGGTAATGATCGTTGGGATCGCTAAATCTGGGTTCTTCAACGCTGGGGCGAAGTAGCGTGCCATAAGACCCATCAAGCTGAATCCGATAGTCATGACGTACATGATTATCGGACTCCAGGCGATCGCCGAGTGGGCCGTCTTCGAATCACGGTATGACATCGCTCGGATCGCGACGTGCGGCGACGACACGACAAGAAGACCGAATATGAGCGCGAATGAGATGAACGTGCCTATGTTCGCGCCGGTCCCGCCCGGCAGCGTGAGCAGCTGCGGAAATTTCTCGGCGAAATGACTGTTCATTGGGGTGGCGGTACCGAGCGACGCGAATACGGCAACCCAAAGGATAAGCCCACCGACGAACATGATGATTCCCTGCACCGTGTCGTTGACCGACGCGCCCATGAACCCGCCGAAGCTAGTGTAGACGGCGACAAGGGCTGCAAATACCACGACGAGTGTCGAATACGGGACGCCGGTTACGGCGTGGAGGATATGTGCGCCGCCCGCGTATTGCGCCACCATGTAGGCACCGAGGAATATGACGATTCCGATTCCCGCCATCGTCGTGACAGTCCGGCTTTCGAATCGTTGCTTGAAAATATCGATGAACGTGTAGAAGTTGAGTTTACGGGCGAGTATTGCGTATTTCTTGCCGAGCAATCCTACGGTCAAAAACACGGTTGGCACCTGGAAAAGCGCCATCAGCAAGAACGCGATTCCGTCGTGGTATACGAGACCAGGGCCGCCGATGAAGGTTCCAGCGCTGGCTGCTGAGGCGAGAATGGTGAAGATGAGAACCAGTGGTCCTAGTCTGCGGCCTCCCACGTAGTAGTTCTCAGTCTTTTGTCCCGTACGTGCGCGCTTTTGGTCGATGGCCGCCCAAACGCCGACAGCTGCAATAACGAGGAGGTAAATTCCAATGGTGATGAGTGCGCCAGTATTAATCATTGTCGACTGCCTTGTCGGTCTGGTGTGAGTCGGTGGCTTCGAGGGATATGTCTTTGAAGAATAATTTGACGAGAATGTACGGAATTATGCAGAAGACGAGTGTCGTAATTCCGCCAGTCCAGAAAAACCAACTCGGAATCCCCAGGATAAACGACAGTTCGCCGGGGCTCTTGCCGTATCCGATAGCGATAGCGATGATCGTGATTGCGGCCGTCTGGCCGACCCAAAAGGCCAGGGCGATCAGGGCCTCCTTATTCGCGACTTTGTATCGTGGGTCGACTTCGAAATCGTCGTTCGTGCGATCCGTGCGGTGTGATGACATGAATCTCACCCCTCATGGTGCGGTGGGTAGGTTTTTTTCAGGAGCTGGCCGGCCAGGCCAATGACCTCACGGTCGGCGTATGCGATGGTGCCGTTGACCATCACCCAATGCATGCCGTCGGCCTTCGATTCCGGAGCGTCGTAGGTGGCGGTGTCGTTGATCGACTCGTAGTCGAACGCGCAGAGGTCCGCTTTCATGCCAGTCCGGATCGCACCTCGATTGGTTATGCCGAACCATTCTGCGGGCAGACTGGTCATTCGTCGCACGGCCTCGGTCATTGGCAGGATTTGCTTTTCGCGTGAGTACCGGCCGATGATCCGGGGGAACGTGCCCCACTGCCGAGGGTGGGGTTTGCCGCCGAGTCCCGGCGGCAAGCCGTCGCTTCCGATCATCGTGTGATCGTTGCGAAGTGCCGACACGATATCCGCTTCGTCCATCGACTCTTGGATCATCGTGATCCGAAGACCGTTTTCAACCAATAAGTCACGCAAGGTGGTGACGGGATCGGTCTCGCGGTCGCGGGCAATTGAGTCGAGCCTGTGCCCTTCAACATGACCGGATGCTGCGGAGGCGATCGTGATACTGGACCATCCCGACTCGTGGATCGGACTTTCCCAGTTGGGATTTGCGCTTTCGAGGTCGCCTTTGAGTCGCTCCAGTTCTTCTGGGGTACCGAGGCGATCGAGTAGTTCCTCTGGGCTGCCTTCACGGAAAGCGGGCGGGAGAAGTGCTGTCAGCATGGTACTCGACGCCGTGTAGGGATAGATGTCTTGTTTGATGGCTAGGCCGTCTGTGCGGGCCCGATCAAGTAGGGCCAGCGCATCGCCGACCTTTCCCCAGTTGCTGTAGCCTGACGCCTTCAGATGGGAGACGTGGCACCGCGCGCCGGATTGCCTCGCCAGCGCAATGATCTCCTCAATGGATTCGAGCAGACCGTAGCTTTCATTGCGCATGTGCGAGGCGTACATTGCGGTCGCCGGTAAATGTCCGAGGAGGTCGGCCAATTCGTCGAAACTCGAATAGGCCCCGGGCGCGTAAATGAGCCCGGTGGACAGCCCCGTTGCGCCGTCATTGAGCGCTTCTGTGAGGCGAGCTCGCATCGCTTCCTGTTGTTGCGGCCTCAAGGTTGCGCCGTTCGCGCCGACAGATGTACGAAGCGTGTTGTGTCCGAGGAGCTGCGCCTGGTTGGTCACCACGCCACGGTCGGTCACGCGTGACGAGAATTCGGCATACGTCCGCCAGTCCCAGGCGAGTCGCGGAAAGGTTTGCTCCAAGAGCGCCACCGTGTCGGGCGAGTGGTCGGGGTCGATCGGGAAGAGGCTCATTCCACAGTTGCCCACTACCTCGGTAGTCACGCCTTGCGAAATTTTCGAGGCGTCAGCGTAATCCAATAAGGCAGCGTTGTCCGCGTGGGAATGTACGTCGATAAATCCTGGGGATACGATCATTTCACCTGCGTCGATGAGCCGTCGACCACACCGCTGAAATCGGCCATTCGGCCCAAGACCGGCGATGGTGTCGGCGCGTACCAAGATCTCGCCAGGATGTGGCGGCGCGCCGGAACCGTCGACGATCGTGGCATTGCAGATCAGTGTTTCGGGCATCGTCGTTCCAGTCATTCTCGGACCCAATCGGTGGCTGATGTTGTCTGCTTTTGTGTGAACTCGGTTTTAGGGCTGGCTGGCGGCTCAATTTCAGAGGTTGCCCACGGGCGTGTGCCGTCCTTCGAACTGTGGTCCATAGCCGGCTGATGAGTGGCGAGGACGTCGTCGAAGGTCTCTCTCCGTACGGCAAGCCGACTGGAGCCCTGGTTGCAAACGATGAGAGGCGGCGTCAGTGCCCCGTTGTAGTGATTGGCCATCGTGTAGGCGTATGCGCCGGTGACAGGCATAACGACGAGGTCGCCGACTTCCGGATTGGCGAGGGCCGCGTCGGCGACCATCAAATCACCGGACTCGCATTGTCGCCCGACGACGTCGCAAAGAGTGTTGGGCGCCTTGTCGAACTTGGTGGCTACGTACGCCTCGTAACGCTGGTCAGTCAGCGCAATATCTAAGTTGTCGGCCATGCCGCCGTCGATCGCGACAAAAGTTTTGCCGGTACGTTTGACGGTATTGACACGGTAGAGAGTGACGCCGGCGCGCGCGACGATGGAGCGGCCGGGCTCGATGAGCAGCCGCGCGGTGGCAGGGAGTTGTTCCGCCGCCCGGACGATTGTATGAAGGTATTCGTCAACGCTGGGCGCTGCATCGGCACTGTTGTACCGGACTCCGAGACCACCACCGACGTCATAGGCGTCGAATGTTCCGAGCTCGGCGACCGAGCGTACGGCCCGGTCGAATGGCATCGTGTCGAGGACCTGCGAGCCGATGTGGACGTGAACTCCATCGAGGACGAGGTGCCGGTGGGAGCGGATGCGGTGTACTGCTTGCTCAAGTTGGTCGGGGCGAAGGCCGAATTTGGAGTCGTTGCCGCCGGTGGACTGCGACGCGTGGGTTTGCGGCGCGATACCGGGAATCATTCGCAGCATCACATGCTGTGGGCCGGTGACGAGGCGCTCGAGCCGCGATAGGTCGTCGAAGTTGTCGATGACAATTGCTCGAATCCCCGCGTCGATGGCCATCTGAAGTTCCGAGTCGGATTTCGCGTTCCCATGCAGATAGATACGGTCGGGCGGCACCCCGGCCGAGAACGCCATCACGAGTTCGCCGGCGCCTGCGACATCGATGCTAAGACCCTCGGACGCGGCAATGGAATACATCGCGACGGCGGGTAACGACTTCGACGCAAACAGTACTTCGCTGTTCGGTCGCATCGCGGCCAGCCCGTCGACGAATCGGCGAATCTGTCGCCGAAGTCCGACTTCGTCGAGGATATAAGCGGGGGTACCGTATTCAGCGGCGAGGTCGCTCACGCGACACCCACCAATAGCGAGTTCGCCGGTGCTGGAAATGACGGATTCCTCCGGCAGTATCGTCAGCGCGTCGGCGGCTGTAGCCGTGATCGTCGAGTGGGCAGCCATCGCGTTCCTTTCAGTTTTGCCTTTAAAATGTGAGCTCGAAAGATGCCGGGTATCAGCGCATTCCGAGGCTGCGCTTAGCATTCCGGGACTGCTCTTAAAAGCTTGGCGAAGAACAACTTTGAATATGTTGTCGGATCGGCTAAGACTTATTGGCTATGATTAGCGAATCCAACAATCGAGAGGTGAATCGTGCCGACGACGTTCGACATCGGAAGCCTAGCCAGCACGCTCGGCTCCGCAGTTGCTGAGTTGATGTTCAGCACCGAACGGTCCGTGGCGTCCGAGGTATCTGTCCCGGTTGTCTACGACGCGTTTGACCGATTGCCCGACGTGCCCGGAGGAATCTTGCTTTTGGCCGGGATCGTGCCCGATGATCCATCGCTTTCTGACGTCCTCGACGCGGCTCACGCACGCGGATTCGTCGCGTGCGCACTAAAACAACACGGAGTCGACCTCGCGCACGTGACGGCGTACGCAGAACGTAACGATATGGCCTTGCTCGTCATCAACGACGAGGTGCCGTGGCGACACATCGATCGCCTCATTAGTACGGTCACCGTGAGCTACGATTCCGAAAGCGGCGGCGACGGCAACGATTTGTTCGCCCTCGCCAATACCGCTGCGGCCGCGGTGGGCGGCGCGGTCGCGATCGAAGACCTCGATCGCAATGTTTTGGCGTATTCAACGATTGAAGCCCACGAGGTCGACGAACTTCGACGAAGCGGCATCCTCGCCCGGCACGTGCCGAATTCTCCTAATAACGACCGACAATACCGTCGCCTCATGGAATCGAACGGTGTAGTCCGATTTCCGTACGACGCCGACAACGAAGAACTTCCCCGGTGTGCAGTCGCAATTCGTGCTGGCCAGCAAGCAGTCGGCTCGCTGTGGGCAATCGAGTCGCAGCAATCGTCACGGGTTTCGCCGGAGCAGGCTCTTATCGAAACCTCCCGGCTCGCTGCGCTGCGGATACTCAGATTGGAAAGCGCGAGCGATCTCGAACGGCAAGTGCGAGCAGGAGCACTTCGCGCATTGATGGAAGGCAGCCGGCCTCTTTCGACGCTCGACTACCGCTTCGGCATGATCGAAGGTCTCGACGTTATTTTGGTAGGGTTCACGTTTCGGACGCTCGGAGACTCGGTACCCCCGCCCCTGCATCAGCTGGAAACCGCTGTCGAACAGCACTGCGCGACGTTCCGAATGAACGTGCTGTGCACTGCGGTCGGACCAATCGTGTACGCCCTCTTTCCGGCCGTTCGAGATCCGGCAGCGCCACGCAATATCGTCGCCAGCGCCGCCGAAGCAATTGAAACCCGGTTCGAGCGTCGAATTTCGATAGCGATCAGTTCCGGCGGGCAGGGGGCAGAAGTCGTGACGCGGTTGAGGGAGGAAGTCAACGAAATCCTCGCGCTCCTCGCCCGCGAGCCCGGCGCTCCCGCCATCGCATCGCTCGACGATGTGCACGCCAAACTGCTTTTGCGCCGTTTGACGACCGCTTACCATGAAATGCCGAAGGAGCGCAGCCTCCAGGCGCTGATCGAACACGATCACCGAAGAGGCACGGATTACCGAAATACTCTGATCGCCTACTTCGTCTCACCCAACGACGTCGACGCCGCCGCAGCAAGGCTACACATACACCCGAATACGTTGCGCTACCGCGTCAAGCGGGCCCGTCAGCTGTTCGATCTACGCATCGACGAACCCGACGAGCGCCTTGCGACGTGGCTCGGGTTACGCCTTGCTGACTGATGCGAGCTGCCCCGGTTCGGATTATGCGTTGCTGGTGAGATCGACTTGCGGCATAGCCGACGCGGAAGCGTGCCTAAGTATCGAATTGGTCGCGGAGCGCCCGACCGCTACGGGGTTGCCGTTGGCGCGGGGCAGGTCGCTGTATTCCTGCCGGGTTGGACAAAGTCCAGGAATGCTCCAATCCATTAGTGAATGGTCAGGAATAGACGCGGGTTGGTTGGCCCTGCTCCGGATCACGACAAAGCACGGATGCTCAGCGGCTTCTCGGGACACGGTCTCAAAATGTCCGCGGCTCTAGAACAAAACTGGCGTGCCCGCTATCCAGAGGGATTGAATTCTCGGCACGCGCAACTCGCCACTTACCTAGCCGACACGCATGCGCGCTATATCGTGGACACGCTTTCCGACCACAGGGTGCCGTAGGCGAGCCCATTCATCCAGGTTGACTGGCGACCTGGCGGGGTGTGGCGATCGCCAGTGAGGGATCGTCGGCAGAACTGTGAAGATTTTGGAAGGTGCTTCTGGGGATATGGGGCCAGGTCGCCTTAGTCGTTGTTGTTATCGTTGATTGTGTCGTTTCATGCTCCGATCGGTGTGCGGTAGACGTATAAGTGCAGAATCGGAGCTCGTCGATAGCTTTCTGCCCAGCTTGGCGTTATCAGCACGGTAACCTCTGCTTGGCGGCCTGACGCACGCCGTGTTCACATCCCGGTGACCAGGGCGGACGCCGAAACTAAACACATCCATTTTGAATATCTGTGTGCGGCGAGACGCTTAAGTTTAACGGGGTGTGTCCTGTGTTAGGTGTTCCTGCTGGTCGGGCCGCGTTCGCTGACTCGGCTACTGCTTTTGTCGCACGCATATAGTGGCCGTGTCGGTATATTCGGGAAGATGTTCATCGGCTCCTGCACTCGTCACGGCGGCCGTATTAGGGATCCGGGACAGGGCCATCAGCCTCGAACAACTCGGGTCTTTCGTTAAATCGTAGGTGCCGTGTTGAGCCAGGGGAGGGGCGAAGACCTCGGACGGTGTAGAACTCTTGGCTCTGAATTCCGCGTTTAGTCCGCGTTTTCGTTGAAAACCATGGCCATTCAGTGCAAAACGGTGATCAACGATGGAGCGCACGGGTCGGCGCCATTACAGGGAAGTAGTCTGAGCAACAGCGCGCAGAGCCGTGAAAAATCCGCAAACCAAAGCTGTTCAATGTGGAGTCGGGTGTCTCCTGGAGTACGGTTGCAATGGCGTGACGAGCAACCCACAGCACAAACATGGGAGACACGCTAACCTGCGAGATCCTGGATTTTGGACATGTGTGGGTCAGCAATCGGATTCCACTGCGGCTCCCTGAGTACAGTAGAGCGCAAGTTTGACGAGAGATTTTCGACCCCGTAAACGCCAGAAAGCGGAAGTGAGTTGTAGTCGAATGGCGTACTTGCGTAGTACGCGCCCGTGTCGAGGAGAACAACCAGGTCCCCTGGCTCTAGCAGGGGGAGGTGCCTCCCTTGTGCGACTAAGTCCCCGGCAAAACAACAGGGCCCGGCAACATCCTGAACTTCGTGACAGTCGTTAGGTTTCGGCTCTCCAGATGGATCATACGCCCGAATTCGAAGTGGCCAAGCTTCGGGCATAAATACGGTGCGGGTGGCCACCTGCGCACCAGCATGCGTGATCGCGATCTTTCGACCGCCGACGGTCTTCGTGTACTCGACGTACGCAACGATCATGCCGTGTTTCGCAAGAATACTTCGCCCGAACTCAGTGACTATCGAATAGTCTCCGCTAAAGAGCCGTGGTACGCGATCTTTAAGCAGGTCCGTGTACTCGGCAAATGAAGCATTCGGGAGGTCGCTGTCGAAATCGACGGGCAGACCACCGCCAATGTCAATAGTCGACACTTGCCCACGGCCGGCCCGCGAATTCACCTCATCTGCGAACTCAACCAATGCTGCAATTCCGTCCGCGATGAGCTTGAGGGAACAGCCTTGTGATCCGACATGTGCATGGGCACGTCGAAGCCAGGGACGACTTGTATATGCGTCGAGGAGCTTTTGACGCATTCCCGGGTCGCGTAGCGGCACTCCGAATTTCGAATGAGCACTTGCAGTACTCATTGCTGGGATCGATCCCGCTCCAACTTGAGGATTGATGCGAACGCCAATCTGAGACTGGCTCGCCTGGATTTCACGAAGGTGCGAAACTCTGGCGAGTTCCTGGAAGTTGTCGACGTTGATGGCGATCCCTAGCCTCATTGCGCGACGGAGCTCGTCCCAAGACTTAGCTGGCGAGTCGAAAACGATCCGCGCAGGGTCGATCTGCCCGGCGAGAGCCGCTGATAGCTCGCCGCTGCTCGCCACTTCCGCTCCCATACCGAAGGTACCCAGCTTAAGAAGTACGGGAACAAGTGAATTTGCCTTCGCTGCGAAGGCGTGGAGCACTGGAATATCTGATGGAAAGGCTGCCATTAACTGCTGTACGTTCTGCTCGACTCCGTCCCAGTCGAGAAACGACGCGATTGGCGCATTCTCTGGGTGGAGTAATTCCGCGCCAATGGCATGTCGCAGAATCTGTTCCTGTCGTTTCGGTTGCTTCATAAGTCTCGAAAAACGCTCCATCCATAGTCTTGTGCCGCGCACTAGCCGAACAACTTGCTCCGCCCGTTAAAGAGCCTATGAATGGATTTGGCCGACCGTAACCACCCTGAAGGATGAGATCCGGGTAGGAATTCATCCGCTGAGGATGACAAACACTGTGCAGTAACGTTCTATCGTGTGGTGTGGCGAACCGCATCGCCGCTTATTTGAACGTTCCCCCGGGAGTTGCTTCCTCCGTGCTCCTTGTGGGCCGAAGTTACGCGCGACTGAACGGAACATCTTTATGACAGCAAGCTCAGAGCCACTTGAGGAATCCGACGTACCAACTGCAACTCGCCACGGCACAGCCATTACGTTTGGGCAAGGCGTCGCCATCATCTTCGGCGCCAATATCGGTGCTGGGGTTCTAAGCCTTCCCTACGGGGCTCGGAATGGTGGTTTTCCGGCATTGCTCGTCGCGCTCGCAATTGCTGGCGTACTCACGACTGCCTCAATGCTTTACGTTGCTGAGGTCGCACTCCGTACCAAAGAACCACTCCAGCTTTCCGGCCTCGCGCAGAAGTACCTGGGTAATACGGGCTCATGGCTGGTGTTCGCGGGCGTCGCTATCAACGGTCTGGGCGCGCTGATTGCGTATTCGTCGGGCAGTGGCAGCATCCTGGCCGACATTTTCGGCATACCTGCCACTCTTGGAAGCTTATTATTTTTCATCCCCGGAGTCGTCGTCGTGTGGTTCGGTCTACGGGCCACTGGGCGATCCGAGCAAGTGATCACAATTGCAATGTTGGGGCTTATCCTGCTCCTTTGCGGCTGGACTTTCATCGGCCCGGGCATCCATGCCGAGTATCTCAACTACGTACACCCGTACTTCATTATTCCCATCGTTAACCTGGCGGTCTTCTCTTTCATCGCCCAATACACCGTGCCGGAACTCGCCCGCGGGCTCGCTAACCACAACCCTCGAGGTTTACCGCGCGCGATCGTTGTTGGAATGTGTGCCACGGGTTTCCTACTTGCGCTCGTGCCGCTCGCAGCGCTGGGGATGATGGGCCCGGCGAACATTACGAAGGTGGTCACTATCGCGTGGGGCCAGGAACTCGGCGCCGCGGGATATTATGTGGCTAACATCTTCGCGGTACTTGCGATGATGACGTCGTTTTGGGCGATCGCTCTCACGCTTATGACTAACGTCTTTGATCGCTTTCGGTGGCCGGCATACGGACGGCTAGAGTATCGACTCGCGGCGATTGCGCTGGTTGCGATTCCGCCATTCATCATTGGGGTGATGAATTGGGCGGGTTTCGTGTCCGCACTCGGCTACGCTGGCGGGTTTGCCGGTGCCATCATGTCAGTTGTGCCGGTAATGATGTTGCATCAAGCCCGCAAGTCTGGCGATCGTGAACCCGAATGGAAAGCAGGATGGATCTCTCACCCCGTCGTTCAGGCGCTCCTGGTGCTCGTATTCTGCCTAGCTTTCATCTATTCGTTGCTGACCGCCTTCGGGCTTGTCCCTGATGGGTGGGCATAATGATCCGCGTCCCCTCCCGACAGTCCATCACAAGTTTTTCTAATGCCCACCAAGCGATAGCCGAAGTTGACCTCGGCGAACCATTTCTGCTCGAGACCTATGATTGTTACGCGGGCCAAATCGACGCTGAGTCGGTGCTCAGACCCGACATTGACATGGCCGACTTCAATCGTGCGACAGGGCCTGTGAAGGTCGCCGGAGTCCAAGCTGGCGACTGGGTTCGGATACAAATTGAGGCAATCGACGTGACGTCGCCCGGCGTGATGGCAGTCGCACCCGGCCTCGGCATATTGGGGGACAACGTAGAGCAAGCGAGCACTAGGCTCGTCTCCATCGAAAATGGGCGGGCATGGATCTCCGGCGACATCGGCGTTCCTGTCGAGCCGATGGTCGGAGTCATTGGCGTGGCCCCGGCTGGAGCACCGGTTTCAACCGAATGTCCCGGCACTCACGGAGGAAATCTCGATACGAGTCTCTTAACCGCCGGAAGTGCATTTCTAGCGCAAGCCAAACACGACGGCTGCCTAGTCGCGGCTGGGGATCTTCACGCAGCTCAGGGGGACGGTGAACTGGGCGGAACCGGGATCGAAATTGGCGGCCAAATCCAACTTCGAGTCGACCGGGCACGATATCAAGGGAAGCTGCCGGCGGTGTGCCACCGAGACGGCATGAGTTTGCTTGCAAGTGCACTCGATCTGAAGGATGCTATCGCTGAAGCGTTCGCAGAGGCAGTCAACCTCATGAAAATCTGGCACGAGCTTGACTGGTCGAATGCGTATCGACTCACGAGCATCGTTGGACGGGCGCAGGTCAGCCAAATAGTCAATCCATTGGCGACTGCACGTTTGACTATTCCCAAGGAGTGGTGCCCAGGGTCACTATTTGAAAGGCTGGATGAATGGGCGATGCGCTGATTCGAATCATGATCGTCGAAGATCATCCGATTGTTCGGCTTGGTCTCGCGACCGTCGTTGACGCTCAGGTTGATCTTGGGGTCGTTGCGGAAGCAGAACGATCCGAAGAGGCACTACTCGCAGTTGCGCGGGCAGAACCGTCGCTTGTGATCCTGCCTCTTCGACTTGGTGGCGAGCCCGAGGGACTGGAACTATGCAGGGAGATCAAGTCTCTTGATCGGGTGCCCCATGTACTTATGTACACCTCGTTCACCGCACCCGATGATGCAGGTCTCGCCTTCCTTTCGGGGGCGGATAGCTTCATCACAAAGGATCAGCCGACCGCGAGCCTGCTGGAGACGATACGGTCCACTGCGACCGGCCGCCGAGTATGGAGTACGAAGGAAGACACCGTGCGGGATGCGCGCTCTCTCAGCAAACGAATGAACGAATCGCTCCTTACATCGCGGGAGCGTGAAGTGCTCGGTTTCATGCTGCAGCGATACACGAACGCAGAGATCGCTAGGGAACTATTCATCGGACTACCGACAGTGAAGACGCACGTCTCGAACGTACTGCAAAAGCTCGGGATCGACAGTCGGATGGAACTCTTCGGACAGCGCCTCACCGTAAGGCAGAACAGGTGATGTAGCGAACGTCAGATCACCCTTGTGAATCATACTGTCTGTCGCTCGACGGTTGTGATGGACGTGGTCATCAGTCAAAACGAGTTTCACTGGCGTGTAAAGTTTGGTGGTTGGGCCATTCCATGCGGATGGCGTGTGACCTCCGCGCAGCGGAGTAGGCGGTTCGTGTAGACGGCCGAGAGTCGTCGACAAATGCCTAAACCACATCAGTTCATTGTGGGGTCCGAGCTTCATTGCTGCGTATAAGGATGAACTTGGAACGTGACGGCTAAAAGACACCTTCTCAGGGCAAAGCGTCGGTAGGCCAACGAAACGAAGGTCGTCTGCCGTCAGACTTGGTGAGCGGTACTTTTTAACGACATCAGAGTCTTTCGGATCGATCCTTGAGGATGGCGAGCATTTGCTTAGCCTGTGGTGAAACTCCTGTCTCGGGTAGTCCTACGGACATTGGCGTTTGCGCTGTGGGCGTCGTGAGTGGTCGATACGTGACGCCGGGAAGTGATAATAGTGACGTGCTTCGGGGCACGATGGATACGCCGAACCCGGTGGCTACGAGACTGATGAGCGAATGATCGTTGGAGGCTTCGAAAGTAATTTTTGGGGTAAATCCGGCTGCTGTGCACGCGGCGATGATTGTGTCGAATGCCTCGGGCGCATTGTTTCGAGCGAAGAGTACGAACGGCTCGTGGGCGAGTTTTTCCGGCTGAACCGACTCGTCTGAGGCGGCTCGGTGTGTCGTTGGCAATGCGGCGACGAGAGCTTCTTTCTCGACGGTGCGCGTGACGACTCCGTTTGGCGACTGGGTTGAACGGAAGAACCCAATATCGATGGTGTGGTTGATGAGAGCTTCGATTTGGGGCGTTGCTTCCATGTCGTGTGGCACGATGAAAACGCCAGGGTGTCGTCGGCGATATTCGGGGATTGCGTCGAGAAGGATTCCAGAGAATGCTGACGCGACCGCTCCGATCCTAAGTACTCCTCGGTTCCCGGCGCCGACTTGTTGCACGAATTCGACGGACCTTTCCGCGCGCTCCAGCAGCGCTTGAGCTTCGTGAGCGAGCGCGGACCCGGCCGGGGTGAGCCGTACTGTACGAGAGGTGCGATCAAACAGCGCGGTACCGAGTTCGCGCTCAAGCTTGACGATCTGTTGGCTAAGGGGCGGTTGAGCCATCTGGAGCTTTGCCGCAGCGCGCGTGAAGTTGAGATCCTCGGCAACGGCGAGAAAGTAGCGAAGATGGCGAAGTTCCATGAACCGAACGATACGTTCAAAGTCTTGATTCGGAAACAAAAAGATATTAGACATATCGCGCTGCTCGAATTTGACTAAGGCTAAGCCGTTCGCAAGCGGCGTTTGGGTTCGACCAAGCTATTGGAGAGCTAGATGAGCACGACGCCCGTGGCCATCGACGACCTGCCACTATCGAAGTTTCACGTCCGCATGACCGTGTATACCACCGGTGGATTCTTCATCGACGGCTACATCCTCGGAATCATTAGCATCGCGCTAGCGGTCTGGGGTCCGCAAGTTGGGTTGTCCTCACTATGGGAAGGACTCATCGGAGCATCTGCACTAATCGGAATTTTTCTCGGCAGTCTGATTTTCGGACCGATCATCGACCGCGTTGGTCGTCAGATGATGTACGTGACTGACCTGATGCTGTTCATCATCGCGTCGGTCATCCAGCTGTTCGTCGTCGAGCCATGGCAGCTTTTCGTCCTGCGATTGGTCATGGGAATTGCCATCGGCATCGATTACGCGATCGGGCCATCGTTACTTTCTGAAATGCTTCCTCGGCGCTATCGAGGAACGCTGCTTGCGTGTCTGAATGCGACGTACACACTCGGATTTGTGGTGGCGTTCGTTGTGGGGTTCGCTTTACGCAGTGCGCTCGGGAGCGGCTCGTGGCGTTGGATGCTAGTTAGCAGCGTAGTTCCTGCCGTCGTGATACTCCTGTTGCGGCTCGGCTCGCCCGAATCGCCACGCTGGCTCGCCGCTCATGGGCAGCATGCGAAAGCACAAGAAGTACTTCGTAAGCATTTCGGTGACAATGTCATCCTCGGCGAGGAACCCGCTGGACGCCAGCGGACGAGGATCGCGGAACTGTTTAACCGACGGTGGCGACGACGCACCATCTTCGCATCAGTATTCTGGCTGTGCCAGGTGATGCCGTACTTTGCGTTGTTCACTCTATTGCCGACGGTACTGAAATCACTGGGGCTCTCCAACGAGTTTACCGGGGGTCTCGCACTCAACGGCTTCCAACTGGCTGGCGGGATAGTTGGTGTGGTTGTCATGAATATGCTGTCACGACGCACATTCGTGATTTGGTCGTTCGTCATCTTGGCGATCTCGCTCGGTCTGCTCGGCTTCATACCGCATCCGACGTCGATCCTGGTGATCATCGCATTCGCCGTATTCGCATTCGTGGTATCAGCCGCCGGTAATTTGGAGAGCGTCTATCCAGCGGAGATGTTTCCGACGGAAATGCGCGCAACCGGCGTTGGTTTCGCAGCGGCGATGAGCCGTGTTGGAGCAGCGATCGGCACCTTCTTGTTGCCGCTCGGCCTGTCATCGTTGGGTACTCAGCCAACAATGCTGATCGGCTCCGCCGTACTCGTCGTAGGTTTGATCGTTTCGATCGCACTGGCACCAGACACTCGTGACCTCACGCTTACTGAGGCCAGCACGATCGGCCCACGGATCCATCGGTCCGCTCGAACGCGTTCGAAATAGCAATCGCTTCTTTACAAGGAGGACACTTTGGCGCAGGACGGTTACGACGCAGATGTTGCCGTTATTGGTGTCGGTACGATGGGGAGCATGGCTTGTTGGCAGCTGGCCAAACGCGGGGTGTCGGTCGTGGGGTTCGAACAATTCGCGCCCGGTCACGACCGCAGCGGCGCCGGCGGCGAAAGCCGACTGTTTCGAACCGCCTATTTGGAAGGCCCGCAGTACGTTCCGTTGCTTTTAGCGGCTCAAGAACAGTGGCGCAATCTCGAGTCCGATGTCGGAAGGGAATTGCTGACGTTGAACGGCGGGCTGATGATCGGCCAACCGGATAGCGAGTTTCTCACAAGCGTAATGGCAAGTATTCAGTCGGCGGACTTGCCGCACGAGATTCTCAACTATAACGAGGCTACAAAGCGATACCCACAGCACCGACTGCACCGGGACGAGATCATGATTTTCGACCGCCAGGCCGGATTCATTCGCCCCGAGCTGTCAGTGGCCTTGGCAGCGGATGCGAGCGAGTCTATGGGCGCGCGAATATTGCGCCGCGAGCGTGTTAATTCTGTCGAGCCGGACGAGCAGGGTGTCACAGTCGTCACATCAAACGGCGTATGGCGGACTCGCAAGGTAGTCATTGCGGCAGGGGCATGGAGCCAGCGTCTCTGTCCCAAGCTGACACCGACGATTAGGCTGCAGCGATTAGTGATGACTTGGTTCCCATTGCGCGACCCAGCTTCGTACACGCCTGACAGGTTCCCCATATTTATTCGCCAGACCGAAGCCTACGACATTTCCGGCTGGCCAACCTTGGACAGCACGAGCTTAAAAGTTGCCGTCAACTTCGGCTACGACATGGTGGATGATCCTGACGGCCTCGACCGGACCGTCAATGACCACCTGCTGGACACGATTCGCAAAGGCGTCAGAGAGTTGCTGCCCGATGCAATTAACGAACCAATGAGGATCGGTGCCTACATGGACGGGTATACCGACGACCGGGACGCCATCGTCGGATACACGGACGATTTACCAAATACGATCGCCATGTACGGCTTCTCGGGCCATGGGTTCAAAATGGCGCCTGCGATCGGCCAAGCTGTCGCCGATCTCGTTGCGGACGGACAAACACAGCTACCGATCGATCACCTCGATCCAAACAGACTCACCCAGAA
This sequence comes from Spelaeicoccus albus, assembly GCF_013409065.1. Lineage (NCBI taxonomy): Bacteria > Bacillati > Actinomycetota > Actinomycetes > Micrococcales > Brevibacteriaceae > Spelaeicoccus > Spelaeicoccus albus. Next base: position 3,340,550 of record NZ_JACBZP010000001.1, on the reverse strand, counting down.
CCGACAACCACCAAAACGCCTTCGCACAATTGCCGGAGAATCGGGCCGGTAGACGACTAAACCAAATTTCTTGGACCACGTAAAAGGAGCGAGTAACACTCATGGATGCTGAAGTAGCCGTAATCGGAGTAGGCAGCGTCGGCTCAATGACGCTTTGGAACCTAGCGAAACTCGGTATCGACGCAATCGGTTTCGAACAGTACGGGATCGGTCACGACCAAGCCGCCGCCGGGGGAGAATCGCGAATATTTCGTACCGCGTACTTGGAAGGCCCGGAGTATGTTCCGATTCTCATGCGAGCGTACGAGCTTTGGCGTGAGCTTGAAGCTGAATCGGGCCACGACTTGCTCAATCTTAACGGAGGGTTGATGATCGGGCAGCAAGACAGCCAGGCTATGCGAAATGTGCTGGCATCAATTCGCCAATTCGAGCTACCGCACGAAGTTCTTGACCAGCCGGCCATGGCTGACCGTTATCCGCAACACTCTATGCTGCCGGGCGAAACCGCAATTCTCGACAAGAGGGCCGGCGTCCTCCGTCCCGAATTTGCCGTATCGGCGGCTGCATATGCCGCAGAAGCACACGGCGCGAAGCTCATTTCGCACGCAACTGTTACCGACATTCGATCGGAAGGCGACCGCGTCACTATTCGTACGCCGGACCGCGAATACACCGCACGTCAGGCGATCATCACGGCGGGCCCGTGGAGCAGCCGCTTCGTCCCCAAGCTGAAGAGTCATGTCACTCCATACCGGCTCGTCATGACGTGGTACTTGGCACGTGAGCCGGCGAACTACACGGCCGAGAAATTCCCGATTTTTATCCGGGACACAGACGACGCGCATGTATTCGGAATCCCGACGCTCGATAGTGGATCAGTCAAGGTCGCCCCGCACGCAGCTTACGGTGCAGTTCACGACCCCGACAATCTCAATAGAACAGTGGAAATTGAGGATCTCGAAAACATCAACGCGGTGGTCGCAAAGTATTTGCCTGGACTGATTCCAAACCCAGTACGCGTGTCGGCATACATGGACGGCTACACGACAGACGGCCAGGGCCTCGTCGGTCGAGCACCGGGCGAGGATAACGTTTGGATCCTCAGCGGGTTCTCCGGACACGGGTTCAAAATGTCGACTGCGCTTGGACAAATCGGCGCGGAACTCGCGACAGACGGCCGAACAGCACTCCCCATCGGACACCTCGACCCTGCAAGGTTTGCCGATTAGAAGACCGGCACCTTTCTGTAGTGTGTAGCCGCGAATTGCTTTATCCCTAGCTAATTCGAGTGGGCGAGGTATTGAGAGATTCGCAATGCGTGACTGGCGCTACGCGCCAGTCAATCACCGACCGTGCTGGTTTCACAGTGCCTACTGTTTTTGGTACAGGGCCCGACGGTAGGTCAACGGGCTATTCAGGATTGGGGCTGTACTTGGGTGAGGAATCCATCTGACGCGAGGAGAGTGCGGGCGATATCGTTCGTGAAATTTCGGAGGCCCAGGGTGCTGCTGCGCAAGTTTTCCAAGCGTCCGTTGACGTCCTTGGAAGCCCGTTCGACGCGCAGGCCGAAGCCACGCTACCACGTCGGCGGTATCGCGGCGTGTGGTGCGGATCCGAACGTTGAGGGGTTAGTCTGGGCGGTTGGGGAGTAGGCGTTAAGACAACTGGACAGGCTCTCCTGGCAGCCGGAGACTTCAGCGCCTTGACGGCCGCAGACTCTTGATCGCATATGCCGTGGTTGCGATGTTGACGCGGCCGTCGGGTCGCCGATGCGATGTGCGTTCGTACGCGGGCCTGGAACAAAACGTTGAAATTTACGTTGTTCCATTCGGCCTGGGTCGCATCGAGTGATGACCAATTGTCGAAGGCCTACTGCGATCTTAAGTAAGCCAAACACAATGGCTATAACGCCGTGGTGTTGCGTCGTGTCGCTGGTAAAACTTCGAGATGAAATGACGCGCAAGTCGGTTGCGCCATGTTGGACGTAGGGGAGCCGCACTGGTGCTCTCGGACCCTTTCGTGAAGACCGTTTTATCGGCGTGCTGGGGCTAGCACGGTCTCGCAGCCCATGTTCTTCGCCGAACTGCGCAGTGCCGGTCGCGCCCGATCCCGCGCGGCCTTGGCCGCGTGGAGTGTCCGCCATCGCCGCGCGGACTTTCCGGTCGATGTGCCCGGCGGTCGCGAGGAGAGGCACGTGGCGGCGGACCGCGTCAGTCTACATTTAGGTAGTGGCGGGCCGCTCGCAGAGCCACTGGAGATCGAACTTTGGTAAGGCGTGAGCGTACGACTTCAACTGCGGGCGGTGTTCGTCAATGGCCGGTGAGCATCCTGGCCGGGTTTTCGGTCACCAACTTCTTTACGATTGCATCGTTGACCCCTGCTGCTGCCAAAAGCTCGAGGAACACCGTGGGGACGAAGCTGAAGCCATTGCCGCCATTGACTGACCACATCTGCTTCAAAAACAAGTCATGCGAGAGAAGTAGCTGACCGTCGAACCCCGCTTCGATGAGCCCCGCAACAGCGTGGGCAGTTTGATTGACCGTCGGCGACACTCCCTCGTGGGGGAATGTGACGTCGAGACCAATCATGTCGAACTCAAGCCACACCCCGCGGTTCAGCAGCCGGCGCTGATAGTCGACGTCGTGACCGGACGGGTCAGAATGAGCCAGCGATACTTTCGCGGGGTCGACTCCGGCTTCGTCGATGACGATTTTGAGAACCTGGTCGCCACGACGCTGCCAGCCAGGCATGTGAATATTGAGCGCGGCGTGTGGGTTGTTGGTTTGCGCTAGTGCAGCGCCACGTAACGCCCGGCGTTCTTGATCGGTGAATTCGGGAGATACACCGACTTCCCCGATGAGGCCGGCCTTGATTCCCGTATCGTCCACGCCAATATTGAGATCGTCGTCGATACGTTGGGCTATTTCGTCGGCGCTCAAGTCGGCACCGGCGGCTTCGAATACCTCCAAGTATGGCGCCGTGGACATGATGACGTTGAGTCCCGTCTTCTGAGCTGCTTCGAGGAGCCGCCAAGGGTTCCGACCGATGCCGGCGCTTCCTGTGGCGTCGACAATTGTTCCGCCGCCAATTTTGGCAAACGCGTTGAGCTCGCGGACCACATCCGTCACCGGCTTGTCCCTGAGGTTATCGGCGCAGCAGTAGGGGTCTTGACGAAGCGCCCAAACGTTCTCCGGGGACACGGTCGCTTGTGTCAGAGACTGGGAGAAGCCATAGGCGGGATCGTCAATTCGTGCCGTGAGGTCGTTGAATAGGTGCTCGTGTGGAAGGATGACGCCCAGCTGGTCGAACGCAGCTGGTCCAGTCACTGTTTGTACGGTTTCCATGTTCATTGTGCTCGCCCTACCGGCGTCTTTGGAATTTTTCGTGACGGCGTCATGGCGATCCCAGCCGCGATGAGAGCCACGATTGTGCCGACGATGGTGACCATGTGAATTGTTGCGCCGAATGCTGGAATGAGTCCGTCGATGCCAATCGAGCCGACGAGCTGCCCGGCAGTTGACGCCAGTCCCAAGAGGAGCAGTCCGAGTCCACGAACTAGGAGTGCCATCAAGGCGATGGAAAGCAGCCCGAGCGGGCCGCCGAGGTATAGCCACCAGACATCTGGGAGGCGGAACTCGACGTTGGATGTGGCGGCACGTAAGAGAAATGCGACGACGAGGAAGACGAAGCCGATAAGGAAGTTCCAAGTAATCGATACCAGCATCGAATCGGAGATTCGGCCGACTTCCGAATTGCCAGCTGGCTGCCATCCCGCAAGAAGTCCAGCGATGAACGGAAGAATGGCTAGGGCCAATACGTGCGGAGTCTCGTATCCGGGTGCCACGACGAGGATCGTAGCGATGATGGCCAGCGCTGCGCCGACAATTCGCGGTGTCGAGAGTAGTTGTTTGAACGCGACGCCGATTCCGAGCCGGTCGCAGAGCACGCCCGAAACGACCATTCCGGAGATTAGCGCGGTTTGAAAGGTTGCGACGCCTAATGCGCCGACAGTGATTCCTTCCGATAAAACGATCACGGCTCCGCAGAGTCCGGCGAAGAAGTTCCACCACGGGATCGTGCCGTTGGCGAGGTGTCGAGGAAGGGCGAGGAATGCTCGGCGGGTTTTCGTCCGCGGCGCGATGATAATGAACATGAGCACGAGGCCGGCCCCGAACGAGACGATTGCTGCGGCGTGGCCGTCGCCGAGGTAGCTGCCCAATTGCCCGTTAACGGCTGACTGCATCGGTCCGAGCATTCCGGCGAAGATCGTCGCCACGGTGAGGAGAACGGTCGCTGTGATTTTTCCGCGGCTGGCATTTCGAGTTAGTTCGCCGACTTCCGGCTGCACTTCGGCAGCGATGTCCTCGTTCGGGACTTTCTCAATTGGCTTGTGCGTCATTGCATGGTCCTTCAGTCGAGAGTGTGTTCAGCTGTCGGTAGATCGGTTCGCGAGCCAGTCCACGGTTCGTGAGAAAATCTGTTTATAACCGGTCCAGGTGGTGAATTCGGACGGCGCCCAGTGCGGTGAAATATCGGATGTGAACGCCAGCGTGCGCCCAGAATCGACCTGTCGAGTAGCGAGAAGAACGTTGCCGTCGATCGTGGCGAGTACTTCGGCGTCGTCACGTGGCTCGACTCGTTGGTAGCCCAGCAGGATCGGCCAGGTGGAGTCGAGACCTTCGGTGATGGGATGCTCGGTCGACGTCACTTGTCCGTGCATTCCTTCGGGAGTTTCCTCGCGGTCATCGAATGGCGAGATTTTCACAGGAAGCACGTCTTCAACGGCGGTGTGATGATAGTTTGCTTTGCCTTGGAACCCCTGGAAACTCAGGTACCCGCCGGCCATCATCAGTCCACCGCCGCTAGTTACCCAGTCGCGCAGGAGTTTCAACCTGTTTGGGAACGGACGCCCGTTGTCGAACGTGTTCGGATGGAGGAGGAGCGAGTTCGCTCCGATATCGGATAAAACGACGACGTCGTAAACGTTGAGCTCATAGGGCGAAGCAGGGAAATGTTCTGCGACATCGTGCGACTTCAGGTGATGCACGGTGTGGCCGCCGTATTCGATCGCAGCGACGAAGTCCCGGCAGCCTATTTGTAGCTGTGTGTGTGGAAAGGCGTCATAGCCCTTGTGATCGACGGTTGCCCCGATCCAAGATTCGCCGGCTAAAAGTACGTGGCTCACATGGAATCCGTTCTACGCAAAATTTGCGTGATTATTGCGTTGAGATTGCGCAAGACTATACTGATCGTGCTGATGCCGGTCAAGACCGGCTGGCGGTACTTAAATTTTTGGCAATGGTGCAGGAGGTTCGGCATGACATTGGCCGACGTCGCGGCAGCGGCGGGTGTATCAACATCAACGGTGTCTCGTTATGTGCGCGGGCAACTTTCCGTCCAAGCCGTCACAGCCAGCCGGATCGACGCGGCATTGAACCACACTGGCTATAAGGCGCCGCTGATTGCGTCGGACACGACGACCGTTGGCCTGATAGTCCCCGAATTGCGTAACCCGTACTACTCGGACCTGGCCGACGAGCTGAGTACTCAAGCTGCAGCGTCGGGGCTGACACTTATCATGTCAGTTTCCGGGTCGACGCCGGTTCGTGAGAGTCTCGCGGCGAGGCATATGGGGGCGATCTCGGGCCTCGCGGGAATCGTATATCTGGGTATGAACCGGCACAACGACGAATTAGCTCAGCTCGTTCGACGCCGCGTCCCAATTGTCGTGGTCGACGAAGACGTGGACACGGCTGCCGACACAATCAGTACCGTCACTGTGGACAACTTCGGCGGAGCCTATCAAGCGACGAACTACCTGATCGCCCAGGGCCACAGCAGGATCGCTCACATCGGCGGGCCACGCGGCGTGCCCACGGCCGAAGCCCGTTTAGGAGGTTTTCGAGCAGCTTTGGCAGACCACGGAATCGACGCATTGGACGACTACATCATCCGTGGTGCCTACAGCGACCAATTTGGCGCAAATGTGTTTCGCCACCTCGCCGGGACAGGCAGTATGCCAACCGCGGTGTTCGCGGCAAGCGACGTCGTCGCATTCGGAATGATCGGAGCCGCGGAACGACACGGCATACGCATTCCGGACGATATGTCGATCATCGGGTGCGACGGCGTACCGATGGGTCAATGGCTGACACCGCAATTGACGACGGTAGCCCAGCCCATCAGCGAAATAGCCCGTACCGCCATTCGCGCATTCAGCGACCTGCGCGAACGCGAAATCAGCCGGCGCGAAGTACTGCCGATGCAATTACGTGTCGGCGCGTCGGTCCGACAGCTTGCGCAGGAGCACTAACAATGGACTTCAAGACGTCAGTCGAATTAGCGCAAGACCTGATCCGGCAAGAGACCACATCGTTGAACGCCGCCGCGCAACGCCGAATACAAGAACAAATCATCGACTACGCCACAACAGGCGACAAGATCGACGTTCGAAGATCATCGGCGGGTGCCGCACATCCATGGGCAGTGCTGCGAACACCGGCACCACGCAGCAACGTGAACTCACTGGCATTTGTCTGCCATGTTGACTGCGTCCCGACCGGCGATATCGAGTCCTGGTCGTTTTCACCATTTGAAACCGGTGCGAATAGCGAATTCGTTCGAGGTCGCGGAAGCGTCGATATGAAGGCGGGCCTCGCCATCGCTGTATCGGCATTCATGCGCGGCAGCCGTACTGGGCGTACCGTCGATTTGATTCTGACAAGCGATGAGGAAGTCGGCAGCCTCGGTGCTCGCGCATGTCTGACAGAACTGGGTGGATTCGACGCGTCGGCAATTATCATCCCGGAAGCGACGAACAACCGAATCGCGTTAGGGCATCGGGGTGCTTTGTGGGCCCGTCTGACTAGCTTTGGCAAAGCTGCTCACGGAAGCATGCCGGACAAAGGTACGAACGCAATTACTCGGCTAATGGCGGCGATTGAGTCCGGAATCGCATCGCAGCCCCTGCCATCCGACGACTACCTCGGCCAGGAAACGATTAACGTCGGCACAATCCACGGCGGCACAGCGACGAATATCGTGCCCGATCGTGCCTTCGCGACGATCGATGCGCGAACTACCGGAGACCACGACCGCTTGCTCCGGGCGTTCGACAGCTGGCCGGGAATCGATGCCGTAGAAACGATCGTCGACCTACCACCCGTAACCAGTGATCCGAACGATACCTGGATCCAATCAATCCCGGCCGCCACGAATTCATTTCCTGTCGCCTACTTCACGGATGGCGCAGTATTTCGCCAAGCGCTTCCTCACTGCCCGATAATCGTGTGTGGCCCCGGAAGTGCCGACCAGATGCATGCCGTCGACGAAACCATGCCACTATCGGAATTACGGGACTGCTACGAGTTATACAACGCTGTCGTCGACTGCTGGACTTAGACGCCGCACGCTGCCATCGGTTCGCGCAGTATTGGAATCACTCTCGACGTCTACACGGCGCAGCATGCCCGGGATGTTTGCGCGTCGGCGTCCCGAAGGCGATCGTCAGTCATTAAGATGATTATCCAGGATCTCGATGTCTAGCTGGAGTTCCGCAATTTCCCGGCCGCACTTTGGTTCCCGCACCGCCCGACGAATCCGAACAAATCGACGTTCGCCACCAGCCGGCCCCGGTCAAAAATCACCAACGGGCCCGGGTGACTAGCGAGTAGCTTGACTGGCCACGTCGTTCGAATTCATCGGAGCCGCCCACCGCCGCTGGCGCACGATCAACGCCCAACACCTCGCCGCTATTGTCCGTACCGGGAACACTAGCCGTCTACACATCCCCGGCCGAGTGCTTGAACTTGAGGCAGCGGTTTACATTGACCGCGATGGCAAAACCTGGCAACGCGGCGGCGTGTGCGACGAGCGCTTTCTCATGTTGGCGAGACGAGTCGTGTCGAGGGATCGCGCTCATAGTAGGGAACGTCAGTGGTGAGGTCGTTAAAGTCTATGCTCTCTCGAGGTCTGTTGTTGCCTTTTATTGCGACTTGTTTATTGGCCAGGTCAATCGCAATTGTGCAAAGAGTCATGAGTGGGTCGTCGCCGGCCGCGGTGCGAAGCACTCCGCCGCTTTCTGGTTTGGTGGTGAGGTGGTCGACGAACCAGTCGAGGTCTGGTTCGTGGCGCGGCGCAGTAATGCGTTGTAGCGTCGCGCCTCGTCTCGTGCTTTCATCGTAGCTGCCAAGCTGTCTGGTGGGCGATGTTGAATCGGCTTCGCATGTATCGCGGTCGATTTCGTGGGGGAGCCGTCGTAGATGGTTTGTGTGCCAGGCGAGAGATCGTGGTGGCACGTCGTGCACGTCTATCTGTTGACCGGCCGCTTCGACGACGACGATTCGGCCTGTGGCTTGTTCCGCGATGGTGTATGTGAATCCGCCCGCGCTTGGGGTTTGACGCAAGTAGTCGACGACAGCGTCAATCGTGGTGCACTGCTGAAGTGCACGCGCGACGAAGTGTCGTCCGGCCGCTACTGCCGGTTTTCGTACTTGGATATGGTTGATTCCCCACGCCAGACCGTGTCCGTTGGCTGCGAATGCGTTAGAGGGGAGGAAGCCCGGATACCACTGGGCGGTAACCGGAGCGTCTCCGTCGATATGCAACGTCACCAACGTCAGATGATCCCGTAAGGCCGGGGCGCCGTCCTCATTATGCGCGATGAACGCTCCTGTCCCGCGCCAGGCCAGGTCGGAGCAGCCAGTGCCATCGGGAACCCCGATGTCTCCTCGAAGGTTCGCCAGCAGGAGGTCTTGATAGCTCACGCCGGAGCCTGTCGCTAGGGCTTCAAGTTCAGCCAGTTCGGAGACGTGGTGCTGCGAAGTTGCTGACACTAGCTGCTCGAGACGTTGTTGACCATCTTGAGTCTCGGCCCATCGGCGGAGACCATCGGTCTCTGGCATGGCTGCCTGAACGCTTCGAATCTCATTTGACATGTGACTTCCGAGTTCGCGAAATACCGTGCGGCGCTCGCCCGTGACATGAATCCAGCGGATGCCTGCAATCTCGTTTTCGTGGACGGTGCGCATCAAGAATCCTCCAGAGCTAACCAGATGTTTGTTCGCTCGCGGAACCATCCTACATAACTAGAAGCAACTCAAGCATTCACACAGACATAAAATGCAAGTACAGTTGCATCGGTACTCGAATACGGACCGATGGTTCCACACTGTCAATGATGAGGTGGTGAACGTAGTGGCTCATACAAGTGCAGGCCGCGGCAAAGGTTTGCGTGGCGCACTCAGTAATCGTCAGATGGGCATGATTGCCCTTGGCGGCGTTATCGGAGCTGGACTATTCGTCGGTAGCGGAAGCGCTATCGCACAAGCAGGCCCCGCAGTTCTCATTGCCTACGGCGCGGTGGGTGTCGTAGTCATTTGCGTGATGCAAATGCTGGCTGAGATGTCCGTCGCAGAGCCGAACACCGGTTCATTTTCCGCCTATGCTCACCGTCATCTCGGACCGTGGGCCGGTTTGAGCGTCGGGTGGCTGTATGCATACCAGTGGTGTGTGACGATTGGATTCGAAGCGGTCGCAGGATCAGCTATCGTCCACGCGTTGCTGCCGCCAATTCCCACGTGGCTAGCCGCGCTCGTGCTGATGTTCGCGCTGATCGGCGTCAACTTCGCTCGGGTGGAGTCGTTTGGAACGTTTGAGTACTGGTTCGCGATGATCAAGGTCGGCGCGATTTTCGCTTTTCTGTTCATCGGACTGGCAGCAATCATTGGTATCTTCCCCGGGTCCGCGGCCCCCGGTCTGGATAATCTCACTCACCAGGGAGGTTTCGTGCCGAACGGATGGGGCTCAGTGCTGGCAGCCGCGCTTGTCGTATTCTTCTCGTTTTTCGGTACGGAAGTCGTGACAATCGCAGCTGGCGAGGCCAAAGACCCCGCACGCTCGATTCGCCGCGGGATGCGAACTGTCTTGTGGCGCATCCTTCTGTTCTATGTCGGCTCCATGATCGTGGTCGTCACACTCATGCCGTGGGACTCGACCGAAATCACCGAAAGCCCTTACGTGGCGGTCCTGCACAGCCTCCACATACCGTTCGGCGGCCTGGTCATGAACTTGATCGTCCTAACGGCTGTGTTTTCCTGCCTGAACTCGGGCATCTACACGTCCTCAAGGATGCTGTTTTCGCTAGCCGAACGTGGCGAAGCCCCCCAGGTGCTTGCCAGAACCGCGAAAAACGGAGTCCCGCTCGCTGCTGTCGTAACAGCATCCAGTATCGGGCTATTTACGATTGTCGCTAACTACTTCTTCCCGACGACCTCTGTTTTTCAATTCCTTCTCGCGTCTTCCGGCGCTGTGGCGGTCCTAGTCTACCTATGCATAATCGTCACGCATTTCCGGTTTCGGCGGACGCTAAGCCGGGAACGACGCAATTCACTCACCGTCAAAATGTGGCTGTTTCCCTACCTTGACGTCGCCGTCTTGGCAGCGACCCTAGCCGTGATCGTAGGAATGGCTTTCACCGACTCGTCCCGTAACGAACTGATTCTGACGCTATGCGTTGCTGCCGTCATCATCGCGGCCGGCGTCGTCCGACAGCGGCGGCTGTCAAAAGCGAAGAATAAGGACAAAGCTAACGCCGAAGAAGTTGTGTAACCTCACGATCATTTACGGATGATCAGCCGATTTCGTACTCAAGTATTTTCTACAATTCATAGGAGCCCAATATGACGATGCACTCTGCAACACTGGCAATGAACGAGGCAATGGAAGCGCGTCGGGCCGCGGGCGAAAACGTGTTACATCTCGGGTTTGGCGAAGCGGGGCTTCCTGTCCCGGAATCGGTCGCTAAAGTTCTCGCCACCGCGGCGCCGCTTAACTCGTACGGTTCCGTTGCAGGGTCTAACGAGGCTCGCAGCGCGGCTGCCGGGTGGTTCAGCCGCCGCGGCCACGAGACGGAAGCGTCGCAGATCATATTTGCACCAGGATCGAAAGCATTATTGTTTGGATTGCTCAGTGTGCTGGACGGGGACCTCGTGCTGCCCTGCCCATCGTGGGTGAGTTACGCCGCTCAAGCGGATCTCGTCGGAAAGGCCGTAATCAATGTACCAATCCCTCAAGAGTCCGGCGGCATACCAGACCCCGCCTTGCTCGAGGCGGCTTTGGAATCGGCAATCCGGGATGGACGCAAGCCGGGAGCTATCCTGTTGACTATTCCGGACAATCCGACTGGCACCGTCGCTGACGCCGGGCATGTCGAGGCAATTTGTCGAACCGCAGCCAAATACGACCTGGCGATCATTTCCGACGAGATCTACGCGGAGCTGAGTTACGATTCCGCAGCCCCAACTCCCTTATCCGTCGCGCCCGATCGCACCATTGTGACGAGTGGATTAAGCAAATCAATGGCACTGGGCGGATGGCGTATCGGCTTTGCGCGCGTTCCGAAAACCGACTGGGGATCGGAACTGATGCAACAACTCATCGGAGTTGGAAGCGAAATCTGGTCGAGTCTTGCCGCCCCGATGCAGGCTGTTGCAGCGCACGTATTGTCCGAACCACTCGACGTTACCGAGCACATCCGCAGGGCGAGGTTCCTCCACTCAACAGTGGGAAATGCCGTATATGCGGAATTTATTGGCGCCGGTGCGCTGTGCAGGCGCCCGACGGCAGGTTTCTATCTGTACCCGGACTTCGAACCAGTGCGACCACGGCTGGCAGTAAAAGGCATACAGACCGGACCGCAACTAGTTCAAAGGCTACTCGATTGCTATGGCGTCGGGGTCCTTGACGGCACAGCCTTCGGCGATGACGAATCTAACTTGAGAGCACGAGTCGCGACGAGCCTGCTCTACGGTTCGACCATCGATGAACGGTGGCGTAGCCTTCATAGCGACGATCCGATTGAATTGCCGTGGATTGCCAAAGAACTTGCATATCTTCACGGCTCCTTGCGAGACCTCGTCAGGGGTACTAACGAGGCCTGACCTTGGCGTCTATCCAAACGGATGTTGGAGAGGGCCGGCACGTGTTTCGCGTTGTCAGCTGGAATAGTTGACAGTATGGAAACACAGTCGGCCCCCACTAGCTACGGAGAATTGCGATCAACGCTCCAGCAGCAACTCCCGCAAATGGCTGCCGGGCAAAAACGTATCGCAACGCTTCTACTGACTGATCCCGAGGGCACAGCTTTTCGCACAATCGCTGAAACAGCAACGCTGGCCGAAGTTCATCAATCTTCCGTCGTTCGATTTGCAACGAGCATCGGGCTTAAGGGCTATCCATCTATAGTCCAGTTGTGTCGCGACTACTTTAACGATCAAGCGCATCTAATTCGCCGGTTCGACCAGAATCAGGGCGAAACCTCGACGTCAGGGCTACTGTCGTCCGTGGTCGATCACGAACAACAAAACCTCTCGCGCACATTCGCTCGACTGGACCGACAGACGTGGGAAGGTGCTGTCGCGCTACTCGCTGAAGGCCCTAATATTCATGTAATGGGGTTGCGAAAATGCCTACCGGTATCGCAGATCCTGACATATTTGCTTCACCTCGTTCGTCCAAACGTGTACCAAGTCGCTCCGATAGTCGGATCGCTCGTCGACCAAATTCGCGATTTCAACACGGACGACATCTTTGTCGGAATCTCAACGCGGCGCTACACGTCAGACACGATCAGCGCATTCCACGAAGCGACAAGCCGTGGCCTTAAGACGATCGCCCTGACCGACAACGCGGCATCGCCGATGGCGGCTACCGCCGATTTTGCTTTTTTCATCGATAGCCAAGGCGTGCACGTACTGCCATCCATCACGGCACTCGTGTCGACAGCCCAGACCCTCGCCACAGCGGTCGCCAGCAGACTCGGCGCAGAAAGCCGATCCGAGCTTGTCCATGACGAGGAACTATTAGAATCGCTAAACGTCTACACCGACAAACAGCCACTCGACCCGTAACCCTTCTGGATGGATCATGCCGGCCAAAACGTCGACTCTGTCTTGCACATTTGACATCGGCACCGGACCCCGAATCTAGCCCCACACCCGAAAGCGATAAATCAACAAAACCAAGCTGCGGCCGCAAGATGACATTCTCAGAGGCGTGGCTGCCTCCTTGGCTACCGCATCGATTCGATTGCGTATATTCCGCGTTTTCATTGAAATACGGTCTGCTTTTGCTCTCAGTAGGAAAAAGGTTCAAGGCGGCGATCCCGCGCCATTGCAGGCAAATAACGGGTTTGCGCACACCGCATAGATTTATGAAAAGCGCCCAAACCAAATTTGTTCAATGTGGGTTCGAGGCTCACCTGAGGCACCTGAGAGCAGTACGCGAGTCTGCTAGTCGGTACGCAGGAGCTTGTGCCGCTCTTGAAACTGAACGAAAGGCACTACGAAAAGCGATTGCGGCAGCTGACGTCAAGCGAAGCAGGCGACGACGGAACGAGCTGGCCCGAGCCGCCGAGCCATACAGTCGGCCAAAAGTATTCGAGGTGCTCGGGATCTCCCAAGTGATGGAAAGCGCCCGCCAGGCGTTAGCGGAGGCACTGGATGGCACTGCGCATGAAGACGAGTACACGCTTCAGCACGAGACTGGGGGTCGCGTGCTGTTCCACCTGCAACGTCAAACGATGCGCGATCCATTCGCTGGCGTGGTGTTGGGTGATGCGATCGTGACGGCAATCGGCAACCGGGGACTACGACTCATATTGGACCCGCCTCCGAAATCGGGGGAAACGCGGGCCGATGCAATTGGCTCGCGAAGCGTGATCGACGCCGAAAATAGTCCGGGTTCCCGGAAAACCCGAATAACGACGCAGAAACACAATGGGTCACCGGAAGGCTGTTCCGTCTGGGCCAGCCTTTGGAGAAAGAGACGTGTGGAGAACTTCGGAGACGGCTGCCGTAAGCCGATCCTTGACGTTCGGTTCCGAAATTGCAGCGTGTGGGTGGCGGCGTTCGAATCCGACCGGGGGAGCCGTACTGGAGGTTCTTATCGGGCGTCTCGTCGTCAGGCCGAGCATGATCGGTTTCCTGATTTACCATGCGGTTCGTGGCCTGAATAGGGGCCAGACCGATTACAATTGCCGTCAACGGCGACTGACTAGGTGACCCTTGATGGAGGATGCGACGAGGCCGCGAGCTTGGCTTGCAAAAAGCGTGCTCATCTTTGTGGCGCTGACGACGATGTTGACGGCGTGCGGCGGCCAAGGCGACGTGACCTTTAGCAACGAAAGCGCGAAAGACGTGACCGTCTCGACCGAGAACGACGAATTCACGGTCTCAGGATACGGCGCGACCGTTATCCTCGATTCCGGGTGTATCCAGGGAGATGTCACCGTCGAGTTCGCATCTGGCCGGAGGGTTGTGGTTCCCGGACCGATATGCCCGGAGAAGCAAGTCCTGATTCAGCATGGCAAGGCCGAGTTGCAACCTGCCGAGACAGACCCCAGCGATCCCTAGTCGCAGCTCTCTGCGGATCCTGCAGCAACCGCGATTGCTAGTCGATCCGGCCGCACTCGAGGTACCGCTCACGGCGACTCGCCGAGAGAGATTTACCAGGCGAGCCGATTGCCGTAAGCGGATCTACGATCGTACGTCTGGAACGGCCCCCTGATTGAAGGGGCGTGTTTTGGCCGAATAGCTGTCAGGCTGCTTCGTCGTTGTCGGTTGGTCAGCCTCGGCCGCCGGGCGGGCCTCCGGTGACGATGCCGAATCCGATAAATGGTGCTGCCAAGACGACGATGGACGCGTTTGGCGCGTAGCGTTGGTGCCGATCCACGAGAAAGTGGCCCCGATGACAAGGACTGTGAGAAGCGGCAATGCTCCGCCAGCGGCACGTAAGATCGATGCCGGTCTCCGTATGCGCACCCTGCTCCGGGGTTTGCTTTTCATCGTGCATTTGTTGAAGCCGAACCGCCGGCCTGCGGGTAGCATCGTCGGTACCGGAGGAAGATGCGATCGATGCAACGGACAGCCGGCGCGATCTTGAATCAGCCACGCTGGGCCAATAGCCGCCAAGCGGAGGATTCGCCGGCCAAGACCCGAACGACGGACTGGTCAAGATCTAGTAGAACCCGGCGAATACCCAACTTGGCCACAGTCGGTAAGAGGGGTCGTCTTAATCTGGACCAACGCCGAGCCGATGACGGGGATGGGGAGGTTCGTCAGTGCTCGCCGGCAGCGGGTAATCGGCATGGTTTGTCGTAGTTTCTCTGATAGGAAGACGGGCGGTGGAACTATTATGCAGAACTCGTTCTGCTCGGGGTCGGCCATCACTGTGCTGAGCCATCCGGTTCGTACTCGGGACCGCGAAGCACGGCCGCACCGAGATTTTGTCATTGGGGCACAATCGCCCCATAGAGGTGACTCACAAGTCAAGGTGCATTCTGCTCTTTCCGGACTTAGGTTCAGGTACGTGCTAGAGGAGCAGCGCGGGGCCGCCTAATGGGGCCTCAATGTGACATACGGAGGGTGAAACTCGCTGCGACTTCGTTGTCCATGTGGTCGTACGGTTCGAAGAGCGATGCCCGACACCAACCTAGCAATGCCACGTGTGAGCACTCGTTTAGACAACGCGTATGTGTCCATCTGTCGCCGCCTCGAATGTGTGGGCGTCATCAGTTCGACAACCATCGCCCATCGCCCTCTTGCGCACCATCGGTCTTCTGGGCCGCCTCGGCTACGAGATGGCGCGTAGCGCGCTGATGTAGTTCCGCGCATACTCTGAATCTGATCGGCGAGGCGCGGACTAAACCTGAAAATCGCCATGTTAACGGCGCAGCGGCCACGAACCACTGATGATGGTCGGCCACATGGTCGCAATATTTCGTCTTCAGGCTTTCACGCTGCTTTTTGCGGTAGAACAGCTAGCCTTGCGTCGTCCCGGCACGCGGAAGTCGATTCTTTCCTCATCAGATTTCACCTGCTATGTTGCACATGTGCATGATTGCATTATTTGCATATCTGCAAGGAAAGAAGGTTGACGTCTAAGGGGTTCGAGCCCACTCGACCGCATCGGTAACGCGTGTCGAATAGCCGACCCGCGGAGCATATCCGGACAACGGCAATAGGGACGGAGAAATCTAGTTCTCCCTCGGGGTCGGCATTGCGGCATTTTGGCGACGATTGGGCGCTCGCGCGGATTGTCGACCGCAAATATGTAAGACCTACGAGGAAGCGAGTCACGCGTTGGCTGACCCGAATTCGACGGACGACTGTGCGCATCACGAGTCGCATGCTGGGCGTATCCGGTTGTACCGGATACGCAGCGGTCTCACGCAGCGACAATTGGCTACACGCGCCGGCGTGAACGAATCGAAGATCCGTCAACTCGAAGACCATAACTACACCGACAACCCGAAGCTATTGGCTCGCGTCGCGAAGATCTTCGACACGTCAGTTCACGACCTCGTCGAGTAGACACGACTGCTCCGGCTGACGACACGCGTCTGTGACGGTCGATAGCCAAGTTCAGCGCGCGACATGAACCATGGCCAGAATGGCGATCACGTACTGGTATTCTACGAATCGTAGAATACCTTAGTCGACGTGAGGAAAACTTCGATAATGACACCGAACCCTTGGATGCCCACGTGGGTCCAGGTGTCTTGGATCGCGATATACGTGCTCGTGGTTCTCGTTCACGTTCACCATGCGTGGAGCTTGACCGGGCTGAGTCGTGTTTGGCATCTCAGCCACATTCTGATGGCCCTCGGCATGATCGACATGTTCTGGCCCACAACGATGCCATTCGGCCAGGCGGCCGGTGTGACGGCTTTTGTTGTACTCACCACCGCTGTCGTCGCTATCGGTGTCGGCGCCGTCGTCAGCCAGCGAGGATGGCGTGCGTGGACATTCTCGGCGATCGATCTGGGCGGGATGATTTACATGTTCGCGATGATGTCGTATCGCTTGGCCCCGTTGACGCTCGCCTATGCTCTATGGTCGGTCGTCGAAGCGGCCCTATGGGCAACGGGGCTGGCCCACCGTCTGCTTCGGTTACATGGTGCGGGAACGGGTACAAACGACCAGACTGACGCGGTCACATCCCACAAGCGATGGGGCTTGCAGCTGAGCCTCGCCGCGATGATTATCGGAATGGCGTACATGTTTGTGGCAATGCAATATGGAATACCGACTTCAGGCATGCACGGAATGGCGCTCGAAAATTAGACAATCGAATGTGTCGAACCACCTGAGTGGATTGCAGGGTTGTGGAATCGTAATTGCTTAGCGCGAGGGACGACCGACCCGGTACGAGATCGCCGATGCGCATGTGGCGCGGGCGTTGACCGTGTTGGTGGACGATACCTCGCAGCCGTTGAATGCGCACGTGGTATGTCCCGTTCCCGGATGCCGAAAGGGGGAGGGTGCGCATTGACCCGCCGGCTGGCCGCTGAGCGTCGTTCGGTTCTGCACCGCTGAGTTCGGCTTATCGTCGGGTTCACGATTACGTACCCCAGAACGGTGGGAGAAAGCGACCGCCAGAGCGATCGGGGCTGCTTTTTTCGCTCTCGCTGTCTACGTGACAGTAGACGCGATCTTGACATTAACCGGGGTCGCGGACGTCGGCCACAGCGCACTCGGTATCGGAATCGCGGCGCTGAGTTTGATCGTAATGCCGGTGTTGGCCCAGTTCGAGTTCCGCACTGGACGCGAACTCGGGTCAAAGAGTGTCCAGGCCGACGCGGAGCAACTACTGCTGTGGCTGTGCTGCCTGACGTCGAAGGACGCTTCGTTTGCGATCAGCGCCGGGTTCAGGCTGCACCGAACCAATTCTCCAAGGCTGCGGTCAGTCCTGCGGGGTCGGTGCCGGTCCAGGCGATGTAGCCGTCGGGGCGAACGAGTAACCCCATCGCGGGGGGATCGGACAGCTTCGCCGCCACGTAATGGATCCGGCTGCTCCATGGCTCGACTATGGTCGACATGGCTGCGGTATCCGTGCCGTCAATCAGCAGCGGCCGGCCATCGCGCTGGAGTTCGGCGAGCCGTACGAGCATCCCGTCACCGGTAGTCATCTCCAATGGAGGTGCGAACCAGCCGGCGGGTGATTCGGGATCTTCGTCGTCGACGTGGTAGCGGACGTCCGCGCCGGCGATCAGGGCGGCGAGTGCCTGCAGATTGTCGGGGTCTTGGAGGAACTCGGTGGCCATCTTGCGCAGGGCTGTGACGTCGTCTCCCGGTGCGAGCAGGGCGGACTCTGCTCGCGTGTGCATCAGCACGCGAGCTCCGACCGAGTGGCGCTCACTCTCGTAAGTATCGAGCAATCCCTCCGGCGCCCATCCGTGGACCGAGGCGGCGAGCTTCCACCCCAGGTTCGCGGCGTCGCCGAGGGCGGCATTCAAGGTTGGCCCGTGACTGACGTGCGCGGCGTCGCCGGCGACGAAGACCCGGCCAGCGCGATACCGATCAGCTTGCCGGGAATTGCGGTGGGTCAAGCGCCGCAGCAGCGTGGGCGCTCCCACGGGAGGCGGAGTGAGAGGCACCCGTACTCCGAGCACCCGCTCGACGCTGTCCTCCATCTCATTTAGCGTCATAGGATCACCGTGGCCGGGAAAATTGCCTCCGGGCTCATCCTCCCACTCAGCGGTGTTGACCAGCGGCCTCTGAGGGTCGTGCGGAAGAATGCTGAACACCCCGTGCTCCGTGCGATGGAAGGCGGCGGAGATCTCGCCCAGGCCTTCAACCACTACGCGTCCTCCGGGCAGGAATGCGATGTGGTCACTGGGGCCGATGAGAGCGGAACGGTCCACGGTGTGCTCATCGGTCGTGCCGGGGAAGCCGATGCCGGCCTGTCGACGGATGAGACTGCTTCCGCCGTCGCAGGCGACCAGGTACTGGCCGCACAGGGTTGTCTCGCCGTCCGGAGCAAGAGCTTGGACCTGAACGTGGTCGGTGGTCTGACTGAGCGAGGTCACTTTCCAGCCGCGACGGATCTCGACGTTGAGTTCGGCCGCTCGTTCAGTGAGCACCCGCTCCAGATCGCGCTGGTTGACCGGCAGGAGATACAGGGGGTTTTCCCCGCCCAGGGTGCTCAGCGCCAGGGGGATACCAGCGTAGAAGAAGCCGGGCGCCGGCCTCGGCACATCAGGGCCACCGAGATGCTGAACCAACCCGCGGTGATCCAGTAGGCGGACGGTCTGGCCGGCGAGTCCATGCGCTTTGTCGCTCGTATCGGGCTCGGTGCGCTGCTCCAGAACGAGCGGGGTGGCGCCGGCGAGACGCATCTCGCAGGCGAGGAAGAGGCCGGCAGGACCGCCGCCGACGATGATCGCGTCGTAAGTCACGGGGTGGGCTCCTTAAGATTGTGCGTGCGCGGTCGGGTCATGGTGGGATCGAGGCCTAGAGTCCGGCTGGTCTGGTTCAAGACGTTTTTCAAAGATCGACGCAGCGGTCAGCCGCGTCCGCGACGAGCATTCGCAAGGTGAAGTCCCTCCACAGGGCCTGCTGGCGTTCGGTCAGCGATTCGAAGAGCTCGCCGATCTCAACCTCGAACTGGCGGGTCGCCGCGCCGACCAGGTTTCGGCCTGCCGGCTCGAGCCGCACGCGGACCGCACGCCTATCCCGCTCGTCCGGCGCACGGCTGACCAGCCCACGCCGCTCGGCCCGCATGACCGCCCCGCTCATGCTCGACTTGTCTGTCCCCATCTGCGCGGCCAGTTCCTTGATGGTGGGCTCACTGTCGCGCAGGATACCCAGCAGTCTCACCTGCTGTGTCGACAGATCTGTCGCCGCAGCGTGTGCTTGCAGGCGCGCAAGGATGACGAAGGCGAGCCGGACCAGCACATCGACCGTCTGGTGATCTTCTGTGTCCATACCGCTCATCGTAGCAACTAGATGGTGCCACGTGCTATTTTAGTTGGGGCCGCCACATATAGTCGCTGCCGGGTGCGCGAGTCCGATTGCCGGCTGTCTGCATTGTTTGGATCGCCTGCCTGGTGGACGGACGGAAATTCATCTGACTCCCGGGCGGGCTATTGGAGGCATAGTCCGGGGGTCAGGCGAAGGGCCCCGGTCACGGTCGCTCTCGGCCGAGTTCACGGTGACCGGGGCGGTCGTTATGCGTCGGACGGCATCTGCTGTTCGCGCTGCGCCCAGGCGCTGGTCTTGTCGGGGCGGCAATGCCGGCTCCAACGGCGTATCGAGGGCCCTTGGGTGCACGGAGAACGGTGTTGACTGGGCAACTCGCCGTGGCGAAGCGGGCCTGCTGCAACGTTGGAGACTGGCTCGTGACGAGCGGCTTCCGCATCGCACGACCGACATCCGGTTGCAGGGAGTGGACGACTGCGCGACAGCGCTCGGGATAGCATAAATGTTCGCTGAAGGATTTTGCTCCGGGGTTTGCTTTTCATCGTGCATTTTGTTGAAGCCGAATCGCCGGCCTGCGGGTGTCCTGACAGGGGCCGGCCTTGCGGGGTGCTCGTCGGACTATAGCGAGCACAGCGACTGTATGCTCATGGTGCGCTATGACGACGCCGTCTACCGGTGGGTCGCCGTAAATTCGATACCGCGGCCCGGGCAGGCGTTGGGCAAGGCGCGCTTCGCCGGCTGCGACGGGAGTCCGTTACGGACGTCGTCCTACCACGGCAAGTTATTCGCCGTCCCGGGCACCGATACCGGCGAGACGGTGTTGTTGCGTATAAGCGGACACGACTCGGTCTATGTGAAAAGGAGCCTGAAACGGGCCAAGTGGCCGGCTTTGGTCAAGGCCGCTCATCGGCCCTTTGCGTGCGAACAGGCGGTCACGTTCACCGGGGACTGGAAGTACGCCGACGACGACGGCACGCCGGACGAGAAGGGTCATGAACTCACGCCTCCATATACCGGGACGTTCACCACCACCCACGGCACGGGGCTCGGCCTCGACACGTGGTCCCGCGTGACGTTGGACGCGCGCATTACCAGCCACACTCATCCGGTACCGACCCCGCGATTTCTTAAGCGGGCGCTAGCCGAGAAGAATCCGCGACACGTGAGCGTAACGGCGACGTGCCGAGGCAGGAAATTCGACGTTACAACCATAAAATTTGCCAATTGACGATTCTCACGACTCGACGCCGGCAGTTGGGAGTCAAGATAGGCGGGCTGGCCATCACTGTTTACTTCGTCGAACTCGATGTCTGGCCGTCATCGACTACGGATTCGATTACGAGCAGCTAGCGAACGGCGGATCACCGGAGTTGATTTCGTATTGAGGTCCCTAATGCACGGGCCCCGTGATGCATGAGGCATCATGACGGCATGATGACTCCGGCTCGTGCAGTAGCTCTCGCCATTGACACTGCCGAGGCCGGCTTAGCTGCTGGAGAGATGCCAATTGGGGCTGTCGTCGTCAGTGGGGATCGAGTCGTGGGCAGGGCGTTCACTCAGGAGAAAGCTCTTGGGCGACGGATTGTGCATGCGGACCTGCTCGCAATGCAGCAAGCTGATGCCGTGCTTGGGTTTTCCGGCTCCAGCGAGCCCTTGGTATTGGCGGTGAATCTTGAACCATGCCTTATGTGCCTCGGCGCTGCCATCACGCTCGGAGTGGGGCGGGTGTACTACGCGCTGGAGTCGCCAAACGATGGGGCCGTCGAACTTTTAGCACGGTGGGATCCTCCGATAGAGCAGGAGTTCTTCTGCAGGCCCACCGAAATCCGGGCGGGGTTTCATCGTGATCGCTCACAAGAGCTGTTCCGGCGTTATGCAAACGGTGATGGGCCCGTAGGTATGCGTGCGTGGGCTGCGCGTCTAGCCGCTGGAGACAGCCAACGACGCCAGTAAATGGCCCAGGTAGGGCAGCTTGAGTTCCTGTACCTTATCCGAAGCGGTCATCAGCGCGGCTTCAACCACCTCTTGTGAACTCCAACGCCCCTCCCGATCTTCGCAAAAGCCATCGTCGCGCAGATACGCCGTCCGTGTGCATCTCTTCAAACTGAGAGGTGACATGTTCTACGAGGCAGCTCGCCCGGTTACGTTGACGGGTGCTCAATTCGCGCGAGAGGACGTCGTGCGCGGTGGAAGTAGTGATGGGTGCTAAAAAACCGATCGGAGCGTCCAATGCGCAGCTCGCCCGGTTACGTTGACGGGTGCTCAATTCGCGCGAGAGGACGTCGTGCGCGGTGGAAGTAGTGATGGGTGCTAAAAAACCGATCGGAGCGTCCAATGCGCTATCCACCCCGATCACCGCAGCCGAAATGTCGACTGCTAGGCCGGTGTATGCGGCCAATTTGCTTCGATCCGTGCGCGATTTACGAGCCATTCAACCGTGAAGCACCACGGGCTAGATTACGAGCTGTGATCGATCGACTGTCGGAGCCGAATCTCACTTATGTCGCCAGTGCTGTGGTTTATCTGATTCAGGGACCCGCTCAGTCGTGGCATAATCGCATCGTGGCTGGCGATGCGACGCTCAGGCGAGCGAAGTCATTCGAGGAGGGCGCGGTTGCCTACGAAAGGTTCCGTCCCACGTTTCCCGACGCACTGTTCGACGACCTGGTGGCGATGGCAGGTTCTCGTTTTGACAGTGGAGTGTTGGAGGTAGGCGCTGGCACCGGACGTGCGACTCTTCCGCTGGCCCGCCGCGGTGCCCAGCTCCAGGTCGTCGAGCCCTCGGGTGACATGCTCCGCGTCCTGAGGGATCGTCTGCACTCCGAGAAGCTGCAGGACGCGGTCTCCGTGCGACAAGCAACGTTCGAGGACGTCGTACCAGACGAGGGCCCCTACGGGGTCGTTATTGCGGCACAATCGTTTCACTGGGCTGACTCGAGGACCAGATGGACCCGGCTGGCGAGACTTCTTGGTCAAAACGGCATCGCGTTCTTGTTCTGGAACGGCTGGCATCTCGACCCGACGCAGCACGATCTTGACGCTGTGCGGAAGGTCTATCGTCGCGACGGCAGGGGCCTGGTCCCTGACATCGATGACCACTGTGCTGCAGCCAACTGGGCGCACGATGAGATCGCAGCCGAACCTGCGCTGACGAACGCTGAGTCGACCACCTACGTCTGGGAATGGGAACTACTTATTGACAACTACTTGAATCTTCTCGCAACCACTTCCCAGTACGCCGTCGCAGCCGCTCACCATCGCAAGCAACTATTGAACGCTCTGAAAGCGGTGCTCGGTGATGCGGTGCGACTCAACGCGAAGACGCATCTGCTGTCCACCCGCCCGCAGACTAGCGAGTGAGCAACTGCATCGCGAAGGCAACCGTTTGCGATTACCGATAAGGGCGCAGTGCACTCCTAACGACGCGCGCGCCGCTAGTAGATCCGCGATCGATTGTTTGCTCGGCGGAGTCTCGGTTTGGCGAGAAGTGTTCAAGCGCGCAGGTGCCGACGATAAATGGGACGACGTCGGCCGTGCTTCTCCGTTATCGTGGCCGACGTGGACATGGTCGAGGTTGTCGTCGCCCACGGTGATCGTGCGACCGTGCGCGTCGGTGACGTGTTCTTGAAGATCGATGCCGATCAGACCCGCACTGACTTCGAGGTCGAAGCAATGGCGATGGCACCCATTCCGACCCCGCACGTCCTCTGGCGGGATCCACCTGTGCTCGTACTCGTTGCTGTCCCGGGGACTGCACTGGGCCACCTCGGTGAGCCGTCTACCGCATCATCGGCGGCGTGGGCCGCGGCGGGTGCCGCCGTCCGGGCGCTACACGACGCGCCGCTGCCGCCCTGGCCTGGGCGGGACCATGATGAGATCGCGTCGCGCTGGCCCGTGAGTGCGAATGGCTCGTCGAAAGCCAAGTCCTTCCCGCCGGGGTGGTCGCGCGCAACCGGCGGCTCGCCGAGACCGCCCTGCGACCGTGGACACCGGTCTTTATTCATGGAGACCTGCAGGTCGACCACGTCTTCGTCGTCGGTGACGAGGTCAGCGGCGTCGTCGACTGGTCTGAAGGAGCCCCGGGGGACGCGCTGTACGATCTCGCCACCCTCACGCTCGGACATCCGGAACGCCTCGACGAGGTCATCGCCGGCTACGGCACCGAGGTCAACCGCGACCTCATCCGCGCGTGGCGGTCTCTCCGGTGCATAACGAACGTCCGCTGGCTGATCGAGCACGGTTACGGCCCACCCGAAGAGTATCCCGAGGTCGCGGTGCTGCGATCGAGTCCGTGACGCTGCATCAGCCTGACATCGTCAAGTGCGGACCATGGGTGTAGTTGTGACGATCGGTGGCGGGTCGACGATGGCGGAGAATCGTTTGCGACGATCGGCGCGGGGCAAGCCTTCTCAAGCCGAATCGGCGTCCGTTGAACGATATATGCCTCTGACCAGTGACAACGCCAAAATTGGACACACCTCTTTTAGATTGCGGTGTTGGGCGAGACGCTCAAAACTAACAAGGTGTGTCAAGATTCGAGTGTTTTTCCTGGTCAAGTCCCGCTTCTGGCTTGAATCACCTGCTTTGTTTTACACACCTAGTAGCCGTTTCGTTCTTTTGGTTCTGTCCGAGGCGGTTCATCGAGTCATCCACATCGGAGAGCGTATTGGCGGTAGATTGAGGCCGGTCGGCTCCTTAGCCGGTGTCGGGCAGCGTGCAGTATTGCGCGTGCTGCCGGGAGTTCAATGCTTTGGACTCGAGAAAGGCTTGTAGTGTTGCGGGAAAGTATTCGTGGACGAGCGCTCGGAGGTTGTTCGGTTCATCGAGCCGCTGCCGGACCGCGCCCTGTTTGGCCCTGGCCATGACTGCGATGCTTTCAGTCAGATTGGCTTACGTCGGATGGTTAGAGGACTGCTTCGTATGGCACTTATCGGTCAGCGTTGAGTTCAAGGCCGTCTTTGGACTTGTGATGCTCAAGCGGGCACGAAGCTTATAGCACTCTACATTTCCGTTGATGAGTTTGTTCGTTTGCGCCTACCCGAACTATGCGGTGTCACGCGAGTAGGAGTGCGAAGTGTGAGACCGTGCCCAGTGCTCGTGACCCGACCTGTTCAGCGCCCGGTGCAGCATTGCTGCTGGAAATCGCCGCGCACCGCTCGACACAGGCCCTTAAGCAACGTTTCAGTATGCCAGCGAGTGTCCAGAGGTGTATCAGGCGGCTCACACGCGGGCAACGTTAATTCGTCCAGCAAAGGGTCAGATGGTCGGCTGCAACCGCAGGCCTTACCGCAAAAGAATCCGCGATGATGGGTCTAGCGCTATTATGAGATCGTTGGCAAATTTAAGAACGTCTTCGGGGTTAAGCGCCGAGACACAGACGCGGATAAACGGGTCACTGTCGATTCGGTATGGTCCGCCAGCCTGCACTCCCCACCCTCGTTCGGCGAGGGTTATTACTGTATCGGACTCTTGGGGCACCGGCACGTAGACGGTGAAACCGGAAACACCTTTGGCCTTGAGGCCGGCAACCGCGAGGGTATTGATGAGTAAGTCGCGTCTCTGCTTATAAATCTCGGCCGCCTTTCCAATTTCGCCCATCGTCACTTCATCCGTGAGCATGCGTGCTGTCAAGCGCTGGATGATATGGCTGACCCAGCCGGGACCAAGTAATTGACGCATATGGACTTGATCTGCGGTGTTCTGGTCCATACACACAGCCGCGAGGCGTAGATCCGGGCCGAAAATTTTGCTATAAGACCGAATGACTGCGAACAGATTTCTTCCGTAGGTAAGACTTGGGTACGGTTCTTGCGAAAGTTCTGAGAAATGATCGTCTTCAATAACAAGAAGGTCAGGGAAGTCCTCTATTACGGCGCGTATCGCGTCGCGTCGCTGGATGGACATTGTGGCTCCGGTCGGATTCTGAGCACGCGGCGTAATCATTAAAGCGGCGCACTTGCGCTTGGAAAGCACATTGGCTAACGAACGCGGGTCTATCCCCTCATCGTCAATGGTCACACCGACCGCTTCCAGACCAAGCATCTGCAGAAGGGTACGTTGGGTGGTCCAGCACGGATCCTCAACTATCACTCGGTCACCGGGATGGAGCCAGACTTGGCTAATGCGCTCTATCGCATCTAGGGCCCCATTGGTGACTCCTAGCGCTCCCACTACACCGTCTCTTTGAAACCGCGCCTCAAGCGGAGTTGCCAATTCCGGGATCACGTTGGTGGCGTCATACATGCTGGGCACGTAGAGGTTAGGCGTGAAGAAGCTAGCAACGTCGGGAAGAAGCCTCGGGTCAGGCTCGATTTTGCTTAGATCGATGAGTCCAGGGTGGCGGGACCGGCTATAGACAGCCGGCAGGCGTGTGAGGTCGGCGACGAAGCTGCGCTTGCCCTGTCTAGAAACTATGAGCCCTCGGCTCGCCAACGTTTTAAGCGCTGTCGCTACTGTCCCCGGGCTTAATCCCGTCGTCCGCGACAACTCCCGAATGGAGGGAAGCAAGCTGCCGGGGGGCAAATCGCCAGTTCGAATCAAGCGAGTGATTGCGCTCACAAGATCGTGCGTATATCGTAGGCCTGAAAGTTCATTGTTTAGCACAGTATATAACTGTACTAATACAGTTAGGATATGTCAATGTGGGTTAACGCGCTCTATGTACCCGAGGACCCCGTCAGCTGCTCGCGCGAGATCATTCGACGACATCCTCTAGCGACGCTGATAGCGACCGACCCGCTGCGTATCGCTCACATGCCGATGTTGTGGCGCGAAGATGCACAGGGAGCCGCACAGCTAGTTGGCCACATTCCTCACGTCGATCCGATCGCCAAAGCCCTCACGTCCAATGGCATTGCCACTGCCGTCTTCCCAGGGCCGCAAACTTACGTCTCTCCCAATTGGTATAAAAGCGTTGGATTGCCGACCTATAACTACACGCCCGTACACATCAGCGGGCACGTAACACAGTTGAGCGAATCGGACCTACGCACTCATTTGCTTGAACTCACTTATGAGCACGAGCAGATGTACAGTGCTTCCGGCTGCCCGGCGTGGGCGTTCAATGATCAAGCTAAGACCCGTATGGAGCTTTTGCTCCCGCGCATCGCCGGTTTCACGATTGCTGTCGAGAATCTGGACGTGAAAATGAAACTCGGCCAAAACCGCGACGTGGATGATAACCGCTCCGTCGCCGCAGTACTTGCATCGCAGGCTGGAGAACAGAGCGAAATCGCTGTGTTGATGAATGAAATGACGACAATAGCCTCACCAGCAGACAATAAACGATAACTATCGTCACGACAGCGGCTATGGCTGCCGGCAAGTCCGATTCCGACTCGTCCCGCAGCGGGACACATTCACATCGGTTCGACGACGAACCGTTCCACGAAAGGAAATCCTCGTGAAGTCCAAATTGACCAAAGCGAGTATTGGTGCATTTCTAGGTAGCACTATTGAATGGTATGACTTTTTTATCTACGGGACTGCCTCGGCGCTGATCTTTAACCGGGTCTTTTTCGACGAGCTCGACTCCGCCATCGGCACGCTACTCAGTATGCTCACATTCGCGGTCGGCTTTCTTTCCCGGCCAGTGGGGGCTTTAATTTTTGGGCACATCGGGGACCGTTACGGGCGTAAGCGAGCGTTTAGTCTTTCTCTTCTGGTGATGGGCTCCGCGACAGTCGCAATCGGACTATTGCCCACCTCTCACCAGATTGGCGGTTTTGCCGCGATAGTGCTTGTGTCAGTTCGCGTCATACAAGGCATCGGAGTCGGCGGCGAGTGGGGCGGCGCTGCCCTTGTTATGACAGAGACGGCCCCTCCTAAATGGCGTGCCTTCTTCGGGGTGGTACCGCAAATGGGAAGCCCGATGGGAACGATCCTATCCAATGTTGCCTTCGTCTTGGTAGCCATGCTCCCCGAGAGTGAAATGTACTCATGGGGGTGGCGAGTGCCATTTCTTGCCAGCGCCGTCTTGATTGTCATCGGCTTCGTAATTCGACGATCCCTCGACGAGACCGAAGCGTACAAGGAGCAGGTGAAAGAGTTCGGTGTTGCAAAGAATCCCATCAAAGAAGCGGTTATCGCTGCTTGGGGCCGCATCTTATTGGTTGCCGGATCTCGCATATTTGAACTCTCAGGATTCACAGTGGCGACAGTCTTCGTCGTCCGCTACGTCGTTGGGGAATTGGACGGCAGCGAAGGCAACGTGCTGACGGGAGTGATCTGGGGAGGCGTTGCAGAGCTGGTCACTTTGCCCGTGTTTGCCCTCGTCATGCTCAAATTCCGACCCAAGAGCCTCATATACTGGTCGGTTGTCCTAGGACTGATCTATGCCATTCCGTTCTTCTTGCTAATCAATATAAACCAGGCATGGTCGCTGATCTTGGCCATGGTGATCTGGTTTCCGATCATTTCGATGCCGTTTGCCGCCTACCCGACCCTCTTCGCCGACCTTTTCGATAGCCGCATTCGCTATACCGGTGTCTCCCTCGGTTTCCAACTCGTGGGCATCTTCAGCGGCTTTGCACCAGCGATGGTGACAGGGCTATTTATCGCCACAGGCAATTGGCTCTCTGTGGCATTTTTCATCGTGGGTACCGCCTTGACCACTTTGGTCTGTGTTCTCGCTATGCAGACTCCGTTCGTGCGATCTGGGCCGGGGCGCGACAAGGCGCGAATCGCCACTATGCCACTGAGCAAGGAGAAAATCGTTGAAGGCTGATCTGATTATAGAGAACGCCCGTATTCGCACCGTCGACGACATCCGCCCTGTAGCCGCTCGGATGGCCATTTGGCAAGGCATGGTGCTCGGGTTCGATGAAGAGATTGACGACCTTAAGGCTAAAGAGGTCGTCGATCTCAACCAGAGAACCGTTCTTCCTGGACTCATCGATGGGCACACTCATTTAGGGACGACCGGCTTATTATCCATCGCCCTCGACGTTTCAGCAGAGCGAAGCCGCGAAGCGGTACTCAGCCGGATATCGCGGGCCGCCGCTGGGTTGCGGCCGCATGAATGGCTTGACGTCGTCGGCTACGACCAACGCGCCATTGGCGACGCCCATCTCACAGCGAAGGAATTGGATCTCGCTGGTGAAGGCCGACCTGTCTGGGTAAAACACATCTCTAACCATGCGTCCGTAGTAAGTACTGCCGTAGTCAAAGCGGCCAAGGAGCACACGATCGCCGGGTACTCCACCGAACAACAGGGGCTACTCATCGACGAGGAACAAACCCTCGTCACGGAGCAACGACTTCCGTATCCACTGAGTACTGTCGAAGATGCGATCTCTTCGGCTGGGCATCAGTGCCTCAGCGAAGGAATTACCGCATGTGTGGATGCCGGGGTCGGATCCGGAATTGAGTCGTTGTCACATCTCGAACTCGCCGCCTATGCACGCTTACGTCGCCGCGGCGCGTTACCTGTGCGTGCACAGTTGATGCCGCATTATGGTGTGCTTCACGCAATACCTGGCCACGTCGACGACCACGTCACGATCGGACTCGACTTAGGTCTACAACAGGGATTCGGCGATGACTGGCTATCTCTTGGAGCCGTGAAGATTTGGATTGACGGCGGCATGATGGCCCGATCGGCGGCATTAACTGCACCCTATGAAGGCACGAATAATCTGGGAATTTTGAACGAAGATCCATCTACCGTAGTCGACCAAATCGGCCGTGCCCATAGTTCTGGCTGGCAGATCGCTGCTCACGCTATAGGTGATCGAGCCATCGATCTAGCTATCGAGGCATTCGAGTCGGCGCAAAGCGACATCCCACGTTCGGACCTTAAACATCGTATCGAGCACGGCGGCTATATTCGGGACGATCAAGTTTCCCGGCTTAGTCGGCTGAATGTGTCCATTTCTACGCAGCCGTGCTTCCTCTGGGGCTCAGGCGACGACTTTACCCGTGTAGTTGGAGCGGAACGCGCCCAGCGGCTGTATCGCGGTCGGTCCCTCATCAATGCTGGAATTCGGCTAATCGGCTCAACAGACAGGCCGCTTCCAGGAACACCACTGCAGGCTATGCAAGTTTTAGTGGAGCGGCGATCGTCAACCGGCTTACCAATGGGCCCGGAAGAAGCGATTAGCATTGATGAAGCGATTCAGGCGTTCACGATCAACCCGGCACAGGCGGCCGGTTGGGGAGACCGTCTCGGAAGTCTATCTCCCGGCAAACGAGCGGATTTCACTGTACTCGGCAATGACCCGAGGGCCGTGGAAGCAAGTCAAATTGGTCAGATTCCTGTGCTTGGCACCTATATCGACGGGCTCAAACGATGGGAAGCAACAGGATGAGAAACGTTTCGGAGCTCGCTGCAATTGCTGTTGCTGACCACTGCAGTTGCGCATTCGGAGTTGTTGGAAACGGAAATGCGCACTTTGTCGACGCGCTGCTACGTACTAAATGCCAATATGTCGCCACCCGGCATGAGGCTGGCGCAATTGGCGCCGCCGACGCCTATGCCCGTGTGGCTGGGACACTGGCGGTGGCAACCACAACTTATGGAGCAGGGTTCACAAATGCGATAACTGCGCTCGCTGAGGCAACCTTTGCAAGATCTCCATTATTGTTGCTCGTCGGTGCTCAGCCAACTACTGGTCCTCGTCCGTGGGACATTAAGCAGGACGCCATTGCCACGCATATCGGAGTGTCCACCATCACTTTAGGGGCAGGCAGCATAAAATCTGCGATCGACGGCGCCGTGGAAAAAGCCCGGGGTGAGCAACGCCCCGTAATTGTCGAAATCCCGTATGACTTAGCAACAAGCCCCGGGCGCGAACAGGCTTCATCAGCCACAACCAGGTCAACTGTCGCTAAATCATCCGACAAACCTAAAAGAGTAAGCCAATTATCTCGAAGCGTGCGTGTCCCGGACGAGGCCGAATTCTTTTCCGCGCTCAATTCCGCGGTGGCTCTAATGAGATCGGCGGTACGACCGTTGGTTCTAGGTGGGCGCGGCGCACTGCTCGCCAACGCGGGCCGTCAGCTTGCTGAGATCGCTGCCAGGCTCGGAGCGCCAACTGCCACAACTGCTTTGGCGAGGTCGTTGTTCGTTGGATCGCCGTGGGATCTCGGCATTGCAGGCGGTTTCTCGACCGTGTCCTCTGCTGAACTTATTGCCACGGCCGACGTGGTGTTCGTCGTTGGCGCCGGATTGAATCAATTCACAACCAGGTTTGACACGTTATTTGCGCAGGACGCTCGCGTCATTCAGATAAACACCGAAGCTAGGCCGACAGCTAGCTGTGTCACGGATGTGCTTTGCGGCGACGCATCAGTTGTCTGTGAAGCTGTCCTTGCGCAACTTCCCGGAGCGACTGCGTCGGGTTGGCGCGATTCAGTGATGCGTGGCGACGGTAGCGAAGCGAGGAGAAGCGACGCGGGAGAGGAATTCGCTTCTGACGGTCGTCTCGACCCACGTTACTTGCTGAGGTATCTCAACGAGATCCTCCCCAGTGACTGCATTTTGGTCCAGGATATCGGGCACAGTATTGGCTGGGCTCCTATGTATCTAGACCTACCGGCCGGGGCGCCGACGGTTCTTATGGGCACGGCTTACCAGTCCATTGGCTTGGCGATGTTAGGGGCAATAGGAGCGAATCAAGCCACTGAGTCTACAGTCGTGGTTGGCATGGGAGATGGCAGTGCCCTTATGTCGCTTGCCGACTTAGATACCCTGGTTAGAGTCGCATCAAGTTGCGTCGTCATTGTCTACAATGACAAAGCTTATGGAGCAGAGATTCACCAATATGCGTCGCAAGGCCTAGAACCCGGTCCCATGCAGATCGAGGAGGTGGACTTCGCCGCGGTTACACGTGGACTCGGAGGGGACGGGGAGGTGATTCGCTCCGTGGCCGACTTGGATCACTTAACGAGATGGGTTTCTAGCGGCGCGAAGGGCTTGTTCCTTCTTGACTGTAGAGTCTCTGCAACTATCGTTGCCCCTTTTATGACGGAGATCGCCGCACATGTGAGGGCCCATGACGAAGGCCGTATCTGAGACCCGAGCGCCGATTGGTTCGTGTAACAGCAATATCGCTAATGTCGCATGGAAATAACGAGTTCGCGACTACAGAGTGAGACCCCAGGGGTGTTCTGAATCGACGTCGACGTCTAGTCTGCTTTTTCGTTGAAGACCGGCGCTCTCCTGTCCCCATTTGTGAGCCAAAGCCTCTCACACACATTCCATCGGGCGCGGCGGATGAGAATAGTGGTGTCCGCCAGACGGGAGTGCCCTACGCGTCACGGGCAACCCTCTCTCGTGTCCACCAAACCGGGTACGTTCCAGTGCGTGCTCGACTGATAACCCTCGTGACGATTCTAAGTATGGTTCCAAGCCGGACCAAACATTGCTGGAGCGTCTGGAGCGGTTCATGTAATGACCAAGGGAGAGGCGGAAGATGTTCGTGTACTGGTAGGGCAGAGCATCTCTTGTACGCATGAACTGGACCACGTATTTACCCCGTAGTTTCGTTGAAAAACAGGCTGTAATCAGTGTAAGAGCCTGAATGGTGGTTGGGCCCGTCATTCCGCGTCATTGCAGAAAAATAGAGGGTTGGCGCAACTGCCCGCAAAGGCGCGAAAATTTGCTGAACAACAACTGTTCAGTATGGGTTCAGGATCTACTTTCGCCGGTGCTGAGTTCAGCGTCTTATCTAGTTTCATGCCGGGAGCGAAATTTCATCCCGGCTTCGAGCTTCCTTAAAAGCCTCACTCTACAAGGCTGCAGTGCCTACAATTCATCGGTGGGCGAGACGCCGTTAACGATGCAGCGTATGAAGCGTGTGAGGTCATCAAATTGGGTTGCTTAAAGCGGCGGTATCGCTGAAGTCACGTTGTGAGCGCAACAAGAGCTCTGCCCGTTGTCACTAGCGAGCCCAGCACAGCAATTGCGACGACGACACGCCTCGACGTTCTTGAGCTGAGACACATGGCCACTTGTCTGCCGACAATGAGTCCTGCTACGCAGCCGATTAGAGCTGGTATAGCGACGACGGCGCCTGGTGAGTGGTGCCCGCTTGCATTGAACATCGAGTATTTTGCTGCGACCGCGCCGGCATCGACGAGAAGGAAATATGGCTGAAGGGTGGCGACGAACATGCGATGCGGCCATCCGGCTGAGAACGCGTATGCGCTGACTGCTGGTCCCGCGACTCCTGCGGTCGTGTTCATAAAGCCGCTGATAAAGCCGGAAACGCTTTCGACGGCAACGGAGCGATGTAACCTAATTCGCAGATTAAAGCTCATTGCACAGCAGCATGCGAGCAACAGTATCCCAACCAGCAGCTCAATCCATGGACTCGATGCGATCGTCAATATGTAAGCACTTGGCACTGTGATCACCAACGCTGGTATTGCTAGACGCAGGACATGTTGCCATGAAATATCCCGAAAAGTCGTGCCGATGATCACCAGACTCGTCATTCCACTCGCGATATTCACGAGCGTTACGGAATTCACCGGACCGAGGATCCACAAGAGCAGCGGCACGGCCACAAGGGAGAACCCCATCCCGGCTACGCGCTGGACGCACGCCGCGATAAGCATGATTAGCGATACGCCAACTGCAGTCATCACCTGGGTTGTTCTCCTTTCAATCCGGGTGATGGCTGCCGCCAGCGTGGCGCCGACATATCTGGCAGGGCCGCGGCGCGTGCCACTGCGTCAGACGTCAGCAGTATCACTTACTTGCAGTGTTGGCGTGGAGTTACAGCGACTCTCTACACTCCTTCGATAGACCGCATCTCGTCGATAGAGTTTGTAAACCCAGATCGTAAGGCTTCATGTTCCATGGTGAGGATGATGGTTCCCGCGTCGAGCCGATATGCGAGCTGTTTTTCTGCGTGTGTCCACGCCGGCATGATCCAAGGCTTGCTTGCAGATGCACAGGCTTTCGCGATGGCTTCAATGTCGGTGAAGTCGTCGGCGTCAGCTGAGTATGCGCCACGATTACGCCGTAACGACAGGTCGGATGGCCCGACGAAGACCCCGTCGACCGTGTCGAGCGCGGCGATGGCTGATACGTCGTTGAACGCGCCGGCATCTTCAATCATGGGGTAGACCGCCGTCCGACGATTTTGGCGTTCGTACCATGATTGGTCGGTGGGCCCGTATCCACAGGTTCGTCCACCTGCGAAACTCCGGTCACCAAGGGTTGGAAATTTTCCCATTTGGGTGATGTAACGGGCGTGTTTTTCGTTCTCTACGTGTGGTATCGCGACCGCATCGGCTCCAAAGTCGAGTGCTTGTTGGATAGGGCCACGCTCAGGTGCCAGCACTTTGGCGATGACTGTCAAACCGAGCAAGCGAAGGAAAGGTATATATCTTTCGAGAGCTGCTAGGTCGAAGGATCCGTGTTCTATGTCGAGTACAACTGCGTCGTACCCCGCTTGCTGCACAATTTCAGCTTCGGCGAAGTTGGGCGTTGAAAACCAGGCTGCGAGTGATGGGTGTTGATTACGGCCGGACATCGCACGCTCCATTCTGTGTGTTCTTGTTATATTCGCGGACGTAGTCACAGCAAAAACCCATGACTCTTTCGATCCAGAGTTCACCCATGGCTTGGGTGCCTACTGTTGGATCACCAGACACGCCCGTGTCGCTAATTTCCGAAAAGTCCCAGAACACTGTTCCAGGAACCGAGTTGTTGCCGATCTTTGCCTCGGTATAGCTTGTAGGGTTCCATCCAGCGAGTTGCGTAAAGGGACGCTTCACGGCGCTGTCGCTGTGGACTTGTTCGGGGAACATCGCCAACATGGCGGAATGCTCGGGTTCTGCTCCGTGCCCGTATACGGCACTTGCGTCATCGTAGGCGTCGCGCATGAGACCGTACCCGAGTTGCCACGGGTATAGGTGACCGACCAGGATGCCGTGCCCTTGCCGGGCATCCAGGGATGCCGAGGTGATGGGCGCTACATTGCCACCGTTATTGTCGATGAGGACGATGCGTCGAAAACCGGATGCGACGAGCCCATCCAGAATTTCGCCGACGACAAGGCGAAGCGTATTTTGAGCTAGGGAGAGGTTGCCTGCATAACCGCGAAATGTGGGGGAGTGGCCGTAATTCAAGGCGGGAGCCACCAGAATGTCAATCTCGTTTTTTAGCTGGGTCGCGATGTAGTTCGCTGACCAATCGGCAACGATAGAGTCCTCGTGAATCGGGAGGTGCGGTCCATGTTGCTCGATTGCGCCGATCGGTACGAGGATGATCGGGTCTTCGGTCGCGATTGATTTGACTTCGGTCCAGCTCATTTCGCCGAGTGATTGTGTGCGGTACATTGATTTTTGCTCCGTTCGTTGGTTTTTGCTGAATCGTCTGTCAGGTCAGGGGTGCTTCTCTTGGGTAGTGCTATGCCGCCGGAGTTACGGTGAACCGTCGGTTTGACAAGCTGGGGTTCGCTTTTCGCACTTGCGCGACGCGGGCCGCATCAATGGTGGCCACACCGAGTCCGATAGCTTCTGCGCCGTTCGAGATGACGACGCCCATCGGGTCGACAGTCATGCTCAGGCCGGTGCATGTCGGGCCGGTCTGCCCCACGCCTACGACATAGGCCGTGTTTTCAATTGCGCGCGCGCGAAGAAGTATCTCCCAATGGGTCTCCTTCATCGGACCTGCAACCCACGCTGCGGGAAGGATGATCGCATCGGCGCCAGCGTCAATGAGACACCGAGCAATTTCGGGAAATCTCAGATCGTAACAAGTGATCGCTCCGAAACGTACCCCGTCGAGGTCGAAGATGAGTGGCGCGGCATGGTCTGCTGCAATGACGGTGTCTGACTCTCGGTAGCCGAATGCATCGTAGAGATGAATCTTGCGGTATACGCCGTTGAGCTGGCCGTCCGACGTGACATGAACAAGCGTGTTGAAAGATCGAGTGTCTGTGTCGCAAATTTCGGTCATGCCCGCGACAACGTCGACTCCAAATTCGTGTGCAAACTCTGTCAGTTCGCTAACAAAATGCCCGGTGAGTGTTTCTGCTGCCTTACTCTTTTCAACGTCCGATGCATTCGCCGAACTGTACATGGAGTTCTCAGGCAATATTACTAATCGTGCGTCAGCTGTTGCCGCGTCTGCGATTAGAGTGCGTATCTGAGTAAGGTTTTCTTCTTTATCTGTGCCGGCTGCGAATTGGGCCGTCGCAACAGTTATGCTCATGATGGTTCTCCTTCATTTGGGTAGAGAGTGGTAGGGAAACGGCCGGTACTGGGATTGAATGCACCATTTGGCGAGGGCCCCTCAGGGATTTCCCGGGCGCTAGACCCAATACTCGCCGAGGAGTGGTAGCGTCTGGAGGCGCCCACACTTAGATTGGTGCTTCATGCACCTCGCTGTGTATCGCGCGCGTGTGGTCAATTGATTGTGTGGTAATTTTTGCCACGCAATGGTTGACGAATGCTTCAATCATTGCGCTACTTCTCTTGCTGTGCCAGCAAACATGCGATTCGAGCCTCACTTCGGGATCGACAAGTCGTTTATAGGAGATATTGCTTATTGCGAGTCGAGCGATTGATGCTGGGATGAAACTTATTCCTAACCCGGCGGAGACGAGGCCTACGTGGGACAGATAAGACCCTGGAGCGGTGAGCCCATTCGGTGAGAATCCGTGCTGCAGACACGCGACAACGAGCGCGTCGTGGTTCTCTGGAGCGGCTTCGCGTGGAATTGTGATAAGACGTTCATCTTTCAAATCGCCAAAGCTGATTTCGTCAGTTGAAGCGAGCCGGTGATCGCTATTGATGACGGTAAGGAACGGTTCGTCACACAAGGTAGTGTGCGCGAATCCGCCGACTTTCGGCGCCGAGTAAAGCAGCGCGACGTCAAGGCGCGCATCTGCGAGCTGCTCGCGGAGCACGGTTGTTGACTCATACGAGAGATCGAGATCGAGATCAGGTCTGCTATCTGCGAACGTCTTGATTATCGCTGGTACCGGGCCGTGCATGAGGG
The DNA here is from genome assembly GCF_013409065.1 of Spelaeicoccus albus. Taxonomy (NCBI): domain Bacteria; kingdom Bacillati; phylum Actinomycetota; class Actinomycetes; order Micrococcales; family Brevibacteriaceae; genus Spelaeicoccus; species Spelaeicoccus albus. The sequence goes on along the minus strand of NZ_JACBZP010000001.1, from coordinate 3,303,833 downwards.
ATGGGACAAGACCGACTCGAAGCGATCCCGCTCGTCCGCTCCTAGTCTCCGATATGAGACCGTCAATCCCTTGGATGGCATCGATAATGTTCCGTGACTTCGCGTAGAAATCCTTTCCCACGTGAGTCATTCGTAAGGGTCGTGTACTTCGGTCGAGAAGTCGCTCTCCGACTTCCTTTTCGAGCCGGCTGATCTGCTGGCTAAGAGCGGGTTGCGAGATTCCAAGATCGTCAGCCGCTTGGGCGAATGAATTGCATTCGACGACTTTGACGAATATTTCCATCCATCGCGTATCGATGATTTTCTCCTTCCGCTCGATCGTTTCTAGTGAACGTCTGCCGTCAGACGTTTGCGACGTCGCTGTCGTTGTTCCTCCGGGTCGGGAACTGGAGCAGCAGCAATGAGCCGACGCGTGTAATCCGAGTTCGGTGTGGCAAGGATCGTCCGGGCATTGTCCAACTCGACAATTTCTCCACGCTGGAGTACCGCGACTCGGTCGGCAAGAAGTTCGACCACAGCGAGATCGTGACTGATAAAGAGACAAGCGAATCCGAGCTTGATTTGTAGCTCTTGCAGCAAGTCCAAAACGGTCGCCTGGACTGACACATCGAGCGCGGATGTTGGCTCATCGGCGATCATCAGCAGTGGGTCAACGGCCAAAGCCCGGGCGATGCCTATGCGTTGGCGTTGTCCGCCGGAGAGTTCGTGCGGATATCTTCGCGCAGTGTCGCTGGGCATATCGACCAGGTTTAAGAGCGATTCCGCTCGGTCTCGCAAAGAAGTCGTTCGCGTCTGCAATTGCTTCCACCTCAGCGGGTCGGTGATGCTCCGCCAGACTGGCTGTCGAGGATTGAGAGAGGACGCAGGGTCCTGAAATACCATCGATACGCGACGGAGCGTCGCTCGGCGCTGTTTGCGGTTGGCGTAATCGACACGTTTACCATCAATGACAACGTCGCCATCGATGTCTTTGACGAGTCCCATTATCGATTTCCCAATAGAGGTCTTCCCCGATCCGGACTCTCCGACGAGACCGAGTATTTCACCGGGTCGAATGTCGAATGACACATCCATGACAGCGTGATTGTCGAGCTTTCGAGAACGTCCCCCGTACGTGATGCTTAATTTTTTGACGTCAAGAACGCGAGATTCAGCTTCGTTTGGGGCCGAAGCAGGCGCGAGCGTCTTTCCAAGGTAAGGAACCGACGCGAGCAAATGCTTGGTGTAGGGCTTCGCGGGATTCACAAAGAGTGTTTCGACATCGGCTTGCTCGACAATGGAGCCCTTTTCCATGACCACCACTCGCTTAGCCACATCCGCAACGACCCCCATATCGTGAGTGATGAGCAGCATAGACATATCTGATGTGGTTTGGAGCTCCAATAAGAGGTCCAGGATCTCCGCCTGGACAGTCACGTCCAATGCTGTGGTCGGTTCATCCGCAATAAGCAGGCGAGGACTGCCAGAAATGGCCATTGCGATCATTGCGCGTTGACGCTGTCCGCCTGAGAGCTGATGCGGGTATGCGTTGAGCTTCGTCTCTGGGTCCGGCATATGCACGGCTTTCATGAGGCGGAGTGACTCGCGTTTGGTCGATGCTTTGGGCACAGATTCAGTCCGGCGGAGCACGTCGGATAATTGAGCACCAATGGTGTACACAGGGTTGAGCGCGGTCATCGGTTCTTGAAAGATCATTGCGATGTCGCGTCCGCGCACAGACCTAAGCTGGGAAGCGCTTGCCGATACGAGATCCATTCCGTTGTACTCAATAGTCCCGTTCGTACGAGCATTGGGCGCGAGGAGGCCGAGAACTGACATCGCCGTCACGCTCTTTCCTGACCCGGATTCACCGACTAGGGCCAGCGTTTCCCCTTTGCGCACATCGAACGAGATGCCGTCGGTGACATTGACCCAATCATTGGCGATCTTGAAATCGATGGATAGGCCTTTGAACTGTAAAAGTGAATCCTTCAATTAATTCACCCTCCGGGGGTCGAGACGGTCGCGAAGCATGTCGCCAAGGACCGAGAAAGCCAAAATTGTCACGATTAAAACGATGCTTGGTATCAAGAGAGAATACGGATTCAGACTGATGTATCGCTGGCCGTCGGCGACCATCCCTCCCCACGACGCGGCTGGTGGAACGACGCCGAGTCCGAGATAGCTCAAGCCGGATTCAAGAAGGATGGCATCCGCCATAGTAAGCGACAGCTGCGCAATTATAGGTGCGGCCGCGTTCGGGAAAATTACTCGGAGTAATACTGTCCATATGGGGGCACTGAAAGCTTCCGCAGCTTCTACATACTCCTCGTGCTTGATCGAGATTACCTGGCCGTACGCGATTCGTGCGAATATCGGACTGAAAAGCACTCCCATGACAATGGTCAATGTCACCGGCCCAGGTCCATATATTGTCACTGCGAGCAGCGCAAGAACGATAGGCGGAAACGCCAATAACACGTCTACGATCACACGCATCGTCAGACCTTCGACAATCCGTCCGAAATAGCCGCCGAGGAGACCGAGGAATGAGCCGAGTACAGCCGCCAGCAGGGTCGTGCAAACTGCGACAATAACTTCAGTCTGGGCGCCAGCTATCAGGCGGGACAGGACGTCGCGTCCGAACGAATCAGTTCCAAGTAAGTGCCCCGCCGTTGCCGGCGGCTTCAGCCGGTTGACGATGTCTTGTTTGAGTGGGTCGTGGGGCATGATCCACTGTGCCAGACAGACAACCATGACGAGTATAGCGATGTATGTCAGAGCGAGGGTCCGAAAGACGGACACTCCGTGGCGGAGTCGGATCCGTGGCATAGTTGCAGTTGTCATCGAGCCACCCTTGGGTCGAGTAAGCCGTATAATAAATCGACTATCACATTGATGGTTATGAAAATGACCGCGATTACGATGACTATGCCCTGTACGACGGGATAGTCTCGGTGCGTCACACCATCAACAAGAAGTGAGCTAAGGCCCGGATAGTTGAAGACTTGCTCGACGAGCACCGTTGAGCCGAGTAGTTTGCCGAACTGTAGGCCGACTACTGTCACAACTGGATTCAGGGCGTTGCGCAGAATGTGCTTCCGGAAGACTTGAAACGGGTGGAGGCCAAATGCAGCCGCAGTTCGGACCCAATCACGCTGCTGTACCTCTAAGACGGATGATCGTGTCATCCTCGCAACGTTGGCGATGAATGGCAGGGCTAGCGTCACCGACGGCAGGATAAGTAACTTCAGATGTGCAATCGGGTCCGACCAGCCAACGTATCCGCCTGCAGGGAGCCAGTTCAGCTGTATCCCGAAAAACAAGATGAGCAGCACACCGGCGACGAATACTGGTAAGGCAATGCCGATGCTACTCAACATTGTGATGACGCTATCGATCACGCCTCCAGCTCGTGCCGCGAGAGTCCCGAGGGTTACCCCGACGAATACCGCGATAACCGTGGCGAAAACAATGAGTTCCAAGCTACGTGGCAGTCTCTCCGCGACGGCCTGCGAAACGGACTGTCCGTCGACGTAAGACGTGCCCAAGTTTCCAGTCACGGTATGTCTGAGGAAATCCCAGAACTGGACACCGAGTGGTTCGTTCAGACCGAGAAGGACTCGCATCTTATGTATCGCTTGAGGGCTCGGTGCGCTACTACCCGAGGAAGAGAGCAATATCGCCGCTGGGTCACCAGGGACCATGTGAATTGCGAGGAAGATCAGAGTCAGCACCAGGAAAGTTAGCCCGATGCCGACGCCGATCCTCTTCGAAATGAACTGGGTCATTCTAGTTCGCTCCGCTGTTCGTTACTTAGTCATGTGGACGTCGGGGAACGAATATCCGCCGTAGAATGTAAGGAATCCAGGCAGGTTCTTAAAGCCCTTGACCTTCGAGCTGTAGGCAAATGCTTGCGACCGTGTGTTCAACGATGCAAACGGAACATCGGTCTTTATAATTTGCTGAGCTTTGCCATATGCGGCCTTCTTCTCTGTCGGTGTCGACGCGCGAAGTCCTGCGAGCAAGGCAGCGTTGAGCTTCGGGTTGTCGTAACCGTAGCTGTTGTTGTAATTTGCTGGGCCGGATACGTGACCCATCAAATAAGAGGGGTCGGTGATTCGTCCTGCTCCGCCGGATACTGCCAGGTCGTAGTCGCCCGAATTGCCCTTTTTGGTCCGCGTGGCCCAGTCTGGAGAATCCATCTTGACGTCAATTCCAATGGCCTTCAGGTCCGATTGGACGGATAAGCCGAGATCCTCGAGGAACTGGTATTGCGATGTGGTCAACAACGTAGCTTTGAATCCGTTTGGGTATCCAGCTTGGGCAAGGAGCTTCTTTGCCTTAGCAGGATCGTGGCTCCACAGATTGGCGTATTGCGGGTCGTACGCTGGGTCGCTCTTTGGAATGACTACTCCGTCGAGAGGCTTGCCATGTCCTTGGAATGCTGCGGCAACGCTATTCTTACGGTTAACGGCGTATGCGACAGCCTGACGGACTTTCGGGTTGCTGAACGGCTTCTTCGTGACGTTAAACTGCACGTATTGGAACGGGCCCTGCTGGCCGGCTACCGTAACGCCTGGCGTCTTCGCCAACTTGTTCCAGTTTGGCCAGGGCACGTAGTCGATTAGGTCGACGTCGCCGCTGGTCAGAGCGTTGACTCGGGATTGGGCGTCAGCATAGAATTTCATTTCGATTTTGTGAAGTTTGACTGACTTTGCTCCGTAGTACTTCTTGAATTTGACGAAAGTCATTCCAATGCCCGGCTGATATTTAGTCAGCTTGAACGGTCCTGCGCCAATTTTGTTCGATGTCGTTTTGTTGAGCGAACTCTTGGGAACGATCGCCGCTGTCGGGACGGCGAGCCATTGAAGGAAAGCTGTGTCTGGTCCATCCAGATGAACAGTGACAGAGTGCGCACCGGTATCGATCGATTCAATGTATTTCAGGCCCGTATAGAGTCCGGAGCCCGTCTTTTTGTCTCCGTAGTATTCAAGATTCGTCTTCACTATTGCGGGTGTGACGCGCTTGCCGTTCTGGAATTCAAGATGCTTGCGTAATGTGAATACGTACGTCTTCGGGTTCGGGTTCTTGACGGATTTAGCGAGACCCGGAATGAGCTTGCCATTCGCGTCGTATGCCATCAAACCCCGGTGGATCAGAGATAGCACGGTATCGACGGCGGCTCCTTGATCTGTCCCGGTGATGAGTTTTGGGATCTTGTTCGAGATGCCGAAGCGGATTACCTGGGCTCCCGATTGTCCGCTGGCACTGGAAGTCGAGCTGTTTGACGAACAACCAGTAAGTGCTAGCGCCGTGACGGACAGTGCCGCGATAGTAAGCGAGATTGACCGTCGTGGCCTTGTTCGAGACGTTTGCCGTGACCTTGGATCGTGCGAAATGTTGCGTTGCATCTGAACCTCCGAACTGCCTTGTACGAAGTAGCTGAGTAATGCGGGCAAAGGTTCGAGGCCAGCGTGGTTTACTTCCCCGAATCGGGGGCGTTCATTCCGCGGTCGGCGGGTGGCGAACGCCGCTTACACAACGAGCATTACTTATAGATTATTGTGTTGTCAATAGGTTCACAACAAAGTTATGTTGATTCGGCTGGCGAGGCTTTGGGTCGAGTCCTCGCTGAAGAAAAGGGCCGAGTATCGCTCATAACCATGGTTCAAACCCTGTACTTAGCCCGTACTTTCGCGGTAAAACAGTCCACATCTAGTGCAAGGCGATGCCGAACGCTGACTCCGTTCCAGCTGCGGCACTACAGGGGAGTAGCGGTCTCGTTCAAGGTGCGAGCAAACTATGCAATATGCCTGATCCAGAACAGAAGGCTCTGGGTCTATGTCGGCCAGTTCTTCGTCAGTGATCGCTAACGGACTCGGCATTTCCGCCTCTGCGCGCGCCGAGCCCACATACCGATCAATTTCAGCCTCTCCCGAACCTTCTCCGTAATTGAATTGTTGAAACCATCCCGATATGAGCACGGCGCTGAGTGATCGCTCACGAGAACATCCCACGTACATGTTTGTGGTGAACTTCGAATCTGGCGTCCTTCTATATCCTCAAAAGTGACGGGGCCACTGCGGGTAATTTGGAGCACGGTGATCCGCCGTATAAATGCTGATTTGCTCGATTGGGCCGGGCGAAGAGAACTGCGGCCATGGTTGGTTTGAACGCACAAATGATCGTGGCACTGCTTCGCGACCCAGGCATGGCCGGACCGTTACACGATCGACCAAATTAAGCCGCTGACCAGCAAAATTGGCGAATCGACAACGCAACCCCTTAGTCGATCAGTGTCTGGCAAGACGCTAAAGCTCGAGGGGATGTGTCCCGATCCAGGGGTTCGTGCTGGTCAGAGTGTGTTTTATGTCGTGAATGCAGTCTGCCTAGTACGCATCTGGTGGTTGTGTCGGTCTAATAGCGACTGTGCTGTTTCTTACCTCGGCTTCTCTTCTAGCGATGGGATCTGGATCCCATACTTACAGACTTCTGTTGTTGAAAAATAGGGCATGCCTGGCGCCAGACGATACAAAGCATCGAATCTGTTCCATCCGCGCCATTGCAGAGGAGTAGCGGTCTCGAGCAAGCTGCGGGCTAATAGTACTTAACGCTTGATCCAACAACAGAAGGATAGGATTTCGCGCTCTATCTGATACTTGGCGAAACGATACTTTTCATTTGCCGACTGTAGAAGCGTACGGGTGGGGAACCAGCCGTGTTGAACGGGAGAGCGAATAAGTTGATGGTCGCGGCGCTCCCAATCTGGGATGTGTGAAGCCGAATGGATACGTGATTGAACGTCGGCAATTAGAACGGTCGTGTTGTCCCGGCTGACCTGAGCGGATCAGAGCGGACCACGGCGCGCCAGCCCGAGCCGTGGGCTGCTGAGAGCCGGTGGCGCGGGTCAGCGGACGACGCAGATGCTGAAAGGTGTGTCTTGGAACTTCGGGTCGCCGACTCGACGCGCCCTGGCCACGAAAAACTCTGACGTCACCAGCTATGCAGGGACTCGAGCGCATCAGGTTCTCCGCGTCGCTGAGACCCTCATTCCATTCGTCGACCGTGCAGCAGACGACTGCATCAGCCGCTTTGGCGCAGAAGAACTAGCCGCGTATCGATGTGTCAATCTGCGGGACGGGCTCGCTACCGACTCAAGATCCTCGTTGCAAAAGATGAACTATACCGACTTTGATGACCTCAGTTCTGGTCTATGTCCGCGTAGTTGGAAACCGTGATTGATTTGAGCGACTCCTCGTACACGTTCAGGTCTACTGCGAGCGCCGTGCCGGTGGCTTGCAGGCGCCGGAACAGCCGCATTGCGAACGAGATCAGTTGTACACCAGGCTCGCTGAAGGTCAGACCAGGTGTGAGTAGCTCGCTTCTGGTCGATGTAGGGACATTGTCGAATGCGACGTCGTTAAGTGCTAACCCGAGATCCAGGTGCCGGGCATCGGTATGCTTCCTAATGTTCTGACGACCGGAGGCCGAGGCCACTCCCTTCTTCCATTTCACGCGAAGAGCGACGATGCCCCCGACGATCGGTCGGTCCGCGGGCTCGGGCCCCTTCTGGATGCCATATATATCGACGATTGGAGCTGATGTGCGATGGAGCTTTCGGACGCTTTCGATCTTCTTGGCTGCGTACTCGAGGTTTTTGGCGTTGATTTCTTGCTTCACTTCGAGTGCCGCGTACACGCTCTCGACAGGGACGTAACGGTTGCCTCCTGCTTCGAACCAGAGGGGTGAGTACTGGCGGTCATAGATGGCGAGGTCGATTTGCTCGCTCCGGGCGCCCTTGGCGTCGAGGGCAAAGATTGGGCCGGCCTCGTATCGGCCTGGCAAGAAGGACTTGAGCATCCTGACCCAGTTTGCTTCGGAGGCGTCACCGATCGCTGTCGGATGGGTGGTGAACTCCAACGGTATCTCTAGCTCAGCGGACATGGCCTTCTGCCGCTGAAGAAAGGCTCTCTTCAGATCGAACTGTGTATCGGTCATCTTACGCACTGCGGGCCCTTTCGACGGTGATCGTTCTTTCTCTCCTGATAGCCACGTGGGCGCCTTGGTGGCCAGCCCAGGCGATATGGGCTGTGCTCGAGCCGCCGTTTGTCGCGAGGACGATAAATGCCAGCGGCCCCTGCGTTGCTGCTGCGCTGGCGGTAAATGTCTCGAAGTCTGTTTCGCTCGGTGGCGCGAGTGCCGGGTGTGTGTGCCAAGCTCCGACGTAGCCTTCTAGAGGTTCGGGCGTTGTCCGCAAATAGTGTTTCAACACCATGGTGGCCTCCTTGGTATCTATCTCGAACCGATTGGTCCTCGGGTGCGATGTGCCCAGGCGGAGCCATCTGCGCACGACAACGCGATCTCCGTCTCGCCACCCGATCAAGAGGCCGCCCGTTTCATATGGAAGTGCGGTTTTCGCGGCATCGTTGAGTTCGGCAATGATGTTCACCGCAATTTCCACCTTCGCATCGAGGTCGGCCCTGGTCATGTTTGTTCGCGTAGTTCTGACATAGCAGTCTCGCCAACGAGCATGGCTGTCGCGATCCGACACGTCATCCCGGCGATTTCCATCACGGCGAAAGGGGGCGTTGTGGAGATAGGGTCTCCACACCCTGACTCGACACCGTCAGCGGCGGCCGGCGGCAGCTCTTGCGGTACCAAACGGTCATCTGCCGCTGAGGGCAGGATCTCAACGACCTTCGATCGACCCTGGTTCGCCAGGTAGGTGGAAAGCACCGTCCTGCCGGCGAGACGCCCGGCTTCGGTGAGAAGCTGGGTGACCACCTCGTTAGCAGTCGCGTCAATGACCAGATCAGCCGTGTTGACGATGCGGATTGCGCATGTGAGTGAATCAACCCTGAAGGGAAACGCCAAGACGGTGGCTCCCAGGGTCCGTGCCATCGCCTCTGCCTTGGGCTTACCGATAAAGGCGCAGCTGGCGGCATGGCGGGCGAGATTGCCAGGACGAAGCCGTTCGACGTCCACCAGAACGAGATCTCTCAGGCCTGCCCGGAAGAGTCCCTGGGCGACGAACGAGCCGACGGCGCCGACACCCACGACCGTCACGACTTTCTTGCGGAGATCCGAACTCTGGAATCCGGCGCGAAGGGCCATCGTTCGGGGGCTTCGTGACGCGCAACTCACTGACCTGAGTTTTAGCTCGGTAGGCTGTCCTCCGGGCACGGGGACCAGACCCAACAATCCTTGATGGTCGGCGCGGGCGTAGCGGACGAGCAGGACATCCGCTCGGTGTTCGCGTAGTTCAGTCTCGATGTTGACAGAGTCCTCAAGCAGGGCGGAGAGTTGTGCCCACGTTCGAGGTGGTGCCTCGATCTCTCCGATGTCAGCCACCAGTCCGTAAAGGTGCTTGTGGCTTCGAGGCCGTTTTCGCGGCGGCGCCTCGTATCCCGATTGAACGAGAGTTTCCGGTCCCGAGCGATCGAATCGTGCCCAGTAGGTCTTGCCGCCAGGTAGTTCGTCGTGAACAAGGAGTGCGAAGCGGGTGTTCGGTTCCCAGTACCTCTCAAGGTCGAGGTCGGGAGTGTCGCCAATCCAACCCGTCTCGTCGTTCTCTAGCCACTCGCGCACTTTCGCGAGGAAAGCGCCGTGGGCGAACCACGGAAACGCTCCCGGGCTTGACTGCGAGTACAGGCAGAGCGAGCCATCCGCGTTCTGGTGCCACGAGAGCGGCTTGTCGCCGACGAGTAGGACTCGTGGTGGAAAAGTAGGGTAGGGCGAGCTGAAGTCGACCTTCACCTGCCAAGCGGCATTTGGGGTACGGATCTCGCCTGTCCACGAGTCCTCGTCGACTGGTAAAAACCCATGCATCTCAAGCTCGTAGATGAGATCGTTGTGTGCGGAACGGAAGAACTCATCGACTTCAGTCACGCGAACTTCTGGTTCCCTCCCGGCACGGTACGGTCTCCCGCCACCAGCCGCGACTTAGTGCTGCCGTCTACATTGCAGTCGACGGGTAGCGGGTAGACGACTTCTCCGTCGGAGTTCTTACCGAGCAGTCGGTGGAAGGTCGCCTCGGCTGCACATCGCGGGGCGTTGCGTGCGCGATCCGCTTGCGCTGCGGCTGCCTTGAACGCGTCCGCGGCGGTCAACCATTCGTCGTCAGTCGCTCTGAACTTAAGGAGTTCGCCCGGCCGTGTCGGGTCGGGGATCTCCTGTCCGTGGCGCACCTTCGCATCAACTACCTGTGCTACCCCGTTAAGCGCGCTGACGTAGAAGTCGCGCATAGTGTCACCAAAAACCTGTCCGCCGGTGCAAGCGGTGTACAGGGCCAGTTCGACGAACAGTCCGCCCGGATGATCGTCGATCAACGTCCGCCGCGTCTGTCGAATCAGTTTCACGCCCGGGACGTAAAGTTCTCCCAGTGCAGTGTTCATCTCGGATGACAGTTGCGTCAACTTGTCGGGATTAGTCTCCTGCCAGCCGGAGTCAGGATCTTCATGGTTGGGGATCTCCCAGAACCGGCCGGCGGGGCGCGCAGGAACCGCGTCGACATGGAGGCCATTCCACGTGGGGTTCTCTACGCTCAGTGATCGAGCCTGTCGAGTAATATTGTCTTCACCATACTCATCGGACAGGACACGGAAGAACTCGTTCAGAGCCGTGGAACCCGAGACGTCATGGGGAACGCTCTCGAGCCGACAGAAGACATCGACGTCCTTGATCCGCCGAATGGAAACCTGTCGTTTGTACGAACCGATAAGAATTGAATTGATACCCCAATCGCTGAGTAGTGAGTCTCTCTCGAGAACCTCACGTACCTCCAGGTGGGCACGGCTCGCCGCTTCCTTGTCGACCCGTTGAGGTTCAACCGCGCCCTGTGCAGCATCGAATCCGGTGGTCATTCACCCTCCATCGTTAGATGCTCCGAACTTTACGGCAAAGCACCGACATTACGACAGCAAACTGCTAGGCTTTGTCGGTTCTCGTACCACCGCGGTTCCGCCGGGTCTCACACCTGTCCCGCATGCTTGCCCGAAAATCAAAGAATTGTGCGAGATGTGGTTTCTCGGAACGACGCCTCCTAACTGGAGACCCAGACGACAGTAACCGAAATTGGTTACGAGACATCAGGATAACGCCACGAGCTCAGTAAAGAGAGCGCCATTATCCCGTGGCGACTCATAGTCATTACCGTCTGACCGGATTTGCGCAGCGAAATGATCATGTCATCCAGGCCACCGAGCCACCGGGAGCCCTTGGGCACCAGGCGCGAGATGAATAGGCGGTTGCGGCCGCGTGGGATCGTCAGATCAACGGCACCAGTGCTCGTGTCCAGGGCCTTCGAGAAGCTGACGTTTCATGGGTTCGCGGGTGCATAAGTCCCCGCAGGCGCTCGTGGTCCCCTTGGCGATGAATTGGAATACTTATTCGGTCAGGTTGGCGATGTGTTGTAGCGATCGTTTGGACACTTTCTCTCCGCTCCTGGGGCCCGTAGGGTTAGCGAATCGTTGGAATGCTGCTTGTCGACTCAGCCCGAGGGATTTTCGGATTTCTGCCCATATCTGTCTTTGCTGGCGTGATGTCGTTACGACGTTGTGAAGGTGCTGGCGGGCGAGTTCCAGTCCGATCTGTGCCTGATGGAATTCATTCATTAGACGCGCCAACTACCGGTTGACCTATGTGTCAACTATTGGTGGACTACTTCGAGAGAAAGAGCCAGACTACACACCGTTTCCCTTCGGGGGCTGGCGCCGCAGGCCGAACGATGTGTGGTGCGGTTCTCCGCGTCGGTAATTGACGCGCGTGGCCAGGTATCGCCGTAACGGGAACACCTTATGGTGATCGTTTCGTACGGGGCGGTGCTGCGATCGAGTCCGTGACGCTGCATCAGCCTGACATCGTCAAGAGCGGACCATGGGTGTAGTTGTAACGATCCGTGGCGGGTCGACGATAGCGGAGAATCGTTTGCGACGATCGGCGCGGAGCAAGCCTTCCCAAGCCGAATCGGCGTCCGTTGAACGATATAAGCCTCTGACCAGTGACAACGCCAAAATTGGACACACCTCCTTTAGATTGCGGTGTTGGGGAGCAATTTGGCGATTTTGGCGGTGATGTCGGTGGGGGCAGATAACGATTATGGGCATCCGGCGCCGGAAACGCTATCGATGTTGGCCGGGATAGGAGCGCCGACGTACCGGACCAATCGGTGCGGGTCGATCGCGCTTACGTTCGATCCGCAGCCGGCAGTGAGTACTCAACACGACTGCCACGGCGCCGAAGCCTGCCACCGCGCCGGTCCGGCTCGTAGCCAAGCGCATAGAAGCACGTAGAGGAAGGCGACAACCAATTTACTCATTCACGGGTTCGGACGGCCCTGTGTTGCGGGTCGAGCGCCAACGACGAAATGCGATCATAGTCAGCACGATCACCAAAGTCCAGAAAATGGCCACGGCGACGCCGTTCACGATGCCTGGGTTAGCGATGAACGCGCCCACGGCAACGAGGGACAGCTGACCCGGTAGTGCAGAGATGGTGGTGGCGCTGAGGTACTCGCGGCTACGTACGCCGAGGGCGCCACTTCCATAATTCACCGGCCAGTAGGGGAATCCCGGCATCAGGCGCATTGTGCAGACTGCGTAAAAGCCACCGTTGGCGAGCCGGTCCTCAACCACTTCAGCGTGTCCGCCCAGCAGCCGCATCACCGTCGTGCGTCCCAGCGCACGGGCGACCCAGTAGCCGGCATAGCACCCGATCACGACGCCGACCATGGAGAGAACGGTTCCGAGCGGCAGGCCAAATGCCATCCCTCCGGCGACTGCCACGATCGTCACCGGAATCGGAGTTGCCGCAACGACCGCATACAACAGGACGAACGCGCCCAGGCCCCAGCCGCCCAGATCGGAAATGTCCGCTTGGAGCGAGTCAAGTGAAGGCAGCCGAACGTTGAACGCTAGCCACACCGCTCCCAGGGCCACAAGGACGAGCACCACGTTACGCAGGATTGATGCCCACGGCACCCGTGCAGTTTTACGAGAGCCCGAAGGGACGGGCGAATCAGCGTTCTTCGGCATCCCTCCACTTTACGGTTCGGTGACGCATCAGTCGGGCGGCAGATATTCGATCGCGTAGCGCGGGCCAAGCTTGATGGCCACAGCGAGTTTGTCTTCCGTCTCTTCGACACTCAGGTCGGGCAGGGAATTGCGGCTTGGAAGCGGTTGTCTCCATGCGGCAGGGCATCGTCGCTGTTGGGGCGACGAATGGCGATGTTGCGTCGTAGATCGTCCGCGTCAACGCTTGCCGTTACCGGCGTATCAGCCTGTCGTTCGGCGCTGCCGCTCAGCTGTCGTGCCGGGTGCGAGGTCGGATCACCGACGAGCGCCCGTACCTGCGCGTTCTTTTCCAGTAGCGCTAAAACAACGGCGTATCCCGGCCGGCCAGTGGAGCCGAGAGTCGCCAGGGGCGGTGTGTCGTTGCGACGTTGTTGGTTGTCTTTGAAAAACTCGTCTCCAATCGTGAGGATTCGCGGTCGGAGCCCCGCAGCTATTAGCGAGCAGAAGAGATAATAGGTTTGTGTCAATTCTCGTTCGTCGCGCGAAGTGAACCTTGCTGACGCTGCCATCCCGCACCGACCGGATACGTCCACTTAGTGACCGAGTCTGGCTTGATTTCCGCGCCGGTTCCCGGCTGTGACGGAGCTTCATATCGGCCCTGATTGAGCCTGACGGGCGTGGCCATGTGTTCGTGCAGGTGGTCGACGAACTCGATCATGCGGTTTTCCCGAGTTTGCGAGACTACCGCGTAATCGAAAAACGAAAAGTGTTGCACGAGTTCACAGAGGCCGATTCCTCCTGCATGCGGGCAGACGGGAACGCCGAAACGGGCTGCAAGTAGAAGATTTGCCAGATTCTCACTTGTCCCGGCTACCCGCGTAGCGTCAATTTGCAAGTAATCGATGGCCTCCGCTTGCAGGAGCTGCTTGACCATTATCCGGTTATGCGCCGCTTCACCCGTCGCCACTGGGATCGGGGCAATTTCCTGGCGGATACGCGCGTGCCCGAGTACGTCGTCTGGGCTTGTCGGCTCCTCAACCCAGTGAATATCGAATTCGGCTAGTTCATTGATCCAAGCTGCGGCCCCATCCGCTTCCCAGCGTTGGTTTGCATCGATGGCGAGCGCGACGTTTTCGCCGATTGTTTTGCGGGCCAACTCCAGTCGATGCCTATCGTCGATGAGCTCTCCGCCAACCTTGAGCTTGACCATCGAAAAGCCATCTGCGACTGCCTGCGCGGCAAGCCTTTGCATCTTGTCATCGGAGTAACCCAGCCAGCCTGGGCCGGTCGTGTACGCAGGATAGCCGGTTGCTTTGAGCTCCGCGATGCGTTCGGCTTTGCCGTGTTGTCCGGCCTCCAGAATTTCGAGGGCTTGCGATTCCGTCAGAGCGTCTCGAATATGGCTGAAGTCGATGACGCTGACGAGTTCTCGCGGAGTCATCTCGGCAAGGAGCTGCCACAACGGTAGTCCCGCCCTGCGTGCCCGGATATCCCACAATGCGTTGATTACGGCGCCCGCTGCCATGTGTGTCACTCCTTTTTCGGGGCCGAGCCAACGCAATTGGGAGTCGTGAATGAGATTTTGGGATACTTCCCCCAGTCGCTCGAGCATCCATTCAACGGGCTTGGCGGGCAGCAGTTCAGCGACAGTTTCAATGGCACGACACATGAGGTCGTTTCCCCGGCCTCCCGTGAACACAAACGCGTGGCCGACCGGCCATTCAGGATCGTCCGTCAGAAGGGTCAGATATGCTGCCGAATGGTCTGGATTCGTGTTGACGGCATCGGAACCATCCAGGTCGATGGAGGTGGGAAACCGTACATCGCTGGTTTTAATAGCGGAGATAAACGTCATGATTAACCCTTAGAGAGACTGCCGGTTTTCACACTACGTCGCAACGAAAGCGGGTGCTTCACCAATCGTGCATCGCGCCGTCGGTCTGCAACCGGTTCACGGGCAAATAGGCGGGTGAGTACGGGAATGCTTCAGCGAGTTCGTCATCGTAGTCGACTCCCAGCCCCGGCCGTACTCCGGGATGCAAAAGTCCGTCTTCGAACGTGTAGCAGGTTCGGAAAACTTTCAGCGTGTCGTCGGAATGCCTCATGTATTCCTGGATACCGAAGTTGTGGATCGCAATGTCGAGATGGAGGGCCGCTGCCTGACCGATTGGCGAGACGTCAGTCGGTCCGTGGAATCCCGATTTGATCTGATAAAGCGCAGCGAAGTCCATGAGCTTCTTCATCGCCGTGATCCCACCGCCGTGCGTAATCGATGAGCGCAAATAGTCGATCAATTGCTCCGTGATCAGAGTCTGATAGTCAAAGGCGGAGTTGAATATCTCGCCGATTGCTATGGGCGTCGTCGTCTGTGAACGTACTCGCCGTAACGACTCTTGGTTTTCGCCGGGCGTGCAGTCTTCGAGCCAGAAGAGATCGTACGGCTCCAGCGACTTGCCAAGAATGGCGGCCTGGTTTGGCGTCATTCGATGATGGCCATCGTGCAAAAGCGGAAGAGAGTAGCCGAACTCGTCGCGCAGTGCGGCGAAAACTGTTGGTATGTGGTGCAAATATTTTCGCGTATCCCACGCCTCTTCTTTGGGAGCGGAGCCGCGTCCGGCCGGCTCGTAATCGTAGCGCTTTCCGGGTTTCTGGTCGGCCGCGACGCCATACACTTGTCCGAGTCCCGGCACTGCGGATTGGACTCGGATCGCTTTGAATCCTTCGTCTAAGTGATTGCGCACAGACTGGAACAACGCGGGAATATCCGATCCTGATGCGTGGCCGTATGCGAGAGCACCTCGCCGCGATTCCCCGCCGAGTAATTGATAGACGGGCAGTCCCGCGACTTTGCCCTTAATATCCCAGAGAGCGACGTCGATGGCCGCGATGGCAGTCATTGTGACCGGGCCCCGGCGCCAATAGCCGCCACGGTAGAGATATTGCCACGTGTCCTCGATATTCTGAGGGTCACGTCCGGTCAGGATTGGTGCGATGTGCTCACGAATATACGCGGCCACCGCTAGCTCGCGTCCATTGAGTGTGGCGTCTCCGAGGCCGGTCACACCGTCCGACGTGGTGATGCGCACAGTGACGAAGTTGCGCCCCGGGCTCGTCACAAGCACTTCTACGCGTTTGATCGTGGCCATGGGAGTTGCTGCCTTTCAACAGTTTTGGAATGTACGAGTTCGCGCACAGCTGTCACGGGTGACAGATCAGCGAGCAATTAGGATTGAACAGCGCCTGACTGGGCCTTCTCGCGTTCGATGTACCCATAGACTTCCGGAAGAATGAACTGAGCTGCGAGAAAGCCGACCAGAGACAGGATTGACACGGCCAATGTTGCGCCTATATGTCCAAACGCGGCAGTCATGGCCGGAAACACGAAGGCACCGAAGAACGACGCGCCCTTGACGAATATGTACCCAAATCCCGAAGCCGTGCCCTTGAAGCGCGACGGCGCAACCAAGGACGCGATTGTCATGCCGTTCGACGCGTCCCAGTAGTGGCCCCACATGAGTACCGCGGCACCGAGGATGATGATCCACGACATGTTGGTGGCGAATCCCAAAGCGCCCAGGAGCAGTCCAATGAACGCAAGCCCGAATCCCCACCGTGCTACACCGCGGTGTCCCGTTCTGTGAATCATGACCGGGGCCAGGAATCCGGATATCGTGGCCAGGCTGAAGATGCCGGCGGTCACGAGGTTCGTCCCGATCATGTTGCCGCCTTCACCAACCCCTACGCCGGCTGTCACAAGAATGACGGGGATGTAGAAACCGAAGGCAGTAAATTCTGCTCCCTGGCATGCATTGGAAATCCAGGCGAAGATCGATGCTCGACGCTTTGTCTTGTCGGCCCAAATCACTTTGAGAAAGTCGCCGACCTTCGGTTTCGTGACAGTCACGTCGTGGTTGGGAAGCATGTCGAGAGTTTCATCAAAGAGCTTCTTTGCAACCTGCTTGGCCTGGACAAAATTACCGGAGTGCACAAGTGAGGTCGGCGTCTCCGGCATCTTCAGACGCATGAGCAGT
The DNA here is from genome assembly GCF_013409065.1 of Spelaeicoccus albus. Classification (NCBI taxonomy): domain Bacteria; kingdom Bacillati; phylum Actinomycetota; class Actinomycetes; order Micrococcales; family Brevibacteriaceae; genus Spelaeicoccus; species Spelaeicoccus albus. The sequence goes on along the minus strand of NZ_JACBZP010000001.1, from coordinate 3,286,810 downwards.
AAAACGATGGCCGGAATTGCTCCGAGGCCCAGAGCGACACGCCACAGCGTCTCGTGGTCGATGCCGGCGACATACATGATCGTGACGGCGACGATTGAGAGAACTTCACCGAGGCCGAACATGCCTTGCCAGCGGCTGCCCATTCGGTCGCGGGCGCCCCTGGACATCGATTCCATGATGTAGGTGTAACCGACGGCGATATCGGCTCCGAGCGGGACACCGATGAGAATTCGCATGATGATGAGATCCCACGCATTAGCCGAAAATGCCTGTGCGACTGCGAGGACGACAAACAGAACCATGGTGATCAGGAACATGCGTCGACGGCCGAGTCGATCCGCAGCCCATCCTCCGAGAATTGCCCCGACCAGCGCGCCCGCTTGCACGCCTCCGGCGAGCCATCCGAGTTGGAAGGCGTCCGGCGAATACTCGGATTTGATGAAGACGAGCACGAAAGACATGGCATAGAGATCCCACGCTTCGATGAGGATCGTAGCGATCATCATCCAACCGCCGTAAGTACTTGAGCGCGATCCCGACTTTTGCAGTAGCACGTCGTTCGCAGCATCGGCGAGCCGATCGACCTCTACTTGTTCCATCGCTACTCGGCCGTTTGAACTGCTCATCAAGTACCTCCATTGGTAGGGGCCATGTCACGATGCCCGACGACGCGGAACGATCCAGTGAAGCCCTGCATGTTTCTAGCCCTGCGGTGGTTACAAAGTAGTATCCGGGTATATGGCTGTCAACCTGTCAGATAGGTATAGTGGAAACTACTTCATAATTCGATGTGGAAGAGAAGGAGCGTGGAGCGGTCTATGTTCGCACGGGAGACTTTAACTCGTCAGACGTTCGACGCGTTGATCGAAAAAATCATTGACGAAAAGTTGGAACCGGGGGACGCGCTTCCGGCAACGGCGACCTTGGCTGAGCAATTCGATATCAGTCGTCCGGTCGTACGGGAAGCTCTCAGCGCGCTGCAGGCGTGTGGGTTCGTTAAGCTGCGCAGCGGCTATACGCCAGTGGTCGCCGAACTCGATGACCGGCTGATACGAATGTTCATTTCACGGGTCTCGCATGTTCAAAAGAACTCGATGTCGAGACTGATGGAAGTCCGGATGCCGTTGGAAATCGAGGCGGCACGGCTCGCTGCGCTGCGAGCCGACGCCGTGGAACGGCAAAAAATTCTGACCGCCAACGACCGGATGCAAGCGGCTTTGAGGGATTCGTCGGCGTATCCGAGCCTCGACACGTCCTTCCATGCGGAAGTCGCCGAGGCAACAGACAACCAAATCCTGCTATGGACTATCCGTTCCATCCGTTCGGAGTTGATGGCGACGATGCTCGCGGTTCGTCAGTATCGAGATGAGAACGGCCTGGTAGGTAACGAACAAGCTCAACATGACGAGATCTGTGCGGCGATCGCTGACGGCGATGCCGATGCCGCGGCCGCGGCGATGAAAAATCATTTGGAATCCTCGTCTGCATTGATCAAGAAGGTCGAGGGGAACAACAATGATCACTGACCATTATGAATTCGACGTGGGCATTCTGGTTAACACTGCCCAATCGGCGCTTGAACGCGCAGGCGTCAACGCGCACGATGCCGCACTCGTCGCGGATGCACTCGTTACTGCCGATCGTCGCGGGATCTATTCACACGGATTGATGCGCCTTCCACTCTACGTGTCGGCCCTGGAATCCGGCGGAATGAATCCGCGTCCCGAAATGAAGTGGCGCCGCGAACAGGGCGCGGTCGCCATTCTCGAGGCCGACAGCGCATTGGGCCAGGTCGCAATGCAGGAGGCCGTCGGACACGTCAAAACCTTGGCTGAAAAATACGGTATCGGGTGCGTAGCCGTCGAACATTCGACGCACTACGGCGCGGGAAACTATTGGACGGATCAATTGGCTCAAGCCGGGTTAGCATCTTTGCTGACGTCGACGACCGGGCCTCGGGTGACACCTTTCGGCGGTCGTGATCCAATCCTAGGAACTAACCCGCTTACGATGGCGTTTCCGAGCCTCACGAACCATGCACTCACCGCAGACATGGCCACAAGTGCGGGAGCCTACGGAAAAGTCATGGCAGCCCGTAACGCGGGTTACGCGATTCCGAAAGGCTGGGCCGTCGATCCGGATGGCGACGAAACCACTGACCCTGATTCCGCAATTTCAGGCGCGTTTCTTCCAATGGGCGGACACAAAGGATCGGCCCTATCGGTCATGTTGGAAGCCTTCGCCGCCAGTTTGACGCATGCCAATTTTGCCTACGAAACGACTGATATCTGGTCAAACCCCGCGCATAAAATGAACACAGGTCATCTCGTCATTGCATTGAATCCGGAGCTGTTTACCGGCGTAACCGATACCAAGAAGCGCATATCCGGCCTTCAAGAACGAGTTCGCGCCGCCGGTCACGGGGTCCAAGCTCCCGGCGACATCGAAGCCGGACTCTTCGAAGCAAGCCGCGATCGAGTCGCGTTATCGCGGGACACCTACGCACAGATCGAGCAGATGTGCGGCCACCTGGGCGTCGTACCGCCGGTACCGCATGAAAAAAGCTAAGGAACCGATTTTGCCATTTCTCTCGGCATCAACAACGCCCCATGGCGCCATCATTGGCGCTTCTGCTCCGCCAACGCCTGGCATCGTACATCTCGGGCTGGGGAACTTTCACCGTGCACACTGTGCGGTCTACACGGCGAAGGCCCTTGCCATTGAAGCAGGCGAGTGGGGTATTGACGGCTTCGCCAACACGTCCCAGCGTGTCGTGATGCCGATGCGCGCGCAAAACTACCGCTACTCCGTTCTTGAACTTTCCGACGACGCGACGCGTACCGGAATCGTCGACGTCCACCGGGGCGCCGCAATCGTTTCGGACACGCCCGAAGCATTCATCGCATCCGTCGCCGACCCGACACGTCGGATCCTCACGTTGACGATCAGTGAACTCGGATACTGCCGTTCATCGCGCACTGGCCGGTTGGACACGGATATCCCTGCAGTCCGTTCCGATATTGCCGATCCGGAAAATCCGCACAGCACGATCGGATTAATTGCAAGGGCGCTGACAATTCGTTCGCTCAGCGGAGAGCCGATGACCATTCTTTCCTGTGACAACTTGCAATCAAACGGTCGCACGACCCGCCAACTTATCCTTCAATTCCTTGATGCCAGCCGGGCAGATGAAGATGTCGTCAACTTCGTCATGAGACGCGTCGCGTTTCCGAATTCGATGGTCGACCGGATCACCCCCGCCACAACTGCTACGACAATTGCGCACGTGGAAAACTCTCTCGGGGTGCGTGACCGATGCCCGGTACCCGCCGAAGAATTCTCCATGTGGGTACTTGAAGACAAATTCGCCGCGGGACGGCCAGCATGGCACGCGGCAGGCGCGATCATGAGTGACGAGGTCGAAGCGTACGAACTCGTCAAGCTTCGCCTCCTTAACGGATCGCATTCACTCATCGCCTATCTCGGGGCGCTCGACGGCCGAGAGACGATAGCTCAGGCCTGGGCACAGCCGTTCATCAGACAAGCGGTCAATGAGTGCATCGAGCGCGATTACCTTCCTTCTATTACTCTGCCTCGTGGTTTCGATCCCAAGGAATATATCGAGTCATTGTCCGAGCGCTGGGCCAACAAACGCCTGGAACATCGCACGGCGCAGGTGGGATCCGATGGTTCCGCCAAGCTGCTGCAACGTATCCCTGTCGCTGCTGAACACGCCCTCGCGAGTGGCCGAGTACCGCACATGCTCGCCCTGACCGTGGCCGCCTGGATCTGCGCCATCGCGCCGCAGGACGGCTACGATCCGGGACCGGTTGCTGCCGAAATACGCGAACCAGCACGCGGGCAACTTACGGAAGCGACACGTCACGAACACTCGCCACGTCGGGCTGCGCGCGCGATTATGCGCAACGGGTTCATGCCGCCCGAACTCGTCGCGTTTGCGGAGTTCACGCACCGCGTCGAAGAACTCGTCGAAACAATCGTCCGCCATGGGGCTCGGGCCGCCAGCCGCGATGCCGTCGACGCCGTCGAAACTGACCCCTGCGAAGAGGAGTAGAAATGCAAAGACTCGCCATTTATGGGAAAGAAGACATCCGCTGGGAAATCGGAAGGAAGCCGGAGCCGGACATCGGCGAGGTACGTCTACGGGTAAAATATGTCGGAATTTGTGGATCCGATCTCCACTACTACTTTGACGGTACGAATGGCGAAAATGTCGTACGTGAAGCGCTGACCCCGGGCCATGAGCTATCCGCCGTCGTCGATTTCGATCCTTCGGATGAGCTTACGCCCGGCACGCCGGTTACGGTCCACCCTGCTCGGTTCGGACCCGAGGTTCCCGGACTCGAGCACAAGCCGTACCTGCGTCCGGGAGGCGATTACCTCGGCAGTGCTTCAACCATGCCGCACCGGCAAGGCGGCGCATCTGAATACTTGGTCGTCCGTCAGGACATGATTCGGGTCTTGCCTGCCGAGCTGCCGCTGGAACGAGCCGCATTAGCCGAGCCTTTCGCGGTCGCGCTCCATGCGGTGCAAATTGCCGGAAACATCTCCGGCATGAGCGTACTGGTGACCGGCGCCGGCCCAATCGGGTTGCTGACCGTCGCGGCTGCGGCAAATGCCGGCGCGAGCCGCATTGCGGTCAGCGATGTCAATAGCGCGCCGCTGGCACGAGCAAAGGAACTTGGAGCGTCCGAGGGCTTTATAGCCGGGCGCGACACTATTGCCGATGAGGCTTACGACGTGGTTTTTGAATGCTCGGGAGCCGCCGTTGCTCTTTCTCAAGCGGTTCGTGCTGTACGCCGCACCGGCAGAGTTGTCCAAGTCGGGATACTGCCGAACACGGAAATCGGAGTCAACCTCGCCCCGATACTGGCCAAAGAAGTGACAATACACGGCACATTCCGATTCTCTTCCGAGATCGACGAGGCCATTTCGATTCTGGCCAAATCGAACCGGCTCGACGTGGTCATTACACACGTGATTCCTGCTCGGGACGCCGTGAGCGCATTCGACATCGCCAAGGACGCATCCGCCTCTGCGAAGGTCTTATTGGATATTTGACGCTCGGCGAAACACGCGAACGGGAGAAGAGTCACGAGCCGGGGCACGACTTTTCGTGTTGACAGTGCTTGGACCGTCTTGGTGATTTGCCGACAGCCATGGATGAAATTCAAGTCGGCGTCGAATTGTCATCGGGTGTGAAAATACCTTGCCGGACTCGCCCCTGGCTCCGGCTCCGAATCGAGCCATTTGCGGATTTCGCGCGGATGTCTCCGTTCGAGCTCGTCGAGACATGCCTGCCGATACATCACCACTTGGTTGACTTTCGCACCATGCATCTCCAGCAGCTCAAGGCTCTCGAACCAGGCCTCACAGAGCTGGGCATCGTTCACGCCCTGGAGTAATTCGCCGAACCCGGTTGAGGAGACATAGGCCGATTGTTGATCGGACGACGTCGATCGAGAATTCGTGCGCCCCGTGCGCGCAGAGCGCCGCTCGAAATCGTTGCCCGGGCCCGACGCCACGGCGCCCGTCAGCCTCCGGTAACCGGAAAGCGCCCACGGGCTACTGACCAATACCAACAGCACAAACAACCACACGAGCACGCCGGCGAGCCTCGTGCAGCCGACAATGCCAATCGTCGCGACTCCGCTTTGGAACCCGACAAAAGGTAACGAACGATCACGGTTTCCGCGCGGCGACGTCGCTCGGCGGGCTGATTTGTCGCGATGAACGGCTAAAAGGACCCCCATGCCTGCCGAAATCCCAAAGATGATCCCGGTCGAGACCGGCCACATGACGAAAGCGACAGTGCCGGTGACGCACGCCACGGCGATCCATGCCGACCGCCAGAATACTGCATATCCGTTCATGATGAACGCCTTACTCAGAGTCCCCGCACATACACGGAATGTTGAACAGGCAACGATGGCGCCGCAACTGGATACGGCAGGGGCAACTGCTCAACCTCTTACGGAAATCATTGCGCGGCCGCCTTGGAAGGTCAAGCAAACCGCACGTTGACGCTGATTCAGTACGGTCATAGTCTTTGATTGCTGAGTTCAGCAGTGGGCTCGATTGAATGCTTCGATAAGGAGCTCGGTCGTGAAGAGTGCCCTGAATATCCTGATTCGCGCGGACATTCACCCTGGTCCTGTGACCCTTGATGTCCAAGGAAATTTATCAGCCGAAAGCTACCCCCAACTGGTACGCGTCGTTGAGCGCGCGGCCGCATTGGACGGTTGTGTCGCAATAACCGTCGACGTCGTGGGCTGCGACCACGTGGACGCGGACGCCCGGCATTCCTTGGAGCGGTATATAGCTGACCGGAATTCCGATGCCCGCGATGGTGTCGTCGTCAATTTGGCGGGGACCGGCGAGCCTGGGGGTGGAAAATCTTCACTGCACGCTGTCGCAACCACCGACTCAGCACTATGACCTTCCGCGCTCGAACCAATCACGCCGCAATACCGCTAGCTTTGACGCCATTCGTCACTGGTGATGTGCGATCCAGCTTGCGGCCCCATCTGAAGCATGCCGCCGTCGACCGGCCAGCACGCGCCCGTCACATAGCTGGACGAAGGCGATGCGAGGAACGCCACCACTGCCGCGATTTCGCGCGCATCACCGGGGCGTCCAAGCGGCACTCCAGGACGATGCCTGCTGAACGCGCTTGCATCCTCTTGATCGTTCATCGGCGTTGCGATCTCGCCTGGCGCGACGGTGTTCGCAGTGATGCCGTAGTCGCCGAGTTCGAGAGCGACGGTTTTGAGCAGTCCGCCTAAGCCGTGCTTGGAAGTGTCGTAGGCACACGCCCCGAAACGCGGCTGCTTCTCGTGAACGCTGGTGACAGCGATGATCCGCCCACCGTTGCCGGCAGAGACCATGCGCTGAGCAGCGCGTTGGATGCAGACGAAGGCGCCGTTCAGGTTCGTGTCCAGAACGGTTTTCCACTCGTCGAGCGACAAGGTCAGAAAATCGTGGCGCGTATCCAACGCCGCGTTGTTGACGAACACGTCCACGCTTCCAAGCCGATCGGCGAGGTCGTCGATGACGCCGGCACACGATTCGACGTCCGTGGTGTCGAGTTGAGCTATCACGGCATTGCGGCCGTGGGAGCGGACCTCCTCGGCGGTGGCCAGCGCGCCGTCGCGATCCGAGTGCCACGTCACGCCGATGTCGAGGCCGGCAGCGGCGAGCGCGACGGCCGTCGCTTTCCCGATACCTGAATCCGATCCGGTGACGATGGCGGTTTTTGGCTGAAAGTCCATGTCGTACAGCCTCCTCGAATGGGGCGGTAAGCATAAGCCGGCGGGATTCTTCACCGTAAAATCGGCCGGCGCGATTCATACAGCCGGCGCAGCTTCCAAATCTACAATCGACGTGGGCGATGTCAAGCAGACGGACATCAGCGGAACAGAAGCGGGTCGTCGCCCGCGGTGCAGTAGGCTGTCCGCATGGTGTCCACTTGCAATTACTTCGTCGGTGCGCCGCGTCGCCATGCCCGCTGAACGCAGCGCCGAAAATGCCGTCGAGGCGTTCGGACGCGGGGTGCGCACCGCGTTGCGGAACAATGCCACCGCGTACGGCTTTTCGATCACCATCACCGCGTCGTACGGCCTAGTCGGCGGAAAGACCCCCACGACGAGCCCCGCCGAAACACTATCGTTCGGTTTTGGAGCGGCCCTGGCCTTCGTGGCATTTGGCGTGGCATCGGTACTCCTTTTTCGCGGCGGACGAATGAAGGAGACCGGGCAAGTGGCGACAATCAGCGGAGCCGTCGAACTTTTTGGCGGTGGTGGTCGCCGTGCTTGTGGGGTTTGCTCTCTCGCGAATCGACGGTTACTGGGCCTGGCCGCTCACCGGTGCCGGTGCGGCCGGCTCCTACCTGCTCGTCGGCGGCCTTGACGTGGTGTTGGCGAAATTTCTGGCCGACCGCACGAATTTCGGCAGCTCACAGTAAGGCGGCGCGCGAGCCTCGCATCACGGCAGATAATAGGTCGGGTTCGGAAGTTTGATGAACCGACGTGCGTGACCGCCCTTCAGATCGGAGAACTGGTCGCCGATGTTGGCGACGATGCTGAAGCCGCCGCCGGCCGGCGACTCGATATGCTTGCGCGTTTGCGACTTGTATTCGATCGTCGTGCATTTCTGCGTGGCGCAGTGAATATAGCCGGGCTGCTGCGAATCACCGTCGCCCGTCCACTTCGTGTAGTAGTTGGCGGCAGTAAAGCCGCGGTATCCGACTTTGCGGAGGTTGCTGATCGTCGCATCCTTTTGATCGTCATTGCGCCCCGTGAGCCCGATGATCGTGCAGCCGGCCGTACGCACGCGATCGACCAGATGAACCATGCCGGGCGTCGCCGGGAAACGTTCCTTTTGGACCCACTCGGTGTCCTGCACCTTCGGGTCGAAATGGAAGTGCATAGCGCCGTCTTCCATGTCATAGGTCCACAGCGTGGTGTCGTCGGCGTCCAGGACGACGGCCGGATTGTCGCCGTTTCGTTGGCCCCTTCGGCAATCACGCACGAGCCGCGGCAGCTGCCTGCGCACTATCGAACGCATTTCACGGATATACGGCGATGAATGCTTTGAAGCGATGCCGTCGTGGGCGCCGTAGTGCTGGCGGATCGTCGACTTCACCGAGTCCAGATTGGGGATGCCCTCACCGTCCGGACGCTTGCCGCTCGACCCGTCCGGCTCCATCTGGAAGTTGCGCCGCGGCGACAACCACGGCTGATGCACACCGGGCAGATTCGGAGACGACAGGAAATACATCGGGTTCGGCAGTTTGACGGTGTGACCGGCATGCCGGCCTTTGAGGTCCGACCATTGGTCGCCCCAGGTTTCCACGATCCGGTACCCGTGCCGTTCAATGTGTTCGCGGGTCTGCGCCTTGTATTCGACTGTCGTGCAGTCCTGAGCGGCGCAGTGGATGTAGCCGGGCTTCGTCGAGTCGCCCTTGCCCGTCCACTTGGTGTAAAAGCGATCGGCGCTGAACGCGTGATAGCCCACTCGGCGCAGGTTCTCCAACGTCGCTGCCTTTTGGGAGGAGTTCCGCCCGGTGATGCCGAATATCCGATAACCCATGCGCGCCGCACTGTTCACCAATCGAACCATGCCCGGGGTGGCCTCGAAGCGTCCTTCCTGCGTGAATTGATTATTGATCTTCGGGTCGAAGTGGAAGTGCATGGTGCCGGCTTCCATGTCATACGTCGACAACGTGGTGTCGTCGGTATCGAAGACCAACGCCGGCTTTTGGTGATGGCGCGCTGCGTGCCGGTATCGCTGTTTGAGCGTACGTAGCTGCCTGTCCACTATGCTGCGCATTTGCGTGATGTACGGCGACGACTCCCGGTCAGCCTTTCCATCGCCCGTGTCCCCGTAGTACGTCTCGATAGTCGATTTCACCGAATCGATGTTCGGGATCGCCGCACCACTGACGTAACGGCCGCTCGAGCCGTCCGGATTCATCCGGAAATGCGTTCGCGGCGACAGCCGTCCGCCGTGTCCCCGATGCGAACCGGACAGGGAAGCGGGGGAGCCGTGCGGCTGCGCCTCGGCCACCGTGGGGGCGAGCATCAGCGCCGACGTCAGAATTGCCGTCGCCGAAATCAAATGGACATGACGCTTCCTACGAACTCGCATGGTTCCTCCGCACGGTAGGCGTATGGGTCGGGGATACTAGTGGGGCTTTGCTCGGAAGAAAGCGTATTACGTGACGAAGGTCACGTAAACCGTCAAAATGAAACGACGATCGAAGGCCTATCTGGAAAAGTATCTGCTATGAGTGAAGATCGACGACGCGAGCTCGGTGCCGGGGACGAACCGGTCGAAGAGGGCCTGGCCGTGTCGTTCAATCGAATCGCGCACGAGGGCGCCGAGCGGCTGCACCGGACGGTCGGCGTCATGTTCGCCACCGGTTTCGCCGGCGGCCTGGAGATCAGCTTGGGCGTGATTGGCTACCTGGCAGTGGATGTTGCCACCGGCAATCAATTGCTTGCCGGCCTGGCTTTCAGCATCGGTCTTATCGCGTTGATGCTGGCCAAGAGCGAACTCTTCACCGAGAACTTCCTGGTCCCGATCATCGCTGTCGCGGCACGGGAGGCCCGCCTCCGTCGATTGTTCAAGCTGTGGGGCTCTACCCTCCTTGCCAATCTGGTCAGCGGGTGGATCATCATGTGGCTCGTGGTCAAGGGGTTTCCCGAATGGACATCCGCGATCGTGCACTCCGCACACACTTTCATCGACGGCCCCTACGATTTGCAGTCGATGGCACTGGCGGTGCTCGGCGGCAGCGTGATCACTTTGATGACGCGGATGCAGCACGGGACCGAGTCGGACGTCGCAAAAATCGTTGCGGCGGTCGCCGCCGGGTTCCTGCTTGCCGGGCTGCCGCTCTTCCATTCGATCCTGGATTCGCTGTTCATCTTCGGGGCCATCCACGCCGGCGGCGACATCAACTATCTGCAATGGCTCGTCTGGTTCGCCTGGACGGTGGGGTTCAACGCCGTGGGCGGAATCATTCTGGTGACCGCGGTTCGGATCTTCCGCACCAAGGACCTTGTCCGTGATCGTCGGCGGAACTCGCCACGCAACCCCGATTCGCCTCGTGGCCCGGGCGAACAGACCGAAAGCGGTGATTGACGGAGGAATTCGGGTTGAGGCTTGAGTGTCCGAGGGCTAAAGTCAAGTTACGGCACTTGGTCAAGACGCGGCCTGTCTCGCCGTATGGTTTCGCGAGGTGACTCATGTCTTCTCGATTGGCACTAACAAACGCATACTCGTACGTCCTCGAAGGCGCAACCGGATTTCAGGCGGGCGCCTTTCAGTACGACGCCGTCGCAGACCGGTGGGACTGGTCCGACGACGTCTATGAAATCCACGGATTTACGCGTGGTGAGATAGTCCCGACTACAAAGCTGGTCCTTGCACACAAACACCCCGACGACCGTGCGCCCTTCGAGGCGGTTCTGCGGAACGCCTTGACCGGCGGTTCCCCGGTCGTATCCCATCATCGGATCGTGGACGCCCATGGCGCGACGCGGTACATCATGATGGTTGCGGAAGGCACCTACTCGACGTCGGGCGACGTGATCGGGCTTTCCGGCTATTTCATCGATTTGACCGCGGTACGCGAGCACGAAACACGTGCCGTGGCCGACGAAGCCGTTGCCAGGTCGGCCGAACACCGCGGCATCATCGAACAGGCCAAAGGCTGGCTGATGGCAACCCGCGGGGTCGATGCGGAGGCGGCGTTCACCATCCTGTCCGAGATCTCGCAGAGCTCCAACACAAAACTGTTCGCAGTCGCCGAGGCACTGATCCACCATGTAGAGGCCGAATCCGTGCCTGCCGCAGGGCGCAACTCACGGCCAGTGGCGTCGACCACCGGTTCCCGGTGACGCCGGTGCGCCCGATCTGGAAAGGGTCCGTCGTCTTCGGTCTCGTGAATGTGCCCATCCGAGTTTTCAGCGCGACCGAAGACCACGACATCCACCTGCACCAAGTACACGACAAGGACGGCGGACGTATCCATTACCAGCGCCGGTGCGATGCGTGCGGTAAAGCAGTAAATTACAAGCACATTCAAAAGGCGTACGACGACGGCGAAGAAACCGTCGTCCTTCCCCAAGACGACCTTGACGGGTTGCCCTCGAACAAAAGCAACGAGATCGAGGTGCTCGAATTCGTACCCACCGATCAACTGGACATGCTGGCGATCGACCGGAGCTATTACCTGGGCCCGGACTCGAAAACCCCCAAGGCCTACGTGTTGCTCCAGCATGTTTTGACCGACTCGAAACGCACCGCGATAGTCAAGGTCACGCTCCGGCAAAAGACGAGACTCGGAGCACTGCGGGTCCGCGATAAAACACTCATCCTGCAAACCCTCTTATGGGCGGACGAAGTTCGCGGACCGGACTTCCCCGAGCTTGACGGTAACATTCGACTGTCGGCGAAGGAACGCGATATGGCTCAGGACCTCGTCGAGAGCTATGCGAGCGATTTCAAGCCGGAAAACTACACTGACGATTATCAAAAAGAACTTCGCAAACTCATCGACGCAAAGCTTGAAGAAGGCGAGTCCGTCGACACCGAGGATACGTTCGGAGAAACGGAATCCGGCGGCGAAGTCATCGACCTGATGGATGCTCTGCAAAAGAGCGTGAAGAAGAACAGAGCCGGCGGCTCGAAGTCCCGAACCTCGGCGTCGAAGGCCTCGAAGAAGTCGTCCTCGAAGAAGTCCTCGTCAAAGGGCTCCTCGTCGACAAAGTCCTCGTCGAAGGCCTCTTCCTCGAAGAAGACGCCCTCGAAGAAGACCGGCAAGAAAGCATCCTGACACCGCAAGCACCACAAGGAGGCGCACATGTCAGAATTCGACACCACGGCAACTGCGAAATTGGCGAGCCAACTGCGGGTGGACTCGATCCGGTGCAGCAGCAAGGCCGGGTCCGGGCACGCCACCTCGTCACTCTCGGCGGCCGACCTCATGGCTGTACTCATGTCATCCGAGCTGACCTACGACTGGAACAAGCCCGATTTGGCGACGAACGACCACTTGATATTTTCCAAAGGGCACGCTTCGCCGCTCCTGTACTCGATGTTCCGCGCGGCCGGTGTGATCGATGAAGACGAACTCATCAACACCTATCGCCAGTTCGGCGGCCGACTACAGGGACACCCGACGCCGGTGCTCCCATGGGTCGACGTCGCCACGGGTTCGCTCGGACAGGGCCTGCCGGATGCGGTGGGAGTAGCCATGGCCGGCCGGCACCTGGACAAACTTCCGTATCACGTCTGGGTCCTCTGCGGTGACAGCGAGCTCGCCGAAGGGTCGGTGTGGGAGGCCCTGGACAAAGCGAGCCTGTACAAGCTGGGCAACCTGACCGCGATCGTCGACGTCAATCGCCTTGGACAGCAAGGGCCGACCGAATTCCAATGGGACCTTGACGAGTACTCGCGTCGCGTCGAAGCTTTCGGCGCCAAGGCCGTGGAAATCGACGGTCACGATCTGACTGCGATCCACCGGGCACTGGAGGAATCACGCCAAGACTCGGACCGGCCCACCGTCATTTTGGCCAAGACCATCAAGGGGAAGGGCGTCCCGGACGTCGAGAACAAGGACGGCTGGCACGGCAAGGCTCTTCCCGATGAGATGGCGGACGTCGCCATCAAGGCTTTGGGCGGCGTGACGTCGATTCACATCGACGGCAATGCGCCCGAACCGGGCACTCCGGCCATCTCGGCGGACCCGAGCGTGCCGATCACCTTGCCGTCATGGGACCGCGGAGAAGAAGTACCCACGCGTTCGGCGTTCGGAAAGACATTGGCGGCCCTGTCGTCCCGGCCCAAGGTCGTTGCGCTTGACGGCGAGGTCGGCAACTCGACGCATGCCGGCGAGTTCGAAGACGTCTGCCCGGAACGCTACTTCCAGATGTATATCGCAGAGCAGCAGATGGTCGCATCCGCCGTCGGCATGTCCGTGCGCGGCTACGTGCCGTTTGCCTCGAGCTTTGCCGCATTCTTGACCAGCAGAGCATTCGACTTCATCAGGATGGCCGCGATCTCCGGTGTCGACATCCGGCTGGTCGGCAGCCACGCCGGCGCCGAAATCGGCGCGGACGGTCCGTCGCAGATGGCGCTGGAAGATATCGCGATGATGCGCGCAGTCCACGGATCGACGGTGTTGTACCCGTGCGATGCCAATTCGACCGCGCACCTGGTTGAAGCGATGGCCGATTTGGACGGCGTCTCATACCTGCGAGCCACGCGCGGCGGCTATCCGGTTCTTTACGATGCCGACGAGGAGTTCCCGGTCGGCGGATCAAAGACCCACCGCGCCGGCCCCGACGACCAAGTGACACTTGTCGGCGCCGGAGTGACAGTGCACGAGTGCCTGCAAGCGGCCGAGCAACTCGCCGAGGTGCCCGTGCGCGCACGCGTCGTCGACATGTATTCGCTGAAGCCGCTCGACAGGACCGGGCTCATAGAATCCGCACGCCAGACGGGCGGCAGGGTCGTCGTGGTGGAAGACCACTATCCGGAAGGCGGAATCGGCGCAGCCATCCTCGAATCACTTGCCGACGTGCCGGATATCCGGGTAGAGACGTTGGCGGTGCAAGGACTTCCCACGTCGGGGGCCACTGCCGACCTGCTCGATGCCGCCGGAATATCGGCGCGGCACATCGTGACGGCCGCACGTAGGCTCGTCGGCGCATGATGATGAACGCTCACTGACGCGCCGTTCGAGTCCGATCGCGTCAGCGCGGGGCCGCGTGCCGGAGCTTTTCGAGCAGCGGCCCCGCGGCGCTGTCCAGGAAATCCTGCTGGGAGCCGTCGCCGACCTGCACCAGTGCGATGTCGGTGAACCCGGCGTCCCAGTATGCGCTCACGGTATCCACTATCGCGTCGAGATCGGGGCCGCAAGGGATCGTTGCCGCTACGTCCTCGTCGCGTACGAATTTGGTCGCACCGGCAAAGCCGGCCGGGGTCGGGATGTCCGCGTTGACTGCCCAGCCTCCGGCAAACCAACGAAATTGGTCGCGCGCTCGCCGGATCGCCGCATTCTCGTCTCGATCCCAGGCGATCGGAATTTGTCCGATGCAGCGGCTGGAATCCGGGCGGGTGCGCCTCCATTTCCGGACGAGATCGACACGCGGCTCGGTGGCGATCAAATGATCGGCAAGCGGCGCGAATCGTTCGATGGATCTCGCGCCGGAAACGGCGATTCCGATTTCGACCGGAGTGTCCGGAACATCCCACAAACGGGCCGAATCGGCCCGAAAATAGCGACCCGAATAGTCGATGAGTTCGCCGGAGAACAAGCGCCGGATGATTTGCACGGCTTCTTCCAGCTTGTCGTGCCGAACTGCCACGGTCGGCCAACCGTCGCCGACGACGTGCTCGTTGAGGTTCTCGCCCGAGCCGAGGCCGAGGGTGAAGCGTCCGGCTGACAACAACTGCATGGTCGCCGCCTTTTGCGCGATGACGGCCGGGTGGTATCGACTCGTCGGGCAAGTCACATACGTCATCAACTCGGCTCGTGTCGTGGCCTGTGCGACGGCGCCGAGAACCGACCAGGCGTACGGTGCGTGCCCCTGACTGGCCAGCCACGGTGAGAAGTGGTCGCTGCACACTTCGAAGTCGAAGCCTGCCTGTTCGGCCTTGACGGCGTAGTCGACCAGACTGCGAGGTCCGCTTTGCTCGGTCATCAACGTGTAACCGAATCGAGTCATCGGTCAGTCCTTTCGGTCAGTCTTGCGGTCGGTACTGCGGTCGATAGTGCGCATAGTCGGCGGGCGTTCCGCCCGTCACGATTCCTTGACGACGTCCTGTGCTGATTTATCCGGCCGGTAGCCACGCCAGGACGGCTGGCGCAATCGGCCGGCGGTCGTCCATTCCGCGAATTCGACTTCGCCGACCCGTTTGGGCGAGACCCACTGTGCATCGCGCGCGTCGGATCGCGGTACGTCGGAAACCGGCGGCGTCTTCCGCGCAATGCGATCGAGGTCTTGTCGGAGCTCCCGAAGCGTTCTTTCGTCGAACCCGGTTCCGACCCGGCCGGCGTAGCGCAGTTCGCCGTCGCAGTGCACACCGACCAGCAGCGAACCGAGGGTGTCCTGTCGAGAACCCTTTCCCGGACGCCAGCCGATGATCACGACTTCCTGCGTCTTGTGGTGCTTGATCTTGATCCATTCGCCCGATCTCGCTCCGGGGTCGTATTCGCCGTCGCGGGTTTTCGCCATGACGCCTTCGAGCTGAAGCCGTCGGCTCTCGGCAAGCGCCGCCCGCAGGTCGCCGCCGAATTCCGGCGGCACCTGAATCACGCCGTTCCGTCGGCTTTTCACCAGGGCGTTCAAGCGCTTCCGCCGCTGGGTGTACGGGCTGTCGACGAGTTCCTCGCCATCGGCCACGAGTACGTCGAATGCCATGAATTTCACCGGCACGCGACGACGTGCCCGTTCCACGTCGGCCTTCTTCGTCAAGTTCATGCGTTGCTGGAGTGTGCGGAAATCCGGGTGCCCGTCGGTCAGCGCAACGATTTCGCCGTCGATCACGGCGTGTGAAGACTTGCACTGATCAACGGCTTCGATAAGTTCCGGGTACGTCGTCGACATGTCGTGTCCGCGGCGGCTCATCAGCGCAGTTCCGTCGTCCGAGACGACGAAAAGGGCGCGTATCCCGTCCCATTTCATTTCAAACGCCCAATCGCGTTCCTTGTCGAGCGAGTCTTCCGACCCGAGGGTCGCGAGCATGGGGGAGTAGCTGCGCGGGTTCGGCGATCTGTCCGACTTGTCGCCTTTTTTATCGTCCTTCATCGCGTGGATGAGCCAGTTCTTCTCGGAATCCTTGCCACCGTGCTCGGTATGGATGAGCGAGAATTTCAGCTCGCCGCCCAGACCGCCGCGCCGACGGCCGTGCAGGGTGACGACGATTTCTTCCCCGTCCTTCCACTTTTCCGCCTTGTAATGGCCGTCGTCCCAAATGCGGACCTCGCCGGCGCCGTATTCGCCCTTCGGTATCGAACCTTCGAACGAGCCGTATTCCAGCGGATGGTCTTCGGTCTGAACCGCCAGATGGTTTGCCGACGGATCGGTCGGCACGCCCTTGGGCAACGCCCAGGAGGCGAGAACGCCGTCGCGCTCGAGCCGGAAGTCCCAGTGCAGCTGCCGCGCATGGTGTTCGTGGATGACGAAGGAGTTTCCGGTGGACGAGTTCGGCTTGCCGGTGGGCACGGGTTCGGAAGTCTTCGCCGCGTCGCGCATGCTGCGGTACGTCGCCAGGCGGTCGGGCTCCTCGGACGAACTTGCGAACAGGTCGCCGTCGGTTTCGAGCCGGCTGAGGACCTGCCGGTATTCGAGCTGCTCCAGCCCGGCAGTTTCGATTTCTTCCCACCGCCGCGGCGCGGCGACGAACGGCTTCGCCTTGCCTCTGAGCGAGTACGGGCAGACCGTGGTCTTCGCAAAGTTGTTTTGGCTCCAATCGACGAAGACTTTGCCTTTACGCGCAGCCTTCTTCATTTCACTCACGACGAGATCCGGATGATCGGCCTCAAGTGCGCGGGCTAGTTCGTGGGCGACTTTTTCGACTTGGTCGCACGTCTGCCGGCCATTCAGTGCGGCATAGATGTGCATGCCCTTGCTGCCGCTCGTCACCGGGACCGGCGCAAGGCCCATGTCCGCGAGGATGGATCGAGCCTGCAAGGCGACTTCCGCGCATTCGGCCAGTCCCGCGCCTTCTCCGGGATCTAAATCGAGTACGAGTCGATCGGGATGTTTCGGCCTGCCGTTCTTGCCGAACTGCCATTGCGGCACGTGCAATTCCAACGCCGCGATTTGCGCCAGCCAGACGAGTGTCGCCTCGTCCCCGGCCAACGGGTACTCGTTCGTGTGATCCTTGTGCTTGATTCGGCGGCGGACGACCCACGAGGGCGTCGAGTCGTCGAGGTTTTTTTGAAAGAACACATTGCCCGGATCGGATTTCGTCCCGACACCGTTGACCCAGCGTTTACGGGTCACCGGTCGCCCGGTCGCATGCTTGATGAGACTGTCGGCGGCCGCGCGATAATAGTCCAGCACGTCTCGCTTCGTCGTGCCGGACGCCGGGTACATTACCTTGTCGAGGTTCGTCAGCTTGATCCGATGGCCGTCGACAGTCACGGTCTGCGACTTTTTGGGCGTCGTCGATCTGCTCACGGTACCTCCTCGGCGCCGGCTGAATGCGGCGGGAGTATTCGATTCGGCAGGTCTGCTTCGCCTGAAGCCAGCACATCATTAACTTCCCCCGTAATCAAGGCCTGGGGCAGGTGGCGTGACGGGATGCGCTTTGCTTTGCTGCCTTGGCGGCGTTACCTTGTGAGTAGTCGAGCGACCGGCTGATTGTAGGCTACTGAACAGGTTTGGGTCTCATGAAGCTGAACATTTCCGGCCGTACCGCTTTGGTCACGGGAGCCGCGTCCGGCATCGGATTCGAAGCCGCACACCAACTGATCGGTGAAGGCGTCACGGTCGTGATGACCGATCACAACGCCGACGACGTGACCGCGGCGCGTGAGCGCTTGGACAGCGAGCACGACAAGACGGGCGTCGTCGCCGCCGACGTGACGAGCCTGGCCGACTTGTCCCGGATGCACCGGTACGTCAGCGAAAACTTCGGGCCAATCGACATCTTGGTGAATTCGGCCGGCATCACGGGTGCGACGGGCAGCTTCCATGAAATCGACGACGCGGATTGGGTCCACGCAGTCGAGGTGAATTTGCACGGTCCGGTTCGGCTCACCCGGGAGTTCCTCCCCGACCTGCGAAGCGGCGGATGGGGGAGAATCGTCTACCTGGCCTCGGAAGACGCCACGCAGCCGTACGAGGACGAACTGCCGTACTGCGCGGCGAAGGCCGGTGTGCTTGCGTTCGCCAAGGGCCTGTCCCGGACCTACGCTCGCGAGGGCTTACTCGTCAATTGCGTCTCTCCGGCGTTCATCGAAACGCCCATGACCGACGCAATGATGCGCGGGCGCGCCGAGGATCTCGGCGTCGGATTCGATGAGGCGATCGAATCGTTTTTGGCCGAAGAGCGGCCATTCATGTCGTTGGGACGCCGCGGCCAGCCTGCCGAAGTCGCCTCGGTCATCGTGTTTCTTTGCTCGGACGCCGCGGGCTTCGTCAACGGTTCGAATTATCGAGTCGATTCCGGGTCCGTCGGCTCGATCTGACTCGCCCAGGCCCCGGACCCCATCGACGAATTGGAGACAGAGATGAACGACGCATACGACTACGTGATAGTCGGCGGCGGCATGACGGCCGATGCCGCCGCCAAAGGCATTCGAGAAAATGACGGCACGGGGAGCATCGGCATTTTCGGCGAGGACGTCGATCAGCCTTACACGCGGCCGGCACTGTCCAAGAAGCTCTGGACGGATCCGCAGTTCACGCCGGACGACAACTGGCTGAACACAGCAGACGAAACCGGAGCCGACATCGCGCTGAAAACCCACGTGGCGCAGCTCGACCCGACCGGCCGCACCATCACGACCGACGCCGGGAAACGCATCAATTACGGCCGCCTGCTGCTCGCGCAAGGGTGCACCCCCAACACGCTTGAGCATGCTCCCAGCGACAAGGTCATCTATTTCCGGTCGTTCGCCGACTACCGGAGACTGCGTGAGTTCTCGGGCCGGTCGCTGCACATCGCCGTCGTGGGCGGGGGATATATCGGCATCGAACTCGCCGCGGCGCTCGTGCAGAACGACACCCAAGTCACGATGATCTTTCCGGATCAGATCTTGGGAGGGTCGCAGTTCCCCGACGCAGTGGCATGCCGGCTGCACCGAACTTATGACGAGCACGAGGTGACGCTTGCGGCCGGCCGTTCGGTCGAAGACATCGCAGAACGCGGTAGCCATGTCGAGCTCACCTTGGACAGCGGCGAAACCATCGACGCGGATGCCGCAGTCGTCGGTCTCGGCGTGACGCCGAACACCGATCTGGCCGAACACGCCGGAATCGTCGTCGAGGACGGAATCACCGTCGACGCTCGGCTCATGACGTCGGCACCGGACATTTACGCCGCGGGCGACATCGCCTCGTATCCCGACCGGATCTTGGGCCGGCGCCGGGTCGAACACGTCGACAACGCCACGCAGATGGGGGCGGCCGCCGGCCGAATCATGAGCGGCAGTTCCGAACGCTACGACCACACGCCGTACTTCTACTCGAACGTCTTCGACATCGGTTACGAAGCGGTCGGCACCCTTGACGCGCACATGCCGATCGTCGACGACTGGCTCGGAGACGATCGGTGCGTTGCCTATTACCTCGGCGACGATGCCGTGGAGGGCGTGCTGTTGTGGAATGTCGACGAACGACGCGACGCAGCCCGCGCGGCACTCGGCCGGCCGCGGCAGGCCGAACTCCGCGGTCTGATCTCGTGAGCGCGGGAGACTGACGATGAATAGGAAAATCGGCAAGCGACCGAGCCCGGTGACCGCCGCCGGCTCACCCACCGGCGGCTGGCTCTCCGTGCTCGAGAACGGCGCGAAGCTGCTGCAGAACTCGTCCCCGTTACGCGGCTTCGACGCGTACGTCGTCGGCTTCCACTGCCCGAAGAATGAGCCGGACATGCAGATGGAGGCGCACCACTATTGCCGCGCCGTGAACGATGACCTTTTGCAGTGCGTACTTTTCGACGGCAACACCCCGGAGGCCAACCTCATCGGCATCGAATACATCATTTCCGGCAGTCTCTTTGCGGGGTTACCCGCTGATGAGCAGGCCTATTGGCACCCGCACAATTTCGAAGTTCTCTCTGGACAACTCGCCGCTCCGGGACTTCCGGAAATCGTCGAAACGTCGCTGATGAAGCTATTGATGAATTCGTACGGCAAGACATGGCACACGTGGCACACCGGCCGGCACGACGGCGAAGCAGGCGATCAAATTCCACTTGGCGATCCGAAACTCATGTGGTCGTTCAACCGCGACGGAGAATGCGATGAATCGCTCAAGAAGGACCGCGATCGGGCCATGGGCATCGACACCGCCGCAAACCGCGACCGGCGGCAACGGCTCGTTGCAGGGGCCCGCCCGCAACGCGGCGTGAACGCCATGAAGGATCAGTTCGACGGCACCACGGCCATCCCCGGCGTCGTCGATATGTCGGACGACGGGCACCCGCCGGCTGGCCCGCGACCAACGAGCTAACGCACCGGCCTCGTCGAGGCAACGTCGTCGACGATGTCGACGATTTGCAACGTCGCCGTCAAGAGTGCGCCGTACGTGGGCCAGTGCAACGACGGCAGCTCCTTTTCCGACAGCTGCGCCGCCAGCTCGTGCACCTCGGCACGCAATGATGCCACGTCCGCATCCGGGTCCGCGATTTTCATCCCGGTCTCGCGGACGATTTCGAGCCACGACGTGCGGAATTCCTCATCCCATTCGCTTTCGGCATACGTGGATTCACGGATAATACGCGCCAACTGGCGTAGCTGAGCCACGCCCTCTTCAAGCCGCGGCAACACGTCGGAATACGCCGGCGGCAACGCTTTCCGTCGAATGAGCCATCGACGCGGATTGAACCGGCTGCTTTCATGGGCAAATCCGACGGCCTGCCACGCGGCTTGGACCTCCCGGTCCATCGACCTGGTCCGGTCTATCCATTCATCGGAGCGCTGCGCATCCCAGGTCGATGACAATTCATCGACCATGTCGCGCATCAGCACTCCCATGTTTCGATTGATCGCGTCGACTTGATTGCTTGCGCTGCGCTCGCGCAGCGGCGGCAAGACAACCGTATTGACGACGAGGCCGACGACTATGCCTATCGCCACCTCGACCAGCCGATCGCCGAAAAGCGCGGTTTGGTGATCGTATCCGGAAGCGAGAATGAACAATGCCGTCGTGGCGACCGCGACGCCTTCGTCTTTCAGCACGCCGACACGGGAGAGGGCGAGTCCGACGACGAGCGCGACGGCGAGCGCCGTGATGGTCACGCCGAACAATTGGACGGCGACGAACGAGATCACCACGCCAAGGCCGGAAGCGACAATTGACTGTAGTCCGCGGGTGAGGGTTCGATAGACCGTCGCGTGAACCGTCAGCAGGGCAGTCCACGGCGCGAGAAAGGCTTGCGGCAGGTCGAGGACTTCGGCCGCGAGCCACCAGGCCAGGATTGCGGCAGCAACGGATTTCGCGATTTGCAGGGCGTCGGTGAGGAATTCGGGTGTCCGGACCGTCGAAAGGGCCGAGGAAACCCGAATTCTCAGACGCGGTGCTACTGTGCGTCCAAAGGAAGTCGTGGCAGGCATCGCGCGTGCATCTCCGTCGTATTGTCGCTTGTGTTCATTGCCGGCGATTGGGGCCGCAAGGACGTATCGGCCGAGACTTGACCGCAGGGAAAACGCTACGCACCGTTGTCGGGCGACACAAGTATGCGTATCGGGTTTCACCCGGACCGCGTGTTAGCGTGCTGGCATGATCGCTTGTCGCGTATTCGGCCACCGTGTGGGCTTTCGGGCCGCCGGCGCGACTGTGCAATGGTCATGCCGGCGGTGCGGTCAAGCGGCCGGATCGAAAACCTACGGCACCGAAGCCGAGGCGCAGCGATATGCTCGCGCATTCGATCGGAGCGACTCCGATGATAGTGGCCGTCGGGCCCCGCTACTGGGAATGTTCCCGTTGCGGATCTGGCGTCTCTTCCGACGCCGATAGCCGGCTGCTGGCCAATCTGGGCCGCTGCGTCTAGGGTGTGAAATGAGGTCGAGTCCAGGCTGATTCCACGCGCCCGCCATGATGAGGTGACGCAATGAGCCGC
Organism: Spelaeicoccus albus; assembly: GCF_013409065.1. Classification (NCBI taxonomy): domain Bacteria; kingdom Bacillati; phylum Actinomycetota; class Actinomycetes; order Micrococcales; family Brevibacteriaceae; genus Spelaeicoccus; species Spelaeicoccus albus. The sequence goes on along the minus strand of NZ_JACBZP010000001.1, from coordinate 3,264,481 downwards.
GACGTTGAACTCGGCACTATCACCACTAAAGTCCCTGCACGGCTCGACCGGCTTCCGTGGTCGCATTTCCACTGGCTGGTTGTCGTCGGCCTCGGTAGCGTGTGGATCCTCGACGGCCTGGAAGTCACGATGGTCGGCAGCGTTGCCGCCCGCCTGACCGAAAACGGCAGCGGCATCTCGATGTCGCCCGGACAAATCGGAACGGCAGCCGGCATTTACGTGCTCGGCGCTTGTCTCGGTGCCTTGTTCTTCGGCCAGCTGACAGACCGGTTCGGCCGGAAGAAACTGTTCATGATCACGTTGACCGTTTACCTGGTGGCGACGGTGGCCACCGGGTTTTCGTTCTCTCCCTGGTATTTCTTCATAGCCCGGTTCGTCACCGGTGCGGGGATCGGCGGAGAATACGCCGCGGTGAATTCGGCGATTGATGAACTGATCCCGGCACGTCTTCGCGGGCGGATCGACTTGATCATCAACGGCACATACTGGCTCGGTGCGGCGGGCGGAGCGGCGAGCGCTCTGTTCTTTCTCAATACCGACATTTTCTCCAAAGATCTCGGCTGGCGTTTGGCCTTTGCGCTGGGCGCCGTGCTGGCGATTTTCGTGTTTGTGGTGCGTAAGAACGTGCCGGAGAGCCCGAGGTGGCTATTCATCCACGGAAGGGAAGAAGAAGCCGAGAAAATTGTCGATGACATCGAGTCGGGAGTTCACGACGAGACCGGGCAGCAGTTGTCCGAGCCCGACAAATCGTTGACGGTTCGTCAACGCACGTCCATCTCGTTCGTTGAAATCGCCAAGGTGGCCTTCAAGACGTATCCGAAGCGCGCGATACTGTGCTTTGCGCTTTTCGTCGGGCAAGCGTTTCTCTACAACGGCATCACCTTCAACCTGGGCACGTTGTTTCACGGGTACTTCGGTATCGCGTCGGCAATAGTCCCGATCTTCATCATCGTCTGGTCGCTGAGCAATTTCGTCGGACCAGTGGTTCTTGGCCGCCTATTCGACACAATTGGGCGCAAGCCGATGATCGCGATCAGCTATATCGGTTCGGCCGTGATCGCGGCGGTCCTTGCTCTAGTGTTCGTTTCCCATGCCGGAAACGAATGGGTATTTCTGGTGATCCTTGCCGCGTGCTTCTTCCTTGCGTCGTCCGGTGCGAGTGCGGCGTACCTGACGGTCAGCGAAATCTTTCCCATGGAGACGCGAGCTTTGGCGATCGCGTTCTTTTATGCAATCGGCACGGCAGCAGGCGGAATCACCGGGCCGTTACTGTTCGGCCAGATGATTGGTTCCGGTGACCGCGGTCTCGTTGCAGTAGCGTTCTATATCGGTGCGGCCGTGATGGCAGCCGGCGGTATTTGCGAACTCTTCTTCGGCGTCAAGGCCGAAGGAGCCGACCTCGAAGACATTGCGCAACCGCTGACGGCCGGTGACGCCGGCGGTCGGTCTCATGACGAGACGCCGACCGATGAAAGCGCCGGCTCGGAAACGCCGCGGCGCCGCGAAGGATCGATGACCGGCGTCCGGCGTTACCGCCCGGGCCCCGGAGAGTCCGGTCTCTATGCGCCGTGGGCCTCGGTGTCCTCGCGGAGCGGCGACGGTGACACGCTCGAGCAAGAAGTTCTCGCTCTGTCACGTGTCCTCGGCGAGTCCGGGCCAATGGGAAGCCGTGAACTCTATCGACAAGTCGGAGCCCGGTACTGGGGCCCGGGCCGTTACCGCAATGCGTTACGGCGTGGACTCGACGACGGGGTGATTCGCCGTGGCCGCCGCGGCCGATACGAATCAGGCTCGAAGTAGTGCTTCGTGCAAGCGATCTAACGTGATGCGCTTGCCGTATCGCGCATCGCGTTCAAATGCTCGGCAATTTCCGTAAGCGTATCGAGGTTGACGGTATAGACGATTTCGTCGCCGACCGTTGATGCTGCAACGGTGCCGGCATCGACGAGCACCTTGATGTGTTCAGACAAGCTGACACCGGGTGACGGCAATTCCGCCGCCAACTCCTCCAGCGTGGAGTCTCGTTGCTTGCACAACAATGTCAGGATTGCGCGGCGGCACGGGTTCACCAAGGCGTTGTACAAAGGATCCGTCAATGATTCGTGGCTCAAACCGAAGAATTCGATCGGCTCGACGTCGGATTCGACCTCGTCGGATTCAAACGGAGAGTTGGAAACCGGATCGGATAGCATCGACATTTCTGCTCGATTCTCGTTGTCATCGACCGGCCGATACTTAACCGCGTTTCCAGGCTACATTCCGGCGTGCCGTCGAACAATATGGGCGGTTAAACGGCGGCGCCGGCTAAGGCGAAGAGGCTTATCCGACATCCGGCGATCGGTTGGTGCGATAGGCTTCGGTTGCTCCGCTGGCACCCGCGGACGGGTCCTCCCCGGGACCTACGCCAAAAGTTTCGGTCTTGTCGCCCGCAGTGTCCGCGCCCGACGGCGTGTCGTCCGTCTCGTTGTCGTCTTCCTCGTCGGCGGCCAGAAGCGTTGTCTCGTCGTCGTCCGCGTTGTCGAATGCATCGTCACGCAGGTCGTGCGTCCCGCTGGGAATTTCATTGTCGTTGCCGTCGAAATCCGTCATGAGGGCCTCCCTGTTTCAACCCAGTGCTCACTAGTGAGGGGCCGTTGCGCTATCTCGGCCCTAAATCGCCGGCTGCTTGACTCATTCGAGCTTATGCCCGGCGGGGGCGGGCCTTCAAGGGCTCAAAGGACTCGCCACCGCTCGATGTCGTTGGTCTTGACGCGGATTCCGTTTCCGGGGGCGACCGGATCGGGACGAACGGCGCCGCCGGTAGGGTCCAATGTGCCGTCGAAGAACTTTTCTTCGATGCGGACGTGGTCGTGAAACCACTCCAGATGACGAAAATTCGACGTGGCCGCGGCCGCGTGGACGTGCAAGTGCGGACTGCAATGCCCGGATACTTCCAGGCCGAAAGCTTCCGCCACGGCGGCCGATTTCAACCAGTTCGTGATACCGCCACAGCGTGACGCGTCGATTTGAAGACAATCGACGGCGCCGGCGGCGCACATCCGGCGAAAGTAGAAAACGTCGAAGCCGTACTCTCCGGCGGCGACGTCGGCCGCTGTCATCATGCGGATCTGCCGCAATCCTTCGAGGTCGTCCGACGACACCGGCTCCTCGATCCAATGCACGTCGACGTCTTCGGCTGCCTTCAGCACCCGAACCGCTTGTTTGCGCGAATAGGCGCCGTTGGCGTCGACGAACAGTTCGACGTCATCGCCAACGAGCCGGCGAGCGTCTCGCATGCGAGACAAATCGCGTCCGGGCTCATTCCCCCAATCTTCGCCGATCTTGATCTTCACGCGGGGCAAATGCTGGTCGTGTACCCATCGATTGAGTTGCTGTTCTTGTTGCGCGTCCGTGTAGGTGGTGAATCCGCCGCTGCCGTAAACGGGCACGTCGTCGCGCACTGCGCCGAGCAAGCGATGGAGCGGCAAATCGAGTAGGCGCGCTTTCAAATCCCAGAGCGCGACGTCGACCGCTGAGATGGCGTACCCGACTGCGCCCTGTCGCCCGGCGTTACGTACTTGTTTCACCATCGCATCGAAACAACCGCCGACGTCGAACGCGTTCGACTCGCGTACGACGTCGCTCAAGAGGCCCGAGACGATGGACGCGCACGCGGGCGGGCCATAAGTCCATCCGGTCCCCACGGTGTCGCCCGAATACGCCTGCACCAAGACGAGAGTTGTCGAGTTCCATGACAACGTGCCGTCGGCCTCCGGCACGTCGGTCGGCACGGTGTACGCCCGTGCCGTGAGATTGTCGATCGTCGGGGTTTCCATAGTGTTGCTCGATTCCGGTGGCGGAAGGTTTACGATTGCCGACGGGCTCTGGCGACCCCTTCGCGTTCGACGACGAAGGCGGCGCAGATCGCCGTCAGTCCCAACACCAAGCCGACCCAGCCGGATATTGTCAGCCAGACGTGCGACGCAGACGCCTCGGCAATTCCGGTTGCGACGAATCGTGCCGCGGCGAGCGTCATCACCGTCATCGCCGCCGGTTTTTTGAACGCCGAAGCCACTGGCACCAAAAGCGCCGCTCCGGCCACGATCAATCCGACTCCGAGCCCCGGGCTGCTCGCGCCCGGCGGCGATGTCAGGGTACTGATTCCCACGAACGCCCACGTGCCGGCTAAAACGCCCATTCCCGTCGAAGCGACCGGATCGCGGCGGACGAACCCGAAGATGCACGCCACGACCTGCAAGGGCACAGCCAACACGAGTGCTGCCAGGGCGGCCGTCGATCCTTCGGTGAGAGGGACCCACCCGAGCTCGACAGCGCTGAACGTCACCGTCACTATCAGCAGGGCAAGGAATCCCAACGGCAACGGCGTGGCCACCGCGCGTCCGACGATTCGGTTTTCGGTTTCTACTTCGTGGCCCATGGAACGGCCTCCGCTTCCGAAAGAGCGGCGCGGAGGACGGCGGCCTGAGCCGACTCGGGCGCGTAGACCCGCTCAATCAATGAGATGAACCGCCGACTGCTTGGCAGATTTTCACACTACCGCCGATTCCGTCGCACGCGAAAGCCGCCGATCCGTGCTGTTGTCACTGTGCTGTCGTCACGGGCAGCGTGCGGGCGGCGTGCGGAAACTACGCGAGCCGCTTCGCCGCCTCGAGAAGCGCGCCGTGTACGAAAGCCTGGGGGAGGTTGCCGCGGAGCTGACGTTGGCCGATGTCGTACTCCTCGGTGAAAAGACCCGGAGATCCGCACGCGTCGCGGTTGCGATCGAAGTGGCGCAGCGCCTCGTCGCCCTTCCCGATTTGGTTCAACACCATCGCCATGTCGAATCCGCACATGAGAAATGCTCCCTCGGCGTCGGCGAGGTCGCGGGCGTCCTGGCTGAAACGATAAATGTACCCATCGCGGCCGAGGTCGCGGCGTATCGCCTCGACGGTGGCAACCGAACGCGGGTCGTCGGCGTTGAGCGCACCGCGGAGAATCGGCAGCAGCAATGAGGCGTCAACGCGTGGGTCGTCGGGGGAGCGTTGCCATCTTCCCTCGGGGTGCAGGCAGTCGGCCCCGACGTTTGCCACGATTTCATCGGCGCGAGCGTGCAAGCCGGCGCCCTTCCCGGCATCGGCGTACGCAGCGATGGCCCTGAGTCCTGCCGCGCAGTTGAGCCGAGAGTGCGCCCACCGCGCGCTCCCGAGTTCCCAGATCCCGGAGTCGGGCTCGGTCCAGTGCCGATTGACGGCCTCGATGCACACGTCCACGGCGCGCCAGCCGTCCGCATCAAGCATGTCGCGGCCCGCGGCCGCGGCAAACAGCAATAGTGCTTCGCCGAACACGCCCAGCTGAAATTGGTCGCTGGCACCATTGCCAACTTTGTCCGACCCGCCGGGATATCCGGGCAATCCGATATGCCGTTCATCGGGCACCGGGCCGCCGGTGACTGTATAAGCGGGCGCCAGGCGGTCGCCGTCGCTCAGCAACCGCGCGGACACGAACCGCACCGCATCGCCCAGCAACGGGTACGCGCCGCATGCGGCAATCGCTTGACCGACAATGCACTGGTCACGAATCCACACGTAGCGGTAATCGTAATTGCCGCTGCCCTTTGCCCGCTCCGGCAGGGAAGTGGTGGCGGCCGCCACCATTCCGCCCGTGGCGCTTGTCATCCCGTGCAAGACGGCGTACGCCTGCCGGGCATCGGCGGGAGTGAGCGTGTCGGTCAGGTCCGGGACGGCGTCCGCCCAGGCATGTTCCGTCGCATCCCACATGAACTGCGGGTCCACCGGCGCCTCGACCGGCGCGTAGTCGCCGATTTCAAGGGTCAGATCGCGATGATCGCCTTCCTCGATAGCGACAACCGCCTCGAGAAACCCGTCGTCGGTGAGGACTGCATCGTCCAGACCGGTGATGCGTAGGTGAAGCGGCCCCGAGGTCGCTGTCCAGACCCCCGAGTCATACTTCACGTCGGTCATGTCGTTGCGGCCAAAGCATGCGTGGACATCCAGGTGGATGCGCACGCGTGCCTCGCCGAGCGCTGCGTAGACCCGGCGCAACAAGATCGCGCACCGGGGATCGGCGGGCATGGCAAGAGCATTGCGGCACTCGATGATGCTGTCGGTGGTGATCCACCTGCCGCGCCATATCAGGCTGCCGGGCTCGTACTGGCCGCCCCAAACCGTGCGAGGATCCTCGGGGGAGACCGAATATACGCCTCCGCCGCCCAATAACGTCGAGAAGACGGCATCGTCGTGCCACCGCGGCACGCACATCCACGCGATGTCTCCACGTGGCCCGAGCAAAGCGCCGCGCTCGCCGTCGGCAATGAGCGCGTATTCACGCAGGACGTGCGGCGGGAATTGTTCGCTGAGAGAAGTGCCCATGAAGTTGATGGTGTCACAATTCGAACGGGCTCTTCCGAAATGGTAGGCCGCAGGGCAAGCGCGTTGACTGCCCGTGCGGTGACGAGTAGACATGGTTGGTGTCGAGCAAGCGGCGTCTTCGGTAGAGAATCTGTGAGGCTCGAATGCGCAAATCGATTGCGGGATCAGTAGTTGTCGTCACGGGCGCCAGCGGCGGAATCGGCCGCGCGACCGCTATAGAGTTCGGACGCCGCGGAGCGACTGTCGCGCTCATCGCCCGAGGTCGCGCCGGCCTCGACGGGGCGGTTCGGGACGTCGAAGCCACCGGCGCCGAGGCGTTGGGAGTTAGTGCCGACGTCTCGGACCCGGACCAGCTGGAGTCGGCCGCCGACCAGATCGAGGATCGGCTGGGCGGGATCGACGTGTGGGTGAACGTTGCATTTACCTCCGTTTTCTCACCGGTCCGCGAGATCACTCCTGCCGAGTTCGAACGCGTGACTGCGGTCAGCTATCTCGGGTACGTTTACGGAACCCTGCAAGCGTTGAAGCGCCTGCGTGGGGCCGGAGCGATAGTTCAAGTGGGCTCGGCGCTCGGGTACCGCGGCATTCCTCTGCAAGCCGCCTATTGCGCGTCCAAACATGCGATTCAGGGGTTCAACGAATCTCTGCGGTGTGAACTTCTGCACGAGCGGAGCCGACTCCGCACGACGATGGTGGTCATGCCCGCCGTGAACACTCCGCAATTCTCATGGCTGCTGTCTCGGCTGCCCAAACACGCGCAGCCCGTTCCGCCGATCTATCAGCCGGAAGTGGCTGCGCGCGCAGTCGTCTACGCTGCCGAACATCCCGGACGTCGCGAATACTGGGTCGGTTTCTCGACCGTGAAGACACTGCTCGGCAACATGATCGCGGCCGGACTGTTGGACAGGTATCTGGCCCGGACCGGGTACTCGGCTCAGCAAACCGCCGAGGATCGCGACCCCTCCCAGCCGGCGAACCTCTGGCATCCGGCGGACGCCGACAAGGACTACGGGGTCCATGGCGTGTTCGATGACGACTCTCGGCAGTCGAGCGTCCAAGCGTGGGCGTCCAGGCGACACGCACTGTTGGCTGCCCTTGGGGCAGTGGCCGGGACGGCGGCGGCCGCGGCGGCCGTCGTGGTGAAGCGTCGGATCGGCGGCGGCGAGGACGCACGGGTCGGCGGCTAGACATGCCCGGGTACGCGGAATACGCTGAGTGCAACGCCCTAGTCCGTGGCGCAGACTTCCGATTCGGGAAGGATGCTCCATGGCTCAACGCGCGCGAAATGCGCTACGGCGACGCACTCGCAAAACTGCTTACGGAATCGATCGCTTGATCCGGGACGTGGAAACGGGGCGATTCGAGCGGAGCTTGTCGGCCTTCATGGCAGCAGGCAGTATGATCACTGCCGCGGAAATCTACTTTGAACATGACAGCGCCAGCTTCGGCAACAAGAACATGTGGTTGCCCGTTGTCGCCGGCCCGGTCGGCACGGCTGCCGGTATCGCCGGTTTCGCCAGTCACCGAATGGCCAAGACGGTATTGCCTGTCACGTCGGCGCTGATCGTGGCCAACGGCCTGCAAGGTCTGTACCTCCATGCGCGCGGAATACGGCAAAAGCCCGGCGGCTGGTCAAACTTTCGGTACAACATGGAGATGGGCCCGCCGCTCCTTGCCCCGCTGCTGGTCACGATGGTCGGCGGGATGGGGTTGCTCGCATCGATTTTGAGGCGAGAAAAGTGAGCGGCGCATTGCCGTACCGGCGGTTCGGTGACTTCGACGTGATGAGCCAGGCCGAGCATTGGGACCCGGTCACGCGTGAACTCGTCGAATCCAGACTCGGCCGGGGGGACGGCCGGATATTCTTCACCGATGCGGAACGCGAAACGGCTGCCGCGCTCTTCGATCAGTTGATGGGCCAGCACAGCGAACCTCGGATTCCGGTTCTCGAGCCGGTGGAATCTCGCTTGGCGGCCAACCGGACCGACGGCTGGCACCATCAGGATCTTCCGCCGGACCGAGTGACGTGGCGGAAATCGTTGGCCAACCTCGATGCCGACGCCGATTCAGCTTTCGGCGGCCGATTTTCCGAGTGCACGTTGGACGAGCAGGTGGAAATCCTGCGCGGCGTCCAGGGCCTGAGTTCGCAGCTGTGGCACGGTCTGCGAGCGACTGAAGTCTGGAATTTGTGGATGCGTTACGTGTGCGCGGCCTTCTACTCCCACCCGTGGGCGTGGAACGAGATCGGGTTCCCCGGTCCGGCGTACCCCCGCGGTTACAAGAATGCGGGAATCGGCAAGAAAGAGCCGTTCGAAGCTGAGGAAACTCATCCCGAGCAAGGGCCGGTGCCGTACTGATGCCGGGCGTACGTAGCCGCAATGAGTCCGCCTGGCTGTTGCCGACCGACGGCACGCGGACCAACCACGCGCTGCGAGCAGACATGCGGCGCTTTTCGCACGATAGCGAGGTCGACGCCGTAGTGATCGGCTGCGGCGCCGGCGGATCGACGATGATTCAACGTTTGGCGCGTTCCGGCTGGTCGGTCATCGGATTCGACGCCGGCCCGTTTTGGGACCCCGACACCGACTGGGTCAGCGACGAGGCAGGCTCCCATGACCTGTTTTGGACGGATTCCAGGATAATCTCGGGCAACGATCCGGTCCCGCTGGGAGCGAATAATTCAGGTCGAGGAGTCGGCGGTTCAATGGTCCACTTCGCCGGTTACGCACCCCGGTTCCATCCCAGCGATTTCCGGACGCAGTCACTGGACGGCGTCGGCGTCGATTGGCCGTTGTCGTACGACGAATTGGAAGGATACTACCGCGCCATCGAAGAAGAGCTTCCCGTTGCCGGCGAGCGCTGGCCGTGGGGAAAGCCGCATTCGTACCCGCATCGGCCGCACCCGGTCGGCGGTAACGGCGAAGTGTTCCAACGCGGTGCTCGCGAGTTGGGTCTGACCACGAAAGTCGGCCCGGTCGCCATCAGCAACGGGAGATTCGGCAACCGACCGCACTGCATTTACCGCGGGTTTTGCCTGCAAGGCTGCAAAGTGAACGCCAAAGCGTCGCCGTTGATCACCCATATCCCCGACGCGCTTGCCCATGGCGCCGAGATCCGGCCCGACAGCATGGTGACGAAAATCGACATCGACGAGCGGACCGGCCGGGCAACCGGCGTCCGGTACGTGCACGAAGGCGTCGAACATTTCCAGCGAGCACGACTCGTCGTCGTGGCCGGCTATTCGATTGAGACGCCGCGTCTTTTGCTGAACTCGACGTCGAAACGATTCCCGGACGGCCTGTGCAACGACCACGATCTGGTTGGGCGTTACCTCATGGTGCAAGGCGCCCCGCAGACAAGTGCGCGGTTCGAAAGCGAAATCAGGAAGTACAAGGCGCCCCCGCCGGAAGTGACGTGCGAAGACTTCTATGAAACCCAGCCGGACAAGCCGTACAAGCGCGGTTTCTCGTTGCAGAACGTGGCTCCGCTTCCGGTCACCTGGTCCGAGCACTTCACGGCGCAGGGATATTGGGGTGAAGAATTGCGCCTCCGGATGACCGACTACGTGCATTGGGCCTCAATGGGCTCGCTGTGCGAATTGCTGCCGCAAGCCGACAACCGGGTGACCTTGGACGAGCAGACGGACCACAACGGCATGCCGATCGCCAATTTCGCCTATTCGACCTGTGAAAACGACAGGCAACTCGTCACGGCAGCTCAGACGAAGATGGAGGAGATACTGCGCGCCGCGGGCGGTTCGGACCTGATCACGATCCGGCGGTTCGCCCACCTGGTCGGCGGGGCCCGGATGGGGACGGACGAACGTAGCGGAGTCGTCGACGCGTCATGCCGCTCTTTTGCCGTGGACAATCTGTACATCACGGACGGAAGCGTCTTACCGACGCAAGGCAGCGCCAATCCCGCGCTGACGATCATGGCGGTTGCGGCCCGAGCGGCCGACATACTCAGCCGGCGAGGTTGAGCGACCCGCATCACATCACAGCATGTCGACAGTGACAACTAGGAGGATGAGAACCGGATGGCTAAAGAATCGGTAGCAACGTATCTGCTGGGGCGGCTTCGCGAATGGGACGTCGAAAAGGTGTTTGCATTCCCGGGCGACGGTATCAACGGCATCGTGGCTGCATGGTCGCAAGCCGACGAGAACGACGTTCCGCGCTTCATCCAATCCCGGCATGAAGAAATGAGTGCGTTCGAAGCCGTCGGCTATGCGAAGTTCACCGGAAAAGTCGGAGTCTGTATGGCCACCTCCGGGCCCGGAGCCGTGCATTTGTTGAACGGTCTCTACGATGCCAAACTCGACCACCAGCCCGTGGTGGCAATCGTGGGCCAGACCAACAGGACGGCGATGGGCGGATCGTACCAGCAAGAGATCGACCTGATGAGCCTGTACAAGGACGTCGCCAGCGAGTACGTGCACATGGTTACTGCTCCGGAACAGTTGCCGAACGTGTTGGACCGCGCCTTTCGCACGGCGTTGGCCGAGCGAGCGCCGACGGCGATCATCATCCCGCTTGACGTGCAGGAAATGGAATACTCGCCGCCGACGCACGCCTTCAAGATGGTGCCCTCGAGCACCGGGATCAGCATGCCGACGGTTGTCGCCGACGATGAGGCAGTTCGGCGGGCCGCTGCGGTTCTCAACGACGGCAAGAAGGTGGCGATCCTGGCCGGCGCCGGCGCGAAGAATGCGCGCAGCGAATTGGAGCAGGTGGCCGATCTTCTCGGTGCCGGCGTTGCTAAGGCCTTATTGGGCAAAGACGTATTGCCCGATGATTTGCCGTTCGTGACGGGGGCGATCGGCCTGCTGGGCACTCGCCCGAGTTACGAAATGATGATGGAGTGCGACACGTTGTTGACTGTCGGCTCGAGCTTTCCGTACTCGCAATTCCTCCCCGAATTCGATCAGGCCCGCGGCGTCGAGATTGATATCGACGGAAAATTCATCGGTATGCGCTATCCGTACGAGGAAAATCTCGTCGGCGACGCCAAAGCAACTTTGCAGGCGCTCATTCCGCACTTGCAGCGTAAAGAGGACCGCGCCTGGAAGGAGAAGATCGAGTCCAACGTCGCACGCTGGTGGGAGGTGATGGAGGCCGAGGCCATGGTCGAGTCGAACCCGGTCAATCCGCTTCGCGTGTTCTCCGAGCTGTCGAAACGACTTCCCGACGATGTGATAGTGACGGCTGATTCCGGCTCGAGCGCGAATTGGTATGCGCGGCAGCTGAAATTCACCGGCAACATGCGAGGCTCGCTGTCGGGCACGCTTGCCACAATGGGCCCGGCCGTGCCGTATGTGATTGGCGCGAAGTTCGGTTTCCCCGACCGTCCCATTATCGCCTTTGCCGGCGATGGGGCCATGCAAATGAACGGGATGGCGGAACTCATCACCATCAAGCGTTATTGGGAGGAATGGAGCGACCCGCGGTTGATCGTGTGCGTGTTGCACAATAACGACTTGAATCAGGTGACGTGGGAGATCCGGGCGACCGAGGGCGCGCCGAACTTCCTCGAATCGCAGCGGATGCCGGAAGTGTCGTATGCGAACTTCGCCGAAAGTATTGGCCTGAAAGCGATAGTGGTCGATACTCCGGACGGCGTGGGCCCGGCCTGGGATGCGGCATTGTCGGCGGACCGTCCCACGCTTCTTGACATGTACGTCGATCCGGATATGCCGCCGATACCGCCGCACGCGACGTTTGAGCAGGCAAAAGACTCCGCGCTGGCGCTCTTGAAGGGAGACCCGAACCGGTTGGGGATCCTCAAACAAGGAATCAAGACGAAGGCGCAAGAATTCTTGCCGCACAACAATTCCGAATCGCAATAGTGAAGTCCGTACCAACAGATTGGGGCGTCGACGATGGCACCGGCAAACAAGAAGTCACGACTGAAGAAACCGCAAATGTACGAGGACCTGCGTGAGGAGGGCCAGTCCAAGGAAAAGGCCGCTCGAATCTCCAATGCGTCGGCAAGTGAAGGAAAATCGAAGGTCGGCAAGCGTGGCGGTAAGGCCGGCAGCTACGAGGATTGGACCGTTGATGAACTGCGCGGACGGGCCAAGGAACTCGGGTTGAGCGGCTATTCGAAACTGAACAAGAGCGACTTGATGAAGAAACTCCGCAAACATTGAGTAGCGCACGCCCGTAGCGGCGACCACATAAGCCGAGGTGAATTGGCTCATCAGTACGGCGATCGTGATAGTTGACATGCAAAACGCATATTTTGAAAACCCGCGGCTCGCGGCTTGCCGGTCGCGCGTGACCGAGCAGTGCAACGAGTTGATACGGCTCGCACGACAAATCGGTGCGCTCGTGGTGAACGTGCGCACCGAGCACTTGCGAGACAAGTCAACGTGGACCTTGAACATGCTCGACGACGACCAGGGGTATCTGTTTCGCGGCAGTAAACAGGCCGCCTGCGTCGACGGTCTCGACATCGCGGATTCGCAGCCGATAGTCAAACGCCGGGACAACGCGTTCCTCGGGACGGATTTGCTCCGGCTGCTGCAAAGCGCGAAGATCACCGAACTCGTCGTGGCCGGCGTCTCGACGCATACGTGCATCGCGCAAACCGCGAGCGAAGCGTATGCGCGGAACTTCCGTGTTGTTCTGGCGAAGGATGCGGTGGCCTCGCACGACCCGGAATACGAGGCGGGAATGCTTTCAATGCTTCTTGCCGAATATCGGCAAGAAGCATTGTCCACGTCCGTGATCTCCGAGCGTCTTCTCGGCTGTGAACCATGCCACATGGAGTAGCCTGAGACCATGTCGCGGTTCAGCTTTCTGGAATGGCCGGTCTTCCGGCAGCTGCGTTCCGATGACTCGTTCGGACGCGGGTCGGCGGTCACCTCGCCAAAAACGCGGTCGATTACGCCGCGGACGACGACGGCGGATCGGGTCGTGCAGAGCGTGTGCCCGTATTGCGCGGTCGGCTGCGGCCAGCGCGTGTTCGTCAAGGACGAGAAGGTCGTGCACATCGAAGGCGATCCGGACTCGCCGATCTCCCGAGGACGACTGTGCCCCAAGGGAGCTGCCAGCGAGCAGCTCGTCAACGCATCCGGTAGACAAACGCGGGTACTGTACCGTGCCCCGCGCTCGGACACGTGGGAATACCTCGATCTCGACACCGCCACGGAAATGATCGCCGACCGTTTCATCGCTTCGCGGCGCAATACCTGGCAGGACGCGGACGACACGGGCCGGCCGTTGAAGCGGACGATGGGAATCGCGGCTCTCGGCGGCGCCACCTTGGACAACGAAGAGAATTACCTCATCAAGAAGCTCTTCACCGCCGCCGGGGCGATCCAGCTGGAGAACCAGGCACGTATTTGACACTCCGCCACGGTTCCCAGTTTGGGAACCTCGTTCGGGCGCGGCGGCGCCACCCAGTATCTGCAGGACATGGCGAATGCGGATTGCATCATCATCCAAGGTTCCAACATGGCCGAATGCCATCCAGTGGGGTTCCAATGGGTGACGGAAGCACAAGCCCGCGGCGCGACGGTCATTCATATCGATCCTCGGTATACGCGGACGAGCGCGGTCGCCGACCAGCACGTGCCGATCCGGGCGGGCTCGGACATCGTGCTCCTGGGGGCTCTGATCAACTATGTCATCGGCAACGATCTGTGGTTCAAGGAATACGTGACGGCGTATACGAATGCCGCAACAATCGTGAACGAGGACTTCCGCGACACCGAAGACCTCGACGGACTGTTCTCGGGATACGACCCGGAGACCGGCGCGTACGATACGTCGTCCTGGCACTATGAGACAGCACCCGAGGAAGGCGACCTGGGGGAGCCGCCGGGCACTTCGGAACATTCCACGGGCGACCATTACGGGAGCGGAGGGCCCCCGTTGGGCACGGCTCGAACTGTGCGGGACGAGACGCTTCGCCATCCGCGCACGGTATTCCAGATTCTCAAACGCCATTATTCGCGCTACACCCCGGAGATGGTTCGCGACGCGTGCGGCATCGCCGTCGAGGACTTCGAACGCCTCGCCCGGACCATCACGCGGAATTCGGGCCGCGAGAGGACGACATGTTTCGCCTATGCGGTCGGCTGGACTCAGCACTCGATGGGCGCCCAATTCATTCGTACGGCGGCTATCTTGCAACTGTTGCTGGGAAACGTCGGCCGACCGGGCGGCGGGATCATGGCTCTGCGCGGCCATGCCAGCATCCAAGGCTCGACCGATATTCCGACGTTGTTCAATCTCCTGCCCGGATACCTGCCGATGCCCAGCGTGGACAAACCGTCGCTGGAGAAGTATCTCGACGGGATCGCGTCGAAAAACCAGAAGGGCTTCTGGGCCGACGCGGATGCGTACACAATCAGCCTGCTCAAAGCATGGTGGGGGAAGGCCGCCGGAGAGGACAACGATTGGGCCTACGACTACCTGCCGCGCATCAATGGGCCGCACGGGACCTATCAAACGACGATGAGCATGCTGGACGACGATGTCGAAGGGTATTTCGTCTTCGGTCAGAACCCCGCGATCGGCTCGGCCAACGGACGGATGCAGCGCTTGGCCATGTCGCATTTGAAGTGGATGGTGGTCCGCGACTTCAACCTCATCGAATCGGCCACCTGGTGGAAGGACGGCCCCGAGATCGAGTCCGGAGAGCTGCGGACCGATGAGATCGAGACGGAAGTATTCTTCCTTCCCGCGGCCAACCACGTGGAAAAGGCCGGGACCTTCACTCAAACGCAGCGCCTGCTCCAGTGGAGACATCAAGCAACCGACCCGCCGGGGGACTGCCAAAGCGAATTGCAGTTCTTTTACGAACTCGGCAAACGGATCAAGCGCAAGCTCGCGAATTCGAGCGATCAACGCGACCGGCCCATCCTCGACCTGACGTGGGATTATCCGACCGACGATGCGGGCGACCCCGATGCCGAGTCCGTTCTGGCAGAGATCAACGGCTATCACTTGTCCGGGGCCGACGCGGGGCGCCCGCTGAGTTCTTATACGCAGATGCGCCCGGACGGCTCGACATCCGGCGGTTGCTGGATTTACACGGGCGTTTACGCGGACGGCGTCAACCATGCGGCGGACCGTGTACCGGGCGGGCAACAGAGCCCCCCGGCCCCGGAGTGGGGCTGGGCGTGGCCGGCCAATCGGCGAATTCTCTACAACCGAGCGTCGGCCGATCCGGAAGGAAAGCCGTGGAGCGACCGCAAGAAGTACGTCTGGTGGGACGAGACCGAGGGCCGATGGGTCGGTGACGACGTTCCGGATTTCCCCGTCGATCGCTCACCCGACAGTCGGCCCGGGCACGACGTGGGCGGCGCGGCCGCATTGGCCGGCGACGACCCGTTTGTCATGCAAGCCGACGGCAAGGGCTGGCTGTTCGCTCCTCAAGGCATGGTCGATGGCCCGTTGCCCACCCACTACGAGCCGCAAGAGTCGCCGGTGGCGAATCCGCTCTACCGCGTGCAGCGGAGCCCGGCCCGGGTGACGTTCCCCCGCGAGGACAACTTGAGCGCCCCGAGCGGCGACGCCCCGGGAGCCGACGTTTACCCGTACATGTTCACGACGTACCGATTGACCGAGCACCATACGGCCGGTGGAATGAGCCGTTGGCTGTCGTACCTGTCGGAATTGCAGCCGGAGATGTTTTGCGAGATATCCGCCGAGCTGGCGGCGGAGCGCGGGCTCGACCCCTACGGATGGGCAACGATCATTTCCCCGCGTGGCGCGATCGAGGCCAAAGTCCTCGTGACCGCGCGAATGACGCCGTTGGTGGTGAACGGGCACACGGTTCATCAGATCGGCCTTCCCTACCACTGGGGCGTCGGGGACGACGCGGTGGTCTCCGGGGACGCGGCAAATGATCTGCTGGGAGTGACTCTCGATCCGAACGTGCAAATCCAAGAGTCCAAGACCGGATCGTGCGACATCCGGGCGGGTCGAAGGCCGCGGGGCGCGAAACTGCTTGAGCTGATAGGCGAGTACCGGGAGCGTGCCGGCCTGACGGTAGCGACCGGCAACGACAAGCCCACGTCGTCCGGCTTGGGACAAAGTGGTGATCAACCGCGGAGGAACACATGACCGACCAGCTTGCCGAGCCGACCGAGCTCGCCGACGACGCCGGCCGGCCGGCGCAACACGCGCGTCAAGGCTTTTTCACCGACACGTCGATTTGTATCGGTTGTAAAGCCTGCGAGGTGGCGTGCAAGGAGTGGAACCACAACCCTACCGACAGCGAATTCGAACTGCTCGGCTCGTCCTATGACAATACGGGGGGTCTTGGCGCCAATACCTGGCGTCATGTCGCATTCGTCGAACAAGATCAGGACCGTATTGAAAAAGCACGCGAATCGGGCCGTGCTCTCGTCGATCTGGGCATGCCCGGCATCGGCCCGCCCGAGACAAAATCGGCAGCGCCGTCAGCGGGTCGGCCGCAGGCGGATCCGGTCGAGTTCTCCGTGTTCGACATCGCCGCCGGAGATACCGCGCCGCCGGACACTCCGGAATTCCGGTGGTTGATGTCGTCGGATGTCTGCAAACACTGCACTAACGCGGGCTGTCTTGACGTCTGCCCGACCGGGGCGCTGTTCCGCTCCGAGTTCGGAACGGTTGTGGTGCAGGACGACATCTGCAACGGGTGCGGTACCTGCGTGGCGGGCTGCCCGTTTGGCGTGATCGAAAGGCGCAGCGACGGCACGGTATCCCCGAAAGCCGAACGCGATGAGCAGGTGGCGGACGAGCCCGGCACTCCCAACGCCGGGATCGCCCAAAAATGCACCCTGTGCTATGACCGGATGGTTGACGGGCAGACGCCGGCGTGTGCCCAAGCCTGCCCGACGACGTCGATCAAGTTCGGCGATCACGACGAGATGGTCAGCACCGCGCGGGAGCGGGTGTCCGACCTTCAAGCGCGCGGCCTGACCGAAGCACGGCTTTACGGCGCGAACGAGAACGACGGAGTCGGCGGGACCGGTTCGATATTCCTGCTGCTCGACGAGCCCGAGGTTTACGGGCTGCCGCCCGACCCCCGGGTGCCCACCGCCGATCTGCCGCAAATGTACAAGCGCGCCGGCCTGGCGGCGGTCGGCATGATGGCCGCCGCGGCTGCCGCTTTCCTGTCCGGAGCCATGAAATGACGGTGTCCGACTTCGATAGTCACCGGCCGCCGGAATTACCGCGTCGGCGACGTCGAAAACCGGGAAAGAGATCCCGCGGGTCCGGCGACGGCTCCCGCGAGACGCCGATGGTCCCGCAGGCCGAATTCAGTTCGTACTACGGACGGCCGGTGGTCAAACCGCCGCCATGGGAGAACCCGATCGCGGCCTATCTCTTTCTCGGCGGAGTCGCGGGAGGCTCGGCGCTACTGGCGTTCGGCGGGCAGGCGGCGGGATTGACGACGCTGCGACGCAATTGCCGGCTTGCCGCAATTTCCGCAGCGGGGGCCGGAACCGTTTGCCTTGTCGCCGATCTCGGCCGCCCCGAACGATTTCTGCACATGTTGCGCACGTTCAAGGTGACGTCTCCGATGAGCATCGGATCCTGGATCCTCAGTGCCTTCAGCGCGGCAGCATCGATACCCGCCCTCTGCGAACTTGATCGCGTGAGCGGTCACCGAGTACCGATCGGTCCCTTGCGAAAGGCGCTTCGAGCGCTGGAGGCCCCGGCCGGCGTCGGAGCGGCAATTCTCGGAGCCCCGCTTTCCGCCTACACTGCGGCGTTGCTGGCCGACACGGCCGTACCGTCGTGGAACGCCGCGCGTGAAGACCTGCCGTTCGTGTTCGTCAGTTCGGCCGGGCTCGCGTCGGGCGGACTGGCGATGATCACCACCCCCGCGAGCGAGGCAGGGCCGGCGCGCAAACTAGCCGTACTCGGCGTCGCCGGTGATCTGCTCGCCTCACAAATAATGGAAAAGCGCATGGACCCCGTTTCGGCCGAGCCGCTGAACGAGGGACGGCCCGGCGCAATGCTGAAATGGAGCCGACGTCTTGCTGCGGCGGCCGGTATCGGCACGATTGTGGCCGGGCGGCACCGCGCCGTTGCCGTGGCCTCGGGGCTGGCCCTGCTGGGTGCTTCGGTCTTGACGCGTTTCGGAATCCATCAAGCCGGCATCCGCTCGGCCGAGGACCCCCGTTTTACGATCGAGCCGCAAAAAGCCAGGCTTGCCGCCCGGCGAGCGGCGGGAATCGTCGACGATTCGATCACGACAGCCGGCTGATTGACACCGGCTCTCAGCAAACCTCGATGCCCGTTCCGGCCACCGTATGCCCGATCACCGGATAGCCCGGCACCTCGCCGACGACGAGAAGCCCGCCGGAGGTCTGGGCATCGGACAACAGCAGCAGGTCGTCCTCGCGAATCACGCTACCGGCCCTCAGATGCGGACTGACCCAGTCTAAATTGCGACGGGTCCCGCCGGGTACGAAGCCGTCCCGTAATGCCTCCTCCGCCCCGGCGATGAGAGGGACTGACGCACGATCGACGACCGCGCCCACGCCGGACGCGCGGCACATCTTGTACAGATGGCCGAGCAAGCCGAAGCCGGTGACGTCCGTCGCGGCCCTCGCCCCGGCAGCCAAGGCCGCCCCGGCGGCATCCCGGTTGAGACGGACCATCGTGGCCACGGCCTCGTCGAACACGTCACCGGTCGACTTGTGCCGATTGTTGAGCAAACCCAAGCCGATAGGTTTCGTCAAGGTCAGCGGTAAGCCGGGCTCCGCGCAGTCATTGCGCAGCAGCCGGTCGGGGCGGGCCACGCCGGTCACTGCCATCCCGTACTTCGGTTCGGGATCGTCCACGGAATGTCCGCCAATGACGGGGCAGCCCGCTTCGGTGCCAATCGCCAAACCGCCGCGGAGAACTTCGGTCAACAGCTCCATCGGCAGTACATCGCGCGGCCAGCCGACCAAGTTGATGGCGACCACCGGATCGCCGCCCATGGCATAGATGTCCGACAGCGCATTTGCTGCGGCAATCCTGCCCCAGTCGTAGGCATCGTTGACGACCGGCGTGAAAAAGTCGGCGGTCGAGAGAACAGCGAGATCCGCACGGACCCGTACCGCAGCCGCGTCGTCACCGTCGTCGAGCCCGACGACCACTGTGTCGTCCGGCTGCCCGCTCAGTCCGCGAACCGCGTCCTCGAGCTCGCCCGGCGGTATCTTGCACGCACAGCCGCCGCCGTGCGCGTAGTCGGTAAGCCTGACGGCGGAGTGCAGATCGCCGGGTCGCTGAGTAGTCTCGCCCATGCCCCAACCCTAGCCCGATATCGCCCTGCGACAGCGAGGTCCGGGCATTGCGGCAGGCGTTGTACAGTGAGCGTGGAGGCGTCCGAGTCCTGGTGGGCTCCCCGGTCTTCAAAACCGGTGAGGCCGAGTATCTCGGCCTGGCGGGTTCGATTCCCGTCCGTCTCCGCCACACAGCGTCTGATAGATCGACGGCGAGGAGGACCCGTGGTCACCGACGATTCTCGGCGCCTCATCCCGCGTACCGATCGGCTCATGGAACTTCCGGCCGTCCGGCACGCACGACAGAGATTGAACGACCGCGTCGTGCGCTCGCTGATCCACACCGTCCAGTCCGAAGCGCGATCCGGCAGCTTGTCGCCCGGAGACGTCGAATCGGCAGTTGTGGCAGCTGTCGAATCCACCGGATCGCTGCAGCCGGTCCTCAACGCCACCGGAATCGTCGTGCACACCAATCTGGGCCGCGCCCCGTTGTCCAGCGGGGCCGTGAACGCTTTGATCGCGGCGAGCGGATATGTCGATGTGGAACTCGATTTGACGACCGGCCGCCGCTCGGGCCGGGGAGCGGCGGCACGCGCGGCGCTGCTGAACGCATGTCCGGCGGCCGAAGATGCGCTCGTCGTCAACAACGGCGCCGCAGCGCTCGTCTTGGCCACCACGGCTCTCGCCGGTGGCGCCGGCGTGGTGATCAGTCGCGGAGAACTGATCGAGATCGGAGCGGGCTTCCGGCTACCGGAACTGATCGAGTCCACCGGTGCGCGCTTGCACGAAGTGGGCACGACGAATCGTACCCACGTGGACGATTATGCCGAGGCGCTCGGCTCGAACGCCGGCTGTCTTTTGAAAGTACATCCGAGCAATTTCCGGATCACCGGATTCGCCGCGAGCGTCTCCGTGAGACAACTGCGACCCCTGGCGGATGCACACGGGGTGCCGCTGGTAGTGGACATCGGCAGCGGCCTCCTGGCGCCCGACCCCCGGTTGCCGGACGAGCCCGACTTCGCAAGTGTTCTCGATGCCGGAGCGGATATTGCAATAGCCAGCGGTGACAAGCTGCTCGGCGGCCCGCAGGCGGGCCTCATCCTCGGTACCCGGAAGGCGGTGTCCCGGCTGGCCCGCCACCCTCTGGCACGCGCACTGCGCGCCGACAAGCTCACACTTGCGGCGTTGGAGGCGACTGTCGTCGGACAATCGACTCCGACCGAACTGTCGCTCGCCGGTGACGCCGGCCGCCTACGGGTGCGCGCCGAACGCTTGGCCGCACCGGTGGGAGCCGAGGTGGTCGAGCACGACGGCCGCGTCGGGGGCGGTGGGGCGCCGGGGGTTCCGCTGGCGGGCCACGCGATCGCGTTACCGGAGTCGGTGGCGCCGTTCCTGCGAACGGGAAACCCCGCGGTGCTTCCACGGGTGCACGACGGGGTGTGTCTCGTCGATTTGCGCTGCATCCCCGAAAACGACGATGAACGTCTGGGAAACGCGATTGCGGCTGCTTTACACGAGCAAGCCGTCGGTTCCCGGGAAAGCTGACCATGTACGTCGTTGCCACGGCGGGGCACGTCGATCACGGCAAAAGCACGCTCGTGCGTGCCCTGACCGGGATAGAGCCCGATCGTTGGGCGGAGGAACACCGCCGGGGACTGACGATCGACGTGGGTTTCGCATGGATGCAGCTCCCCTCCGGACGCGAAGTGGCGTTCGTCGACGTCCCCGGACACGAGCGGTACCTCAGCAATGCGCTGGTCGGCCTGGGACCGGTTTCCGCCGTCTGCTTCGTCGTGGCGGCCGATGAAGGGTGGCAAGCCCAGTCGAGCGACCACCGTGACGTGATCGCCGCTTTGGGCATCGAACACGGGCTCATAGTGATCACGCGTACGGACCGGGCCCGCGAACGGGTCGATGATGTCCTCGCCCAGGCACGCGAGGAGCTTGCGGCGACGGGGCTGAACGGCGCACCCGCCGTGGCCGTTTCGGCGCTCGACGGTGCGGGCCTTGACGATTTACGCGCGACTTTTGACGGGGTGCTGGCCGGCATGCCGACGCCTGCCGCTTCGGGCCGAATTCGCCTGTGGATCGATAGATCGTTCAGCGTCCCCGGTTCGGGAACCGTCGTGACGGGTACTCTCGCGGCCGGAACGCTCAACCTGGGCGACAAGCTCCAGGTCGCCGGCGCGGACCCGCTGCGCCCGGTCGACGTTCGCGGATTGCAGAGCCGCAAGACGGCGCGGAGACGGGTCGGCCCCACCGAACGGGTGGCGATCAACCTCCGTGGCGTCTCCGCGAGCGAGATCCATCGTGGCGAGGTCCTCGTGACGCCCGGCGCATGGCCGGTAGTCGACAGCGTCGACATTCGACGAAGCAGCGGCCCGGCGCTGACGGCGGCACCCGCGCAGCTACTGGTCCACATTGGCACGGCGTCGGTGGCTTGCCGGTTACGTCCGTTCGACGACGACCACGGCCGGCTCACCCTCGACCGGAATCTTCCGCTGGAGTTTGGCGACCGTCTCGTATTGCGCCCGTCGTCGAGTCGGTCGGTGTTCGGTGGAGCCCGCATCGTCGATGTGGATCCGCCGCCGTTACTCCGGCGCGGCGCCGGTCGGCGCCGTGCGCTGACCCTGGCAACAATGCGGCCCGAAGGCGACGTTGCGACCGAAGTCGCCCGCCGCGGAATTGTGCAGCCTCGATACCTGCGCCGTCTCGGCGTCCTGTCCGACGAGGCCGGGCCGCCGGACGGCGTGACGGTCATCGGGGAGTGGTGGGTCGATTCACGCGCCCTCGACGGTTGGGTCGGCCGCCTGCGTACCGAAGTGGCAAACCTTGTCCAGCGGGACAAGCTCGCGGACGGGCTGTCCCACGGGGCCGCCCGACGGCTGCTGTCCGTGAGCGACGATTCCGTTCTGGACGCAGTCATCCGGGAAGCCGGCCTAGTCATGCACGACGGAAACATTCGGCCGCCCGGACAGCCGGGCGACCTCGGGCCGGCCGAAGCAGCGGTAGTCGAACTCGAGGACAGACTCGCGGCCGATCCGTTCACCGCCCCCGAAATGGGGGAGTTGGCGGAACTGGGCCTGGGACGACGCGAACTCGCGGCAGCCGAACGCCGGGGCCGTCTACTGCGTCTGTCGGAACACATTGTATTACTTCCGAACGCGCCGGCACTGGCGATGCGAACCCTTGCCGGTCTTGACCAGCCGTTCACGCTCAGCGAGGGCCGGCAAGCCCTGCACACGACCCGGCGGGTAGCCGTTCCGTTGTTCGAACACCTTGACGCGCGGGGGTGGACGCGGCGGATTGATGCAACACGACGCACCGTGGTGCGCGGCGGTGGGAGGCCGTGACGGAGACCGTCGAAGCGATCCGGTTAGCCGGCGTCCGGCCCCACTGTCACGACCGTGCCGTTTTTCGCGTTCACGACTGCCGTCATGCCGGTATCGCCGCCGAACCGAATTTCCCAGACGAGCGTCTGACCGCCATCCGTCGTGTCGATCTCCAGCGACGTCAGTTTGCCGACCTTCTTCGCCTGACTGACGGCTGTTCCGATCGCGCGCTTGAGCGGGATCTTGGCTGCATGCAGCTTCTTCACGTCGTCGTCGGGCGATTTGTCTTCGCGGCGGTGAATGACTTTGCTGCCGTCGGCCGTGATGGTGAAGTCGAACTGTTTGCCGCTCGGATCGGCGACCTCCGCCTCCCATACCTTCTTGCCGTGATCCTTGTCGCTTTCGAGGTTGAACACCTGTCCGCCGGCGACCGCGTGTTGAGCGGTGGCGATGGCGTCAAGGGCGGTACGCGTTTCGGGGGTGCGCGCACGGGACGCGGCGCCGGGGGCCGCGTGCGTTGCCAGGCCCTTTCCCTGCATGGCGCTCGTGGGCGTGGTCGTCGCACTGGAATTCGCTGAGCCGCCGCCACAAGCAGACATGGCCAACGCGGCCGCCACAAGCGTCGCGACGGTGAATTGACGGGCTGGGTTCGATGTGCGCAAATGCGACACCTCAATTAGTCAGATCAAGCTGAGTTGCCGTCGCCGCATATCTGGAACCAGGCTCGTTGTCGAGCTTAGCAGCGTCACCCGGGCGCGGCAATGCAAGCGATCGCTCAGATGCCTCCGCTCGCGCCGGCGTCGGTGACCCCGGCTATTTGGCCGGTCGTGGCCAGTTCTTCCGCCAGCACGTGCAGCTTCTTGTTGCTCGTGCTGCTGGAACGGACCAGCACGCGGAACGCTTGTCCGGCGCTCATCTTGTAGCGCTCCATCAAAATCCCCTTGGCTTGGCCGATCAGGTCCCGCGTCTCGATCGCTTGGCTGAGTTGCGCCGTCTTCTGAGTCTCTGCATACGCCACTGCAGCCTGTGCGGCGTACAGCAGTCCGATGCGCTCGGTTTCTTCGTCGAACGCGCCGGGGTCGCGTGCGAACAAGTTCAACGCGCCCAGGTTCTCGTCCTCGACCCAAAGCTGAAACGCGATCATGCTGCCGACGCCGAGCTCGTATGCTCGGCGGGCGAAGGTCGGCCACCGGGTTTCGCTGCGCATATCCGAAACGCGGACGATCGGATGATCGTAGACGGCTCGCAGGCACGGACCTTCATTCAGTTCGTTTTGTACCGCATCGATTTGGGAGGGCAATTCTCCCGAAGCCGCCCTCGACCCGCTTTTTTTCCGATTCAAAACAAAGCTGATCGATCCCGCATCGACGCCGGGGACCAGCTGGATGGCGCCGTCGACAATATCGACGAGAATCTGCTCGGGGTCGTCCTCTTGCTGCAGTGCCCTGGCGATTTCACTCAGTGCGTCCCACGTATCCTCGGTAGCCCCTACTCGCTGCAAATCGCCATCTGCTTCTCGTTCGTTGTCCAAGCTGCCCGCCTTATCGTCCCGATTGGTTCTCAGCATTCTAACGGTGAATTCTGGGTGCCGATCGGGAGCTTTGCCCTGACGATACTCCGGGCGGTGCCGTCGGCCGAACGGCAATCGCCGGTTGAGAGGCGCGCTAGTGCGGGCTAGAGTCAAGTAACCGTACGGCGTCGGGCGCCGGTGACGGCGAACGGCCGGCTCGAGGACTGGGAATTCGACTGATGAGCGATATGCTGTGACCTCATCACGGCACAGCGCCGATTCGATGGACGCCGCCGACCTTGCCGATGCGGCGAGCAATTCAAGGACGTTCGAAACGGTGGCGCGTGCCGCATTTGCGGTCAACGGTGTGCTGCACTTGCTCATCGGTTATGCAGCCATTCGGTTGGCGAGTGGCCATGGCGCGAAACCGAGCCAAGCCGGCGTCCTCACGGCCGTAGCCAATGAGCCGGGTGGGGCTTTTGCCCTGTGGGTCGCGGCGATCACGTTTGCTGCCCTCACAATTTGGCATGCGCTGGAACTGTGCTTTGGTCGCGGTTATCGCTCGACTTACCGGCGTGTCATGCAAAAAGGTAGCTCGGTCGGTCTCATCCTCATTTACGGCGCGCTGGCAATTGTGACGGTGCGATACGCTCTCGGCGGGACGAACAGCCACAAGAGCAATGCTCGAAAATCGGATTTGAGCGTCGAGTTGATGCAAACGCTCGCCGGTCGGCTTTTTCTTGCGGCCGTCGGAGCGACGATCTTCGGAATCGGCGTGTTTTTCGTCGTCAAGGGTCTGCGTCGAGCCCACCGCAAGAATTTGAAACGCACGTCCGGATTTTTTGGGCGGACGGCAGTCGTGCTCGGCATGATCGGCTATATCGCCAAAGGATTGGTGATCTGCTCGGCGGGCATGCTCGTCGGCTATTCGACAATCACTTTCGAACCGGCGAAGGCCGAAGGGATCAGTACCGTGTTCCGGACCATCCAGGGCCAGCCAACCGGTCCGGCCGGACTCGTCGCCGCCGGACTCGGCCTGGCGAGCTACGGTTTGTACCTGGGGTGTCGAGCGAGGTTCGGCACCATGCCGAACGACTACTGACGCCGTAGCCGGCGGGGGACTGCTGCACTTGGCTGTACGGCGACGGGGGCTGCGGAAATTGGGATCTGCACACCGGGCCGCCGACGTATTGTGAGGCGGGAACCGTTGCGGCTATAGTGTGGAGCACCATAGCCTGCCGACCGCCCGCTCGGGATTTTTCGACACGCAATGGTTGCGGCTCTCAAAGCCGCGCGTCGAGCAGTGGCGCTGAGAAATCGACACAGCACGTGTCCGTTCGCAGCGCGTTCTTGCTGCTCGAGGAGGACCACCATGTCCACTGACAAACCCGTTCCCGGCGCTCCGTCATCGGTGACTCCGCAGATTGCCGAACCGACGAAGCCGCACCCGGCACCGTCGCCGAAAGCCGACCAGCAGGGGCCGAAAAGGGTTTCACCGACCGGCCGGCCGTCGGCGGCAGCGGACGCAGATTCCCAAACCGGCGAGTATCTGACAACGGCGCAAGGCCTACGTTTGCACGACACCGACCATTCGCTGAAGGCCGGAGACCGCGGCCCGACGCTACTGCAGGACCACCATCTTCGTGAGAAGATCACGCACTTCGATCACGAGCGCATTCCCGAACGCGTCGTGCACGCGCGTGGTGCCGGAGCTCATGGAACGTTTCGGTCCTACGGCACGGCCGCGGGCCTGACCAGCGCGTCATTCTTGTCGAGTGAGGTCGAGACTCCCGTGTTCGTCAGGTTCTCGACGGTGGTGGGTTCACGCGGATCTGCCGACGCGGTTCGCGACACGCGCGGATTTGCGACGAAGTTTTATACCGACGAGGGCACCTTCGACCTGGTCGGAAACAACATTCCCGTCTTCTTCATACAGGACGGGATCAAATTCCCGGACGTCGTGCACGCCGCCAAACCGCACCCGGACCGGGAGATTCCGCAAGCACAGAGCGCGCACGACACGTTCTGGGATTTCGTCTCACTGCACACGGAAGCCCAAGCGCACACGATGTGGTTCATGGCCGATCGGGGGATTCCACGCTCGTTCCGGATGATGGAGGGATTTGGAATTCACACCTTCCGGATGATCAATGCGGACGGCGAAACGTCATTGGTGAAATTTCACTGGAAACCGCGGCTCGGCGTCCACTCCTTGGTGTGGGAGGAAGCTCAAATCATCAACGGCGTCGATCCCGACTTCCACCGTCGAGATCTAGCGGACTCGATCGAAGCGGGCGCTTATCCTCAGTGGGAACTCGGCGTGCAAGTCTTTCCCGATACCGGCGACTCGACATTCGAAGGGATCGATTTGCTGGATCCCACGAAATTCGTCCCCGAGGAATTGGCTCCGGTACGCCCGTGCGGGCTGATGACGCTGCATGCCAATCCGCGCAACTATTTCGAGGAGACCGAACAAGTCGCCTTCCACCCGGGGCACCTGGTGCCCGGCATCGACGTGTCGGACGACCCATTGCTGCAGGCTCGGCTCTTTTCGTATCTGGACACTCAGATCACCCGTCTCGGCGGCCCGAACTTTGCGCAAATCCCGATCAACAGGCCGCACGCCCCCGTCAACGACATGCTCCGAGACGGAATGCATCAGGTTGCCGATCACACAGGTGTCGCGCCCTACCGGCCGAACAGTCTGGACGCGGGGTGCCCGTTCCAAGCGGGCGCCGAGTCAGCGGCATTCATCGACATCCCGCAGCCGGTACCCGAGAGTGCAAAGGTACGGAAGGCCCCGGAGTCGTTTGCCGATCATTTCAGCCAAGCAGCGCTCTTCTACCGGAGCCTTTCCGCAATTGAACAACGGCACGTCATCGAGGCGTACACGTTCGAACTCGGTAAATGCTATGAAGAACCGGTGCGGATTCGTCAATTGGAATCATTGGCGAACATCGACCGTGACCTGTGCGAAGCCGTTGCCGGCGGCCTGGGGCTTTCGGCTCCCGAGGCCGAACAGCCGGTCGGCGCAACTGACCGGTACCCATCGGTGTCGCAAGTCGGACAAACGTGGCCGGTCGACGGACGCATCATCGGCCTCGTCATCGACGAGAACAGCGATATCGAATCCGTCATAAGCGCTCGAGACGAAATAGTTCGATTGGGGATGCAGGCCCTCATCGTCGCGCCCACCGCAGGAAAGGCCGCGGGGTCGGACATTCCGGTGCAGCGCTCGTATCTGACGGCTCGGTCCACCGAGTTCGATGCGGTCATCCTTGCCGCCGAGACCGTCGGCGTGGCGAGCGACAAGCGGCTCAGCGTCCTGGTGGACGAAGCGTATCGGCACCTGAAACCCATCGGAGGGTGGGGATCGGTGGCGGCAATCCTCGAGAGCGTCGGCATCGATGACGGTGCCGCCGGCGTCATACTCGACGAGCCTCGGACGACGATCGCGCAAATCGTCGACCTGTTGTCCGGTCATCGCGTGTGGTCTCGGGCCGGCGCGTGAACAAGAACTGAAGCCAACCGCACAGGAAGGAGCGCGACGATGGGCAAGCCGGCTCAACAGCAAGATGTACCGGGTATCCAATCAGCGATGACGCCCGTGCCGGACTGCGGCGAGGAGAGCTACACAGGCTCCGGCAGGCTGCAAGGGAAAAAGGCAGTCATCACCGGAGCGGACAGCGGTATCGGACGCGCCGTCGCGATTGCCTACGCTCGAGAAGGCGCCGACGTGGTGATCAGCTATTTGAACGAGCATTCGGACGCCCGGGAAACCGCGCGCTACGTCGAAGAAGCCGGACGACGAGCCGTCCTGATACCGGGGGACTTATCGGAGTCGCAGCATTGCCGCGACGTCATCGATCGCGCGGTGGACGAATTCGGCACCGTTGACATCCTCGTCAACAATGCGGCATTCCAAATGAACCATGAAACCATCGAAGAAATCTCCGATGAGGAATGGGATTACACGTTCGGGCTCAATATTTCGGCGATGTTCCGCCTGACGAAAGCGGTGCTGCCGCACATGGGGCCGGGGTCGACGATCATCGCGAGTTCCTCGGTCAATTCCGATATGCCCCGTCCGAACCTGGCGCCGTACGCCGCGACGAAAGCGGCGATAGCCAACTTCGCGGCAAGTTTGGCCCAACTACTCGGGGACAGGGGGATACGAGTCAACAGCGTCGCGCCCGGGCCGATTTGGACGCCGCTGATTCCCTCGACGTTTCCGCCGGAGGCTATCGAAAAATTTGGCGACAACTCGCCGCTCGGCCGGGCCGGGCAGCCCGCCGAGCTTGCGCCCGTCTACGTCATGCTCGCAACCGACGAGGCGAGCTACGTCTCGGGCGCCCGAGTTGCCGTCACGGGCGGAAAGCCAATGCTGTGATATCTCACCGTCAGTCGACCATGGAGATGCGATGACAGGCGAAAAAGAAACGTCGATTTCCGGCATTGAACCGGACGAAGTCATCGACGAACTCGATCTCGATGAAGAAGAGGCGTCGCAAATTTACAGCGAGCTGGATCCACAATTCCCATCGACGGAAGTCAATGACGAGTATGGCGAATCCTAGGCCGGCGAAACGCCCCGCCTTCAGGCGACGCTAGCGATTTTCGACTCTGACCATCCACGAATGCTGCTCCAGAATATGGATCACCTCGTGCAATAGATCGGCGGTCGTCGGATCTTCCTCGTCTACTTGATCATGCACCTGCCGAATGGTGTCGACTGTCGCATCCAGCCTCTCCGTGATCAGATCGACGGTCTCGGCAGTTTGTACCTCGCCCTTGGGGTATTGCGGCAAGGTCGTGGCAGACGAGACGGTTTGGCTCGTGCCATCCGGAATGCTGTGCAAAGCACGCATCCGTTCGGCGATCGTGTCGGCGAAACCCCGGGCTGAGGCGATGATCTCGTCCAGCTGCAGATGCAGATCTCGGAAATTCTTACCGATCACGTTCCAGTGCGCCTGTTTGCCTTGAATATGGAGTTCGATCAAGTCCACGAGAACTTTCTGCAAGTTCTCGGCTAATGTATCGCTCGCCTTCATAAGACTGTCCTTACGTCGTTCGTGTATTCATCCACGAAGTTGTGATTGGCAGCCGATTGCTTGACTGATCTTCACAATAGTTCCGCCGCGGACGACAGACAACCGGACGAAGAGGTGCATTGCGGGTCGGCTCGGTTCGATTTACGGTGGAAAGAGGTAAAGCAGTTGCCTGCAGAAGCCGCCGGAGCACTGAAACGCACATGCGCCGGTTGTATCGAAAGGTGACGACGATGACGAACGAGTCAAACCACTTTGCCGAACATCGAGCACAGCCATCGAGGAACAACGCAGTGTCCGACGATGCGGCACGGCCCCACTATTCTCGCGGCGGCGCGACCGTGGGCGACGTCAAGACAAGTGTCGCTGCCGCATTCTCATTGGTACTCGGCGTCGTGGCTCTGTGCGCTGTGTTAGCCGTCGTGCTGTCGCCGGTGGCCGTCGTCCTGGGAATCGTCGGCATCATCATGGCGGTGATCGGCATGCGCAAGGCGAGACATTTCGGCCTGGCCGGTCACGGCATCGCCGTGACCGGTCTCGTCCTGTCCATCATCGCGTTGGTGCTGGCAATCCTCGAAATCATCGGGGTCGCCACATTCATCAACATGCCGGGATGGACAAATTGGATCCCTCAGATGAATTCCTGACGCCGAATCCCGGAGACGGGGCCCTCTAGCTGCCTGGCGTCGCGATCCAGGCCCGAACGCCCGTCGTCGAGTGACGTTAAGCAGCCAGCGGCTCGGCGGCGGGTCCGCCCCGCGCTCACTGTTCGTGTGGCTTGAGCACGACTTTCGAATATCCGTCTTCGCGGTTGTCGAAGCGTCGGTACGCGTCAGAGGCATCGGCGAGCGGTAGCGTTTGACTGACGACGAATGACGGCTTTGCGCGTTCGGCGACGATCAGGTCGCGAAGCTGTCGGTTATAGGCTTTGACATCGGCCTGGCCCGTGCCGATTTTTTGACCTTTTTCAAAGAAGCGGCCGATCTTGAAGAGCAGTTCGCCGTGTGCGGAATGCTCGTCCGGCGCGCCGGGGTCTTCCGGTAGGTATAGCCCGACAACGCCAATGCGTCCCGTCGGGCGAACCACGTCGACAAGGGTGTTCAGAACGGTGGCCGGCTGCTCTTCACCACTCGCGGCCGTTGCCTGGTACCCGACGGCATCTATTCCCGTATCCGTCCCGCTGCCGTCCGTCGCATGCGTAATCTGTTCGACGGGGTCGTCATTGCTGAAGTCCACGGCAATCGCTCCGATGGATTCGGCCAGCTGCAATCTCGATTTGATCTTGTCGACAACGAAGACCCGGGAGGCGCCCTTGATGACGGCGGAGTATGCGGCCATCAGTCCGACGGGTCCGGCGCCCATCACTGTGACGGTTTCACCCGGTGCGACTTGCGCAAGAGTCGTGGCGTGATATCCGGTTGGGAATATGTCGGCAAGCATCGCAAAATCGTCTTCAAAATCGTCACCGGCGGGTAGTTGCAGACAATTGAAGTCGGCAAACGGAACTCTGAGAAATTCTGCCTGTCCGCCCGAATACGGACCCATCGCTGCATAGCCGTAGGCACCGCCGGCAAATCCTGGATTGACGGTGAGGCAAAAAGCGGTCTTGCCGGCGAGACAGTTGCGGCAAAAGCCGCACGCGACATTGAAAGGGACCGATACGCGGTCGCCCTTTTTCAAGCGAGCTACGCCGGACCCCACATCGACGACAGTGCCCATATTCTCGTGGCCGAAAACGGTACCGGTGTCGACCCCGGTGCGTCCTTCGTACATGTGCAGATCGGAGCCACAGATTGCAGACGAGGAGACCTTGATGATGACATCCGTCGGATCCTCGATGTTCGGATCGTCGACGTCTTCGACGCTCACCTCATAGGGTTCGTGATAAACGACAGCTTTCATTGTTATTCGCCCTTCCTATTAATCGGTCTTGTCAGACTGGTTCGCGCCGCGACTGCGGGATTTCACGGCCGAGGCAATGTCCGGATCCAGGGCGACTCGGACGCACCCGGCGGCGAGTCGCGGGAGGTCTGAAGCTTCGACCAGACGCGCAAGATCTTCAGCGCTCGTCGGCAGCTGGAGCCTGTTCGCGCCCTCGTGTACTTTCTTGTCGATAAACGGCTGGACGTCGGGCCATACTCCTTGCACTTCTCGACAGAAGATGTGGGCACCCGTCGGGCCGATACCTGGAAAAATCCGGAGACGTTTGGCCAAGTCGGTCGCCGAGGCCGATGCCGAACGGAGTTTGCGCAGGTCTCCCGAATATTCGTCGAGCAACTTCTCGGCGCCGTCGCCCAGCTGAGTGCTGGTGCGCTCGTCGTAGCGACGATAGTGTCCTTCGCCCAGCGCATCCACCCGCTGCTGCCATGTTGCCGCCGCCATTTTCGCCGGGGTGCGGAATCCCGCTTTGAACAGCGCACGCGCCGCCGAGACTGCAATATCGGAACTGATCCGTGCCGACAACAAATGCGAGAGGACGAGCAGTTGGTACAACGGAGCCGGCGTGTTCTTCAAGCGAATTCCGGCATCGTGCGCGTACGTCGAACCGTATTCCGCGAGCAACGTCGCGGCCGTGGCGGACTGCGTTTTAGTCATGCGTACTTTCCTTCAGAGAACGAAAGCCGCTGCTTGACTCGTGCCATGACGCTACGCTGCCGGGAAGGTGGTCGTCAAAGGTCGACGATGACTCGAATCCCGTCGACATTCACTATGGAGATAGTTATTGTGACAGTGATGAGGATCACAATGGACGTGAAGCGACCGCGGAAGGGACAGCCAATGCCGGCACGAAGCCTCGAAGAGCTCCTCCAGCAGACCGATAGCACCGTCGCGATGCTGCGCAACTCTCAACTCGGAGCCTATGTCTATCCGGTCGTGGCGCCGGAATTTTCCAACTGGCGCACGGAACAGCTCGCCTGGCAGCAAACTGCGGTACTTTACGACCAGACCCACCACATGGACAGTCTTGTGGTGACGGGGCCGGATGCTCGCAAGCTGTTTTCCGACACGGCCATCAACAGTCTCGAGAACTTTCCGGTCAACAAGGCCAAACAGTACGTGCCGACCACCCCGGCCGGTCACGTGATCGGTGACGGCATCCTCTTTCACCACGGCGATGACGAATACGTCTACGTGGGACGTTCCCCGGCCGTCAACTGGCTGCTTTTCCATGCTGAAACCGGTGGCTACAACGTGCACGTCGAACTCGACCGCCGCTCACCCTCCCGCCCGATGGGACGGCCGGTCACCCGAAAATTCTGGCGTTTCCAGATCCAGGGGCCGAACGCATGGGCAATCATCGAAAAGCTGAACGGCAAACCGCTGGAGAAGCTGAAGTTCTTTACCATGGGCACGATGAACGTCGGCGCTCGTGAAGTTCGCACGTTGCGGCACGGGATGGCCGGCGCTCCGGGCGTTGAAATTTGGGGGCCGTACGAGTCCTACGACGACGTCCGAGATGAAATTATCGAGCAGGGCGCTGAATTCGGTCTCCTGCCGGTCGGTGCGCGGGCGTATCCGTCCAATACCCTCGAATCCGGCTGGATCCCCTCGCCGTTGCCGGCCATCTACACCGGTGACGAGCTGCTGTCATACCGGCAGTGGCTCGGCGCGGACAGCTATGAGGCAACGAATGCCGTTGCGGGCAGTTTCGTCTCGGACAACATCGCCGATTACTACCTGAATCCATGGGAACTCGGATATGGGGCGTTCGTGAAATTCGACCACGATTTCATCGGCCGCGACGCCTTGGAACAAATCGACCCCGCCGCGCAGCGCCGCAAGGTCACTCTGGCCTGGAATGCCGACGATCTCGGCCGGATCCTGACGTCGGTACTCGATACGGGCCGGCTTCCGTACAAATATTTCGACTTGCCGCTGGCAAATTACGGGTCATCGAATTACGACACGGTCCTTGACGGCGACGGCAATGTCGTCGGCCTTTCCATGTTCACGGGATACAGTGCCAACGAACGTCGCGGACTCTCCTTGGCCACCATCGACCCGTCCATCCCCGACGGGGCGGAGCTGACGGTCGTGTGGGGCGAGCCGGACGGCGGCACCGGAAAGCCGACAGTGGAAAAGCACCGCCAGACCACCGTGCGAGCCGTCGTGAGTCCTGCGCCGTACTCCGCCGTGGCCCGCGAGCACTACCGGTCGGGGTGGCGCACCGGCTACAAGGACTAGGACGACTGGCTCGAGAACGACGGGATGTGCGGTCATGACAAATGCGGACGACGCGATCAGTGTTGCGGAATTGCTTGAGGACTATTCGCTCGAGATGACCGGCAAGGACGTGCCGGGGCTGATAGAGGCGCACGAGTCGATTCCGCCGGGCACGCGCGTCAACGTGACATTTCTGGGCAATGAGGACATGCCGATGCGCGTGTCCGCGGCCGCGGCCGTCCGTTCGTTCCGCTTGACGCCCGTTCCGCACATCTCGGCACGCCGACTCGAATCCGAAGCCGAATTGCGGAAGTTCCTCGACTCCCTCGTCGAGCGTGCGGCGGTGGACAGCGTGCTGGTCGTCGGTGGCGACCCTGCAACGCCGGCGGGGCCGTACGCCGATTCGCTGGCGGTCATCCGGTCGGGCGTCCTGGCCGAGTACGGCATCACCAAGGTCGGAATCGGCGGGTACCCGGAAGGGCACCCCGATATTCGCGACGAGGCGCTGTGGCAGGCCTTGACCGATAAAGCCAGGGCAGTGGCGGACGTCGGGCACGAAGTCTCGGTGATTACCCAGTTCGGATTCGACACGGGGCGCGTCATCGAATG
This sequence comes from Spelaeicoccus albus, assembly GCF_013409065.1. Lineage (NCBI taxonomy): Bacteria > Bacillati > Actinomycetota > Actinomycetes > Micrococcales > Brevibacteriaceae > Spelaeicoccus > Spelaeicoccus albus. The sequence goes on along the minus strand of NZ_JACBZP010000001.1, from coordinate 3,230,231 downwards.
GGTCGCCGGTGTGCGGGCGAGGGGGATTGACGCCACTCTCCGGATCGGTGTTCCCGGTCCCGCCGGAATCAGGCGGCTACTGTCGTACGCCAAACGGTTCGGAGTGGCTTCCAGCGCCGGCATCGCGCGCAAATACGGCTTTTCGCTGACGAACCTGTTGGGCACGGCCGGTCCCGATCACTTCGTCCGCGACCTTGCCGCGGAGCTCCCTCCGGCTGAACGGGAAAAGGTCCGCCTGCATTTTTACACGTTTGGCGGGCTTGCCCGCACCGCCGATTGGATTGCCGAATTCGGGGCATCCGAACCGTGAGTCTGCGTTATGCCATATTGGCGCTCCTCAGCGTTGAACCGATGACCGGGTACGACTTGCGTGGCCGTTTCGAATCCTCGGTCGGCCACGTCTGGCATGCCCCCGATTCGCAGATTTACCCCGAGCTTCGCAAGATGGAATCGGCCGGACTTCTGATCAGTTCTTCGGTGGCGCGCGGTGAACGCGGGCAAAAGCGTTGGTACCGGATCACGGACGACGGGGCTGCAGAGTTCCGGCGCTGGATGAACGAGCCGCCGGACTACCGGCGCGTGCGCGATCCGGCGCATTTGAAGGCCAGCTATCTCGAATGGGCCGAGCCGGACTCCGCGCGGGAGTTCTTCCGGGCACATATCGACCATTTCACCGGTGAGCTGCAGCAGTGGCGCGAGCAGGCCCGGCAGATCGAGAATAACGAATCGGACATGCTGAACAGCCGTCTCGCGGTCACTCCGGTTTCTCGGCGCCGTCGTACTATCGCGTTCAAACAGCACACGTACGCCGGTCTCATCGCCAGAGCCGAGCAAGAGATCGGATGGGCTCGTCGGGGACTCGAGTTGATCGACGATTTGGACGGCGCCGAAGGGTAGGTCGCCGCTGCGCCGGGATCGACTATCGGGTTGTCCCCACCGATGGCGGAGGTTGTCCGGGCAGACGCCGTCGCGCACGAACAATAACGTCGAGAGTATGAACGAATTGGTGGCGGCGGCCGCGTCGTCAATCTGGCTCTATCCGTTGATCACGGTGCTGTGTCTGATCGACGGCGTCTTCCCACCGGTACCCAGTGAGATCCTCGTTGTCGCGGCCGCGTCATTGGCGGCGACGGTCGGCCACCCGAACCTCCCCGTCGTGATGATCTGCGCGGCGGTCGGTGCGGCTGCCGGCGATCTGGCCGCCTATGCGATCGGCCGATTCAGCGGGCTGCAGCGACTTCGACGCTGGTCGAAGATCGAGGCGCTGCTGGACCGGACCGCCGACGGTCTCGAACACCGCACCGTATCGGCCCTGCTCACGGCGCGGTTCATCCCGGTCGGGCGTATCGTGGCGAACTTCGGGGCCGGCGCGCTCGGGCTGACGCTGCGCCGATTCGTGCCGATCGTCGCCTTTTCGGCGGCGTGCTGGGCCGTGTACACGACAGTCATCGGAATTTCCGTCGGCCCGTGGCTTTCGGACAAACCACTTCTCGGCATAGCCGTTGCCGTCGGGCTCGCGCTCGTGGTCGGTGCCGTCATCGATAAACTCACCCGATATCTCGGCAATCGCCGTCGACGAGCGGTGTCCCTGCGGTAGTTCCGCGTCGGTGTCCGCACGCGGAACGGCGGGCCGGGTCGGAGCGGCGGGCGGGGAAGCCGGTCAGTGCGAGTGGTTGCTGCTCTCATGGCCGAGCGCGCCCAGCGCCAGCGCTGCGTGGGCGTAGGCTCCGCCGGCTCGCATTTCGGCGGCGACCCAGATGGCCTCCATCACTTCGTTGTCGGTAGCGCCCTTGCGCGAGGCCAACTTGGTGTGCCCGTCAATGCAATACGGGCACTGGGTCACATGCGCAACCGCAACGGCGATGAGCTGTTTGGTCTTTTCGTCAAGTGCGCCGTCGGCAAAGACCTGCTTGCTGAATTCGGTGAATGCGTCGTGCGTCTTCGGCGCCAATTCCTTGCGGCGAGCGGACATCTCGGCGGTGGCTTTGGGATACAGATTGTCTGACACGGATAGTTCTCCTGACGATTCGATGGTGAGCCCGGACGCCGGGTTCAGGCGTCCGGCAGGCTCTGTCGGGTTGCGATGGCCAACCGGTTCCACACGTTGATTGCCGAAATCGCCATCAAAGCAGTGACGAGCTCTTGATCGTCGAATGTGCTCGACGCCGTCCGCCATACGTCGTCCGGCACGCCGTCCTGACCGATCAGCGTGACCGATTCGGTCAGCGCCAGGGCAGCCCGTTCGCGTTCGGTGTAAAGGTCCGGTGCTTCCCGCCACCCGGCGAGTACGTCGAGCTTGCGCTGATCGATGCCGGCCGAGCGCGCTTCCCGCGCGTGCATGTCAAGGCAGAACGCGCATCCATTGATCTGCGATGCGCGGATCTTGACGATTCCGAGGAGCCCCTCATCAAGCACGCCGGAATGGATATACTTCTCCATCTGGTACATCGGCTTGTAGGCGGCTTCGTCCACCTGTTGAACGGACAGTCGTTCGTCGTGGCTCATCTTTGACCTTCTTCCTGGAAGAGATTATAAATGAACAATATCAGTTTTATTCTCTGCTGCAGCCGAAAGGTCCTCCGATGAGCGCGGAAGCCGCCCCCGAACCGTCCACGATCACTATCCTCGGACGGTCGGCCACCTCGTTCGACGAGCAGTATCCGATTCGGCCGGGCCGGGTGGCGCCCACCAATGTGTTCAAGGCCGAGGGAGTGCGCGTTATCCATCTGACCTTTGCCGTCGGCCAATCGCTGAAGGAGCATCGCACTCCGATGCCCGCGATGCTGCACGTGATCTCCGGCCGCGTCCTCTTCGACGCCGACGGGCATCGGGATGAATTGCTTCCCGGTGCCGTCGTCTACATGTCCGGCGGCGCACCGCACGCCGTGACTGCCCTTGCCGAGTCGCGGCTGCTCGTCGTCTTGCAAACCGCCGAGTGACGTAATGGCCCGGAGCCGGGCGGCTGCCCGATTTCCGCCATGCGCGCCGCCGGTTGTGCCACAGTGTACGCATGGCAGAGGAACATGCGAGCGCATCCGCCGGCCCCGAGGCGCCGAAGGCCCCCGAGGAGCCCGTCGAGGAGAGCGCATCCGATAAGGAATCCGCACCCGAGCCGGCCATCGATGCGTACCGGCTCAGCGTTTCATCGGGCGGCTCGAGCGTGTTCCACGACATCTCCGTGCAAGTTCCGGCCGGGGGAATTCTCGTGATCAAGGGCCCGGCAGGCTCCGGCAAAACGTCTCTGGCGCTGACCCTGTCGGGGCGGATGAAACCCACCGCCGGAACCGCCCGCGTTCTCGGTGTGCCGATCACCGACAAGCCGTCGAAGGTGCGGGCTCTCACCTCGCTTGGCGAATCGCCCGGCGTCAACGACCTCGACAGCGACTTGACGGTCGAGCAGCACGTGGCCGAACGTCTCATCCTGCTGCGACCCTGGTACAAGCCGTTTGCGTCTCGCACGGCAGTGCGAGACGTCCTGATCCGCGCGCGCAACATCGTCACCGACGCCATCGCCGACGCATGGCCGACGACCGATGACGATCCCGACCCCGGGACGGCGTTCGTCCGTCGTCTCGGCCAAAAGAGCTTCATCGGAGACCTGACACAGTTGCAGAAATTCGCCGTGAGCACCGCGCTGGCGGTCATGGGGTCTGCCCCCGTCGTCGTCATCGACAACATTGACAGTCTCGGCGAATCGGCCGACCGTTACCTCGCCTGGTCGGCGTTGGCAACGTTCGTGCGCCGGGCCGACAGGGAAATCACCCTGATCGTCACGTGCCAGGACGACCGCGAACTCACCGCCTATCTGGACAGTGCCCCGGACGCGGGGACCGTCGTCCGCGTCAATCTGTAGTCCCCGACACAACGAAAGAGTCGTCGATGTTCTCCCTTTCATGGCTCGAGCTCTCCCGGTTCAAGCGCACGTCGCTGACGAAAGCCGCAGTGGCGGCAATCCTGATCGTGCCGACGATCTACGGCGGCCTGTACCTGTCGGCCAACTGGAAGCCGACGGAGCATCTGGGCCGGCTGCACGCCGCGGTCGTCAACGAGGATCGCGGTGCGGTGCAGCCGCAATCGTCCGAGCGGCTCACCGCCGGCGACGACCTTGTCGATTCGGTGACCGCAAAGGGCGCGGCCGGCTTCGACTGGACTGCGACCTCGGCCGAGAAGGCAAAAGCGGGGCTCAAGGATGGATCCTATTACGCAGTGCTCACGATACCGCCGGGTTTTTCGTCATCGCTCGTGAGCACCGGCGGGAAAGATCCGCACCGCGCAAAACTGTCCTTCACGACCAACGACTCGAACAATTTCGTCGTCGGGCAGCTCTCGTCCACGGTGCTATCGGGCATCCGAACGAGTCTGGACCATACGACCACCGCCAACTATCTGAGCAAAATGTACGTCGGTTTCAACGACATCCACGCACAGACGTCGAAGGCAGCATCCGGCGCGCACCGGCTGAATTCGGGATCGTCCGACTTGCGCGACGCCACTGGCAGTCTCGTCACGGGCCTGACGAAGCTCGACACGGCGTCCGGAAAACTCGCGGACGGCGCCGACGACGTCAATGACGGCGCGCGCAGTGCGGCTTCGAACAGTGCGACATTGGCCGATGGCGCCGGCCAAGTGGCCGAAGGAACCTCCCGGCTGGCCGCCGGCGCCGATTCGGCAACCTCGCGCGTGGAGCAAGTGCGCGCCAAGGCCGCGACGCTTGCCGATTCCGCCCGGACCACTGCACGTCAGGCAAAAAGCGACTTTGACAAGACCGGCACGACGATCCGTCAATCCAGCCGATCGGAAATTTCCGCCCTGCAAAAGAAATATCCGCACGATCCGGATATCGTCCGGCTCGCCAAGACGTTGAATACCGCCGAGTCGCGGCTCGACGACGCCTCCGCGCGTGCTGCGCAGCACGAAAGCCGCGCGGCACGCATCGATCAGCAGCTTCGCGAGAGGGCGAACTCGGCTGTCGCCACCGCCAGGACTGTCGATCGGAAGGTCAATTCCCTCAATGACGGCGCGCGGAAGGTGTCGTCCGGCGCCGCGCGCCTGCACACCGGATTGACGACGCTGTCAACGGGCGCGGCGCGGCTGGCAGGCGGAGCGAACCAACTGCACGCCGGCGTCGGGAAATCCGTACGAGGGGCCCGAAAGATCGATAACGGTTCCGACAAACTGTACTCCGGGATCGTCGACCTGTCGGCCGGTCTGGACAAAGGCGTCAAGCAGATCCCGACCTATTCCAAATCCGACAGGGCAACCCGCAGCGACGTGGCGGCATCGCCGGTGAACGCGACGCAAACGACGCTGAACGCCGTCGACCACTACGGGGAGGGGCTTGCGCCGTTCTTCGTGCCGCTTGCGCTCTGGATCGGCGGCATGGTCACGTTCATGCTCTTGAAAGCCGTGCCGGTGCGGGCGCTGGCGTCGACTGTCCGATCGTGGCGGATTATGCTGGCCGGTTGGCTTCCGGGTGCGGCACTGGGGGTAGTGCAGGCGTTGGTGCTCTTTGGGGTGTTGTTCCTTTTCGTCGGCTTGTCGGCGCCCAGCATTCCGGCGGTTCTCGGGTTCGGAGTATTGGTGGCGGTGTGCTTTGCGGCAGTCCATCAGGCCCTCGTTGCCCTCTTCGGGGCCATCGGCCGGCTACTCGGCCTCATCCTGCTCGTCTTGCAATTGACGTCGGCGGGCGGCACCTATCCGGTCGCGACGTCGCCGGGATTCTTCCAGGCCATTTCGCCGTTCATGCCGATGACCTACGCGGTGCGCGGCTTGCGTATTCTCACGGCGGGTGGAGACGGCGCGATCGTGGGCGGCTGCGTGCTCGTGCTCGTCGTCACCACCTGCCTCGCCCTGCTCGCTACCATCGCGGCAAGCCATCGAGGACGGATGTGGACCGTCGGCAAACTGCACCCGAGCCTGTCACTGTGAGGCGGCGGTGCGGATGTCGGCCCGGCATGGCACAGTATAAGGGTGAGCCCCAACAAGAAGGCCGCCAAGGCCAACCTCGTCCCGTGGCACCGGGCCGCCCCGGCGCCGGTCGTGCTGGTGACCGGCAGCGAATCGGTACTTGCCGACAGGGCGGTGAGTTCGATCCAGGATCAGGCCAGGGAAGCCGACCCCGCGATCGAACTGACGAATCTGGAGGCCTCCAGCTACGAGTCGGGACAGCTTGCCACTCTCACCTCGCCGTCCTTGTTCGGCGAGACCAAACTGTTGATCGTGGACGGCGTCGAGGCCACCAACGATGCATTCCTCACCGATGCCGTGAACTATCTGGAAGATATTCAAAGCGACGTCACGCTTGTCCTGCGGCACGGCGGGGGAGTGCGCGGCAAAAAACTTCTGGACGCCGTCAAGGCCAGTGGGGCGCCCGTCATCGAAGCCCAGCCGCTGAAGAAGGAATCCGAGCGCAGCGACTTCGCTGCCGGCGAGTTCCGGCGCGCGGGCCGCACGATCCGTCCCGCGGCTCTCCGTGCGCTCCTCGACGCGGTCGGCGCCGATCTGGGCGAGTTGGCCGCCGGATGCCGTCAATTGATCGAAGACACCAGCGGGACCATCGATGCCCGTCAGGTCGAGCTGTATTACGGCGGCAGAGTCGAGGCGACCGGATTCAAAGTAGCCGACGCGGCAGTCGCCGGCCGGACGGCTCAGGCGCTCAGCCTTGTCCGCCATGCCGTGGCGACGGGCGTCGATCCCGTTCCGCTGGTAGCCGCCATGGCCATGAAACTCCGCGGAATGGCCAAGGTGTCGGCGCTGGGCAGGGGCACCTCGCCCGGCCAGCTGGGCATGGCACCGTGGCAAGTGGACCGCGCCCGACGTGAAGTAGCCCGGTGGACGCCGGACGGCCTGGCGGATGCAATCGGCGCGGTGGCCGAAGCCGACCGAGCCGTCAAAGGGGCCGGCCGCGACCCCGTGTACGCATTGGAGAAGATGCTCACCACCGTGGCGGCGGCCGCACGCCGTCCGCGGTGACTATCCCGTCGTCAGTCGAACGTTTCCGGATGCGGGGTCACCTGAAATTCCAGGCTGTTCCAGGAATCGAGCGCCCACGATTTGTCCGCGGCCACGTCGGAGACGAAAGTGATCCGCACCAGTTGTCCGCGCCGGGCCGTCGAGCAATAAAGGGAATACTGGGTCGCTGAACCGTCCATGGCCTCCTCGGCGCACCAATGCCCGAGTCGCGCCTCATCGTCGTCGCCGCCGCCGATGCGCTCGAGCACTTCGACGCCGTCCGGCGCGGCGCCTGCCTGCGAGAGCACCTCGAAGGGGGCCAGCGATGCCGGCGGCACCAGGACGGAGACCAGCACGGTACGCATCGGGGGCCCGGCCGACACCATTTTCAAGTCGCCGTCGACGACGCGAGATTCGAAGGACTCGTCGAGGTCGATGCTCCAATGCGGAGTGAGGACGCGGCGCATGCGATTCCTTCCGGTCGTGCGCGAAATCTATGCCGGCAAACGCAAACGGCGCCGCCGAAGCGACGCCGTTTGGAAAGTCGGAAAGTCTTTAGAGCGCGTTGGCGCGCTTGGCGATCGACGACTTGCGGTTGGCGGCGTTGTTCTTGTGCAGGACGCCCTTGCTGACGGCCTTGTCGAGCTTGCGCCCGGCAACGCGCTGAGCTTCCGCAGCAGCATCCTTATCGCCGGCGACAGCTGCCTCACGGAATGCACGAATCGCGGTCTTCACTTCGGTCTTGACGGCGCGGTTGCGCTGACGGGCCTTTTCGTTTGTGCCGATTCGCTTGATCTGTGACTTGATGTTTGCCAACTTGAACTCTTTCGTAAAATTTTTGATTCAAAGGTCATGAGGGTGCCGACGGATCATACTATCAGCAACTACAGCGGATCCGAGAATCGAGCGTGCTGCATGGCCCGCACCACCGCATCGAACCTCCGCCGCGGCATGACCGCTCCTTCGCGCCGCACCGCGGACTCCTGCATGCGTATGACGCGGTCTAAACGGATCTCCGAGTTGCGCCCGCGTGAATCCCACGGGCCCGAGCCGATATCGAACCAATAGTCGCCATGATCGGCGCGCAGTCCGTTGTGCGAGGGGTCGATGTGGTCGCGACTCGTCAGCATCAGCACGAGCAACCACCGTCCATCGTGTCCGACGACGAGCACCGGCCGGTCCTTGCCGCGAGAGTAATCGTCTTCGAACGGGACCCAGCCCCACACGATTTCACCCGGATCCGGCTTGCCGTCCGGGTCGGGCGCGTAACGCGGGCTGACCCGTGCCGTGAAATCGCCCGGATAATCGCTGATGACTTCGCCCGTGACGATCGGCCCTTTCGATCGGCTCCGATCGGCCCGAGGCTTGCGTCGCAGATCCTCCGGGATCGGGATCGACGGTCCGCCGCGCTGCTGTGAGGCCCGGTCCAACCGGTCCAAGGCCACTCGGGCGACGCTCCGCACGCCGCTGCGTACAGCGCGCCCGGCCATCCGACGGGCGTAATCACCGATTCCCATGGTCTCCTAGTCTAACGGGCCGTCTCGCCCCCGGCCGGGCAACCCGACGACGGCCTGGAGCGGGAAATGGTCGGAGGGATAGTCGCCGTCGACCTGGAAAGTGTTGACCCCGGCCGCTGCGACCGAAACGTCCGTCGTCGTGAGCAGCCAATCGATGTGCGGGCCGCCCGGAACCGGGCCGCGGTAGCCGTGAAATGTGCCGACGTCGCTGCCGACGATGCGGCGCGCGCGCGGCCAGGCATCGACAAGCGGCGACGGGTGTCCGGTGAGAAGCGCGTATTCGTCGGACCCGGCATCCGCGTTGAAGTCGCCGGTCATGATCACGGGACAATCCTCGGCATCCGCACGGCGTCGCAACAGCATGGCGGATTGTCGCCGGGCCTCTGCCGAGCGATGGTCGAAATGCGTGTTCACGAACGTGAACCGGCCGGCGTCCGGCGTCTCGAACGTCACCCGCGTGGCCATTCGCGGCAGGCTGCTGTGCCAGTCCTTCGACCCCGGTACGTCAGGGGTGCGCGACAACCAGAAGTTGTCCGCGCCCGAAGCCGTCAGCCGGGTCGAGTCGAAGATGACCGCCGCGAACTCGCCGTCGTTTCCGCCCAGCCGGCCGTCACCCGTCCATTGGTAGCGGGCCGGCAAGCGCGCAAGCAACGACCCCAATTGATCGAAAAGGCCCTCCTGCGTGCCGATCACTGTCGGCGATTCGCGCGCAATGAGTTCGGCCATCACGGGCAACCGCCGATTCCACGGGTGGCCGTCGCGCGCTGCCGCATAACGCAGATTGAATGACATCACGGACAGCTCGCCGGCGGCCGGCGCGGGCATGAACGAATTGTCGGTCCGTTCCGTCGAAGACCCGATGGCCCTCACCTCCATATTGACGTCGTGTTTTCGCGGGGCGACCGCCGTCATGGGATGATGGAGTCTCCCGACCAACGAACGAGGTACTTCTCACTGTGTCTTCACAGCGTGCCGACGCGCACCAGTCCGCGTCGCCCATCCGTCCGTCGGCGACTTCGGCCGATTTGATCCGCAACTTCTCCATCATCGCGCATATCGACCACGGCAAGTCGACGCTGGCCGATCGGATGCTGCAGCGGACCGGAGTCGTCGAATCCCGCGGCATGCGCGCACAGTACCTGGACCGGATGGATATCGAACGCGAACGCGGTATCACCATCAAATCGCAGGCGGTCCGGATGCCGTGGCAGGTCGACGGCCAGCCGTACGCGCTCAACATGATCGACACGCCCGGGCACGTCGACTTCACCTACGAGGTCTCCCGCTCCCTTGCCGCGTGCGAGGGCACGTTGCTGCTCGTCGATGCGGCACAGGGCATCGAAGCGCAGACGCTGGCGAACCTGTATTTGGCGATGGAACACGATCTGACGATCATCCCGGTGCTCAACAAGATCGATCTGCCCGCGGCTCAACCGGAGAAGTATGCCGATGAGCTTGCCCACTTGATCGGGTGCGAACCCGAGGAATGTCTGCTGGTGTCCGGCAAGACCGGTGAAGGCGTCGAGGCGGTGCTCGACCGCATCGTCAGCGACATTCCGGCGCCTCACGGCGACCCGGACGCGCCGGCACGCGCCATGATCTTCGACTCCGTGTACGACACGTACCGCGGCGTCGTCACGTACGTCCGCGTCGTCGACGGCAAGCTGACTCCACGCGAAAAGATCGTCATGATGTCGACGCGCGCCACGCACGAGTTATTGGAAATCGGCGTCAGCTCGCCCGAACCCGAACCCTCGAAAGGGCTTGGCGTCGGCGAAGTCGGCTACCTGATCACCGGTGTGAAGGATGTGCGTCAGTCAAAGGTCGGCGACACCGTGACGTCCGCTGCGGCGCCGGCGTCCGATGCACTGAGCGGGTACCAAGATCCGAAGCCGATGGTGTTCTCGGGAATCTACCCCGTCGACGGCTCGGAGTACCCGGCGTTGCGTGATGCCTTCGACAAGCTCAAACTCAACGACGCCGCACTGGTATACGAGCCGGAGACCTCCGCCGCGCTGGGGTTCGGCTTCCGCGTCGGGTTCCTGGGCCTGCTGCACCTCGAGATCATCCGGGAACGACTCGAGCGCGAATTCAATTTGAATCTGATTGCCACGGCGCCCAACGTGATCTACGACGTCACCATGGAAGACGGCTCCGAACTCGTGGTGACGAACCCGAGTGAATACCCGATCGGCAAGATCGCCGACGTGCGCGAGCCGATAGTCCGGGCCACGGTGCTGACTCCGAGCGAATTCGTCGGCGCCGTCATGGAACTGTGCCAAACGCGGCGCGGCACGATGATCGGCATGGACTACCTGTCCGAGGACCGGGTCGAACTGCGGTACACGCTGCCCTTGGCCGAGATCGTGTTCGACTTCTTCGACATTCTCAAGTCGAAGACCCGCGGCTACGCATCGCTCGAATACGAACCGTCCGGTGATCAAAGCGCCGACCTCGTCAAGGTCGATATTTTGTTGCAGGGCGAGCAAGTGGACGCATTCTCCGCGATCGTGCACAAGGACAAGTCGTATGCGTACGGCGTGATGATGGCGGGCAAATTGCGGGAGCTGATCCCGCGTCAGCAATTCGAAGTGCCGATCCAAGCCGCCATCGGTTCGCGTATCATCGCCCGCGAGACGATCCGCGCCATCCGCAAGGACGTGCTGAGCAAATGTTACGGCGGCGACATCAGCCGCAAGCGCAAACTGCTCGAAAAGCAAAAGGAAGGCAAGAAGCGGATGAAGATGGTCGGACGGGTCGAAGTGCCCCAAGAGGCCTTCATCGCCGCCTTGTCCTCCGACGACGGCGGCGGCAAGGGCGACAAGAAGTAGGACGCCGGGCGACTATCGCGGCAATGCCGGCAGGGGTGAGCCCTCGCTCCGGCGTGCCGCAGTCCGATTGCCGCATTCCGAGTGCCGCATTCCGAGTGCCGCATTCCGAGTCCCGAGTGGTGGCGAATGGCTGCAAAATCGCCGATTTTGCAGCCATTCGCCACCACTCGGCGGGCCGGGGGAGCCATTCGCCACCACTCGGCGGGCCGGGGGAGCCAAAACGGCGTGAATCCGGGACGTCGGGTCAGCGCCAGTCGCCGTAGGCCTCGAAGTCTGCGGCACGCGGGCCGTCGGTCACGTCGGAGACCGGTGAATCGAAGACCATCGTGGGCTGATCGGCACTCCACGGCGCCCAGCCCGGATCGGCGGAATTGATGAAGTCCACCCATGCACCGTGCATGGCCCGATGCAAATCGTCCGGCGCATCGGCGCCGACCAGCGAGGACGCCGCCCGGTGGGTGCCGAACACGAACGGCAACTCGAGCGCGTGGCAGGCACCCAGCTCGCCGGCCGGCCAATTGAACTGGTACATGAACGTGGCGGCCGATCTGTTCTTCCGCCGTGCCCGGGCAAGTCGCATGGTCGGTAGCCACAGCAGCCGGTCCGATGCGATCCGGCCCAAAATCTCACCCGGCGAATTGTCGGGCCGGTCCCGGTAGCGATGCAGGACGGCATCCGGCACGCCCAGCTGCTCGGCGGAGCGGGCCAACGCGGCCTCCGAGACGGTGCCGGTCCGGCCGCCGGGCACCGTCCACAGCCGGTATTCGTCCCGATTCGTCCCGAGCAGCAACGGCACGGCGCCGCCGGCGCCCTTGGCCAGCAGCCGGTCGGGGCCCTCCGGCAGCGAGTGGCCGTCGACGACGAAGGTGAACGCCGGTCCGCCGGTCAACGGCGAGCCGTCGGCCAAGAGTTCTTCCTGTGCGTCGTCCAGAGTCGGCAGGTCGATCTCGGACAGCGCGGCGGCCGTGCGCGGCACTCCAAGGATCCCGGCAAGTCGCTCGGTGACGGCTGCGGCGTGATCGGACGATGCTGCGGCAGTCGGCCCGCTCTGCATCACCGCGCGATGGAACAACCCCGCACCGAGCGGCGTGGCCATCAATGCGGCGACGCTATAGGCTCCCGCCGACTCGCCGGCAATCGTGACCCGGTCGTGGTCGCCGCCGAACGCACCGATATTGACCTGCACCCATTGCAAAGCAGCGAGCTGGTCGAGAAGACCGCGGTTGGCCGGCGCATCGGGCAGCTGGCCGAAACCGTCGACGCCGAGTCGGTAATTGACGGACACGAACACGATTCCGGACGCTGCAAAGGCGGTTCCGTCGTAAATCGGCACGGCGTTCGACCCGTGCACGAGCGAGCCGCCGTGAAACCACACCAGCACCGGAAGCGACCCCGGCTCGGCGTCGGCAGGGGCCCAGACGTTGACGTTGAGCGTATCGTCGCCGGCAATCACGGGGTCCGGCAAGATGGCGCCGAGGGCCCCCGAATACGGACGTCTCGTGCAGGTCGCGCCAAACCGCGTTGCATCGCGGACTCCCACCCAGCCGGCATGCCCGACCGGGGCGGCGAACCTGCGCCGTCCAGTGGGTGCCGCGGCGTACGGGATTCCCCGGAACGACACGATTCCGTTGTCGCGCAGGCCCGCCACCCGGCCGCGATGAGTTGATACTTCGGTCTTCATACGCGGACCGTTATCGATGCCGTTACCGACGTGTCACGCATAGTTCCAGCATGACACGATTGAACACATGTCACCCAGCCTGCCCGACGGTTTGCCGGTTCCGGACGACGGCGCTCTGCCGCCGGGTGCGGCGGAGGGCGCGTCGTCCCGGCCGCTGAGCTTGTACGTGCACATTCCGTTTTGCTCAGTTCGGTGCGGATACTGCGATTTCAACACCTACACGGCCGCCGAGCTCGGCGGCGGCGCCAGTCAAAATGAATACGCCGACACGGCTGCCGGCGAAATCGTCTTCGCCGACGGCGTCCTGACCGCCGCCGGAATCCCGCGTCGCAGTCTCGATACCGTGTTCTTCGGCGGCGGCACCCCGACGCTGCTGCCGACTGCGGATCTGGCCCGGCTGCTCGGCGTCGCGCGCCGGCGATTCGGGCTTGCTCCGGAGGCCGAGATCACTACCGAGGCGAACCCCGATTCGGTGACTGCCGAGTCGCTGCGCGAACTGGCGGACGCCGGGTTCACCCGAGTCTCGTTCGGCATGCAATCGGCGGTCCGGCACGTGCTGAAGACGCTCGACCGCACGCACGACCCGGATCGGATCCCGCACGTCGTACGGTGGGCGCGCGAGGCCGGCCTCAACGTCAGCCTCGACTTGATCTATGGCACTCCGGGGGAGTCGGTCGACGATTGGCAGCGGAGCATTGATGCGGCGTTGGCTTGCGGGCCCGACCATATTTCGGCCTATTCGCTGATCGTCGAAGAAGGCACGAAACTCGGCCGCGACGTCCGTCGGGGCGTCGTACCGGCGCCGGACGAGGACGATCTGGCGGTCAAATATGAGCTGGCCGACGCCGCGTTCCGGTTGGACGGCCTGCAGTGGTACGAGGTGAGCAATTGGGCTCGCGAACCCGGCCAAGAGTGTCGGCACAATCTCAATTATTGGCTGGGAGCCGACTGGTGGGGGATCGGCCCGGGCGCTCACAGCCACGTCGGCGGCGTGCGCTGGTGGAACGTCAAACACCCCCGGCCGTATGCGGCCCGGCTGGCTGCCGGGACCAGTCCGGCAGCCGGGCGTGAGATCCTCGATGCATCGACTCGGCGGATGGAAAAGATCATGCTCGAGATACGGCTGAATTCGGGGCTGGACGTCGAGGCCGTGTCGGAAGGGCGGCGGGCCGCAGTACCGTCGCTCGTCGAGGACGGCTTGATCGACGCCGGCGCCGCCGCGACCGGCCGGATCGTCCTGACCGACCGCGGCAGACTATTGGCCGATGCCGTCGTGCGTACGCTCGTCGATTAATGGCTAGCTGATCATCCGGATAGTGATCGGATACCGGTATGCCTCGCCGCGATTCGACGCGACCGCTCCCAGGATGCAATACACGATGTTCGCGATCCAGACGAGCGGCCACAGAATTGCGCCGATGAAGACGAACGTGAGAAGTGCGGAAATGATCGTTCCGATCAATACCGTGAGTTGGAAATTCAAAGCTTCCTTGGTATTTCCGGTGATGAACTGCGACCGCTCCTTGTACACAAGCCAAATGATGAGCGGTGCGATCCAGCCCAGGATGATGCCGCCGGCGTGTGCCAGCGTCGCCCAAGTGCGTTCGTCGTCCGCAGTCACGGGCGCCGGGAGGTAGCCGGGCGGAGGCGGCTGGTATCCCGGCGGCGGAGCCTGCCGATATTCGGGCGGCGGGCCTTGCTGATTGCCGGGCTGCTCGGGAGTGCCGGGCTGCTGCGGCTGCTGCTGATTGCCGGGCTCCGGTGGATTCTGATCAGACATGGTGCGCGCTCCTATCAACGCTGCACTGCATCGGGCGGCAGTGGGATCTTCGGCTGTGCCGGGTCCGCAGGGACTGGCTGTGTGCCAGCTTAGTCGACAGTGACGAAATCGATGAGTTCCTCGACACGGCCCGACAACGTGGCCTCGACATCGGCGTACGTTTTCACGCAGCCCAGAATGCGCTGCCAGCCGGCCCGAACGTCGGACGGCGTGCGATGCGGCCAGCCCAGCCGCGCCAGCGTACCTTCCTTCCACGGCTCGCCCTTGGGAACGTCCGGCCACGCGTCGATCCCCACGACTGCAGGTTTCACGGCTGCCCAGATGTCCACGTACGGGTGTCCGAGGACCAACAACGCGCCGGGATGCCGGTCGGCCAGGCCGTCGACAAGGCGGGTCTCCTTGGTGCCGGCGATCAGGTGATCGGCAAGGACGCCGATCTTCCTGCCGGCGGTCGGCTTGAACTCGGCGAGTTTCTCCGGCAGCACGTCCAAGCCGCCGAGAGGCTCGACCACAATTCCCTCGATCCGAAGATCGTCGCCCCAGACCTTCTCGATGAGCTCTGCATCGTGGCGGCCCTCGACCCACAAGCGCGATCCGCGTGCGACCCGCGCGCGGGCGCCCTCCACCGCGATCGAGCCGGACGCCGTCCGCTTTGCTCCCGCGGGCGAGGTGCCCGCCGCGGACGCGCCGACGCTCGATACACCGGGATTTCGCGTACCGCGGCCGCCGCGCGCGGCAGGTACCAGGACGACCGGTCGGCCGTCGATCAGGAACCCCGGCCCGAGCTCGAAGCTCTTCAGCTTGCCGCGGCGGTCTTCGAGGGCGACGACGTGTACCCCGCCCATCTTCTCCACCCGAACGACGGCGCCGACCCACCCGGTCTGCGGGTCCTCGACAACCAGACCGGGCGTAGCGGGTACCTGCTCGGATGGTTTCCTCCGATGGGAGGCCGGCGATGAGGCGGCAAGCACGTCCGAACCGTAACGATCCGACGGAGAGTAGTAGGAAGTCACCCCTCAACGCTATCTGTTTGCCGAGCGCGAACGTCGGTTACGCGCCGCGAGTCGCCGTCGGAGAGTAGACTGGCACTCTACGGTATTGAGTGCCAGCGGGACCATCGCGCGAGAATTGATTGCCGAGGCCGCCGCAGGTACCGAGGCGGCGACGCGAGAGGGGGACGGAAATGTCGGATCGACGCCTGGAAGTACTACGGGCAATCGTCGAGGACTACGTGGCCACTCGCGAACCGGTCGGATCGAAGGCTCTTGTCGAACGGCACCGGCTCGGCGTGTCGTCGGCGACAATCCGCAATGACATGTCGGCTCTTGAAGACGAGGGGCTGATTGCTCAGCCGCACACGTCCGCCGGTCGCGTGCCCACCGATCTGGGGTACCGCACGTTCGTCGACCGAATCTCGGGCCTCAAGCCGTTGTCGCAAGCCGAACGCAATGCCATCACGATGCTGTTGGACGGTCCGATGGACCTCGACGACACCCTGGAGAGGACAGTGCGGCTGCTGGCGCAACTGACCCGGCAGGTCGCCGTCGTCCAATACCCCCAGCTGAGCGCCTCACGCATTCGGCACATTGAACTGGTGTCCCTTGCCGCGGACCGCTCGCTCGTCGTCCTGATCACCGACAACGGCCGTGTCGAGCAGTCGGTCGTCGTCACGGAGGGGCTCGGCGAGAACGATCTGGCCGACTTGCGGGCGCGGCTGAACACGGCACTTGTCAATGTGCGCATCACCGATGTCTCGGATATGCTCGATTCGCTGCGCGTCGGGCTCCCGGAAGTGGAACTGCCGGCTTTCGAGGCGGTTCTCCGCGTGGTCGGCGACTTGGCCGAGGCCAACCGGGAAGACCGGATCGTGATGGCCGGCACCGCGAATTTGGCGCGGGCCGGAACCGATTTCGGCGAATCGATCGGCCCGCTTCTCGAAGCAATCGAGGAGCAGGTCGTCTTATTGAAGCTTTTGTCGACGATGGGCGAGGATTCCCACGAGGTGACGGTACGGATCGGGCACGAGAATTCGCACTCGTCATTGGCGGGAGCCTCGCTGGTCGCGACCGGCTATGCCAGTGGCGGTGACGTGTCGGCGACGCTCGGCGTGCTCGGCCCGACCCGGATGGACTATCCGACGACCATGGCCGCAGTACGTGCCGTCGCCCGGTACGTGTCGCGCATTCTCAACTAAACGATGTCTCAACACAGGAAGCGACTTACTTCGTGAGTGATCACTACGATGTACTCGGGGTGCCCCGGGATGCCTCGAGCGAGGAAATCAAAAAGGCGTACCGCAAGCTTGCGCGCAAGCTTCACCCGGACGTCAATCCGGGACAGGAGGACGAGTTCAAGGCGGTTTCGCACGCGTACGAAGTGTTGTCCGATCCGGAAAAGCGCCGCAACTACGATATGCACGGCGACTCGAACGGCGCCGGCGCATACGCAGGCAATCCGTTCGGCGGCGGATTCGGGGACATCTTCGACAGCTTCTTCCAAGGCACCAGCGCTCGCGCCCAAGGACCGGCGTCGCGCACGCAACGCGGTCAAGACGCCCTGATTCGGCTTGCGATCGACTTGTCGACCGCCGTTTTCGGCGGCACCGAGCAGATTGAGATCGACACGGCAATTCTGTGCAAGACGTGTAAGGGCAGCTGCACCCGACCCGGCACGAGCCCGAAGACTTGTGACATCTGCCACGGAACCGGACAAATTCAACGTGTCGCGCGCACCCTCCTCGGGCAGATGATGACCACGTCGCCGTGCAATGTGTGCCATGGCTTCGGCACGACCCTCCCGGACCCCTGCCAGGACTGCCAGGGCGAAGGACGCGTGCGGCACCGCCGTACCCTGACCATCAAGGTGCCCACGGGTGTCGATTCCGGTACCCGCATTCAGCTGGGCGGGCAAGGCGAAGTCGGCACGGCCGGCGGGCCTCCCGGCGACATCTACGTCGAGATCGAGGTTCGCCGGCACCCCACGTTCACGCGGCGCGGCGACGATCTGCTGGCCACGCTCGAGCTGCCCATGACGGCGGCCGCCCTGGGCGTGAACGTTCCGCTGGAAACTTTGGACGGCACGAAACAAATCGACGTACCGGCAGGCACCCAGGCCGGCGACGTCATCACGTTGCGGGATCTCGGCGTCGGCAAGCTGCGTTCGTCCGGCCGCGGCGACCTGAAGGTGACGTTGCACGTCGTCACTCCGGTCAAGCTGGACGACGAGCAAGCCGAGCTGTTGCGCAAGCTCGCGTCGCTGCGTAGCGAAACGGCTCCCGAAGCGAAGCTTGCCTCCGAAGGCCACAGCGTGTTCTCCAAACTGCGCGACCGGTTCGCCGGGCGGTGACGGCGCCGCTGTTCTTTTCGCCGGGGCTCGACCCCGGCACGTGCCGAGGCGCCACTGTGACTCTGGACGGCGCGGAAGCCCACCATGCCGTGCGGGTGATGCGGCTGAAGGTCGGTGAAGAGCTCAGCGTCTCCGACGGGCACGGGTTCGTCGCCTACGGCCGGGTCGCCTCGATCGACGGGGAACGGCTGGTCATGGTCGTCGACGACACGCGGTACGAGCCGCCTCCGGCCACACGGCTCGTGCTCGTACAGGCTCTGGCCAAGGGCGATCGCGACCTCCAGGCGATTGAAGCGGCCACCGAGATCGGCGTCGATGAGGTCGTGCCGTGGTCCGCCGAGCGAAGCGTCGTCGTCTGGCGGGAGGGGAGGGCCGACAAGGCTCTGCGCAAATGGCGTTCGACGCTTCTGACATCGAGTAAGCAAAGCAGACGCGCCCGGCAGCCGAGCCTCGGTGAACCGGTGACGAGCAGGCAGCTTGCCGCATCGATCGGCGCCGATCCGGACACCGTGGCCATCGTGCTGCACGAGGACGCCGCGGACTCGCTCGCCTCAATTGCCCGATCCGTCGACGCGGGGAAAGCCATCATGCTCATTGTCGGCCCGGAGGGCGGCATTGCCGAGCGCGAGCTGGACATGCTGACCGCGGCCGGGGCGCGCGCGGCGCGGATAGGCCCGCACGTGTTGCGCTCGTCGACCGCCGGCCCGGTTGCGCTCAGCGTCGTCCAAACCGCGCGCGGAGCCTGGGATCGGGCTTAGTCGGACGGCGTCCCGGGTCGGAAGTCTCGGGGATCCGTGCCAATGCCCCCGCCGTGCGAGTGTCGCTGTGCCGGAGTCTTCTTGGCCGACTTCTTCCCGTGCTTCCGTGACGGTTTGTCGATGGTGAAAGTCTTCTTGTCGACGTACCTGACATTTGCCATCTTTGTCGAATTCGGAGTCTTTTCCGAGTCAGTCTCGAACGCCGACGCCGTGTAAATGCCATTGGGCAATTCAATGACGAAACTGAAACTCGTCGGATTGGACGGATCGGTCGACACCGGGATGGGCTCGCGGCGCACGATCTTGCCTGCAGCGTTCTTCACCTGCCACATGAGGGTCCCGTCGGCCGATGCGCCGTTGCCGTTGATTGTCACGGCGCCCGTGGTGAAAATCTGCCCCTCGCCCGGGTCGATCAACCAGACCGGCGAGCGGGCGTCGGCGTCGCGCGAGATGGCCCTGCCGAGTTTGACGTCGCCCCACGCCGAGTAATTGGGTTTGCCGTCGACAAGGATGGTGACGGCCACGATGCCGTCGGCGAGCTTGGCTTGAGCAGCGGCGGCCGTGGCCGTGTACACGAGCTGCTGAATCGATTGCTTGGCCTGCAACTTCGTCGGGTGCGAATTGAACGCATCCGACGAGATGTCGACGGTTATCGTGTTGTCCTGCAAACTCGACGTCACCGACCTGGCCGGCCGCCAGAAATTCTGGTACGAATCGTCGAGCGGGTGCAGTTTCGTCATCGCGGACACCGCGGTGGCCACCGGGTCGTCCAAGCTCGGTGCGTTGCGGAACTCCCGGTACAGCTTGTCGTTGTTCTTGTCCGAGCCGAGAAAATACACCGGCGAATTCACGGTACCGGCGGTGGTGGGCGTCGGGGTCGGGGTCGTCGATTCCTGAGATGCGCCCCACGGCCCCGTACAGGCCACCAAGGTGGCGCCGGACAGCACTATCACGCAAATGGCACCGATCACCAAATACCAAAATCGCGCGTGCGGCGATCCTGAAACTGGCGGCATGGACGATCCCTTGTGCGTAGACGGTACTGACTTTTGCCCATGGCTATGCCATGTAGTTCAGTATCAAACCATTTGAGTTTTCCACACGGTGACCGGGTAAGTCGCCTCAAAACCGCTGTCGTGACCGGGTCTTTACCAAATCGGCATCTTCGGGGTTCGCGGCCGCCGGCGATCGGGCGCGCGTCGGCGCGCTGCCGTAGACTTATCGCAAAACGGATTCGACGTACAAGGAGATAACGGTCCGCACGCGCGGACCCCACCATGGCCTCACCGACACCCGAAAATCATCCCGCAGCCGGGACCGGCGGCATGGCCGCCGGACGGCAGCCGGACGAGCCGGCGACGACGGAACTGATCGAGATCGACACCTCCATGGTCGCGCTGTTGGGCGCGCACGACGAATCGTTGAAAGCGCTTGAACGAGCGCATCCGGACGTCGATTTCATGGTCCGCGGCAACGAGATCACCCTGACCGGGCCGGCCGTATCGGTTCGAGCCGTCAAGGACCTGATCGGCCAGCTGCGCACCGTCGTGGCGTCGGGCCAGCCGTTGACGGCCGACGCCGTCCGGCACGCCGACACCATGTTCAGCGGGCCCCGGCGGGCACGTCCGGCCGATGTGCTCACGACGAACATCCTGTCGTCGCGTGGCCGCTCCATCCGCCCCAAGACGCTCGGACAAAAGGATTACGTCGATGCGATCGATGACGACACAGTCGTATTCGGCATCGGACCGGCCGGAACGGGCAAGACCTACTTGGCGGTCGCCAAGGCCGTTCAAGCGCTCCAGCGCAAGGAGGTCAACCGGATAGTCCTGACGCGGCCGGCCGTGGAGGCCGGCGAGCGGCTCGGTTATCTGCCGGGCGGGTTGAGCGAGAAGATCGACCCGTACCTGCGGCCTTTGTACGACGCGCTGCACGACATGCTGGACGCCGACAGCGTGCCGAAGCTTTTCGAAGCAGGCACGCTGGAAGTGGCACCGCTTGCCTATATGCGCGGCCGGACGCTCAATGACGCGTTCATCATCCTGGACGAAGCACAAAACACGACTCCCGAGCAGATGAAGATGTTCTTGACGCGGCTCGGATTCAACTCGAAGATGGTGATCACCGGCGACGTGACGCAGGTCGACCTTCCCGGCCGGGCCCCCAGCGGATTGAAAGTGGTGCGCACTATTCTCCAAGATCTCGATGAAATCTCGTTCCAAGAACTGACGTCGGCCGATGTGGTCCGCCATCAGCTGGTGTCCGCGATCGTCGATGCCTACGGACGCTGGGACGCAGGCGTATGAGCATCGAAGTCAACAACGAGTCGGGCAGCGACTGCGAAGAGTTCGAAATTTCGGAGCTTGCCGGATTCGTGCTCGACGCCATGCACGTGCACCCGCAGGCCGATCTGGCCATCGTGCTGGTCGACCCCTTGCAGATGGAGAAATTGCACGTCGACTGGATGGACGAGCCGGGCCCGACGGATGTTCTGTCGTTCCCGATGGATGAACTGCGCCCCGGCACGGCCGAGACGCCGAGCGATCCGGGGCTCCTCGGCGATATCGTGTTGTGCCCCGAGGTCGCCGCCACGCAGGCGCGTGCAGCCGGTCACTCCACCATGGAGGAGATCTTGCTGCTCACCACGCACGGAATCCTGCATCTGCTCGGGTACGATCACGCCGAGCCGGACGAGGAACGCGAGATGTTCGGGTTGCAGCGCAAGTTATTGCTGACCTATCTGGCGGGTAGGGGTCGAGACGCCACGTGATCGACGTACCCACTGCGGGTTTGATCGTGGCAGCCGTGCTGCTGTTGGCGCTGGCCGGCTTGTTGACGGCTGCCGAGACGGCCATGTCGTTCCTGCCGCGCAGCGAGGCTTCCGACATCATCGCTACGCGGCGGCGGGGTAGCCGGTCGCTGGAATTGACGCTGGAGGATTTGCCCTCGCACGTGAACGTGTCCACGTTCGTCCGGATTTGTTCGGAAGCGGCTGTCGGCGTGTGCATCACCCTTGTCGTGGCCGAGTTCCTGCCGAGCTGGTGGGTGGTCGTCATCGTCGCGGTGGCGTCGGCCGCCGTCCTGTCATTCATCCTCGTCACCGTCAGCCCGCGCACGGTGGGACGCCGCCATGCCGGCACCACTGCCCGGCTCACGGCCCCGTTCCTGCACGGGATGCGGGTATTGCTGGGCCCCGTGGCGAGCCTGCTGGTGTGGTTCGGCAATGCGCTGACCCCGGCGCGCAGGTACCGGCAGGGTCCGTTCGTCACGTCCGAAGAACTGCAGGACCTCGTTGACCGCGCCGGCGATACGGACGAGCTCGAAGAAGGCGAACGCGACATGATCCAGTCGGTGTTCAAACTCGGCGACACCATGGTCAAATCCGTGATGGTGCCGCGCACCGACCTCCAATGCCTGACGCGCGACACGACGCTCACGAAGGCCATGGACCGGTTTTTGCTGACCGGCTTCTCCCGGGCACCCGTCATCGGCTCCAGCGAGGATGACATCCGCGGCGTCGTGTACTTGAAGGACGTGGCCCGGCGGATGCAGGCCGACCCGGAATCGGGCACGGGCACCACCGTCGCACAAATCGCCCGCGAGCCGGTCTTCGTGCCCGAAACCAAGCCGATCGACGATCTGCTGCGACAAATGCAGCTCGAATCGACGCACGTGGCAATCGTGATCGATGAATACGGCGGCACGGCCGGACTCGTGACGATCGAGGACATCCTCGAAGAAATCGTCGGCGAGATCGATGACGAGTACGACAGGTCCAGCGTCGAGGTCGAGGACCTTCCGGGCGGGGTCAAACGCGTATCCACCCGGTTGCCGGTCGAAGACGCCGGTGAGCTTTTCGATCTTGATCTTGAAGACGATGAGGTGACCTCGGTCGGCGGACTGCTCGCCAAGGCACTCGGACAGGTCCCGGTTCCCGGGGCTGCCGCGGAGATCCACGGCCTGCGGCTCGAAGCCGAGCCCGGGGTCGGACGTCGTCATACAATTAGCACGCTTCTCGTCTCGAAAGTGCCGGCCCGGCACGGAGACGACGAGACGAACGACAAGGAGCACGAATGACCGATACCGAATTCCGGGCCGGCTTCGCGTGCCTGGTGGGCCGCCCCAACGCCGGCAAATCGACGCTGACGAACGCGCTGGTCGGCGCAAAGGTGGCCATCACCTCGTCCAAGCCGCAAACGACCCGGCGGGCCATCCGAGGTATCGTGCACCGCGACGCCTATCAGCTCATCCTCGTCGACACTCCCGGCCTGCATCGGCCGCGCACCCTGCTCGGCCAACGGCTCAACGATTTGGTCGCCGGCACGCTGAGCGAGGTCGACGTCATCGGCCTGTGCCTGCCGGCCAACGAGAAGATCGGCCCGGGGGACCGGCATATCGCCGAGCAATTGAAAGAGATCGGCCGTACGCCGGTGGTGGCCCTCGTCACTAAAGCCGACACCGTCGACAAGGGCCGGCTGGCCGAAGCACTCGTGGCCGCAGAAGCGCTCGGCGACTGGTCCGACATCGTGCCGGTGTCGGCAGTGAGCGACTTCCAGGTGGAGACGGTTGCCGACGTGTTCGCGTCAAAGCTCCCCGCATCGCCGCCGCTTTACCCCGACGGCGACCTGACCGAGGAGCCCGAGGCCGTCATGGTGGCCGAACTGATCCGCGAAGCGGCTTTGGAGGGGGTGCGTGACGAGCTTCCGCATTCACTGGCCGTGGTGGTCGATGAGATGGTTCCGCGTGACGGACGTCCGGATTCCGCGCCGCTGCTGGACGTGCGCGTGAACGTCTTCGTCGAGCGTGATTCGCAAAAGGCAATCATCATCGGCCGCGGCGGATCCCGGTTGAAGACGATCGGCAGCACCGCCCGCCACGGCATTGAAGGGCTGTTGGGCACCAAAGTCTATTTGGACTTGCACGTCAAAGTGGCGAAAGATTGGCAACGCGATCCGAAACAATTGGGTCGCCTTGGCTTTTGAGGCAGGGTCCGGATGACGAGACCGGGCACGGAACGCAAATGAACCGTCAGCGGCCGAGGAACACGAGCCGAACCGAATGAGAAGGACGCTTTGTCAGATTTGAGTGCGAACGCCCAGGCGCCCGCCGATGCCGCGATCCACCTCGTGGACCGTCGTCCGCGGGTGGCGCCGGACAAGCTCATTGCCGAGCTCGTGCCGCCGCCGCATTTCACCGACGTGTCCTTTGACAGCTACCGTCCCGATCCGGCGCAACCGACGCAGGCTGCGGCCGTCGACGCCCTGCGAAGGTTCGAAGGCACGATCGGCGCCAAGCCGGGCTTGTTCGGCAAACTGTTTGGTGCCAGGAAGAACGACGGCAAGGCCGGCGTGTACCTCGACGGCGGCTACGGCGTCGGCAAGACCCACTTGCTGGCATCGCTGTGGAACGCTGCGCCGAAACCCGCCGCGTTCGGCACGTTCGTCGAGTTCACGAACCTCGTCGGCGCGCTCGGATTCCACCAGGCACTGGAGGCGCTGTCGGAAATGAGCCTCGTCTGCGTCGACGAGTTCGAACTCGACGACCCCGGCGACACGGTGCTGATGTCCCGTCTCATGCGCGAACTGGCCGACGCCGGGGTGAAACTGGCGGCGACGTCCAATACCCTCCCGGACGCTTTGGGAGAGGGCCGCTTTGCCGCACAGGACTTTCTCCGCGAGATCCAAGTGCTGTCGAGCCAATTCGAGGTGCTGCACATCGACGGTGACGATTACCGTCATCGCGGGCTCCCCTCGCCGCCCGACCCGCCCACGCCGGAAGAGTTCGGCCGGCTGGCTCGGCGCCTGCCGCAGGAGCGGAACGGAGTCGCGGTGGACGAATTCGACGGCGTCCTCGGCGTGTTGGAGCAGATCCACCCGAGCCGCTACCGGGCGCTGGTGGACGGCGTGCGCACCGTCCTGTGGCGCGGCGTGCACACGGTGGACAACGAGGCCGTCGCGCTGCGACTGGTGGTTTTGATCGACCGGCTGTACGACCGCGAAGTCACGGTCATCGCGACCGGCGACTCGCTCGACCATCTGGTCACCGACGAGATGCTGGCCGGCGGGTACAAGAAGAAATATCTGCGCGCGATCTCGCGGCTCACGGCCCTCGTTCGGGAGGGCGAGACGTCCTTGCGCTGAACTTGCCGAGCCGGAATACCGCGCCTATGGGTGTCATAACCCACATCCTCCGGCGGCACGCGAGGGGCTAGGGTTGGAGATACCGGCCAACGACAGTTGGCGGTAACGGCTCAAATAGAGGTGATGATTCGGTGGCGACAAAGTCTCGATCGACAAAATCGCAGCCCACCACGCGGTCGACCGGATCGCGCGCTTCGGCCGACACGAAGCGGTCCTACTATCGGCAGATGGCGCTCATCCGGGCGTTCGAACTTCGGGCGCAAGAGATGTACCAGCGCGCGAAGATCGGCGGATACTGCCATCTGAACCTCGGCGAGGAAGCCACGGTCGTGGGCCTGATGAGCGCGCTGCGCGCCAAGGACTATCTGTTTGCGAACTACCGCGTCCACGGTTACGCCATCACGCGCGGACTGGACCCCGGCGAGGTGATGGCCGAACTGTTCGGCCGTACCGACGGCGTCTCGGGAGGCTGGGGCGGCTCGATGCACTTGTTCGACGAGGGCGTGCGGCTGATGGGCGGCTACGGCATCGTCGGCGGGCAGTTGCCGCCGGCGACGGGAGCGGCCTTGGCAATCGACTACGAGCAAAAGGCCGACGACAAGTCGGACGCCGTGATGTGCCTGCTCGGCGACGGAACGACGGCCATTGGCGCTTTCCACGAATCACTCAACATCGCCGGACTGTGGAACCTGCCGATCGTGTACGTCATCATCAACAACGGCCTGGGCATGGGCACCACCGTTGATGCCTCGTCCGCCGAACCCGATCTCTACAAGCGCGGCGCCGCTTACCGGATCCCGAGTACGCGAGTCGACGGCAACGATCCGGACACGGTGCGCAAGGCGGCCGAAAAGGCGTTGAAGTCGGCGCGAGAAGATCGCCGTCCGTACCTGTTGGAAACGACGAGCGAGCGGCTGAAGGGTCATTCGGTCGTCGATCCGGCGAAATACCGGACCGATGAGGAAAACAAGGAACTGAAGGAAAACGATCCGGTGCCCCTGTACCGTTCCACGCTCATCAAGAGCCGCGCCATGACGAAGAAGCAGGCACAAGAGATCGACGACGAGGCGGAACGCATCGTCGACGACGCGGTCGCGTTTGCCGACAAGAGTCCGTCGCCGAAACCGGAGCAACTCTTCGACAACGACTATTCGACGGCGGTGGCCGGGGCACCGAAGCAGATGCCCGGCGATCCGCTCATCACGTTCTAAGATTTTTCGAAAGGCTCGGGATATTAACCAATGGCTGTGATCAGTTACCGGCAGGCCCTTCACGACACGCTGCGCGCCGAAATGACGCGCGACGAGAAGGTGCTGCTTCTCGGCGAAGAGATCGGCAAATTCGAGGGATCGTACAAGATCACGGCGGGGCTGCTCGACGAGTTCGGGCCGAAACGCGTGCGTGACACGCCGATTGCCGAGAACGGATTCGCGGGCGTCGGTATCGGCGCGGCAATGCTCGGTTTGCGTCCGGTCGTCGAATTCATGACGTTGAACTTCAGCGTGCTGGCGTTCGATCAGATCGTCAACCACGCCTCGAAGATCTACACCATGTTCGGCGGGCAGACGGCGATTCCAATAGTCTTCCGCACGCCGGGAGGAGGCGGCCAGCAGCTCGGCGCCACCCACTCGCAGAACATCGAAGTCTGGTACGCCCACCTTCCCGGCTTGAAGGTCGTGGCCCCGTCCAATCCGGCCGATGCCAAAGCATTGTTGACGACATCGATCCGGGACAACGACCCCGTGCTGTTCTTGGAGAACCTCGGCTTGTACAACACGAAGGGCGAGGTTCCGGACGACGGGCCGGAAGTTCCGATCGGCCGGGCCGCAGTTGCGCGAGAGGGCACGGACCTGACGGTGATCGCCTATTCGCGCGGCGTCAACGTCGCGGTCGGGGTCGCCGACGAGTTGGCGAAGGACGGCGTGAGCGTTGAAGTGATCGACTTGCGCAGCCTGCGTCCGCTGGACCGCGAGACGTTCTGCAAGTCGGTACGGAAGACCACGCGTGCCGTGGTGATGGAAGATGACTGGCTCAGCTACGGAGTGGGCGCCGAAATCGCCGCATCCGTCCAAGAAGGAGCCTTCGACTATCTGGACGCGCCGGTACGCCGGGTCGCGGCTGCCGAAATATCATTGCCGTACGCCAAACCACTCGAGAGTGCGGCACTACCCGGGGCCGATGCCTTGCGGAAAGTGATCCGTGAACAACTCGATGCAACGGGGATGAGGAGCAAATCATGACGGACATTCTGATGCCCCGGCTGTCGGACACCATGGAGGAAGGCGTCGTCGCCAGTTGGTCGAAGAAGATCGGCGACGCCATTAAAAAGGGCGACGTCATCGGCGAGATCGAAACCGACAAGACGACGATGGACCTCGAAGCCTACGACGAGGGAGTCCTCGAGGAGATCCTCGTGGACGAGGGCGGCACGGTGGCCATCGGCGAACCGATCGCGGTGCTGGGCGACGGCTCCGGCAGCTCCGCGAAATCCGGCGGCGGTTCCGGTCGGAGTGAGGACGCGTCGTCCGGCGAGGACGCGGGCTCGGGCGAGGATGTCTCCTCCGGCGACGACGGTGAATCGGACTCCGAGGACACGGAAGACGAGGCCGCAAACGACGACGCGTCCGGTGAGACGTCCGGTGACGACACGTCGTCCGGCGATGCCGGCCGGGCGGCTGAGGCACGGCAGGAGACGCAGGACGACGATTCCGGAGTGCGCCGGTCGCCGTTGGCCCGCCGTATGGCACGCGAACACGGCATCGACCTGTCGCAGGTGGAAGGCACGGGGCCCGGCGGGCGAATCATCCGCACCGACGTCGAGCGGGTGGTGGCCGAGCAAAAGAAGGGCGGCAGCGCGCCGTCCGAGACGCCGGCCGCACAGCAGACGCAAGCAGAAACGGGCGACGCCGACCAGGACGTCAAGCTGACCGCGAACCAGCGCATCACTGCGGAGCGGCTTGCCGGTAACGTCGGCGCGCCGACCTTCCAGGAAACGGTGTCGGTGCGGGTCGATGACCTGCTGGCCTTCCGCAAGACCTTGAACGAGCGGCTCGACGACACGAAAGTGAGCGTCAACGACTTGTTCGTCAAGGCGTGCGCGCGTGCCTTGAAGGACCACCCGGAGATCAACTCGTCGTGGGGCGGGGACAAAATCATCCGCAGGGGCGAGATCAACGTCGGAATTGCCGTCGCATTGTCCGGCGGCCTCATCGTGCCGGTGGTGAAGAATGCCGATCGCAAGACCCTGACGGAGATCAGCGGTGAAGCTCGCGAACTGGCCGGGCGGGCCAAGGACGGCAAGCTGCGCCCCGAAGAGTTCAAGGGTGGCTCGTTCAGCATCAGCAATCTGGGCATGTACGGCATCGACCACTTTACGGCGCTGATCAACCCGCCCGAGGCTGCTATCCTTGCCGTTGGGGCGGCCGCGAGCGTGCCGTACGTGCACGAGGGAAAGCTCGCCGAGCGCAGCACGATCACGATGACCATGACCGTCGATCACCGAGTCGTGAATGGTGCGGAGGCCGCACTGTTCCTCAGTGATCTGCGTGCCATCTTGGAAGACCCGCTGCGCATCGTCGTGTGACCGTCCGTCGCCGAGTGGCGGCGAATGGCTCATCCATCTCGCCGAGTGGCGGCGAGTGGCGGCGAAATCGTTGATTTCGCAGCCGCTCGCCGCCACTCGGCGTGCCGGGGCCCCGACCAAATTGTGCCCAACTCATAGGAGCCCTGCGTGACGACGACCGCCGAACCGACCCCGAAGGAACTGCAATCGGTCCTTGGGACGTTGAAGTCGCCGCGACGCCTGCGCACCGAGGTGTTCGGCGGGATAGTCGTCGGGCTGGCCCTCATCCCGGAGGCCATTTCGTTTTCGATAATCGCCGGCGTCGACCCCAGGGTCGGATTGTTCGCGGCGTTCACCATGGCGGTGTCGATCTCGATCCTCGGTGGGCGTCCGGCGATGATCTCGGCAGCGACCGGATCCGTCGCTCTCGTCATCGCCCCACTCGTCCGCGAACACGGCATCGACTACTTCATCGCCACAGTGATCCTGGCCGGCGCTCTCCAAATCGTGCTGGCGTTGCTGGGAGCGACAAAGCTCATGCGGTTCGTGCCCCGCAGCGTCATGATCGGGTTCGTCAACGCGCTGGCCATCCTGATTTTTCTGGCGCAGTTGCCGCATTTGATCGGAGTTCCCTGGCTGGTGTACCCGCTCGTCGCGGTCGGCGTCGCCGTGATCGTGTTCTTCCCTCGGCTGACCAAAATCGTGCCGGCACCGCTGGTCGCGATCATCGTGGTCTGCGTGATAGTGCTGAGCGTCGGCCTGCACGTGCCGACGGTCGGCGACGAGGGCAAGCTTCCGTCCAGCTTGCCCTCGCTGTTCATCCCGCACGTGCCGCTCGATTGGCACACTCTGGAAATCATCGGCCCCTACGCCGTCGCCATGGCGCTTGTCGGTCTGCTGGAGACGTTGCTCACCGCCAAGCTCGTGGACGACGTGACCGACACGACGTCCCACACCACCAGAGAAGCCTGGGGACAGGGCGCCGCCAACATCATCACGGGCTTCTTCGGCGGCATGGGCGGGTGCGCCATGATCGGCCAGACGATGATCAACGTGAAGGGTGCGGGTGCCCGCACCCGGATCTCCACGTTCTTGGCCGGGGTGTTTTTGCTTGTGCTCGTGGTCGGGCTCGGCGATTTCGTGGCGACGATCCCCATGGCGGCCCTCGTCGCGGTCATGATCATGGTGTCGGTGGGCACCTTCGATTGGCACAGCATCCGGCCAGCGACTTTGCGGCGAATGCCGAAAAGCGAAACGTCGGTCATGATCATCACCGTCGTAGTCGTCGTTGCCACGAATAACCTGGCAATCGGCGTACTGTCCGGAGTCGTTGTCGCAATGGTGCTGTTCGCCCGGCGGGTCGCGCACTTGGTGGGCGTGGAGCGAACCGTCACGGGCGACGGGGACGACGCGGTGGCCCGTTATACGGTCGTGGGCGAATTGTTCTTCGCCTCCAGCAACGACCTCTACACCCAGTTCGACTATGCCGGCGACCCCGGTCAGGTCGTCATCGACATGCGCGAATCGCATTTGTGGGATGCTTCGACGATCGCAGCGCTCGATTCGATCGAAGCGAAGTACGCCGGACACGGCAAAACAGTCAGCATCGCGGGCCTGAACGCGGCAAGCACCGCCATGCACTCCCGGCTGGCCGGGCACCTGGGTGGCTGAGGCGACTAATCGTCGTCCTGATCGGTGTCTTGCCGAGCCGTGCGTACCGAGATGACGCCGTCGATCTCGGTGAGCGAGGCGATCAGGGCAGGCAGCGGCGGCCTGCCGCGAAAGCGCGCGCGCATCGTGACTTCGGATTTGTCGGTCTTGTCGGTCGAGAGCACTTCGGCCGCAAAGCCGAGGGACGTCGATTCGGCGAGTACGTCGCGCAGCACGCCCTTGCCGTCCTCATAGCGCAGCATGATGACCTCGCGGGCCGAGGCTCCGGGAAGGCGCGCCAGCAGCGGTGTGATGACGGCGGTGGTGATGAGGTAGAAGATCGTTCCGGCCAGGGCCAGCCACGGCAGGCCGGCGCCCGAGGCCATCCCGACAGCCGCCGTGACCCAAATGGCCGCGGCCGTGGTGAGCCCGCGAACGACGTCCCCGCGGGTGAAGATCACGCCGGCGCCCAGGAAACCGATGCCGCTGACGATTTGCGCCGCAATTCGCGAGGGATCGAGGATGACGTGGTCGCCGAGCAGCGTCGAGAAGCCGTAACCGGAGACCAGTGCAAACAGCGCCGCGCCCATCCCGACGAGTGCATGCGTGCGCAGGCCGGCCGATTTCTGGCGCAGCTGGCGTTCGAGTCCGATGATGCTCGACAGCACGAACGCCTCGGCCAGGAGCCCGATTGCTTCGAGATTATGAGTCTCCGCGCCGACGCTCCACACACCGGCCGCATCGATCATCGCCACAAAGCTTCCCTCCCTGGCTTCCAAACTTAGCGTATTTGCGGCCGCCGCCTACCGAGCCCGGGCCCGATTCTGGCATAGAGTCATTACCGCGAGATCCAGATCGCGGCTCGGGACGGGGGAGTGGTGGGCAAGTTCTGGCGGCTGGTGAAGACGACGTTGCGGATCATCTTCAAATACCGGGTGACGAGTTTGGCTGCCGAAGTCGGGTTCTTCACGCTCTTGGCGCTGCCGCCGCTCGTTCTAGGTCTTGCCGCAGTGGCCGGCCTTGTCACCGGCCAACTCGGCCTGTCCGATCGCAATGAACTCGAGGCAGGGCTGATCGGCTTGGTCGAGCCGTTTTTGACGGCGGATGTCGTCGACTCCGTGATTGTGCCGACATTCCATCAAGCCGTCTCGGCAAACCATTACGGGCTGATCTCCGTCGGGTTCGTGCTGTCGCTGTGGTCCGGCTCGCGCGCCATGAACACCTACGTCGACACCATCACCATCATGTACGGGCTCGGCGGGGAGCGGGGTTTCTTCCGCCAACGCGCGCTGGCGTTCGCCATGTACTTGCTGGCTTTGGGCGCCGGGACTATCGCCGTCCCATTGCTGGTGATAGGCCCGCAAACGTTGTCCGGGTGGCTGCCGGACGGGTTCGAATGGATTCTCGGCGTGTACTGGCCGGTCGTGGCACTGTCGACGGCGCTGTTGCTCACGGTGCTCTATCACGTTGCGGTGCCGGTCAAGACCAGGTGGTTGTTCAATCTGCCGGGCGCGCTGCTGGCTCTGGCCATCTGGCTCGGCGCCAGCGTCGTGATGCGGCTCGTCTTGGCGCTGTCAATCGGCGGAACGTCCATATACGGCCCACTGGCCGCGCCGATCGTCGTCCTGATCTGGCTGTACCTGATAGCGGTGGCGGTGTTGATCGGTGCGGCGCTGAACGCCGGCATTGAAAAGGTCTGGCCGCGTGAATCGGCCGCCACCGCGACGCCTTCGCTGGTGACCCGGAAATTACCGCGCCAGCCGCCCGCACCCACTGCCCCCTCGTGAGGACCCCGCTCTCCGTGCGCTTTCCGCAAAACGCGGCTGCGCGTATAGAACGCGCCGTCATGACGGCGCGCTCTATACGCCAATGCGCGTTTTGCGGAAGGGAGGGGAAGGCGCCGTGGATTGCGAAAGGAAATGGTGGGCGATACTGGGATCGAACCAGTGACCTCTTCCGTGTGAAGGAAGCGCGCTACCGCTGCGCCAATCGCCCGTGTCCGGTCTTCGCGGAAGGAATCCCGGCAACGAAAAAACACTTTACGCGACGTTGACCGGAATTCCCAACCAGGGGGGTGCGGCCCAGGTCGGCGTCCAGCTGGGAAGGCCCGTGAGCAGCAGGATCCCGTAGACGATCGCACACACGAAGAGACAGGTCGCCGCTCCCAACAGGATGCGCACGGCCATGTGTTGACGCATCAGCCAATCGCGCCAAATGCGCAGCAGAACGCCGCCGCGTCGCAATAGCCTGTTGGCCCAATGGAACTCAGTGGCAAGGATCGCCAATCCGATGAAGACGATCAACCAGCCGGGCCCGGGGAGCGGAACCAACGCCAGTCCGGCAACGACTATGGCGCCGCCGACTACGGCCACCATCACCCGATAAGCGAACCAAACGTGCGCATTGGAATGGATGACGGTCCGCCAGCGGTACCATTGCAGCCGCAGCATCCGGAACCAGCGCGGCCAATGTCGATGAGCGGCAGCCCAATGATTGTGTGCCTGGCTCATGACCTCCCGCTCCGTCGTGTGTACCAACGCGATCACCCGGCTTCCGCGCCCTGAATCAATTCTGCCATCCGCGCTCAGCGAGAGGGGGAGCACGGATCCTCTCTAATAAATCTATCCGGTCAAGCTGAATAGGAGGTCAGGAAGCGCGGTGCGTTTGCGGCGTACGTGCGAAGTGCACGGTGCCAGCTGTTCGCCGGAAGGTCGGGGTGCAAAGCACCGATGCCGGCCGGATACTTGCTCATGCGGACCGGACGGATGCCGTGGCCGTGCAGCAGCCGGTTGGCCGGTGCCCGGCCGCGTGCCGATTTGACCTCGAGAAGAAGCATGTCGCTGCGTGCGCGCAATTCGGCTCCGGACGGCGTGCGCCACGCCAAGTCCGCATCGACGGTGATTCGCACGCCGCGGACGGCGTCCACGAGCGTCGATCGTCGATAGGTGGTGAGCATGGACGGTTTCAGGACATCCGTATCGAGTGGTACGCCGCCGCGAGACAGCACATCTGCGGCAAATCGACGGCCTCCGGGCGTCAATGCGAATCTGTCGTCGTATCCGTACTCGGTACGCGTTTTCGCCGTCGTCCCTCGGGCACCCGACAGCTTGACCTCGATGAAGGTCAGCATGGAGTCGACATAGGTGCGGGTGCGGACCTTGGCCCGGTGTCGTCGCCGTTGGGCATGATCGCGAAAGCAGCGCAGATCGGGCGTGTCGAAGTACATCGACTCGTACAAGAATTCGCGCTCCCCATTGATCTGCGTCACCCGGTGCCCGGCGAAGAGCTCGCTGCTGAGTTCTTGCATGACTTCGACGGGTACGAAGTACTTGCTGTCGACGCGGGCCATCAGGCCGGCCTGAGCGTTGACCTCGTCCAGCCCGATGGGATCCGCCTTGTCGAGAGTGCTGCGCCACGTCATCGTCCGGCCTCCATGACGGAAGCCGGCTCGCGACGTCCGGCCGGAACCGGTTCCACGTGCGGCCCCGTGCCGCCGGCCGCGGCCGGGGCGGCAGGATCCGGTGTGGCGGCGACCGCAGACTGCCGACCCGCCCGGACGTCTCGGCGCCCGGCTCGCGCTGCGCGTGGGCGCTTAGCCGGCACTGCAGCGTTCTTCCGGTGCCACACCGTCACGAGCGTCGTGTCCTGCACGTAGTTCACGGCTTCCGTCTCGCACCGCCGGATCTCCGAATCGAGCCGCACGGCCAACTCGTCGACCAGCTCCTCCTGATCGATGATGACGCGGTCGAGCATGACGCTCGAGCACTGGGTGCCTTTGCGCCAGTGCGGATGATCGACGAAAAACATGACGGCCAGCAGTCCCACGTCGAGCAAAATGGCCGCCAGCGGCATGTTCGGGGCCATGCCGTTGACCAGGCCGAGGACCAGCGCGACCAGGTAGTAGCCGACCTCGTCGTGCCGGATCGCCGCCGAGCGCAGGCGGACGATCGACAAAATACCGAACAGCCCGAAGCCCAAGCCCATTGCGGCCGACGGCATGCCGGCCAGCAAGGAGACAAGAGCGAACACTCCGATATTGACGGCGATGAACGAGCCGGCCAGGTCGAGCTTGCGGTTTCGTCGGTAGTACAAGCCGAACGCGAGCAAAGTGACGATCAGGATATCCACGCCGAGCGACCAGCCGAGACCCGCCAAAGAGTTAAGCGACATCGTTCTTCTCCTTCAACTTCGATTGCTTACGTATCGAAGCTATCGGCGGCCGCGTTAAGCCGGAGTTGGCTCCACGGTTAAGAGTTCGAGCCGAAAATTTAACCCGGCGGACGGCTTCTCAATCGTCGGTCATCACGGAGTGAATGGTCGGCTTTCCGTTTTTGCATTGCACTGAGACGAGGTAGTCGGGTCGGTCATCGCCCTCGAACTCGATCGAGGCGACGCGTGCCGGGCCTCGGTGAACATCGTCGGTGTCGTATCCGGGTGCCGGGCTCCACGATTCCAGATACGCCCCGCCCGGTTTGCAAGAGGCTACGACGCTACCGCCGGTGGTTTGCTTGGCGACGCGGTGGTGCTTCTTCCGGGCGGGCGAGCTGTGTGCATCGGATGGTGTTTGGGCCCCGGGCGCAGCGGTTGTCGCCTTGCCCGTTGCGGGAGTGTGGCCGGGGGGAGTGGTGTCCGGCGGCTCGGTCGGCGACGCGAGTTCCCGCGAAATCTCGTCTTGAGACATCGGACGCGGCTGGGACCCTTCGGTGTCCGCGCCGATACCGGACAGCACGCTGAACACGCCGACGACCGCTGCCCCGGCCAGCAGCACCCAAATCGTTGTACCGGCAATTATCGACCGCATGCCGCAAGCATGACAGGTACTGCCTTAAGCGCGGGTTAAAACGCCCCGTCGTCGCCTCCTCGCGCACATGCGGAAACTCGAAAAATCCCGCTACGCTCGGCATATGTCGGAAATACTGGTGATTGAGGACGACGCGCGGGTACGCAGCGCGCTTGCCCGGGCGCTGACCGAGATGGGGCACGCCGTGCGCACGTCGGCAGCGGGCATGGAAGGGCTCCAATCGGCGCTCGCCGATCAGCCCGACGTCGTCGTACTCGATCTCGGCCTGCCGGACGTGGACGGAGTCGAGGTGCTGCGCATGCTTCGCGCCGTCAGCGCCGTCCCGGTGGTTGTCGCGACCGCTCGCGATGACGAGCCCGACATCGTGAAGGCTCTGGACACCGGTGCCGACGACTATTTGGTCAAACCGTTCGGTGCGGCGCAACTTGCGGCCCGTATCCGAGCCGTTTTGCGGCGATTGGACTCCGACGACGGCCCGGACACCCTGACGGTCGGGCAAATCGCGCTCGACCCGACACGGCGCACCGTCACCCTGGACGACCAGCCGGTCGACTTGTCGCGCAAGGAATTCGAACTGCTGCGGTATCTGATGGAGCGCCCCGGCGCCGTCGTGCCCCGGCGCGATTTGCTGGCCGATATCTGGCAGCTGCCGTATTCGACGGCGGACAAGACGCTTGACGTCCACTTGTCCTGGCTACGACGGAAACTCGGCGAGACCGCGCAGCGTCCGGTGTACCTCCACACCGTCCGCGGCGTCGGCGTGCGCATCGACGCCCCGGAGTAGCACTATGCGCCGACGATTGATGACAACTGTCTTTGCCGCCACGACGCTGATCGTGGTCGCTCTCGTGCTGCCGCTGGCTCTGCTGCTTCGCGGCCAGGCGGAAAACCGGGCCATGGCCGAGGCGACGTTGCAGGCGCAAGCGCTGGCACCGGTCGTCGGCACCTACGACGACTCGCCGGACGGCGTTCGGCTTGCCGTCCAGCGCTTGGGCGGCTCGCCGGACCGCATCGTCACGGTGTTCCTGCCAGGAGGACGGACGCTCGGCACCGATGCGCCGGTGGACGACGCCGTTCGGCTGGCACGCCGTGGGGAGGCATTCGAAGCGGAATACGACAGCGGCAAAGCCGTGCTGGTGCCGGTTCAGGGCATCCGGAGCGGGACCGCCGTCATCCGGGTCGACGTTCCCGATCAAGCGCTGCACAGCGGTGTGAAATCGGCCTGGCTGGTGTTGGCGCTGGTAAGCGTGATCCTGCTCGCGGTCGGCATGCTGCTCGCCGACCGACTGGGCCGCTCGCTTGTCGCCTCGGTCGCCAACGTGGCGGAGACGGCCGACCGCCTGGCCCGCGGTGATCTGGACGCACGGGCCGCACCGCAGGGGCCTCCGGAAGTGCGTCGGGTCGGCGAGGAACTGGGCAAACTGGCCGGCCGCGTGTCGAAGCTCATCACGGATGAACGCGAAGAAGTCGCCGACCTGTCCCACCGGCTGCGAACGCCGATCACTGCTCTGCGGTTAGATGTGGAGGCCTTGCCGGCCGGGGAGGACAAGGACCGGATCGCCGGCGACGTGGACGCCGTCGAGACAATGGTCAACGACGTGATCGCCACCGCGCGCCGCGGCGCGCGCGACAGGGCTGTTGACGGTGCCGACTTGGCCGCGGCAGCGCGCGAGCGACTCGAATTCTGGCGGCCGCTTGCCGAGGATCAAGGTCGCACCATCACCGACCGGATCGGCTCGGACGCCGTCATGGTGCCGATCTCGCCGGACAACTTGGACGTGGCACTGGACGCGCTGATTGGCAACGTCTTCCAACACACGGACGAACACGTG
The DNA here is from genome assembly GCF_013409065.1 of Spelaeicoccus albus. Taxonomy (NCBI): domain Bacteria; kingdom Bacillati; phylum Actinomycetota; class Actinomycetes; order Micrococcales; family Brevibacteriaceae; genus Spelaeicoccus; species Spelaeicoccus albus. The sequence goes on along the minus strand of NZ_JACBZP010000001.1, from coordinate 3,193,383 downwards.
GGGTTCGGAATGGCCGTGTCGACGAATCGGTCCGGCCATCCGGTTCTCACGGTCTGGGATGACGGCGCGGGGTTCAGCGGCCCCGGTGTACTGGATCGTGGTGTGTCATACGACCGGTCAAGCGGGCTCGGTCTTGACATCGTCAAACGCACGGCCGTCGATTGCGGCGGGCACGTCATTATTGGCAAGTCGACGTCCGGCGGAGCGCGTATCGACGTGGTGCTGGGCGGTGACATGCCGGGCCGGGGAGCGGGTACGAAAGCCGAAGCCGGCGGGGGTTCCGGGGGCGATTTTGATTCGGGCGCCCGCCCAAGGTAAAGTCGTTTCTCGCACCGACAAATCGGGATAAAGCGAAATCGCTTGCCGGTGACGTGTGCGGACGTGGCTCAGTGGTAGAGCATCACCTTGCCAAGGTGAGGGTCGCGGGTTCGAATCCCGTCGTCCGCTCGGAGGCACATCGTGTCGCCTCGCGGTGGAGTGGCCGAGAGGCGAGGCAGCGGCCTGCAAAGCCGTATACGTGGGTTCGAATCCCATCTCCACCTCGTAAGGCTATAAGTGAAAAACCTGCGGGATTTTATCCCGTTTGGGCGATTGGCGCAGCGGTAGCGCGCTTCCCTGACACGGAAGAGGTCACTGGTTCGAACCCAGTATCGCCCACCAGCAACTTCCGCCATTCCCCGCTTTTACCGGCGTGAGTCGAGGCCGGCAAACACGTCGTCGGCAGGCTCGTCGAACGGCACGCCGCCGGCAAAGCGAAAGCATTCGTCCCACAGCGGCCCGGGCGGCGCGCCTTCCAGTGCAAAGAAGAATTCATCGGCACGAATCTGGGTGGCGTGAGCCCGCAAGGCGGCAAATCGGCGTGCGGCGAACGGGTAGCCGTCGACGCGCACTGCAATGTCGGCATCGCGCACGCTCATCAACGGCGGCCGGCTCGAGTCGAGATCGACGGAGTCCAAGAATTCGTTCGACTGGCCGGAAGCCCTGGCTTGTTCGACCATGGTGCGGATCGCCGATTCGGGCATGGCGATCCACAACGTGCGCTGGATCGTCCACGGCCGGCCCAGATCGCGTCGGTAGGACGGCACGGCGGCGAGCGACGCGGCATATGTGGAGACGCGGTTCGCTTGGATGTGGTCGGGGTGACCGTAGTGGCCGTTCTCGTCATAGGTGATGAGTACCTGGGGACGGCGATCGCGGATCAGTGCGACGAGTTCATCGGCGGCCGCGCGCAGATCGGCGCGCCAGAACGAGTCGTCGTGGAGATCGGGGGCCGGTACCACGCCGCGCTTTTCGTCGTACGCCATTCCGGAATCGCGCCAGCGGCCGTCGCCGCCGAGCCGGACGAAGTCGTGCACGCCGAGCTCGGCCATGGCCCGGGTGAGCTCCTCGAGACGTCGGGGTGCGAGCTGGTCGTCGCGGTCGGCGCTCAGATGTTCGAGTTCGGGGACGACGACCTCACCGAGTTCGCCCAGGGTGCAGGTGACGAGCGTGACGCCGTCGCCTTGCGCGGCATATCGCGCCATGGTGGCGCCGGTGGAGCTCGACTCGTCGTCGGGGTGGGCATGAACGAGCATCAGTCGGCGCTCGGGGCCGGGATCGTGAGTCACCCCACGATGATAGTGACCCCGCAGGTTGCGGACGAGGGGCAGGCGGGCTAGCGGCCTTGCGACATGATCCCCTCGATGGCGCTGCTGACTGCTTCCTTTTCCGCCGGAGTGGAGCGTTCGAGGAAGCGCAACAACTCGACGGGGAACGGCAGGACAAGCGTCGAATTCTTTTCGGCGGCCACTTCGACGATCGTTTGCAACAGCCGCAACTGCAGAGCGCCGGGCGTGTCCGACATGGCGGTGGCGGCCTGCGAGAGCTTTTCCGAGGCCTGTAGTTCGCCGTCGGCCGTGATGACTCGTGCCCGGCGCTCGCGTTCGGCCTCGGCCTGACGCGACATCGACCGTTTCATCGATTCGGGCAATGCCACATCCTTGATCTCCACCCGGTCGATGTGCACGCCCCACTCGACAGCCGGATTATCGATCATCAGCTCAAGACCTTGGTTGAGCTTTTCCCGATTGGTCAACAGATCGTCCAGATCGCTCTTGCCGATGATGGACCGGAGAGACGTTTGCGCCACCTGCCCGACCGCCGACCGGTAGTCCTCGACATCGACGACGGCCCGCACCGGGTCGACGACGCGGAAGTAGATCACGGCGTCCACCCGCACCGTCACGTTGTCGCGGGTGATGCCCTCCTGGGCCGGCACCGGCATGGTGATGACCTGCATACTCACCTTTTGCAATGTGTCCATGCCCGGCACGATCGCCGTGAAGCCGGGCGGGCGCACCGGGTCTTGGACCTTGCCGAAACGCATCACGACGCCGCGTTCGTATTGGCTCACGACGCGAAAGCTCTTGCCCATCACGATGAGTCCGGCAATGACCAGCGCCGCGATGATGCCGATCAGGAGTTCCATGACCGCCTCCAGCAGTTAGTGGACCGCGTCCTCTTCAGTGCAGCGACTTCAGTGCAGCGATTTCAGTGCAGCGATTTCGGGCAGCGACTTCAGTGGAACGACCGATTGTCGTAATCGGTCCGGCTCAGCTGCTGTTCCCGTGCCACATGACGCCGCCATGCCGGAGCCAAAGCGATCACGGCGAACGTGACGACGAGAACCGTTATTGCTCCGTACAAGCCTGCCGCCAAAGTCATCACGAACATACTGAGGGCGAAGAAGATCCACGCAAGGATGCGGCGGAAACGTCCCGGAATCGGGGCCTTGGCGAATTCATGAGCGAGCTGGGGGTCTTCACCGGCGAATTGCCGCTCAATTTCATGCAGCCGTTGACGTTCGTCTTTGCTTAACACGATGCACCTCCCTGGTGCTCCGCCGATGCCTGATGTTCGGGCACCGTCTAAGTTATATCGTAACACGAGATATCATGGAAAAAGAGTGTCGTAACCGGTAGTTCCGCGAGAGAAGTGATGAGCTGTGGACGTGACGTCCGACCACGCGGTGCCCTTGAGCAAAACCGACTTCGAAGAGCTGGCCAGGTTCCGATTCGGCATCCGCCGATACCTCCGGTTCAGTGAAGAGACGGTGCGCAAACGCGGCCTCACATCGCAGCAATATCAGCTGATGCTCGCCCTCAAGGGGTACCCCGGCAAGGATTGGGCGACAATTCAAGAGCTCGCCGGCCGGCTGCAACTTCGCCACCACAGCGTTGTCGAGCTGGTGAACCGGGCCACCGACCGCGCCTTGGTGCGCCGTGAGCCGGACCCCGCCGACGCCCGGGTCGCACGGGTCGTGTTGACGGCGTCCGGCGACGAGATCCTCGAAGAGCTGAGCGAGATGCACCGCGACGAGTTGAAACTGATCGCCAGCGAGTTCCGATTGCCGGCTCTCGGCACGTAACCGGTCGCGCCGGGCAGTGAACCGCGGGATACCATCGAGGGTGGCGGGCGCGTCCGGCGCCGCCGCAATCGACAGAAAGCTCAGGAGTGACAGTGCCCGCAGAATTGACGTTGACCATCGAAGGAACTTCTTCCGTGGCCGCGCCGGGCACGACGGGAACCGAGGCTTTCGACGGCCGTCGCAATGTGGTGGCCATGCGCGTGAACGGCGAACTCGTCGACCTGGCGCACGCCTTGCGCGACGGCGATGTCGTCGAACCGGTCACCATCGAGTCGGCCGACGGGCTGGGCATTTTGCGGCACTCGGCGGCCCACGTGGTGGCGCAAGCGTTGCAAAGCATCATCCCGGACGCCAAGCTCGGCATCGGCCCGCCGATCGAAGACGGCTTTTACTATGATTTCGCGGTTCCGGAGGCGCTCACGCCCGACGACCTGAAGAAGATCGAAAAGAAGGCCAAAGAGATAGTCAAGCGCGGACAGAAGTTCGTGCGCCGCGAGGTCACCGACGACGAGGCACGCGCCGAACTCGCCGACGAACCGTTCAAGCTCGAGCTGATCGCCGACAAGGGGGGCGCGTCGGACGACGACGGCTCCTCGGTCGAAGTCGGCTCTGGCGGCCTCACCATGTACGACAACGTCGACCCGAAGTCGGGGGAGACGGTCTGGAAGGATCTCTGCCGCGGACCGCATCTGCCGTCGACGAAGCTCATCGGCAACGGATTCGCCGTCACCCGGTCATCGGCCGCCTATTGGCGCGGCGACCAGGCAAACGAGTCGCTGCAACGCGTGTACGGCACGGCATGGCCGACCAAGGACGAGCTCGTCGCCTACCGAGAACGCCTGGCCGAGGCCGAACGGCGCGACCATCGCAAACTGGGCGCCGAACTCGATTTGTTCTCGTTCCCGGACGAACTCGGATCCGGGCTGCCGGTCTTCCACCCGAACGGCGGAATCGTCCGCACCGAAATGGAAGATTATTCGCGCCGTCGACACATCGAGGCGGGATATTCGTTCGTCAACACGCCGCACATCACGAAAAAACAATTGTTCGAGACGTCGAAGCACCTCGAGTGGTATGCCGACGGGATGTTCCCGCCCATGCACGTCGACGAGGAGAAGAACGCCGACGGCAGCATCAAAAAGCCCGGCCAGGACTACTACCTCAAGCCGATGAACTGTCCGATGCACAACCTGATCTATCGGGCGCGCGGCCGGTCCTACCGTGAACTGCCGCTGCGGCTCTTCGAGTTCGGCAGCGTGTACCGGTACGAGAAGTCCGGCGTCGTCCACGGTCTCACCCGCGCACGCGGCTTCACCCAGGACGATGCTCACATCTACACGACGCGCGAAGGCATGCGCGACGAGCTCGCCCGCCTGTTGACCTTCGTCCTCGACCTGCTGCGCGACTACGGCATCGACGACTTCTACTTGGAGCTGTCGACGCGCGATCCCGAGAAATCCGTCGGCGACGACGAGACCTGGGAGGCGGCGACGCGCACGCTCGAGGAAGTTGCAGTGGAATCCGGGCTCGAACTCGTTCCCGATCCGGGCGGCGCGGCATTTTACGGGCCGAAGATTTCCGTTCAAGCCAAGGACGCCATTGGCCGGACGTGGCAGCTGTCGACGATCCAGCTCGACTTCTTCGAACCCGAATTGTTCGAACTCGACTACACGGCGTCGGACGGCTCTCATCAGCGGCCCGTGATGATCCACCGGGCGCTGTTCGGATCGATCGAACGATTCTTTGCGGTCCTGCTCGAGCATTACGCCGGCGCGTTCCCGGTCTGGCTCGCGCCGGTGCAAGTGGTCGGCGTGCCGGTGGCCGGTGACTTCGCACCCTATCTGCATGACGTCGCCGCCAAGCTGCGCGCTCGCGGCGTCCGCGTCGAAGTGGACGACTCGGACGACCGGATGCAAAAGAAGATCCGCACGCACACCAAACGCAAGATCCCGTATTTGCTGATTGCCGGCGGCGAGGATCAGGACGCCGGCGCCGTCTCGTTCCGCTATCGGGACGGGCATCAAGACAACGGGATCCCGGTCGATGAGGCAGTCGACCGTATCGTGGCGGCCATCGACGCGAAGGAGCAGGTGTAAGAGTGGCGGATGCCCCCGATGCCCCCGAGATTCGCGAGGAGGCCGCTGCCGAATCGCCGGACGGATTTGCGCGCGTCCCGGACGGCTTCGGCCGCCTGTGGACCCCGCATCGGATGGTCTACATCGACGGCGCGGACAAGCCGAAGGATTCCAGCCGGGCGGAATGCCCGTTCTGCACGATCCCGGACAAGTCCGATGAGGAGGGCCTCATCGTGCACCGCGGCCGCGGCTGTTACGTCGTCCTGAACCTCTACCCGTACAACCCCGGCCACCTCCTCGTGTGCCCGTACCGGCATGTCGCCGACTACACCGAGGCGACCGACGACGAGATCTTCGAGATCGGCACCCTGACCCGGACGGCCATGAGCGTCGTCCGGAAGGTGTCGGCGCCGCACGGGTTCAACTTGGGGATCAATCAGGGAGACGTGGCGGGTGCCGGAATTGCAGCCCACCTGCACGAACACATCGTGCCGCGCTGGGCCGGCGACATGAATTTTCTGCCGGTCGTGGCCCAGACCAAAGCACTCCCGCAGGTGCACGCCGACGTCCGGAAGGCGTTGGCGGACGCCTGGCCGTGACCGAAAGCCCGACAAAGGAGAAATATGCGCCCCGATCAGGTCGATCTGCTCGTCACAGTGTCCGCGCCGGCAGTGTTGCCGGGGGGCCGGACCGCGATAGTGGCCGCCACGCGCCCCGACCTGGCCGACGACGAGTACCGCGGCGAGCTGTTCACCGTCGACCTGACCGGTCGGTCCGCGCCGCACCGCCTCACCCGCGGCTACCGTGACGGCGCCCCGGTCGTCTCGCCGGACGGTTCGCTCGTCGTGTTCTCCCGTGCCGACAAGGGCGGTAAGCCGCAATTGTTCGTGACGGCGTCCGCCGGCGGCGAACCGGTCCAACTGACCGACGCCGACTTGGGAGCCGGGTCCCCGTCGTTTTCGCCGGACGGCCGCCGGCTGGCGTATACGGCGCGCGTGCCCGAACACGGACGCTACGGCACCGACGAGGACGTCGCTCCCGGCGCCGAGCCGCCCCGGCTCATCGACACGGCGAAATACCAAAGCAACGGGCTCGGCTATGTCGGCGACAAGCCGCAGCACGTGTTCGTGGTCGATCTGCCCGATCTGGACGGCGCACCGGGGGACAGCGAGCCGGTACCGGAAAGCATCCGGATCACCAACGGCATCGTCGATCATTCCGAGCCGGTATTTACGCCGGACGGCGGCCGCGTGGCTTTCCTGGCCTCCCGCCACCCCGGCCGCGACCACGACCTGTACACCGACGTGTATGCGGCCCGGGTGCCGGCAGCCGCCGAGCCGTCCGCCGAAGACCCCGACCCCGGCCGGGAAGGGGCCCGGCAGCCCGAACGTCCGGCCGAACCCGAACTGCTGACCGCTACCGATTTGTCGATCGGCACCGTGCGCTTCGACGGCGACGACCTGGTCATGCTGGCCGGCGAGCTCGGGGAGTCCGGCACGGACTTCGTGGCTGCCACCGGCGGACTCTACCGAAAATCGCCGGGGCGGCCCGCCGTGCGCCTCACCGACCCGGAAACCGTTGATCTCGACGGGGCCGTGGGGCTGACCGTGCTGCCCGGCAAAGCAGTATTGTGCGGGCTGACCGAGCGGGGCGCCGTCCGTCTGGTGCGGATCGACGCGTCCGGCGCCGTTGACACCCTCACCCCTGCGGGAATCGTCGTGACCGGCGCGGACGCGACCGGCGACGTCATCGTTGTCGGCTTCACGTCGCCGACGACGTCCGGGGACGTCGGAGTGGTGCGAGGGGGCGAAGTGAACCCGGTGACCGATTTCTCCCGGCGGCTTCGGGACAGCACGACAGTCCTACCGGCGCGCGAGCTCACGGCGACCGCCCCGGACGGCTATCCGGTGCACGGTTGGACTGTCGTACCCGAGGGCCCGGGGCCCCATCCGGTTCTGCTGATGATTCACGGTGGACCGTTCGCCGGGTATTCGTGGGGCTACTTCGACGAAGCGCAGGTGTACGCCAACGCCGGCTACGCCGTCGTCATGTGCAATCCGCGCGGATCGGCCGGATACGGCCGAGCGCACGGCCGCGCAGTCAAGGGCGATCTTGCCGCTCCTGCCATGGCCGACGTGCTGGCGTTCCTGGACGCGGCCCTGGACGACGACGCTCTGGACGCCGAACGACTCGGAGTGATGGGCGGCTCGTACGGCGGCTACTTGACGGCATGGATCATTGCGCACGACCACAGATTCTCCGCAGCCATCGTCGAACGCGGCATGCTCGAGCCGGAATCGTTCGCAGGCACCTCGGACATCGGATCGTTCTTCGGATTCGAATACGTCGGGACGACGCCGGAACAGGTCGCCGCCCAGTCGCCGTATGCGCACATCGACGACGTGCGCACGCCGACTCTCGTGGTGCATTCCGAACAGGACCTGCGCTGCCCGCTCGAACAAGGTCAGCGGTACTTCGGGGCGCTGCGCCGCCGCGGCGTCGAAACCGAATTCCTCGTGTTCCCCGGCGAGAACCACGAACTCAGCCGGTCCGGCAGGCCCCGGCATCGCCAGGCTCGCTTCGAGCACATCCTTCGCTGGTGGAACATGCAGCTGCCCGGCTGACGGCGGCGAACGTCCCGGCAGTAGCAGCGGCCGTGGGGTGGTTTGTCGCCGCCGGGGCGGTATTTACCACCCCGGGAAGGGCAAAGCACCCCGTCAGCGGGAGCGTCGGCGCACACGGCGGCCAAGCGGGGAATCGGCGCCGAACACCTTCTCCAAGGGCGCAAAGGCCAGCAGGCACACGATCAGCGGGAAGAACGAGATCCCGAGCGTCGCCCAGGTGATGGCGTGAAAGAGGCAAAAGAAGCAGACGAAGGCCGCCAACGGCGTCCGGCGTAAGAACAAGAGCGCCGGCGACGCGGTTTCGGCGAGGATCATCAGCCACTGACTCATGCGCGCGAAATGCGGGATGGTGAGCAGCCAGTGCGCGAACGGGGTGCCGCGTCGGGCGAACGCCCAGCCGACAACCACCCGGTTGGCCCAGCCCCACCCGCCAAAGCGCACCTTGGTCACCGCCGACAGGAAGTAACAGCACACGGCGCCGATTTGAATGCAGCGGATAGCAAACCCGGCGGCTTCGCTGTGCGTGCTGTCGCCCCAGCGGGCCTTGCCGGCAAACGGCAGCGCCAGCAACGCCACGAAAAACGCGTACTGGTCGTGGTCGACCTTGGAAAAGCTGTACCCGATTGTCACCCAGTCCACGAAGGCCAGCAACACGACGATCCCGGCAATGCGTGACAAATAGCCGGACGCCGCGAGCAAAGCAGCCGTGATGAGCACGATGTGCAGTACCGCCACATAGGCCGGATTCGGCGCCGGCAGGTGCAGCACGTCGCGTAGCAGAATGGGCCGGTAGAGCGAGGACGGGATTCTCGCCAGCGCCGGCGGATCATTACAGATCCACAGGGTGTCGGCGATTGCGAAGAGGTAAATGATCACGCGGAAGATGAAGATCCGCTCCCGAGGAACCAGCGGGGCCGCCCAGGCGCGAAAGCGGGTGCGCGCCGGGGGAGCCGGTGCGGTGTCCACGCTCATTGCCGTTGCTCCGCGTTCTGCGGGTGCTCCGGGTCGTGCACGTGCCACGTGGCCAGGACCACCGTGACGGTCTTCTGATCGACCGCGTTCTTCAATTTGGTCTGCGTCTGCATCAAAAAGATGGTGGTGTACGGCGAGTCGCCGGGCATGCTGCGGGCGTGACCGATCGCGAGAGCTTGCAACAGCGCGGGATGGTCGATGAAGCGCTGCAACTGGCCCTCGATCTCGGCGCGGCCGATACCCACGCCGTGAATGCCCCACGGAATCCGGACCTTTTTGCCGTTCTCGTTCTTTGCCACCGCGTAGGTGGAATGAATCGTGCCGTTGACGTCGATTCCCGTGGCGTACTGCTTTTGCGGGCCGATCGGCCACCACGGATCGGTCAGCGCCACCGAGCCGAGCGCGGTCAGCGCGAACAGGACGCCGAACACGCCGACCCGCCACGCCAGGGCGCGGCGCGAGAGCATGACTGATTTCGGCATGGGTTCGAGTATCGCACGATGGATTCGGCGCGGCAGGCGCGAGGCGCGTCCGGCGCTGGATTACCCTGGGAGACACGATGCTGAACAAATTTGCCCGCGCGATTTTCACTCGCCTGCTCACGCCGATCGCGGCGTTCCTCCTCCGAATCGGCATCACGCCGGACGCCATGACGATCATCGGCACCATTGGCGTGTGCATCGGCGCGCTGGTGCTGTATCCGACAGGTCATCTGCTCATCGGCACGATAGTCATCACGGTCTTTGTGCTCTCCGACATGCTCGACGGCATCATGGCCAGGCAGTCGGGTCGCTCGTCGGTATGGGGAGCATTCCTCGACTCGACGCTTGACCGCTTCGGCGATTCGGCGGTCTTTTGCGGCATCGCGCTGTGGTACTTCTTTGGCGGCAACAACCGGTATACGGCGATGCTGGCGCTGGCGTGCTTGATCCTGGGCAGCATCGTCTCCTACGCTCGGGCACGGGCCGAAGGTCTCGGATTGAAAGCCGCCGGCGGTATCGCCGAACGCGCCGACCGGTTGCTGCTGACGCTGACTTTCACGGGCTTCGTCGGAATGGGCTTGCCGCGCATTTTCCTCACGGTGGTGCTGGCCCTGTTGGCGCTGGCCAGCATGTTCACCATCTGGCAGCGCATGTCCCGCGTGCGCGGACAAATCGTGTTGGCGCAGCAGTCCGAGGCCGCAAAGGCCGGCAAGGACGACTTGGCCGACAGGTGGGACGAATGGCAGCCGGAGCCCGACGGAATGTTGAGCCGTCATGCCGCTCGGGTGATAGTGCTCGACGACGACTATCGGACGTTGCTGATCAAGGGACACGACACCGACGACGCCGACCACCGCTGGTGGTTCACCGTCGGCGGGGGATTGAAGGACGGCGAGGATTCGCGCACCGGGGCTGCGCGCGAATTGCGCGAAGAAACGGGGATCGACCTTGTCCCGTCGGACCTGGTCGGGCCGGTGGCCCGGCGCAGCGCCGAATTCGAATTCGCCACCAAGACGGTCCGCCAGCACGAAGAGTTCTACTGTGCCCGCGTTCCTGCCGATGTGAGGCTCAGCAACGCCGGGTGGACGGCGCTCGAGCAACAAACGCTCGACGACGTTCGATGGTGGACCGTCGAGGAGATCAGGTCGTCGCGGGAGACCGTGTACCCGTTGCAGCTCGCCGAGGTCGTCGAAACCGCGGCGCGCGGCGAATGGGACGGATCCTGCCGCCGGATCAGCTGACGGCGCGCGCCGAGCGGATGCCGGCCGTCGTCGCGTGTCGTTAGACTCGGAAAAGACAATCTATGAAGGAGATCTATGTCGGGACACTCTAAATGGGCCACCACGAAACACAAGAAGGCGGCCGTCGACGCCAAGCGCGCCAAGCTGTTCGCCAAGCTCATCAAGAACATCGAGGTGGCGGCCCGCACCGGCGGCGGTGACGTGAGCGGTAATCCGACGCTGTACGACGCAATTCAAACGGCAAAGAAATCGTCGGTGCCCGGCGACAACATCGACCGTGCCGTCAAGCGCGGCTCGGGTGAGGATGCCGGTGGCGCCGATTATCAAACGATCATGTACGAGGGGTATGCGCCCGGCGGCGTGGCCCTGCTGATCGAGTGCCTCACCGATAACCGCAACCGCGCGGCGTCCGACGTGCGCGTGGCAGTCACCCGCGGCGGCGGCAGCATGGGCGACCCGGGAAGCGTGTCGTATCTGTTCACTCGCAAGGGAGTGATCGAGGTGCCCAAGACCGACGGCGTCACCGACGAGGACGTGCTGCTTGCCGTCGTCGATGCGGGAGCCGAAGAAGTCACCGATGAAGGGGACACGTTCGAGGTGATCTGCGAGGCCACCGATCTCGTCGACGTGCGCACCGCTCTCGTCGATGGCGGAATGGACTACGACACGGCCGAGGCCAGGTTCCTCCCGGCCACCGAAATCGAGCTGGACGCGGACGGCGCTCGCAAGGTCTTCCGCTTGATCGATTCGCTCGAAGAGAGCGACGACGTGCAAAACGTGTACTCGAACGCCGATGTCACCGACGAGGTCCTGGCCGAACTGGAGAACGACGACTGAATGCGCGTGCTCGGCATCGACCCCGGACTGACACGCTGCGGACTCGGAGTGATCGACTCGCTGCGCAGCAGGCGTGCCGAGATGGTCGCCGTCGGGGTGGAACGTACTGATTCCGCCGCGTCCGTCGACGTGCGGCTCGGCGTGCTGGCCGATGCCCTGGACGCGTGGTTGGACGAGTGCCGTCCGGACGTCGTATCGGTCGAGAGGGTCTTCGCCCGCCATGACGTGTCGACGATCATGGGCACGGCTCAGGCATCCGGGCTCGCCATCGGGCTTGCGGCGCGGCGCGGCATCCCGGTTGCCATGCACACGCCCAGCGAGGTCAAGGCGTCGATCACGGGCAATGGCCGTGCCGACAAAAAGCAGGTCACCGCCATGGTCACGCGCATCTTGCACCTGGACACGCCGCCCAAACCGGCCGATGCCGCGGACGCGCTGGCGTTGGCGATCTGCCACCTCTGGCGCGGAGCCGGAACCGGCACGTCCACGACCGGGCCGGCCGATTTCTCCGATCGGACGGCACGCGGACGGCAGGGTTCCGGCCTCACGGCTGCGCAGCAAACCTGGGCCGACGCGCTGAAGGGCAAACACGGATAGTCACCCCCGCCATGTAGTGTTATTAGTACACATGTTCACGTATTTCTTGAAGCGAGTAGGGGCGCACCGGTGATTTCACTGCTGACGGGTCGAGTGGAGCGAGTGCGGCTGGATTCGGCCGTCGTGACCGTCGGGGGCATTGGTCTGCACGTGCTCGCCGCACCGAACACGCTGGCCGGTCTGACGGCGGGGGAGGAGGCCACGCTTGCCACCTCACTGGTTGTCCGCGAGGACTCGCTGACCTTGTACGGTTTCGCCGACGAAGACGCTCGGGACGTGTTCGAGAAACTCCAGACCGTCTCCGGCGTCGGCCCGCGGCTCGCGCTGGCAATGCTTGCCGTGCACAGTCCCGACGGCTTGCGGGCCGCCGTGGCCGACGAGGACATCACGGCGCTGACGAAGGTGCCCGGCGTCGGCAAGAAGGGCGCCGGCCGGCTCGTCCTCGAACTGGGCGGCAAGCTCGGCGCGGCCCCGGGAGCGGGAGCCGGCGCACCCGGGCCCGCCGAGACTCCGGCGTCCGGCGCCGAAGACCAAGTCATCGAAGCGCTTGTCGGCCTGGGGTGGAATCGGAAGCAGGCCACCGACGGCACTCGAGCCGTGCTGGCGGTCACGGGCACCGATAAGCCCGTGGCCGACCTGCTGCGGGAGGTCTTGCGTGAAATGGGACGCCGGTCATGACCGAATTCGACGGTTCGTTCGAAGTCGGCGCCCCGGAGCTCGGGCCGACCGGAGCGGAAGCCGAGAAGCTGACGGCGGCCGGCGCCGACGACGTCGAACGCGCTGCCGAAGCCGCGCTGCGTCCGAAAGGACTCGGCGAGTTCGTCGGGCAGTCAACGGTCCGCGACCAGCTGTCCTTAGTGCTGCAAGCCGCCATGGGCCGCGGACGCGCGCCCGACCACGTGCTGTTGTCGGGCCCGCCGGGCCTCGGCAAGACCACGCTGGCCATGATCATCGCCTCCGAACTCGGCGCGCCGTTGCGGCTGACGGCGGGCCCGGCCGTGCAGCACGCCGGCGACCTGGCCGCCATCTTGTCGTCCCTGGAACCCGGGGAAGTGCTGTTTGTCGACGAAGTGCACAGGATGGCGCGCGCGGCCGAGGAAATGCTGTACGTCGCGATGGAGGACTTCCGCGTGGACGTCATGGTCGGCAAAGGGCCGGGCGCCACTGCTCTGCCGCTCGACCTCCCGCCGTTCACGCTGGTCGGCGCCACGACACGCGCCGGATTGCTGCCGGCGCCGCTGCGCGACAGGTTCGGCTTCACCGGGTACCTCGACTTCTATTCCTCGACCGACCTGGCCCGGGTGATCCACCGATCGGCCGGGCTGCTCGGCATCGAGATCGACTCTTCCGGGGCCGACGAGATCGCCGGACGCTCCCGCGGGACGCCGCGAATTGCCAATCGGCTGCTGCGGCGCGTACGCGACTGGGCACAAGTCCGCGGCGACGGCGTCGTCGACCTGAAGGCCGCACGCGCCGCGTTAACCGTGTACGAGGTCGACGAGCTTGGTCTCGACCGGCTCGACCGTGCAGTGCTCGAGGCCCTGTGTCGACGCTTCAACGGCGGGCCCGTCGGCCTGACCACGATTGCCGTGTCGGTCGGCGAGGAACCGGAGACGGTGGAGACCGTCGCCGAGCCGTACCTGGTGCGGGAGGGGTTCATTTCCCGCACGCCGCGCGGGAGAATTGCCACGCCCGCCGCATGGCACCACCTGGGCATGGCACCGCCTCCCGGCGACGGCGCTCTGCCGATCTGAGCCGTGCTATTCAGCTACCAGAGGAACCGTCAAACGTGCGGCAGAGACCACCGTCACCTAGACTGGCTGTGTGGGTCGATTTTTCGGTGCCACCAGAAAACTTTAAGCCGGTGAACGGAACACACGCGTTCAACCGGAACCGGAAGACAATATTTCTAAATGCAGGGAAACGGTATGTCAATCATTCTTGTGGTCGTCCTTGGCGGCTTGCTCATTTTCATGATGTTCAACTCGAGCCGCAAGCGCAAGGCACAACAGCAGGAGATGGCGACGAAGTTGGGCCCGGGCGCCGAGATCATGACGACGTTCGGCGTGTTCGGCACAGTCGTGTCAATGGACGACACGGACAACCGCGTCGTCTTGGAGACGACTCCCGGAACGCAGCTGACGGTGCACAAGCAGGCCGTCGGCAAGATCTTGGAAGCCGCGCCGTCGTCCGAATTCGGCGACGAAGATATCGATGTGCCCGATGACGCTTCATCGCTCACCGATGACGGGCACGTTGCCGAATACGGCACTTACGGCGAAGCGGTCGATGCGCAGGCCCGCCGCGATGACGACGAAACCTACGACGACGAGTACGACCGGAACGCGGAGTACGAGGAAGAAGCCGTCGACGCCCAGCCGATCGACGAGAACGAGGAATCGTACGAGGACGTCGACGAGAGTACCGACGACGACTCGGCCGAAGGCTACTCGGAGAGCTCTTCCGACGAGCCGGTCGACGCCGAAGTGCGTGACCGCGGCAACGAATCGCAGTAGGCTCTCACCCGGTTCGCGGCGCACACGCCCGTTCCGATGACCTCGCCTGTCCGAAAACACGAGAAGAGTAGGTTCCTTGGCACGATCTAACCTCAGTGGACATCCTGTGCGTCGCCTTGTCTGGCTCGGAGTCATCACGCTGGTCATGGCGGGAGTGCTGTTCTCCGGAGTTCAATGGGGTAAGGCCGCTTGGAAGCCCGGCCTGGCCATCGACTTGGCCGGCGGCACTTCGATAGTGCTCGAACCGAAAGTCTCCGCCGGCCATAGTCAGCAGATCAACAAGGATCAACTGCAACAGGCCGTGTCGATCATTCGGCAGCGTGTTGACTCGACGGGCGTGTCGGAGGCGGAGATCTCGACGTCGGCCGGCCGCAATATCGTGGTCAATCTGCCCGGCCACCCCGACAAGCACACGCGCCAGCTGATCGAGGCCGCAGCGCAACTGGAGTTCCGCCCCGTACTCGTGCAGGGGCAGCCGGCGCCGGTCAACAAGCAGCCGTCCCAAAAGCAAACCAAGTCGCCGGGAATCTCGAAGGCCGAACAAAAGAAGCTGAACCGGCTCAACGGCGACAGCGGTTCCAAGGACAGCGGTTCCAAGGACAAAAAGAGCAGCGACAAGTCGACGGGTCACGGCGGCGGAGTAGCCCACCGGATACCGGCGGCAAAGAAGACTCCGGACTCGGGGAAGAACAAGGACTCCGCCAACAAGTCGGGTGCCGACTCCGGCAAGAAGTCGGCGTCCGACGATACGCCCACGTCCAAGCCGAAGAACCCAAGCGATCCGGCCTGGATCACGCCGTCGGTGGCGAAAAAATACGCGAAGCTCGACTGTACAAAGGCCAAGAACCGATCGAGCAGCACGGTGGCCGACCCGAACAAGGCAACCGTGTCCTGCTCCGATGACGGCAAGTCGAAGTTCATCCTGGGTCCCGTCGAAGTGCCGGGACAGGACGTGAAGGACGCCGAATTCGGCTACGTGACCGGATCGAACGGTGCCCAAACCTCCGAACCGGCCGTCAACCTGACGTTCAACTCCGACGGCACCTCGAAGTTCCGCAAAGTGACGCAGCGCATCACGGGTCTGCAGCAGCCCCGCAACCAATTCGCCATCGTCCTCGACGGGCAAGTGATCTCGGCTCCGGTGTCGCAGGCGATCATCTCCGACGGCCACGCGCAGATCAGCGGCAACTTCACCCAGGACAGCGCGACGACCCTGGCCAACCAGCTGAAGAACGGCGCGCTGCCGATTTCCTTCCAAGTGCAGACCGAGCAGACCATTTCGGCGACATTGGGATCGAGCTACCTGGCCAAGGGGATGCTGGCCGGCGTGATCGGACTCTTGCTCGTCGTCGTGTACTCGCTGCTGCAATACCGAGTGCTCGGCTTCGTCACGGTGGCCAGCCTTGTCGTGGCCGGCATCATGACGTATCTGTTGCTCGGCCTGGTCAGCTGGCACTACGGATACCGATTATCGCTGTCCGGTATCGCGGGCATCATTGTGGCCATCGGTATGACGGCCGACTCGTTCATCGTGTACTTCGAACGCGTCAGAGACGAGTTACGCAGCGGCAGATCCTTGTCCGCTGCCGTGGATACCGGCTGGTTCCGTGCCGAACGCACGATTTACGCTTCGAAATCCGTGAACTTCTTGAGTGCCGTGGTGCTCTATCTGCTGGCCGTCGGCAGCGTGCGCGGATTCGCCTTCACGCTCGGCCTGACCACTATCGTCGACGTCATCATCGTCGTGTTGTTCACGCACCCGACCTTGCAGTTGCTGTCCCAGACCCGATTCTTCTGGAAGGGACATCCGTTGTCCGGCCTCGACCCGCGCCGCCTCGGAGTCAGCAAGGCGACGTACCGGGGAGCGCTCAATCTGGACCTCGGTAAACGGGACGCCTCGGGCCGCAAAAAGAAGGGCGGAAAGAAGAACGCCGCCGCCGAAGGCGAGGCGCGCAGGCGGATGACGATCGCCGAGCGCAAGGCCGCCGAGCAGGAAGCGGAGTTCAACAAGAAGTCGGACGAGCGACAAGAATCCCACGCGACCACGAATGCGAAGGACGACTGATGGCTGCAAATTTCGCCTCGTGGGGCAACGACCTGCACAGCGGCAAACGATCAATTCCATATGTCGGCCGCAGAAAGCTCTGGCTCACCATCAGCATCATCGCGGTGGTGGCGTCGATCCTGGTGCCGATCATCAGCGGCGGGTTCAACTTGAGCATCGACTTCAAGGGCGGATCCGAATTCCAGATCTCGAACGTGTCGAACAATTCCGAGTCGATCGGCACCAAGGCGGTGAAATCGGCGGCCAAGAACGCCGACCCGCGCGTGGCCCGTGCCGGTCAGTCCGGCGTCCGGATCGAGACGAACCAGCTGGGCGATAGCGCGACCGAGCGCGTTCGTGACGCCCTGATGGACGCCTACCACGTCAAAAGCAAGGACGTGACGTCGAACTTCATCGGCCCCACTTGGGGCAGCGACGTCACGGCAAAGATGTTGCGGGCGCTGATCATCTTCGTCGTCCTGGCCGCCGCGGGCATGGCGCTCTACTTCCGAACGTGGAAGATGTCCGTCTCCGCCATCGCCTCGGTGTTCCAGGTGATGGTCGTGTCGGCGGGCATTTACGCCGTCACCGGGTTCGAAGTGAGCCCGACGACGATCGTCGGCTTCCTGACGGTTTTGAGCTTTTCGCTCTATGACACGGTGGTCGTCTTCGACAAGATCCGCGAGAACACGACGTCGTTTGAACGCAACCGGCACTTCACGTTCTTGGAACTCGTCAACCTCGGCGCGAACCAGACGACTGTGCGCTCCATCAACACGGCAGTCGTCGGCGCCCTGCCGGTTGCCGCCATCTTGTTCATCGGCACCATCTGGCTCGGTGCGGGCACCCTGACCGACATCTCGTTGTCATTGTTCATCGGCATCATCGTGGCAGCCGCATCAACCTTGTTCGTCGCGACGCCGATGTACGCCTGGCTGCGGCAATCCGAGCCGGCAGTGATCAAACAACGGCACAAGATCCGGCATTTGCGCGAAAAGGAAGGCATTACGGCGCCTCCCGTGATGGAAGACGACAAGTCGATGCTGGAACTGATCGATCCAGAAGAGCAAGAGCGCGAAGACAAGGCCGACGAAAAACCGGCGCCGGCGCGCAGTCGCCCCTGGGAACTCGAGGGTGTCGAATTCGAAACGCCGCCCGAGGACGACGACTCGTCGCCCGGTGCCTCGGGTCGCGGCACCATCACGCAGCAAAAGACCGCTAAGCGTACCGGCCGCTCCGGCTCGGACACGACCGGCAGCTCGAACTCCGGCGCGAGTCGATCCGCGGGCGGC
Organism: Spelaeicoccus albus; assembly: GCF_013409065.1. Classification (NCBI taxonomy): domain Bacteria; kingdom Bacillati; phylum Actinomycetota; class Actinomycetes; order Micrococcales; family Brevibacteriaceae; genus Spelaeicoccus; species Spelaeicoccus albus. Next base: position 3,175,297 of record NZ_JACBZP010000001.1, on the reverse strand, counting down.
CAGTCCGGCCGGACGCCTGCCCCGCGTAGGCGGCGCAAGGGCGGTTCCCGCCGCGGCCGTGGGTAGACTGGAGAGATAGGCACGACTATCCACGGGCGCCGCGGGAGGTGACGATGGCGGAAGACACTTCGCAGTCCGCACCGGACAAGACACCTGTGCGCCAGTACTCGCCGGGACGACGGGACCGCGCCTTGGCCAGGCTTGCACGCCTGGCCGGACGCACGCACGCCACCGGCGCGCCAATGCTCGAGCCATTGGTGCGCGCCGTTCGCGCCAGCCACCCGAAAGCGGACGTGTCGATATTGCGCCGCGCCTTCGAGGTGGCGGACGACGCCCACCGCGAGCAACGCCGTAAGAGCGGCGATCCGTACATCACGCATCCCGTTGCAGTCGCGACGATTCTCGCCGAACTGGGCATGACGGTCGAGACGTTGGCTGCCGCACTGCTGCACGACACCGTCGAGGACACGACTTACACGCTTGACGCGTTGCGGCGGGACTTCGGCGACGAGATCGCCATGATGGTTGACGGCGTGACAAAGCTCGACAAGCTCAATTACGGCGACGCCGCCAAGGCCGAAACCGTGCGCAAGATGATCGTCGCGATGGCCAAGGACATTCGCGTGCTGGTCATCAAACTGGCCGACCGCCTGCACAACGCGCGCACGTGGCGCTACGTGTCGCCGTCGTCGTCCGCGTCCAAGGCCAAGGAAACGCTCGACATCTACGCGCCGCTGGCCCACCGGCTCGGCATGAACACGATCAAGTGGGAACTCGAAGACCTGTCGTTCGCCACGTTGTATCCCAAGGTGTATGACGAGATCGTGCGCCTTGTCGCCGAGCGCACGCCGGAACGCGAGGAATTCCTGTCGGTCGTGCGCAGTGAGATCGACACCGATCTGCGCGGTTCGAAGATCAAGGCAACCATCACGGGCCGGCCCAAGCACTATTACTCGATCTATCAAAAGATGATAGTGCGCGGCCACGAATTCGCCGACATCTACGACCTGGTCGGGGTGCGCGTACTGGTGGACACCGTACGCGAATGCTATGCGGTACTCGGTGCCGTGCACGCAAAATGGAACCCCGTGCCCGGCAGGTTCAAAGACTACATCGCGATGCCGAAGTTCAATATGTATCAGTCGTTGCACACGACTGTCATCGGCCCCGGCGGCAAACCGGTGGAGATCCAGATCCGCACCCACCAAATGCACCGGCGGGCCGAATTCGGCGTTGCCGCGCACTGGAAGTACAAGGACGACGTCAATGCCGGCACGGCTCCGAGCCTGACGGTCAACGACACCGGGTCCATCAACGATATGGGCTGGCTGCGTCAGCTGCTCGACTGGCAAAAGGAGACGGAGGACCCGGGAGAGTTCCTCGACAGCCTGCGCTTCGAGATGAGCACGAGCGAGGTGTACGTGTTCACTCCGAAGGGCAATGTCATCTCGCTGCCGACCGGATCCACCCCCGTCGATTTCGCCTACGCCGTGCACACCGAGGTGGGGCACCACACCATGGGCGCGCGCGTCAACGGCAGGCTGATCTCACTGGACAGCACGTTGAACAACGGTGACGTGGTGGAAGTCTTCACTTCGAAGGACGAGAACGCCGGACCCAGCCGCGACTGGCTGACATTCGTGAAGAGCCCGCGCGCCCGCAACAAGATCCGGCAGTGGTTCTCGAAGGAACGCCGCGACGAGCAGATCGAGAACGGACGCGACTCCATCGCCAAGGCGATGCGCAGACACAACCTGCCGTTGCAACGGCTCATGTCGCAAGAATCGCTGGTGGCGATCGCCACCGAGATGCGGTTTGCCAATGTGTCCGCCATGTACGCGGCCGTCGGCAACGGCAAGGTGTCGGCCGAGCACGTCGTCGACTTGCTGGCGCAGAGCTTGGGCGGTTCCGACTACGACATCGACGGGCCGGACGAGATCCCGACGAACAGGCCGCGCGCCGGCCGCGGTCCGGATTCCGGCGTGGCGGTCAAGGGCGTGGACGACGTCCTGGTCAAGCTGGCCCGCTGTTGCACGCCGGTGCCCGGCGACGACATAGTCGGCTTCATCACGCGCGGCTCCGGTGTGAGCGTGCACCGGGCCGATTGCAGCAATGTGGCAGGCTTGCGTACTCAGCCCGAGCGGATGATCGACGTCGAATGGTCCGGGGCCAAGAACAACGTGTTCCTCGTGCAGATCCAAGTGGAGGCCCTGGACAGGTCTCGTCTGCTCTCGGACGTCACGCGGGTGTTGTCCGATAGCCACGTGAACATTCTGTCGGCGACGGTGGCCACCTCGAAGAACCGGGTGGCCATTTCCCGGTTCGTGTTCGAAATGGGCGACGCCGGCCACCTCGACCACGTGCTCGCCACCGTGCGGCGCATCGACGGCGTCTTCGACGTCTACCGGATCACCGGAGCCTAACCGCCGTCGGGACCGTCGGCGCCTCGATTCGAGCTGATCCACCGCCGAGACGGCGTTGCACGGCGGCGCGGATTCTGGCGCGTCCCGGCACCGGCCCTCGCCGGACCAGATAGTCGTCGAAGTCGGCCCAATCGAGAGCGGAGCCGATCGACTCCAGGAGGTTGTCGACGTTCGTCAGGTCGCCGGCGCAGACGTCGTAAACACTGCGATGCACGGTGGTCAAGCGCAGACCGGCAAGGGTGATGATCTCGTCGCCGCGAGCGCGAGATTCGTGCACGAGGCAGTCCGGGCGGAAGCGCCGGTGCCGCTTGCCGCCCGGTACCAGGATGTGCAGGAGCGGAGTCGCCAAGGCCCCCGTGTACACCCACACGGCAGTGTCGCGGCCGATCACGTCACCGGGCTCGGCCATGGCGGCCACAGCACCGGCGCGAACGGACGGCGTGAGCGCGCTGCCGGCAGCGATGTAGGCGTCGCCGAACACGCGCGTGATGAGCCCGTCGGCAGCAAGGACCCGCAAGTCCTGCAGCGTCACGCCGAACGACGGCGTCACGAGCATCGGCACTGTCATGAGTCAACGGTGACCCGGTTCAGGGCGAAACGCAACGCCCTGTGGAAAAGTCCTCGCCGCAGTCAGCTGAAGTCGTGAGCCGCCTTGACGACCTGTTCACGCCAGGCCCGGCGGGCACTCAGCGCTTCGCTGGCTTTGTCGACTTTGTGTTGATCGCCGCTGGCCTTGGCAGCATCGAGATCCTTTTCCAACGCCGCTATCGAATCGTCGAGCTGGGAGAGCGCTCCCTCGGCCCGTTCCAAGCCCCTGGGGTTGCTGCGCCGCCATTTGGCGTCCTCTTCGTCCTGGACGGCTCGCTCGACTGCGCGTAGCCGCGCCTCGACCGATTTCATGGCCGAGCGGGGCACCTTGCCCGCTTCTTCCCATTCGTCTTGGATCTTCCGTAACGCGTTCTTGGCCGCGGCGGGATCCTTGACCGGAAGCAACGCCTCGGCCGATTCAAGCAGCTTTTCCTTGACCTTGAGATTCTCGGCGTATTCGGCGTCCACCTCGGCGTCTTTTTTCCCGCGCGCCGTAAAGAAGATGTCTTGAGCCGCGCGGAACCGCGCCCAGAGGGCGTCGTCGTCCTTCCGGCTGGCCCGCGGGGCAGCCTTCCATTCGCTCATCAGCCGGCGGTATTCGGCCGAGGTGGCAGCCCAATCGGTGCTGGTGGACAGCTTTTCGGCCTCGGCGATGAGCTTGTTCTTGATCTGCTTGGCTTCGGCATTGTGCTGGTCCAGCTTCGAGAAGTATTCACGGCGATGTTTGTCGAACTTGTGACGCGCCGTTCGAAACCTGCCCCACAGAGCGTGATCGTCGGATTTCGACAGCCTGGGACCGGACGCTTGCTGCGACTTCCATTCGTCGAACAATTCGGTCATGCGGGCGCTGCTTTGCTTCCAGTGCAACGAGGAGGGGTCGGCGTCGGCAATCGATTCGGCCTCTTGAACGATCTTGTCCCGGGCCGTAAATGCCTGGGCACGAGCCTCCTCTGCAGCCTTGGCCTGCTCGGCGGCGAGGCTATCGATGGTCGACGTGACCTCGTCCACGCGACGGACGAGCGCGGGCAGATCGCCAACGGCGTCGGCGGTGGGCAGCTGCTCGGCAAGCGTCGAGGCGGCCGTGCGCAGGTCTTGCGCCGGGGCCCCCGACGCAGCACGCTGCTCCAGTAATGACACTTGAGCGGCCAAATCAGCGTATTTGCGGTAGTAATACGCCAGCGCTTCTTCCGGTGCGGCATCCGGATATTGGCCAACGGCGCGCTCACCGGCCGCATCGGTGACGTACACGGTGCCGTCGTCTGCCACACGACCGAACTTGGCGGCTTGCGCTGCCGCATCAGTGGTGGAGATCGTCGGAGCGGGAGCTGCGGGCGCGGCGGGGCGCAGCCGTGCGGCTCCGGGCCGTGGTCCGGGCCGTGGTCCGGGCCGGGGCCCCGGTCGCGGAGCCGGCTTCGGGCTCGGCTTCGGAGCGGATTCGTCTGTCATTCTTGTCACCGTCACTATTTCTGTAAGGACTGCCGCAAACGGCCCGGCCGCCTTGCGCTCCTGCGTTCTCCACCGTACCTAATCACGGGAAGAACCGCCGATGAACGCTGCAGACGGGACCTCGGATACTCTATCCAAATTCGGCGGCCGAGGTCGGCGGCGAGGTCGACGGCCCGGTGAATCGTTTCCAACTCGATACTGATTAGGGTTGGGTCATGTTCGTCACTTCGGTCGTCGCGCCCTTTCTCGGCGTGAACTGCTACATCGTCGCGGCAACTGAACCGCCGGGACCGGGTGCCGAGGCGCGCCGTCCGTGCATCCTTGTCGACGCCGGCTTGGGCGCTGCCGCGCCGCTGGCCGACAAGCTCGCCGAGTTGTCGCTCGAGCCTGCGGCAATGCTTGTGACGCACGGACACCCGGATCACGTGCTCGGTCTTCCCAGCGTGCTGGACCGGTGGCGTATCCCGGCCTATCTGGACAGACGGGACCACTGGTGGCTGAGCGATCCGGTCGGATCGCTCGGACCGGAACTGGCCGCAGTCATGGGGCAAGCCCTGGCCGGCAGGGCCTGGACACCGCCGCAGGTCACGGAGCCCGGCGCCGCGCCTGCCGCGATGGCCGGCCTGACCGTCACGGCAATCCCGGCGCCCGGCCACACGCAAGGTTCCACCCTTTGGCAGATCACCGGCGGGAACGACGTGCACGTCTTCACCGGCGACGTTCTGTTCGCTTCCGGGGTCGGACGCACCGATCTGGCGGGCGGCGACCAGACAGTGATGGACGGCACGCTTGCCACAGTGATTCCGGCGCTTCCTGCCGAGGCGTCCGTCCACCCCGGCCACGGGCCGTCGTCAACCGTTGCCCGCGAACTTGCCACAAACCCGTTCCTCGGTTGACGAAGCTCCGGCCCCGGCGGGCGGGCCGGCCGGAACTCACGACCTGATTGAATGAACCTAATCAACGAAGGGATCCTCGTCATGGATATCTCGCAATCGGTCGCCGTCGTCACCGGCGGTGCGTCCGGGCTCGGCCTCGAAACGGCCACCGAACTCTCGGCGGCCGGGGCAACGGTTGTTTTATTGGACCTTCCGCAGTCCGACGGCGAACAATGCGCCGCCAGGATCGGAAACGGCGCCACGTTCGTGCCGACCGACGTGACCGACTCCGATCAAGTGAGCGCTGCCATCGACAGGGCCGCCGAGCTCGGCCCGCTGCGCATAGCGGTCAATTGCGCCGGCGTTGCGACACCGGGCAAGATCGTGGGTCGAAAGGGTCCGTTGCCGCTCGAAGACTTCGAACGCGTCGTCCGCATCAATCTGTTCGGCACGTTCAACGTCGTCCGGCTGGCCGGTGCGAAGATGCAGCAGACGACCGAGCCGGTGGGCGAGGAGCGCGGCGTCATCGTCAACACCGCGAGCGTTGCGGCATTCGACGGCCAGATCGGCCAGCCGGCCTATGCGTCCAGCAAAGCGGCGGTCGCCGGGCTGACTCTGCCGGCCGCGCGCGAATTCGCGTCCAGCCTGATTCGGGTGATGGCCATCGCGCCGGGCATCTTCGAGACGCCAATGATGGCGGGCTTACCGGAAGAGGCACGTCGGTCACTCGGCGAACAGGTCCCGCACCCGTCCCGCCTCGGCAAGCCGGCCGAATACGCGGCGCTGGTCAAACACATCGTCAGCAACCCGATGCTCAACGGCGAGACCATTCGCTTGGACGGCGCCATTCGGATGGCGCCGCGCTGATCGGCAGCCGGTTAGATCGACTGCCGATCAGATCGACTGCCGGTAGCCGAAGAATTCGTGGTCGCTGTTGTAGCTGCCCCAACCGCTGCCGATATCGGAGAAGTTCTCCACGAATTCGATGCCTTTGATCCACTTGACCATCTTGAATCCGTGCTGCACTTCGTTACGCAGCCGGAGCGGGGCGCCGTGGCCGTACGGAAGTGTCTCGTCGTTCATGTTGTAAGCGAGCATTGTCAAGTGGTACTGCATCTGCTCGATGGGCTGCGCATCGTAGTAGAGACCGCCGTCCGAGCCGTCGGCGAACGAGTAGAACACGACCCACTTGACTTTCGGGCTGGGCTTGACCAGATCGACGATCGTGCTCATCTGCACGCCGCCCCATTTGGCCACGCCCGACCAGCCTTGAATGCAATAGTGCTGGGTGATCTGGTCGTGATAGGGCAGAGCGCGAAGGTCGGCCAAGCTGAGTTCTTGCGGGTTTTCGACGAGCCCGGAGATCTGCAACTTGTAGTCCTCGAAGTTGTTGTCGTACAGCTCCGAATATTCCTTCGACTTCGGGTACGTGCCGTTCTTCCAGAAGTGTGTGGAGATATCGGCTTCGGTGTATTCACCGGGCTTTGAATCGACGTGCTCGAACAGCTTTTGGAACGGCCCGACCATGGCGAATCCGACGCGTTGGACGATTCGAGGATGCCGGTTGGTCAGCGGCGTGACGGAGACCCAGACAAAGACGAGGATGGCCAGTGAGATGGCGAAGATGATGAAGCCGCCCCAGCCGTGTCCGTTGTTTCCGGCGTACATCACGTTGAAGTTGTGCAGCGCATCGGTGGCTACGACGAGCGTCACGTGCACGATGATGAAGAATACGAACCACAGCAGCACGAAGAAGTGGATCGATCGGGCCAGCTGAATGCTGAAGAACCTGCTGATCCATTTGAATTTCGTCGACAGGGCCGGCGACATACCGAGGCCCGTGATGAACGCCAATGGCGCGGCAATGAATACCGTGACGAAATAGGCAAGCAGCTGCAGAGCGTTGTAGCCGACCCACGGATGATCGATCGGCCAGTTGAGCGATGCGTATTGGATGGCGACCGACAGTGCGTTCGGGAAGATGTCCCAGCTGGTCGGCACGAGCCGGTGCCATTGCCAGGTGACGAAGATCAGGACGTAGAAGACGATCCCGTTGAGCAGCCAGAGCGAGTCCATGCTGAGGTGCCACCACCGGGCCAGGCCGATCGAGTGGCGTCGGCTCGGTAGCCCGACGCCCGGAGGCAGGGTGACCGAATCGTCTTTTGCCGTGTACAGGGTCTCGGGCGGCACGGCCCTGTGCATGCGGAACCATTCGCTGCCCGGAACCGAGCTGCGATGCCAGTAGAGGCGTGGATGGTCGGCAAGGATGCTCAGACCGGCGCGCATGATCGGAATCATGAGCAGCATGTTGAAGAAGTGTTGCCAGGCGACCCAGCGGGGGAGACCCGCATGCTCTTTGGCGCCGTCCGGCAGTGACAGCCCGGGATATTCGCTGATGAAATGCTGCACGGACGGCATGCCGCGCAGCCCTTTCGCAACGGCGATGGCGGTGATCAGCAGCACGAACCCGATCGGCAGGATGAGCAGGACGTCGAACCATCGGTTCTTGCCGACGCGGATCCGCGGTGTCCGGCCCTCTTGAACCGGCAGTCCGCCGGCCCACTCGTCGCCGACCACATCGCGTTCACGCTGAGAAAGCTCGTCGCGAAAATTCTTCATACAACGAAAGTAGGCCCGTCACCGAATTTCTACAAGCTGTAAAAGTCGTAATTTCTACAATGTGTAGAAGTTCACAGAATCGTCGAGCGCGCACGACGCCGTGACTCTGGGCTGAGCGCACGGCTGCCGGGCCGGTAATCTGGTACGTGCACGTTTCCCACCCCAGACCAGGAGTCGCTTCATGGCGCGTCCCACCCCGTTGTCGGGTTTTCCCGAATGGCTGCCGGCAGATCGGATTGTCGAGCGTCACATCATCGACACGCTCGCCTCGACATTCGAATTGCACGGATACGCGGAAATCAACACGCGCGCCGTCGAGACGATCGAGCAGCTTTCGCGCAAGGGAGAAATCGACAAAGAGGTCTACGCCGTGAATCGGCTGCATGCCGAACCGGGCGAAGAGCGCAATCCGCTTGGCCTGCACTTCGATCTGACCGTGCCGTTTGCGCGGTACGTGGTGGAGAACGCCGGCAAACTCGTCTTCCCGTTCAAGCGATACCAGATCCAGCCGGTCTGGCGCGGTGAGCGGCCGCAGGACGGCCGGTTCCGCGAATTCATCCAAGCCGATATCGACGTCGTCGGGGACGGTGAGCTTCCGGCGTTCTTCGAAGTCGAGGTGCCGTTGATCCTGGCCGAGGTCTTTGGCAAACTGCGCGATATCGGCGTCCCGCCGATGACCATACAAGTCAACAATCGCAAACTCCTCGAGGGATTTAGCCTGGGCGTCGGCATCGACGACGTCAGCGGCGTCCTGCGCGCTCTGGACAAGCTCGACAAGATCGGGCCGGACGCCGTCGGGCAGCTGCTTGCCGACGAATGCGGGGCGAACGACGAACAGGTGCGGCTGTGCCTGGCGCTGGCGCAAATCGAAGGCGACGACGCGTCGGTCGTCGACGACGTGCGGGCGCTCGGCGTGACGCACCCCCTGCTCGACGAGGGGTTGGAAGCTCTTGCCGGACTGATGACTGCGGCGTCCGAGCGCGCACCCGGTGCGATTCGGGCGCAGCTGAAGATCGCGCGCGGACTCGACTACTACACCGGCACGGTTTACGAGACAGTCGTGTCGGGGCACGAAGACTTGGGGTCGGTGTGCTCCGGTGGCCGGTACGACAATTTGGCATCCAGCGGAACCAAGACCTACCCGGGAGTGGGAATCTCGCTTGGCGTGACCCGGCTGATGTCCAGGCTGGTCGGCCGCGGCCTCGTCTCTGCCGGCCGCCGGGTTCCCACCGTCGTTCTCGTGACGGTGGCCGATGAGGATTCGCGTGCCGACGCCGATAGGATCGCCGGTCAATTGCGCGCCCGCGGCATCTCGGCGGAGGTTTCGCCGAACTCATCGAAGTTCGGCAAGCAGATCCGTTACGCCGACCGGCGCGGCATACCGTACGTTTGGTTCGGCTCGAGCGACGGCGATCAAGTCAAGGACATCCGGTCGGGCGATCAGACGGATGCCGACGCGAATGCGTGGACGCCGCCGTCCGAGGACTTGCGCCCGGCCATTTCCGCCACATAGCTCCCGCCCGCCCTTTCGGCGAAGGGGCGACGCTAGGGGCGTTGTGTGTGCCGAATAGGCATCGGTGTGCGCGGTTCCGGATCGGGTGCCAGCGAACCGTCCGGAGCGATGTGGTCGAAGATTTCGATGACGAGCGTGACGACGTGCGGGTCGTCGACCGTGTAGTACAAGTGACGCCCATCGCGTCTCGAGCTGACCAGACCCGCCAAGCGGAGCTTGGCCAAATGCTGGCTGACGGTCTGTAAACTCACGTTTGCCGCCTCGGCAAGACCCGACACGTCGTACTCGGCGTGCACCAGCAACCACACAATGCGCAGTCTCGTCGCCGAGGAGAGCATATGGAAGGTGGCGGCGCCCGCCGCCACCTGCAGATCCGTCGGTTGCTCGGTAGTCACGCTGGCCAGTCTAACCACACCGGCGGCCAGATCACGCCGGGCGGCGCCGGCGTCGTAGACTTAAGCGTCAAATCCCTGATCTCTTTCGAAAGGACCACAGTGCTCCGCAGCCACCAGGCCGGCACACTCCGTGCTACAGACAAGGACGCGACCGTCACGTTGGCCGGTTGGGTCGATAGGCGTCGTGATCACGGCGGCGTGGCCTTCATCGATCTGCGGGACGCTTCGGGCATCGCGCAGGTGGTCGTCCGTGAGGAAGACGTGACGCACGCGCTGCGCAACGAGTCCGTTGTCAAGGTTGTCGGCACCGTGCAGATCCGCCCCGAAGGCAACGCGAACCCGAACCTGCCGAGCGGCGATATCGAGGTCGTCGCCGACGAGGTGGAGATCCTCAGCGCTGCCGAGACCTTGCCGTTCCAGGTGTCCGCCGCCGCGGAGGACTCGGCGAACGTGGGCGAAGAGGCCCGGCTCAAGCACCGGTACTTGGACCTGCGCCGTCCGGGCCCGGCTGCGGCGCTGCGGTTGCGTTCACAGGCGAACAAGGCCGCGCGCGAAGTGCTCGACGCTCACGATTTCGTCGAGCTCGAAACTCCCACCCTGACCCGGTCGACACCTGAGGGTGCGCGCGACTTCCTGGTACCGGCTCGTCTGGCACCGGGCAGCTGGTATGCGCTGCCGCAGTCGCCACAGCTGTTCAAGCAGCTGCTGCAGGTCGCCGGATTCGAGAAGTACTACCAGATCGCACGTTGCTACCGGGACGAGGATTTCCGGGCCGATCGGCAGCCGGAATTCACCCAGCTTGACGTCGAGGCCAGTTTCGTTGATCAGGACGACGTGATCGCCCTCGGTGAGGAAATCGTCAAGTCGCTCTGGCGGCTCATTGGGCACGAGATCGAAACGCCGATCCCCAGGATGACGTATCGCGAGGCTATGGAGCGGTTTGGTTCGGACAAACCCGATCTGCGGTTCGGCATCGAGTTGACCGAGTTGACCGAGTTCTTTGCGGAAACGAGCTTCCGCGTGTTCCAGGCGCCGTACGTCGGCGCCGTGGTGTACCCCGGCGGCGGGTCGCTGCCGCGCCGTCAGCTCGACGGCTGGCAGGAATGGGCCAAACAGCGCGGTGCAAAGGGTCTCGCCTATGTCTTGGTGGGTGAAGACGGCACTCTTGGCGGACCTGTCGCCAAGAACCTGTCCGAATCGGAAACAGCCGGGCTTGCCGCGAAGGTCGGCGCCGCAAACGGCGACGCGATCTTTTTCGCCGCCGGTGAGACGACGCCGTCCCGAGCACTGCTGGGCGCCGCACGCGGGGAGATCGCTCACCGGACCGGCCAGATCGACGAAGACGCGTGGTCGTTCGTGTGGATCGTGGATGCGCCGATGTTCGAGTCGGCCGCCGAAGCCGTCGAGGCCGGCGACGTCGCAGTGGGCAGCGGCACGTGGACGGCCGTCCACCACGCATTCACGTCGCCGAAACCCGAGTTCATGGACACGTTCGATGCCGATCCGGCATCGGCACTGTCGTATGCGTACGACATCGTATGCAACGGCAACGAGATTGGCGGCGGGTCAATACGTATTCACGACCGCGCCGTGCAAGAACGCGTGTTCAACGTGATGGGACTCAGCCGGGAAGACGCCGAAACTAAATTTGGCTTCCTTCTCGAAGCGTTCAAGTTCGGGGCCCCGCCGCACGGCGGCATCGCATTTGGCTGGGACCGAGTCGTGGCGTTGTTAGCCGGGGAGGAATCGATCCGCGAAGTGATCGCCTTCCCGAAGTCCGGCGGAGGATTCGACCCGCTGACATCAGCGCCTGCTCCGATTACGCCCGAACAGCGCAAAGAAGCCGGCGTCGATTTCAAGCCGAAGGCGCAGCCCTCCGCTGAGAAGTGAGCGCGTACTCGCGAGTCCTACCCCGGTAGCCGTTTAATCGAGGGGGAGTTGTGGTGGTGGGGTGGGGTTGTGGAAACGGTGTTCGCCGATGGTGGCCGGTACGAGGCCGCGTCCAGGGCGGCGCGTACGTGTTCACCGGCGACCGGGTCCAATAGGCCCTCCAGGTACACGCCGCCGCCCCGGTCGGACAGGCGCACGTACCGGCGCCGGCGTACCGCGTCCCGATCGCGCTCAACCTTTTCGGCATCCACCGGGCCAAGTGTTGTTTCCAATGCTTGCCGAACGGCCCGCGTCCTCGTCGTGGGCCTTGTGGATCAGATCCGCCTGGCCGCCGGTACTGGCCATCTGTTCGCGTTGGGTCTCCGAGCCGCGCGAGTACTGCCGGGCGTACCCGGCGCCCGTGTGCCGACCCAGCCACGACTCCAGCGTCTTAACCCCCTCAGCAGCCCAATCGCCCGAAGCAGCCTCCGCCGCCACCAGACGAGTCGACAGTAATTTCACCCCGCCGGCAATCGTGTTCACCGCCGTGCGCGTGGATGGCCAAGTAGGACGCCGAGGAACGCAAGGCGTCCGGCGGGGTTGTGCCAAGAAATCCTGGACATCTACGATTCCGCGAACGTGTCCAAACCGTCGTTGAGGGAGATCAACGAGGACTTTGCGGCGCGGGCTAAGCCATCGAAGTGCCCGCGGGGGAGCGAGGTGTGATTACCGCTCACGCATCGCCGGCTGGATCGTCCACGTGTGTCAAAGCGTCGCATATGCGCTTTTTCAATTCGACGAATTCGAGATCATCGCGCAATGGCGTGCCGACACGGGTATCGCCGTACGGGAAGGGTTCCGTCCGTCCCGTCGGGGCGTATCCTCGGCGCCGATAGAAGGCGATGAGATCGCTACGTTGACGCAACACCGTGAGCCGGACGGTGTCCGCGCCGAATTCCCGGCGTGCGTAACCTTCGGCGATCGAGATGAGACGGCTTCCGATTCCCGTCCCTTGACGCCTCGGCTCGACGGCCAATGTGCCGAGGTAGGCCACATGAGCGCCTTCGTCGGTGATTTGGACGCAGGCCCGGAGTGCACCGGCGGGGCGCGTGCGGAGCAGCAGAACGGCACTGCCCGGATCCGCGATGGTCGCCCCGGCGAGTTCCGCGTTGAGCCGTGCGCCCGTCAGGAGTTGAGCTTCCGTCGTCCATCCGGCCCGGGAGGACTCACCGCGATACGCCGATTGCACGAGCGCTACGTACTCATCGATATCCCGCATCGTGGCGCCCGTGGTCTCGAAATCCGAGCGGCTCATCGCTGACATCCGGTCGTCTCACTCCTCGTACGTTCCGGCGGCGGTCCATGAGATTAGCTATGCTATCTATTGTGGTTCTGCAATTCATTGTGGTGCCGGCCGGACACTCGCTGACGTTATGTTGACCGGGCGTCAACCGCAAGTGCGGCCGCCCGTCCGCCGTGTCGTCGTCTTCGTGACGGTAGCGCTGGCTTTGCTGATGATGTCGGTCGACACGACGATTGTCGCAACTGCATTGCACATATTGCAGCGCGGTCTGCACACGTCCATCAACTGGGCCGGCTGGACAATCACGGCCTACTCGTTCGGATTCGTGCTGATGCTTCCGATATCCGGCCGGTTGAGCGAGCGCTTTGGCCGGAAGAAAGTCTTCCTCGCATCGACCATCGCATTCACTATTGCGTCGCTGCTGTGCGGGCTGGCGGGAAATATCTCCCAGCTGATCGCGCTGCGGGCGCTGCAAGCTGCCGGAGGCGCCGGTTTCACTCCGTCGGCGACCGGCATCGTTGTCGACTATTTCGGTGACGCACGAGATCGGGCGGTCAGCTTGTTCGGCAGCATCTTCCCGATCGGCGCAATGATCGGCCCGATCTTCGGCGGGTTGTTCGTGACCTACCTGAGCTGGAGGGCCGTCTTCCTTGTCAATGTGCCCCTCGGCATCGCAGTCATCGTGCTCTCGCTCATCTATATTCCCCGCGATCGAGATCAAATGCGTGCACCGCGCACGAAAATGGACCCGATGGGAATGGCACTGCTCGGCACCGGCCTGTTGGCCGGCATGGCTGCAATTGCCTACGTCGGGGAGCTCGGATCAGGCATGCGGCCGGCGCTGCTCGTCCTTCCCGCCGCCGCCTCGGTCATCGCCTTCTGGTGGTTCTTCCGGCACATCAATCGGAGTTCTCATCCGTTCATCGATCCCGTATTCATCTACGGTCGCAGGTTTGGGGCCGTCAACCTCGTCAATGCGGTATTCAGCGGCATCCGGTCGGGAGTCATCGCGCTGGTTCCGCTGTATGCCGCCAACCGATACGGCATCGGCGCGCTTGGCGCCGGCACGCTGCTGATCGCCCAGGGCGTGGCGGCCATCATGTTGTCATTCAGCGCCGCAATGCTGCTACGCCGAACCGGCCATCGCCCACCGATTTACGTCGGAGCCGTCGCCGTCATCGCAGGTGTAGCGCTGCTTGCCATCGGACCACCGGGCACGGTCAGTCCGTACGGTTGGCTGGCTGTGTCGACTTTCGTCATCGGGGCCGGCAGCGGGGCGATGAATCCGGCCAGCCGCAACGCCGGGCTCCAGCTAGCGCCTGACAGCTCATCGACGTTGGCGGCGATTCGCACCACGAGCCTGCAAATCGGTTCGATCACGACGGTGTCGACGGTGACGGCAATACTGACGGTGGCAGCCGACCCGGGGGCCGGCCAAGCCGTCGTCTACGGCTGCATCGCGGCATTGCTGGCAATCTGTCTTCCGCTCATTCACCGGATTCCCGAACATCACGGCCGTTGGTGATCGGCGGCCGGAACGGCCGCACCTCTTCAAATACCGATTCCGCATACGGTTTTTATCGAAAAAGTCCGCTATGGTGAGTATGTCTGCGGGAAACCCGGAACCAACGCCACAGGGCGAGCAGGCCGACTCCGCGGTCGAGTACGTTATCGGCAGCGTCAGGAAGGACGGCCATGGCTGCACAGCGCGAGACATTCACGCGGCGTTCGTCATTTATCTTTGCCGCGGTGGGATCCGCCATCGGGCTCGGCAACATATGGCGGTTCCCGTATGTCGCCTACGACAGCGGCGGCGGGGCGTTCATCATCCCCTACTTGGTGGCACTGTCCACCGCCGGAATCCCGCTGCTGTTCATGTACTACGCGCTCGGTCATCGGTTCCGTGCCTCGCCGCCCTTAACATTCCGTCGCATCAGCGGTCGCGGGGAAATGATCGGATGGTGGCAGGTCGGCATCTCGATCGTCATCGCGGTCTATTACGCCGCGGTGATCGCCTGGGCATTGCGGTATGCCGGGTTTTCCGTGACGAAGGCGTGGGGCGATGATCCGGCCGACTTCTTCGGCGGGGCCTTCCTGCAACAAGACGCCACGGCGGGCGTGTCGTTCGACTACGTTCCTGGCGTACTCATTCCCTTGGCCGTCATCTGGTGCGGTGTGCTGGTCGTCTTGGGCCTTGGTGTCCAAAAGGGAATCGCGCGCGCGAACATGATTTTCATTCCGCTCTTGGTCGTCGTGTTCTTGATCATCGTGGTGCGCAGTTTGTTCCTGGACGGCGCCGCGCGGGGCCTGGATGCGTTGTTCAGCCCGGACTGGGGAGCACTGAGCAGCGGAAGCGTCTGGGTCGCCGCATACGGTCAGATCTTCTTTTCGCTGTCGATCGGGTTCGGCATCATGATCACGTATTCGTCGTATTTGAAACGGCGGACCAACTTGACGGCGTCAGGACTCGTCGTCGGCCTGTCGAACAGTGCGTTCGAGATTTTGGCGGGGATCGGCGTCTTTGCGGCGCTCGGCTTCATGGCAACCACCGCCGGCCAGCCGGTATCCGAGGTGGTGGATTCCGGCGTCGGCTTGGCGTTCATCGCGTTCCCGGCGATTATCTCCGAAATGCCCGGCGGCGCGTGGTTCGGCGTGCTCTTCTTCGGATCGATAGTCGTCGCCGGCTTCACCTCGCTGATCAGTATCGTCGAGGTCGTCGTATCGTCGCTTCGGGACAAGACGGCCATGTCGAGAAACCGTGCGGTCTGGAGCATCGGCGGCGTCTTGGCGATTATTTCGCTTGCCCTGTTCTCCACGACGACGAGCTTGAATTTGCTCGACGTGACCGACGCGTTCATCAACAACTTCGGCATCGTCGGGGCTGCCCTACTGGCAGTGCTGGTGCTCGGATGGGGCGTCCGCAAGCTGCCGGAGCTTCGCGATCATCTCAACGGCGTGTCGTCGTTCACGGTCAACCGCACCTGGCGGGTCTTCGTCTCGGTGGTGACGCCGATCTTGCTGGGGTACATGTTCATCAAGGAAGTCGTTGACAGAATTACCGAGGGGTATGGCGATATGCCCGCGTGGTTCGTCAATACCTTCGGGTGGGGCGTCGGCATCGGCATCATCGTGCTTGCGTGGCTGGTCAGTCTCATTCCATGGAAACGCGATGTCGACGACGAATTCGAACCGGTGAAAGTGGGTGAGAACGTATGAGCATCTCCGCGATCGTGATGATGACCGTTGCCATCGTCCTGGTGTGGGGTGGCTTGCTGGCATCGGCGATCCACTTGAACCGGCATCCGGACGAAACGGCCGGAGACGAGGGCTGAGCGGCCTTTGCGCGGCTCGCCCGCGCCCGCCCGCTCAACCGGCTCCGGACGGCGTCCGGCGTCACCTCAGGTGGATAGGTTGTGGATGCCCGAGCGGCCCTCGCCGGTCGTGCCGGGGACTTCGCGGCCCCGGATCGATTTGCCGGCGGTCTCGGGGACTTTGATCAAGGCGATCATGCCGATGACCATGGCCGCCATCAGGTAATAGGCGGGCACGATTCGGCTGCCGGTCGCGCTGACCAGCGCGTCGTTGACGAACGCCGTGGTACCGCCGAAGATCGCCGTCGACACGTTGTAGCTGATCGCCATGCCGGCGTAGCGCACGTGCGCTGGGAACATGGCCGGGAAGGTCGCCGAGATGGTGCCGAGCTGCGGCAGGAACACCAATCCGAGGACCGTGAATCCCAGGATGGCCCACCCCAAGCCTTGACCCATGAGCCAGAAGCACGGGATGGCGATGATGAACAGGCCGATCATCGAGAACCACCACATCGGTTTTCGTCCCACGTGGTCGGACGTCGCGCCGGCGATCCAAATCAGCGCCATCATTACCAGTTGTCCAATGAGCACCACGATGTCCGCACTGGTACCGCTGAGCCCGAGCGAGCCCTGCATATACGTCGGCATGTAGGTCAAGAGCATGTAGTCGGCGATGTTCAGCGCGATAACGAGGCCAAAGAGGCGAAGGAGCGGCCCCGGATAGTTGCGGAACAGATCTCGCAACGCACCGGTTGCCTTGAGCTCGACCTCTTGATTGTCCTGCAGCTCGCGGAAGACCGGGGTGTCCTCCATGCGAAGCCGTAGATAGAGGCCGACAAGACCGAGCGGAAGGCCGATGAGGAACGGGATGCGCCAGCCCCACGACATCATCGCGGAGTCGCTCAGCGACGCATTCAGGATCAAGGTCACGATGATGCCGCCGCTGAATCCGGCAAGCGTGCCGAACTCGAGGAACGACCCCCAGAAGCCGCGCTTCTTGTCCGGCGCGTACTCCGCCATGAATGTCGCGGCGCCGCCGTACTCGCCGCCGGTGGAGAAGCCCTGGACAACCCGCAGGAAGATCAGCAGGATCGGCGCCCAGATGCCGATGGTTGCATGGCTCGGAACGACGCCGACAAGGAACGTTCCCACCGCCATCAGGACGATGGTGATCGACATGACCGTGCTGCGTCCGAACCGGTCGCCGATCGGCCCCCAGACGATACCGCCCAGCGGGCGAAGAATAAAGGAGACCGCGTACACCAGCAGGGTCGCCAAAACGCCGTATTTGCCGGGGAAGAAGTTGAAAGTCAGCTGCGGAACCAAGTAGGCATAGACGCCGTAGTCGTACCACTCGGTGGCATTGCCGATCATTGACGCGCCAACGGCCCGCCTGAGTACCTTTGTCGAAACTTCGCCGTCCTGCGGGGCCGTCCCCTCGCCGGAATCGTTCCCATTGGCTGTCATGCTTGCCTCCCGGTCGCAATGGCGTTCCGAGACGAACCACATGTGCGGCCGTCTCGTCCGCAAAATGTTGATCCGTAGCCGCGACGGTGCTGGCCGGGAGGTTACGAGGTCGACGTCAGTGCTGCGTTGCTTGACAATCTGTTTCTACTCGACGATTTATTGTGAAACAGGTTACACCCGTGAATAGTGTTAGTCAGGGAAATGGGCGCAGAAATTGTCAACAATCTGCTGAGCGCATTTCTGCGTCAGCCCATCGATGCCCGACGCCGGGAATGACGCCACAACGCAATGCCGGCGCCGACCACCAGTACGGGCATGACGGTCATTCCCAGTCTCAGACCGACCGCTTGTGCTATCAATCCGGCGAGCAGCGGTCCGGCGATCTGGCCGATGGCACTGGTCACGACCATTTGCGACACGGCACCCGTCGCCCCACTGCCGCTTGCGCCCACGTGGATCGATGACGTGAGCGGATACGTCGGCCCAAGACCCAGCGATACGACGGCGATCCCCACACCTGCGACGACGGGCCCGTGTGCGGTCAGCACGATCGGTATCCCGCACGCCGCGACGGCAATCGACCAGGCCAGCAACCGTTCGGCGCTCATCGTCCTGGCCAGCCGGCTGGCCACCAAACGGCCCAGCAGCATGCCCGCATACAAGACCGCAACCATGCCGATGGACAGCGCGCGTCCGATCCTGACGGAGTCGTTGAGGTAGCTGGCGAGCCAGAAGATCAAGCACCATTCGGCCGCCACGATCAGGAATGTCACGGCCAGCGTCGGCGACAGCCCGCTCCGACGGCGTCCGGAGAGTTCCGGTGCGGGTGGCCGCGCCGGAAATTGAGTGCGTGCCGAGATTGCCAGAACGACGGCCGCTATGACGGCGATGGCCACGAACGCACCGCGCCAACCGAAGGTCACCGTCGCCAAACCGGCAATGGCCAGCGGTGCGAAGATGCCGCCCAGGCTGACCGCGACCTCGCCTTCGGTCATCGCAACGCTGCGCATTTGTCCGTGTGCGTCGGCCAGCGCCGCCCATAACGCCACGAGCGTGGAAGTACCGCACAGGCTCATGACGAACGCCGCGGCTATCGTGACGGGATACTGATTGATGAATGCCAAAGCCAATGCGGCGAGCGTCATTCCGGCCAAGCCGGCGCGGACGGGCACGCCGTGGCCCCTGCCGAGCTTCCCGCCCAGGATGCCGGCAAGTCCACCGCCAATCGAAAATGCAATTTGCGGCACCACGGCCTGAGCGTACGAGATGTTCTCAATCGCGCGCAGGTACGGAAGAATCGGCCCCAACACGCTGCCCAGCATGCCGAAAGTGAAGAGCGATGCGAAGGCGAACCACGTAAACGTTGTGCGCCGATATTTGGCGTCGAGGGGCATGCCCGTCAGTCTCTCACTGTCTCCGTTTTTCTGTACTACGTCGTTGACTTCACGTGAATATTCCACGAAACTGGACGAGACCTACCGCGACTTACAACTGATTACACAGTCGAAGTAGCGTAAAACGACGAAAAACGTATTCGCGAAGGATAAGTGTCCAATGCCGGGCGACGAAGGCCAACTCAAGCGCAGACTGAAGCTTCGACACGTTGTGTTCATCGGTCTTGCATATATGTCGCCATTTGCCGTCTTCGACACGTTCGGAATCGTCTCCCGATCGACCGACGGGCACGTTCCGGCGTCCTACATCATCGTGACGATCGCCATCCTGTTCACGGCGTTCAGCTACGGGAAAATGGTGAAACTCTTCCCGGTCGCCGGGTCGGCGTATACCTATACGCGCCGGACCATCGGATCCGGCCTCGGATTTTTGGTCGGATGGGCAGCGTTGCTGGACTATTTGTTCCTGCCCATGATCAACGCGCTCTTGGCGAAGATCTACCTGTCGGCGGAATTTCCGTCGGTTCCCGGCTGGGCGTGGATCGTCGGACTTCTCGTGGTCATCACCGTGTTGAACATCGTCGGCGTGAAGATCACCGCGACCGCGAACGTACTCATGGTGCTCTATCAACTTGTCATCGCGATAGTGTTCGTCGTGCTCACCATCCGGGTCATCACCGCCGACAACGCCGCCCAATTCTCCCTCGGGCCGTTCTACTCGATGGACATGCAAACCGGCAGTCTGTTCGCCGGGGCATCGGTGCTGGCGCTGGCATTTCTCGGATTCGACGCCGTGACAACCCTCGCCGAAGAGACCATCGAACCCAAGAAGAACATGCCGAAGGCCATCTTCCTCATCGCGCTGCTCGGTGCGGGCTTCTTCACGGCCGTCACGTACTTCATGCAAACCTTGTTCCCGGACGTTTCGGCGTTGAGCGCGATCACGCACGATATCGCCGCGGCGTCTCCGCACATCGCGCTCTACATCGGCGGAATCGTGTTTCAAACGATCTTCCTTTCCGGCGCCTTCATCTCCGTGCTCTCGTCCGGTCTGGCCTCCCAGACCAGCGCGTCCAGGTTGCTGTACGCCATGGGACGCGACGGCATCTTGTTCAAGAAGTTCTTCGGGTACATCCAGCCGCGTTTTGGCACGCCGCTGCTGAACATCGTCGTCATCGGCATTGTGGCGCTGACGGCGTTGTTCCTCGACCTGAACACTGCGACGTCGCTGATCAACTTCGGCGCGTTCACGGCTTTTGCGTTCGTCAACTTGTCGGTCGTTGCGTACTATTTGCGCCAACACGGATTCCGAATCGTGCGCAGCGCCGTCGGCTGGCTCATAGTCCCGCTGATCGGATTCATCATCAACGTCTACCTTTGGTACAGCCTCGACATGGTCGCCATGATCGTCGGACTCAGTTGGACGGCGATCGGCTTCCTCTACCTGCTCTACATCACGAAATTCTTCACGGCCCCGGCCCCGCAGGTCGCGTTCGAAGAAGCCGAGTGAATCGAACGGGTAAAGTACACGTGTGCTGACCGACCTGACGGCGCCCGTGCTTGCGCTTTTGGCAATGATCGGGCTTGTCGGCGGCATCGCGATCACTGCGCTCGGGCCGGGCGGAGTGCTGGTGACCGTTGGGCTGTTCGGTGCGACGGCGCTTTCTCCGGCCGCCGTCGCGGGAACCGCGATCGTGACTCATATCGGTACCGGATTGCTCGGCACCGCCGCCTACGCCAGGTCGGGTCAACTGCGCGAGCCCGTGACTCGCCGGACCGCTTGCCTGCTCGGCGGGACCGCAGTCATCGGCACCCCGGCTGGAATTGCCGCGAACTCGGCGATGTCCGGACGAGCGTTTGGTGTTCTGCTCGGCGCATTCGTCGCGCTTGTCGCCGTGCTGGTCGTATACCGCGAACGCCGTTCCCCTCAAGAGAACTCCGTACCGGAGCATCCCCCGCACGGCGCCCCGACCTTGATCTGCCTCGGGTTGTGCGTTTCAGCCGCCGGCGGGATGTTCGGTATCGGCGGACCGATGTTAGCCGTCCCCTTATTGATCGCTATCGGCGTACCGGTGCTGCCGGCCCTGGCGTCCGCACAAGCGCAAAGCGTGGTGATCGCCGCCGTCGGCTCGGTCGGGTACATCGTGAGCGGTGACATCGATTGGGGACTTGCTCTGCTTGTCGGGATTCCGGAGGCTATCGGCGTGCTGGTCGGCTGGAAAATCGCGCACGCCGTTCCGACCCGGGGACTGAAATACGCGCTCGTTGCGGTGCTGTTCGCGCTTGCCCCATACCTCGCATTGACCGCTTAATCCGTCGACCGGAAACATCGGGAAACGATTGCCTGCTATGCGCCACGTCACCCAATTCCACCGCACGCGAGGGTAGAGTGTGGGACACGAATTCAGGGACCCGGAGGTGCAACGACCCCACAACGGCACAAATCGAGACGTCGCGCCGTCCGTCACGGGCGACTGTGACGCAACGAACTCTTGAGGAGTGAAAGTGACAGCCGAAGATTTCTCCAATCCCCAATCGGACATCAGCTCACCGACACCGGACGGTATTGAATTCAGTACGATGCCGCCCAAAGACAAGAAGACCCTGCGAAAAGCAATCGCCGGTTCCGCACTCGGCAATGCTGTCGAATGGTTCGACTACGGCGTGTATGCCTACCTCTCCGGCTACATCGCGTCGTCATTCTTCCCGGGCCCCTGGGGGACGGTTGCTACGTTTGGCGTGCTGGCGCTGTCATTCGTCTTCCGGCCGCTCGGCGGCTTCGTCCTCGGACCGCTCGGAGACAAACTCGGCCGCCAGAAGGTCATGGTCATCACGATCATCATGATGACGATTCCCACCACCCTGATCGGCATCCTGCCGACATTCGGCGTCGTCGGTGTGCTCGCCCCGATTCTCTTGCTGCTTTGCCGCATCGTGCAGGGGTTCTCCACCGGCGGCGAATACGGCGGCGCCGCTGTGTTCATGGCCGAATACGCACCGGACAGGCGGCGCGGCTTCTGCGGCTCGTTCCTCGAATTCGGAACACTGCTTGGCACCGGCGGAGGCGCCCTCGTCTGCACGGTGCTCACCGTGATCGTCGGTGATGACGCCATGTCGGCCGGCTGGTGGCGACTGCCGTTCCTGCTGACGCTTCCGCTCGGTGGCGTGGCTTTGTGGCTGCGGATGTCGTTGAAAGAGCCGCCGGTCTTCTCCGAAGCAGCCGAGCATCAAGAGACCAGCAAAAAGCCGTTCCGTGACCTGTTCTCCGGGTACTGGCGTCAAATCGTCATGCTGATGGCGTTCGTGGTACTGCTGAACATCGCGGATTACATGGTGCTGACGTATATGCCGAGTTACTTGAGTGAGGTTCTCGGGCATTCCACGGTCCAAAGCAACTTCACGTTGATAGTGATCATTGCCCTGATGATGTGCGTGATCAATTGGTTCGGCAGCCTGACCGACCGGATCGGGCGAAAACCGCTACTGTATGTCGCGGCGATCGGGTACATCCTGTTGTCCGTGCCGTCATTCATGTTGATTCGCACGCACAACGTGTTCCTGCAAGGCGTCGGCATCGGCATCTTGGGCATTCTGCTGGTGATCATGCTTTGCTCCATCTCGGCCACGCTGCCGGCGATCTTCCCGACCCAGGTGCGTTATTCGGGATTCGCCATCGGCTACAACATTTCGACAGCCGTGTTCGGCGGTACCACGGCGATGGTCAACTCGTTCTTCATCAAGGAGCTCGACTTCGACATGTTCCCGGCCTGGTACCTGGTCGCGGCCGGAATAGTCGGGCTGATCGGTATCTACTTCTTCCGAGAAACTGCGGGACGGTCGCTGCGCGGCGATCAAATCCCGGGCGACAACGATGAGGAGTTGGCTACGGCGGGTATCCCGTTGATCGGGTATAAGCAGCCCGAGCCGGAGTCCTGACGTCGTCCGCGTTCCGCCTTTGCACCGAGTGGTGGCGAATGGCCGCAAAATCCGCGATTTCGCAGCCATTCGCCACCACTCGGCAGGGTCGGGCAGCCACTGGCCGCCACTCGGCGGGGGAGTAGCCGGAATGACGGCGGAAATCTTCGCTACGCTTGCACTACTATGACCATCAACCAGCCCGGGGAGCCCAAGCCGTTGCGCGCTTCCGACGCCGATCGCGAACGCGTTGCCGAAATCCTTCGCACCGCCTTTGCCGAGGGCCGTCTCGACAACGGGGAGTTGGACGAGCGGCTGGCAGCGGTGTGGGAAGCCAAAACGCGGGACAAGCTGCAGCCGTTGATCCACGATCTGCCCGAAGGTGCGGACGACGCGAGACAGGCGGGGTCCGGGGTCGTCGCCCGCGGGTCGCACGACGTCGTGCCCGAGCACGGCCCGGGCACCGGAGGCCCGCCGCTGACGTCGATATCCGTGTTCAGCGGATCGAACCGGGTGATGCGCCCCAAGCAGGAGTTCGCCCGCATGGTCTGCGTCTTCGGGGGCAGCGATCTTGACGTACGTCAGGCCATCGGCCCCGGCAAGACGGTAGTGGTCAACAGCTATAACGTTTTCGGCGGGGCGGACGTCATCGTCGACGACGGTACCGAAGTACGCAACGAAATGATTTCGGTCATGGGCGGCGACGAGATCAGGGTCGAGCAGGGCGACGGCGACAGGGGCACATTGATCCTGCGCGGCCTGAACATCTTTGGCGGCTTGAGCGTGCGGCGGCCAAACCGCAGGGAATTGCGCCGGCGCGATTAGAAGTGCAAACGGCTAGGGGCCGGCCACCGCGGAAAGAACGGCCTGGATCATGAGCGACGGCGCGGCCGACCCGGCATCCGGAGAATTCGTCGAAGCGGACCTGAAGCGACTGCAACGATGCGTCATGATCGTGACGATTTTGTCCTCGTTCGTGGCATTCCTCGACGGATCGGTCGTGAACGTGGCATTGCCGGCGATCCGCCGCGACCTCGGCGGCGGGCTGTCGACGCAGCAATGGGTCGTCGATGCGTACCTGATCTCTCTAGGCGCCCTGATGCTCGTCGCCGGATCGTTCTCGGACAAATTCGGACGCGTGCGAATCCTGCGGATCGGGCTCATCGGATTCGGCGCGGCCTCGGCACTGTGCGCGCTCGCGTTCGACCCGGTGTTCTTGGTCATTTGCCGCGGCCTGCAGGGAGTTGCCGGAGCGCTGCTGGTACCGAGCTCGCTGGCGCTGATCATCTCGGCGTTCTCGGGAGCGGCCCAGGGCCGGGCAATCGGACGCTGGACGGCGTGGACCGGCACCGCGATGATCGCCGGCCCGATCCTCGGTGGCGTGTTCGTCGATCTGGTCAGCTGGCGCCTCGTCTTCGCCATCAATCTGATCCCGATCGCCGTGACCCTGTGGTACTTACCGCGGCTGCGGCCCCTGGACGCCGGGCGGGCCGCGACCGCCGGCCATTCACGCATCGACGTCAGGGGGACCTTGCTGTGCGTGCTCGGACTTGGCGGACCGGTGTTCGCTCTGATCGAATACGCGAACTTCGGCTGGGGCAGCCCGGTGATCTGGATTCCGCTCGTGATCGGCGTCGGCTGTTTCGCCTTCTTCATCGACTACGAACGCCGGGCGCCGGGCGCCATGGTCCCGCCGTCCCTGTTCGCCGTGCGCAATTTTGCCGTCGGCAATGTCACTACCACGTTGATGTACGGGGCGCTGTCCGCCGGCGGGTTCCTCATTACCGTCTTCGTACAGCAAGTCGGTGGATATCCGGCAACCGCAGCCGGGCTGGCCATGCTGCCGACCACGCTGATCATGCTGGCGTTCTCGACGCGGATCGGCACGCTCGCGGCACGCATTGGGCCGCGAATTTTCATGACGGCCGGTCCGATTGTGGCGGGGATGGGATATCTGTACATGCTGATAGTGGACGCACGCGTGACCTATTGGACACAGATCCTTCCCGGGGTCCTGATCTTCGGCATCGGGCTGACCATCACCGTGGCGCCGTTGACGTCGGCAATTCTCGGCTCGGTGCAGCGGGAGCTTGCGGGAACCGGATCTGCCGTGAACAACGCAATCTCACGCGTGGCAGGCCTGCTGGCCGTGGCGGTGCTCGGCATCGTGCTGGGCGACACGGTGGACCCCGCCGGTTTCAAAAACGGGCTGATATTTTGCGCGGCACTCTTGATCGCCGGGGGAGTGGTGTCCGGAATCGGCATCCGGAACCCCGCGCCGCCGACCGATGCGCAGTAGCGCCCTTCCGCAAAACGCGCCGCCGCGCCGGGAACGCCCCGTCATGACGGGGCGTGCTATACGCGCCGCCGCGTTTTACGAGGGGCGGGCTCGGTGCGGAGGCGGCTGACGGCGGTGGTCGATAGAGTGACACCGTGGCAGATCTGTTTTCCTCGCAATCCGACGACGCCGACACCGGCGCGTCGCGGTATGCGCCGCTGGCCGTGCGCATGCGCCCGCAGACTCTTGACGACCTCGTCGGCCAAGACCACCTGATCGCGCCCGGGTCGCCGCTGCGCCGTCTGGTCGAGGGGGCGTCGTCCGATCGCGCCGGGCCCTCGTCGGTCATGTTGTGGGGCCCGCCGGGCACCGGCAAGACGACGCTGGCGCACATCATCTCGCGTGCCGAAGGGCGCAAATTCGTCGAGCTGTCCGCCATCACGGCCGGCGTCAAGGACGTGCGCGCCGTGATGGACACCGCCCGCAACGACCGCGACCTCTACGGCACCACGACCGTGTTGTTCCTCGACGAGATCCACCGGTTCACCAAGGCTCAACAGGATGCGCTTCTGCCCGGCGTCGAGAACCGTCTCGTCGTGCTGGTCGCGGCCACCACGGAGAACCCGTCCTTTTCCATCATTGCGCCACTGCTGTCCCGCTCGCTCCTGCTCACGTTGAAGCCCCTCGACGACACCCACATCGGTCAGCTGCTCCGCCGTGCCGTTGACGACCAACGCGGCCTGGCCGGCGAGGTCACGCTCGACGACGACGCCCTCGACCATTTGGTCCGGCTGGCCGGGGGAGATGCCCGGCGCGGGCTCACCACCCTGGAGGCCGCGGCGTCCGTCGCCATCGGCAAGGCCACTGCCGACGACGGCACCGTCGCCGGCACGCCGGTTGTGACGACCGACGACGCCGAGCAGGCCCTCGACCGCGCCGTCCTGCGCTACGACCGGCAAGGCGACCAGCACTATGACGTGATCAGTGCGTTCATCAAATCGATCCGCGGGTCCGACGTCGATGCGTCGCTGCACTATTTGGCGCGCATGATCGAAGCCGGCGAAGACCCGCGCTTCATTGCCCGGCGGGTGATGATTTCGGCATCGGAAGACATCGGCATGGCCGATCCGACCGCGCTGCCGCTGGCCGTGTCCGCCGCCCAGGCCGTGCAGATGCTCGGAATGCCGGAAGGCCGGATCCCGCTGGCACAAGCCGTCGTGCACTTGGCGACCGCGCCGAAATCCAACGCCTCCTATAAGGCGCTGGACGCCGCACTTGCCGACGTTCGCGCCGGCCGGGCCGGATCGGTGCCGGACCATTTGCGCGACGCGCACTATCCGGGCGCGGAAAAACTCGGGCACGGGGTGGAGTACAAATACGCGCACAACGCCCCGCACGCCGTCGCCGAGCAACAGTACCCGCCGGACGAGCTCGTCGGCACGAACTACTACGAGCCGACGAATTACGGCGCTGAACGCGACGTGGCCGCGCGCCTCGAACGGCTCCGCGGGCTCATCCGCGGCGACGGGGGATGACCGACACCGACGAACCCGATCCGCGCAGGTGGGTCGCGCTGAGCGTGTGTTGCTGCGCACTGTTCATGACCTTGTTGGACGTGTCCGTGACCAACGTGGCGTTGCCGTCCATCGGAACGTCGACCGGTGCTTCGCCGGCCATGCTGCAGTGGGTAGTGAGCGGGTACACGCTGTCATTCGGCCTGGTACCGGTGCTGGGTGGACGCCTGGGCGACGATCACGGCCGCCGCACAATGTTCATGATCGGCGTCGGCGGGTTCGTCGTCACCAGTGTGCTGGCGGGCGTTTCGCCGGGGCCCGGCCTGTTGGTGGGCGCGCGCGTCCTGCAGGGCCTGTTCGGCGGCCTGATCAACCCGCAGGTGGCGGGTATCGTGCAACAGCTGTTCCGCGGCTCGGAGCGGGGCAAGGCGTTTGGCGCCCTCGGCTCGGTTGTCGGTCTCGGGACGGCGCTGGGACCGGTCGTCGGCGGCCTCGTGATCGCCGCCGGCGGCGAGGAATTCGGATGGCGGCTCGTCTTCTTCATCAACGCGCCCATTGGCGTTGCAGTAATGTTGTTGGCCCGCAAATGGGTACCGGGAACAGCTGCGACCGGCCGGCACCGGCTGGACGTCGCGGGCGCCGTCCTACTCGGACTGGCCACCTTTTGCGTACTCTTCGCAGCCGTCGAATACGATGCGCTGCGCAACGCAGCCCTGGCCTGGCTGCTCGTGCCTTGCGCAATATTCCTCACCGTCTTCATCCGCCGCGAAGCACGCCTGACGCGCCGCCGCGCCGACCCGCTCGTCGACCTGCGCCTGTTCCGCCGCCCGTCGTACGCGTCCGGGGTCGCTCTGGCAATCGTCTTCTTCGCCTCAATGACAGGCATCCCGCTGGTGCTGGCGCTCTACTATCAGCAAGGACTCGGCTACTCGGCGTTGCAATCCGGGCTCGGCGTGACCGCCGCAGCGGCCGGAGCCGTGCTGATGGCACCGTTGGCCGGCCGGGTCGTCACGCGCGTGGGCCGACCGCTCGTCGTCGGCGGGTGTCTGGTGTTCGGTGTGGGCGCGGCGGGCTTGGCCGTACTGATGCGGGGGACGCCGGAATCCAACGTGGCGCTGCTCTTGGCCGTCCCGCTGTTCATCACAGGGCTCGGGCAAGGCGCCGTGATCACACCGAACCAAACTCTCACCCTGTCGAACGTCGACCCGGCCGCCGGCAGCACTGCCGCCGGAGTGCTGCAGACGTCGCAGCGCATCGGCTCGGCCATCGGCCAGGCGGTCATCGGCGCGGCGTTCTTCATAGCGGTCCCGGCCGGGGCCCGCGGCCTCAGCGGCCAGGCCCGGTATGACGCATACGGGGATGCGTTCGGCCAGGCTATCGTCGTGTCGTTGTGCTTTGCCCTGGCCGCGCTCGTCGTCGGCATCGTCGATTTGCTGCGCGGCCGAGCGGGCCGAGCCGGTGCCTAGCCCGCGTTCAGGCCGCCAGCTGATGAGCCAGCACCAAGAGCCGGACGGCGTCCAGCGCCTCGCCGCCGGAGTGCACCGGCTCCGGGAACGGGATCCGCATGGCGGCCGGCGCCCTGTCATACCAGGAGCACGCGAGCGTGACGCCGTACGCGTCCAGCGCGATCGGCCGGGCCTCTCGGACGGTACTGAGGTCCACGGGCGTGCGTCCGTCCAGTCCGCGAGCGGCGTTTTTCGCCTTCAACAGCGGCAGCCAGTCGTCGGCGGTCTCTTCGCGCAACGTCATGATGAGAGCCGGCTCGGAGTGTGCCAGCGGATCCGGAGACGCCGAGAGCACGTCGTCGATCGGGATCTGATGGAATTGTTCCCCGCGGACCAGTTCGCACGAATTCGGCGAAAACGCGAGCAGCCGGGCGCCGGCCCGGTAGCCGAGGACCTCGCCGAGGCGCAGACCGGAACATTCCGCGTCCATGGCCGCACGGATTCGGCCGGCCGGCAACGACGTCACGGTGCCGGAAATGAGCGTTATTGCTCGAGTTACGGTAAGATCTTCTACCGGCGCCAATGACCGGATCTGCAAGAGGACCGGGACACCCGAAACGGAGTGTCCCACGTCCGAATGCGTGACGCCCAAATCGGGCAAAGATTCGGCTTCGGCCACTATGACGGTTTCGCCGTTGGTGGCCTGGGCGTGAAGAACTGGGATCGTGACCGGCGCGCGGGCGGAAGTCAGTACGGCGGTGCCGATCCCGGCCAACAAAGTGCGGGCTATTTCGGCCGCAGACGGCTGGTGTTTCGTCACCTTCAACGCCGATTCCTCGGGATCGCTGAACACGGAACACCTCCTTCTGTATCGATATGGTCAGCCTAACCTAATGATAGCAATTTGTCGTGAAAGGAATTACGTGAGCGCACCAGCACGTACGCGGCGTCAGGCCCGGGCTTCCCGGGCGCTTGGTCTGCCTCTGACACCGAAGGCAGTCAAGTACTTCGAGCGTCGCCCGTACCCCCCAGGTGAGCACGGACGCGCTCGGCGCCGTGCGGATAGTGACTACTCGGTCCGATTGAAGGAAAAGCAGCGCCTGCGTGCCCAATACGGCATCCGCGAGGCCCAGCTGCGCAATCTCTTCGACGAGGCCCGCCGCCATGAAGGGCTGACGGGTGAGAACCTGGTCGAACTTCTCGAAATGCGACTTGACGCGCTCGTGCTGCGCTCCGGTTTTGCGCGCACCATTGCGCAGGCCCGCCAGCTCGTCGTGCACCGTCACATCATGGTGGACGGCGAACGCGTCGACAAGCCTTCCTTCCGGGTGAAGCCGGGCCAGCTGGTGCACGTCCACAAGCGCAGCGAACAAATGCCGCCGTTCCAGGTGGCCGCCGCCGGGGCGCACCGTGACGTGCTCCCGGCAGTTCCGGGATACTTGGATGTGCAGCTCGAGCAGTTGCAAAGCCGCCTGACGCGGCGTCCGAAGCGCACCGAAGTTCCGATCACCTGCGATGTGCAGCTCGTGGTCGAGTTCTACGCTCGCGGCTGATCCCACACAGCAACAGCTCTGCGGAGACGCAGGTATGCGATATCGCGCCCTCGGGAAGGATCCCGGGGGCGCGATGCGCATCCCGGGCCGGATCGCGGATAGGGTTAAGTGTTCCGTGCCGAAAGCCGATTCGGCAATGACCGATCACGACCGAATTGGAGTGAACCGATGAAGCGACTCGTCTGGGTATCGCTCGGCGTGGCCGTCGGCGTGGTCGCCGTGCAGCAGATCGCCAAACGCACCAGAATATTCTCGCCGGACGGCGGGCTGCCCTCGAAAGACGAAATGGCCAGGTCGCTCTCCGAGCTCGCGACGTCCGTCGGCGACGGGGTGCGCGAGCGCAAAGCCGAACTCCGCTCGATGTGGGGCTCTCGAGACTGAACGAGCCGGCCGCCAGGGCCGAAAGAAAGGTACATCCGTAACTCATGCAGACCGCCGAGATCCGACGCCGCTGGTTGCAGTTCTTCTCCGAACGCGGCCACACGGTCGTGCCGAGCGCTTCGCTCGTCAGCGACGACCCGTCGCTCCTGTTCAACATTGCCGGCATGGTGCCGTTCATCCCGTACCTGACCGGGCGCGAGACGCCGCCGTACACGCGGGCCACCAGCGTGCAAAAGTGCGTGCGCACGCTCGACATCGACGAGGTCGGCAAGACGACCCGGCACGGCACCTTCTTCCAGATGAACGGCAATTTCTCGTTCGGGGACTATTTCAAGGCCGGCGCCATCGAATACGCGTGGCAGTTCTTGACGACTCCCACGTCGGGCGGCGGACTGGGGTTCGACCCGGACCGTCTGTGGGTGACGGTGTACTTGGACGACGACGAGGCCGCGGAGCTGTGGAAGAAGACCGCCGGCCTGCCGGATGAGCGGATCCAGCGCCGCGGCATGGACGACAATTACTGGGACACCGGTCAGCCCGGCCCGGCCGGCCCGTGCTCCGAGATCTATTACGACCGCGGACCCGAGTACGGTCTTGAGGGCGGTCCGATCGCCGACGAGGACAGATACATCGAGATCTGGAACCTCGTGTTCATGCAATACCAGCGCGGTGAAGGACGCGGCAAGGATTACCCCATCCTCGGCGAGCTGGCGAACAAGAACATCGACACCGGGATGGGAATGGAACGCGTGGCGTTCCTGCTCCAAGGCGTCGAGAACATGTACGAGATCGACGAAGTACGCCCCGTGCTCGATCGCGCCGCCGAACTGGCAGGAGTCGAATACGGCGGGCGGGAAAGCCATGACGACGACGTACGGCTGCGCGTGGTCGCCGACCACGTCCGATCCGCCATGATGCTGATCTCGGACGGCGTGACCCCCAGCAACGAAGGCCGCGGGTATGTGCTGCGCCGGCTGCTGCGCCGCGCCATCCGCGCCATGCGCCTCCTGGGCGTGCACGGTGAGTCGCTGCCCGAGCTGCTGCCCCGGTCGAGGGACGCCATGAAGGCCTCGTACCCCGAGGTGGAAACCGATTTCGAACGGATCTCCCGAATCGCGTACGCCGAAGAACGCGCCTTCCTGCGCACGCTGGCCTCCGGGACGACGCTACTGAGCCAGGAGGTCGACAAGGTCAAGGGCGCCGGCGGGCGGTTGTCCGGCCGGCAGGCGTTCACGCTGCACGACACCTACGGATTCCCGATCGACCTGACGATTGAAATGGCCTCCGAGCAGGGCGTCACCGTCGACGAGGAATCGTTCCGCGCGCTGATGGCCGAGCAGCGCGATCGTGCCCAGGCCGACGCGCGCGCCAAGAAGACCGGCGGCGTCACCGACACCACCGCATACCGCGAACTGCGCGACGCCGGCGAGACCCGGTTCATCGGTTACGAGAAGTTGCAGAGCGATTCACGGGTGCGCGGCATCGTCAAGAACGGGCACAGCGCCCCCGTCGCGCTGCCGGGCGACCAAGTGGACATCGTGCTGGAGGAGACGCCGTTCTACGCCGAATCGGGCGGCCAGCGCGCCGATACCGGCAGCATTTCCGGCGACGGATTCACCGCCAAGGTGCTCGATGTGCAACGCCCCATCGGCGGCCTCATCGTGCACCGGGTCGAAGTCACGGACGGTGAACTGCAGCCCGGCGGCACGGTGCTGGCCAGCGTGGACGACGATTACCGTCTCGGCGCCTGCCAAGCGCATTCGGCCACGCACCTGGTGCATGCGGCGCTGCGCGAACTGCTCGGGCCCGGCGCCGTGCAGGCCGGCTCGTTCAACGAAGCGGGCTACATGCGCTTCGACTTCTCGTACAACGCGCAGGTCAGTCAGAGCGCGCGCGCCGAAATCGAAGAAGCCGCGAATATGGCGGTGCGCCGCGACCTCGCCGTGTCGGCGGAATACATGTCGCTCGACGCGGCCCGCGCTTCCGGCGCGATGGCCCTGTTCGGCGAGAAGTACGGCGAAACGGTGCGCGTGGTCGACATTGGCGGCCCCTGGTCGCGCGAACTGTGCGCCGGAACGCACGTGGCCCATTCCTCGCAGGTCGGCCCCATCTCGGTGCTGTCCGAATCGTCGATCGGATCCGGCGTGCGCCGCATCGAAGCCTCCGTCGGTATGGAAGCGTTCCGCCACCTCGCCGCCGAGCGCGCCCTTGTCAGCTCGCTCAGCGACATTCTCAAGGTTCCGGCCGCGGACATGCCCGGACGCGTGCACAACATCCTCGAGCGCCTCAAGAAGGCCGAACGGTCCATCGATGAGATGCGCAAGAAGCAGGCGTTGGCCGGCGCCGGTTCGCTGATCGAGTCGGCACGCGACATCGACGGCACCGCCTTCGTGGCCACCGACCTGGGCGATGTCGGATCGGTCGACGAGTTGCGCTCGCTCGCCACCGATCTGCGGGCCCGGCTGGGCGAGCGCTCCGGCGTTGTCGCGGTCGCCGGCGTGACGAAGGGGCGGCCCGTGCTGGTGACGGCCACGACGGCGTCCGCACGCGAGCGCGGTCTCGATGCCGGCGCGCTGGTCCGGACGGCGTCCGGTGTCCTGGGCGGCGGCGGAGGCGGCAAGAAGGATCTGGCCCAGGGCGGCGGCACCGACGCTTCGGCAGTGCCGGCCGCGCTACAGGCCGTCGCCGACGGACTGTCCGCCAACACTGCAGGGGCATAGTGTTCCGCCGAGGCACGAGAATCGGCGTCGATGTCGGTGCCGTTCGAGTCGGCCTCGCCGCGTGCGACCCCGACGGCATCCTGGCCACGCCGATCGAGACGATCCCGCGCGACGTGGACGGCGGCGCCGACGTCGTCCGAATCGCGGCGGAAGCGTCCGAGCGCGGCGTCATCGAGATCATCGTGGGCTTGCCGCGCTCGCTGGACGGCGTGGGCAGGCAGGCTGCCGCGACCGCGAGCGAATTCGCCGGCGCGCTTGCCGGGCATGTCGCGCCAATACCCGTTAGGCTCGTCGATGAACGGTTGACGACTGTGGCCGCGCACCGGCAGCTCCGAGATTCGGGGATGGCCGGCAAAAAGCAACGCGGCGTCGTCGATACGGTTGCCGCCGTGTTGATACTCCAGCAGGCGATCGATAGTGAAAAGGCGACCGGACGACCGCCGGGCGCACCGGCGGAGCCGCCCGGCACCGGAAGGACTACTGCGAACCCATGAGTGACTTGCATGAATTCGCTGACGATGACACGAGAACCGAGGACAGACATCGGAAGCGGCGCCGTCGTCATCGGCGCCGTCGCGCCGTCACGCTGTTGCTCATTCTCGTCCTGGTGATCGGCGGCGCCGGCTACCTCGTGCTCGGGCCGTTGAAGGGGATCGCCGCAGACCTGCACGGAAACACCGGCGATTACAAGGGCTCCGGCCACGGTGAGGTCAGCGTGGTGGTGTCGTCCGGCGCGTCCGGACGCACCGTCGCCAACGATTTGGTGGACAAGGGGGTCATCAAATCCTCCGACCCGTTCCTGGACGCGCTGAGCAAATCCGGCGACCAGCTGCAGCCCGGACGCTACGTCCTGCACCGGCACATGAGCGGATCCGCCGCGGTGAAGCTCTTGCAGAACCCGGTGGCGTTGCCGACGTTCACCGTTCCGGAGGGCTACCGGCGCATGCAAATGGTGCCGGCCATTCACAAGGTCAGCGGTCTGCCTGTCGCCGAGATCAAGAAGGCCCTGAAGGCCAAGCCGCAAAAATACGGCCTGCCCGCGGATCTGCCGAGCATCGAAGGGTATTTGTTCCCGGCCACGTACAAGGTCAAGCCGCATGAGACGGCTACCGAGATCGTGCAGACGATGGTCGACCGGATGCAGGCCGCCCTGACCGACGCCGGCGTGCGGGCGCAGGACCAGCGCACGGTGTTGACCAAGGCAAGCCTCGTGCAGGCCGAATCGCCTGGCGATTACGCGACGCGCCGCAAGATCGCGCGCGTCTTCGACAACAGGTTGAAGGACGACAACAAGGAAACCGACGGCAAATTGCAATCGGATGCGACGGTTTCCTACATCTTCGGCACCCGTGAGGATGCGTCGACGACCAAGAAGCAGCGCGCCAGCAAATCGCCGTACAACACGTACCGCCACAAGGGCTTGCCGCCCGGCCCGATCAACTCGCCGGGCCTTGCCAGCATCAAAGCCGCGGACGACCCCGCCTCCGGGCCGTGGATGTACTTTGTGACGGTCAACCCCGATACCGGCAAGACGAAGTTCGCCACGACGTACAAGCAGCATCAAAAGCACGTCAAGCAGTATCAGGCGTGGCTGAAGAAGCATCACAAAGGCGACCACCGGAAGGCGAAGAAGAACGGCGGCAAGTCGTGACAATTCACCGGGCCGGCGTCTGCGGTCACCCGATCGCGCATTCGCTCTCGCCGGTCATGCACGAGGCGGGGTACCGGGCAGCCCGCCGCAGCGATATCTCCTACGATCTGTCGGACGTCGACGCCGACGGGCTGGCCGGGCACCTGGCCGGCTTGGACGCCAGCTGGATCGGGCTGTCGTTGACCATGCCGCTGAAACAGCGGGCGCTGGAACTGGTGCGCCGCGCCGGAGGGCCCGTCGACGACGTCGCGGCGGCCACCGGGAGCGTCAACACGCTCGTCTTTTCCGGCCCGGCGCCGGCGGCGTACAACACCGACGTGGCGGGAATCATCGGGGCCTTGAGCGGAGCCGGCGTCACCCGACCGGGCCGATGCGCCGTGATCGGCGGGGGAGCGACTGCCGGATCCGCGGCCGCCGCCTTCGCCCGTCAGGGCGCCAACGCCGTCGACGTCTTTGCGCGCACGCCTTCCCGGGCGGCCGGCGTCGAGCGCGTCGCGGCATCGCTGGGCGCCCGTGCCGCAGTGCAGCCGCTCGACAAGTGGCGCCCGGGCGACTACGACACCACCGTGAACACCACCCCCGTCGGCGCGTCCGCGTCGCTTGCCGGTACGGCCGGGCGCGGCGCTCCGGGCACGCTTGTCGGAGCCGTGCTTCTCGACGTCGTCTACGATCCGTGGCCGACGCCGCTGGCAAGCGCCTGGTCGGCTGCCGGCGGCACGGTGATCGACGGCGCGGCCATGCTCGCCCACCAGGCGGTCGGGCAAATCGAACTGTTCCTTGCCGAAGCCGCGCGGCGGTCGGCCCTGCAGTCCGGCGGGGACGGCGCGTCCGCCGCGGACGCAGGCCCCGACCGGCACGCTGCAATCACCGACGCCGTGCTGGCCGTAGTGCGCGGGCGCGGCGACTGACATGGTCGCGCCCGCGCTGGCAGTCCTCGCGGCCCTCGTGATCGGGGCGGCCGGGCCGGCGATCGTGGGCCCGGCGGACGCCGTCCGGCTGGCGTGGCACGGCCGGCGCGCCCCGATGGTCTGGACCGCGGTGACGTGTCTGGCGGCCGGGGCCCTTGCCGTGTGCGCATGGCCGGTGGCTTCCGGGCCGTGGCCGCGTTCCGTGCTGTTGGGCGTGGTGGCCGGTGCGACCCCGGCGCTCGGCTTCTTCGACGTCCGCCTGCACCGCCTGCCCGACCGGATCGTGTGGCCCGGCATCGCCGCGTGCGCAGCCTGCCTGGCCGCCGAGATCGGCCGCTCCGGGGCCGTGACGACCCTCGCCTTGGGATCGGCCCTGACCGGCGCGGCCGGCGGCGCGTTCTTCGCCGGGATTCGAGCGTTGCCCGGATCGGGCCTCGGCAAGGGCGACATCAAGACGGCCGTGCTGCTCGGCCTGGCAGCAGGCGCGGTCCACCCGGTCGTCGGCCTGGCCGGGCTGCTTGTCGGCGTCGTCGCGGCGGGGCTGGCGGCCTTGGCATTGGTGGCCGCCGGACGCCGCAGCGCGCGGGATTCCATTGCCTACGGACCGTTTCTGCTGTTCGGTGCGTGGACGTCCGTCATCGCGGCCGGAGCGCTTTCAGTAGGATCGTCAGTATGTTGCGTTGGCTGACTGCGGGGGAATCACACGGCCCGGCTCTTGTCGGAATTCTCGAAGGCTTACCCGCGTCGGTGCCTCTGACCACCGAAGACGTGCAGAATGCCCTGGCCAGGCGGCGGCTCGGATACGGCCGCGGCGCCCGGATGTCGTTCGAGAAGGACGCCGTCCGGCTGATCGGCGGCGTCCGGCACGGCCTGACGCAGGGCGGGCCGGTGGCCATCGAGGTGGCGAACACGGAATGGCCGAAATGGGAACAGGTCATGGCGGCCGACCCGGTCGAAGCGGAAGTGCTCGACGGGCTGGCCCGCAATGCGCCGTTGACGCGGCCGCGGCCGGGGCACGCTGATTTCGTCGGCATGCAAAAATACGGTTTCGACGAGGCCCGGCCCGTGCTCGAGCGCGCGTCGGCCCGGGAGACCGCCACCCGCGTGGCGCTCGGCTCGGTCGCCGAGAACTTCCTGGCCGGCGTCGGCATCACCGTCGTGTCGCACACCGTCGGACTGGGCCCCATCGAGGTGCCTGCCGACGCCCCGCTGCCCGGCGCGGACGACGTCCCGGCGCTTGATGCCGACCCGATGCGCTGCTTCCACCGGGCGACGTCCGAGAGGATGGTCGCCGAAGTGGACGACGCCAAAAAGGCAGGCGACACGCTGGGCGGCATCGTCGAAGTCGTGTGCTACGGAACGCCGCCCGGCCTCGGGTCGCACGTGCACTGGGACCGGCGACTGGACTCGCGGCTTGCCGGAGCGCTGATGGGCATTCAAGCCATCAAGGGCGTCGAGATCGGCGACGGATTCAAAACCGCCGCACGCCGCGGCAGCGCCGCGCACGACGAGATCATCCGGGACGGCGGCAAAGTCCACCGTGCGTCCGGGCGGGCAGGCGGAACGGAAGGCGGGATGAGCACCGGCGATCCGCTGCGCGTGCGCGCCGCAATGAAACCGATCGCCACCGTGCCGCGCGCACTGCGCACCGTTGACGTGTCCACCGGCGAGGCGGCCACCGCGCACCATCAACGCTCGGACGTGTGTGCGGTTCCCGCCGCGGGAGTGGTGGCCGAGGCCATGGTCGCCCTGGTGGTGGCCGGCGCCGTCGTCGAAAAGTTCGGCGGCGATTCGCTTGCCGAGACCGCGCGGAATATTGCCTCGTACCGGGCATCCATCCCGGAGAACCTGCAGAGCTGATATGTCTATCCCGTTCGGACCGCCAACGCGGCCCGTGCCGCACCCGCCGCGGCAGAAACCCCGGCCCAAGCTGCCGCAGCACGTCGTCCTTGTCGGACCTCCGGCCGCCGGCAAGACGACGCTGGCCCGGCTGCTGTCCGAAACTTTCGACGTACCCATGTACGACACCGACGCCATGATCGTCGAAGATGCCGGCCCGATTCGCGAGATCTTCCGCCGCGACGGCGAACCCGCGTTCCGCCGGATCGAACGCCGGGCCGTCGATTCGGCCGTGCGAACCGTTGCCGAAACCCCCGGGATCGTGTCGCTCGGAGGCGGCGCCGTGCTGGACGCCGAGACGCGGGCCCAGCTGACGTCGTCCGGCGTCACGGTGGTGTACATCACCATCGACGCGGCAACGGTTGCCGCACGGATCAAGAACTCGAGCCGACCGCTGCTGGCCGATGGCTCCGCCGAAACCCCGCTGGAACAATGGACGCGGCTCGCCGCCGAACGCGAACCGGTCTACCGGGAGGTCGCCGACCTCATCGTGCCCAGCAGCAGCGTGTCTCCCGCCACCGTCGTCGATCGGGTGACCGCCGCCCTTGCCGCGTACGAGGAACGACTCGCCGGTGACGACTCCAACTCCATCGAAAGGTCATCAATGACGTCAACCACCCGTATCGACGTCGGATCGACGCCCGCCAGGCCGGACGACTATCAGGCAATCATCGGCACCGGGCTGTTGACCGAGCTGCCCGGGCTCCTGGGCGAGGCGTGCGAACGCGTGCTCGTTGTCTATCCGCGCGCATTGCAGGCGACCGGAGAGACGGTCCGCGAAGAGCTCGCCGGCCGCGGTTACAACGCGATAGCCGCCGAGATTCCGGACGGCGAAGAGGCCAAACTGCAACCGGTGGCAGGGTTTTGCTGGACGATTCTCGGCCAATCCGACTTCACCCGGTCGGACGCCATCGTCTCGGTGGGTGGCGGCACGGTGACCGATCTTGCCGGGTTCGTGGCGGCCACGTGGCTGCGCGGCGTCAGGGTCGTGCACATTCCCACCACCCTGCTGGCCATGGTGGACGCGGCGGTCGGCGGCAAGACCGGCATCAACACGTCCGAGGGCAAGAACCTGGTCGGAGTGTTCCACCCGCCCGCCGGCGTGCTCATCGACCTGGAGTCCCTGCGCACGCTTCCCGAACGGCAGCTGTTGTCGGGGATGGCGGAGATCGTGAAGATCGGATTCATCGAGGACGAGCGCATCCTCGAACTGGTCGAGGACAATCCGCTCGAGCAGATCATCGACCCGGACGGGCCCATACTGCGTGAGCTCATTCAACGCGCCGTGGCTGTCAAGGCCCGCGTGGTCGGCAACGACCTGCGTGAATCGGGGGAGCGGGAGATCCTCAATTACGGTCACACGCTGGGGCACGCCATTGAATACGCCGAGCGTTATCAGTGGCCGCACGGCGCCGCCGTCAGCATCGGCATGGTGTACGTGGCCGAACTGGCCCGGATGGCCTCGGGGCTGCCCGATGACGTGGTCGACAGGCACCGGGCGATCCTGTCGAAGCTCAAACTGCCGGTGACCTATCGAGGCGACCGGTGGCCCAAACTGCTCGAGGCGATGGCCCGGGACAAGAAGGCACGCGGGTCGCTGTTGCGGTTCGTGGTCTTGGACGGCCGTACCGGCCGCACCACCCGGCTGGCCGGCCCCGATCCGGCAATCATGCAGGCCGCGTTCGCCGAAATCGCGGCGGAGGGACCGCGGGGTAATTTGACGACCGTCGGCGGTCTCGGCTAATTCCCCTTCGCAAAACGCCCCGCGGCGTATAGCCCGCCCCGTCATGACTTCGCGCTTTATACGCGGCGGGGCGCTTTGCGGTGGTTGACGGCTTTGGCGATGCGGCGGGCAAATGTCCGGGCCGCCTCGCAGAGCTCGGGTCCGCCCTCGATGTGGAATTGGTAAGGCACACACGCCAGCCATTCCTGCACGTACATCTCCGGATTGCCGGTGCTGCCGTTCAGCACGCATCCAGTGCCGGACGCCGTGAGCTTGCCCATGGCGGGATGGATCCACTCCGACACGTCCCCGGCCGGCGCATCGAATCGCACTCGGGTTTCGAAGTCCCAGCCGATGCCGAGATTTTCCTCCAGCACCGCCACCGGATCAAGATCGGCCGGCGGCGTGAACGTGTCCGCCGACCGTCGCACCGAACGAACGCGGTCGACGCGATACGTCCGGATCGCTTCGCGGCCGTGCGAAAAACACAGCAGGTACCAGTATCCGTGCCGCACAACGACCGCCCACGGATCCACGCGATCGTCCCATTCGCGGCCCGGGCGGTTGCTGTAGGTGATGTCGACGACCGACCGGTCGGCAACTGCTGCCGCGAGCTCGCCGGCGACCGCCGGATGGGGCCGGGACCTCGGCGCCGGCGCGGTCGACGCGTTTTCCCGCAGTTCGGCCGCTTTACGGCCCAGGGCGTCCGGAAGCGCGCGAATGACCTTGCCCAAGGCCGCGCCGGTGACGTCTTCGGCGCCCGCCGGGAACGTGCCGCCGTCCAGAGCCGCCATCACCAGGCCCAGCGCTTCGGCCTCGGTGAAGACGACGGGAGGCAACCTGGTGCCCCGCCCGAGCCGGTAGCCGCCGTACGGTCCGCGGGACGACTCGACGGGTATGCCCGCCTCGCGGAGAATTTCGACATAGCGGCGCGCCGCCCGCTCCGTGACGCCCAGGCGCTCGGCGAGCTCGCCGGCCTGTACGCCGGGGGAGAATTGCAATACCTCGAGCGCACGCAGCGCCCGCGCGGTCGGGCTCGACTCGGTAGCCATGTCAAAAGAATAAGCATGAGCCGAGGCTATCCGGAAGCCGATCGTCCGGAACACCTCCTAACGTGTTGAGCACAACGCGTCCGCCGGACCGATGTCCGAGGCAGTAGGCGGAAGCAATGAAAGGAGACGCATCATGGACATTCTGCTCATCGCCGGACTCTGGCTCGACGACTCGGCGTGGGACGACGTTGCAGCGAAGCTCGCCGATCTGGGACACCGCCCGGTGCCGATCACGCTGCCCGGCCAAGGGGACGGCGATGCGGCGACGCTCGACGACCAGGTGGCGGCAGTCGTCGAGGCAGTCGACGCGGCGTCCGGCAAACCCGTGGTAGTCGGACACTCGGCTGCGAGCACGCTCGCGTGGCTGGCCGCCGACGCACGGGCCGGTCGCGTGGCCAAGACGGTGTTGATCGGCGGGTTTCCCACCACTGCCGGGGAGGCGTACGCCGATTTCTTCCCCGCCGAGGGCGGCGTGATGCCGTTTCCCGGTTGGGAACCCTTCGACGGCCCGGACTCCGCTGATTTGAGCGAGGACGCCAAGCGCCGGATCGCCGCGGCAGCCATTCCAGTGCCCGAAGCGGTGAGCACCGCGGCGGTTGCCTATACGGATGACGCGCGGTTCGACGTGCCGACCGTTTTGATTTGCCCCGAATACGGCCCGGCGGACGCCAAGGAGTGGATCGAGGGCGGCGATGTGCCCGAACTGGCGGCCGCCCGCCATGTCGAGTACTTCGACATCGACTCCGGCCACTGGCCGATGTACACCAAACCCGCCGAACTGGCCGGGCTGCTCGCGGAGGCGGCAAAGTAATCCACGGGCTGCAAAACGCGCCGCCGTGTGCAAAACGCGCCGCCGCGTCGGGAACGCGCCGTTCTGACGGCGCGTTCCCGACGCGGCGGCGCGTTTTGCGGTTGAGGACGGGGAGCGGGGACGGGCGGGGCCGGAGCGCTCGATTCGCGGAATTTTTGCCGGGGCGGGTACCCTTGATTGCGGCCGTGTGGTGAGGATTCCCGGGGAACTCCGGGCCCGGCGGTCCGATTCGGTATTCTGTTCTCGAGTAATTCTTGACAACCTATAGGGGAAACGCGAGTGGCTTCGACCAACGATCTGAAGAACGGCTTGGTGCTCAACCTCGAAGGACAATTGTGGTCCGTCGTGGAGTTCCAGCACGTCAAACCGGGCAAGGGACCGGCGTTCGTGCGCACCAAGCTGAAGAACGTGCTGTCCGGCAAGACCGTCGACAAGACGTTCAACGCCGGCACCAAGGTCGAAACGGCAAATGTGGACCGTCGCGACATGCAGTACCTCTACCACGACGGCACCGATTTCGTGTTCATGGACAACTCCGACTACGAGCAGATCAACGTGCCCGAGAAGACCGTCGGCGATGCGGCCCACTATCTTCTCGAAAGCCAGAGCATCCAGGTCGCCATGCACGACGGTGTCCCGCTGTACGTGGAAATGCCGCCGTCGGTGGCGCTTGAGATCACCTACACCGAGCCGGGCCTGCAAGGCGACCGTTCGTCGGGCGGATCGAAGTCCGCAACGCTCGAGACGGGGTACGAGATCCAGGTGCCGTTGTTCTTGGAGCAAGGAACCAAGATCAAGGTCGACACCCGCTCGGGCGAATACTTGGGCCGCGTCAACTAGTGGGAGCACGCAGTAAATCCCGGAAACGGGCGCTCGACGTTCTCTACGAGGCGGAACAACGCGGTATTGCGCCGCTCAGCATGCTGGAAACCCGCAGCTCGGACGCCGACTATCCCATGCGCGAGTATTCGGCGGAACTGGTGCGCGGCGTCGCATCGCACACCGATGAGATCGACGAATTGCTCGAGACCTATTCGCAAGGGTGGCCGTTGACCCGCATGCCGGCAGTCGACAGGGCGGCGTTGCGGATCGGCGCTTGGGAGATCTTGTTCAACGACGACGTGGACGGCCCCGTGGCCGTCGATGAGGCCGTCGACCTGGTCCGCAAGCTTTCGACGGACGATTCGCCCGGCTTCGTCAGCGGCCTGCTGGGCCGGATCCTCGACATGAAGCCGTCACTCGGGTATTAGAGCAACGGCCGCAACGGCACGAGAACGAGTTCGGCGAACCGCGCCACGACATTCCGGCGCTGCCATTCCTCGGGCGTGAGCACGCGGCTGTTTCCGCTGTCCACCTCGAAGATCCGCTCCATATCGGCTGCGAGCTTGTCGTCGTAGAGCTCCATGTTGATCTCGTAATTGCCGCTCAGGCTCAATCTGTCGATATTGGCGGTGCCCACCGTCGTCCATTTGCCGTCGATGGTGGCGGTCTTGGCGTGCACCATGGCGTTCTCGTACAGCAGGATCGTCACGCCGGCGTCCAACAGTTCGGAGTAAAACCCTCGGGAGAGCCAGTCGGAGAGCACGTGGTTCGACTCCTCGGGCACCAGCACGCGCACGTCGACGCCGCGCCGGGACGCGGCCGTCAGCGCATCGAGAATCTGCCCGTCCGGGATGAAATAGGCCGTGGTGATGAAGATATGGCTGGTCGCCCTGTTGATGGCCGCCAGGTAGACGCCCCGGATGGGGAAGACCATGCCTGCCGGCGCATTGCTGACCGACCGGAGCCGCGGCTCCCAAAAGCCGGCTCCCGGGTCGGGCAGCTCCGGGTGCCGGCTAGTACGCGTGTTGTTCCAAAAGCTGATGAAAGCATGCCGCAGCTCCCAGACCGAGCGGCCTTCGATCCGTAAATGCGTATCGCGCCATTCGGTGGCGTACGGAGCTCCGATGTTGTATCCGCCGACGAATCCGACCCGGTCGTCGACAACGAGGATCTTTCGATGATCGAGCCCGGTCGAGCGCGGGTTGGCAAAGATGATGCCGGGGCGGAAAATCGGCGAGCGCAGCACGTGCACGCTCGGATGGAACCGGTAAAAACGGGGCCGGACAACGAGATTGGCGAAACCGTCGTAGCTGACGAAGACGTCGACGCCGCGTTCGGCGGCACGGCCCAGTGCATCCTTGAATCGTCTGCCGGTCTCGTCGTCCTTCCAAATGTAGCTTTGAATGAACACGTGCCTTTCGGCCTTGTCGATCTCGTCGATCATGGCGTCGTAAAGGTCGGCACCGTACGTGTACACGGTCGTCACGGCGTCCGACACGCTGCTGGTGTACGTGCCGGGCCGCGGAAACCCGGTGCGCTTCTTGCGCTGGGATTTCTTCACGGCGTCCGTGGCGACAAGGCCGCCGATCACGGCTGCCTGCGTGCCGGCGAAAGCCAGTGCGGAACGCCATAACAGCTTTTTGACGGTGCCGGTGTACGGGTGCGTTTCACGCTTGGTCATTGTCGATCCTTGTCGTTCAGGCGGTGGCCGGGACGGCGTGCGGCTGGCGCACGCGCGGTCGTCCGACTCTACGTCACTCCCGGTCTCCGGCGCACCGGCGGCGCTGATACGATGGAGTCAACCACTCCTTTAACGACCGTCCCGTGAGGCGGGGAAGGGGGATCATAGTGCCGTCACGTCTCGTTCTGGACGCGGCAGAGATCCGCAGAGCCATTGCTCGCATCGCTTTCGAAGTGCTTGAGCACAATAAGGGCGCCGACGACCTTGTCGTCCTCGGAATTCCGACCCGCGGGGTACCGTTGGCCCGCCGGCTCGCCGAGAAGATCGCGGACGTCGAGGGGCGCAGCGATGCCGACGCGCTCTGCGGCAGCCTCGACATCACCATGCACCGCGACGATCTTTCGCGCCATCCGATCCGGCCGGTCGGCGCCACCGAACTGCCGCGCACCGGCATCGACGACAAGACAGTGGTCCTCGTCGACGACGTGCTGTATTCGGGCCGCACCATCCGCTCGGCACTCGACGCGCTCGGCGACCTGGGCCGGCCGCGCATCGTCCGGTTGGCCGTGCTCGTCGACCGCGGCCACCGAGAACTTCCCATCCGGGCCGATCACGTCGGCAAAAACCTGCCGACCGCGCTGGCCGAGCGCGTGCAGGTCAAACTACTCGAGACCGACGGCGACGACGCCGTCGAGATTGTGACCTCATGACCTACCGGCACCTGCTCGGCACCGAAGACCTCGACTACGCCGACGCCATCGAGACCCTCGATATCGCCGAAGAAATGGACCAGGTGTCCGGGCGCG
The DNA here is from genome assembly GCF_013409065.1 of Spelaeicoccus albus. NCBI lineage: Bacteria > Bacillati > Actinomycetota > Actinomycetes > Micrococcales > Brevibacteriaceae > Spelaeicoccus > Spelaeicoccus albus. The sequence goes on along the minus strand of NZ_JACBZP010000001.1, from coordinate 3,130,935 downwards.
AGATCAAAAAGCTCCCCACGTTGCGCGGCCGGACGGTCGTCAACCTGTTCTTTGAAGACTCCACCCGCACGCGAATCTCGTTCGAGGCCGCCGCCAAACGGCTCTCGGCCGACGTCATCAACTTTTCGGCCAAGGGGTCGTCGGTGTCCAAGGGCGAAAGCCTGCAGGACACGGCGCAGACCCTGGAGGCCATCGGCGCGGACGTCGTCGTCATCCGCCATCCCGGCTCGGGCGCGCCGCAACGTCTTGCCCACGCCGGGTGGATCGACGCCGGCGTGATCAACGCCGGCGACGGCATCCACCAGCACCCCACACAGGCGCTGCTGGACGCGTTCACGCTGCGCCGTCACCTGCATACGCGCGCGCCGGCCGGCCGCGATCTGGACGGCGTGCACGTGGCGATAGTGGGCGACGTCCTGCATTCGCGGGTGGCACGGTCGAACGTGTACCTGCTCACGACGCTCGGCGCGCACGTCACGGTGGTGGCACCGCCCACGCTGTTGCCGGTCGGCGTCGAGACGTGGCCGGCCACCATCAGCTACGACTTCGACGCCACTCTTGCCGGCAGCGATCTGGACGCCGTCATGATGCTGCGCGTGCAAGCCGAGCGGATGCACGAATCGTTCTTCCCGTCCGCGCACGAATACACGAGACGCTGGGGGCTGACCGACAAACGTGTGGCAAAGCTCGGCCCGTCAACGCTGATCATGCATCCCGGGCCGATGAACCGCGGATTCGAGATCTCGGCGGGCGCAGCCGATTCGGCCCGGTCGACGGTCACCGAACAAGTGTCGAACGGGGTGTCGGTGCGGATGGCCGTGCTGTACCTGCTCACGGCCTACGCCAAGGAAGAGGACAAAGCGTGAACTATTTGATCCGGGACGTGTCGCCGGCCGGCGGCCCGCGCGGTGAGCTGAAGATCGAGGACGGCGTGCTGGTCGCCGAATTCTCGCAGCCCGGCCTACGCGACGTGGAGGTCGTCGAGGCGGGCGGCCTGACCGCGCTGCCCGGCCTCGTCGACCTGCACACGCACTTGCGCGAACCGGGCCGGGAGGACGCCGAGACCGTCCTGTCCGGCTCCCGGGCCGCAGCGCGCGGCGGATTCACGGCAGTGCACGCCATGGCCAATACGGCGCCGGTCGCCGACACTGCCGGAGTTGTCGAACAGGTGTGGCGGCTCGGCCAAGAAGCCGGCTACACGGCGGTACACCCGATCGGCGCCGTCACCGTCGGCCTGGACGGCGTCCAGCTGGCCGAACTCGGCGCCATGGCCGACTCCGCCGCCGGCGTGCGGATCTTTTCCGATGACGGCAAATGCGTGCACGACCCGCTCGTGATGCGCCGCGCCCTCGAATACGTCAAGGCGTTCGACGGCGTGATCGCCCAGCATGCGCAAGAGCCCCGGCTGACCGGCGGCGCGCAAATGCACGAAGGCGACGTGTCCGCGGCGCTGGGGCTGCCCGGTTGGCCGGCCGTGGCCGAAGAAGCGATCATCGCCCGCGACGTGCTGCTGGCCGGCCACGTCGGATCCAGGCTGCACGTGTGCCACGTGTCGACTGCCGGCAGCGTCGACATCATCCGGTGGGCAAAGGCCCGCGGCGTCCGCGTCACCGCCGAGGTGACGCCGCATCACCTGCTGCTGACCGACGAAAAGGTGCGCACGTTCGACCCGGTCTTCAAGGTCAACCCTCCGCTGCGCACGGACGCCGACGTGCACGCCGTCCGCGAGGGCCTCGCCGACGGAACCATCGACATCGTCGCCACCGACCATGCCCCGCATCCGACCGAGGCCAAATCGTGCGAATGGTCGGCCGCGGCAATGGGGATGACCGGCCTCGAGACGGCGCTGTCCATTGTGGTTGCCACGATGGTGGAGCCGGGCCTGTTCGGATGGGACGACGTCGTGCGCGTCATGTCCACCCGGCCGGCCGAAATCGCCGGCCTGCCTGCCGGGACGCTCGAGCCCGGCTCGGCAGCCGACGTCGTCCTCGTCGATCCTGCCGCCCGGCGGACGGTCGACGTTGCCGCAATGGCCTCGACCGGCAGCAACACGCCGTTCGCCGGAATGGAACTGCCGGCAGCCGTGCACTCGACATTCTTCGCCGGCCGGCCCGTCCTGGCGGCCGGCGAGCTGGCCGACATCGGAAAGGCACACGAATGGGCAAACTGATCGGCGTCGTCGTCACCGTCGTGATCATCCTGCTCATCTTCGCGTTGATGCGCAGGGGCTGGACTTCCCGGCGCGGCAGGCAAGACGACATCCCGGCCCCGGCGGGCGTTCCGGCGGCGCCCGGCGAACCCGGGACGAGCGCCGAGGGCACGTACGTGTGCACGACGAGGGCCGGCGACTGGCTCGACCGCATCGCCGTGCACGACCTGGGGATCCGCACCGGCGCGGCCGTGGAAGTCTACGCCGGCGGCATTGCGGTGCGACGGGACGGCCAGCCCGACTTCTACATCCCGCGCTCCGACCTGCGGTCGGTGTCCACGGCCGACGGCATGGCCGGAAAATTCGTCGAAGCAGGCGGCCTCGTCGTCATCGGCTGGACCCTCGGCCACACCGACGTCGACACCGGATTCCGCACCCGGTACGCGGCCGACAAGACCACGCTCATCGAGAGCATTTCGCAACTGGAGGCATCATGACCGAACCACGCCGGCCGGCGACCCTGACCCTGGAGGACGGCCTGGAACTCACCGGCACCGCGTACGGCGCCCGCGGCACGGCGCTGGGCGAAGCCGTTTTCGTCACGGCCATGACCGGCTATCAGGAAACGCTGACCGACCCGTCCTATCACCGGCAGATCATCGTCCAGACGGCCCCGCACATCGGCAACACGGGCGTCAATGACGTCGACGACGAATCCACCCGCATCTGGGCGGCCGGCTATGTGGTGCGCGACGCGGCACGGCGCCCGTCCAGCTGGCGCTCGACCGGCGACCTGCGGGAGCGGCTCGAACGCGAAGGCGTGGTCGGTATCGCCGACGTGGACACACGCGCGCTGACCCGGCATCTGCGCGACAAGGGCGCCATGCGGATGGGCATCTTTTCCGGCCCGGAAGCTCCGGACCGGGCCGGCCGCCTGCAGGCGGTCCTCGACTCGCCCGTGATGGCCGGATCCGACCTCGCCGCCGAAGCGTCCACTGCCGAGGCATACGTCGTGCCGGCCGTCGGCACGAAACGGTTCACCGTCGCGGCCTTCGACCTGGGCATCAAGTCCATGACGCCGACCCAGCTCGCCGAACGCGGCCTGGAAGTGCACGTGCTGCCGGCGAACACGTCCTTCGAAACCCTCGAGAAGATTGCGCCGGACGGCGTGTTCTTCTCCAACGGGCCCGGCGACCCGGCCGCTGCCGACCGTCAGGTCGACGTGCTGCGCAGCGTGCTCGACCACCGCATCCCGTTCTTCGGGATCTGCTTCGGCAACCAACTGCTGGGTCGAGCGCTGGGGTACGGCACCTACAAGCTGCAATTCGGCCACCGCGGCATCAACCAGCCGGTTCTCGACAGGGAGACCGGCAAGGTCGAGGTCACCAGCCAAAACCACGGCTTCGCCGTCGACGCGCCGCTCGACGGCCCCTCGACGGCACCCTACGACGACGGCCGGTACGGGGCCGTCGAGGTGAGCCATATCTGCCTGAACGACAACGTCGTCGAGGGCCTGCGGGCGCTCGACGTTCCGGCGTTCAGCGTGCAATACCACCCCGAATCGGCGGCCGGCCCGCACGATTCCCGTTACCTGTTCGACCGTTTCATCGACTTGATGGACCGGATCGATCCGACGAGCCAAGGAGCCAAATAAATGCCGTTGCGGAGCGATCTGAAAAGCGTCCTGGTCATTGGATCGGGCCCGATAGTCATCGGACAAGCGTGCGAATTCGATTATTCCGGCACGCAGGCATGCCGCGTGCTGCGAGCCGAAGGACTGCGCGTCATCCTTGTCAACTCGAACCCGGCCACCATCATGACCGATCCGGAGATCGCCGACGCCACGTACATCGAACCCATCGCCCCCGAGGTGATCGAATCGATCATCGCCGCCGAGAAGCCCGACGCGCTGCTGCCCACCCTGGGCGGCCAGACGGCGCTGAACGCCGCCATCGAACTGCACGAGCGCGGCACGCTGGACAAATACGACGTCGAACTGATCGGCGCTAACGTCGCGGCCATCCAGGCCGGTGAGGACCGGCAACAGTACAAGGACATCGCGAAGATCTGCGGCGCCGAGGTCGCCGAATCAATGATCGCGCACACCATGCACGATTGCCTGGACGCCGCCGACAAGCTGGGCTACCCGCTGGTGGTGCGTCCCTCGTTCACCATGGGCGGGCTCGGGTCCGGTCTGGCGTACGACGAAAACGATTTGCGCCGGATCGCCGGGGCCGGGCTGCAGGACTCGCTCACGCACGAAGTCCTGCTGGAGGAATCCATCCTCGGGTGGAAGGAATACGAGCTCGAACTGATGCGCGACAACAAGGACAACGTCGTCGTGGTCTGCTCGATCGAGAACGTCGACCCGGTCGGCGTACACACCGGCGACTCCATCACGGTGGCCCCGGCGCTGACCCTCACGGACCGCGAATACCAGCGGATGCGGGACATCTCCCAAGCCATCATCCGTGAAGTCGGCGTCGACACCGGCGGATGCAATATCCAATTCGCCGTCCATCCCGACAACGGGCGCATCGTCACTATCGAAATGAACCCGCGCGTGTCCCGGTCGTCCGCCCTGGCCTCGAAGGCCACCGGATTCCCGATCGCGAAGATCGCGGCCAAGCTGGCCGTCGGGTACAGCCTCGACGAGATCCCCAACGACATCACCAAGGTCACGCCGGCATCGTTCGAACCGACCCTCGACTACGTGGTCGTGAAGGTGCCGCGGTTCGCGTTCGAGAAATTCCCGGCGGCCGATCCCACCCTGACCACCACCATGAAATCGGTGGGGGAGGCCATGGCGCTCGGTCGGAATTTCACCGAAGCCCTGCAAAAGGCTCTCCGGTCGCTGGAGAAGTCCGGTGCGGCGTTCCACTGGGACGGGGCGGTGCCCGATATCGCCGATCCGTCGGTGCGCGCCGACCTGCTGGCCCGCATCGGCCACCCGACCGACGAACGACTTGTCGCGGTCCAGCAGGGGTTGCGCGCAGGCCTCACGATCGACGAGGTCTACGCGGCATGCGGCATCGACCGGTGGTTCCTCGACCAGATCGCGTTGATCAACGAGATCGCCGAGGACGTGGCCGAGGCGTCCACTCTCGACGTGCCGGCGCTGCGCACGGCAAAACGGCACGGCTTCTCCGACGTGCAGATCGGCGCGCTGCGCCGGATCGACCCGGCGGTGGCGCGCGGCGTCCGGCAAGCACTCGGCGTCCGGCCGGTGTACAAGACCGTCGACACGTGCGCCGGCGAGTTCGAAGCCAAAACGCCGTACCACTATTCGACCTATGACGATGAGACCGAGGTGTCGGAACGGACCGAGCCGGTCGTCATGATCCTGGGCTCGGGGCCGAACCGCATCGGCCAGGGCATTGAATTCGACTATTCGTGCGTGCACGCCACCATGGCGTTGCGCGGCGCCGGGTACAAGACGGTCATGGTCAACTGCAATCCCGAGACCGTCTCCACCGACTACGACACTGCCGACCGGCTGTACTTCGAACCGCTCACGTTCGAGGACGTCCTCGAGGTCTACCAGGCCGAATGCGCGGCGGGCCCGGTGCTCGGCGTCATCTGCTCACTCGGCGGGCAGACGCCGCTCGGCCTTGCCGCCGACCTCAAGGCCGCCGGCGTGCCGGTCCTCGGAACGCAACCCGAGGCCATCGACCTGGCCGAGGATCGCGGAGCATTCGGCGCCGTGCTCGACGCGGCGTCCCTGCGCTCGCCCAAACACGGCACCGCCACGTCGTTCGACGGCGCTCGGCAGATCGCCGAGGACATCGGCTATCCCGTCCTGGTCCGCCCGTCCTACGTGCTGGGCGGCCGCGGCATGCAGATCGTGTACGACTCGGCCCAATTGTCCGATTACATGGAATCGGCCACCGAGGTCAGCCACGACCGTCCCGTGCTCGTCGACAGGTTCCTCGACGACGCCATCGAAATCGACGTGGACGCGCTCTTTGACGGCACCGACCTGTACATCGGCGGCATCATGGAGCACATCGAGGAGGCCGGAATCCATTCGGGCGACTCCTGCTGCGTACTGCCGCCGGCCACGCTCGGCTCGGATGTGCTCGCCCGCGTGCGCGAATCGACGAGAGCCATCGCCGAAGGGGTGGGCGTGAACGGGCTGCTCAACATCCAGTTCGCCCTGGCCGCCGACGTGCTGTACGTGCTTGAAGCCAATCCGCGCGCCTCCCGCACCGTGCCGTTCGTGTCCAAGGCGACCGCCGCCCCGCTGGCCAAGGCCGCCGCGCTGATGGCGACCGGCCGCACGGTCGCCTCGCTGCGCGGCACCGTGTTGCCGGCGTCCGGCGACGGCAGCAACCCGCCGGCCGACGTGCCGATCGCCGTCAAGGAGGCAGTATTGCCGTTCCGCCGGTTCCGCACGGCCGGCGGCGCCATCGTCGACAGCATCCTCGGCCCAGAGATGCGCTCGACCGGCGAGGTGATGGGCATCGACGTGGACTTCCCGACGTCATTCGCCAAGAGCCAGCAAGCGGCTTCGCAGACGCTTCCGGTCCGGGGCAAGGTTTTCTTCTCGGTGGCCGACCGCGACAAACGCTCGATGGTGTTGCCGGCGCGGCGGCTGGCCGAACTCGGGTTCGAACTGCTCGCCACCACCGGGACGGCCGAAGTGCTCCGACGCAACGGCATCATGTCGACCGTCGTGCGCAAGGGCACCGACGGCACCGGGCCGAACGGCGAGCCCACCATCATCGACCAGGTGCTGGCCGGGGAGATCGACTTGATAGTCAACACGCCGTCCGGCCGGGACGCCCGCGCCGACGGCTACGAGATCCGGGCAGCCGCCACCAGCGTCAACTGCCCGCTCATGACGACCATCCAGGAAATCGCGGTGGCCGTCAGCGCCATCGAAGTCGTCGCGAACGGACCGTTCCGCGTCAAATCGCTGCAGCAGTGGGGGGCCGGAGTATGACCTCGTTCGGCGCCCGGCTGCAGGCGGCGATTGCCGAATACGGTGGACTGGTGGTGGGCATCGACCCGCATCCGGGGCTGCTGGCGGCCTGGGGACTGGACGACAGCGCCGACGGTGCCGCCGAAATGGCAGGTGTCGTCATCGACGCCTTGGCCGGCCGCGTGGCAATGGTCAAACCGCAAGCCGCGTTGTTCGAACGTTTCGGCTCCTCCGGCATCGCTGCCCTCGAAGACACGCTCGAGCTGGCGCGCGACCGCGGCCTGTTGACGCTGTTGGACGCCAAGCGGGGCGATATCGGCTCGACAATGGTCGCGTACGCCGAGAGCTATCTGGGCAATGCGTCGCCACTTGCCGCCGACGCCGTCACGCTGTCGCCGTATCTCGGGTTCGAATCGCTGCGACCGGCCCTCGCTCTCGCAGCCGAGAACGAGCGCGGCGTGTTCGTGCTGGCCCTGACCTCGAACCCGGAAGGCGCTGCCGTCCAGCACGCCGGCATGTCCACCGGCCGGCCGGTGGCGGCCGGCATCGCCGACGCCGCGGCGGCCGAGAACGCGGCAGCGGCCGCGCACGGGACGCTCGGCTCGGTCGGGCTGGTCGTCGGGGCGACCATTGGAACCGTCGGGCGAGATCTCGGCATCGACTTCGCCGCCACCAACGCGCCGCTCCTGGCCCCCGGGGTGGGCGCTCAAGGCGCCACCATGCGCCAGCTGACCAGCGTCTTCGGCGCGGCGTTCACCGCCGGTCAGGTGCTGCCGACCGTGTCGCGCGCCGTGTTGGCCGCCGGACCCCGCCGAGACGAGCTCGGCCGCGCCGTCACCGAGCTGCAAGCCGATCTGACGTTGGTGCGCACTTCTGCCCGGTGACGAAAATGTGATAGTCATGAGCGAGACGAAGAACCCGCTGCGAGCGGCCGGTCGGAGTGGAAGAGGAGTAGGTACGTGGCATTATCCCCACTATCGCCCCAGCAACGAGCCGAGGCCCTGGACAAGGCCGCCGCGGCCCGGCGCGTACGTGCTGCGGTCAAGGACGACCTGCGCACCGGCAAGACGTCGCTACGCGCCGTCCTGGACAAGTCGGGAAGCGACGAGGCGCTGGGGAAGCTGAAGGTGTCGTCGCTCCTTGAGGCCTTGCCCGGTATCGGCAAGGTACGAGCCGCTCAACTCATGGAAGAGATCGGAATCGCCGGCACCAGGCGCTTGCGTGGACTCGGCACGCATCAACGGCGCGCGTTGCTGGAACGCTTCGAGACGTCGTGAGCCGACTGACCGTACTGGCCGGCCCCACAGCTGTCGGCAAGGGAACCGTGTCCACGTACATCCGGTCGCACTATCCGCAAGTGTGGCTGAGCGTGTCCGCTACGACGCGGCCGCCCAGGCCCGGAGAGATCGACGGCGTCCATTATCACTTCGTCACGCACGAACGGTTCGATGCCATGATCGAGAACGGCGAGCTCCTCGAGTGGGCCGTCGTACACGGCGTCAACCGGTACGGCACGCCGGCCGGGCCGGTGCGCGAGGCCATGGCGGCCGGCAAGGCGCCGCTGCTCGAGATCGATCTGCAAGGCGCGCGGCAAGTGCGCACCACCATGCCGGACGCGTACTTCGTGTTCCTCGCCCCGCCCAGCTGGGAGGAACTCGTGCGCAGACTCACCGGCAGGGGCACTGAAACGCAGGGCGAACAAGACCGTAGACTTGTCACGGCGCGCGAGGAACTCGCCGCCGAACCGGAATTCGATGCGACTGTCGTGAACAACGATATTCGGCAAGCGGCCGAAGAACTCGTATCATTGATGCAGGCCGACACGTAGTTCGGTCCGTCCCGATAAAGAACGTCCCGATAAAGAACGTCCCGATAAAGAACGTACGGAGAATTTGTGTCCGCAACACCTGAAGGCATCACCAACCCGCCGATCGACGACCTGCTTCAGATCGCCGAATCGAAGTACGCGCTCGTGATCCAAGGCGCCAAGCGCGCCCGCCAGATCAACGCGTACTACTCGCAGTTGCAGGACGGACTGCTGGAAAACGTCGGACCGCTGGTCCCGACCACGTTGAACGAGAAATCGCTGTCGATCGCGATGCGCGAGATCAACGAGGGCAAGGTCGTCGCCCACCTGCCCGCCGAAGACTAAGCGGCGGCAATGGCCCGCATCGTCCTCGGCGTCTCCGGCGGCATCGCCGCGTACAAGGCGGCGATGCTGTTGCGCCGGTTCACCGAGTCGGGGCACGACGTGCACGTCGTGCCGACGCGGGCCGCGTTGGAATTCGTCGGTTCGGCCACCTGGGAGGCCCTCTCCGGGCACCCGGTGCATACTGGCGTGTTCGAAAACGTCGCCGACGTCCCCCATGTGCGCCTCGGCCGTGCCGCCGACTTGGTAGTCGTGGCGCCCGCCACTGCCGACTTGCTGGCCAAGGCCGCTCACGGCAACGCCGAGGACCTGTTGACCGCTACGCTGCTGACCGCTACGGCGCCGGTGGTGCTGGCTCCGGCCATGCACACCGAAATGTGGCAACACCCGGCAACCAGCGAGAATGTCGCAACCTTGCGCAGCCGCGGCGCGATAGTGATCGACCCCGATTCCGGCCGACTCACGGGCGCCGACACCGGCCCGGGGCGGCTGCCCGATCCCGAGACCATCTATCAGGCTGCGCTTGCCGCATTGGCCCCGCGGGATCTGGACAGCGTCCGCGTGGTCGTCAGCGCCGGTGGCACCCGTGAACCTCTCGACCCGGTGCGTTTCCTCGGCAATCGCTCATCCGGCCGGCAAGGTCTGGCGCTGGCGCGCGCCGCCGCCGAACGCGGCGCCACCGTGCGCGTCGTTGCCGCCCATCTGGAGGACCCGGCGCCGTCCCACCTTGACGTGCGCGCCGTGAGCACGGCCGCCGAGCTCGAAACCGCCATGGCGGAAGAATCGGCGGACGCCGACGTCGTCATCATGGCCGCAGCAGTCGCCGACTACCGGCCCGCGCGCATCGAGAGCAACAAGCTGAAGAAATCCGGCGGATCCGGCATGTCCATCGACCTCGTGCAAAACCCCGACATCCTCCGCGGCTTGGTGACTGCCCGCGACGCCGCCGGCAGCCGCCGGCTCATCGTCGGGTTTGCGGCCGAGACCGGCGACGACGCCCACTCGGTGGTCGAATACGGGCAAGCAAAGCTCGCTTCCAAGGGCTGCGATCTGCTCGTCGTCAACGAGGTCGGCGCGCACAAGACCTTCGGCACCGACACCAACGCCGTGACGATCCTCGGCAAGGATTCCGGCACGCTGGCCGTCGTGACCGAACAAGCCAAATCGCAGGTGGCTCACGCCGTACTCGACGTCGTCGCGGAGCAACTACACCGCAGCGATCCCACCAGCAGCAAAGGACGACCCCAGTGACAAGTGCGCACCTTCGCCTCTTCACTTCGGAATCGGTCACCGAAGGCCACCCCGACAAGATTTGCGACCAGATTTCGGACTCGGTGCTCGACGCGCTCCTCATCGCGGACATCAACAGCCGCGTCGCCGTCGAGACAATGGTGACGACGGGCCTGGTGCACGTGGCCGGCGAAGTGCGCAGCACCGGCTACGTCGACGTGGCCGACATCGTGCGGCGGCGGATCATGGAGATCGGATACGACTCGTCCGACAAGGGGTTCGACGGCAACAGCTGCGGCGTCAGCCTTTCCATCGGCGCCCAGTCGGCGAACATCCACACCGGCGTCTTCGGCCGGGGCATCCCGGACGATCAAGGCGCCGGCGACCAGGGTCTGATGTTCGGGTACGCCAATGACGACACGCCCGAGCTGATGCCGCTGCCCATCTCGCTGGCCAATCGGCTTGCCGAACGGTTGACGGCAGTGCGCAAGGACGGCACCGTGCCCTACCTGCGTCCGGACGGCAAGACGCAGGTCACCATCGGCTACGACGGCGACCTGGCCGTCACTCTCGACACGGTGGTGCTCTCCAGCCAGCACGAAGAATCGACGGACGCCGACACCCTGCGCCAAGATGTCCTCACGCACGTGATCAAGCCGGTCATCTCGACGTCCGGGCTCGACATCTCGCAGACCCGGTTCATCATCAATCCGGCCGGTCCGTTCGTCATCGGCGGTCCGATGGGAGACGCCGGGCTGACCGGACGCAAGATCATCGTGGACACGTACGGCGGATTCGCCCGCCACGGGGGCGGCGCGTTTTCCGGCAAGGACCCCTCGAAGGTGGACAGGTCGGCCGCGTACGCCATGCGATGGGTCGCCAAGACGATTGTGGCGGCCGGGCTGGCCCGCCGCGCCGAAGTACAGGTCGCCTACGCCATCGGCCAGGCCGACCCGGTGGGCCTGTACGTCGAGACGTTCGGCACCGGCGTCGTCGCCGACGACCGCATCGCGGCCGCCATCCGGCAGGTGTTCGACCTGCGCCCCGGCGTCATCATCAGCGACCTCAGCCTGCTGGCCCCGATTTACCAGCGCACGGCCGCCTACGGCCACTTCGGCCGGCCCGACCAGGCGTTCAGCTGGGAGACCACCGGCCGGGCGGACGACCTGATCGCGGCCGCCGGCGCCTGAGCGGCCCCGGTGTCGGGCCTCGATGCCAGAATGGCGATGTGCCGGAAAAACGAGTGGACGAAGCGGCGGATGCCCTAGCGGCCCGCGAGCCCGGGCGGGTCGCCGAGGTGCTCATTGACTCCCCGGTGCCGCATCTGGACCGTCCGTTCGACTACGCAGTGCCGGCAGGGCAGCACATCGAACCGGGCATGCGGGTGCGGGTGCCGTTTTCCGGCCGCACGGCCGATGGCCTCGTCACCGCGTGCAAGGAGTCCACCGGACACGACGGCGAACTCGCCGAGATCGGCAGAGCCATCGCTGCCTTCCCGTTGGTGACGGGCGAACAATTGACGCTGTTCGGTGCGGTTGCCGATCGCTACGCCGGCACGCGCTCCGACGTCCTCCGGCTGGCTCTGCCGCCCCGCCACGCGCGCACCGAAGAACGGGTACTTGCCGAACCGGGTAGTGCCGCCGCCCCGGAGCCGCCCGGCGAACGCGATCTTTCCCTGTGGTCCGACTACGCGGGCGGCCGGGCCTTCATCGGGCGCCTTGCGGCCGGCGCCCCCTCCGGGCCCGCACGGCCCGGCGCGCCGGTACCGCGCGCCGCCGCCGCGCTGCTCCCCGGGGACGACGAATCCGGGCCCGCCGATCTGCTGGCCGTTGCAGCCAAGGCCGCTGCCGCAGCCGGACGATCGGCGCTGATAGTCGCTCCCGACTACCGCGACCTCGACAGGCTTGCCGAAGCGCTGACGAGGCGGGTCGGTCCGGACAAATTCGTGCGGCTGAGCGCCGACGAGGGAAATGCCGAGCGCTACGGTGCCTATCTGCGCGTGCTGCGCGGCACCCGCCGGATAGTGATCGGCACTCGGGCGGCCATGTTCGCGCCGGTGTCCGATATCGGGCTGCTGGCCCTCCTCGAGGACGGTGACGACCTGCTGGACGAACCGCGGGCGCCGTATCCGCACCCGCGGGAAGTGCTGCTGATGCGCTCGGCCGCGTCGGCCGCGCCGATCCTGTTCGCCGGCCATTCGCGCAGCACCGACGTGCAACGACTTGTCGAGAACGGCTACCTCGTCGACTTGCGAGCGGCCCGCGCCACGGTACGAGCGCGCGCGCCACGAATCGTCGCGCCCGACGACTCTCGCCCCGGTGACGGAGGAAGGCTCCCGGCCTCGGCGTTCCGCATCGTTCGGCGAGCACTGGGCATGGACCGCAGCCCGAACGCCGCCGGCCCCGTCCTGGTCCAGGTACCGCGTGCCGGCTACGCGCCGCTGCTCACCTGCGGCAGTTGCCGCAAGGCGGCCCGGTGCGCCGGCTGCCGCGGCCCGCTGGAGCAGCGGGACGCCGAATCGCCGCCGAGCTGTCGATGGTGCGGCAGACCCGTCGCCGCGTTCGCGTGCCCGGACTGCGGGGGTACGGAGCTGCGCCGCTCCGTGATCGGCGCCGGCCGCACCGGGGAGGAACTGGGACGAGCGTTCCCCGGCGTGAAGATGGTGCGGTCGTCCGGCGATCACGTGCTTGGCACGGTCCCGCCGGGCGCCGCCATCGTCGTGGCGACCGTCGGCGCCGAACCCGTCGTGCCCGGCGGCTATGCGGCGGCATTGCTGCTCGACGGCAATTCGCTCATTTCGCTGCCCGGGCTCCGCGCCGGCGAACAGGCGTTGCGCCGATGGCTGGCCGCGGCTGCGCTGGTACGGCCCGCGCCCGACGGCGGCACCGTGTTCATCGGTGCCGACGAAGAACGTACCGTCGGCGCGTTGGTCCGTTGGGATCCGGTGGGATACGCCGAACGGGAGCTCGCCGAACGTCGGGAACTGTCCATGCCGCCGGCCGTGCGAATGGCAGCCCTGTCCGGGCCGGCCGCCGCGTTGAACGATGTCGCGGACGAAGCGGGAGTGGCCGGGGACGGCGTCAGCATCATCGGCCCCGCGCCCATTCCGGATACGGACGATTCCCGCACGCTTGTGTTCTTCGGCTATTCCCGCACCGACGTGCCGCGGCAGCTGCGCGCCGCACTTGCGGCCCGCTCCGCCCGCCGGGCCGCAGAACCAGTGCGAGCCCGTGTCGATGACACGGGCTCGCTCTGATTTTTCGTTATGGGAACGTTATCGGATTGGGTTACTCGCCGGCGCCCTTCTGGTCCGGCTCGTCGATGTGCGTGTGGTGCACGGTCGAGACGACCTCCTCGGGCGTGAGGCGGTTCCTGACGCCGACCACGAAAACGATGATCGTCCAGACCAGTGCGCCGAGCTCCCCCCAGCCGAACCCGAGCAACTTTAGCGCTCCGTCGCCGTAAAAGCCGATCCAGCTGAGCAGCGCCAGCCCGGCCATCCAGAGCAGCATCCACCAGCCCGACTTCATCTGGAGCGGCGGGATCTGGCTGCGATCCTTGTGGAAGACGTAGTGGCCGATCAGCACGATGTAGCCGAGTGCTACCGCAACGAACAGTTTCCAGTTCGTGTCCCAGCCCGTCCAATACACGATCAGGTTGGCGCACAGGAATCCGATGAACGGAATCACGTCGCCTCCGGGAAGCTTGAACGGCCGCTCCTGTTTGGGAAGCTGGCGGCGCAAAGCGGCGACAACCACGGGCCCGCTGCCGAACGAGAGCACCGTGCCCGACGTGATGAACCCGACAAGTTTCGCCCACGACGGGAATGGGAGGAACATGAAGCACGAGACAACGAACATCACTATCAGGCCCGCCCATGGAACGCCCTGCTTGTTCAGCTTCGTCAGGAACTGCGGGGCGTTGCCGACGCGCGCTTGCGAGTAGGACAGGCGAGGGCTCAGGGCCGTGAAAATCAGGCCCGTGTCGGCCGGCGAAGCGATCGCGTCGATGTAGAGCACGACCGCCAGCCAGAAGGCGCCGAGCAGAATGGCGATCTCTGCCCACGGCCCGGCCTCATTGGTGAATGACAGTCCCGACCATCCACCGGAAAGCAGCTTGTCCGGAACGGCGCCGATGAAGGCGACCTGCAACAGGATGTAAATGATGCCGGTGACGACAATCGACCCGATGACGGCGAACGGAACGTTCTTTTGCGGGTTGTTCGTCTCGCCGGCGAACTCCACGCCTTGCCGGAATCCCAGGTACGAGAAGACGATGCCCGCCGCAGGCAGAGCCGCGAAGATCGGAGCCGGGCCCTCGGGGAGGAATCCGCCGAACCGCGCTTCGTGGAAGTGTCCCGGGTGGAACGCCAGCGACACCAGCACCACGATGATCAGCACGATCACGAGGAGTTTCCACCAGACGACGACGTTGTTCACGCGTGCGAACAAGCGCACGCCGAAGTAGTTGATGACGCAGAAGACGAGCAACAGCGCAATGCTGACGCCGATGCCGCCGCCCGTGAGGACGAGGACGCCATCGACGTTGTGCATCAGCCACGGCAGGTAGCTGGATGCGTACTGGACGGCTGCCATCACCTCGATCGGCACCGTTGCGGCAGCCGACAGCCAGGTGATCCACCCGCTGGTGTAGCTGGCGAACGATCCGAACGCGTAATGCGGATAGCGGATGACGCCGCCGGCGACCGGGAACATCACGCCGAGTTCTGCGTAGTTCATCGCGACGAACCCGATCATGACGGCGCCGAGCGCCCACGAAATGATGGCGCCGGGCCCGACCATGGCGGAGGCTTCGAAGGCACCGAACAGCCATCCCGATCCAATGATCGAGCCGACGCCGGTGAAGAGTAGGCCGATCTTGCCAATATCGCGTTTCAGGCCCTTGTCATGCTCGACTTTCACGCTCGTCGGCTGGCTCACCGGCGGTGGACTTGCTGAGGGCATCGTTGCCTCCCGAGTACGTAACGGATGTGGTTCCTGCGAATTGAAGTATTTACCGCTACGGGAGTGATGTCAATCATCAACGACCACCTACACCGGATAATTTGTGAAACACTCTCGCATCCCGCACGCTTCACAACATGCCCGGCTGGCCGCCGGGAGCGTCCGACGGTTCGCTAGCATGGGTGCGTGCGTGTGATTTTTGCCGGGACCCCCGAAGCCGCGGTGCCGTCGCTGGAGAAGATCGCCGCCGGCTCCCACGAGGTGGCAGCAGTACTGACCCGGCCGGACGCTCCGGTCGGACGTCGCCGGACCCTCACACCCAGCCCCGTGAAAACGCGTGCGATCGAGCTGGGGCTCGACGTGATCGAGGCATCGCGGGTCCGCGGCGACGTCATCGACCGCATTGCGGCGCTCGAACCGGACGCCGTGCCGATCGTCGCGTACGGCGCCATCATCGGTCCCCGCGCGCTGGCCGTCCCAAAGCACGGGTGGGTAAATCTGCATTTCTCGCTGCTGCCCGAATGGCGCGGCGCCGCGCCGGTCCAACGTGCCATCATGGCCGGCCGCCGGCAGACGGGGGCGACGACTTTCGCACTCGACGTCGGCGTGGACACCGGAGACATCCTCGGCACGCTGGACATGCCGATAGAACCCGGCACCACGTCCGGCGACCTGCTGGCCCGGATGGCCGGCGCCGGCGCCGACCTCTTGTTGCGGACACTGAACGAGCTGGAGGACGGCTCGGCGCGGTACACCCCGCAGCCGGAGACCGGTGCCACGTACGCCGAGAAACTCGCCACCGCCGACGGCCGGCTGGACTGGCGCGCATCGGCCGCCGAAATCGACGCCCGCGCCCGAGCCGTCACCCCGGCCCCCGGCGCATGGGCGACAATGGACGGTGCCCGCTTCAAGCTGGGACCGGTCAGTCCTCGGCCGGACGTGCCGACGCTGGAGCCCGGCGCGGTCCGGGTCGTGGCCGGCGACGTGCTCGTCGGCACCGGCGACACTCCCGTAGCACTGGGCGACATCGCGCCGCCCGGGAAAAAGACCATGCCGGCGCTTGACTGGGCCCGCGGCCTGCGCGGCGACAGCCATCGATTCGACACCCCGGAGGACGACGCATGACGCAAAGGCCGCATTACCACGGGCGAAGCGAGACGGCGCCCTCCAGGCGCACCAAACGGGCCGACCTGCCCCGTGCGACCGCCTACTCGGTGTTGCGTGCCGTCACCGAGGACGACGCATACGCGAATCTGATACTTCCGGGCCGACTCACCGGCGCACGGTTGAAGGGGCGGGACGCCGCCTTCGCCACCGAACTGGCGTACGGCACGCTGCGCGGGCAAGGACTCTACGACGCGGTCATCGCGCAGTGCACCGACAGGCCGACCGACAAGATCGAACCGGCGGTGCTCGACGTTTTGCGCATGGGCGCCCACCAGCTGCTGCACATGCGGGTCGGCGCGCATGCCGCCGTCGACTCGTCGGTCGCCCTGGTCCGCGAAAACGTGAGCGTCGGCGCATCGAAGTTCGCCAACGCCGTCCTGCGCCGGATCAGCGAAGCCGACACCGAGACCTGGAACCAACGCATCACCGACGGCCTGACCGGTAACGCTCGGTCGGCAGTGATGTTCAGCCACCCCGAATGGATAGTCCGCGGCCTGCGCCAAGCGCTCATCGCGCACGGTCGTTCGGCCGACGAGCTCGAAGAACTGTTGGATGCCGACAACACGCCGGCCCGGCCCGCGTTGACCGCGCTGCCGGGCCTGAGCACCCCTGCCGAGCTCGCGGACGGCGGCGCCGAGCCGGGGCGGTGGTCGCCGTTGGCCGCAGTCGTGGCCTCCGGCGCTCCCGGCGACTTCTCGCAGGTGCGTGCCGGCACGGCCCGGGTTCAGGACGAAGGCTCGCAACTCGTGACGTTGGCCATGCTGCACCCCGACACGCCGGACGAACGGTGGCTGGACCTGTGCGCCGGCCCCGGCGGTAAGGCGGCCCTGCTGGCGGCGTCCGCTGCCCGGCGCGGTGCGTCCCTGACGGCCGTGGAGGTCAGTCGGCACCGTGCCGCGCTGGTCGCCGGCGCCCTCGACCCGGTTCCGGGCGACAGCGAAGTGGTGACTGCCGACGGGCGCCGGATCGGCTCCGAACAGCCCGAAGCGTTCGACCGCGTACTCGTCGACGTGCCGTGCACCGGACTGGGCGCGCTCCGCCGGCGCCCGGAAGCCCGATGGCGTCGCCGCCCGGCCGATATCGCCTCACTC
Source organism: Spelaeicoccus albus (assembly GCF_013409065.1). Taxonomy (NCBI): domain Bacteria; kingdom Bacillati; phylum Actinomycetota; class Actinomycetes; order Micrococcales; family Brevibacteriaceae; genus Spelaeicoccus; species Spelaeicoccus albus. Next base: position 3,113,261 of record NZ_JACBZP010000001.1, on the reverse strand, counting down.
GGCCCGTTGCAACGCGAACTCCTCGATTCGGCTGTCGCCGCGACCCGGCCGGGCGGCGTCATCGCGTTCACCACGTGTTCGCCGCACCCTGCCGAGACGCTGGCCGTCCTCGACGACGTCGTGACGGCGCATCCCGGGCTGAGCGTGCTCGATGCGCCGGCCGTGCTGGACGCCGTGGTCGGCCGCGACGTCGGAGCGGCCAGTCGCAAGACCGGCGACGGGCGTGCCGCGCAGTTGTGGCCGCACCTGCACGGCACCGACGGGATGTTCCTGGCACTGCTGCAAAAGTAGCCGTTCGACGTTTCCGGCCTGCCCCGGCCGTCCGCGGGGTGGTTTGTCAGTCGTGGGGTCATATCTACTGCACCGTGGCGGACAACCAGCCCCGTCCTGGACACATAACCCCGTCGCGGACAACCAGCCCCGTCTTGGACACAGAGCTCCGCGGTGGACGGGCGACCCCGCCGGCTTGGTACACCCGATAGAGTTGTGGCCGTGGCCCTCGACATCAATCCGTCCATTCTGTCCGCGGACTTCGCCAATTTGGAGTCCGAGCTTGCCGCCATCAGCAGCGCCGACTCGGTGCACGTCGACGTGATGGACGGCCATTTCGTGCCGAACCTGACTATCGGACCGCCCGTCGTGAAGCGGCTGGCCGAGGTGGCGCCGATTCCGCTCGACGTCCACCTCATGATTGAGCGCGCCGACGCGGATGCCGTGTCGTACGCCGAGGCAGGCGCCCGGTCCGTGACCTTCCATGCCGAAGCGTCGTCCGCGCCGGTGCGCTTGGCGCGGGAAATCCGCGCGGCGGGCGCTCGCGCGGCAATTGCGCTGCGGCCCGCGACCCCCATCGAGCCGTACATCGACTTGCTGGCCGAATTCGACATGGTGCTGATCATGACCGTCGAGCCCGGCTTCGGCGGCCAATCGTTTCTCGACACGATGCTGCCGAAAATCGGCCGCACCCGGAAGGCCGTCACCGACGCGGGGCTCGATGTGCGCATCCAGGTCGACGGCGGCATCACGGCCTCCACCATCGGCCGTGCCGCTGAAGCCGGTGCCGACGTGTTCGTCGCGGGATCGGCCGTCTACGGCCGGGACGATCCGGCCGCGGCAATCGAGTCCCTGCGGCGCGCGGCCGCGATTGGCATAGGGTTGAACGCGTGAAGGATTTCGAATCGCTGTTCGCCGAATTGAGCGATAAAGCCGCAAGACGGCCCGAAGGGTCACGGACGGTTGCCGAACTCGACGCCGGCGTGCACGCCATCGGCAAGAAGGTCGTCGAAGAGGCCGCCGAGGTCTGGATGGCCGCCGAGTACGAGACGGACCATGAACTGGCCGGCGAGATCTCGCAGTTGCTCTACCATCTGCAGGTGCTCATGCTGGCCAAGGGACTGACCCCCGGCGACGTGTACGACCAACTCTGACGAGGAATTCTTCTATGCTCCGCATCGCGGTTCCCAACAAAGGCGCCCTGGCCGAGGACGCCACCACTATGCTCACCGAGGCCGGCTACCTGCCGGCCCGCGAATCCCGCAAGCTCTCGCGCACCGACCCGGACAACGACGTCGAGTTCTTCTTCCTGCGTCCGCGCGATATCGCGGTCTACGTGGGGGAGGGGATTGTCGACGTCGGCATCACGGGTCGCGACATGCTCCTCGACTCCGGCGCGGACGCCGACGAGCTCACGGCGCTCGGCTTCGGCCTGTCCACCTTCCACTACGCCGGCCCGGCCGGGCAGTTCGGCTCGGTGTCCCAACTCGACGGCAAGCGCATTGCCACCTCGTACCCGGGCCTGGTCCGGGCCGATCTGGAGCGCAACGGCGTCGATGCGCGCATCGTGGGCCTCGACGGGGCAGTGGAGATCGCCATTCAACTCGGCGTGGCCGATGCGATCGCGGACGTCGTCGAGACCGGGTCCACCTTGCGTTCGGCGGGCCTGGAGATCTTCGGCGGCCCGCTCATGTCCAGCGAAGGCATCTTGATCGGCAGGCACGGCGTACCGCGGACGCCGGCCGTCGACGTCCTCGTGCGCAGGCTCGAAAGCGTCATAGTCGCCCGAAGCTACGTGCTGATCGACTTCGACTGCCCCGTTGCGCTGCTCGACGAGGCGAGCAAGGTCACTCCCGGGTTCGAATCACCGACCGTGTCGCCGTTGCACGATCCGAGCTGGGTGGCGGTGCGCTCGATGGTGGCGCGCGACCAGAGCAACAAGACAATGGACGCTTTATACGCGTTGGGCGCCCGGGCAATCCTTGTCACAAGCATCCACGCCTGCCGCATGTAGTCGGCCGACATGCCCTCCGAACCCCTCGACTACTCGCCGTTCACGCCGCGGCGCACGCGTTTCGTCCTGCTCACGTTCGCCGTGCTCGTCATCGTGGCGTTCACGGCGCTGGCGGTCATGTTCTTCATCATCGACGTGACCGGGTACACCGGGTGGGACGCCGCCATGCTCGTGGCGCTGGGCGCGCTGATCGCGGTGTTCCTCGGCATGCTGGGCATGGTGAAAGCGGTACCGAGCACGAGCGGGCTCTACGTGCGCAACATCTTGTCGCGTCGACAGCTCGAATGGGCCGAAATCATTGCGGTCCGGCTCGTCGAACAATCCGGCGACCCGTGGGTCACTTTGGACTTGTCCGACGGCACGACCACGGCAGTGATGGCCATCCAACGGTCCGACGGGCGGCACGGCAGTAACGAAGCCGTGCGGCTGGCGTTGTTGGTTGATGCCAATTCGCCGACCGATTGACGCCGGGTAACTTGTAATCGATAAGGCGACAACGAAGAGGAACTATGGACACCACCGAGAACACAGACGTCGGCCCGCTGACCGGGTACACGGTCGTCGACCTGACTCGTGCCCTGGCCGGCCCGCACGCCGGCATGATGCTGGGCGACATGGGCGCCCGGGTCATCAAAGTCGAGACCCCCGACCGCGGCGACGACACCAGGCACTGGGGGCCGCCGTTCGTGGGCCCGGACGACGACCCGCAAGCAACGTACTTCTTGTCATGCAACCGGAACAAGGAATCGATCGAGCTCGATCTGAAATCCGATGCCGGCACCCGGATCCTGACCAAAATGATCGAACGCGCCGACGTCCTGCTGGAGAACTTCCGCACCGGAGTCCTCGAACGCCTCGGCTTCTCGATGCCCCGGCTGCTGGAGATCAACCCGCGACTCGTCGTGCTCTCCATCACCGGCTTCGGCCACGACGGGCCCGAGGGCGGCAGAGCCGGCTACGACCAGATCGCTCAAGGCGAAGCGGGCCTCATGTCGATGACCGGTGCCGGCCCCGACGACCCGCAAAAGGTCGGCGTGCCGATCGCCGACCTGCTGTCCGGCATGTACGGGGCGTTCGGCGTCCTCGCCGCGCTGCTGCAGCGCGAACGCACCGGCAAGGGGCAGATCGTGCGCACCTCGCTGATGGCCGCGGTCATCGGCGTCCACGCGTACCAAGGCACCCGCGCGACGGTCGCCGGCGAGGTCCCGGTCGCGGCCGGCAACCACCACCCGTCCATCAGCCCGTACGGACTTTTCCACTGCAAGGGCGGCGCCGTTCAGATCTCGGTCGGATCCGACGGCCTGTGGCGGCGCTTGTGCGCCAGGTTCGGCCTTGACGCGGACGCCCCCGGCATGCAGACCAACCCCGAACGGGTGCGCCGACGCGACGAGGTCATCGAACTCGTCGAATCGGCGTTTGCCGCCTACGAAAGCGAAGAACTGCTGGCCATCCTTGCCGAAGCGGGAATTCCGGCCGGCAAGGTGCGAAAGCTCGACGAGGTCTACGCCTGGGACCAAGTGGCCTCGCAGGGGCTCGTGATCGACGTCGACCACCCGATTCTTGGCGATATCAAACTCCCCGGGTCGCCCTTGCGTTTCTTCGACGCCGACGGCGGCAGTGAGCGCGAGACCACCCGCGCGCACCACGACAGTCCGCCGCTTCTGGGGCAGAACGAGGCCGACATCATGGCCTGGCTGGACGAGTAGCCATGGCGAAGAAACACCGGCTGAGCGCGCGCGAACTCGTCGACGCCGTCGTCGACCCCGGCACCTTCCGCTCCTGGGACGCGCCGCCGCTTGAACCGGCGGTCGCCGACGGCGCGGCCTATGCGGCCGAGCTCGAGGCCGCCCGGGAGAAATCCGGCGTCGACGAGTCCGTGATCACCGGCGAGGGCCTGGTGCGTGGACGTCGCGTCGTGCTGTTGGCGTGCGAATTCCGGTTCCTTGCCGGGTCGATCGGCAGCGCGTCGGCCGAACGGCTGGTGCAGGCGATCGAACGAGCAACCGCCGAGGGACTGCCGCTTCTTGCCGGCCCGGCGTCCGGCGGCACCCGCATGCAAGAGGGCACGCTGGCGTTCTTGTCGATGGTGAAGATCTCGGCGGCGCTCGCCGAGCACCGTGCCGCCGGCCACCCCATCCTGGTGTACCTGCGCCATCCGACCACGGGCGGCGTTCTGGCGTCCTGGGGGTCGCTCGGGCACGTGACGGTGGCCGAGCCGGGCGCGCTGATCGGATTCCTCGGTCCGCGCGTGTACGAGGCCCTGTACTCCCGGCCGTTCCCGGAGGGCGTCCAGACCGGCGAGAACATGTACCGCCACGGCCTCATCGACGCGGTGCTGCCGCCGGAAAAGATCGCCGACACCGTCGACAAGGCCCTGGCAGTGCTGATGGCACCGCGCGACACCCTGGCCGATGTGTCCGAACCTGCTCAGGAGGACATCCCCGACGTCCCGGCCTGGGAGTCGATCACCCGTTCGCGCAATCCCGATCGCCCGGGCGCGCGCGACCTGCTCCGCTACGGCGCCTCCAACGTGCTGCCGCTGAACGGCACGGGCGAGGGGGAGAACGACCCGGGGCTCGTACTGGCGCTTGCGAAATTCGGCGACGCGCCGTGCGTGTTCTTGGGTCAGGACCGGCGCGGCCAGTCCAAGTACGCGCCGATGGGGCCCGGTGCGCTGCGGGAAGCCCGGCGCGGCATGCGGATGTCGCGGGAGCTTGGTCTTCCTCTCATCACGGTGATCGACACGCCGGGCGCCGCGCTCAGCCAGGAAGCCGAGGAAGGGGGAATGGCCGGCGAAATAGCGCGGTCCATGACGGACTTGGTCATGCTCGAATCGCCGACCGTGTCGGTGCTGATCGGCGAGGGCACCGGAGGCGGCGCCCTGGCCATGGTGCCGGCCGACCGGGTGCTGTGCGCGCAAAACGGGTGGCTGTCGCCGCTGCCGCCCGAGGGCGCAAGCGTCATTGTGCACCGCAACACCGACCGGGCCGCGGAAATGGCCGAATCGCAGGGCGTCCGCTCACTGGACCTGCTGCGGGACGGCGTCGTCGACCATGTGGTGGCCGAACGTCCGGATGCCGCCGAGGAGCCCGTCGAATTCTGCCGGCGGCTTGCCGCGATGCTGCAATACGAAATAGTCACCCTGCTCCGCCAGCCGCAACGGCAGCGATTCGCCGGGCGCCTGCGCCGGTACCGTGCGCTCGGTATGAGGGACGCGGCGCAGTGAGCGCTGCAGCGGTACGGGTCATTCCGTGCTTGGACGTGGACGCCGGCCGCGTCGTGAAAGGCGTGCGGTTCGACGGCCTGCGCGATGCCGGCGACCCGCTCGAGCTCGCTGCCGACTACGACCGGCTGGGCGCGGACGAACTCACGTTCCTCGACGTCACGGCGTCCAGCGCCGGCCGAGAGACCACCTATGACGTGGTGCGCCGCACCGCCGAACAAGTGTTCATCCCGCTCACCGTCGGCGGGGGAGTACGCACCGTGTCCGACGTCGATGCGCTCTTACGCGCCGGCGCCGACAAGGTCTCCGTCAACACGGCCGCCGTGGCCCGGCCCGAACTCATCGGCGAGATCGCGGCCCGGTTCGGATCGCAAGTGCTCGTTCTCTCCCTCGACGCCAGGCGCGCCGGCAGCTGTCCGTCCGGCTTCGAAGTGACGACGCACGGCGGACGCACCGGCACCGGAGTGGACGCAATCGACTGGATTGCTCGCGCCGAGGCCCTCGGGGTGGGCGAAGTGCTGCTCAATTCGATAGATGCGGACGGCACGAAATCCGGGTTCGACCTCGAACTGATCGGCGCGGCCCGCCAAGCGGTCTCGGTGCCGTTGATCGCCAGCGGCGGCGCCGGATCGGCCGAGCACTTCGTACCGGCCGCGCGCGCCGGGGCCGATGCGCTCCTTGCCGCGAGCATCTTCCACTTCGGCCTTGTCACGATAGGACAGGTGAAGGCCGCGCTGGCCGCCGATGGATTCCCGGTGCGCTGAAGGGGCTTTCCGCTGAACCGGCTATGAGCCGAGTCGCGGCTTGGTCGTGCGGAACGCCCGGACGTCGGACTCGTCGCCGTCCACCGTGACATCGGCCGGCCGCCCGGAGGCCATCAGCGTCAGCTCGGTGACGGTTCCCGTGACGATGACGCTCCCGCCGGCACCGCGCTTGACGGCCTTCCGCACGCCGTCCGGACGCCGCAGGATCACCCCGACCGGGGAGGAACGGAAATACAGCAGCGCCCCCAACCCGGTCAGCTGCGACCAGATCGCCTCGGAGTAGCTGCCCGACAGCGGGGGCGTGGTATCGGTCTCGCCGGCCTTGCTCACGTCGAGCAAGTGGATGAAGAACTCCATCAAGTCCGCCGCCCGGCCGACGCGCGGGATCGCCGCCAGGCTGATCGCCGGCGGGCCGGCTCGGAACCGTTCCACCAGCGCCGTGAAACCGGCAGTTGTCCGCGCGGCCGTCAGCAAGTCCCGGTGCACCCGCGAACTGCGACTTTTCAAGGGGGCGATCACCCGGCCGGCCAATCGCCCCAGCGGCAGATCGGGACGGGCTTCGCGGACCCACAGATGCGTGGCCAGATCGGCCGCGCGCCATCCTTCGCACAGCGTGGGAGCTTCCGGGCCGGCCGCTTCCAGGGCGTCGGCCAGATCGGCCCGCCCCGTCTCGGCCGACAACAATGGCTGCGGTGTATCGGACATAGTTCATGGTGTCACACGCCGCGGTCTTTGACCTTCCCGCCCGGACCTCGATTTCCACGGCTCGCCGCCGACCTGGGATGATGGAGGGGTGACTTCTGCACCGACTCTCGACGAGGGCCTCGCCGCCCGGCTCAAACGCGACGCGAACGGTCTGGTGGCGGCCATCATTCAACAGCACGACACCGGCGAGGTGCTCATGCTCGGCTGGATGGACGACGTCGCACTGCACCGGACGCTGACCGGCGGCCGCGTGACGTTCTACTCGCGCTCGCGTCGCGAGTACTGGCGCAAGGGCGATACCTCCGGCAACGTGCAGTGGGTCAAATCCGCAGCCCTCGATTGCGACGGCGATGCGCTGCTGATCACCGTGGACCAGGTCGGACCGGCCTGCCACACGGGAACCCGGTCGTGTTTCGACGGCCGGTCGCTGGACGTCGTCACGGGGTCCCGCCCATGACCCGCGAACTGGGCGGGGAGAGCCTGACGGCCGAGGACTTCCGCGGACTCGCCGCCACCCACCGCGTTATTCCGGTGACCAGGCGGCTCATTGCCGACGCCGAAACCCCCGTGGGGCTCTACCGGAAACTCGGCGGCGGTCGCCCCGGAACTTTCCTGCTGGAATCGTCCGGCGGCGGCAATTGGGCACGGTATTCGTTCATCGGCGCCGGATCGGTTGCCACGCTGACCGAAAAGGACTCCCGCGCCCACTGGATCGGCCGCGTGCCGGAGGGTTTGCCGGTCGAAGGCGACCCGATCGAGGTGGCGCGCGCGACAATCGACGCGCTGGCCACTCCGCGGCTGGAAGGACTGCCGCCGCTCACGTCCGGCCTCGTCGGCTTTTTCGGCTGGGACGCCGTCCGGCGCTGGGAAACTCTGGGCTCCGGGCCGGCCGACGAACTGGGCGTGCCCGAGATCGGGCTGATGCTTGCCTCCGAATTGGCGGTCTTCGACCACCTCGAAGGCACTGTCATGCTCGTCGCGAACGCCATCAACATGGACAATACCGACCTGCGCGTGGACGAGGCCTACCGCGACGCGGTCTTGCGTCTGGACTCCATGACGGCCGCCGTGACGGTGCCGGCCGCTCCGACAGTCGCGGTCGCCGACGTGACGGCCACGGCGTCGGCGGACAACCGGACGCCGCACGCCGATTACATTGCCGCCATCGAGCACGGCAAACAGGCGATCGTCGACGGCGAGGTGTTCCAGGTGGTCCTGGGGCAGCGCTTCGACATCGGCTGCGCCGCCGACCCGCTCGACGTGTACCGGATCCTGCGCGGGTCCAATCCGAGTCCGTACATGTACTTGCTGTCGATGGCCGAGCCGGACGGCACGCCGTACCAGATCGTCGGGTCGTCTCCCGAAGCGCTCGTCAAGGTCACCGGCAGCGAAGCCATCACGCACCCGATCGCCGGATCGAGGCCGCGCGGCGAAACGCCGGAGGCCGATCACGAGCTGGGCGTCGAACTGCTTGCCGATGCCAAGGAACGATCCGAGCATCTGATGCTTGTCGACTTGTCGCGCAACGACCTGTCGAAGGTGTGCGTGCCGGGCACCGTGGAAGTCGTCGAGTTCATGGAGATCGAACGCTACAGCCACATCATGCACCTGGTCTCCACCGTCGTGGGCCGGCTGGACGACGGCCGCAGCGCTTTCGACGTTCTTGCCGCGGCGTTCCCGGCCGGCACTCTCTCGGGGGCGCCCAAACCACGCGCGCTGAGGCTGATCGACCGGCTCGAACCGGCCGCGCGCGGTATTTACGGCGGAGTCGTCGGATATTTGGACTTCACCGGAGATATGGACATGGCCATCGCCATCAGGACAGCGTATTTGAAGGGCGGCACGGCGCACGTGTCGGCCGGCGGCGGCATCGTCGCCGATTCGGTGCCGGAATCCGAGGTCGCCGAATCCGAGAACAAGGCGGCCGCAGTGCTACGCGCGATTGCCGTTGCGGAAACGTTGCGCACGCCATGACGGGAACCCGCATGACACCGGGACGGCAAAAGGCAGTCGCCGTCGCCGCGCTCCTGCTGCTGGCAGGCGCCTTGTTCGTCGTGTCCGGGCGCACCTGGCTGACCGCCGAGGCCTCCTCACCGGTCGGCGCGACGTCCGCCGTCGCCGTGACGGGTACGCAGGCCACCGCGGTGCTGCCGGCGGTTGCCGCGGCGCTGGCCGCCGCCGCGCTGGCGTTGTCGATCGCGCGGACCGTCGCCCGCATCATCATCACGTCGATCATGATCGTGCTGTCCGGCGCGTGGATCGCCACTGCGGCGGCTGTCGCGGCCCGGCCCGGGACTGCGGCGTCCGCCCAGGTCCGGGACACGACCGGCCTCGCCGAATCGGGCGAGCACGCGCAGCTGACGGCCTGGCCGGTCGTTGGCATCGTCCTTGCCGCGTTCGTCGTGCTGGCCTGCGCGGCAGTCCTCGTGGCCGGACGGCGCTGGACGTCGGGCGGCACGCGTTTTGAACGCGCGGGCGCGCACGACCCGGTCGGCGATGCACGCGGCGGTCCGAAGATCGGCCAGGAGTTTGGCCAAGAGTCCGGCACGGAGTCCGGCACGGAGTCCGGCGCCGACGACGACCAGCTCGACCCGTCGACGACGTGGGACGCACTGACACGCGGCGACGACCCGTCCTGAACCCGCTGCCCGGACATGCGATAATTGTCAGGAGACTGGCCGAAGAAGGAGAACCATGAGTGACAGCACCGCCGACACCTCGCAGCCCATCGATCCCAGGGAGGCCGCGCGACTCGACCCGGGGCACGGCAATACCGTCGCCGGGTGGACGACGGTGTTCACGATGCTCGTCGGGTTCATAGTGCTGGCCGTCGCGTTTTTCTTGAACTCGCAGTTCGTGCTGTTGGCCGGCATCGGAGTAGTCATCATCCTGATCGGCCTCATCGCCGGGCTGATCTTGAAACTTGCCGGCTTTGGAGTTGGTGGTCATCGCACCAGGCAACACTGAGACGTCCGCCGAGCAAAGCGCGGGACGGCGCAGCGCAGCCGAGTCGGCCGGCGTGCTGAGCGAAATCATCGACGGCGTCCGCGACGATCTGGCAGTCCGCCGCAGCCGCACGACCGAGGCGGAGCTGAGCCGGCGTATCGCCGACGTGCCGCCGGCGTTGGACGCGCACGCGGCGCTGACGGCCACCGACCGGATACGCGTGATCGCCGAAGTGAAACGGAAATCTCCGTCCAAGGGCGACTTGGCGGCAATCGCCGACCCGGCCGAGCTGGCCGGGCATTACCGGGCCGGCGGCGCCGCCGCCGTCAGCGTGCTGACCGAGGAACGCCGCTTTTCCGGAAGCCTTGCCGACTTCGACGCGGTCCGCCGCGCCGTCGACATCCCGCTGCTGCGTAAAGACTTCATGGTCACGGACTATCAGATCCTCGAGTCACGCGCCCACGGCGCCGACATCGTGTTGCTCATCGTGGCTGCGTTGGACGATGCCGAGCTCCGCGGCATGCTCGAACTCGCCACGTCGCTGGGCATGACGGCGCTCGTCGAAACCCACACTCCGGAGGAAATCGCTCGAGCCGTCAGCGCAGGCGCCCGCGTGATCGGTGTGAACAACCGCAATTTGAAGACCTTACACGTGGATCCGGGCATGTTCGACGCTCTCGCGTCGTCCCTGCCGGCCGGCTGCATCACGGTGGCGGAATCCGGCATCACCGGAGTGGCCGACGTCCAGCGGTTCGCCGCGGCCGGGGCGGATGCCGTGCTGGTCGGCGAGGCCCTCGTCACCGGGGGCGCCCCTCGGGCCGCGGTCGCCGAATTCTCATCCGTGCACAAGACTGGAAACCGATGACCGAGAAGATCCACTACCCGCCGCACGACGGGCCGTACTTTGGCGAGTACGGCGGCCGGTTCGTGCCCGAAGCGTTCGTTGCGGCGCTCGACGAAATCGAGACGGCGTACGAAAAGGCGTCGGTCGACCCGGAATTCCACGCCGAGCTGAAAAAACTGCACGAGACCTACACGGGCCGGCCCAGCATCATCACGGAAGTGCCGCGGTTCGCCGAGGCCGCCGGGGGAGCGCGCATCATTTTGAAGCGCGAGGACCTCAACCACACCGGCTCGCACAAGATCAACAACGTGCTCGCCCAAGCGCTGCTGGTCAAGCGGATGGGCAAGACCCGCGTGATCGCCGAGACCGGCGCCGGCCAGCACGGCGTCGCCACCGCCACGGCGGCGGCGCTGCTCGGCCTCGACTGCACCATCTACATGGGCGCCGAAGACACCCGCCGGCAAGCGCTCAACGTGGCCCGAATGCGGCTGCTGGGCGCCGAGGTCGTGCCCGTGACCGCCGGCTCGCAAACCTTGAAGGACGCCATCAACGAGGCATTCCGCGATTGGGTCGCCTCGGTCTCCACCACGCACTACCTGATCGGCACGGTCACGGGCCCGCACCCGTTCCCGGTGATGGTGCGCGACTTCCAAAAGATCATCGGCGAGGAAGCGCGCGAGCAGGTCACCGAGCTGACCGGTGCGCTTCCGGACGCCGTGTGCGCCTGCGTGGGCGGCGGTTCGAACGCCATGGGCATCTTTCACGCGTTTATTCCGGACGCCGGCGTCAAACTCTTCGGCTTTGAAGCCGGCGGCAAGGGCATTGCGTCCGGCAAACACTCGGCCACCATCAGCGGCGGCTCGCCCGGCGTCCTGCACGGCACCCGGTCGTTCATCATGCAGGACGACGACGGGCAGACGAAGGAATCGTATTCGGTGTCGGCAGGACTCGACTACCCGTCGGTCGGGCCCGAGCACGCCTACCTGTCGTCGATCGGCCGAGTGGAATACCGGCCGGTGGACGACGACCATGCCATGAACGCGTTCGAGCGGCTGTGCCGCACCGAGGGGATCATCCCGGCCATCGAATCGGCGCACGCCTTGGCCGGCGCGCTCGACATCGGCCGGGAGCTGGGCCCCGGCGCCGTCATCCTGGTCAGCCTGTCGGGCCGCGGCGACAAGGACGTCGAGACTGCCGCCCGCTGGTTCGATCTGTTGGACGACGAGCCGGGAGAGGGAGCATGAGCATCCGCACCGCCGAAGCCATCGACGCTGCCCGGGCCGCCGGGCGCGACGCAGCCCTCATCGGCTATCTTCCCGCCGGTTTCCCCGACGTCGACACCTCGATCGAGGCGGCCGTGGCGCTGGCTCGGGCCGGTGCCGACATCGTCGAGATCGGCCTGCCGTATTCCGATCCCGGCATGGACGGGCCGGTGATCCAGCACGCCGCCGAACAAGCGCTTGCCGGCGGGGTGCGCACCAGCGACGTGCTGCGCGTCGTCGAAGCAGTTGCCGCCACCGGGGCGGCAGCCGTCGTGATGACCTATTACAACCCGGTGCTGCGGTACGGCGTGAAGTCGTTCGCCCGTGACCTGGCGGCCGCCGGCGGCGCCGGTCTCATCACTCCCGACTTGATACCCGAGGAAGCCGGCGAGTGGATGGCGGCCAGCCGGGACCACGATCTCGACAGGATTTTTCTCGTCGCGCCGTCTTCCACTCCCGAACGTCTGGCATTGACGGCACGGGCGGCAAGCGGATTCGTGTACGCTGCCTCGACGATGGGCGTGACCGGCACGCGCGCCACAGTCGACAGTGAGGCCAAACGCCTCGTCGCCGATACGAAGGCGGCCGGCGCCGAGCGCGTGTGCGTCGGCCTGGGCGTGTCGACGGCCGAGCAGGCGCGTGAGGTCGCGTCGTTTGCGGACGGCGTCATAGTAGGATCGGCGTTGGTGCGGAGCCTGGGGGCGGACGGCGTGGCGGCCATGGCCTCCGTAGCCGGGGAACTGATCGCCGGATTGTCGACGAGCGAGGACACGAGTGCGCACTGAACGCCTACTGGCCGAAATCCCCAGCCCGTCGTGGAGCGGTTTTTATATCGGCAAGTTCGAGATCCACGCCTACGCCCTGTGCATCCTGCTGGGCATCGTCGTCGCATTATGGCTGACCACCCGCCGGTGGAAGCGACTTGGCGGCACCGAAGACCAGATGTGGGACATTGCCATCTGGGCCATTCCGGCAGGCATCATCGGCGGACGGCTCTACCACGTCTTCAGCACGCCGGAGGCCTATTTCGGGCCGGACGGCGACCTCTGGCTCATTCCCCAGATCTGGCGAGGCGGCCTGGGCATCTGGGGCGCCGTCGTCCTCGGCGCCTTGGGCGCATGGATCGGCGCCAGACGCGCCGGCGTCCGGCTCCCCATGTTCGTCGATGCGGCAGCCCCCGGCGTGATCCTGGCGCAGGCCATCGGCCGTTGGGGTAACTGGTTCAATCAGGAACTCTTCGGCGAAGCCACGACGCTGCCGTGGGGCCTGCACATCGACTACCTCCTGGACGGAGGGATCAACCCGAACTGGCCGGGACCCGAATACGCGCCCGGCACGTTGTTCCAACCCACGTTCTTGTACGAGTGTCTGTGGGACATCGGCGTGGCGATAGTGCTGATTTGGCTGGGTCGCAAACTCAAATTCTCCTGGGGCCAGACGTTCTGGATGTACGTCTGCCTGTACACGGTCGGCCGGGTCTGGATCGAAATGCTGCGCATCGACAACGCCGTGCACATCCTGGGCCTGCGCATCAACGTGTTCACGTGCATCGTGGTGTTCATCCTGGGCGTCGTGTTCTTCTATCTCAGCTGGCGACGTCACGGCTTCGGATCCACCGACGGAATCTATCTGCCCGGCCGGGTTCCCGAGGGCGAAACGAACGTGCTGCCCTCGGCGTCGGAGATCCCGACCACCGGGCGGCGCCGGGCCGGCGTCCCGCCGACCGGCATGATCCCGGTCGTGCCCGAGGACAAATCCGGCGACGCCGAATCGGCGGAGCCTGCGGCCACCGAGACCGCCGAGACCGCCGACCCGGGCGAAACCGCCGGGACGCCGGACGACGCGGACATGGCGGGGGACGCGACGCCGGATGACGCGTCCGACGCGTCCGACGCAGCGCGCCGGCGCGACGACCGGGAGTGAGACGCACGTCTCACTGACCGGACAATTCCGGGGGCCGCACATCCGCGCGCGGTATTCTTTCTGCACACGGCCGTGAGACCCGCCGCCGTCGAATCGCTGCCGCAGCCGATCCATCGATCGCCGGCATCGTCGGACAACGTAGTCCGTCCACGATCGTTTCAGCTGACGGAGGACGGTAGAGATGACAGCGTTTTCAGCAGTTCCGCGCGCGACCGGACTCTACGATCCGGCCAATGAGCACGATGCGTGCGGACTTGCCATGATCGCCACGCTTCGCGGCGGACCGACGCACGCGGTCGTGGCGAACGCCCTGACTGCTTTGGGGAATCTCGAGCACCGCGGCGCCGTCGGCGCCGATCAGGGAACCGGCGACGGCGCCGGCATCATGCTGCAGGTGCCGCACGACTTTTTTACCGGCGTCGTCGACTTCACGTTGCCGGCGGCCGGTGACTACGCCGTGGGCACGGCGTTTTTGGATCCGGCAGACGCGGAGGCCGGTATGGACGCCGTCGCCGACCTTGCCGCAGACGAAGGGCTGCGAGTGCTCGGCTGGCGCAGCGTGCCGGTCGCGTCCGACGTGGTCGGCGAATCCGCCCGCACCGTGATGCCGGAATTCCGGCAGGTCTTTGTCGAACTCGACCCCGCCATCCCGGCCGATACCGATGCGTCCGGCCGACCCGACCCGATGGTCATCGAACGGCGCGCGTTCGCCGTGCGCAAACGCGCCGAGCATCGGGGCGTGTATTTTCCGTCCCTGTCGGCGCGCACCATCGTGTACAAGGGGATGGTCACGACGCAGCAGCTCGAGCCGTTCTATCCGGACCTGTCGGACGACGCGTTGACCAGCAAACTGGCGATCGTGCACTCCCGCTTCTCCACCAACACGTTCCCGTCGTGGCCGCTTGCCCAACCATTCCGGATGATTGCGCACAACGGCGAGATCAACACGGTACGCGGCAACCGCAACTGGATGCACGCCCGCGAATCGTCGCTCGCCTCGCCGCTGCTGGCCAGCCCGCGGTCGGACGGCTCGACCCGCGACATCGCGCGGCTGCTGCCCATCAACGCGCCCGGCGCCAGCGACTCCGCATCGTTCGACGAAGTGCTCGAACTACTGACCCTGTCCGGGCGGTCGCTGCCCCACGCCGTCATGATGATGATCCCGGAAGCGTGGGAAGGCGATCCGCTGATGGCTCCGGCCAAACGCGATTTCTACGAATTCCATTCGATGTTGATGGAGCCGTGGGACGGCCCGGCCTGCGTGACGTTCACGGACGGACGGGTCGCCGGCGCCGTCCTCGATCGCAACGGTCTGCGCCCGGCCCGCTATCAAGTCACCGACGACGGACTCGTCGTCCTGGCCAGCGAAGTGGGAGTGCTCGATCTCGACCCGGCGCACATCGTGTCCCGCGGGCGACTCAAGCCCGGCCGGATGTTCCTTGTCGACACGGTCGCGGGCAGGATCGTCAGCGACGAGGAGATCAAGGCCGAACTGGCCGGCGAGAAGCCGTACGGCAGCTGGCTGGACGCCGGCCGGATCCGGCTGGAGGACCTGCCCGACCGCGAGCACGTCGTCCACAGTCGTGCCTCCGTGACCCGGCGCCAACGCACCTTCGGGTACACCGAGGAAGAGCTGCGCATCCTGCTGGCCCCGATGGCGCGCGCCGGCGCCGAACCGCTCGGCGCCATGGGGTCGGACACGCCGATTGCCGTGCTCAGCGAGCGTCCGCGACTGATGTTCGACTACTTCGTGCAGAGCTTCGCCCAAGTGACGAATCCGCCATTGGACGCCATCCGGGAAGAACTCGTCACATCGCTCGCGGCGGGGTCGGGCAGTCAGCTGAACCTGCTGGGCGCCACCGCCGAACACTGCCGTCAAGTCATCCTGCCGTTCCCCGTGATCGACAACGACGCGTTGGCCAAGCTCGTGCACCTGGGCCGGCCGCCCGGGCCGGGACGGGCCGGCGTCATCGGCGACCGCACGGTCATCCTGCAAGGATTGTTCAAACCGGAAACCGGCGGCGTCGGACTTGCCCGGCGCATCGAGGAGATCTGCACAGCCGCAACGGCAGCCGTGGACGCCGGCGCGCAGTTCCTGGTGCTCTCCGATCGAGACTCGACCGCCGAACTGGCGCCGATCCCGTCGCTGCTGCTCACCTCGGCCGTCCACCACCACTTGATCCGTGAACGCACCAGAACCCGCGTGGGCCTCTTGGTCGAGGCCGGCGACGTCCGCGAAGTCCACCACGTGGCCGCCTTGATCGGCTACGGCGCATCGGCCGTCAACCCGTACCTGGCGATGGAATCGGCCGAAGAACTTGTCCGGGCCGGCCGGGTGGCGGGCCAGACGGCGGACGGCGCCGTGGCCAACCTGATCACGGCGCTCGGCAAGGGCGTCTTGAAGATCATGTCGAAAATGGGCATCTCGACAGTGCATTCGTACCGGGGCGCGCAAACGTTCGAAGCGTTGGGATTGAGCCAAGAACTCGTCGACAAGTACTTCACCGGCACGACCAGCCAGCTGGGCGGAGTCGGACTCGACGTGATAGCCGCCGAAGCAGCCTCCCGGCATGCCCGCGCGTATCCCGACAACCAAGCCGCGCGCGCACACCGCGGCCTCGACGTCGGAGGCGAATACCAGTGGCGCCGTGAAGGACCCCCGCACTTGTTCAACCCGCAGACGGTATTCCGGCTCCAGCACTCCACCCGCACGCGCAGCTACGACATCTTCCGTCAATACACGAACCTCATCGACGACCAGTCCGCCGAACTGATGACCCTGCGCGGGCTGTTCTCACTGCGCCGCGCCGACAAGCCCGTCCCGATCGACGAGGTCGAACCGGCCAGCGAGATCGTGAAACGGTTCGCCACCGGTGCCATGAGCTACGGCTCGATCAGCCGGGAGGCCCACGAGAATCTGGCAATCGCCATGAACCGGCTCGGCGCGAAATCCAATACCGGCGAAGGCGGCGAAGACATAGACAGGCTGCTCGACCCGGAACGCCGGTCGGCCATCAAACAAATCGCATCCGGCCGGTTCGGCGTCACCAGCTTGTACCTGACGAACGCCGACGACATCCAGATCAAAATGGCGCAGGGCGCCAAGCCCGGCGAGGGCGGCCAGCTGCCGCCGTCCAAGGTGTACCCGTGGATCGCGTCGACCAGGCACGCCACGCCCGGCGTCGGCTTGATCTCGCCGCCCCCGCACCACGACATCTACTCGATCGAAGACTTGGCGCAGCTGATCTACGATCTCGGACACGCCAACCCGGATGCCCGCGTGCACGTGAAACTTGTCAGCCAGATCGGCATCGGCGCCGTCGCGTCCGGCGTTGCCAAGGCGCGCGCCGACGTCGTCCTGATCTCCGGGCACGACGGCGGCACCGGCGCCAGCCCGCTGAACTCGCTGAAACACGCCGGCGTGCCGTGGGAGCTCGGTCTTGCCGAAGCGCAGCAAACGCTCATGCTCAACGGGCTGCGCGACCGCATCGTCGTGCAGGTCGACGGGCAGCTGAAGACCGGGCGGGACGTCGTCATTGCGGCATTGCTGGGCGCCGAGGAGTTCGGATTCGCCACCGCGCCGCTCGTCGTGTCCGGCTGCATCATGATGCGCGTCTGCCACCTCGACACGTGCCCGGTCGGCGTGGCCACGCAGAACCCCGAGCTTCGCGGACGGTTTTCCGGCAAGCCCGAATTCGTGATGAATTTCTTCACCTTCCTCGCCGAAGAGGTCCGCGAACACCTTGCCGCGCTTGGCCTGCGAAGCCTTGACGAGGCGATCGGGCGCCGCGACCTGATCGACATGCAACGAGCCGTCGACCATTGGAAGGCATCAGGACTCGACGTCTCGCGCATCCTTGAAAGCCCGATGCCCGGCGGCGCTGCGGTGCGGAATTTTCGCGGGCAGGACCACGACACGGCCTCACACTTCGACAGGGCGCTCATCACCGGTGCGGCCGACGTCTTCACCGACAGGCTGCCCGTCCAGCTGACCGGCACGGTGCGGAACACCGACCGCAGCGTCGGCACGCTGCTGGGCCACGAAGTGACGAAGACGTTCGGCGTGGACAGCCTGCCGGACGACACCATCGACGTGTCGCTGACCGGGTCGGCCGGACAGTCGTTCGGCGCGTTCATGCCGCCGGGCATCACGCTGCGACTCACCGGCGATGCCAACGATTACGTGGGCAAGGGGCTGTCCGGCGGGCGGATCGTCGTCATGCAGCACGCTGCCTCGTACTCGTCCGACAATGTGATCGCCGGAAACGTCGTCGGATACGGTGCGACGTCCGGGACCCTGTTCATCGCCGGGCAGGCCGGCGAACGATTCCTGGTGCGCGGCTCCGGCGTGACGGCAGTCGTCGAGGGAATCGGCGACCACGGACTCGAATACATGACGGGCGGCCGTGCGCTCATCCTGGGCACTGTCGGCCGGAACTTCGCGGCCGGGATGTCCGGGGGAGTCGCCTACCTGCTCGACTTCGACACCCGCAAGCTGAACAAGACGGCCGTCGCCACCGGTGCGCTGCACGTCAGCGGCCTCGACGGGCACGATCTCGAACTCGTCACCGGCTTGCTGCGTCGGCACGTCGAGTACACCGGCTCGCCGGTCGCCCGGTCATTGCTGTCGGCTGCCGGCGGCGCCGAACTCGCCGCGCGCATGACCAAGGTGATGCCGCGCGACTACGCAGCGGTCCTGGAAACGCGGAGCCAGGCAGAAACGGAAGGGCTTGACCCCGACGGGCAAGTGGTGTGGAAACGGATATTGGAGGCAACCCATGGCTGATCCGCACGGATTCTTGACCACCCGCGAGCGCGAACTGCCGGCCCGTCGTCCGGTGCCGGTGCGCCTGATGGATTTCCGCGAGGTCTACGAAGCGCAAAGCCACTCCCAGCTGACACGTCAAGCCGGCCGGTGCATGGACTGCGGAGTGCCGTTCTGCCATACCGGCTGCCCGCTGGGCAATCTCATCCCGGAGTGGAACGACGCAACCTGGCGCGGCGACGAATTCGAGGCGATCGAACGGCTGCACGCCACCAACAACTTCCCCGAATTCACCGGCCGCGTGTGCCCCGCTCCGTGCGAACCCGCATGCGTCCTGGGCATCAGCCAGCCGCCCGTGACAATCAAACAAATCGAGCAGTCGATCATCGACAGGGCCTGGGACCACGGCTACGTCACGCCCCACGTGCCCGACCGGCTGACCGGCAAGACCGTGGCGGTCGTCGGCTCCGGGCCGGCCGGCCTCGCCGCCGCCCAACAGTTGACCCGCGCGGGACACACCGTCGCCGTGTTCGAACGGGAAGACCGCATCGGCGGGCTGCTGCGCTACGGCATCCCGGACTTCAAACTGGAAAAACGTCTGGTCGACAGGCGGCTCGAGCAGATGGAGGCCGAGGGCACCCGGTTCAAACCCGGCGTGAGGATCGGCACCGACATCTCCTGGCCCGAGCTGCGTGCTCGGTACGACGCGGTCATCATCGCGACCGGTGCCGGTGTCCCGCGAGACCTGCCGCTGCCGGGACGCGATTCCGACGGCATCATGTACGCCATGGACTACCTGACGCCGTCCAACAAGGTGCGCGCCGGCGACGAGCTTCCGGGCCGGGTGACCGCCGAAGGCAAACACGTCATCATCATCGGCGGCGGCGACACCGGCTCGGACTGCCTCGGCACGGCGCTGCGCGAAAAGGCCGCCTCCGTCACCACCCTGGCCATCGGCACGCGCCCGCCGGACGATCGCCCGGACCATGAGCCGTGGCCGATGACTCCGCGCATCTTCGAAGTCAGCACGGCCCACGAAGAAGGCGGCACCCGCGAGTTCTTGGCATCGACTGTGGAATTCGTCGCAGACGACTCGGGACACGTTCGCGCGCTGCGCGTGGCCGAGACCGAGATAGTGGACGGCGTCCGTCGCGCAGCGCCGGGCACCGAAACGGAACTCCCGGCCGACCTGGTGCTCATCGCCCTCGGATTCTCCGGGCCCGACCGCGCCGATCTGGACGCCGACTTCAGCGGTCCGCACGCGCCGTCCGATCCGCGCCCCATCGACAGGGACGACGAATTCATGTCCGAAGTGGACGGCTTGTTCGTGGCGGGTGACGCGGGCCGGGGACAGTCGTTGATAGTGTGGGCAATCGCGGAAGGGCGAGCGTGCGCGGCCGGAGTCGACAAATGGTTGACGGGCGAGACGCAGTTGCCGGCCCCCGTACGGCCTACCGACCGGGCGATTTCGCTGAAATGACGACTACCGAAAGTAAGTGAGAATGAGACGCGCAAAAATCGTAGCGACCCTGGGGCCGGCAACATCGAGCGCCGAGCAATTGCGAGCACTCGTCGATGAGGGCCTGGACGTCGCCCGGTTCAATTTGAGCCACGGAGACCACGACGAGCATGCGGCGGTGTACGCCAATGTGCGCCGCGCCGTCGAGGAATCCGGCCGCGCCGTCGCCGTCCTGCTCGACCTGCAGGGCCCGAAGATCCGGCTCGGACGATTCGCCTCCGGACCCGTCGACCTGGCCGAGGGCGACACGTTCACCATCACGACCGAAGAAGTGCCGGGCGACAAGGACCTGGTCGGCACCACGCACAAGAATCTGCCGCAGGACGTCAACGTGGGCGACCCGCTGCTCATCGATGACGGCCGGGTCCGCCTCCGCGCCACCGCCGTGACCGATACCCGCGTGACGACAGTCGTCGAGATCGGCGGCGAGGTGTCCAACAACAAGGGGTTGAACCTTCCGGGCGTGGCCGTCAGCGTGCCGGCCATGAGCGAAAAGGACGAGGACGACCTACGGTGGGGCCTGCGCACCGGCTTCGACTGGGTCGCCATGTCGTTCGTCCGCGACGCCGCCGACGTCACCCGCATTCACGAGATCATGGAAGAAGAAGGCGTCCTGCTGCCGGTGATCGCCAAGATCGAAAAGCCGCAAGCCGTCGACAACCTTCCCGAGATCCTCGACGCGTTCGACGGCATCATGGTCGCTCGCGGCGATCTGGGCGTCGAGCTGCCCCTCGAGCAGGTGCCGATCGTGCAAAAGGACGCCGTCATGCTGGCCCGCCAGCAGGCCAAGCCCGTCATCGTGGCCACCCAGATGCTCGATTCGATGATTCAAAACGCCAGGCCGACCCGCGCCGAGGTATCCGACTGCGCCAACGCCGTCCTGGACGGCACCGACGCGCTCATGCTCTCGGGTGAGACGTCCGTCGGCGAATACGCCGTCGATGCCGTGCGCACGATGGCCCGCATCATCGAATCGACCGAAGAGCACGGGCTCGGGCGGATCCCGCCGCTGGGCACCGAGCCGCACACCCGCGGCGGCGCCATCACCAAGGCGGCCGTCGAGATCGGCGACAACCTCGACGTGGGCCTGCTGTGCACGTTCAGCCAGTCCGGCGATTCGGTGCGCCGGATGAGCCGGCTGCGTCCGGACTTGCCGTTGCTGGCATTCACGCCTGTTCCCGTCGTGCGCAACCAGCTGGCGCTCAGTTGGGGCGTGCAAACGTTCCTGGCCGAGCAGGTCAAGCACACCGACCAGATGGCCAGGCAGGTCGATGAGATCCTGCTGGGCAACGGCGAGGCGCAGGAAGGCGAACTCGTGATCATCGTGGCCGGTTCGCCTCCCGGCATCACCGGATCGACGAACGCGCTGCGGGTGCACAAGATGGGCGACGCCATCAAAGGCGTGGCTCCGGCCTACGCCGACGATTCGGACGCCCACCGGGCCACCGAGGGGTACCGCGCCGACGAAGGGCGCCGCCCCTCCTGAGGCGTACCCGTCGCCGAAATGACTACTGCGAGGCGGGCCTCCTTTCGAGGGTCCCGCCTCGCAGCTTTTCCGGCGACCGGTTCGACCCGCTGTTCAGCGCTTAGACGTACTTCAGGCCGACCGCCGTTTCGAGGGTCGCATTCATGGCGTGCAGCGGAACGGCCCACGTGTGGTCGCCGACGACGCCGTCGACCTCGACATGGCCCCAACGCTGAAACGCCTCGACGGAGGCCCGGGTCTTGGGCCCGAACTTTCCGTCAATGGGCCCGGGAAGCGTGCCCCAATCGTCCTTGCCCTCGCTGAGCACTCTTTGAAGATCGTGGACGACGTCGCCGTCCGCGCCCTCCTTCAACAGCGGCATCGGCCCGCCGTCCGGCAGCGCGTGCCACGTGTGCGGGCCGACCACGCCGTCCACTTCCAGGCGGGAATCGGCTTGGAAGTCCTTGACGGCGGATTCCGTGTGCGGGCCGAATTTGCCGTCGAGTTCGACGCCGAGGTTCGGTGTGCGACGTAGCGCCCGTTGCGCCCTGAGCACGACGGACCCGCTGTCGCCGATCCTGATGGTGGGCTGTCCGGGGTTCGACATGGGATAAATCCTCTTCTTCGTGAATTCGGCCCGCGGGGGAGTGCGCGCCGGCGGCCGCTCCGGCCGTATCCGTGAGCATAGATGTGACTTACCTCACGCACAACGGGTTATTCCGCGTCGGTGTATGACGTGCAATAGGTCTACGCGGAAGATATGACCCCACGCGGAACCGGCGCGGCAAATGGGATGGAACGCGTCGGGAGAAAGAGTAAACGGTGGTGCCGGATGTGGGACTTGAACCCACACGTCTTTCGACAACGCATTTTGAGTGCGCCGCGTCTGCCAATTCCGCCAATCCGGCTGATCTCGTGCTGATGTGTCGGCCCCAGGCAATCGGGCCGACACAAGCATACCGAATCGTGGCAGCCGATGAGAACCGGGGAGCCCGTACTCGTCTCGGTGCCGCGCAAATGTGGCTAATCGCACTGCTGCCAGGAGGCGACCTGCGTCGACGGGGGTGGGCCTCTCAGTTTAGGATAAGGATCGTGACTGAAGACTCCGCAGCCAAAGACGCCGCGACATCCCCCGAGACCACCGATGCCCTCGAGGCCGATTCGGCTTCCACCGAAGCCGGTCCGGCATTCGTGACGGCCGAGGAAAGCGCTGCTCACCCGGTGCGCCGCGTTGTCGTTGCCGAAGACGAGGCGGTCATCCGTCTCGACATCGTCGAAATGCTCCGCGAAGTCGGATACGACGTGGTCGGCGAGGCCGACGACGGCGAGTCCGCGATCCGGCTGGCCGAAGAGCTCCGGCCCGACCTGGTGGTGATGGACATCAAGATGCCCGTCCTCGACGGCATCAGTGCGGCCGAGCGCATCACCAAGGCCCGCATCGCCCCGGTCGTCCTGCTGACGGCGTTTTCGCAGCGCGAGCTCGTCGAACGTGCGCGGGACGCCGGAGCCATGGCCTACGTCGTCAAGCCGTTCACGGCCAACGATCTGGTGCCTGCCCTCGAAATCGCGTTATCGCGTCACAGCGAGATCAACGCGCTCGAGGACGAAGTGGCAGACCTGCAGGATCGCTTCGAGACCCGCAAGCTCGTCGATCGGGCCAAGAGCATGCTGATCACGAACATGGGGTTGACCGAGCCGGATGCTTTCCGCTGGATCCAAAAGACGTCGATGGATCGGCGCCTGACAATGCGCGAGGTCGCCGAAACGGTGATCGACCAGGTCGGCAAGAAGTCCGGCTGAGCCTCCCAGCGCCGTCCTGACCAGCGCCGTCCTGACCAGCGCCGTCCTGGGCATGCGGTCTAGTGACCCGGCCCCGCGGCGTCGCGCACCAGATTGGTGATGCGGATCGTCGATGCGAGCTTTCCGTCCTCGTCGCGCACCTCGACCCGATGCGTCATCAGCGTGCCGCCGACGTGTACGGGTGTCACAGTCCCGGTCACGCGGCCGCTTCGCACGCCGCGCGAGTGACTGGCGTTCAACTCGATGCCCACCACGTGCTTGCCCGGCCCGGCTGCCACGCTTGCCGCCATCGACCCGAGCGTTTCGGCCAGCACCACGTGCGCGCCGCCGTGCAGCAGCCCGTACGGCTGCGTATTGCCCTCGACGGGCATCGTTGCCACCAACCGATCGGGAGCGGCCTCGATGAATTCGATCCCCATTCGATCGCTCAACGTGCCGACGGACCGTTCGTTCAGATGAGCGAGAACTGCGTCGGCATCGAACTCGCCGGGGGCTTCGTACACGGAACTCATGTCCTTGAGCTTAGGCTGTCAGGGTGAGTACCTCAGCACACGGCCCTCAGCCCGAACAGACGTCTACGCTCTTGTTGATCGATGGGCATTCGCTTGCGTATCGCGCGTTCTACGCCCTGCCGACCGACAACTTCCGCACCGCGACGGGCCAGTACACCAACGCCGTCTACGGGTTCACGTCCATGCTCATCAATGTGCTGGGCGCCGAGGCTCCGACCCACGTTGCCGTGGCGTTCGACGTCTCGCGCGAATCGTTCCGCCAGACCGAATATGCCGAGTACAAGGCCGGCCGGGCCAAAACGCCGCCGGAATTCGCCGGACAGGTCGACCTCGTCCAGGAAGTGCTCGAGGCCATGAACATCTCCGTCGTGACCAAGGACGGGTACGAGGCGGACGACGTGCTGGCCACCATGGCCACGCAGGCCGCCGAGGCGGGCCTGAGCGTGCTCGTCATGTCCGGCGACCGCGACTGTCTCCAGCTGTCGAACGACAAGATCACCGTGCTGTACCCGAAAAAGGGTGTGTCTGAAATGGCACGGATGACGCCGGACGCCATTGAAGACAAATACGGCGTCAGCCCCGAAAACTATCGCGGCCTCGCCGCGCTGGTGGGGGAGAGCGCCGACAACCTGCCCGGCGTCCCCGGCGTCGGACCGAAGACCGCCGCCAAGTGGATCGCGAAGTACGAAGGGCTCGACGGGGTCATTGCGCACATCGACGAGATCGGCGGCAAGGTCGGCGAGAGCCTGCGCGAGAACATCAACAACGTGCTGCGCAACCAGAGGTTGAACAAGCTGCTGACCGACGTCGTGCTGCCGGTCGAGATCGCCGACACCGAGCGCCGCGCGCCGTCGCGGGAAGCCGTGCACCAGTTGTTCGATGCGCTTGAATTCCGGGTGTTGCGTGACCGGCTGTTCGCCGATTCGGGCCCGGACGAGAGCACGGCCGAGGCTTTCACCGTCGAGACCGAGAGGCACGGCCCCGACGGACTCGCCGCATGGCTGCAGGGCATCGGCACGCCCGCCGGCCTGGCCGTGTCGGGCACGTGGCGGCACGGCTCGGGCGATATCGACCTGTTGGCGATCGCACCGGCTGCGGGCACGGTCGACGCGGATGCGGGAAATGAGCAACCACGCGTGGGCGTCATCGACCCGTCCGCGCTGGACACCGAGGCCGAGAACGCGCTGGCGAACTGGCTGGCCGACGCGGACGTCCCGAAGGTCATGCATGACGCCAAAGGGCCCAGCCAAGCGTTGGCGGCCCGGGGACTGCCGCTGCGCGGACTGACCTGCGATACCGAACTCGCCGCGTATCTGCTGCATCCCGACCAACGGACCTACAAGCTCGACGACCTCGTCATGCGATATCTGGGCCGCACAATTGAAATCGACGAGTCCGACGACGGCCAGCTCAGTCTCGATCTCGACGGCGACGCCGCTGCCGACACCGCGCTCGGGTCGAACGCGGCCGGCGTCCGGGATCTGGCGAAGGCGCTGGACGGCGAACTGGAAAAAATCGGCGCGGCAGGGCTGCTGACCGACCTCGAACTGCCGATCCAGCGCGTGCTGGCCGGGATGGAGACCGCGGGAATTGCCGTTGACTCCGACCGGATCGCACGGCTCGAGGACATGTTCTCGGACGCCGCCGAAAGGGCTGCCGACGCCGCCTACGAGACGATCGGCCGCCAGGTGAACCTCGGATCGCCCAAGCAGCTGCAAGTCGTGCTTTTCGACGAACTCGACATGCCGAAGACGAAACGCACGAAGACCGGTTATACGACCGACGCCGACGCGTTGACCGATTTGTTCGCCAAAACCGAGCACCCGTTCCTGGCGCACCTGCTGGACTACCGCGACAACATCCGCCTGAAACAAACGGTGGAAGGTCTGCGGAAGGCGGTCAGCGACGACGGGCGCGTACACACCAGCTATCAGCAGACCGTTGCCGCCACCGGCCGGTTGTCGTCGACCGACCCGAACTTGCAGAACATCCCGGTGCGCACGACTGCCGGGCGGCAGATCCGCGAAGTGTTCGTGGTGGGCAAGGATTCCGGCGGCCGGGCGTATGAATCGCTGCTGACCGCCGACTACAGCCAGATCGAAATGCGCATCATGGCGCACTTGTCCGGCGATGACGGCCTGCAGGCGGCGTTCCGAGCCGGAGAAGATCTGCACAACTTCGTCGGCGCCCGCGTCTTCCACGTCGACGAAGCCGACGTGAGCGCGGAAATGCGCTCGAAGGTCAAAGCCATGTCCTACGGCTTGGCATACGGGCTCAGCGCGTTCGGGCTCTCCCGGCAGCTCAAGATCAGCGTCGACGAAGCCGGCGGTCTTCGGGACGAGTACTTCGCCAGATTCGGGGGAGTGCGCGATTATCTGCAGGACGTCGTGGAGCAGGCCCGGCGCACCGGGTACACCGAGACCATCAAGGGCCGGCGCCGCTACCTGCCGGACTTGACCTCGTCCAACCGGCAGCGTCGCGACATGGCCGAACGGGCTGCCCTGAACGCCCCCATCCAGGGGTCGGCGGCCGACATCATGAAGCTGGCGATGCTCGGCGTCGACGAGGGGCTTCGGCACGGCGAACTGGGCAGTCGGATGCTGCTGCAGGTGCACGACGAGGTCATCATCGAGGTCGCGTCCGGTGAAGCGGACGCCGTCGAAGAGTTGGTGCGCGACAAAATGGCGAACGCGTATTCCCTCGACGTGCCGCTCGACGTCAACGTCGGCCACGGCAAATCCTGGCACGAAGCCGCACACTGAAATCGCGGCGTCCTCGGTATTGCACTGCGAACCGGCGCGCGGGGTCGTTTGTGCGCGACGAGGTTGAATATTTGGCCCCGCGGAGAACGGACTACCCCGCGGGCGGCGAGACTTACGGGAGGCGGCAGCGGAATATCGCGGTACCCGGCATCAACGCCCCGCGCAGCGGCGACCACCCGCCCCACGCCGCGTCGTTCTCGGCCGGCCATTCCGGTTCGACGAGGCCGTCGATGACGAATCCGGCGCCGACGATGAGCGATACCCAATCGCCCATGGTTCGGTGATGCTCGGCGTACACCGGCCTGTTGCCGGCGTCCAGCTCGACGTACGGGGTTCTGTCGAAATAGGAATATTCGACTGCCAAGCCGGATTCGCCCGGCACGTCCGGAAACATCCACCGCACCGGATGCGTCACCGAGAAGACCCAAAGGCCGCCCGGTCGCAGCACCCGCGCCACCTCGGAGAGCACCGATTCGGCGTCCGAGACGAACGGAAGCGCGCCGTACGCCGAGCAGGCGATATCGAACGCGTCGTCCGGCCCCGGCAGCTGACGCGCATCGCCGAGCAGCAACGTCGGGGACGGCGTGCCGGCCGGTTGGCGCGCTTGCAACCGTTTGGCCTCGTCCAGCATTCCGGTGGAGAAATCGATGCCGGTGGCCCGTGCGCCGGACACGGCCAGCCATCTGCTGCACTGGCCGGCCCCGCACCCGATCTCGAGCACGTCGCGGCCGGACACGTCGCCGAGCAGCCGGGCATCGGCCTCGTCCACCCCTTCCGGGCACCAGATGAAACGCGTGTCGCCCAGAAAGCTGCCGTGGTCGGCCAGATACTCGGCGGCCGAGCCGTCCCAGTAGGAACGGTTGGCTCGGACGGATTCCTCCGCGCCGATCGGCAGATACCCGCCGCTGACGGGATCGGGGTGGTCGGTGGAGCTCATGAAATGAACGCTACTCGCTTTCGAAATCGGCTGGGCGAAGATGGTAGCATTAAGGGCTGTATGTGCTCGGAATTTCGCCGGGCCGTGCATCACCATAAATGAATAGTTCCTATCCAGCTACTACGCAGTCGTACGAGGCGACGGCCGCAGCGCCGCCGAATCGTGCCGATGACTGCAAATGTCCACTACGGAGTAATCAACCTTTATGACCACTACCACGCCTGAAAAGGCGACACCGCAGGTCGCTGTCAACGACATCGGATCTGCTGAAGACTTCCTGGCCGCCGTCGATGAGACGATCAAATACTTCAACGACGGCGACCTCGTCACCGGCACCATCGTGAAGGTGGACCGCGACGAAGTGCTGGTTGACATCGGGTACAAGACCGAAGGCGTCATCTTGTCCCGCGAACTGTCGATCAAGCACGATGTCGATCCGTCCGAAGTCGTCGCGGTCGGCGACGAAGTCGAAGCTCTCGTCCTGCAA
Source organism: Spelaeicoccus albus (assembly GCF_013409065.1). Taxonomy (NCBI): domain Bacteria; kingdom Bacillati; phylum Actinomycetota; class Actinomycetes; order Micrococcales; family Brevibacteriaceae; genus Spelaeicoccus; species Spelaeicoccus albus. The sequence goes on along the minus strand of NZ_JACBZP010000001.1, from coordinate 3,085,063 downwards.
AAAGAGGACAAAGAGGGCCGGCTCATGCTCTCGAAGAAGCGCGCACAGTACGAGCGCGCGTGGGGCGACATCGAAAAGATCAAGGAAGAAGACGGCATCGTCACCGGCACCGTCATCGAGGTCGTCAAGGGCGGCCTGATCCTCGATATCGGTCTGCGCGGCTTCCTTCCGGCTTCGCTGGTCGAGATGCGCCGCGTGCGGGATCTTGCTCCGTACATCGGCCAGCAGGTCGATGCCAAGATCATCGAACTCGACAAGAACCGCAACAACGTGGTCCTGTCGCGCCGCGCCTGGCTCGAACAGACGCAGTCCGAGGTGCGCCACACGTTCCTCACCACGCTGCAAAAGGGACAGGTCCGCCCCGGTGTCGTGTCGTCCATCGTCAACTTCGGCGCTTTCGTCGACCTGGGCGGAGTCGACGGCCTGGTGCACGTCTCCGAGCTCAGCTGGAAGCACATCGACCACCCCAACGAGGTTGTCAGCGTCGGCGACGAAGTCACTGTCGAGGTTCTCGACGTCGACATGGACCGCGAACGCGTGTCCTTGTCGCTCAAGGCCACCCAGGAAGATCCGTGGCAGCAGTTCGCCCGCACCCACGCGATCGGCCAGATCGTTCCGGGCAAGGTCACCAAGCTGGTGCCGTTCGGCGTGTTCGTGCGCGTCGAAGACGGCATCGAGGGCCTCGTGCACATCTCCGAACTGGCGGTGCGCCACGTCGAACTGCCCGAGCAGGTCGTCAGCGTCGATGACGAGATCTTCGTCAAGGTCATCGACATCGATCTGGAACGTCGCCGCATCTCGCTGTCGCTGAAGCAGGCCAACGAGGGCGTCGACCCGGATTCGGACGAATTCCTCGACCCGGCCCTGTACGGCATGGTTCAGGAATACGACGAGGACGGCAACTACAAGTACCCCGAGGGCTTCGATCCCGAGACCCAGGAATGGCTCGAGGGCTACGAGGCTCAGCGCGACGAATGGGAAGCGCAGTACGCCGCTGCCCAGGCTCGCTGGGAAGAGCACAAGAAGCAGGTCGCCGCGGCCATCAAGGCCGACGCCGACGCCGCCACGGGCGAGTCCAGCTCGTCCTCGGCGACGCCAGCCCCGGCGTCCGGCAATTATTCGTCGACCGAGCAGCCGCAGGATTCCGGCACACTCGCCACCGATGAAGCGCTTGCCGCCTTGCGCGAAAAGCTCGCCGGCAACTAACGCCGTTCCCGGCGCCGCTATGTCGCGATTCCAGGGCCCCTCACCGTCCGGTGAGGGGCCCTGGCGCGTCTCCGGACGGCGTCCGGGCCCGCCGGTGTCCGGCGCGCGACGCCGATGGGGGTGGGCCGCGTACTTTGCCGGGTGCCTCGGCCTCAGCGCATTGGTCTATTGGCCGGTTCTCGGCACTATCCGCCGGCGGGTGTTCGCCAGCAGCGACGATTCGTCGCTGTTCATCTGGTGGCTGGCGCACGCGGCCCGGGTGATCGAGCCGGGCGGCGAATCGAATCTGCTCCACACCTCGCTGATGAATTTCCCGGACGGCGTGAACGGCGCGTGGAACACGTCGATACTGGGGCTGGCGCTGCCGATGGCGCCGGTCACGATGCTCGCCGGCCCCGTCGTGGCATACAACGTGCTCATCGCATTGTGCCCGGCCGTGTCGGCGTTGGCCGGCGCCCTGGCCCTTCGGCGGTTCATGAGCGCGCCGTCGGCCGGATTCGGCGGCATCCTGTACGGCTTTTCCACCTATGTCTTCGCCCAATCCGGCGGGCACCTGAACCTGGCCTTTGCAACTGTGCCGCCGATCGCCGTCGGCGTGCTCTACGACGTGCTGTACACGACGAAGTCCAGGCGACGCATCGGCGTGCGGACCGGGCTGGCCGCGGCGTTCCAGCTGTATCTCTCGACCGAATTGCTCGCCTCGACGGCCCTGCTCACGATGGTGGCCGTGATCGTCGTCGCCGTCGTGGATCCGGCCGTGCGCGGCAAGCTCGGACGCCGCCTGGTACCGACCGCGGGGCTGGGCGGCGTCATCGCCGGTATCCTCGGCATCCCGTTGTTCGTTGCCATGGCCGGACCCGGCGCGCCCCGACAAGCCATTCGGCCGGGCGGCCTCTGGGACACGGATCTGCTCGGCGTCCTGCAGCCGGCGTCCGGCACGCTGGCGCAACTCCCCGGGCCCGCGTACCAGTCGCCGGACTACATCGACATCGCCGAACGGGGCGCCTACCTCGGCGTACCCCTGCTGATCGCCGTGCTGATCGTCGTCATCGCGGGGTGGCGCGGCGAACGCCGGATAGTGATCCGGACGACGTCAATCATCGGGTTCTTCTCATGGCTGCTTTCGCTCGGATCGATTTTGTACGTGGCCGGCGCCGCTACTCACGTCGTCCTGCCGTGGCGTCTGATTGAGTACATTCCCGTCCTGCGGAACATCCTGCCCATGCGGCTTGCCGTATTCACGGCGTTGGCAGTGGCGATCCTGGCGGGCACCGGACTCGACATGGCCCGGCAGCAGTCCCGGCCGTCCCGGCAATCGCGGCGGTTCGTCCGCCCGGCCGCTGCGTTCGCGGCAGCCGGCCTGCTCGCCCTGACGATCGTGCCCGGCCCCGCGGCGTCCCGGCCTCTCAACGTTCCGAAGTTCTTTGCCGACGGTGCGCCCGGAATCGAGGCCGGCGCGATCGTCAAAACCGTGCCGCGCGCCAAGGCCATCGCCGAACCGCATGCCGACGAAGCAATGGCGTGGCAAGCGGTCGCCGGAATGAGGTATCGGTCCACGGGCGGATACTTCATCGGCTCGACGGCGGATCAGCCGGTCATCTATCAAGCTCCGGCCGACGGCTACGACGAGGCGCTGGACGACGCGGATTCCGCCGGCGGTCTGCCGCCGGCAAACGCGCCCACCGCCCGGGCCGCCGGTCGGGCGCTTGTCGCCGGGCAGGTCGACTACGTCGTGGTGGCGCGGAACCCGTGGTTGCGCCTGCCGCCGGCCGACGTCGCCCGGTGGACGGCGCGCATCACCCATTCGCCGGACCCGGTGCGCCGCGGGGGAGTCTGGGTGGTGACGATCGCCGGGCGGTAGCCGTCGTCACGTTATCGTGGAACCATGCTGCGTATCGGGTTGACAGGCGGGATCGCCGCCGGCAAATCAACTGTCGCCGCACGGCTGCGCGTGCTGGGCGCGGACGTCGTGGACGCCGACGTGCTGGCTCGCGAGGCCGTCGCTCCGGGCACCGACGGGCTGGCGGCGATCCGCACGCGATTTGGCGCCGCCGTGATCGCAGCGGACGGCACTTTGGACCGGCCGGCGCTCGGACGCATCGTCTTTGACGATGACGAGGCCCGCAACGACTTGAATGACATTGTGCACCCGGCCGTGCGCGACCTGTACGCGGCGCGGCTGGAGCAATTGCCGCCGGAACGGATTGTCGTCCACGACGTCCCGCTGCTCGTGGAAAACGCCATGAGCGCCGACTATCACCTCGTCATCAACGTCGATGCTCCCGAGCACGAACGGATCCGCCGGATGCGCGCCGACCGCGGCATGAGCGCCGACGAAGCGGCCGCCCGTATCGCCGCCCAAGCCGACGACCGAGAACGCGGAAAAGCGGCCGACGTCCGACTGCGGAACGAAGGCGATGAAGCGGAGGTGCTCGAACAAGTCGGCCAGCTCTGGCACGATCGGCTCCTGCCGTTCAACGCGAACCTGCTCGCCGGCCGGTGTGCCGAACGCCGGGGCGGACCGATTCTGCACCCGTATGATCCGACCTGGCCCGACCAGGCCGAACGCCTCGGCGCCCGCATCCGGCGGGAGTGCGGTCCGGCGGTGCTCGTGGTCGACCATATCGGCTCGACGGCCGTTCCCGGGCTGCCGGCCAAGGACGTGATCGATCTGCAGGTCTCGGTCGCGGACCGGGAGACGCTGGACACCGTCCGGGAACCGCTGGCCCGGGCCGGGTTCCCCCGCAAACCGGGCATTTGGCAGGACACGCCGAAACCCGCCGATCCGGATCCCGACCATTGGGTCAAGCGGTTCCACGCGAATGCCGACCCGCTTCGAATGGTCAACGTGCACGTGCGAGTAGTGGGGACGCCCGGCTGGCGATACGCGTTGGCGTTCCGCGACTGGCTTCGGGCCGAAGACGATTGGCGCAGTAAATATCTGGCCGTCAAGCGTGCGGCCGCGGCAGAGCACGCGGCCGACCCGAGCACCGCCGGGTACGCCGAAGCCAAGGAACCGTGGTTCTCGGTTGTCGCCGATCCGGCCGTGAACGCATGGACGGCGGCCACCGGGTGGCGGCCGCCGTCCTGAACCGACGCGCCGGCCGGGCCGGCGTCGAGGCGGTTAACTCAGTGTCGCGTTCAAGGTGATGTCGACGGACTTCAGAGCTTGCGACACGGGGCAGTTCTCCTTGGCGCCCTTGGCGAGCTCCTGGAACTTGGCGTCGTCCAAGCCGTCGACCGAGGCCGTCAGGTCGAGTGCGATCCCGGAGATATGCGGACCGCCGTCCAAGGAGAACGACACGGATGCCGACGCGTTCAGCTCCTGCGCCGGCGTACCGTTCTCGGCCAGCTCATTGGAAAGCGCCATGCTGAAGCAGGAGGCGTGCGCCGCCGCGATCAGCTCTTCCGGGGTCGTGGTGCCCCCTTCGCCTTCCGACCGGGCCTTCCAGTTCACATTGAACGTGGCAGCGTTCGAGCTGTCCAGGCTGACGGTTCCCGACCCCCCGGTCAGGCTGCCGCTCCAGACGGAATGTGCTTTGCTCACAACGGGTGTTGGCATGACGACGTCCTTTCCGTAGTACCGAGCGCGGACTATCCGCGCACTCTCTCCATTGTCTTACGGTAAACGGTCGTTCGGCCCTCCGGGGGCAAGGAAGTAGAGGATTGTCGGTGGCCGCGCGTAGCGTAGATGCCATGTCGACAAGTTACACGGAGTCTCCCGAGCTCGACCGGTCGGAGGAGGTCCGCACCGAACGTGCCCGGCAGACGGCGTCCGAGCTCCCGGCGGTGCTGCCGAAGATCGGCCATCGGCCGCCCGTCACCCGCACCGTGGCGCCGTTCGAAGTGGTCAGCGAGTACACGCCGTCCGGCGATCAGCCGACGGCGATCGCGGAACTCTCGAGCCGGCTGGCCGACGGCGAGCAGGACATCGTGCTGCTCGGCGCGACCGGGACCGGAAAATCGGCGACCACGGCATGGCTGATCGAGCAAGTCCAGCGACCGACGCTGGTGATGGCGCCGAACAAGACACTCGCCGCGCAGTTGGCCAACGAGTTCCGCGAACTGTTGCCCAATAACGCGGTCGAGTATTTCGTGTCGTACTACGACTACTACCAACCCGAAGCCTACGTGCCGCAGACCGACACGTTCATCGAGAAGGACTCGTCCATCAACGACGAGGTCGAACGTCTCCGGCACTCGACCACCAATTCGCTGCTGACCAGGCGCGACGTCGTGGTGGTGTCCACCGTGTCCTGCATTTACGGTTTGGGCACGCCCGAAGAGTACGTCGACCGGATGGTCACATTGGAGGTGGGGCAGGAGATCTCCCGGGAGGAGCTGCTGCGCCGCTTCGTCGGCATGCAATACTCCCGCAACGACATGGCCTTCACGCGCGGCACGTTCCGGGTGCGCGGCGACACCGTCGAGATCATCCCGCAATACGAGGAGCTCGCGGTGCGCATCGAGTTCTTCGGCGATGAGATCGACAAGCTGTACACGCTGCATCCGCTGACCGGCGAAGTGGTGCGGGAAGAGCACACCATGCACGTGTTCCCGGCTTCGCATTACGTGGCCGGACCGGAACGGATGGACAAGGCAATTGCCGGCATCGAGGAGGAGCTGGCCGAACGCTTGGCCGAGCTGGAGAGTCAGAACAAGCTGCTCGAGGCGCAGCGGCTACGGATGCGCACGACCTACGACATCGAGATGATGCAGTCCGTCGGCTTCACCTCAGGTATCGAGAACTACTCCCGGCATATCGACGGCCGGTCGGCCGGTTCGGCGCCGAACTGTCTCTTGGACTATTTCCCCGAGGACTTCCTGCTGGTCATCGACGAGTCGCACAATACTGTGCCGCAAATCGGCGCCATGTACGAAGGCGACATGTCCCGCAAGCGCACGCTCGTCGACCACGGGTTCCGACTGCCCAGCGCCATGGACAACCGGCCGTTGCGGTGGGACGAGTTCACCGACCGGATCGGTCAACGCGTGTATTTGTCCGCGACGCCGGGCAAGTACGAACTCGGCCGGGCCAACGGCGTGGTCGAACAGATCATTCGCCCTACCGGCCTTGTCGACCCGAAGGTCGTGATCAAGCAGACCAAGGGGCAAATCGACGATCTGATGGCGGAGATCAACGAACGCGTCGAGAAGGACGAACGGGTCCTGGTGACCACGCTGACCAAGAAGATGGCCGAAGACCTCACCGACTATTTGCTCGAACGGGGCGTACGCGTGCGGTACCTGCATTCGGACGTCGACACGCTCCGCCGCGTCGAGCTGCTTCGCGAGTTGCGGATGGGCGAATACGACGTGCTGGTGGGCATCAACCTCCTCCGCGAGGGGCTCGACCTGCCGGAGGTGTCACTGGTGTCGATCTTGGACGCCGACAAGGAAGGCTTCCTGCGTTCGGGCACCTCGCTCATTCAAACCATCGGCCGCGCCGCCCGCAACGTCTCCGGCGAAGTGCACATGTATGCCGACACCGTCACCCCGTCCATGCAGCACGCCCTTGACGAGACCGACCGACGGCGTGCCAAGCAGATCGCGTACAACACCGAACGCGGCGTCGACCCGCAGCCTCTTCGCAAACGCATCGCCGACATCACCGACGTGCTGAACAGGGAGGACGAGGACACGGCCGAGCTGCTGTCCGGCGGAGGGGGCGGCAAAGTCCCGGTGCCCGGCGTCGATGCGGGATCGAAGAAGCTCGCTGCGGTTCCGGCCGCCGATCTCGCGGACCTCATCCAACAATTGACCGACCAGATGCATGCTGCCGCCGAGGAATTGCAGTTCGAACTGGCTGCTCGCTTGCGCGATGAACTGGGAGATCTGAAAAAGGAGCTGCGGCAGATGAAGGCCGCCGGGCACGCCTGACATTTAGTCACGGGGCATGCCGGTACGGTAGGCTGGCCTCGGCGAAGGGGAGTATCCCAACTTCGTCGCGTTCGTCATCACGATCGGCTCCTTCGACATGTCGAGAGGCGGGTCCGGACGCGGCGGCACGTAATTCGTGCGGGAGAGACTTTCGGGAAGGGCGCGGCCCGAGCGGATCCCATCCGGTGCGGGCGGCGCGGACGTTCACCGAAAGGCACCTATGCACACCGCACTGCCCCTGTGGTTCGAAATCGGCTCGCTCGTCGTGCTGCTGTTGATTCTCGCCGGCGACTTGCTGCTGGTCGTCAAACGACCACATATCCCCAGCATGCGGGAATCCAGCCTTTGGGTCGGGTTCTATGTGGCCCTGGCGTTGATCTTCGCGCTGCTCATGTTCGTCATGGGCGACCCGAATCAGGGCAGCGAATTCGTGGCGGGCTGGCTCACCGAATATTCGCTGAGCATCGACAATCTCTTCGTATTCGTCATCGTCATGGGTAGGTTTGCGGTGCCGCGAACCTACCAGCAAGAAGTGCTCATGGTGGGCATCGTCATTGCGCTCATCCTGCGCGGCGTGTTCATTTTGGCCGGTGCCGGACTGATTGCCAGCTTCAGCTGGATCTTTTACCTGTTCGGCGCCTTCCTGCTCTACACGGCGGTCAAGCAAGCGCTCGAGGGTGATGACGACGGGGACTCGGAAGACAATTTGTTGATCCGGCTGCTGCGCAAGCGCATCCGGATCTCACCGTCGTTCGACGGGTCGAAAATCCGCACCACGATCGACGGCCGCAAGTACTTCACCCCCATGCTGATAGTGTTCCTGGCGATCGGATCGACCGACGTGCTTTTCGCCCTCGACTCGATTCCGGCGATCTTCGGCATCACGCAAAGCCCGTTCATCGTGTTCACGGCGAACATCTTTGCGCTGATGGGTTTGCGGCAGCTGTACTTCATGCTGGGCGGCCTCTTGGACCGACTCGCCTATCTGAAATACGGCATCGCCGTCATCCTGGCGTTCATCGGCGTCAAACTGGTGTTCCACGCCATGCACGACAACGAACTTCCGTTCATCAACGGCGGTCACGGTATCGAATGGGCGCCCGAGATCACGACCGGCATGTCGCTGATCGTGATTATCGCGGCAATGGCGGTGTCAACCCTTGCCAGCCTCATCAAGATGCGTATTGATGGCCGTCGCGGCGCGAACCAGGGCTAGGTGGCTGAATGCCTGTGGAAAGTTGCCCATCAACAGATCCCGATCCGGGTCGTACTCTTCGCTGAGCAGGCCCACATCGTTCGTGAGACCGACAAGCCGGTCCATGAGTTCGCGGGCATCGTCCATCCTGCCGGTGTGCGCGTACTGCGCCACCAACCAGAACGAACACGCAAGGAACGGGTTCTCGTCGCCGGACAGGCCGTCCACCCCGTGGGTCGTGTTGTAACGCAGCAAGAACCCGCGGTGCAGTAACTCCGACTCGATGCGTTCGACGGTGCCGAGCATCCGTTCGTCGTCGTAATCGACGAAACCGACTTGCGGAAGCACGAGCAGCGCAGCATCGACGGTGGTGCTGCCGTAGTACTGCGTGAAGCTGTTCATTTCCTTGTTGAAGCCGTTGTTTTCGATTTCGGCGCGTACGTCGTCGCGGATCTTCCGCCACCTGTCGACCGGCGCTTCGAGTTGATGATTCTCGGCGGCTTTCACGCCACGGTCGAATGCGGCCCAGACCATCGCCCGTGAATGGGTGAAGTGCTGCTTTGGGCCGCGCACTTCCCAGATCCCGTTGTCCGGCTCCGTCCACCGTTGTTCCAGGAAGGTCAGTAGAGTGCGCTGCAACGGCCAGGTCGACTGGTCGTCCTTGAGGCCTGCTTCACGGGCGATGTCGAGTGCGACGAGCACTTCGCCGAGCACATCCGCCTGATATTGCCCGACGGCGCCGTTGCCGACGCGGACCGGCGCCGAATCCAGATAGCCCGGCAAATTGTCGAGCTCGGTCTCGGTCAACCGCCGTTCACCGGACAAGCCGTACATGATTTGCAGGTCCTCCGGGTCACCGGCAATAGCCCGCAGCAGCCACCGACGCCAATGATCGGCGCCTTCCAATTTGCCGTAGGTCAGAAGTGCCTGCAGCGTCAGCGAGGCATCGCGAAGCCAGCAGTAACGATAGTCCCAGTTCCGCTCGCCGCCCATGCTTTCCGGCAACGACGTCGTGGCGGCAGCGACGATGCCGCCGGTCTCCGAATGCGTCAGCGCCCGCAGCGTCAACAGCGAACGCATGACGTACCCGCGATATGGGCCGTCGACCTGACAGTTGGCGGCCCAATCCTCCCAATGCATGCGGGTGTGTTCGATGCGGTCGCTGATGTCGACCGGCGGCGGCGTGGGCAAATGCGAGGCATACCAGGTGAGCGAAAAATCGAGAATTTGTCCCGCTTCGACGGTGAACGTCGACTCGTGCATATGATCCTTCGCGCGCGGCAGGTGCGGTCCGCGCAGGACTACGGCATCCGGACCGGCGACCGCCGAGAGTGCTTCCCCGTGCTTACCGTGCTGGCGGCGCACCCACGGTACGACGCGGGCATAGTCGAAACGGAACCGGATCTCCTGGCGAACTTCCACGCTGCCGGACAAGCCGCGAACCTGTCGGACGATGTCCGCCCGCTTATCGGCGATCGGCATTGTCTCGATGACCTCGATTTCACCGTCCGGCGTCGTCCAAATCGTGCTGAGCACCATGCTGTCGCCCATGTAATGACGCCGGCTTGTCGCCTTCGCGTGAGTGGGAGCGAGCAGCCACCGGCCGTGGTCCTCCGAGCCGAGGAGCGCGGAAAAGATGGACGCGGAGTCATACCGGGGGAGGCAAAGCCAGTCGATGCTGCCGTCGTTTCCGACGAGCGTGCCGGTCTGCGAATCGCTGAGCAGCGCATAGTCGCTAATGGGCAAGGGCATGACCGTTACTCCGTCCAGGTTCCGAGGACCAAGCCCCATTGCCGGATCTCGGTGTTGTCAATGACGCCGGCCGCACGGTACGGGTCGTGCGTGAGCAGTTCGCGCACGGCGTCCTCGGACTCGGCCTCGATCACGAGCCCCGCGCCGGCCGGTTTATCGTCCGAGTAGGCGCCGGCTGCGAGAAGCGCGCCGGTTTCCTGCTGCGTCGACAGCCAGGCACGGTGCTTGGGGCGCACCTCCATCCGAGTCGCATCATCGGCGCCGTACGTGTACAACACGAGGAACACTGACATCTTCATCTCCTGTGCGAGTCGCGGAGCACGGCCGCGCCGCGCTTTGCCTCTACCCTAGAACTCCGCCGCACCGAGTTCCGGCAGGGGTACGTTTGTGTCGGCGCCCGGCCCGCGGCAGGATGGAATCCGATGACCCTACCGATGCCGGAGCCCGGCCACACCGATACCAGCGACGACGAGATCTTCTTCGGATTCGAAGAATGGTGCTCCGGGCGCGGCCTGGAACTCTATCCGGCGCAGGAAGAGGCAGTTCTCGAGGCGGTGTCCGGTTCGAACGTGATCGTATCGACTCCGACCGGGTCCGGGAAGAGCCTGATAGCGCTGGGAGCGCATTATGCGGCACTGCGCCGCGGCCTGCGCACGTACTACACGGCACCGCTCAAGGCATTGGTCTCGGAGAAATTCTTCGCCCTGGTGGACGTGTTCGGCGCCGAAAACGTGGGCATGATGACCGGTGACGTCGCCGTGAACTCCGGGGCCCCGATAGTGTGCGCCACGGCGGAGATCGTTGCCAATTTGGCGTTGCGGCACGGTAGCGAAGCGGATATGGGGCAAGTCGTCATGGACGAGTTCCATTTTTACGGCGATCCGCAGCGCGGGTGGGCATGGCAGGTGCCGCTGATCGAATTGCCGCACGTGCAGTTCGTTCTCATGTCGGCGACGCTGGGCGACGTCACCGAACTGGCCGCCGATCTCACGCGCCGAACAGGCAGGCATACGGCCGAGGTCACATCGACCGAACGGCCGGTACCGTTGTACTACTATTACTCGGAACTTCCGCCGCTCGACCAGGTGGACGAACTGCTTGGCTCCGGAGGGGCGCCGGTCTACATCGTGCACTTCGCGCAGGCTGCCGCACTCGAACGTGCCCAGGCCCTGTCGGCGGCCGGCGTCGCCGATCGTGCCGATCGGGACAACATCGCGGAAGCGATCGGCGCGTTCCGCTTCACCACAAGCTTCGGCAAGACGCTCTCGCGGCTGTTGCGGCTGGGCGTCGGCGTCCACCACGCCGGCATGCTGCCGAAATACCGCCGACTGGTCGAACAGCTTGCGCAACAAGGCCTTCTGAAGGTCATTTGCGGAACCGACACGCTCGGCGTCGGTATCAACGTGCCCATACGCACGGTCCTGTTCACGGGGCTGACCAAATTCGACGGCGTCCGCACCCGTCAGCTCAGCGTGCGCGAGTTCCAGCAGATCGCCGGCCGCGCGGGCCGTGCCGGGTACGACGATGCCGGCACGGTCGTGGTGCAAGCCCCCGAGCATGTCATCGAGAACCGTAAACAGCTGGAAAAGGCCGGGGACGACGCGAAAAAGCGTCGCAAGATCACGCGGAAGAAGGCGCCCGAGGGGTTTGTCTCTTGGGGGCTGGGGAGCTTCGAACGGCTGCGGGACGGCGTACCGGAACCGTTGACCGGGCACATGACCATCAACCATTCCATGGTCATCAATCTGTTGGCCCGCGGCGGCGATGTGCTGTCGGCGGCCAGGCATCTTTTGGAGGACAATCACGAATCTCGGCGCCGGCAGCTCGAGTTGATGAAGGCGGGCCTACGGATCTACCGGAGTCTCCGTGCGGCCGGCATCGTGGACAGGGTGGAGACCACGCGCGGCGTCCGCCTCGAGCTGACGGCCGAGCTGCAACCGAACTTCGCGCTCAACCAGCCGTTGTCGCCGTTCGCCGTGGCGGCGCTCGAACTGCTGGACCCCGAGGATCCCGGATACGCACTGGATGTCGTGTCGGTGATCGAGGCGACGCTCGATAACCCGCGGGCCGTGCTGTCCGGACAGCTGAAGCTCGCCAAGGGCGAGGCAGTGGCGGAAATGAAGGCGGCCGGCATCGAGTACGAGGAACGGATGGAGCGGCTCGACGAGGTGACGTATCCGAAGCCGCTGGGCGAATTGCTTGCCGAGAGCTATGAGTACTATCGCGCCGGCCAGCCGTGGATCACGGACTTCGAAATCGAACCCAAATCGGTGGTGCGCGATCTGTACGAACGCGCCATGACGTTCACCGAGTACGTGGCCTACTACCGGTTGACGCGCACCGAGGGGGCGCTGCTTCGGTATCTGGCCGACGCCTACCGAGCCCTGCGGCAGACGGTGCCGGACGAGAAGAAGGACTCGGCAACGCTCGACATCATCGAATGGCTGGGAGAACTGGTTCGGCAAATCGATTCGAGCCTGTTCGATGAGTGGGCCGCAATGGGGGAGCGCGGCGATGCGGAGGCCGTCGACGAGGAGGTCCGTGCTCCGACTGCGGAAACCGGCGTCACGGCAAATACCCGCGCTTTCATGGTGCTGGTGCGCAATGCCTTGTTCCGCCGCGTCGACCTGGCGGCCCGCGATGACGATGCAGCGCTGGGGGAGATGGACGCCGGGGCCGGCTGGAACATGCACCGGTGGCGTACTGCCTTGGACGGCTACTACGACAAATTCGATTGGATCGGTACCGGGGCCGATGCACGCAGCCCGGCAATGCTCCTTATCGACAAGGAAGCAGAAGTGTGGCGGCTCCGCCAGATCTTCGACGATCCGGACGGCGACCATGACTGGGGCATCAGCGCGGACGTCGATCTGCCGGCGTCCGACGAGGCAGGGTACGCCGTTATCCGAGTGACGGCCGTCGGTGAGCTTTAGCCGCTGGTCGTTCCCCGCGCCGAGTGGTGATCCCCGCGCCGAGTGGTGATCCCCGCGCCGAGTGGTGATCCCCGCGCCGAGTGGTGGCGAATGCAAAATCTGCGATTTCGCAGCCATTCGCCACCACTCGGCGGGGCGGGCGGGGGTCATCGGAGGATTAGGACTCGGGGCGGCCGTACTTCCAATAGCCCATGAACGCCACGGCTCGCTTGTCGATATTGCGTTCGCGCACCAAATGGCGCCGCAGCGTCTTGATAGTGGCCGCCTCACCGGCGAGCCATGCCACGAACGGCGACTCGTGGGTCCATTCGCCGACGTCCCACAACACGCTCTCGTCGTCATCACCGTCGTCCGGCGTCGGAGCGAAACCGGCCTGCGTGATCGTCTCGACCAGCCGACGCCCGACAGGTTGACCGCCGGTGCGCGGTAGCCAATGCACCGCCACGCCCGGCGGCGGGCACACCGGCAGGACGTCGTCCTTCGTGGGCACTTCCAGGTAGGCGGCACCGTGCACGCCGGGTTTGAGCTCGTCGAGGATTCCGGCAATCGCGGGGACCGCCGTTTCATCGCCGGCCAGCAACACTTCGGTGCCGTCGTCGACTCCGACCCAGGCGTATCCGCTGATCGGTCCCTCGTATTGACGGTTCGGGCCGAACACCATGATTTCGTCGCCAGGCTCGGCCGCGGCCACCCATCGGGAGGCCGGGCCCGCATCACCGTGCAGAACGAAGTCGACGTCGATCTGGGAACCGGTCGCGGAGCGCACCGTGTACGTGCGCATGATCGGCCGCCGCTCCTCGGGCATTTGCAAGTACTGCTGGTACCAATCGGGCCCTTCCGGGAACTCGATTGGCGCTCCCGGGGTCGGCGGCAGGATGATCTTCAGCCGTTGATCTGGCGCATCGGTGCGAAAATCCGCAAGCTCGGGGCCCGACAGCGTGACGCGGACGAAATGCGGGCTGAGCTTCTCCGTGGCCGCGACTTGGACGCGAAACGCTCGATACGGAGGCACTGCAGTCATGACTCCATACTAAGGCATACCTAACTTTCTGCGAATGCTGCCCCAGTTGCCCCTAACCGAGTGGTGGCGAATGGCTGCGAAATCGCAGATTTCGCAGCCATTCGCCACCACTCGGCACGACCGGACCGCCATTCGCCACCACTCGGCGGGACGGCCGCGCAGGGTGATTCCTTAGCGCGGGTAGCCGGTCGGCTCGTCGCCCAGGTCGACGATCGCCGCGACCGGGCCGCCGCCTTCGGGACCCTGATGGGCAGCCGAGACCGAGACGAAAATCGCCGGGTCGCCGGTGACTGCGGCAGTCACGCCGCCAACGGCCGCCTTGATCTGCCGGTGCCAGTGCACGTCCGAATCGTCGAGCATGGCATTGCGGCGGCCGCGAACCGTGCCGTCCTGGCTCGCTTCGCATTTCAAGAACGCATTGACGACGCGGCCGCCCAGGTCGTCCGGGTGCGGCCGGTCCGGCAAGTCGAGCCCGGCATCCTTGATGGCAGCCCACACGCCGTCGGCGTCCAGCGCATCCTTCATCACCGAGTGCCCGATGCGGTATCGGCCGCCGACGCCGCGCGCGTTACCGACGACAACGACCTGGGCGCGATCGAGCTCGACGCCGGACGAGCAGGAGGCCACCGCGGAATACAGATCGCGGTTGTTCATGATGTCGTCGTCGGTGGGCAGATCGGTCTCGCCCAGGGCGTACGCGATGCCCAGCGCAGTGGTGCCGTTCGACAAGTCCATTGATTCGAGAGTCTGCTCGGTCCAGACCTGGTGACCGCGCGACTTCGCGTCGCGGATGGTGTGGATCGTCAGCAGCGGCGTCTTCGTCTGCACGTAGTGCACGTCCGCAGGGTCGGTGATACCCGCTTCGGCCATCGCCGCCTTGACGGCGTCGGCGACCTTGCGCACCATCGGCACGTACCCGATCTCTTCCGGCAGCAGCGTGTCGGACATGGCGAAGCCGACGGTGAGCCGCGGTTCGTCGGTCTGTGGAGCCGACTCGGCAGACGTCGTGGCGAAGATCGTGGCATGCGGGCTGATGATGCCGTCGGTGCCGCCGGACCAGACGATCGGGATCTGGGCGACCTCATCGGCCGATCGCGTCCCCTTGTCGACGATGACCTCGCGGAAGGCACGGTCGGCGAGGATGCGCGTGTAGTCGTTCACGCCGCCGTTGCCCTCGGTCTTGCCGATGACGGCGATGACTCGGTCGGCTTCGATGATGCCGTCGTCGATCAGGTCGGCAAGACCGGACGCGTCCGACACCCCTCCAAGGGTGACCTTGCGGACTTCGATCGGCTGCGGTGCGTTAGCCATGGTGCTCCTTCGTTGTGGGTTGGGTACTCTTCGGCTGGCGGACGACGGTGCCGGCGGCGCCGTTGACTGCCCGGTCGATCAGGTCAAGTGCCGTGATGACGGCAAAGCTGCCGCCGCCGGACACGAAGCGGGACGCCGCGGCGACCTTGGGCCCCATCGAGCCGGCCGCGAAATGTCCGTCGGCCGCCAGCTCGTCGAGCTCGGCCGGGCTCACCTCGCCCAGGGCCCGCGCCCGGTCGGTGCCGAAGCCGGCGACTGCGTGTTCCACGTCGGTGGCGATGATGAGGACGTCCGCATTGACGGCGTGGGCGAGTTCGACGGCCGCCGTGTCCTTGTCGATCACTGCTTGGACGCCGTGCAGGGCGCCGGCTGCGTCGCGGGCGACGGGGATGCCGCCTCCGCCGCCGGCAATGACGACGTGACCGCCGGCCAGCAGCGTGCGGATGGCCGGAGCTTCGACGATCTCGGTCGGGCGGGGGCTCGGGACGACGCGTCGCCAGCCCCGTTCGCCGCGGTCTTCCCAGTTCTGGCCGTGCGCGATCAGCGGCGCGGCGTCCTCGGCCGACAGATACCGGCCGACCGGTTTGGACGGTTCGCGCATGGCCGGGTCGCCGGCATCGACGAGGGAGCGGGTCACGACGGTGACGGGGCGGGCATCGATTCCGGCGTCTTCCAAGGCGGCGTCGAGCGCGTTGGACAAGATGAGTCCGACGGTGGCCTGGGTCGATCCGACGCACCAGTCGAGCGGGACCGGCGGGACGACGTCGGCGCACATTTCGTTCTTGACCAGCAGGTTGCCGACTTGCGGCCCGTTGCCGTGCGTAATGACCACCTGATGGCCGGCCTGCATGAGACGCACGATCTCGCCGGCCGCGCGCGTGAGCGCGGCGATCTGGTCGTCGGGACGCGCCTGGCCGTCCGGGGAGGTCATGGCATTGCCGCCAAGGGCTACTAGGACTCGCACACTGTCAACCTAATGTCTTCGGCCGGGCTTCGGTGATGTCGAATTCTGACGGGTCCGGCTCGGAGTACCCGTCAACATCTGCCGGAGATCGGCCGGCCAACAGATCGGCAAGTGCGTGCGCCGGCCGCCCGAGCAGCCACCCGGCGACGCCGCCGCCGATTGCAAACCCGGTCGTGTCGTAAAACTCGAACATCGCGGCCAGCCGCGAGCCGGGGCCCGGGCCGTCCGCCTGATCTGCCGCCTCGTCTCCGGCCGGCGGGTGAACCCGGCGGATATCGACGGGTACGCCGTAATGCGCGCCGCACGCTGCGGCAAGTTCGGCGACCGACAAGGCCTCGGGGCCGCCGAGTTCGTACGTGGCGTTCCGGTGCCGCCCCGTCCCGTCGGCGAGCATGCCCGCCGCTACTGCCGCGACGTCGTCCAGGTCAATGAACGCGAACCGGGAATCGGGACTGTAGGGCAGCTCGATGGCGTGCGTATCCCCGCCGATGACGCCCGCGAAATTCTGGAAGTACGCGCACGGCTGCAGGATCGTCCAGTCCAGACCGCTGGCGCGCACCAGCCGTTCGGCCTCGGCCTTGGCCAGGTGGTGCGGCATTTCCGGGCAGTAGGGCCACGCCACCGAGTGGTAGACGAACCTGCCGACGCCGGCCGCCCGCGCCGCCTCGAGAGCGTCCTCGACGAGACCCGGCTCGTCCGGGTGCAGGTTCGGCGCGATGAAATACACGGCGTCGACCGGCGGAAACCGGTAGGGGCGCGGCGCGGCGCACGCATCCAGTCCGGCGTCGCGGACGGCGCGAATGATCGCCCGGCCGGTCTTTCCGCGTGCGCCGGTCACCGCCACAGCCGCCATCAAACGAAGTCGACTTCCGCGCTGGTGCGTCCGCCGGACAGGCGTGCATAGCCGGGGCCGCGGTCGAAGAACGGCCGGGGCTCGTCGCCGGGCCGGGCCAGCTGCTCGCGGAGCCGGTCGGAGGCCGCGACGTCGACTGCCGGGTCTTCGTCCGGCCCCGTCACGACGACGCCGTACGAATCGCGAGCCGCGGCACGGGATACCTTGCGCCACCGCACGTCCCGCACGACCTCGTCGTACGGCCGGGTGAGCGGATCGCCCCATCCGCCTCCGCCGGTCGTGCGGATGCGGATGATCTCGCCGGCTGCGACGGGTTCGTCGTCGCACAGCGCGTCGACTGTGCGTTCGTGCGGGCCGTCCGGGTCGATCGTCACCTGGAACGGGGTGCCGGCCTTGCCGCCTTTGACACCCCAGCAGGCCAGGATCGACCGGTCGGCGATCGACATGAAATGCGCGTCCTTGAGCATGCGGATGCGTTTTTCGTAGCCGAGCCCGCCCCGGTACCGGCCCGGGCCGCCCGAGTCGCAGGCAAGGTCGAGCGCTTCGACGAGGAACGGGAAACGGCTCTCGGTGAATTCGCTGGGTAGGTTCCGCGAATCCGGGACGACGTGGATAGTGTCCTCGCCGTCGGCATAGTGCCGACCGCCCGAGCCGCCGCCGAGCACTTCGCGCATCAGGTACGGTTTGCCGTCTGCGTCGTCGCCGTAGACGCCCGTGTACCGGATGGTTTCCTGGTCGGCGGGCATATTACCGTCGACTGCCTTGGCCACGGTGCCGGCCAGCACACCGAGGAGCCGCAGGATGACGAACGTGCGGGCGTTCGTCGGAGCCGGGAACACCGGAGTGAGAAGCGTGCCCTTTTCCGGGAACCGCATTTCAATGAGCGGGATGATTCCTTCGTTGACGTCGAGTTCGGCCATCCGCTCGGGGGTCGCGGCCAAGTTCCGGAGGATCGGCGCCAACCATTTGGCCAGGAAATTCCCGTCGGCGTAATCGCCGCAGTGGTTGATGGGCCCCGCCGCCTGCGGACCGGTACCGGTGAAGTCGAGGATGAGCCGTTCGCCGTCGACGTCGTCCGGCGCCGTCTTGGTCAACGTGATGCGCTGCGTGTGCAGCCGGGGCTCGTCGACGCCGTCGTGTTCGGCGTAGTCCTCCCACACATAGCTCCCTTCCGGGATCTGCGACAGGATCTCGCGACGGTAGATGTCCGTGGTGGCGTCCATCATCGCATCGAAGCACGATTCGATGCTTTCCACGCCGTAGCGCTCGAACATTTCGGTCAAACGCCGCGCACCCATCAGACAGGCCGAGCATTCGGCGTCCAGATCGGCGGCCAGCGAGTCGGGCATGCGTGAATTCCGGGTCATGATGCGAAGCGCGGACTCGTTGCGCACGCCCTGATCCCATAGCTTGATGGGCGGCACCATGAGCCCTTCTTCGAACACGCTTGTCGCATGCGAGGGCATCGATCCGGGCACGCCGCCGCCGATGTCGTCGTGGTGTCCGAACGCTTGCACGAACGCGACGACCTCCTCGGCGCCGTCCCGCGTGGCGAACACAGGAACGGTCACGCACAGGTCCGGCAGGTGGCCGATGCCGCCCTCGGACAGGTAGACGTCGTTATGAAAGAAAACGTCGCCGGGTCGCATGGTTTCGAGCGGAAAGTCCCTGGCCACCGGGTGCACGAGCGCCGAGTACGACCGGCCGGTGAGCTTGCGGAGGTTCCGGTCGTGGATCCCGGCGCGGAAATCGTGGGCATCGCGGATCATCGGCGACCGGGAGGTGCGGGAAATGGCGGTTTCGACCTCGTGTTCGACGCTTGCCAGGAAGCCGGCGACGATCTCGACAAGAATGGGGTCCGGATCTTCGGCGTCGACGGGCGTGAGCCGGTACGGTTTGCCCGTGAACGTGGTGACCGTCTTTGCCGGGGTATCGGACATGGCTTAGGCTCCTTTGCTGATGGTCAAATTGCCGAACCGGTCGACGACGGCAGTGAATCCGGGGTGCAGCGGCACCGTGGACGAGAACTCCTCGATCACTGCCGGTCCCGTGACAACGTCGCCGTCGCCGAGGAGTTCGCGCGAATACAACGGCACGTCCGACCACTCGTCGAAGTAGGCGCGCCGGGTGCCGGTGCGTGCGGCGTCGGCGCCGTGCCCGGCCGGGATGGTCGCCGGCTCCGGCCGCGGGATCGGCCCGATTCCGGTCACGCGCACGTTGACCCATTCGACGTGTTGCGAAGGATCGCCGCGAAAGTCGTAGCCGTACAGGTCGCGGTGGGCGTCGTGGAACGTTTCGGCAGCGGCATCCATCAGCGTCGCATCGACGGGGCCCTCGCCGAGGGGCACGCGCACCTCGTACGCTTGGCCGACGTACCGCAGGTCGGCGGTGCGAGCGAACCGGTGTTCGGACTTCTCGAAGCCCTCGTCGGTCAGAGCCGTCGCCGCTTCGGTCGACAGCGATTCGACGATCCCGGCAAGCACGCCGGCGTCCAGCCGGTCGTGACGGCTGACGTACGTCTGCACATAATCGTTGCGCACGTCGACCGTGAGCAGCCCGTATGCGGATAGGTTGCCGGGATTGGCGGGCACCAGCACGCCGGCCAGTCCGAGCACGTCGATCAGGCGGCAGGCCAGGAGCGATCCGGAGCCGCCGAACGTGACGAGCGTGAAGTCGCGGACGTCGAGCCCGCGCCCCACGGTGATCCGGCGCAGGGCGTTCGCCTGGTTCCATGCCGAGACCTCGAGGATGCCCCCGGCGCACTCTTCCCGGCTGAGTTTCAACTCCCGTGCCAATTCGTCGATGCCCGCGGCTGCGGCGTCCCGGTCCAGCGGGATCTCGCCGCCGAGCAGATGCGGCGGGATCCGCCCCAGCAGCACGTGCGCGTCGGTGATCGTCGGCTCCGTGCCTCCGGCGCCGTAGCAGATCGGCCCCGGGTCCGCGCCGGCCGAAGCCGGGCCGACCCGCAAGGTGCCCTCCGGCGTCGTCCAGGCGATCGAACCGCCGCCGGCACCGACGGTGACCACGTCGATCATGGGGATCTTCGACGGGTACGCCCCGATCGTGCCCTCCGTCGTGAGCGCCGGCTCGCCGTCCACCACGACGGTCACATCCGTCGACGTGCCGCCGCCGTCGCAGGTCAGCACCCGGTCGATGCCGGCGGCCTTGGCCACGACTGCGGCGCCGAGCGCGCCGGCCGCCGGCCCCGACAGCACTGTGGTGATGGGCTGGTGCACGACTTCACGTGCCGACAGGACGCCGCCGTTGGACTTCATCACGTAAAACGGCACATCGCGTGCCGTGCCGGCCTCGCCCGTGTAGTCGCGGAGGCGCTCGGCGATGTGCATCACGTAGTCGCGGATACTCGGTTTGACCGCCGCGTCCACGAGCGTCGTGATGGACCGTTCGTATTCGCGGTATTCGCGCAACACCTCGCTGGAGATGCTGATGGTGGCGTCGGGCATCTCCTCGAGCACAATGCGGCGCGCCCACTCCTCGTGCACCGGATTGGCGTACGCGTGCATGAGGCAGATGCCCAGAGTCTTGATGCCGGCCGCGGCAAAGAATCGCGCGGCGGCACGCACGTCGTCCTCGTTCAGCGGGCGCAGCTCTTTGCCGGTGTAGTCGAGGCGACCGCGAATGGTGCGCACCCTGTCGGCCGGCACGATCCGGTCGGGCTTGACCCAGAAATACGAGTTGCCGTACCCGTCGGGCACCGACTGGCGGGCGATCTCCAGCACGTGCGGATATCCCTCGGTGGTGATGAATCCCAGGTCGTCGACCTTGCCCTCGAGCAGCCTGTTCGTGGCGACTGTCGTGCCGTGACTGACGGCCGTCAGCGCATCGCCGGTCAGGCCCGCCTTCGCCAGCACCTTTTCAATGCCGTCGAGGAACCCGACCGCCGGGTCGGCCGGGGTGGACGGCGTCTTGGTGGTGACGATCTCGCCCGAGGCGAAATCGACGCCGACGATGTCGGTGAATGTGCCGCCGGTGTCGATTCCCACCCGGATGCGTCTTGGTGCCACTCGTACTCCTTGGTTGTGCGGAAGGGGGATCGGCGTCGGTCAGCGCCGACGGCCGACAAGGCCGCCGACGGCCACGCCGGCCAGGGCGATCACGGCGCCGGCGAGCATTCCGGCCGCGAAGCCGCGTTCGGACGCCGCGCCGGTCACGGCGGGCATCGCTGCCGGGCCGCGGGCGTGTACTCCCTGGGTCTGCAGCGCCCGATCATCGGGGGCGGCGGCCTCGGCAGCGCCGGACGCCGTGTCGCCCGGGGCCGGCATATCGGGGATGCCGCCCTCGATCACTTCGTCCACGGTCGTGAAAAACACTCCCGCCATCTTTTTGGCCACGCCGGTGATCATGCGTTGGCCGACACCGCCGACCATGCCGCCCACGACGGCGTCCGCCTCGTAAGTCAGCGTGGTGCCGCCGTCGTCGGTCGGGGCCAGCCGCACCGTGACGATGGCCTTCACCGTGCCGGGCGCTCCGGCGCCGGACGCCGTCATGACGAACGAGTCGGGCCGCGACTGTTCCGACAGCGTGACCTCCCCGGTGAAGCTGCCCTTGATCGCTGCCACGCCTGCCACGATGGTGGCCGTGTAATGGTCGTCGCTGACCCGGTCGAGCGTCTGCACGCCCGGAATGGAGGCGGCAAGCACCTTCGGGTCCTGCAGCGCATCGAACACGTCCGGCGGCGAGGCATGCAGGGTAGCGGTGTCGGCGATCTTCATGAGTTCTCCTTCTTAAGAGCTGAGGCTCGGCAGTTCTCCGCGCTCGTGGGCGCGGCGCAATTCAAAGAGGTCGGACGGCGAGATGGGCATCTTGGTGATCGGAAAGCCCTCGGCGTCCTCAATGGCAGCGGCCACTGCCGCCGATACCGGGATCACGCCCGCTTCGCCGACGCCCTTCATGCCGAGCGGGTTGAGTCCGGACGGCGTGACGGTGTGGTCGATATCGAGGCTTTCGGGCACTTCGGTGGCGTACGGCAGCAGGAAGTCCATGAATGATGCGTTGAGCATTTGCCCGTGCTCGTCGTAGGCGATCTTCTCGTAGAGCGCGCCGCCGATCCCTTGTGCCAGACCTCCGTGCACTTGGCCTTCGACGATGCGCGGATTGATCATATTGCCGCAGTCGTGCACTATCGCATACTTGAGGATGTTGATCTCGGCGGTCAGCGGGTCGGTTTCCACAATGACGGCGTGCACGCCGGACGCGAATGTGGAGCGCGGCGGCGAGTAATAGCCGGTGGCTTCGAGTCCGGGCTGCTCGCCCTCGGCGATCGGCGGCTTCGACATGTCGGTGTCGCCGGTGCTGAACTGGGTGGCCTGCTTGGAGGCCTCGTCGAAGGCATAGCGCAACGGGTTCGACAAGACCGCTGCCACACCCAACGGCATAGTTCCCTCGGCGCCCGGTTCGACGCCGACGGGGCACACGTGTCCGCCGCGCAGTTCGAGTTCGTCCGGCGGCACGCCCAGCGATTTGCCGGCCACCGCCTTCGCCTTGTCGGCAACCATTTGCGCGGCGATGTGGAACGCCGACCCGGACATCACCGCGCCTCGGGAAGCGAAGGTGCCGACCGCATATCCGAACCTGCGGGTGTCGCCGGTGACGATTTCGACGTCGCGGACGTCCACGCCGAGATCGTCGGCAACTATTTGCGCGAAACTGGTCTGGTGACCTTGCCCTTGGGTGGTCAGTCCGGTGGCGGCCTTGACCTTCCCGGACGTTTCGACGACCACGTGCGCGCCCTCGTACGGGCCGGGCCCGGTGCCCTCGACATACGCGCCCACGCCGATGCCGATGCGCCGGCCTTCGGCGCGGGCGGCTTCCCGCCGGGCCGGGAAGTCGTCCCATCCGATCTGCTTTTTGATCTTGTCCATGCCGACCTGATAGTCGCCGGTGTCGTAAATGAGCGGGCGACCGTCCTGGAACGTCAGGCCGAAGTCGTAGGGCATTTCCTCGGGCAGGATGAAATTCGTCTCGCGGACGGCCGTCGGATCCTTTTTCAGGTAGTGCGCAATAGCGTCCATCGCGCGCTCCATGGCGAACACGCCTTGCGGGCGTCCGGCTCCACGGTACGGCGTGACGATGACGGTGTTGGTGTACAGCGAGTACGCGTTCGCACGGAACGACACCGGCTTGTACGGTCCGAGCACCTGCGTCGTTGTGTTGATGATGACTATCAAGCCGTACGGGACGTAGGCGCCGTTGTCGTGCCACAGCGTGAAGTCGAAGGCCAACAACCGGCCGTCGTCGTCGAAGCCGACGGTCACTTCCTGCAACTGTCCGCGTTCGTGCGCACTGGCGATGAAATGCTCGCGCCGGTCCTCCGTCCACTTCACTTCTTTGGAGATGCCGGCCTGCGCCAGTTTCCTGGCCGCCCACGCGACCATCACCTCTTCGGGCCACGGGTGCACGATCTTCATGCCGAACCCGCCGCCGACGTCCGGCGCAATGCACTGGACCTTGTTCAACGGCATGCTGAGTCGGGCCGCGATGGCCGCGCGCACCGACGTGGACGTTTGCGTCGACGTCCAGAACGTGAGCGAGTTCTCATCGGTGTCCCAGCGCGCGTAGACGCCCCGGCCTTCCATGGGCATCGAGGCGGAGCGTTCGATGTCCAGGTTCACGGTGAGCGTGTGCGGTGCCTTCTTCAGTTCGGCATCGACATCGCCGAAACTGTGGTGCAAATGGGCCGCCACGTTGCCGGGGACGTCGTCGTGCACCAGGTTCTGCCCGTCCCGCGCCGTTTCGATGCCCACCACCGGCGGCAGGTCTTCGTACGTGATGTCGACGAGCGCGCACGCATCCTCGGCAACGTATCGGTTCTTGGCGACAACCATCACGATGGCTTCACCGACGTGGTTCACCTTGCCCGGCACCAGCGGATATCCGGTGCGCGGATGGTCGAGTTGCGGGTGCGGGATCAGCAGCGGCATGGCTTCGGCGACGGCTTCGGAGTCGGCCACCAGGTCGTCGTAGGTGAAGACGGCCTCCACGCCGGCGACGTCGAGCGCGGCGTCCACGTTGATGTCAGTGACGATGGCATGGGCGTGCGGCGAGCGCACGAACGCCGCGACGAGCGCGTCGTGGCCGAGATCGTCGAGGTAGCGGCCGTCGCCGACCAGGAGCCGCTCGTCCTCCGACCGGGTGATCGGAGAGCCGAAGCTCGTGGCAGTGTCCCGTTCGGTCCTGGTGGCGGTCATGCCGGGTCGCTCCTTCCGTCGACCGGCCCGGTGGAACCGCGCACCTTGGTTTCGAGAGCCATGTCGGAAATTTCGTAGTCGTCGCCCAGCGGTGAGCCGCCGGCGCGCTCGCGTTTGATCTCGGCGGCGCGCAGCACTGCGGCTTTGATGTTTTGATATCCGGTGCAGCGGCACAGGTTGCCGGCAATAGCTTCGGTTGCTTCTTCGCGGGTGGGGTTCTCGTTGGTCTCGAGATAAGCGGCGATGGTCGTGACGAACCCGGGGGTGCAAAAGCCGCATTGCAGGCCGTGGCAGTCGATGAAGGCCTGTTGCACGGGGTGCAATGTGCCGTCCTCGTCGGGCAGTCCTTCGACTGTGGTGACCTCGTGGCCCTCCAGGGATGCGGCAAGCAGCAGGCACGACCGTACCGGTTCGCCGTCCAGCAGGACGGTGCACGCTCCACACACGCCGTGTTCGCACCCGACGTGTGTGCCGGTCTTGCGCAAATAGTGCCGGATGGCGTCCGAGGCCAGCGTGCGCGAGGGCACGATCACGGTTTGCGGAACCCTATTGAATGTGAACGTCACGGCAATGTGCTGCTCGCCGGTGTCCTCGTAAAGCTCGGCCAGCGTTTGGTCGGTAGTCTTCGCGGTCATGAGCGGCTCCTTTCATGGAAATCGCGAGTGTCCACTGTCATGCCTGCCGCATCGGCGACTGCCGCTCCCAGCACGCGCGCCGTCAAAGCGGCCACCAGCTGAGACCGGTAGTCGGCACTGGCGTGGATGTCGGCATCGGTGTCGACTATGTCGCGGGCACTGTCACCGGCCCGGCTCAGCCGCGCGTTGAGTTCCGGGTCATCCGGCGCCGTCCCGCGCAAGACGTCCGAGAAGTCGTAGCGCCTGCCCATGTCGCCGGCCGAGATGTATGTGGCGGCGGCGTCGTCGATGACGGCGTCGGACCCGGAACCCGACAGCCGGACACGGGCCGCGACGCCGGCCATGGCGTAATCGCCGTGCCGGCGGGCAAGCTCGTCGATGGCGGTCCCTTCGCCCCGTGATTGCCGCGGCACCCGCACCGCAACAGCCAACTCGTCTTCGGCCAGCGCCGTTTCTAGCGGGCCGAGGAAGAAGTCGTCGACCGGAATGGTGCGACGGCCGCGAGTGGACACGGCGTGCACTTCACCGCCCAATAAGGTCAGGACGGCGGGCATTTCCGAGGCCGGGTCGGCATGGGCGATCGAGCCGACGGTCGTCCCGCGGTTGCGGATTGTCGGATGGGCGACGTGGGCCAGTGCGCGGCCGAGAAGCGGAGCGGCGTCCGACGCACGCTTGTCGCCCAGCAGCGCCGTGTGACGGACCAGCGCGCCGAAGGTGACGGAGTCGGCCGCCACGTCGATGGCGTCCAGCCCGGGCAGCTGATTGATGTCGATCAGATCGGCCGGCGCCGCGAGCCGCATGGACAACAGTGGAATGAGCGACTGACCTCCG
The DNA here is from genome assembly GCF_013409065.1 of Spelaeicoccus albus. Taxonomy (NCBI): domain Bacteria; kingdom Bacillati; phylum Actinomycetota; class Actinomycetes; order Micrococcales; family Brevibacteriaceae; genus Spelaeicoccus; species Spelaeicoccus albus. The sequence continues at coordinate 3,059,274 of NZ_JACBZP010000001.1, read as the reverse complement.
GCCAGAACCTTTCCGCCCGTTCCGGAAAGGGTTTCGCACGCTTCCTCCAGCGTGGCCGGCCGGTGGTACGTCAGCGGAGAGGGCTTCATTGACGCGAACCCGTCCCTTCCTCGGCAGTGTCGTCGTTGTCATCGTCAAGCGTGTGATGGCCTTCGCCGGTCAACGCGACGCCTACCGCTTCGGACTTCAAATGCGCCGGGGCGATGGCACGGCAGACGTGGTACATCACGATCACGACGATGGTGCCGAGCGAAATGCCGCTGAGCGAGAAGGAGTCCGAGAATTTGATCGACGTGTCGCCGATGGCGATGATCAGGCCGGCCGCGACCGGGACCAGGTTGAGCGGGTTGCCGAAGTCGACCTTGTTCTCCCGCCAGATCTTGGCGCCCAACAGGCCGATCATGCCGTAGAGCACGACGGTGATGCCGCCGAGGACTCCGCCCGGTGTTGCGGAGATGAGCGCGCCGAACTTCGGAGACAACCCGAAGAGGATTGCGACTATTGCCGCTACCACGTATGCGGCCGTCGAGTAGACCTTGGTGGCTGCCATGACGCCGATGTTCTCGGCGTAGGTGGTGGTGGGGGAGCCGCCGAACGAGCTGGCGATGACGGTGCCCAGGCCGTCGGCCGCCAGCGCCCGGCCCATCATGGGGTCGAGATCCTTGCCGGTCATTTCGGCGACTGCCTTGACGTGTCCGGCGTTCTCGGCGATCAGCGCGATGACACCGGGCAGCACCAGGACTACCATTGCCATGCTGAACGACGGGGCGTGGATGCCGACGACGCCGTTGGAGTCCGACATCGGCGGAAGGCCGAACCATGCCGAGTTCGTCACGCCGTCCCAGTTCACGCGCAAATGCTCAGTCACCTTGCCGGCGCCCGCGTCGAAGGCCGTGATCGGGCCGGAAATGAGATCGAGGATCCAGGACAGCACGTAGCCGAGGACCAGCGACAAGAAGATGGCGATGCGGCCGAGGAAGCCGCGCAGACCGACGCTCATCAGGATCAGAGCGACCATCACTATCAGTGCGACCCATTGGTCCTGCGGCCAATACGTATTGGCGACCACGGGGGCCAGGTTGAAGCCGATCAACATGACAACAGCGCCCGTGACGACCGGCGGCAGCACCTTGTAGACGATACGTCCGCCCAGGAAGTGCACGATGATGCCGACGACGCCCAGGACGGCACCGCTGACCAGGATGGCGCCGGTGACTTCGGCGCTGTCGCCGCCTTGGGCGCGGATCGCCGCGACGCCTCCTACGAATGCTGCGGATGTGCCCAGATAGCTCGGAATGCGCCCTTGCACGATGAGCAGGAACACGATGGTGCAGATGCCCGAGAACATGACGGCCAGCTGCGGGTTGAGCCCCATGACGATGGGAAAGACGAACGTCGCGCCGAACATGGACACGACGTGTTGCGCGCCGAGCCCGATGGTGCGGCCCCATCCCAACCGCTCGTCGGGGGCGACCACGTCGCCCGGCCTGATTGTCTTACCGTCGCCGTAGAGCTTCCAGATCGGCATGTCCAGCCCTTCGTTGCGCTTGTCCGATGTCGTGCCGGTCCGCGGCGCGGACCGGGGTGGCGTGAACGTGGCGGGTGTCACATCCAGTTGTTCGAACGCTATCGCACGGCTGCCGACTCCACGTGGTGGAAACCTGCCAACGAGGCGGGCGGCGACTTGTCAGCTTTACCGGATCGGCTTATCGGCGTGCCGGAGGGTGTGTCGATCCGATCTGCTCGTCCACGCGGGGTGGCGATCGTCGGCCAAGATCAGCTGCGCCGACAGATCCTGCACGTACGAGACCGCCCCGAGAACCTGGCCGTCGCCTATATCGGGCTGTCCGCCCGATACGCACTGAATGCTGGTCTGCATGTCGTGATCGAAGGCATCTTGTCCGAGGAAATTTACGGCGACATGCTGCGACAACTGATCGAGGACCATCTGGGCGTCACTCGCTGCTACCGGTATGAGGTGAGCTTTGACGAGACATTGCGCCGACACGCCACTAAGCCGGATGCCGACGAATTCGGCGAGACGGAGATGCGGCAGTGGTGGCGTGATTCCGATGAGCTCACGGGAGCGGATGAGGCGCTCATTCCCGCTGAGTACTCTCTGACGGACGGGGTGCTGCGGGTGCTTGACGACTGCGGCTGGACCGACGGCAGGTTGTGATTGCGCCGGCGAGCGTTCAGTCGCCGGTGGTAGATCGTGAGATGTCGCGACGCTTGGATGCGCGGTGCTGCACCGAGCGGTCCAACTCCTTAAACTCTCCCTCAGCCCAATCGAGGAAAGCTGCGGCCGACGCGGCCGAACGGTCAGCGGCGCAGTCCGCGCATGGCCAGGATCTTCAGCGCCAGTGACAGGTCCAGCCGCAGGCCGGGCTTCGTCGTGAACGGGCCGAGGACGCGTTCGAGCTTGGCAAGCCGGTAGCGCAGCGTGTTGTAGTGGAAATGCAACGTGCGGGCGGTCTCGGCAACGTTGATATTCGTCGCAAGAAGCAGGTCGAGGGTCCGCCGGAGGTCCCGAGCTTCATCGGTGTCGTCGGCGAGCTCGCGCAGCGTCTCCCGCGCAAACGACTCGAGTTCGGCCTGATCCTCGACCAGACTGAGCAGCCGGTACACGCCGAGCGCGTCGAAATGCGTGACGGATTCACCGCCCGCCACCTGCCGGCCGACCCGAACCGCCGTCGCGGCCTGGGAGTACGCAGTGGGAATCTCGGCCGGACTGTCGCACGAGCGGCTCATACCGACGCTGAACGGTTTGCGGCCACCGCCGCCGCGTCCGCGCACGGTGCGGACCAGGTCGTTGATCTTGGCCTCGCTGCGTTCGCGCGTCTCGGCGCCCAGAATAATGACTGTCTCGGTGCTGAGAGCAACGACCGCGGCACCCGAGTCCCGGTGGGCCAAGGCGCCGGCGATTGCTCCGGCCTGGCGTTCGACGAGCGGACGACGCGTGGACGACGTGTCGTCGTCGAGGGCGCCGGGATCGGGCTCGACCACGACGACCATGAGTGGCCTGTCGAAGTCCCAGCCGAAGTCCCGTGCGTGGGCGATCGTCTGCTCGGCGGAGCCGGCCCGTCCGACGGTGAGGTCGCGGACGAAGTCGGCCTGGTATTTGTCCTCGACGGCCGAGACGGCCAGATCGCGGGTGGTGACGAGGGCGCACACGCTTGCGGCGCGATCGAGGGCGAACAGGTCTTCCCGGCCCAGTGTCCGCCCGGTGGCAAACGCGGCAAGTCGCCCGTGGTCGGTATCGCCGGCGCGCACCCCGACGATGGCCGCCGACAGCGACGCATCCTCGGAGTCGGCCGGCACCGGGTGGGCACCGAGCGCGCCGTCCAACGATTCGGTGCGCAGCCGCCCTGTGTCGTCGAGCGCGGGCGACGACCGGACGACGTCCAGCTTCTCGGGCGCGCCGGCCGCCGTGATCTGCCGGCCGTCCGGCGTGGTGACGAGTGCCGCCACGTTCAGCTCGTGCGCCAACGCCTCGGTCACGGCCGGCAGCCCGCCGCCGGCCAGAACCACGTCAACAAGCCGGCGTTGCAGGACGTCGGCCTGATTCATGGTGTGCACATGCCGGTTCACCAGGTCGATCGACCCCTCGGTGAGGATGTCGTCGAAGGAAACACCGGACGGAAGCGAGACGACGGGGAACCCGAGTCGTTCGGCTGTCTCGAGCGATGCGGGCGGAACCGTGTCGATATACCTGCCGAGTTTGATGCCGATGCCTGCGACGCCGCGCGTGTGCAGCGCCTCGATCACCGAGGTGAGCCTGTCGGGCGAGTGCCGGATGGCGTACCCGGCCGTCAGCAGGAATTCACCGGGCCGGGTCCATCGTTCGATGTCCGGCACTTCCATTACGTTGAACCGGGCCACTTCGCGGGTCAGCCCATCGGAACCGGCAAGGATGTCGCTTCCGGCCAGCACCGAGGTCTCCAACAGGCCGGAAACCGTCATCCGACCGGGTGGGTCATCGGCAGCCGTGTGACGAACCGGCGTAGTCATATGTGTGTCGACCCTCCGAGATTTGGCAACTTTCTACATACTAGCCGCCGGTCGCGTCGCCTAGCTTGGCAGTTGCGGCGGGCCCACCCGGCTCGCCCGGACGCGAGAGGAGAGCCGACATGCACCGGGACATGCCCGCAGTCGTTCACGCTGCACGATTCTCCTCCCGTCTGGCTGCGGCAATGCACGCGCGGCACGGCGGACGCGTCATGATCGCGTCGGCGGCCGCCGCGTATGCCTCATTGCAGGACGGCACGGTTGTGGCGCTGGTGCGCCGCGACGCCGACCCACCACCCACGGCCGTCATAGTGCCGCAGGTGCCCGATATGTCGCAGCTGGCGCCTCATGCGGCGGCGCTGACCTTGTCGCCCGGCGGCCTGGTCGTCGGCGGTGCGGAAATCACCGCAGCCGACTGGTGGTCGCCGAGGCAGGTCGTGCAGGCGCGCCCGGACGGCGACGCCGCGGCATTGCTACGCCGCTTGCGCCGAAGCACTCCGCAGTCCGATTTCGAAGCGGAACTGACAAATACCGTCGTCCGGCGCATCGACGAAGCCGCCGCACGGTGGGCTCTCGGCGACGGGGCCGGCAGCCGAACGTCGCTACTGTCGATCCTCGGGCTCGGCCCCGGATCGACACCCGCGGGGGACGACGCGATCGCCGGCTTCCTGATCGGTCTGCGTGCGTTCGATCGGCACGCATTCGACGGAAGCGACAGGCTGGACGACGTCGCCTCCGATATCGCCGGCACGGCACGCACCCGGACCACGACGGTGAGCGCGGGGCTCCTGCGCGAGGCCGCCGACGGGTACTGCGCGCCCTCCCTCGGCCGGGCAGTTGACGCCCTCGCTGCAGACTTCGCCGGCTCGGCATTGCAGCGTGAAAGATTGCTGGCCGGGCTGCTGGCCGTCGGACACACGTCCGGCTCCGCTACCGCTGCGGGTCTGCTTGCGGCAATCCGCTGCGCCGGCACGCACGCCTCGACCCACTCACCACACACAGTTAGGACATCATGGGCACCACTCACGTAGAGGTCCGCACCGGCACGTACCACGATTCGGTGACACTGCTGCGGATCAGCAAGGACATCGCGGCGCTGCCCGGCATCCGCGCCGCGCAAGTGGCAATGGGGACTCCGCTCAACGTGGATGTCCTGGCCGGCATGGGATTCGACGTGCCCCGGGTCGGACCGGACGATCTCGTGATCGCGCTCGAATCGGAAGACGCGGGGGACCCCGGTGCCGGGGCGCCCGGCGATACCGGCTTCGACGAAGCGCTCGGCGCCGTGGCCGACCGCTTGGCGCGCCGCGGCTCGGCGACGACGGAGGACAAGCGCCAGCCGCCGCGCACCGTCGGCGCGGCAATTGCGGACAGCGATGCCCCGCTCGCGCTGGTGTCGGTGCCGGGGTCCGGGGCCGCGGCGGAGGCCTGGGACGCGCTTGAACGCGGCATCAGCGTCATGCTGTTCAGCGACAATGTGGAAGTGGCCGATGAGATTGCCTTGAAGGACGCGGCTCGCGACAAGGGACTCCTCGTATTGGGACCGGACTGCGGCACGGCGCTGATCGGGGGAGTCGGACTGGGGTTCGCCAATGCAGTACGGCCGGGCGAGATTTCGCTGGTGGCGGCATCCGGGACCGGCGCCCAACAACTGATGACGTTGCTGGACGCCGCGGGGATCGGCGTGCGGCACTGCCTCGGCGTCGGCGGCCGCGATCTGGGCGCGGACGTGCGCGGCCGCGGCGTCCTGGCCTCGGTGGACGCGCTGTCCCGTGACGAGGGAACACGGCACACGGTGATCGTGTCCAAACCGGCCGACGCCGCGGTCGTGGACGAAGTCGACGCCCACGCTCGCCGTCTCGGCCTGCCGGTCACGTGGGCGGTGCTCGGTCCCGGCCATCCCGATCTGACCGAGACGGCCGAAACGATTTGCCGCGAGACCGGCGTCGAGCCGCCCGCGTGGCCCCGTTGGAACCCTGCCGGAGAATCCGCGCCGTCCCGCTCCGGGGCGTTGCTCCGCGGGCTCTATGCCGGCGGAACGTTGTGCGGGGAAACGGCCACGCTGGCATCGGAACGGCTGGGCTCCATCGACTCCGGCGCCGCCGCGTCCGGACCCGGCGCGCTCAGGACGGCATTGGCTTCGGGCGGACACGCCGTGATCGACTTGGGCGACGACGCCCTGACCATCGGACGAGCGCACCCCATGATCGATCCCGAGCTGCGCCTCGAGATGTTCGACGACGCAGTCCGGGATCCTCGCGTGGGCGTCGTCCTGATGGACGTCGTGCTGGGGTACGGCGCTGCGGCGGATCCGGCCGGCGACTACTGCGACGCGATTGCACGCGCCCTGGCCGATCGGAGCGACCTGTCGGTGATCGTGTCACTGATCGGCACGGCGCACGATCCGCAAGGGTTCGCGGGCCAAGCCGAACGTTTTGCCGCGGCCGGTGCGCACGTGTACGCCTCGAACGCCGAGGCCGCGCGCGCCGCAGTGTCGTCCGTCGCGTGACGGGTCGATTCCCGCCCGCACCACCAACTAGACAGAATCGAGCAGACAATGAGTGATCAAGCGACAGGCTCGGCGCCGTCCGTCGACAAACTCCTGACCGGCCCGACGTCCGTCGTCACGGCCGGGGTGGACATCTTCGACGACGCGCTCGCCGCGCAAGGCGTGCACGTCGATGCCGTGGACTGGCGCCCGGCAGTGGACGGAACGACGGACGACGTGAACGCCGTGGCGCGCGACCGGCGCCGTGAAGAAGCGAACCGGCGCGCTCTGGACGCCATGAAAGCGGCCGGAGCCGTGTTGACCGACGTCCGTCCGGCGAGTGACGCCCTCGGGCTACGGCCGGGAACCTTCCTCCACGCCGGCCCGCCGATCGAATTCGAACGCGCTTCCGGCCCGCTGACCGGCGCACTGATCGGCGCCATGATCTTCGAAGGTCTTGCCGGCTCGGCCGAGCACGCCCAAGCACAGCTCACGGCCGGCGCACTCGATTCCGGCGAACCGATAGTGCTGGAGCCGTGCCACCACCATTCGGCCGTCGGCCCGATGGCCGGGGTGATCAGCCCCAGCATGTGGTTGTTCGAACTGACCGACCCCTCGTCGTCGCGGCGCGCATACAGCTCGCTCAACGAAGGACTGGGCAAGGTGCTGCGCTACGGGGCCTACGGCGACGAAGTGATCGAACGGTTGAACTGGCTGCGCGATACCGTCGGGCCGCTGCTGGCCAGGGCGGTGCGGCGGCGGGCCGAGTCGGACGCCGGACCGATCGACGTCCGGAACATTTCCGCGCAAATGCTGCAGATGGGCGATGAAGGGCACAACCGCAACCGCGCCGGCACCATGATGTTCGTGCGCGAACTGATTCCGGAGCTTCTCGATCTCGGAGCGGACGCCGCAGACGTGGCCGCCGTTGTCCGTTTTGCCAATACGAACGACCACTTCTACTTGAACCTGGTCATGCCGCAGTGCAAGCTGACCACCGATGCCGGACGGGACGTGCCGGGCTCGACGATCGTCGTAGCAATGGCCCGCAACGGCACGGATTTCGGCATCCAGGTGTCCGGCACGGGCGATACGTGGTTCACCGGACCGGCGCAAGTGGCCGACGGGCTGTTCCTGGGAAATTACGGCCCGGACGACGCGAATCCGGACATCGGCGACTCGGCCATCACCGAGACCGCCGGCATGGGCGGCTTTGCGATGGCCGCGGCGCCGGCGATCGTGGCGTTCGTCGGCGGCGATGAGAACACGGCACGCGATACGACGAGCCGGATGTACCAGATCACCGCGGACGAACACCCGGTCCTGCAAATTCCGTCGATGGGGTTCCGCGGCGTGCCGTTCGGCATCGATGTGCTGCAGGTGGTCAAGAGCGGCATCCTGCCGCAGATCAATACCGGCATCGCCGGCCGCGTGGCGGGAACCGGTCAGGTCGGCGCCGGCTTGGTCAACCCGCCGATGGACTGCTTCACGGGGGCGATCCGGGCCCTGTCCGCGGCTGCGGAGCAGTGAGCCTGTCGGCTACCAGCCGCGTTCGCGCCACTCCTCGAGGTGCGGGCGTTCGGCGCCGAGGGTCGTGTCGTCGCCGTGCCCCGGGTACACCCACGTGTCATCCGGCAGGCCTGCGAAGACACGGCTCTCGAGGTCGTCCATCAATGAGGTGAAGTCGTCACGCGTCGTCGTCTTGCCGGGCCCGCCCGGGAACAGGCTGTCGCCCGTGAAAAGATGCGCGCTTCCGCGTGGATCGCGGTAGAGCAACGCAATGGAACCGGGCGTGTGGCCGCGAAGGGCGATCACCTGCAGCGTGGACTCGCCGAACCGGATCTCGTCGCCGTTGTCCAGGCGGTGGTCGGGAGTCACCGGCAGGTCCGCGGCGTCCGGTGCGCCCGCCAAGGTCGCAGCCCCGGTGCCGGCGGCGACGTCCGGTAGCGCCCGATGATGGTCCCAGTGCCGGTGCGTCGTGATTATCTGACCGAGCCGGCCGGGCTCGCCGATCAGTGCCCGGATCGCGTCGGCATCGTCGGCGGCATCGATCAGCACTGCGTCGCCCGTCGCCCGGTCCGTCAGCAGGTACGCGTTGTTGTCCTCGGCCGATACGCTCGCTTTCACGATGGTGAGTCCGTCGAGTTCGCGCGTTTGGGGCCTTCCGGTCAGTTGTCCCGTGTACGAATTAGCCATACTCCGAAACTACCCGCCTTGCCCCGACCCCACCGCCGAGAGGTGAATGGGCGCCCGGAATTAGGTGCGGTGTCGGTGCCGGGATCTAGAGTAGACACGTGACCACAGTGAAGTCCGAAAAGTCCCGTACGACTCCGTCCAAAGCCGGCTCGCTGACCGATTCGCTCAGCGTGCGCGGCGCCCGCGAACACAATCTGCGCGGCGTCGACATCGATATCCCGCGCGATTCGATGGTGGTGTTCACCGGCCTGTCCGGATCGGGCAAATCATCGCTCGCTTTCGACACCATCTTCGCCGAGGGGCAGCGGCGGTACGTCGAATCGCTGTCGGCCTACGCCCGGCAGTTCCTCGGTCAGATGGACAAGCCCGACGTCGACTTCATCGAAGGCCTGTCGCCGGCCGTCTCGATCGATCAGAAATCAACGAGCCGTAACCCGCGGTCGACGGTCGGCACCATTACCGAAGTGTACGACTATCTGCGCCTGCTGTGGGCGCGTGCCGGCATCCCGCACTGCCCGGTCTGCGGCGAGGAAATCGCCCGGCAGAGTCCGCAACAAATCGTCGACCAGTTGCTCGATCTGGAAGAGGGCAGCAGGTTCCAACTGCTTGCGCCGGTCGTCCGCGGCCGCAAGGGCGAGTTCGTCGACTTGTTCGCCGAGCTGCAGTCGAAGGGGTACGCGCGCGCCATCGTCGATGGTGAGCAGATCACCTTGAACGATCCGCCGAAGCTGGAAAAGCAGGTCAAGCACACCATCAGCGTCGTGGTCGACCGGCTCGTCGTGAAACCGTCGGCACGTCAACGCGTGACCGACTCGGTCGAGACCACCCTGGGCCTGGCCGGCGGCCTTGCCCTTGCCGATTTCGTCGATGCGCCGGCGGATTCGCCGGAGCGCACCCGCCGGTACTCCGAACATCTGGCGTGCCCAAACGAACACCCGCTGAGTCTCGACGAGATCGAGCCGCGCACGTTTTCGTTCAACTCGCCGTTCGGCGCCTGTCCCGAGTGCAGCGGCATCGGCACCCGGCTCGAGGTCGACGAGGATCTGCTCGTGCCGAACACCGATCTGAGTATCAGCGAGGGCGCCATTGTGCCCTGGTCGATAGGCCCGGGTACCGCAAAATACTTCAACAGGCTCGTCGAAGCACTGGCGAACGACATCGGGTTCTCCATCGACACGCCGTGGAAGAAGCTCAAGGCCTCGGCCCGCGCGGCCATCTTGAACGGCAAGGACTATCAGGTGCACGTGCGGTACCGGAACAGGTTCGGCCGCGAACGCGCCTATACGACGGGGTTCGAAGGCGTCGTGTCGTACGTGCACCGCAAGCACGGCGAAACAGAATCGGACTATGCCCGCGAACGCTACGAGGGCTACATGCGGCAGGTCGCTTGCCCCGTGTGCCGCGGCACCAGGCTCAAGCCGGAAACCCTTGCCGTGCTGCTGGGCGGCAAGTCGATTGCCGAAGTGTGCGCCTTGCCGATCGACGAATCTGCCGAATTCCTGGCAAATCTGACGCTCTCCAAACGCCAGGCCACCATCGCCGCGCAGGTCATGAAGGAGATCAACGCGCGGCTGGGCTTCCTGCTGGACGTCGGATTGGACTACCTCTCGCTGGACCGACCGTCGGGTTCGCTCTCCGGCGGCGAGGCACAACGCATCCGGCTGGCCACGCAGATCGGGTCGGGACTCGTCGGCGTCCTGTACGTGCTCGACGAACCGTCGATCGGCCTGCATCAACGCGACAATCATCGACTCATCGAAACTCTCACGCGCCTGCGCGATCTCGGCAATACGCTGATAGTCGTCGAGCATGACGAAGACACGATCCGCACCTCCGATTGGGTCGTCGACATCGGGCCCGGCGCGGGCGAGCACGGCGGCAAGGTGGTGTATTCCGGCCCGGTCGACGGACTGCTCACGGCCGACGAATCAATCACCGGTGCCTATCTGGACCGGCGAGAACGCATCGAGATCCCGGCGGTGCGCCGCCCGGTCGACCCGGCTCAGACCGTCACGGTGATCGGCGCGCGGGAGAACAACCTGCAGGACATCACTGTCGAATTCCCCCTCGGCGTCATGTGCGCCGTCACCGGGGTGTCGGGGTCCGGTAAGTCGACGCTGGTCAACGACATCCTCTACATGTCGCTGGCCAATCAACTCAACCGTGCCTCGCACGTGCCCGGCAGGCATAAAACCATCTCGGGCGTCGACAAGCTCGACAAGGTCGTCCATGTCGACCAGAGCCCGATCGGCCGGACGCCGCGGTCGAACCCCGCCACTTATACCGGCGTGTTCGATCACATCCGCAAGCTCTTCGCCGAAACGACGGAGGCCAAAGTCCGCGGCTACCTGCCCGGCCGGTTCTCGTTCAACGTCAAAGGCGGCAGGTGCGAGGCCTGCCACGGTGACGGCACGTTGAAGATCGAAATGAACTTCCTGCCCGATGTGTACGTGCCGTGTGAGGTCTGTCACGGCGCCCGGTACAACCGCGAGACGCTCGAAGTGCATTTCAAGGGCAAGACCATCGCCGACGTTTTGAACATGCCGATCGAGGAGGCAGTCGACTTCTTCGGCGCCGTGCCGCGCATTGCTCGCCATTTGACGACGCTCAACGAAGTCGGGCTCGGCTATGTGCGGCTCGGTCAGCCGGCGACAACTCTCTCGGGGGGCGAGGCACAGCGGGTGAAGCTCGCCTCCGAATTGCAGCGACGTTCGAAGGGACGGTCGATCTACGTCCTCGACGAGCCGACCACGGGCCTGCATTTCGACGACATCAAAAAGCTTTTGGCGGTCTTGCAGGGCCTCGTCGACAAGGGCAACACGGTGCTGATCATCGAGCACAACTTGGACGTCATCGCCAACGCCGATTTCGTGATCGACCTCGGCCCGGAAGGTGGCCGCGGCGGCGGGCGCGTCATCGCTCAAGGCACCCCGGAAGAGGTGGCGGCGCAGCCGGGGAGCTATACGGGCAAGTTCCTCTCCGAGGTTCTCGGTGGCTGATCCGAAGACTTACCGGCCGAAGACCGGCGAGATACCGACCCGGCCGGGCGTCTACAAGTTCCGAGACGCGCACCGGCGGGTGATCTACGTCGGCAAAGCCAAGAATCTGCGATCCCGGCTGACGTCGTACTTCGCCGATCCGGCCGGGCTGCATCAGCGCACCCGCACCATGGTGATGACGGCGGCCGGCGTCGAATGGACGGTCGTCGGCAGCGAGATCGAAGCGTTGCAGCTCGAATACACGTGGATCAAGGAATTCGACCCGCGGTTCAATGTGCGATTCAAGGACGACAAATCGTATCCGTACCTGGCCGTCACCCTTGGCGACGAGGTGCCGCGGGCGCAGGTAATGCGCGGCAAAAAGAAGAAGGGCACGAAATATTTCGGCCCCTACACGCAGATCTGGGCCATTCGTGAAACCGTCGATCTGATGCTGCGCGTGTTCCCGATCCGCACGTGCTCGAACGGCGTGTTCAAGCGGGCTCAGCAATCCGGGCGGCCCTGCCTGCTGGGGTATATCGACAAATGCGCGGCGCCGTGCGTCGGTCGCATCTCGGTCGAGGACCACCACCGGATGGCCGAGAACTTCGCGGATTTCATGTCGGGCAATACCGGCAGGTTCCTGCGCGACCTCGAGGACAAGATGAAAGCCGCGTCGGCGGCCCTCGACTTCGAGCAGGCAGCAAAACTGCGGGATGACTTGTCGTCGTTGAACAAGGCGTTGAGCAAGAGCGCAGTCGTGCTTCCCGATACGACCGACGCCGATATCTTCGCCGTTGCGGATGACGAGCTGGAGGCGTCGGTGCAAGTGTTCCACGTGCGCGGCGGACGCATTCGCGGGCAGCGCGGTTGGGTGGTCGAGAAGACGGACGACGTGGACCGCTCCGAACTCGTGGAGCAGCTGCTGCAGCAGGTATACGGCGACGCCGAGCCGTCGTCGGTGCCACGCGAGGTGCTGGTGCCGGATCTGCCGACCAATCTCGAACAGATCGCACCGTGGCTTGCCGGACGCCGCGGCTCGCACGTTGACGTGCGGGTGCCGCGCCGCGGCGACAAACGGTCGCTCATGGACACCGTCAAGCAGAACGCCGAGCACGGGCTCGTGCTGCACAAGACGCGTCGTGCCGGTGATCTGACTTCGCGCAGCCAAGCGCTGCAGGAGATCCAGGAGGCGCTGGACCTGCCGGATGCGCTGTTGCGCATCGAATGCTTCGACATCTCCCATACCGGCGGATCGAACGTCGTCGCATCGATGGTCGTGTTCGAGGACGGATTGGCACGCAAGTCCGAATACCGGCGCTTTTCCATCCGCGGTGACGCCGCACGCGATGATACGGCCAGCATGTACGACGTGCTGTCGCGGCGATTCCAGCGCTACCTGGAAGCAGAAGCCGAAGCGCTCGACGGTCGGGAGAGCGAAGCCCCGGCCAAATTCGCGTACCCGCCGAACCTCCTGGTCGTGGACGGCGGCCCGCCGCAGGTGTCCGCCGCCGTCCGGGCGCTGTCCGACCTGGGCATCACGGACGTGCAGGTGTGCGGGTTGGCCAAACGGCTCGAAGAGGTGTGGCTGCCGGGGGAGGAGTTCCCGGTTATTTTGCCGCGCGCCAGCGAGGGTCTCTACCTCTTGCAGCGGCTGCGCGACGAGGCGCACCGGTTCGCCATCACGTACCACCGTTCGCGCCGGGCGTCGGCCATGACCCGCAGCGAACTCGAAGCGATCCCCGGGCTCGGTGCGGCCCGGCAAAAGGCGCTGCTCAAGCACTTCGGGTCGGTGAAAAAGATTCGCGCGGCAAGCGTCGATGCATTGGCCGAGGTGTCCGGCGTCGGCCCGAAACTTGCCGAGACAATTGCCGAGACCCTGGCCGGCGACGAAGAATAGTTTATTGCTAATCTCGACTTTGCCTAGGTAAAAAATGTCGACGATCTGACAAAGGCGTGGTTTGCTCTGCAGTCCTCTCCCCGTGAGTTGTATTTGCATATCGGTCATCGCAAGACCGGTTCGAGCTATATTCAGTCCAGTCTCGCACGCAGCGCCGAAGCGTTGGCCGATGTCGGTTTCCGATACCCGGAAGGGCGGTACCGGGAACTGGCGTCCCAAGGGATGATCACGGCCGGTAACGCCGGCTCGATCCTCCGAAAGCGCTCACGTCAGCGCCCGGACGCCGAACGAGCGATGGTGCTCAGCGGAGAGACATTGTTCCGGCGGCTGCTCGACGAGGATGTTCGGGCTCAGTTTGCGGAACTGAGGGAGAATATCGGCGCACGGAGGACGAATATTCTCTTGTTTATCCGCAACCCCGTCGAACACGCCGCATCCAGTTACCAGCAAAGCATCAAACGCAATGGGAACACAGGGTCCATGGAATCGTGGTACCGGGACGAATACGACGATCCGCACGTCGCCGCCGAGCTACTCGAAGTCTTTGCCAACAATCCGGACGTTAATCTCACGATCTTGAATTACTCGGTGTGCAAGAACGACCTGATGGAATGCGTTGCGCAGTGGCTGCAAGTCCCCGCCGAGGTTTTCGAACACCCCCCGATTGAAACAGTGAACCGATCAATGACGCACACCGAGCTCGAATTGCAGCGGGTGCTCAATCGGAAGCTTGGTAAGAGCGGGAGACTGTTATCCGATAAATTGTGCAATGAATTGCCCGACATCCGACCGGACGAGCTGTATCCGCCGGTGGCGATTCAGCAGGTGATGCTGGATAGGCTTGAAACCGCCATGGACCGGGTGGATGAGTTCGTCCCGGCGGGCCATCGCTACAGTCGCGAGATCAGAGTCGACTCGAGCGAACCTGTCGAAGGACCCATGACTATCGAGCCGCGCCAGATAGCAGTCATTGGCGAGAGCCTGGGCAACGAGATCAGTCGCCTTGAGCAATCGAAAACAGCCGAGGAAACGACGTCGGCGATCGAGTCCGCCAACAAGAAGATGTCCGAGATCCACCGCCAAACCGGCAGCGTGAACGAGAAGCTGGACGAGTTGTCGGCAACCGTCGCGGCTTTGAAAAAGCAGGTGCGGCAAATGAACAGATCGCCGTGGGCGCGCTTGAAAAGCCGTATCGCTCGCAAGATGCGCGGCTAGGATGGTGCTTGCCGGCCCTCTTGAACAGATCGGTCTCGTGACGATGAGAGCGGGAAGCCACGGCACCGGCCATTACAACTTCGCCATTAGCATCGTCGACGTGAACGAGGTGTGTTCGCCGGTACCGGGACACAAATCCGATTCGATCGCCGACGATCGGTGCGACGATGGTTCCATGCGAGTAATAGGCGCGGGTTGGGGGCGAACCGGGACGACGTCTGCTGCCGCCGCGCTGGAACTCGTCGGCTTCGGCCCCTGCTTTCAAATGCAAGATGTCTTCCGGCGACCGGAGTTCGCGGAAGTGTGGAACCGGCATCGTTCGGGGGAGTACGTCGACTGGCGGACGGAACTGCGCGAGTTCGACTCGCAGCTGTCTGGGACGAGCATTTTGGCGGCTGGGACGGCTTTCTCGACCGCAAAAACGCTATGGCGGCATACCAAAGGCACGTGGACGACGTCCGACGGAACTGTGCCGAGCAGCGTCTGATCGAATGGTCCGTCCGCGACGGCTGGGAACCGTTGTGCATAAGGCTCGGCACTGCGGTACCGGTCGTCGCGGTGCCCCACCTGAATGCGCGGATGCCACAAACCCGGCGCGTCCGGTAGGTTGGTCTTTCGAACGTATGCCGACAGATAAGGATCTTCAGATGACTCCTGCGAGCGCATCGGGCGGTCCGGAAGTGCTCATCGTCACCGGAATGTCCGGAGCCGGCCGCACCACTGCGGCAAACGTCCTGGAAGACCTGGGCTGGTACGTCGTCGACAATCTGCCGCCGCAAATGCTGCGGCCGCTTGCCGAACTCGTGGGGCGTGCCGAGGGGGCCCTGCCGAAGCTCGCCGTGGTCGTCGACGTGCGCGGCCGTGCCTTGTACCACGAGTTGGCGCCGTCGTTGAAGGAACTGCGCGAGCAGGGCGTCACCCTCCGCGTGCTCTATCTGGACACCGCCGACGACGTGCTCGTGCGCCGGTTCGAGTCGGTCCGCCGGCCGCATCCGTTGCAAGGCGACGGACGCATGCTGGACGGCATCGAAGCCGAACGCGATGCGACGTCCGAAGTGCGCGGCGTCGCCGACATCGTCATCGACACGTCCGAGATGAACGTGCACCAGCTTGCGGACGCCGTCATCAAAGCGTTCTCGGAAAACGAATCCGGCCGCATCCTGCGAGTCACGGTGATGAGTTTCGGCTTCAAATACGGGCTGCCGGTCGACGCCGATCACGTCATCGACGTACGCTTTCTGCCCAACCCGTTCTGGATTCCGTCGCTGCGGGATCTGCGCGGCACGGACCAGCCCGTCGCCGACTGGGTGCTCGGCCACGACGAAGCCGAGACCTTTCTGGACCGCTACGTGTACGCGCTCGAACCGGTGATGGACGGATACGACCGCGAGAACAGGCACTTCGTGACTTTCGCCATCGGCTGCACCGGAGGCAAACACCGGTCCGTGGCCATGGCCGTCGAACTTGCCAGACGTTTGACTTCTGCCGGCGTGACCGCGTCGGCCGTGCACCGTGATTTGGGGCGGGAATAATGCCGGGCAACAGGGTGCCGGCCCGGCCGCTGATCACCGGATTGCCGCGAGGCACGTCCGACGATCACGGCGGCCCGCACGTCGTCGCTCTCGGCGGCGGACACGGACTGTACGCGTCACTGTCGGCATTCCGGCTGATCACCGAGAACTTGACGGCCGTCGTGACGGTTGCGGACGACGGCGGCTCGTCCGGGCGCATCCGCAGCGAACTCGGCGGCCTGCCGCCCGGCGACCTGCGGATGGCGCTTGCCGCATTGTGCGATGACGACGAATGGGGCCGCACCTGGCGCGACGTCATCCAGCACCGCTTCACGTCCGAAGGTCCGCTGAACGGGCATGCGGTCGGCAACCTGCTCATCGAAGCGTTGTGGCAGTTGCTTCACGACCACGTCGACGGTCTCGACTGGATGGCAAAGCTGCTCGGGGCGCAAGGTCGCGTGCTTCCGATGTCGTCGGTGCCGTTGACGATCGAAGGCGATGTGGCGGGTCTGGACCCGGCCGACCCCGAATCGCTCAGCCTGGTCCGCGGCCAGTCCGAACTCGCCGTCACGGCCGGTGACGTCCAGCGGCTGCGGCTGGACCCTCCCGGGCCGCCGGCGCGCAGGGAAACTCTTGATTCGGTGGAGAGCGCCGACCTGATCAACCTCGGACCGGGGTCGTGGTACACGTCGGTCATGCCGCATCTGCTGGTGCCCGAGCTTGCCGCGCGCATCATCGAATCGCCGGCCGTCAAGTGCCTGACCATGAACTTGACGGCGGCCCCGGGGGAGACCGACGGGCTAAGCGTCCGCGGCCACTTGGAGGCCTTGGAGCGGCACGCTGCGGGGCTGTGCCTCGACTACGTGCTCGTCGATCCCGGCACGGTTGACGACGACGATGCGGCGCGGGCCGCCCGCGAGCTGTTCGGGGCCGAACTCGTCGTCCGGCCCATTGCGGGACGCACCCGCACCCAGCACGACACACTTCGACTCGCTGCGGCGTACCGTGATATCTGTTACGACGCGAACGTGCTCACCGAGGAGTCGTGGTAAGAGTGAAGTTCGTCCGTGCGGTGGCGTCAAACCTCGCCGCGGGGGCATAATCCATGAATAGTGATAGACCCGATTTCCCCTCCGGCAGACAGGTAACCAGATGGCCCTTACCGCGCAAGTCAAGGACGAGTTATCCCGACTCGAGGTGACGAAGAGTTCGTGCCGCAAGGCCGAGATCTCCGCGACCCTTCGCTTTGCCGGCGGCCTGCACATCATCTCCGGGTCAATCGTCATCGAAGCCGAACTGGACACCGGGTCGGCCGCCCGGCGACTGCGTGCGGAGATCTTCGACGTCTTCGGGCACCGGTCCGACATCCTCGTGATGAATGCGTCCGGCCTGCGCCGCGGTAAGCGCTACGTGGTGCGCATCGTGCGTGACGGCGAATCGCTGGCCCGTCAAACCGGGCTGCTGGACGGCCGCGGCCGTCCCGTGCGGGGCATGCCGGCACACGTTGTCAACGGGTCCATTGCGGACGCCGAAGCTGTCTGGCGCGGAGCATTCCTAGCGCACGGGTCACTGACCGAGCCGGGCCGGTCCTCGTCCATGGAAATCACCTGCCCCGGCCCCGAAGCAGCATTGGCGCTGGTCGGGGCGGCCCGTCGCCTTGACATCCCGGCCAAGGCCCGCGACGTCCGCGGCGTGGACCGGGTCGTCATCCGTGACGGTGACGGCATTTCGGCCCTGTTGACCCGGATGGGCGCCCACGATGCGGTGATGGCGTGGGAAGAGCGCCGCATGCGTCGGGAAGTTCGCGCGACCGCGAACCGGCTGGCGAATTTCGACGACGCCAACCTCCGCCGTTCGGCCCGAGCAGCGGTTGCGGCCGGCGCCCGTGTCGAACGCGCCCTTGAGATCCTCGGGGACGACGTGCCCGAGCACCTGCAGTACGCCGGCCGACTTCGTCTGGAGAACAAGCAGGCCAGCCTGGAAGAACTCGGCCAGCTGGCGGATCCGCAAATGACGAAGGACGCCGTCGCCGGCCGCATCCGCCGATTGCTGGCCATGGCCGACAAACGCGCTGCCGAACTCGGCATCGGCGGCACCGATTCAAACCTCACTCCGGATATGCTCGAAGCCGACTGATCCACGCCGGCCGCTCGCGCGTAAGGTGGGGAATGAACCCCGGCGTCAACACATCGGCCGGGCCGACCACAAGGAGGATTCGTGAGCGTATACACACTGCCCGAGCTCTCGTACGATTACGGGGCGCTTGAACCGCATATCTCCGGCAAGATCGTCGAACTGCACCACGACAAGCACCACCAGGCGTACGTGACAGGTGCCAACAATGCGTTGGAGCAGTTGGAAAGCGCGCGGGCGAACGACAGCCTCGGCAACGTCAACAAGCTGCAGAAGGATCTGGCGTTCAACCTGGCCGGCCACGTCAACCACTCGGTGTTCTGGCTGAACCAGTCCCCGGACGGCGGCGACAAGCCGACCGGTGAACTCGCCGCGGCAATCGACGACTTCTTCGGATCGTTCGATGCGTTCCGCGCACACTTCACGGCGGCCGCGCTCGGCATCCAGGGGTCCGGTTGGGCCATTCTGGCCTGGGACAGCATCGGCCAGCGCCTCATCATCGAGCAGCTTTACGATCACCAGGGAAATCTGGCCACTGCCACCATCCCGCTGCTCATGCTCGACATGTGGGAGCACGCCTTCTACCTTCAGTATCAGAACGTGAAGGGCGACTATGTGAAGGCCTACTGGAACGTCGTGGCGTGGGACGACGTCGCGAAGCGTTTCGAGGCTGCACGCACCAAGACGCAGGGCCTGATCGTTTCCTGATCGGATCTGCGCGGCGGGCCCCGGGGGAGTGATCCTCCGGGGCCCGCAATGCGTTCAAGGCCGCACAGGGAACGGGTGCGCGGAATGGCCCGCCGGACGTGGCGCATCTCATAATGTGCACGTGCCGCAAGCGCGTCGTCCCGGCCGCGATAGAGTGAATACGGTACGCGCTGCAATGTTGCATTGCGGCGTTCGCGCTGCAATGCCCAGCGCGTCGTCCATGATCACAATGCGCCGTCCACGGCGCTTAACAGGAGGTGCCTCGACGTGACAGTACGTGTCGGAATCAACGGATTCGGTCGTATCGGCCGCAATTTCTACCGAGCGGCCCGTCAGCTGAATGCCGATCTGGAAATCGTTGCCGTCAACGACTTGACCGATCCGACGTCACTGGCCCACCTGCTCGAGTTCGACTCGATCAATGGTCGGCTCGACGCCACCGTGAAGTCCACCGACGACGGAATCTCGGTCGACGGGAAGACGATCAAGGTGCTCGCCGAGCGCGATCCGGCCAAGTTGCCGTGGGGCGAACTCGGCATCGACGTCGTCGTCGAATCGACCGGCAGGTTCACCAAGGCCGAAGACGCCAAGAAGCACATCGACGGCGGCGCCAAGAAGGTCGTCATTTCGGCCCCGGCGACCGGTGACGACATCACAGTGGTGATGGGCATCAACGACGGCGATTACGATCCGGCCAAGCACACGATCATTTCGAACGCGTCGTGCACCACGAACTGCCTGGCTCCGCTCGCCAAAGTGCTCAACGACAACTTCGGCATCGAGCGCGGCCTGATGACCACCGTGCACGCCTACACCGCCGACCAGATGCTCCAGGACGGACCGCACAAGGATCCGCGCCGCGCCCGCGCCGCAGCCATCAACGTGATTCCGACGTCGACCGGCGCGGCCAAGGCCATCGGCCTGGTGCTGCCCGAGCTCAACGGCAAGCTCGACGGGTACGCGCTGCGCGTGCCGGTGCCCACCGGCTCGGTCACCGACCTGACGGCGACCGTTTCGAAGGACGTGAGCGTCGACGACGTGAACGAGGCGTACCGTCAGGCGGCCGCCGAGGGCAAGCTGAAGGGCATCCTGTCCTACAGCAACGGCGACCCGCTGGTGTCCTCGGACATCACCGGCGATCCGCATTCGTCGATCTTCGACTCAGGCCTGACCAAGGTGATCGGCGACCAGGTCAAGGTCGTCTCCTGGTACGACAACGAATGGGGCTTCTCGAACCGCCTGGTCGACCTCACCGCGCTTGTCGGCAAGGGTCTGTAAAGGCTTCATGGATACGACGAACCTGGCAGGAAAGCGCGTCCTGGTCCGCAGCGACCTGAACGTGCCGCTGGACGGCGACACCATCACGGACGCGGGCCGCATCGACGCAAGCGCACCGACTTTGCGCGCGCTTGCCGATGCCGGCGCCCGCGTCATCGTGATGGCGCACCTGGGTCGGCCGGGCGGCAAGCCCGACGACAGGTATTCGCTGCGTCCGGTGGCCGCTCGGCTCGGCACCGCGATCGGCAAGCCCGTCTCTTTTGCAGGCGACACCGTCGGCCCGGAGGCCCATCGGGCGGCCCGGGACTTGGACGACGGCGACATCGTGCTCCTGGAGAACCTGCGATTCAATCCCGGTGAGACCGCCAAGGACGACGCCGAGCGCTCGGCGTTCGCCGAAAAGCTGGCGCAGCTTGCCGACGTCTACGTGTCGGACGGATTCGGCGTGGTGCACCGTAAACAGGCGAGCGTGTACGACATTGCGCGGCTGTTGCCGTCCCGAGCAGGCTCGCTCGTCGAAAAGGAAGTCAATGTGCTCAGCACGTTGACCAAGAACCCGGATCGACCGTACGTGGTGGTGCTGGGCGGCTCGAAGGTGTCGGACAAACTCGGCGTGATCGACAATTTGCTGTCCCGTGCCGATGCATTGCTCATCGGCGGCGGAATGGTCTTCACCTTCCTGGCCGCGAGGGGCCACGCCGTCGGCAAGAGTTTGTTGGAAAGCGACCAGCTGGACGCCGTCCGCGGCTATCTCGACAAGGCCGAACGCGAAGGCGTCGAGCTGATCTTGCCGACCGACATTGAGATGGCAGCGTCGTTCGCGGCTGACGCCGAGCACGAAACCGCCCGGGTGGAAGCGCTCGAAGACACCGCCGCCGGTTCGGACGCCATTGGCTTGGATATCGGTCCGGAATCGGCGCAGGCCTTCGCCGAGAAGATTGAATCGGGTCGCACGGTCTTTTGGAACGGTCCGATGGGCGTCTTTGAATTTGACGCGTTCTCGGCGGGCACGAAGGCAGTCGCTCAGGCCCTGGCCGATGTCACGGCGAAGGGCGACGGCAGCCTGACCGTCGTCGGCGGCGGCGACTCGGCGGCTGCCGTGCGCACCCTCGGATTCGCCGACGACCGGTTCGGCCACATCTCGACGGGCGGCGGCGCGAGTTTGGAATTTTTGGAGGGCAAGGAATTGCCCGGCCTTGAAGTTTTGGAGGACTAAATGGCTACGGCACAGCGTGTTCCGCTCATCGCGGGCAACTGGAAGATGAACCTCGACCACATGCAGGCCATCTCCACGGTGCAAAAGCTCGCGTGGACGCTGGACGACGCCGGGCACGACTTCAAAAAGGTCGAGGTGGCGGTCCTTCCGCCGTTCACCGATATCCGCAGCGTGCAGACCATCGTGCACGGCGACAAGCTCGACCTGGCCTACGGCGCGCAAGACATCTCGACACAGGATTCCGGCGCGTTCACCGGCGACGTGTCGGGTGCCTTTTTGGCGCGGCTCGGCTGCAGCTATGTTGCGGTCGGACACAGCGAACGCCGCGAACATCACGGCGAGGACGACGACGTCGTACGAGCCAAGGTCGAGGCGGCCTACCGGCACGGCATCACGCCGATCCTCTGTCTCGGCGAAAACCTCGAGGTGCGTCAAAGCGGCGACCAGGTGGCACACGCCGTCGGTCAGCTGCGCGCCGCAACGTCGTCCCTGCAACCCGCCCAGGTTGAATCGCTGGTCGTGGCGTACGAGCCGATCTGGGCGATCGGCACCGGCGAGGTGGCGACTCCGGACGACGCGCAAGAAGTTGCCGAGGCATTGCGCGGCGCCGTTGCCGAGTCGTTCTCGCCCGAGCTGGCAGGTGCGGTGCGCGTGCTGTACGGCGGAAGCGTGAAGTCGTCGAACGTGGCGTCAATCATGGCGAAGCCGGACGTCGACGGCGCATTGGTCGGCGGCGCCAGCCTCGATCCGAAGGAGTTCGCGGCGATTTGCCGCTACCAGGATCACAACGTAGCGTTGTAGCGGACTCACGTACTTGTACCTCTTTAGTTTTTGACGAAGGACTCCGGTGGAAATTCTCCATATCGCACTGCTCATCGTGCTCTTGCTCACCAGCGCCTTCCTGACGCTGTTGATCCTGCTGCACAAGGGTAAGGGCGGCGGCATGTCCGACATGTTCGGCGGCGGCATGAGCTCGAACCTGGGATCGTCCGGCGTGGCCGAGCGGAATCTCAACAGGTTCACGGTGTTTGTCGCACTGGTCTGGGTGGCCACCATCATCGTGCTGGGTCTGATGACCCGGTTCGGTGCCGCCTGACCGACTGTTTTCGCCCACCCCACCCGCTCTCGGCGGGTTAGAGGTCTGCGGCGGCGGCTTCGTCCAGATACCAGCGCGTCTCGTCGCTTCCGGCCACCGAACCCGACGGTGACTCGGACGGCGTTGCCGCGCCGCCGAGTGCCCGAGCCGCTGCTGCGGCTTTCTCGGCCCCGGCGAGCACGGCCCAGACCCGCGCCGATGAATTGATCAGATCACGCGTGAACGACAGCCGGGTCGGCGGCGGCTTGGGCGAATCGTGGACGGCGATGACGCCCGACCCCGTCACGGTGACGCCGGGAAGTCCCGGGAACAAGGACGCGACATGTCCGTCCGGGCCCACACCGAGGAATGAAAGCGCGAAATTCGGCGCCTCGGACTGCACCTCTTTGCCCAACGCGGCCGCGGCGTCCTCAGCGCTGAGACCGGACTCGCTGCCGACGCACACATGCCAGCGTGACGCATGCATGAGCGCCGAGCCCGACACGGCCTTGAACGTTTGGGTGTCGTTGCGGTCCGGATGGCCCGTCGGCAGATACCGCTCGTCGCTGAACCAGAGATGCAGCCGGGAAAAGTCGAAACCGGTGAGGAGCGACGCGAGAGCTCCGGTCACGGCCGTCCCGACGCTCCCGCCGGTCAACGCGACGTCGATGCGCCCGTTGCCGGCCTCGGCCAGCACCTGGGCGGCGTCCGCCGCGGCACCGGCGATGACGGCGTCCTTATCGGGAAAGGTGCGGACGTCGGCCGTCATGCCTGGGCCTTCCCGCTCTTCTTGACCCGTTTCTTCACGGTGCTGCAGGTGCGCAGAACTTCGCCGTACACGTCGTCGGCGTCCAGCCGGCGCAGTTCCTCGGCCAGGCAGTCCTCGAGACGTCTCCGCGGCAACGAGATTTCCCGATCGGGCTGGGACGGATCGGTCAACACGGCCTCGGTGGCGGTGATGCGATCGAGAGTGATTTCGGCGTCGTCGGCGGTGATTGTCACCCCGGAGATCCGAGTGCCGCCGGGCGTTTCGACCTCATCGCGCTGCACCGGCGCATGAAGGGCGAAACCGAGCCAGGCGCCAAGCAGAATGGTGCTGGGAGAGTTGGCATGCCCGCGCACCGAAACGCCCGTGACGGGCATTCCGGGGCGCAGGTCCATAGCAGCGGCCAGCTGAGCCCGCCACGGGGTCAACCGGGTCCAGGCGAGGTCGGTGTCGCCGTCCGTGTAGGCCTTGCCCAGGCGGTCGAGCATGCTGCCGGGATTGTCGGCGGACGCGGAATCGGTGATGCGTCGTTGGGCGATGCGGCCCAGCGGGGATTCGGCCGGGACGGCGGGCGCCTTGCCCGGCCACCAGACGACCACCGGGGCGTCGGGCAGCAGTAGCGGCGTGACGAGGCTGTCGTGCACTGCCGGACTGGCCAGCGGGCCGTAGCCGCGCAGCACGATCACCTCGGATGCTCCGGCATCGCCGCCAACGCGGATTTGCGCATCAATGCGGGCCGAGCCTCGCCGGTTGCCGGCGCACATGACTATCACGCGGCACGGATGCTCGCGGGATGCCTCATTGGACGCCGCAATGGCCTCTTCCACGTTTTTCTCGCCCGTCGCGATCACGAGGGTCAGGACGCGGCCGAGCGTCACGGCGCCGCCGGCATCACGCATGCGGACGAGCGCTTTCGAGACGTCCACCATCGTGGTGGACGGCAGATCGACAATCATGGTCGCCTCCAAGTTCGGCCGTCGCGGGCCATCAAGTCGTCGGCGCCGGCCGGGCCCCAGGTGCCGGGCGCATACTGTTCGGGCTTGCCGGCGGCGGCCCAGTTCCGTTCAATGGGATCGAGGATGCGCCACGACAGTTCCACTTCCTCGTGGCGCGGGAAGAGCGGCGGTTCGCCGAGCAGCACGTCGAGAATGAGGCGTTCGTACGCCTCCGGCGACGATTCGGTGAATGCGTGACCGTAACCAAAGTCCATTGTCACGTCGCGGACTTCCATTTGGGTTCCGGGCACCTTCGACCCGAACCTGATGGTGACGCCTTCGTCCGGCTGGACGCGAATCACCAAAGCGTTCTGGCCGAGTTCGGCGGTCGACGTGGATTCGAACGGCAAATGCGGTGCCCGCTTGAAGACGACGGCGATCTCGGTCACCCGGCGTCCCAGGCGTTTGCCGGCGCGCAGATAGAACGGCACGCCCGCCCATCGGCGGGTGTCGATGTCGAGACGCAACGCGGCGAACGTCTCGGTCGTGGACGACGGGTTCATGCCTTCCTCGTCGAGGTAGCCGACGACCTTCATGCCGCCCTGCCAGCCGTCCGAGTACTGTCCGCGGGCAGTGTACGTGTCGAGATCCGCCGGCAACCGCACTGCCGACAGCACCTTTTCCTTCTCGGCCCGCAGATCCTTGGCGTTGAAGGATACCGGCTCTTCCATTGCCGTGAGCGCGAGCAGCTGCAGCAGGTGATTTTGTATCACGTCGCGTGCCGCGCCGATACCGTCGTAATAGCCGGCGCGGCTGCCGATGCCGATGTCCTCGGCCATGGTGATTTGCACATGGTCGACGTAGTTCGAGTTCCAGATCGGTTCCCACAGCTGGTTGGCGAATCGCAGCGCCAGCATGTTTTGAACGGTTTCCTTGCCCAAATAGTGGTCGATGCGAAAGATCGAATCCGGCGGGAACACCTTTTCCACCGTGTTGTTGAGCTCTTGGGCAGATTCCAGATCGTGTCCGAACGGCTTCTCGATGACGACGCGGCGCCACTGCCCGTCTTCGGAGTCGGCCAGTCCGGCCGAGGCGAGGTTGTCGCAGACGGTCGGGAAGAATTTCGGCGGTACCGACAAATAGAACGCGTGATTGCCGCCGGTGCCCTGCCGGGCGTCCAGATCGTCGAGCGTTTCACGCAGGTTCTCATAGGCCGCGGGGTCGTCGAACTCTCCGGGCACGAAACGGAAGCCCTCGCGCAGCTGGTTCCAGACGTTCTCCCGGAACGGCGTACGCGCGTGAGCCTTGACGTGCTCGTAGGCGACCTCGGCAAAGTGCTCGTGGCGCCAGTCGCGGCGGGCGAAGCCGACGACCGCGAACCCGGTCGGCAACAGACCGCGGTTGGCCAAATCGTAAATGGCCGGCAAGAGCTTCTTGCGGGCCAGGTCGCCGGTGACCCCGAAGATCACGAGGCTGGACGGACCGGCAATGCGTTGCAGGCGGCGATCGCGCGGATCGCGCAGCGGATTGCCCGTTGGGGGATTGTGATTGGCGGTGTCGCTCACCGCACCTCCCGGCTGAGTTGTTGATGGATGGTGGTGATCAAGTCGTCGATCGCGCCGTGGCGGTCGGCAAGGTGCAAACGCAACGCCGGACGCCGCCGGTCGTTCAGGACGCCGTGCGCCCCCCTGGCCAGCGCGACTTCGGCATGGCCGAACGTTCCGTTTCCGGTCGGCACGTCCACATCGGCCGCGGCGGTGAGTATCAGGACTGCACCGTTGTCTCGTCCGAGCGCAAAATAGCTGCCGAGCGCATCGAGCATGCCGCTGCCGCGTCCGACGGCGGTTTGTATGCCTGTCGCGTCGGCCACGGCATCGCGCACCCGGTCGGCGCCGTCACCGCCGCCAAGATAGGCCAGAACTCCGAGATATCCGTAATCCGGCACCTGTCGAATCAGGACGTCGAGCGCTTCGGCCGCGGTGCGAACCCCGCGGAAGTGATGCGGGTCGCCGTACACGACCGCCGCGCCGTCGGACACCAGTTCTTGCGGCTCGCCGGCGGATTCCAGCGCCACCAGCTGTTGTTCGAACGGGCCGACTCCGATCATCCGGGCGGTCACGGCCAAGGCGTACTGCCACACGAGCACTTGGGCGCCGGCCGGTCCGGCGACCGAAACGCCGAGGCCGGACGTCGGTTGCGGCGAGTCGTCCGGCTCACCCAAGAACGCGACGGTGGCGTCGGCACCGGCATCGGCGAAGCCGGGGGAGCGGACGCCGCGAACGGCGACCGGCAGCAGGCCCACGTCGGACTTCCCGGTGCTTTCGGCAATCAGCTGCGCGACCCAGCCGCTCAGCTCCGGCACGCCCGACGCGTTATCGGCCACCACCACCTTGTCCGTGTGCCGCCAATGCGCCATACCGAGCAAGGCGCCGAGTCGGAGGGCCGGGTTATCCGCCGAATCAGTCTGGAGATCGGGCTCGACGGACGCCGCGTCGGACAGCAGTCGTCGGATGTCGGCACCGGCCAAACCGGCGGCGACCAGACCGTACGGGCCGAGCGCGCCAAAGGCACCGGCGAGCGAGCCGTCGGCATCGAACGCCGCTCGGAACGTGTCGTTGCGGGCCCGCCGGCCAAGCTCCGACTGGGACGGCGCCACTGCCACGACACGCGACGGGAAATCGATCCCGGCCTCGGTCATGGTGGATTCAAAGGCGCCAAGAACCGCCGTGACCAGATCGGAGTCCGCGGACGACTGGGCGACAAGCAACGTGCGCCCGAGATCGCCGTCCAGCGCGGCTTCGATTTGCTCGGGGTCGAACCCGTCGATGACGGTGAGCGCGGTTTGCCCGGCCGCCAATCGAGCGCCCGGCGCCGTGCCGTCGTCCGCAATCAGCACGACGACATCGAGCCCCTCGGCGACCACCCGACTCCGGAGCGACTCGATGTCGGAAGCCAAGTCGGTCGCGGACGGCGCGGAGATCCACGACAGATCCGCTTCGGCGACCGGCTCGTCGCTCCACAAGGTGCGATCGGCAACCGACAGACGGCGCGCCACCCGCTCCTCGGTCAAGACGTCGACGATTTCGGCGTAGGCGTCCTGATCCGGATAACCGAAGTTCAGGCGCAAAAGCCCGTCGGCTGCGTCCGCGTCGGCCAGTGATTTCGGCGGCATATGCTACTGACCTGCGTAGCGGGCCAATTCGGACTTCACGGAATCGAGCAGTTCGTCCCAGCTGACGTCGAACTTCTTCAAGCCCTCGTCCTCAAGCTGATCCATGACCTCTTGGTACGAGATACCGGCGGTCTGCAGACCGTCGAGCACGGCATTGGAGTTCGCGTACGTGCCGGTGACGGCATCGCCGTGCAACGTGCCGTGATCGTCGAATGCCACAAGGGTCTTCTCGGGCATCGTGTTGACGACGTTCGGCGCAGTCAGTTCGGTGATGTACATCGTGTCCGGATACGAGTCGTCCTTCACGCCGGTCGACGCCCACAACGGGCGCTGCTTGAACGCGCCGGCCTCGGCCAGCACGCTCCACCGCGGGGTGTTGAAGAGCTCTTCGTAGATCTGGTAGGCCAGCCGGCAGTTGGCGAGCCCGACCTTGCCGCGCAGTTCCTTCACGGCGCCGTCATCGGAGGCGTCAATCCGCTTGTCCACCTCGGTGTCCACGCGGGAGATGAAGATGGAAGCGACCGAGTGGATCTTCGACAGGTCCAGGCCGTTCTCCTTGGCCTTTTCCAGCCCGGCCAAATAGGCCTCCGCCACCTTGCGGTAGCGATCCAGCGCGAAAATCAGCGTGACGTTGACGTTCACGCCCTGCGCAATGGACTCGGTGATGGCCGGTAGACCCTCGACGGTGGCCGGGATCTTGACGAACACGTTGCTGCGTCCGACCTTGTCCCACAGCTGCTTGGCCATGGCGATGGTCCCATCGGTGTCGCGGGCCAGTTTGGGCGACACCTCGATCGACACCTTGCCGTCCTCGCCGTCGGTGGCCGCTGCCACGTCGCTGAAGACGTCGCAGGCGTCCGCAACGTCCTTGGTCGTGATTTCGAAGACCGCGTCGTCGACATCGGTGCCGGCTGCAGCGAGCTCGCGCACCTGGTCGGTGTACGCCTCGCCATCCGAGAGTGCCTTGGCGAAGATCGTGGGGTTCGTCGTGACCCCGACGACGTGCCGATTGTCGATCAGATCCCGGAGCCCGCCGGACTTGATGCGCTCACGCGACAAGTCGTCGAGCCAGATGGACACGCCTTCGGCGCTCAGGGCGCCGAGTGGAGTGGTGTTGTCGTTCATGATTACTTCTCCTTCGTAGAAGCTTGTGCCGACGCTGGGTGCAGCGGGCCGCGGGCGCTAGGCACCCGCCGCGGCGATGGACTCGCGGGCCGCCGAGGTCACGGCGTCGGCAGTAATACCGAATTCGCGGTAGAGCGTCTTGTAATCGGCCGAGGCGCCGAAGTGTTCGAGCGACACGGCGCGTCCGGCATCGCCGAGGTACCGGTGCCAGCTCATGGCGATACCGGCTTCGACCGACACCCGGGCTCTGACGGAGGCCGGTAGTACTTTCTCCCGGTATTCGGCCGGCTGCGCGTTGAACCATTCCTGGCACGGCACCGACACGACGCGGGCCGGCACCCCGTCGGACTGCAGTTCCTTTTGCGCTTCGACGGCAAGCTGCACTTCGGAGCCGCTGGCCAGCAAAATGACCTGCGGCGTGCCTCCTTGGGCTTCCGACAAGATGTACGCACCGCGGGCGACGCCCTCGGCCGATGCGTACACGTCTCTGTCGAACGTCGGGAGCGCTTGCCGCGACAGCGCCAGCCCGGCGGGACGGTCGTTGTTTTCCAAGACCGTGCGCCAGGCCACGACCGTCTCATTGGCGTCGGCGGGGCGGACGACGTCCAGGCCCGGGATGGCGCGCAACGCGGAGAGATGCTCGACGGGCTGGTGCGTCGGACCGTCCTCGCCCAGGCCGATCGAGTCGTGAGTCCAGACGAACGTGACGGGGAGTTCCTGCAAGGCCGCCAACCGGACCGCGGCTCGCTGATAGTCGCTGAAGACCAGAAACGTGCCGGCATACGGCCGGGTGGGCCCGTGCAAGGCGATGCCGTTCGCGATCAGCCCGGCCGCGAACTCGCGGATGCCGAAGTGCATGGTGCGGCCGTACAAGCTGCCCGTGAACTTCTTCGATGACCGGTCCTCGGGGATGAAGCTCGGCTCACCCTCAATGGTGGTGTTGTTGGAGCCGGCGAGGTCGGCGGATCCGCCCCACAGCTCCGGCAGGACTCCGGCGATCGCGTTGATGATCTTGCCGGACGCCGCACGCGTCGCCATGCCCTTCTGCTCGTCGGCCTCGAAGACCGGCAGGGCCTTTTCCCACCCCGGGGTCAGTTCGCGGCGGCTGAGCCTGTCCAAAAGTGCGGCACGTTCGGGGTTCGAATCGCGCCAGCCGCGGTAGGAGTCGTCCCATTCGGCGTGCGCGGCCTTTCCGCGCTCGATGACGCCGCGGGCGTGGGCCAGCACGGCGTCGTCCACCTGGAACGTCTTGTCCGGGTCGAACCCGAGTACCTTCTTTGTCGCGGCCACTTCGTCGTCGCCGAGGGCGGCGCCGTGAGCCGCGCCGGTGTTCTGCAGCGTCGGCGCCGGCCAGCCGATGATTGTGGACAAGCGGATGAACGAGGGCCGGTCCGTGACGGCTTTGGCGTTCTCGATGGCGTCGAGGAGCGCCTGCGGGTCCTCCCGATAGGTGCCGCCGGCCGTGAAGTCGACGTGCTGGACGTGCCAGTCGTACGCCTCGTACCGGCGCATGGTGTCCTCGGTGAAGGCGATCGACGTGCCGTCCTCGATGGAAATCCGGTTGTCGTCCCAGATGACTATGAGGTTGCCGAGCTCTTGCGTGCCGGCCAGGGAGCTTGCCTCGCTGGAGACGCCTTCTTGAAGATCGCCGTCGGAGGCGATGACGTAGATGAAATGATCGAACGGCGACTGGCCGGCCGGGGCATCCGGGTCGAACAGGCCGCGCTCACGGCGCGAGGCGAACGCCATGCCGACCGCCGAAGCCAGACCGGAGCCGAGCGGGCCGGTCGTGATCTCGACGCCGTCGGTCAGGCCGTGTTCGGGGTGTCCCGGCGTGAGCGAGTCCCATTGGCGCAGGCTCTTCAGGTCGTCGAGTTCGAGGCCGTAGCCGGAGAGGTACAGCTGGATGTACTGCGTCAGCGAGCTGTGCCCGCAGGACAGCACGAAGCGATCGCGGCCGAGCCATTGCGGATCGGACGGGTCATGGCGCATCACGTTCTGGTAGAGCAGATAAGCAGCGGGGGCCAGGCTCATCGCCGTGCCCGGGTGGCCGTTACCGGTCTTTTGCACGGCGTCAGCGGCCAGCACTCGAACGGTGTCGACGGCTCGATGGTCGGTGTCCGACCAGTTCAGATCTGCCATTTTCGTCTGTTACCTCTTTCTCTGGCCCGCAGCAGGGCCCTGGAAGGCTGTCAGTTCCGGCAAATTCACCCTACAGTTTTTGCGCGCGCTTGTGCAGATCGGTCCGCTGTCTGACATCTCACGACATTTCTGCGGAAGTGCCGTACCTCTCCGCGCGACGCCGGTCCGGTCGCGATACTATGGGAGAGTTCATCTACGGCGTGTAGAACACGCAACCCCGTGCGCTGACCAGCGCGTGCTCGATCGACGAGGGAGAAGAGTGACGGCCACCGATCCGGACGCCCGTAAGGACGCGTCGCCTTCCGGCAAGCTAGCAGGCGACCAGCTGCCCGGCGAACTCCACCCCGGCCGGAGCGGTCACAAGCGCTCCACCGTGATGGCCTATGTGTCGCTGACGAAGCCGCGCGTCATGGAGCTTTTGCTTGTCACGACGGCCCCGGTGATGTTCCTGGCCGAAGGCGGACTGCCGCCGCTGTGGCTTCTCGTGGCCACTCTTGTCGGCGGAGCGATGGCGGCCGGATCGGCCGGTGCGTTGAATTGCTATTACGACCGCGACATCGATGCCGTGATGCACCGGACGGAGAACCGGCCGCTCGTCACGGGTGAGGTCAGCCCGCGCGGCGCGCTGATCTTTGCTCTCGTGTTGGGCATCGGCTCGATAGTGTGGCTGGGCGGATTCACCAACTGGGTGGCCGCGGGCCTGACGGCGATCGCCATCGGCTTTTACGCGGTCATCTACACCATGATCCTGAAACGGCGTACCCGGCAGAACATCGTCTGGGGCGGCGCTGCCGGCTGCATGCCGGTGCTGATCGGATGGTCGGCGGTCACGGGCGGACTCAGCTGGGAGCCGGTGCTGTTGTTCCTGGTGATCTTCTTTTGGACGCCGCCGCACTACTGGCCGCTGGCGATCAAATACCGCGCCGACTACGAGGCCGCCGAGGTGCCGATGCTCCCGGTTGTCGCACCGTCGCGCACCGTCAGCCGTCAGGTGCTCTTGTACGCGTGGGCAATGGTGGCATCGTCACTGGTTCTCGTGCCGGTCGGACACATGGACGTCGTCTATACGGCCACCGCCGTCGCGGTCGGTGCCTGGTTCTTGATCCAATGCCACCAGCTGCAGCGGCAGGTGGGCACGCAGGGATTCGAAGAACGTATCTCGGGGCCGGCCATGAAGCTGTTCCACGGTTCGATCACGTATCTGTCGATCTTGTTCGTGGCAATTGCCGTCGATCCGTTCGTCCACCTCTGGAGCTGACCGTCCCTTTTCCGTTCCCTCCCGCCGAGTGGTGGCGAATGGTTGTCCGCCTTCCTCGAGTGGTGGCGAATGGCTGCGAAATCGACGATTTCGCAGCCATTCGCCACCACTCGGCGCGGGGTGAGGGCCAGTTGCCACCACTCGGCGAGGACCATTCGCCACCACTCGGGCTGAGCGGTACGAGGGCGCGCGGAAAGTGTGGGGTGTAAGCGCCCGGTCACGCGGCGAAGCGTGACAAGAATTCGGCAACCCCTGCATCGAGATGCAGATCGGCCCGGTCGCCGGCTCGGGTGGGCCCGTCATTCACCACGACGACCGGCAGACCGCGTTTGCGGGCATCGATGACAAACCTCAAGCCGCTCATCACGGCGAGCGACGACCCCAGCACCAGGACGCTTGCCGACCGCGCCAACTGCGCATACGCGGCGTCCACGCGGTCGCGGGGCACCGACTCGCCGAAAAAGACCACGTCGGGCTTCAGGACGCCGCCGCTGACCGGACACGGCACCAGGTGGAAATCATCGGAATTGTCCAGTTCCGCATCGCCGTCCGGCGCTGAATCGATATCGGCGAGCAACTGCGGCAATCGGTCGGCGTAATGCGGATTGGCCTCGGCCAACCATTGCTGCACCAGGTCCCTGTCGAAGGTCGTGCCGCATTCCAGGCACACGACGCGATCGAGTCGGCCGTGCAGGTCCACGACATTCGTCGACCCTGCTTCCTCGTGCAGACCGTCCACATTTTGCGTGACGACGCCGGTGAGCCGGTGGGCCATCGCCGCCACTGCGAAATGTCCGGCGTTCGGCGTGGCCTTGTCGAATCGCGACCAGCCGACGAAGCTCCTGGCCCAGTAGCGTGCACGCGCCGACTCGGAGGCCGTAAATTGTTGATACGTCATCGGGTTGCGTGGGGGAGAACCGGGTCCGCGGTAGTCGGGGATACCCGAATCGGTGCTCATCCCGGCGCCCGTCAACGTAAAGATCGGCGCGGTCAGCAGCTCGGACGCCGCCCGAATTTCGCCGTCGTCCGGCACACGGTGGCGCGGCGCAGGCTTCCGGCGCGCCGAAGCCCGTGGAGCGGCGCGGCCGGATTCCGTTCCCTCAGGCACGGGCATAGTCGAGGATTCGGTACTTCAGGCCCGTCTTCGAAGCGTGCCATCCGTCGCCGGGATCGACTCGGACGACAGTCCACTCGGCGCCGATCACGGGAGCAAAGGTATCGCCCTCGACGGACGTGTCGATCTCCGTGACCAACACCCGGTCGGCCCGCGGCAGCGCTTCACGGAACAACTCGGCGCCGCCGAGCACCCAGACGTCCTCGGCGCCGGTCAGCCGCAACGCGTCGTCCAGCGATCCGGCGGCTTCCCCGCCGGCGGCGTTCACGGCTTCCGCGGCCGTCCGGGTAATGACGATATTGCGCCGGCCGGGCAGCGGTCGGAAACGGTCGGGGAACGACTCCCACGTGCGTCTGCCCATGACGACCGGATTACCGAGCGTCGATGATTTGAAATGCGCCAGATCCTCGGGCAGGTACCAGGGCATGACGCCGTCCTTGCCGATGACTCGGTCCGCGGCCTGCGCCCAGATCAGCCCGAGCATTACACCGCCACCGGCGCCTTGATCCCGGGATGATGCCGGTAATCGGCGATGGTGAAGTCGTCGTATTCGTATCCGAAGATCGAATCCGGCGTGCGTTGCAGCGTCAGCCGGGGGAGCGGGTACGGCTCGCGGCTGAGCTGCAAGCGCACCTGGTCGACGTGATTGTCGTAAATGTGACAATCGCCTCCGGTCCACACGAAATCACCGACGTCGACACCGACTTGCGCGGCAACCATATGCGTGAGGAAGGCGTAGCTGGCGATATTGAACGGCACGCCCAGGAACATGTCCGCGCTGCGTTGATAAAGCTGGCACGACAGCTTGCCGTCCGCCACATAGAACTGGAAGAACGCGTGGCACGGCGGCAAAGCCATGTCGTCCAGATCCGCCACGTTCCACGCCGACACGAGATGCCGCCGCGAGTCCGGATTGGACTTCAACGATTCCACGACCCGGCTGATCTGATCGATGTGCCCGCCGTCGGGCGTCGGCCACGACCGCCACTGCACCCCGTAGACCGGTCCGAGGTCGCCGTCGGCATCCGCCCATTCGTTCCAAATGCTCACGCCGCGTTCTTGCAGCCAGCGCGCATTCGAATCGCCGCGCAGGAACCACAGCAACTCGTACAACACCGATTTCACGTGCACGCGCTTGGTCGTGATCAGCGGAAAGCCCCGGGACAGGTCGTACCGCAACTGGCGACCGAAGACGCTGCGGGTGCCGGTGCCGGTGCGATCGGACTTCGCCGCGCCGTGCTGGAGGACGTCTGAGAGCAGATCTTCGTACGGGGTATCCACGCTTCTCATCGTAAGGGAACGGGGGCGGCGATTACGGCAGCGGCGGGCGCGAGCGCATCGAATCCCACGCGGCTGCGACGGCTGCCAGGATCACTGTCGCCCCGAACACGTGAATTGCGACAAGGCTCACCGGGACGGCCATGTACGACTGCACGACGCCGATGATTCCCTGTCCGAGCTCCGCCATCAAGACGATTGTGAGCGCCACGGTGGTTTCGGAGATGTCCGGCAGCGAGTCGTTGCCGGAGCGGTCGGCAAATCGCTTGTCCTCATGCCTGCTGACCAGCAGAGCTGCAATGGTGGCCGCGACCAGCAGTCCGACGGGGATCGCATGCATCCACGTGGCCACGAGCGGATCAATGCCGTTCCGGACGGCGTCCCGCGCACCGGCGTGCGGGCCCGCGCCCGTCACGACGGTGCCGAGATAAATGGTGACGGCGGCCAGCGCGACGACCACCCACCCGAGCCTTCCGAGAATCGGCGAGACGCCAAGTGTCGACTTGCCGCCGGCGTCCTTGGTCCGGCGCACCAACAAGGTCGCGGCGGACACCAACGCCGCCGAGACCAGGAAGTGCACGTTGACCACCCACGGGTTCAAATGCGTGAGCACCGTCAATCCGCCGATGACTGCCTGCAGCGGAATGATGGCCAGGAGCGAGATCGACAGCCACCATAGGTCGCGGCGGGTGCGGCGCAGATTCCACAACGACACAAGCAGCGCCAGTGCGATCGCCACCAGTATGAAGTTCAGGGTGCGATTGCCGAACTCGATGATGCCGTGAATGCCCATTTCGGGGGTGTTCGTCAGCGAATCGGCGGTGCACCGCGGCCACGTCGGGCAGCCGAGCCCGGACCCGGTCAATCGCACGGCGGCGCCGGTGACCACGAGTGCGGCTTGCGAGATCAGCGAAGCCCACGCCAGCACGCGGATGCGCTTGTCGATGGAATGCGGCAGCCACCCGGCGGACCCGGTCATTCGGCGTTCCGTGGTCTGCTGCGTCGTCATGAGCCCCATTTAAACCATTTCATCGTTGCGGCGCCCGCCAGCACCGTCCATACACCCAGGATAATGAACGCCGGCAAATCGTAGTGGCCGTCCGTTGCCGCACGCAGCGCGTCGCCGATCGCCCCGGACGGCAACAGCCGGACGAATGCGTCGGTGCCGGACGACGCCGGCAATACCAGTCCGCCGCCGGCCAAGAGCAGCACCCAGATGAGGTTGGCCCCGGCCAGCGTGGCCTCGGCACGCAGCGTCCCGGCCACCAACAGCCCCAATGCCACGAATGCCGCGCTGCCCAGCAGCATGCCGAGCAGGCCCGGAACGATCATCGACCCTGCCGGACGCCAGCCGAGCAGGCAGGCGATGATGCCCAGCACGACCAGTTGGACGACCTCGACGGCGAAAACGCTGACAATCTTGCCGCCCAGCAGGCCGGACCTGCCGAGCGGCGTCGTCGCAAGGAGGCGCAGGACGCCGTAGCGCCTGTCGAATCCGGTGGCGATGGCTTGACCCGTGAACGCCGATGAGACGACGCTGAGCGCTATCACTCCGGGAAACGCGAAGTCGACGGGGGGACGGCCGTGCAGATCGACGCCGAACGCGTCAAGGATCGGGAACGCCGACAGGCCGATCAAGATCAGGATGGGCAGCACCATCGACAACAGCAATTGTTCGCCGTGGCGAAGAGTGAGCTTCGTCTCGAAGGCGGCTTGAGCACCGATACGCCGCCACGTCGCAGCCGGTTGCGGCAACGGGCCGGTTGCGGAGTCCGGGCCGTGCGCGGCGTCCGGCACTGCGGAATTCACTGTCATCGCAGGCTCCTTCCGGTGAGCTCGAGGAAGACGTCTTCGAGCGAGCGCCGCCCTACGGTCAGTGAGCTGAGCAGGATGCCGTTCGATTGGCACCAGTACGCGATCGCCGCCACCAGCTCGGGGGTGATCGGCCCGCGAACCTGATAGCGTTCCTGCCCGGCGCTCTCCACGACGAGCGCCGGATCGACCTTGTCGTGCAAGAGCTCCTCGAGCCGGCCCACGTGCACGGGGGTGCGGGAGGCGAATTTGATGTACGTCGCTTCGGTGCCGTATTCGTCGTTCCGGGTCAGTTCGGCCGGTGTTCCCGAGGCTACGACGATGCCCTTGTCGATGATGTACACGTGGTCGGCCAGCCGCTCGGCGTCTTCCATCATATGCGTTGTCAGGACGACCGCCACCGAGCTGGAGCGCAGTTGCTCGATCAGCTCCCATACGGCCAGCCGGGCCTGCGGGTCGAGACCGGCGCTCGGCTCGTCGAGAAACACCAGCCGCGGCCGGCCGATCAGCGCCGCCGCCAGTGCGACTCGCTGGCGTTGACCTCCGGAAAGTCGGCGGATCGTGCGATCGGTGAATTCGGTGATGCCGAGTTGTTCGGCAAGACGGTCGACGTTCCGCGGGTTCCGGTACATCCGTGACATGTGCGTGAGCACTTCCAGCGGGCGGGCTCCCATCGGCAGTCCGCCGTCTTGCAACATCACGCCGACCCCCGCGCGCACTTCGCCCCGATGGCGCACGGGGTCCAGTCCCAACACGGTGATGGAGCCGGCGTCGAAATCCTTCAAGCCGACACAGCATTCGATGGTCGTCGACTTGCCGGCGCCGTTCGGTCCGAGCACAGCCGTGATCTCGCCGGGGCGCGCTTGCAGATCCACGCCGGCCAGCGCGACCTTGTCGCCGTAGCTCTTGGTGAGTCCGGCGATGTCAAGGGCAACTGAGGTTTTCGCGGTCATGACGGATGGCATCGGCACCGTGCCAGTCTAATTCCGCATTCTACGAGCCGTCGAATTGGCCGGGGGTTTCGAGCGGGGAGGGTGCGAACGAAGACGGCGCGTTAGGGTGACCTTTATTTACAAGCGCCGACATTTACGTCACAGTTGTGTTGTGAATATACTTGCGCCGCATTGCGGAAGGAGGCGCACCGGATGAACGCGACAACCGCCCCGGACGAAGCGTCGCCGACGTCCGCATGGGGCCACGACGAAGCCAGGACGCGGCACCGCGTGCTGGCCGCCGTGCTGGCAGGCGGGCCGATCAGCGCTTCCCGGCTGGCAAGCGAACTCGGGCTGACCGCGGCCGCCATTCGCCGGCATCTCGACGGCCTGCACGAGGCCGGGCAGATCGATGTGCGCTCGACGACCGAAAAAGACGGCAAACGCGGCCGTCCGGCCCGGCTGTACGTGGTGACGAACGACGGCCATTCGCAACTCGACAATGCCTACGACGAGATCGCCAGCGACGCATTGACGTTTTTGGGCGAAGTCGCGGGCACGACTGCTGTTGCCGAATTCGCCGCCCGGCGCGCCGACCGGATGGAAAGGAAATACCAGCCGCTCATCGATGCGGCTGGACCCGAGACCACGGATCGGGCCGCCGCCCTGGCGTCCGCGTTGACCGAAGACGGCTACGTCTCGTCGTCCTCGACGGTGGCTGCGGGAACATCGATCGAGTCCGTGCAGTTATGCCAAGGACATTGCCCCGTACAACACGTGGCCACCGATTTCCCGCAATTGTGCGAGGCCGAACTTCAAGCCTTCGCCAATTTGCTGGACGTCGACGTTCGACGCCTGTCGACGCTGGCGTCCGGCGGGCACGTGTGCACGACCCATATTCCTACGACCCATGAGGGCCGCGGTCATAAGCCGGCGGCCAACGACGCACGTCGAAGTAAGAAGGAGTGACGGAATTGACCGATATAGTCGAAGGTCAGCCTGCTGAAGCGAATCCGATTCTGGAAGCCAATCCGGAGTTGGAGCACATGCTCGGCCAATACCAGTACGGATGGTCCGATTCGGACGTCGCCGGCGAGTCCGCCCAGCGCGGCCTGTCCGAGGACGTCGTCCGGAACATCTCGAGCATGAAGGACGAGCCCGAGTGGATGCTGAAGACCCGCCTGAAAGGACTGAAGCATTTCGACCGGAAACCGCTGCCGACCTGGGGCGCCGACTTGTCCAAGCTCGACTTCGACAGGATCAAATACTTCGTCCGGTCGACAGACGGCCAGGCGACGTCGTGGGAGGACCTGCCCGACGACATCAAGAACACGTATGACCGGCTCGGTATCCCCGAGGCCGAGAAGCAGGCAATGATTGCCGGCGTCACGGCACAGTACGAGTCCGAAGTCGTGTATCGCCAGATCCGCGACGACCTGACCGAACAGGGTGTCGTCTTCACGGACGCCGACACTGCGTTGCGCGAATATCCGGAACTGTTCAAGGAATACTTCGGCACGGTGATCCCTGCCGGCGACAACAAGTTCGCTGCGCTGAACACCGCCGTCTGGTCGGGCGGTTCGTTCGTCTACGTGCCGCCGGGCGTGCACGTCGAGATCCCGCTGCAGGCCTACTTCCGCATCAACACCGAGAACATGGGCCAGTTCGAGCGCACCTTGATCATTGCCGACGAAGGCTCCTACGTGCACTACGTCGAAGGCTGCACCGCTCCGGTGTACTCGTCGGACTCGCTGCACTCGGCGGTCGTCGAAATCATCGTGAAGAAGAACGCCCGCGTGCGCTACACGACAATTCAGAACTGGTCGAACAACGTGTACAACCTGGTCACGCAGCGCGCCGTTGCCGAAGAGGGCGCCACCATGGAGTGGGTCGACGGCAATATCGGTTCCAAGGTCACCATGAAGTACCCGGCCGTATACCTGACCGGTGAGCATGCCAGGGGCGAAACCCTGTCGGCCGCTTTCGCCGGCCCGGGCCAGCACCAGGACACCGGGGCGAAGATGGTGCACACCGCGCCGCACACGTCGTCCAGCATCGTGTCGAAGTCGGTCGCCCGCGGCGGCGGGCGTGCGTCCTACCGCGGCCTGGTCCAGGTGCAGCCGGGCGCTCACAATTCGCAGAACACCGTGCTGTGCGATGCCTTGCTGGTCGACCAGGTCTCCCGGTCGGACACCTACCCGTACGTGGACATTCGCGAGGACGAAGTCACGCTCGGCCACGAGGCGACCGTCTCGAAGGTCAGCGAGGATCAGCTCTTCTACCTGATGTCCCGCGGCATGGACGAGCTCGAAGCCATGGCCATGATCGTGCGCGGTTTCATCGAGCCGATCGCCCGTGAGCTGCCGATGGAGTACGCGCTCGAGCTGAACCGTCTGATCGAGCTCCAGATGGAAGGCGCAGTCGGTTAATGTCCACAATTTTCGAGCAAGAGGAGACAGAGCCCAACGTGACAACTAATCACGGCAACACCGCGCATTCGCACGGCGCGGTCCCGGAGGCGCCGGACGCCGCCAGGCAGTCCCGTGCCGCGCGTATTCGGTCGACCGACCCGAACGCCTACCCGGTGATCGGCGGCCGCGAAGAAGAATGGCGATTCACCCCGTTGGATCGCCTGCGCGGTCTCGACACGATGGAATTGACCGGGCCCGCCCCGGAGCTATCCATTCAAACTGCGGACGGCGTGAGCGTCGAGCAGGTGGCACGCGACGACAAGCGCATCGGCCTCGGCGGCCTGCCGGATGAGCGGATCGCGGCGTCGGCCTGGTCTTCCTTTGAAAAGGCCACCGTGCTCACCGTCGGCAAGGAGGTGGAAGCGGTCGGCGAATCGTCGTTGACCTTCACCGGCTCCTCGATGGAACCCGCCGCCTCCCACGTCGTGGTAAAGGCCGAACCGTTTTCCAAGGCGGTGGTCGTGCTCGACTACCACGGTTCGTCGGTGCTCAGCGAGAACGTCGAAATCGTCGTCGGCGATTCGGCCGAACTCACGCTGGTGTCCATCCAGGACTGGGACGACGATGCCGTCCACATGGCAGCACACCACTCGTCGCTCGGCCGTGATTCCAAGCTCAAACACATTGCGATCACCCTGGGCGGCGACCTGGTGCGGCTCACGCCGAACGCCACCTACGAGGCCGAGGGCGGCGAGCTGGAAATGCTCGGCGTGTACTTCGCCGACGAGGGCCAGCACTTGGAGCAGCGGCTCTTTGTCGACCATGCCACCCCGAACTGCACGTCGAACGTGAAGTACAAGGGCGCATTGCAGGGCGATGGAGCGCACACCATCTGGGTGGGCGACGTCCTGATCCGCCCGAGCGCTCTGGGCATCAACACGTACGAGCTGAACCGCAACCTGGTTCTGACCAAGGGTGCGCGCGCCGATTCGGTTCCGGACCTGGAGATCGAGACCGGTGAGATCGAAGGCGCCGGCCACGCATCGGCTACCGGCCGCTTCGACGAGGAACATCTGTTCTACCTGATGTCTCGCGGCGTGCCGGAAATCGAGGCGCGGCGCCTCGTGGTGCGCGGCTTCTTCAACGAGGTCATTCAGCAGATCCGGGTTCCGTCCATCGTCGATCGGCTGTCGGTCGCCATCGAAGACGAACTTGCGCGGAGCATGCAATGAGTTTCCAGCCCGTCTGCCGTGCGGACGAAGTGGAGCCGGACTCGGCGAAGCTTGTGATCCTCGACGGTCGCAAGATCGCCGTCGTCCGCGATTCCGACGGAACGGTGCACGCCATCGACGACACCTGCACGCACGAGGAAGTCTCCTTGTCGGAAGGCGACGTCGACGATTGCACTATCGAATGCTGGCTGCACGGGTCGACCTTCGACCTGAAGTCCGGCCAGCCCTTGACCCCGCCGGCCACCGAACCGGTAGCAGTTTTCCCGGTCCGCCAAGACGGAGACGATCTCCTGGTGGACGTGTCAGTACAAATAGGAGCTAATTAATGTCTACCCTGTCCATTCGCGAC
Source organism: Spelaeicoccus albus (assembly GCF_013409065.1). Taxonomy (NCBI): domain Bacteria; kingdom Bacillati; phylum Actinomycetota; class Actinomycetes; order Micrococcales; family Brevibacteriaceae; genus Spelaeicoccus; species Spelaeicoccus albus. Next base: position 3,018,042 of record NZ_JACBZP010000001.1, on the reverse strand, counting down.
CTACATGTCAGCGTCGAAACCGACGCCGGGTCGAAAGAAATCCTGCGCGGCGTGAACCTCGACATGTCGCAGGGCGAGACCCACGCCATCATGGGCCCGAACGGATCGGGCAAGTCGACGCTTGCCTACTCCTTGGCCGGCCACCCGAAGTACCACGTCACCCAAGGCACGGCGCATCTTGACGGCGAGGACATCCTTCAGATGAAGGTCGACGAGCGCGCCAGGGCCGGATTGTTCCTGGCCATGCAGTACCCGGTCGAGGTTCCCGGCGTGTCCGTGTCGAATTTCCTGCGCTCGGCCAAGACGGCACTGGACGGCGAAGCGCCGAGCCTGCGTCACTGGGTGAAGGACATGAAGTCCGCCATGGAGCGGCTCAAGGTCGATCCGGCGTTCGCCGAACGCAATGTGAACGAAGGATTTTCCGGCGGCGAGAAGAAGCGTCACGAGATCCTGCAGATGGAACTGCTCGGCCCGAAGTTCGCGGTGCTTGACGAGACCGACTCGGGATTGGACGTCGATGCGTTGAAGATCGTGTCCGAAGGCGTCAACCGCGTCAAGGAGAGCACCGACGTCGGAATCATGCTGATCACGCACTACACGCGCATTCTGCGTTATGTGAAGCCCGACTTCGTCCACGTGTTCGTCGCCGGTCGCGTCGCCGAAGAGGGCGGACCGGAAATGGCCGACCGTCTCGAGGAAGAAGGCTACGACCGCTACGTCAAGGCGGCCGCGAACGCATAATGAGTGACGTGTCCTTGACCCCGCCCGAGGTTCAGCGCATCCGGAACGATTTCCCGGTGCTGGACGAACGCGTGGGTTCTTCGCCGCTGGTCTATCTCGATTCGGGAGCGACTTCGCAAAAACCGGTGAGCGTGCTCGAGGCCGAACAGGATTTCTATGTTCGCCGCAACGCCGCCGTGCACCGGGGAGCCCACACGCTCGCCGTTGCGGCGACCGACGCCTACGAGGGGGCCCGGCACCGGGTGGCGACGTTCGTCGGTGCCGACGAGGACGAAATTGTGTGGACCAAGAACGCCACCGAATCGTTGAATCTGGTGGCGTACGCCCTGGGGAACCCGGGCTCGCCGGTCAACCTCGGTCCCGGTAGCGAAATCGTCGTCACCGAGATGGAGCATCACGCCAACCTGGTGCCGTGGCAGCAACTCGCCGCACGGACCGGCGCCGCATTGCGGTATGTGTCGTTGGGCGAGGACGGCCGTCTGAACGCCGAGGATCTCGACGTGGTGCTCGGCGAGAAGACGGCAGTCTTCGCGTTCACGCACGCGTCGAACGTCCTGGGGACCATCAACGATGCGGCGGATCTGGCCGCGCGGGCCCGGCGAGTCGGTGCGCTCAGCGTGCTGGACGCCTGCCAATCGGTGCCGCACATGCCGGTCGATATGCATGCACTCGGGGTGGACTTCGCAGCGTTTTCCAGTCACAAGATGCTCGGACCCGGCGGGCTCGGCGCGCTGTACGGCACCCGGGAAGCGTTGGCGTCGTTGCCGCCGTTCCTGACGGGCGGCTCGATGATCCGCACCGTCACCATGGTGGGAAGCGACTTCATGGATCCGCCGCAGCGTTTCGAGGCCGGTACGCAGCCCATTGCTCAGACCGTGGGGCTCTCGGCGGCGGCCGACTATTTGGACGAGACCGGAATGGACCGCATCCACGGGTGGGAACAGCACCTGGGGGCGCGTCTGGTCGACGGCATCCAAGAGATCCCGGGGGTGCGCATGATCGGCCCCACCGAGGCCGCCGACCGGCTCGGGCTGGTGAGTTTCGACGTCGACGGCGTGCACGCGCACGACGTCGGCCAATTCCTCGACGACAGGGGAGTGGCGGTGCGCGTGGGTCATCATTGCGCCCAGCCGTTGCACCGTCGATACGGGCTCACGGCCACCACCCGCGCCAGCGCCTATCTGTACAACACCGAGGAAGAGATCGACGTCTTCCTGGGAGCAGTTGCCGACGTCCGGCGATTCTTTGTGGGGAACGTGGCATGAGTTCGGATTTGGAGAACCTGTATCAGCAGGTGATTCTCGACCATTCCAAGAAGCGGAACGGCAACGAGCCGTTGACCGATCCGGCCTGGCCGGGCAGGTCTCATCAGGTCAATCCGACCTGTGGCGACGAGATCACGCTCGAGGTGAACGTCGCGGAGCCGGACGGCGCTATCGAAATCCGCTGGGACGGCCAGGGCTGCTCGATTTCGATGGCCTCGGCGTCCGTGCTGACGGACCTCGTCGGCGACGTCGGCCCCGACGGTATCGACGCGGTGGTGGACGAATTCAACGAGCTCATGCATTCTCGGGGGAAGGCCGATCCCGATGAAGAAGTTTTAGGCGATGCCGCGGCATTCAGCGGAGTTTCCAAATATCCTGCGAGAATTAAATGTGCACTATTGGCGTGGGCGGCGTTCTCGGACGCGCTGCGTCAAGCACGAACAATGAAAGGGTAGCGCTATGACTGAACCGCTGGCCGGTCCCGTTCCGGCGACAGTAGAAGAAGTAGAAGAGGCCATGAAGGACGTGGTCGATCCCGAGTTGGGCGTTAACGTCGTCGACCTCGGACTCGTCTACGGCATCAGCGTGGACGAAAACGGCTGCGCCATCATCGAGATGACGCTCACGTCGGCCGCGTGCCCGTTGACCGACGTGCTTTATGACCAGACCGAACAGTGCTTGCTGGACGTCGTCCCGGATTTCCGCCTCAACTGGGTCTGGATGCCGCCGTGGGGGCCGGAAAAGATCACCGAGGACGGCCGCGAGCAAATGCGCGCGCTGGGTTTCAACATCTAACCGACGCCTGCTTTCCATCAGTTCCGCGTAGGCGTCGGTGCGGGCGGCGCGTCTCGTTCCGCGTAGGTGTCGTGACTCCGCGTGGGCCCGGAACGTGTTCGACGCCCACGCGGAACGACTACACCTACGCGGAGCTGTGCGAGGCACACGCGGAACGACGACGGGATCCAAGTCGATCATTGGTAGGTTAGGTACGTGGTTATTGAAGTAGCAGCGGATGGATCCGCACTCGGCAATCCGGGCCCGGCCGGCTGGGCCTGGTACGTCGACGAAGACTGTTGGGCGGCCGGCGGTTGGCCGTACGGTACGAACAATCAAGGCGAGCTGACGGCAGTCCTGGAACTGTTCCGCGCCACCCGGGGCCTCGATGAACAAGTCGTGTTGCTGTGCGACAGCCAGTACGTGATCCGGTCGGTCACCGAGTGGATGCCCGGGTGGAAGCGCCGCGGATGGCGTAAATCCAACGGATCGCCCGTGCAGAACGCATCGCTGATGCAGGCCATCGATACCGAGCTCCAAGACCGCAATTACCGGTTCGAATGGGTCAAAGGGCATGGTGATCACCCGCTGAACATCGCTGCGGACCGCCGGGCCCATGCCGCCGCTTCCGCGTTCCAAGCCGGCGAGCCCGCGCAAACCGGGCCCGGCTGGACGCGCATCATCGGCAAAAAAGACTCCAAGCCGATCAACCCGTACGAGGCTCCGACGCCGGCAGCCACGCTGTTCGACGACGTCGACGTGCCGGTGACGTACACGCTCGAGCTGGACTCCGACGAATCGGAACGGCTGATCGGGCGCGCCGCCGACGACGGCGTCCCGGTTCGGCAGTATCTGCAAACGATTGTTCGCGACCATCTGGCGCACTCGTCCGGGAACATCTAGTCGCACCCCGTCACACGATTTGCCGGGTTCCGTAGACTGGATAGGTTGCCCAAAACCGCAAGTCTAAGGAACCCCATTCGTGATAGCCGTCCAAGACCTTGAACTGCGTGCCGGCGCGCGCCTGCTCATGGATTCCGTGACATTCCGAGTGGATGCCGGCGACAAGGTCGGACTCGTGGGCCGGAACGGCGCCGGCAAGACGACCCTGACGAAAGTGCTCGCCGGGGACGCGATGCCCGCCGCCGGCACGGTCACCCGCAACGGCGAAGTCGGCTACCTGCCGCAGGACCCCCGCACCGGCGATCTCGAGGTGATAGCGCGCGACCGGATCCTGTCGGCGCGTGATCTCGACGGCGTGATCCGGCGAATGCGCGCCACCGAAGAAGACATGGCCAGCAGCGACCCGGCCGTGAGCGCGAAAGCAATGGACCGGTATCCGCGCTTGGAGGAACAGTTCCAGGCCAAGGGCGGATACGCCAGTGAATCCGAGGCCGGTGCCATTGCCGGGAATCTCGGATTGGACGAACGCTTGCTCGGCCAGCCGTTGCGCACCTTGTCCGGCGGGCAGCGGCGGCGCGTCGAACTCTCGCGCATTTTGTTCGCCGGCGTCGACACCATGCTGCTCGACGAGCCGACCAACCACTTGGACGCCGAATCGATCCTGTGGCTGCGCGACTATTTGAAAACGTTCCCGGGCGCGCTCATCGTGATCAGCCACGACGTCGACCTGCTGGGTGAAACAGTCAACAAGGTCTTTTATCTGGACGCCAACCGCTCGGTGATCGACATCTACTCGATGGGATGGGCCCGCTACCTCGAACAGCGCGAGACCGACGAACGGCGCCGGAAACGCGAGCGTGCGAACGCCGAAAAGAAGGCATCGGCACTGATGGCGCAGGCCGACAAGATGCGGGCCAAGGCAACCAAGGCGGTCGCGGCGCAGAACATGGCACGCCGGGCCGAACGCCTGATGGGCGGGCTGGAGTCCGAACGCGCTTCCGACAAGGTCGCTCACCTGCGGTTCCCGACTCCTGCCAAATGCGGGCGGGTGCCGCTGACGGCGGAGTCGTTGAGCAAGTCGTACGGCTCGCTCGAGGTGTTCACCGACGTCGATCTGGCCATCGACAGGGGAACCCGCGTCGTCGTCCTGGGCTTCAACGGTGCCGGGAAGACCACGCTGCTGCGGATGCTGGCGGGCGTCGACCGGCCCGACAGCGGCACCGTGACTCCGGGCCACGGTCTGAAACTGGGCTATTACGCCCAGGAACACGACACTCTCGACATCGATCGCACCGTCCTGGAGAACATGCGGTCAAATGCCCCGGATCTCGACGACACGGCGGTGCGGAACGTTCTCGGCTCGTTTTTGTTCTCCGGCGACGACGTGCACAAGCCGGCCGATGTGCTGTCCGGCGGCGAAAAGACGCGGCTGGCCCTTGCCACCCTGGTGGTGTCGGCGGCCAACGTGCTGTTGCTCGACGAGCCGACGAACAACCTCGACCCGGCCAGCCGCGAAGAGGTGCTGGGAGCGATTGAAAACTATGAGGGCGCGATTGTCCTCGTCACGCACGACGAGGGCGCCGTCAAGGCCTTGTCGCCCGACAGGGTGTTGCTGCTGCCGGACGGCGACGAAGACCTCTGGAACGACACCTACCAGGATCTCGTCTCGCTCGAGTAGCCGACGGCTCAATACCCCTGGCGGGCCAGGATCTCGTCTTCCTCGTCCTCGGCGGTGCGCCGCGTCCGCCGGCGCTTCGGCTGGCGGACCTGGTTCGACGTCGGCCGGCCGGTCTCTTCCTGTCGGCGTTCCGCGCTGGACGTGCGCGGGCGGATCGGGATGTCCGCTTTGTCGAAATCCTCGCCGGATTCGGCCATTGCCGCCTCGAGCTCGTCGTCCTCACGGCGGCGCCGGACCTCCTGGCGGATCGAGTAGACGAACGCAAAAAGAGCCATGATGCCAAAACAGAACCACTGCATCGCATACGACAGGTTGACGCCGTCGCTGATCGACGGTTTCGGCAGCGGTTGAGGCGTGGCCTGCGCAGCCGGACTCTCCGTCTGCATCAGCACGTACGCTCCTTGATACAGCGGATAGTCGACGTGCACGTCGGACGGGTCGATGGCCGTCAGTTGCCCCTGGGGCGACCCCTGCCCGGTATTGGACTGGCTGGGCTGCATGCGGGCCACGACCGTGACCGTGCCGTCCTCGGGCTGCGGCACGGACGACGGCGCACTGCCGCTCTTGTTCGTCGAGACCCATCCTCGATCGACGAGGATGCCTCCGCCGCCCTTGAGCTTGAACGGGACTATCACCTCGTACCCGGACTGCCCGTCCAGAGGGCGGTTGCGGGCCAGTTCGGTGTGGTCGGTGTCGTAGGTCCCGGTGAACTTGACGCGTTTCCATTCGGAATTCGCCGGCAAATCACTGCCGTGACGGGGCAGCACCGACGAGATGGCCACCGGCGTCGAGTCGTAGTTCTCATTCAGCCGAACCACTTCGGCGTGCTTCTCGGCGCGCCGATCGAGCTGCCAATGGCCGAGCCCGACGCAGGCGATCGCGAAAACGATCGCGCCGGCCAGGTAACCGAGCCAGCGCTTGTTGAAAATCAGGCGGTAGTCGGAGTTCACTATCCAGCGTCTCCGGGGATGTCGTCGACGCGCACCGTCTGCTTCCAGAGGGCTCGGCTGGCCAGATACTCTTCCAGCCAATCACGGTGCTCGGCGCAGGCCAACCACACCTTGCGGCGGGACGGCGTGTGAATCCGCGGATTGTTCCACAGCAGTGCCCACGATGCCTGCTCCCGGCAGCCCTTGCGCGAACACTGTCGCTGATCCGCCGCCGGCGATCGGACGTCGGGCTGCTGCGACAGACCGAACAATTCCTCCGGGCTGCCGGCGGCCTGGCTCACGACTTACCGCCGTTTCCGCGCGCACCTTTCTGCGAGCCGTCGACGATCTCGCCGCGCACGACCGGCTGCCCGCTCTGCGTGTCGGGCGACGGCGTGTCGATCAAATCTTCGCTGTGCGGTGTCGTCTCGCGCCCGGCGTTGGCGATGACGACCGCGATCCACGGCAACAACAGGACAATGATCATGGCAGCAATGCGTACCCATCCGTCCAGGAAAAATACCGCAATCGGGAAAAATACGATCCGGAAGCCCATCGAAATGCCGTATTTCAGCATTCGCGGCTTCATATCCTCGGCCTGCGTCGTCGGTGCATCGGTGACGCGGTGCACTTGATGATGTGTGCTCATGGCTTCTCGCCCCCCGCGGCCCGTTATCCGTGCCGTTGTTCGTGGAAAACTCCGTCACCCACCATTGTCTCACCGGAACGGGAAGTCGTGCACGTGGGCATCGATAGGCTAACGTCAATTACCGACAAATTTTCCGGCGAACCGTGCGCTGATCGGCGCGCGGCTTGAAGATCAAAGGTGGACCTCTAGTGGGCGAGCAGGCTCGGACAGTACTCGTGACCGGCGGAAACCGCGGCATCGGCCGATCGATAGCGGAAGCGTTCATTGCGGCTGGTGACAACGTGGCGATCACGTCGCGGAGCGGAGATGCGCCGGACGGCGCGCTGGCCCTGGCCGCCGACGTCACGGACAGCGACTCGATCGACAAGGCATTCGCCCAGATCGAAGAGAAGTTCGGCCCCGTCGAGGTTGTCGTGGCAAACGCGGGTATCAATAAGGACACGCTGTTGATGCGGATGAGCGAAGACGATTTCACCGACGTGATCGACACGAACTTGACCGGTGCATTCCGCGTGATGAAACGCGCCGCGCGCGGCATGATCAAGCTGAAGCGCGGGCGTGTCGTACTGATTTCCTCGGTCGTCGGCCTGTACGGCTCGCCCGGGCAGGTCAACTACGCCGCGTCGAAGTCGGGCTTGATCGGGATGGCCCGGTCGCTCACCCGGGAGCTCGGCAGCCGAGGCGTCACGGCGAACGTCGTCGCTCCCGGATTCATCGAAAGCGATATGACGGCAGAGTTGCCCGAAAAGCAGCAGAAGACCTACCTCGACTCGATTCCGGCCGGTCGATTCGGCACGCCGGACGACGTGGCTGCCACCGTGCGTTGGCTGGCGAGCGACGATGCCGCGTACATCTCCGGCGCGGTGATTCCGGTCGATGGCGGCCTGGGCATGGGACACTAGTCTCGGACATCGCGGCCGCCCCGCCGGCTCGATAAATTTTTTTTCGCAACGAAAAGGGAAGTTTCATGGGAATTCTGGACGGTAAGCGGTTATTGGTCACCGGCGTGCTCACGGAGTCGTCGATCGCGTTCTCTGCGGCCAAACTCGCGCAAGAACAAGGCGCGACGGTCGTGCTGTCGTCGTTCGGCCGGCAGATGAAGATCACGCAGACGATTGCCCGCCGGCTACCGAAACCGGCGCCGGTCATCGAACTCGATGCCACCAGCGAGGAGGATCTGGCGCAGCTGCCCGACCGGATCCGCGAGCACGTCGACGGACTCGACGGCATTGTGCACGCCATAGCGTTCGCCCCCAAGACTGCACTCGGCGGTAACTTCCTGGAGACCTCGTGGGAGGACGTGGCCACGGCACTTCACGTGTCGGCCTATTCGCTCAAGGCCATCACCGTCGCGGCCAAGCCGCTGCTGACCCGGGGGTCCGCGGTCGTCGGCCTGACCTTCGACGGCCGGTTCGCCTGGCCGACCTACGACTGGATGGGCGTGTCGAAGGCGACATTCGAGTCGACGAGCAGGTACCTGGCCAAATTCTTGGGCGGCGACGGAATCCGCGTCAACGTCGTATCGGCCGGGCCGTTGCGCACGACCGCCGCAAAGTCCATTCCCGGCTTCGAAACATTTGAAGACGCCTGGCCGGATCGTGCACCGCTCGGCTGGGACAACACGAACACCGAACCGGCCGGGCGGGCAATCGTTGCGCTCTTGTCGGACTGGTTCCCGGCAACTACCGGTGAGATGGTGCACGTGGACGGCGGCCTGCACGCGACCGGAGCCTGACGATGGCGGCGGACTCCACCGAACGGGTGCTCTTGGTGATGCGCCATGCGCACGCCGAGCCGGCCACGGGCAGCCCCGATCACGCACGCCGGCTCACCGACGCCGGCCGCGACGAGGCTGCCCGGATCGGGCGGCAACTGGCGCCGCGGCACGTGCCGGATGTCGCGCTGACGTCGTCCGCCGTACGAGCCGTGCGGACGGCCGAGGAGGTCATTGCCGGCAGCGAATCCCGGGCAGAGGTGCACTCGACCGAGGAGTTGTACCTGGCGTCGGGCGATGGACTGCTGGACGCCGTGCACGGCCTGAATCCGGATGCCCGCACCGCCCTGCTCGTCGGGCATCAGCCGATCTTGCAGGAATTCGCGCTGGCGCTTGCCGACGAGGAGTCGGATCCGAGCTACATCGCCGCGATCTCGGAGCACTTCCGGCCTGCCACCGTCGCCTTGTTCCGGTATGACGGACTCTGGGGAGAAATGGAATTCGGCGAGGCGGAACTCTTCGACGTCCTGACCGCCTGACGGCTGCGGTGCGGTTCCGGCCGGGCGGCGAGTCAGCGCTCGACGAGGCCCGCCAGGGGGAGGAGCGCGTCCAGGCGCCGGAACGACAGCGCGGTATCCGCCCGCCGGCGCACCTCCGGCTTGGCGTTGAACGCCACGCTGAGGCCCGCCACGGCCATCATGTCGAGATCGTTGGCGCCGTCGCCGACGGCCACGGTCTGCCACAGGTCGAGGTCGAGATCGAAGGCGAACCCTCGAAGCGCCGTCATCTTCGCCCGCCGATCGACGATGTCGCCGTGCACGCGGCCGGTGAGCCGGCCGCCGGAGATCTCGAGCCTGTTGGCCAGCATCAAGCGGATGTCGAACTGTGCCGCGAGCGGTTCCAGAATCTCCATGAACCCGCCCGATACGAGCGCGATCTCGGCGCCGGCGTCCCGTACGCCCTCCACCAGCCTCGCGGCGCCCGGGGTCGGGCACACCTGCTCGGCCACTTCCGTCAACACAGTTGCCGGCAATCCGGCCAGCGTGCCCACACGCTCGCGTAGGCTTTGCGTGAAGTCGAGCTCGCCGCGCATGGCACGGTCGGTGATGTCCGCGACGAGATCGCGGGTACCGGCGCTCTCGGCAAGCAATTCGACGACCTCCTGCTCGATGAACGTCGAATCGACGTCGAGCACGATGAGTCCGGCCCCGGCCCGACGCAATCGCTGCGGCTGCACGCACACGTCGGGGCCCAGATCGGCCAGCGCGGCCCGAATTGCCCGCCCGTCGGCGTCCTCGGGAACGTCGATGCGGACGGCGTCGGGTGACGACGTGAGTCGCGCGGGTGTGCGGGCGTGCACTCCGATGCCGCTCAGGACGTCGACTGCGCGGTCCACGTCGTCGTCCGACACTGCGGGCGCGGACAAAATTATTGCTTGGCTCACTGCTGCATCCTAACGAGCCGGCATCTGCGCGTGCCAGCTCAGTCGACCCGGCTCATCCGCTGACCGCCGCGATCAGTGCGCGCCGCGCAGCCCGATCCAGCGGGACGAGGGCCGGGGCAAGCTGGTCGTGATCGCGGGTCGACTCGACGAGCTGCAGCATGCGTCCGGCCATCCCCGCCAGCTGTAACGACCGCCCACCCGCGTACGGAAGGCCCAGATCGTCGTCCGGGGTCCGCAACGAATCGGCGGCGTCCTGCCGCCATTCGGCAAGACGGTGGTCGCCGTCGCCGAGCCGGCTGCCGACCGCCAAGACGCATTCCTTCAGATCGCGACTGGCCTCCGACGCCGTGACGGCTCCCAACGGGGCGTACCGTCCGCCGGCCAGTGCAGTGGCATGCCATTCGGTGCGCACGCCCGGCTCGGACGTGCTGCCGTAGTCGATGATCTCCGGCACCAGCAGCGCCCGGGCCTCTCCGGCACTCTCGGCAACGACCGCCTGGCCGGCGTCCACGGCCAACTGCGTGCCGGGCGCACCGGCCGGCATCCCCGACACGTCGCCCGGCGTCGGCAGTACGAGGCGGACGCGGTCGACGCGTGCCGCCCGCAACGCACCGAACAGCTGCGCCAACCCGCCGCCGTCCGGCACTATCGACTCCGGTCCGCCGACCAGCCGCGGCGGTTCGTCGTCATCGGCGCTCACAGCGTCGATGACGTCGTCCGGTCCGGCCGCGCCGGACAACCACTGGCCCAGCCACGCGGTGAAAATCGCTGCCTTCGGTACTGCATTCACACCGGCCATAGTAAAGCCTCCCCGGCGGCTCGCGGCCCCTGCACCGGGAAGCCGCCCGAGAACCGATAAGGTCGTCATTATGACCGAAGCGCTCTCCCTTGACGGTGTCACAGTCCGGCGAGGCACGAAGACTCTGCTCGACAGTATCGACTTCAGCGCGTCCGACGCCGACCGCTGGGCCGTCCTGGGCCCCAACGGTGCAGGCAAGACCACACTGCTGCAAGTCGCGGCCGGACGGATGCATCCGACCAGCGGTACGGCGACGATCCTTGGCGAGCAGCTCGGCAAGGTCGACGTGTTCGAACTGCGACCGCGGATCGGACTGGCCTCGGCCAATCTTGCCGCCCGCATCCCGGCGTCCGAAACCGCGCTGGACGCCGTGGTCACGGCCTCGTACGCCGTCACTGGTCGGTGGCGTGAATCGTACGACACGCTTGATCACGGTCGCGCCACCGACCTGCTGTACGCCTTCGGCGTCGAACATCTGGCCGAACGCACATTCGGCACGTTGAGCGACGGCGAGCGCAAACGCGTTCAGATCGCGCGCGCCTTGATGACCGACCCCGAGCTGTTGCTGCTCGACGAGCCGGCGGCCGGACTCGATCTGGGCGGCCGCGAGGAACTGATCGGCGCGCTGACCGAGATCATGCACGACAGGCATTCGCCGGTCGTCGTGATGGTCACGCACCACGTCGAGGAGATTCCGCCGGGGATCACGCACGTGCTGCTGCTGGCCGACGGCGGCGTGGTGGCGGCCGGACCGATCGGCGAGACGCTGACCGCCGAGAACCTCTCGGCCACGTTCGGTGTGCGTTTGTCGCTGGCTTACGACGACGGACGCTACGCCGCCCGCGCCCAGCGCTGACGGCCCGTCGGTCATGGATGTCACCCAAAGCGTCCTCACACTGATCGCCGGGCTCGGCGCCGGCGTCATCAACGCCATCGTCGGGTCGGGCACCCTCATCACGTTTCCTGCCCTCGTGGCGTTCGGAGTGCCGCCGGTCACCGCCACGATGAGCAACTCGGTCGGGCTGGTTCCGGGCAACATCACCGGCGCGTTCGGCTACCGCAAGGAGCTGGCGGGCCAGCGTCAACGTCTGCTTCAACTGGTGCCGGCCTCCTTGGCCGGCGCCCTGGTCGGCGCCTGGCTGCTGCTGCATCTGCCGGCGACCGCTTTCGAGACGATCGTGCCGGTACTGCTGGTACTGGCGCTCGTGATGGTCGTCGTGCAGCCCTATCTGCAGCGCATGCTCAAGCGCCGGAAGGCGGCCAAGGAGCCGGCGATTGCGTCCGGCGCACAGCAGGGGGCGGCGGCCGAGCCGCCGGCGGATGCCGCGGCGGTCCCGCCGCTGACCCGCGGTCGCACGATCGCCGTCACCCTCCTGGTGTTTCTCACGGGCATCTACGGCGGATACTTTGCAGCTGCCCAGGGAATCCTGCTGATCGGCTTTCTCGGCCTGATGCTTCCGGAAACACTGCAACGCATCAACGGGGCCAAGAACGTGCTGGTCCTCGTGGTCAATGCCGTAGCGGCGGCGTCGTACATCATCGTCGGATTCGACCGGATCGATTGGCCGTCGGTGCTCTTCATCGCGGTCGGTTCCCTGATCGGCGGCTACCTGGGCGCCAAGATCGGCAGACGCTTCCCGCCGGTACTGCTCCGCGCCGTCATCGTCGTCCTCGGGATCATCGCGATCTGGCGGATCGCAGGGATGTAGCGAATGCCTCGCGTCCGCATCACGGATCCGGCAGACGATCGGGTCGCCGATTACACGCGGCTGACGGATGTGTCGCTGCGCAAACGGCGCGAACCCGAGCGCGGCATGTACATCGCCGAATCGAATTCGGTGGTCCGCCGTGCCGTCGAAGCCGGGCACCGGCCCCGCTCGTTCCTGATGAACGAGCGTTCGGCGGAGGCGCTGGACGACGTGTTGTCCGGATTCCCGGACGTGCCCGTCTACTGGGGCGACGACGACGTGCTCGAGTCGCTGACCGGTTTCCACTTGCATCGCGGCGCGCTGGCGGCCATGCAGCGTCCGGCGCTTCCGGACGTCGCCGCCGTCCTGGCGGGCGCCCGGCGCGTGGCGATCCTGGAAGACATCGTGGACCACACCAACGTTGGTGCTCTAATTCGGAGTGCGGCAGCGATGGGCGTCGATGCGGTCCTCGTGACCCCTCGATGTGCCGACCCGTTGTACCGGCGAGCCATCCGAGTGTCGATGGGTACGGTTTTCCAGGTCCCGTGGACAAGGATCGATCCGTGGCCAGTGAGCATCGGCACCCTCCAGGATGCAGGGTTTGTCGTTGCAGGCATGACGCTGGGGGAGGGAGCGATCACTTTGGACGAGCTGGTCGTTGAAGATCATGAGAAGCTCGCTCTGGTCTTCGGGTCCGAGGGTCACGGGTTGACTCGGGCGACTGAGCAGCGGCTCGACAGAAGAGTCACGATCCCGATGATGGACGGAGTTGACTCGTTGAACGTCGCTGCGGCTTCGGCGGTGACGTTCTACGCGACGAGGTGAGCGTCGAACTCGTGGAGAGGCGTCTGGTCAGGCCGCCCGTTGACTGCCCAGCGCGGCCGTGTGCCACGACGTGTCGTTGCGGATATCGTGCCTCAGGTGACTTTGCGGCGATAGGTGGCCATGGCGAACACGTAGGCGACCACCAGGATCCCGCCACACCAGCCCAGGGCGACCCAGAGGTCTGCTCCGAGCGGCTGACCGGCGAACAGGTCGCGGATGATGTTCACGATGGAAGTCACAGGCTGGTTCTCGGCGAACCACCGAACCGGTCCGGGCATGGTGTCGGTGGGGACAAAGGCTGAGCTGATGAACGGCAGGAAGATGAGTGGGTACGAGAACGCGCTGGCTCCGTCCACGGTCTTCGCAGTGAGACCAGGGATGACAGCGATCCACGTCAGTGCGAGGGTGAACAGGATCAGGATGGCAGCGGCTGCGAGCCAGTCCAGCGCTCCAGCGTTTGTGCGAAAGCCCATGAGGAAAGCTACGCCGACGACAACTATGAGTGAGACGACGTTGGCGACGACAGAGGTGAGCACGTGCGCCCACAACACCGACGAACGGGCGATCGGCATGGACTGGAACCGCTCGACGATTCCGCCCGCCATGTCGGTGAATAGTCGGACCGCGGTGTAGGCGATGCCCGAGGCGATCGTGATGAGCAGGATCCCGGGCAGCAGGTAGTTGACATACGAACCGGCCCCCGGGGACTGGCCAGTGTCGATCGCGCCGCCCAGGACGAAGACGAACAACAGCATCATAGCGATCGGCATGATCGCGGTCGTGATGATGGTGTCCGGGCTGCGCACGACGTGTCGCAGAGACCTCCCGGTGAGGACTGCGGTGTCGGCGAAGACGTGCGTGGCCATCTGGTGCTCCTTACTTGTCCGTGCCGGCACTGCCGCACGCGGAGTCGTCCGCGTCGTGGTCTCCGACGAGGGTGAGGAAGACATCCTCGAGCGTGGGTTGCTTCTCGACGTACTCGACCTTGGCGGGCGGGAGAAGCTGTTTGAGTTCGGTGAGACTGCCGTCGACTATGATTCGGCCTTGATGCAGGATTGCGATCCGCTCGGCGAGCTGTTCGGCTTCGTCGAGATACTGCGTCGTCAGCAGCACCGTCGTACCGCCATCGACGAGCTGCTTGATGGCCTGCCACACCTCGATCCGACCTTGGGGGTCGAGCCCTGTCGTCGGCTCGTCGAGGAAGATGATCGGCGGGTTGCCGATCAGGCTCATAGCGATATCGAGTCTGCGACGCATGCCCCCTGAGTAGGTGGCTGCCTTCCGGGCCCCTGCGCCGGCGAGTGTGAAGCGGGCGAGCAGGTCATCGGCGATCGCATCGGGATTCTTCAAGTGCCGCAACTTGGCCACGAGGACAAGATTCTCCCGACCGGTGAGCATCTCGTCGACGGCGGCGAACTGGCCGGTGAGACTGATCGACTCGCGCACGTCGGCTGGTTGAGTGGCGACGTCGTAGTCGTCGACGGAGGCGGTTCCGCCGTCAGCTGGGAGCAGCGTCGACAGGATCCGCACCAGCGTCGTCTTCCCGGCTCCGTTGGAACCGAGCAGGGCAAAGATGCTGCCCGGTGTTATCTTGAGGTCGACGCCACGTAGCACCTGGACATCCTTGAACGACTTCTCGATGCCGTGCACACGGATCGCCGCCGGCGCTTCCGACTTCGGCACGGTGGTGGTCATCGTGGCTTCTCCTCGGTCTCGGCGCGCTGGATCGCGTCCGCGAGCCGGCGCTGCTCCTTGCCGATCCAGCCGGCGAGCCCGTAATTGTTCTTGAAGGTGTCGACGAACTCCACCGGATCATCGCCCACGACCTCCCGCACCAGTGTGCCGTCTGCTGCGGCCCGCTCGAACAGCTCGGCAAGGTCGTCGACCATCTGCAGCAGATAGTCTCCGTCGGCGGGGCCAGTCATCATCAGGTAGCGCTCGATGCCTTCGACGGCTGTGCGGTGGCTCGGTGGCAGCTGTTGCACTCGCGCCTTGTACGCGCGCCAGCGCTTCTTGTCGTCGAACGATCCGGTGATCGTCTCGATCCAACGTGCGGCCATGATTACTCTCCTTGCTTGTGTTGATTGATCTGATTGTGGAGGTGGTCGATCCTCTCGGCGAGGAAGTCCCAGTTCGTCCAGAACTCGCTGAGGTACTCCTGGCCCTCGGCGTTGAGCGAGTAGACCTTGCGTGGCGGACCTTTGACCGACGGGACCTTCTCCACGTCCACCAGGCCGTGCCGTTCGATACGCACCAGCAGGGCGTAGATGGTGCCCTCGACGATGTCGGTGAATCCCTGCTCGCGCAGCCATGCCGTAATTTCGTATCCGTACGCGGGTCGGCCCGCGAGAATGGCGAGCACGACACCTTCCAACGTGCCCTTGAGCATCTCGGTTGCCAGCTTGCCCAAAGGGCCCTCCTGCTACTCTGTGTCGATGACTACCAGTATATAGTAAGCATGACTACCGGTAGTTTGCAACACTGAGTAGCGTGAGCGTCGATCCGAACGGCTCCGGAGCGCGTTCAATTCCCTTAATCGGGATGATGCGTTCGCAGGGCTCAGTGGGGGAGCGGTGAGCTTTCGGGGCGACGGTCCCGTGCTGGAGCACGTTCTCGAGGTCTGGCTGCAGAAAGTTGGAGACGCCGATAGCGCGGATCTTGCCCGCCTGATGGGCTTCCTTGAGCGCCTTCCAGGCGGCGAGGTGGCCATCGGAGAAGTCGCACCAGGGGTGCGGCGCGTGGATGAGCATGAGGTCGATGTAACCGATGTCGAGCTTCGTCGACACGAACAGCTCCTCGCGGGCGACGCCGGATGTGCGCACGCCCTCGCCGACACCGCGCTCGTTGCCGTGGACCTGGACGGTGTCGATGTTGCGGTAACCGATCTCGATCGCGGCCTTCACCGCGTCAGCGACTTTGTCGTCGTCGATCAATCAGGTGCTGGTCCCGAGTTTCAGGATCTCGACATCATTGCTGAGCGTGTAGGTCTCATTGCGGATGCTCACGCGTTCTCTCTGTGCTCGACCGGGCGGCCGTACTGCTCGTCGGCGGAGCGCGCAGCTTAGAACACCCGACCAACGTGGGGGCCATCTTCCACTCGGCGGCAGGCATTGGCGTGGACGCCGTCCTCGTCACGCCGCGCTGTGCCGACCCGCTCTACCGGCGGAGCATCCGCGTCTCGATGGGAACGGTATTCCAGGTCCCGTGGACGCGGATCGAGCCGTGGCCGGCGGGAATCGAACAGCTGAACGAGCAGGGCTTTGCCGTGGCGGGGATGACGCTGGGGGAGGAGTCCGTGAGCCTCGACGCACTCGCGGCCGAAGGGCTGTCGCGGCTGGCCCTGTATTCGGTACCGAAGGGCACGGCCTGACCCGGGCGACCGATCGGTGGCTCGACCGGCGGGTGACGATTCCGATGATGCACGGCGTGGACTCGCTCAATGTCGCTGCCGCGTCGGCGGTCGCCTTTTGCGCGACGCGGCCGCTGGACCAGAACGTCCCTCCGGGGACGCGGCGTGAAATCCCAGCAATGGCTGGGCCGCGAGAGCGAAGCCTGCCACGACGGCTCCGCCCCACCGGGTGAGCAGCGTCCCGACGCCCTGCAGCACGGGGATCGCGCTGATCCTGCAGGGCCTGGAAGACATGGACGGCTAGGCCAGCACGTCGCCGCTCGGCACGGCTCAGCGGTCGCCCCGGTGCCTGGCCGCTCTGAGCACTCGGCACCGGTGACGAATGCGTGGTTACAGCGGAGCAGGGGCGCGGCCGGGTGTAGCTCGTCAGCGCGGACGACGTGGGGAGCGCCCTGTTCAGGTCGGCTGCGGGGTGATGACGATGCGGTCGGTCGAGGGGTCGTCGACCCAGGCCCGTTCAACGTCGGCCAGTGGCACCGCGCGCGCTCCGATCGTGAACGCGTCGCTGCTCAGCGCGGCGGCGAGCTAGGCGAGCGCGGCGACGATGTCTCGGGTGGAGACCGATCCCTGGCCGCTTCCGACGAGCTGGAGCCGGCTGGCGCGAAGGGCCGCGGAGGGGATCGAGGACTCCAGCCCGGCGACGGAGCCGATCTGGATCCAGGTCAGCACCTGGCCGTCGTCGACGCGGCGAGGAACGATCGCGCATAGCGCGTCGTGGGTCGGCTGTCCCCAGAGGTAGTCGATGACGACGTCGACATCCCTGCCCGCCTCACCCAGCGCCTGAGAGACGGCTCGCTCGTCGCCGTCCAGGCACACCGTCGCGTCGGCCCCCAGATCGGAAAGGCGGTCCGCACCGCGCCCTACCGCGGTGACCCGCCCGGCACCGAGCTTCTTGGCGACCTGGATCGCCAGCCGGCCGGCGTTCCCGGTGGCCCCCATGATGAGCACGCTCTGGCCCGGCTGGAAGTCGATGCGGCGGCGGAGGGCGATCCAGGACGACATGGCCGGGTTCATCGCCGCGGCGATCTGGATGGGGTTCGCTCCGTCGGGGAGCTCGACGCTGCGGCGCAGGTCGACGACCGTCTGCTCGGCCATGGAGCCCAGGCGCGTGTGGGGAAGGATGAAGTACCTCAGCTTCCCGTCCGGGGTCCGGGCCACGCCATCGATGCCAGGGACGAGCGGCAGCTCGTCGGTGCTGGTGTAGTGGGATCCGTCGGTTTGCGAGCGCACCCGGGGATGCAGGCCGACGGCGAGCACGTCGACGACGGCCTCGTGCGGGCCGAGTGAGTCGGGAAGTGCGAAGTCCTGGTAGCGGGGTGCCCGGTCGAAGGCGGTCACGACTGCGGCTCTCATGCATCTCCTCCTGATATAGTTGGGGTTACGAACTAATATAGTTCGTACAACCAACTACTGCAAGGAGTGTGGGCGATGCGGACGAATGACACCGCACGGAGGGCGGACGGAGAGCTGATCGACGCGCTGGCGCAGTCGGCGTTCCTGACCATGGGCGTGCTGACCAGGCTCGCCGCGGACAACGACCTGTCCCTCACCCAGTTGCGCGTCCTCGCGATCCTGCGCGACCGCGACCTCCAGATGGGCGACCTCGCGAGCTACCTCGGGCTGGAGAAGTCGACGCTGACCGGCCTGGTCTCCCGTGCCGAGAAACGAGGACTGGTGCAACGTCGGGCCAGCGGAACGGACCGGCGCGGCGTCGACGTGCGCCTGAGCGACCAGGGCCAGGCCCTCGCCGCACGGCTGACCGGCGACCTCGAGAGCCTGCTGGCCCCGCTCACCGATGCCTTGGACCCTGCCGAGCGCGATGACCTCCGGCGACTGCTGGCTAAGGCGACGGGTGCAGCGGCACCCTCCAGGTGATCGTGGGGTGGGCTCTGATCCGACATGCCGGATGCAATAGCCCTTGAGCCGACGAGCCAGGTTCCTCGCCATCGCCGCGCCTTGGACTGGTGATGCGCCTGCGTGGCTTCAGCGTGAGCGTCGTCGCTGACGAACTGGGATCCCTGTCGGCTAGCCGGCGTCCGGTCGCCGAAGACCATCAGTGCCTCGCTCTGATCTTTGGCACCGAGGGGGTGGGCTGAGCGCGGCGCGACGCGGTCGTGGTCGCCGGCCGTCACGGTGGCCCGGCCGCTTCTCAACTCTCGTGGCCGCGCACGAGCGGCAGCCCGCGCGAGGCGATGACCTCTTTCATCACGATTGTCGAATTCAGACCTCGCAGGCCCGGTAGCTTGCTCAGCTGTTCGTCGTACAGCCGTTGATATGCATCACGGTCGGCGGCCACGATGCGGATGAGATAGTCCGGCTCACCAAAAAGACGCTGAGCCTCGACGATCTCCGGCACGGCGTCGATCGCCGCATCGAATTCGTGGATCGCGTCGGCGCGGGACAGCGTCGCGAACGCGACGACTTCGAACCCGAGGCCGACCGCGGCGGCGTTGACGATACCCCGGTAGCCGCGAATGACTCCCGAGTCGGCCAACTCATTGACGCGCCGCTGGCACCGGGACACGCTCAATTGGACGCAGCGTGCCAGCTCGGTGAACGTCATACGGCCATCCCGCTGCAAGTATGCAAGAATTTTGCGATCAATGGTGTCCATCCAATAAATATTAGCGGTGAGAGCCGGACTTGGCGACAAATTCGCGAACACCTTGCCACTGCATTGACGTAACCTGAATCCGATAACACCGATGAAGGAGTCGCAATCCGATGAACACCGTTCGCACCGCCGACAACGTGACGGCGGGCACCGCCCCGGAAGAGCACGACTTCGACGAGCAGGTCGATCGCCGTGCCAGCAACTCGATGAAATGGACTGCCGGGACGGCACTGCTCTCGGCAGACGAACGGGCCGCGGACCCGCTGCCCATGTGGGTCGCCGACACCGATTTCAAAGCCCCCCGTGCCGTCACCGACGCACTCCACGCGGCCGTGGATCACGGCGTGTTCGGCTACCCGGCCGGCCCGACCGGCGGGTACCTGGACGCAGTCACCGGATGGCAGAAGCGACGCTTTGGATGGGACGTCCGGCCGGAATGGATCAAACCGGCCGCCGGGATCATCACGAGCCTCAAGGTCGCCGTTCAAGCCTTTTCGTCTCCCGGCGACTCGATCCTCATGCAGCCGCCCGTCTATTCGCACTTCCACGACGACGTCCGCCTCAACGGGCGTTTTCCCGCGTTCGCCCCGTTGACGAGAACCGACACCGGATACGAATACGACGCCGAGGTTTTCGAAGCCGCCATCCGCCCCGACACGTCGATCTTCATCCTCAGCCATCCGCACAATCCGACCGGCAATGTGTGGAGCGAGCAGGAACTGCGGTCGATGGGCGAGATCTGCCTGCGCCACAACATCCTCGTCGTCTCCGATGAAATCCACGAAGACCTCGTCATGAACCCGGCGAAACGGCATTTTCCCTTCGCGTCGTTGAGCGAGGAATTCGCGCTGAACTCGATCACCTGCACCGCGCCGTCGAAAACGTTCAATCTGCCCGGACTGCAATGCGCGAACAACATCATCGTCAATCCGGAGCTGCGCGAGAAGTTTGCCAGACAATACGAGCGGAACATGTTCCCCCTCGTCAATGTGTTGGGAATGGTCGCCTGCGAAGCGGCCTACACGCACGGCGACGAATGGGTCGACGAACTCGTCGACTACATCCGGGATAATCACCGGCACTTCGCCCGGGAGGTGAACCGGCGAATCCCGGAGATCACGGTGCTGCCGGCGGACTCCCTGTATCTTGCGTGGATGGACTGCCGCGACCTGGGCATGGATGCCGACGATCTGCACCATTTCATGCTGACCAAAGCGCGCATCTGGTTCGACCAAGGACAAAAGTTCAGCACCGAAGGAAACGGCTATATGAGGGCCAATCTCGGATGTCCGCGCTCCACCGTCGACGAGGCAATCGAACGACTGGTCGCGGCCGTCGATGATTGGAGGAACGGCCGGTGACGAACCGCGTCACCGACGCCCCGCGGGGCGTCGCACTCGCTCGGCTGAGACCGGCGGCGGTGTGTCCATCGCCTTCGTGCTCGCCGCGCCGGCGGAACCGGAGAAACTATTGTCGGGCATGATCTCCTCGGTTGGAAGCGGGGCGCCGTGCGCGTTCCAATACGAGTCCGTCGGGAATTCGTCTCCCGTCGACTTGAGATGTGCCTGCCTCCCGGCTCCATCCGGCCGGCACGAATGCGGGCTTTACCGGCATTAATAGCCGCAACGGCCCGTCCGTCACCCGACGTGCGTCCGCGGTCGCCGGGACGACCGCGGCGTGTGCCGGGACTGACGACCTTTACGATAGAGCCGTGAACAAGGCCCAGTTGGCCGAGTATCTCGACTCGGCGCGCATTACCGGAGAAGTTGCGACCCCGCGGGAGAACAATCTCGACCATTTCCAGGGATTCATCGACGGGGTCGACACCTTGGCCTTCGGCGTCGACTGGAAACGCGACTGGACCTACGACGAGGTCTTCGATCTCATGCACGAGAAGGTCGGCACGTCCGCGGATCGCTCCCTGCACTCCGGGCAGGACACCATCTCGTCGGCCTTGTGCGTCGCCGCGCTCGAGCGGTTCGCCGACCGGCTAGGCCTCGCCGCCACGCGTGGCGAACACGTACTGTTCGCCACGGGGCACCCGGGCGGACTGCTGCCGGTGCACGCTGCTCTGGCAGCGGCACTGGGCGAAGCCGGCGGCAAGATCGTGCGGATCGACGAGGGATTCCGGTTCGGCGATGGGGATATCCGACAGATTTCCGGAGTCGTGATGTGGCACCAACACGGGCACCTCATGCACACGCATTTGCCCGGCCCCATGGACCTCACCCTTGCCCGGCTGGCGGCCGGGGGAGAGGGTGCCCCCGACTTGGTCGTGGCCGACCACGGATGGGCGGGATTCGCGGCGTCGGCCGGCATCGACACCATCGGGTTCGCCGATTGCAATGATCCGGGACTTTTCGTCTCCGAAGCTCAAGGCGACATGGACGTGGCAGTGCCGTTGGACGATAACGTCAGCCCCGGACTGTACGACCCGATGGTCGACTATTTACTGGATCGGGCAGGGTTGTCGTAACCGGGTGTTCGAATTCGGAGTCGCCCCGCGTCTCGCTCAAAATGTCTCACCATGTGGACTTTCGCCGCGGTTGTTACATTATCGTTACCTACCCCCGCGAAGCCCTTGTGCCTATTGAGGTCCGCGACTTCGACACCGCACCAAAAGCGCGATCGAGCGCTTTGTGAGGTTGATATTAAATCTCAGCCCGTTAGGGTCGGAACCAATGTTTGATGAATCCACAAGCACCCTGGTCCAATCCATTCCGAGCGCACGATCACAAGCAGAACCACTCGAGGTCCGTTCGAACGTACCGGCATTTCATTTCCGCCGTCCGCGCAACGACGACGGAGCCGTGATGTACCGTATGGCAGTCGATTCGCGCACGCTCGACGTCAACTCGTCGTATGCGTACATGCTCTGGTGCCGCGATTACGCCGGCACCTCACTGATGGCCACCGTGGACGGCAACGATGCCGGTTTCATCACCGGTTACACCCGTCCGGACGACCCCGACACGTTGATGGTCTGGCAGGTCGCGGTCGATGATCAGTACCGCGGACGACGGCTGAGCGTGAAACTGCTCGACGCGCTTGTCGACCGAACCGAGGCGACAACACTCGAAACCACCATCACCGACGACAACGCCGCATCAATCCGGCTGTTCACCGGCCTGGCTCGCCGCCGTGGCGCGACGCTGCGCAAATCGCCGTTGTTCCGCTCCGGCGATTTCCCGGAAGAGGGCCACGACACGGAGCATCTGTACCGGATCGGCCCGCTCGGAAACTAAGCAACGCCGGGCCGGGCCCGCACACGCCGTGCGGGTCCGGGCCGAAGCCCGCGCGGCCCGCCGGCCGTCATCGCAGGAAATTTTCTACGACAAATTGAACCGAAGGAGAACTATGAGTTCCACCGAAATCTTCGAAACGCTTGAATCCAAGGTCCGCAGCTATTGCCGCAACTGGCCCGTCGTCTTCACGAAGGCCGAAGGCAGCAGCCTGACGGACGAAGAAGGCAACACGTACATCGACTTCTTCTCGGGCGCCGGCGCGCTCAACTACGGGCACAACAACCCGCAGCTGCTCGAACCGCTGATCGACTACCTCAAGAGCGGCGAAATCGTGCACTCCATGGACATGTATTCGCCGGCCAAACGCACGTTCCTCGAAACGTTCGACCGCGTCATCCTGAAGCCGCGCGGCCTGGACTACAAGGTCATGTTCCCGGGCCCGACCGGCACCAATACCGTCGAAGCCGCGCTGAAGCTGGCCCGCAAGGTCACCGGCCGCCAGCACGTGCTCAGCTTCAGCAATGCGTTCCACGGCATGACGTTGGGTTCGCTCTCCGTCACTGCCAACCCGATGAAGCGCGCCGGCGCCGGAATCCCGCTGACCAACAGCACCAAGATCCCGTACGACGACTACCTGGACGGCGTCGACGCCGAATTCGGCTGGCTCGAACGCGCCTTGTCCGATGGCGGCTCGGGCATCGACAAGCCCGCCGCCATCATCGTGGAAACCGTGCAGGGCGAAGGCGGCCTGAGCGCCGCACGGGCCGAATGGCTGCGCCGGCTGTCCGAGCTGTGCCGCCGCTACGACGTTCTGCTGATTGTCGACGACGTCCAGGCAGGCTGCGGTCGGACCGGCACGTTCTTCAGCTTCGAAGAGGCCGGAATCGTCCCGGACATCGTGTGCTTGTCCAAGTCCATCTCGGGCTACGGCTTGCCAATGGCGCTGACCTTGTTCCGTCCCGAACTCGACGTCTGGACGCCGGGCGAGCACAACGGAACGTTCCGCGGCCACAACCCGGCGTTCATCACGGCGACCGCCGCGCTGGAGACGTATTGGCGCGACGAGGCGATCGTGCCGACGCTTGCCGCACGGATCAGCCAGCTACACGAGGGCCTGTCCCAGATCGCCGCGAGCATTGACGGCGCCGTCGTCCGCGGTCGCGGTCTGCTGGCCGGCATTTACTTCCCGGATCACGACGCGGCCGGTAAGATCGCCGCCGAGGCCTTCGACAGCGGACTGCTGATCGAAACCTCCGGCCCCGAGGACGAGGTCGTGAAGATCATGCCGGCGATGACCATTTCCGAAGAGGACCTGGCCATCGGCATCTCGATCCTCTCCGACGCCGTTGCCACGGTGACCGGCACGAACGAACTGGCCGGCGCGGCGTCCTGAGCCCGGCCCGCTTTAGCCCCCTACCGACAAGGAGATTTGCATGCTTGTGACAAACCGCGACGACCTCAACGATTCCGAGCGCGACGTCAAGTCCGAAACCTGGCGCAGCCGCCGGATGGTGCTGGCCCGCGAAGGCGTCGGCTTCTCGGTGCACGACACGGTGATCTACGCCGGCACGACGTCGACGTTCCACTACCAGAACCACATCGAGGCCGTTTACTGCGTGCAGGGCGAAGGCACCCTCACCAATGAAGAAACCGGCGAGGTTCACGACCTCCGCGACGGAACGCTGTACCTGCTCGACAAGCACGAGAAGCACACGGTCCGGGCCACCACCGAGCTGCGCATGGCGTGCACCTTCAATCCGCCCGTGACGGGCCGCGAAGTGCACGACGAGAACGGCGTCTACCCGCTCATCGTCGAAGACGGCGACTCGGCGCCGGCCGCAGTCTGACCACCGACTGCCCTGATAGCCTCGGGCATTACCGTCCGAGGCCCTCCAAGATCCTGCTCCCCGGAATGGCGCGCAACGCGCTGCCGGGCAGCAGGATCTTCGAGCGTCTGACGCCGGAACCGATGACGACGGTATCGGCGGCGTCTACGCGTGCATCGATGAGCACTGGCCACGCCTCCGGCAGACCCAGGGGAGTGATGCCGCCGTACTCCATTCCGGAATCCGCGACGGCCTGGTCCATGGGCAAGAACGAGGCTTTGCGCACATTCAGCTCCTTGCGCACCACGGTATTGACGTCGGCCCGTGTCGATGCCAGTACCATGCACGCCGCAATCCGTTGCTGTCCTTCTCGCTTGCCGGCGACCAGCACGCAGTTCGCGGAGGTATCCGGATCCACGCCGTACCGTTCCATGAACGCGGCGGTATCCGACAGTTCCGGGTCGATCTCCACCACGCCGGCCGTCTCCATCAGACCCAAGGCCTGCAAAGCGCGGGCCGTGACCGGCGCAATCGCGTCGGTCATTTCGCCGGCCGGTTTGGTGGTCAAGGTGCCAAGTGTCGGCATGACGTGTCCTTTCGGGCAATTGGCCCGGGTCTACCGACCGCGCTCACGCGAGTCGACTCGCGTGAGCCGGGCGGTTTCGGTTATAGTTGATTGCTGGTCGTCGTGGCGCCGGAGCGCCACCCACCTCTCGATCTTAAGATAAGGAAATCCTTTGAAGACAGACATTCACCCGAAGTACGCGCCTGTGGTGTTTCACGACCTGGCGTCGGACGAATCGTTCCTGACCCGGTCCACCGCGACGAGCGACAAGACGGTCGAATGGGAAGACGGCAACACGTATCCCGTCATCGACGTGGAGATCTCGTCCGTGTCGCATCCGTTCTACACCGGCAAGCAGCGCATCCTCGACAGCGCCGGCCGTGTCGAACGGTTCAAGGACCGCTACAAGAGCTTCGGCAAGCGCAGCAAGTAACTCTTTCGCGCTCAGCCCTCGCAAAACGCCCCGGGGCGTACATAACGCGTCGTCATTACTTCGCGTTCCGTACGCCCCGGGGCGTTTTGCGCATGGGGTGCGGGCGTTAGAGCGATTTGGCCGTGACCTCGACCCCCGTTGACGGTGCCAGCCGGGACGCGGCGTGCCATACCGAATCGACGCCGCTGGCGTTGGGCGTGTGCGCCGCAATGGCGTGCGTGACGTATTCCTTGGCGTTCTTCACAGATGTCGGGACGTCGTTGCCCAATGCGATCCCGGCGGCAATGGCGGAAGCGAGCGAGCAACCCGCACCGTTGACCATCAGCCTGCCGAGCTTCGGCGTGTCGAACGCCGTATAGACCCGGCCGTCGAACAAGATATCGACGGCGGCGTCGCCGTCCAGGCGCGCCCCACCCTTGACCAGCACGGCGTCGGCCCCGCGCGCGTGCAAAGCGGCGGCAGCTTGCTTCATGTCGTCGATGCCGGTGAGCGGATCCATGCCGGTCAGCTGCGCCGCCTCGTCCAAATTCGGCGTGATAACGGCGGCGGCGGGAACGAGCTCGTCCACGAATGACTGCTTCAAATCGACCATCTCGCCTTGACCCTTGCAGGCGAGAACGGGGTCGAACACGAACGGCGCATCGGAATCGCGGAGAGCCGACGCCAATAACGAGACGTTCTCGGCAGTGCCCAGCATGCCGGACTTGACCACGCCGAAATCGTGCAACGCAAACGCGCTCCGCAGCTGCTTGATCAGCACGTCGGGGGCGATGAAATCGAGATCGTGAATGAATCCCCGGTCCGGGGCATACGTCACGATCGACGTGATCGCGCTGACCCCGTAGACGCCGAATTCCTCGAACGTCTTCAGATCGGCTTGCAGTCCGGCGCCGCCGGACGTGTCCGATCCGGCGACCGTCAAAGCGGTGGTTACCATGTGTGTTGTCCTCCCTGTCACGCCAACCCTATCGATCCTCGGGAATACTCTCGGTCGGCGGCCGGTTGTCCCAACACCCCCTATGGGCGGATGCGCCGCTCCATCGGCCCATGATTGACTGTGATTTCACCCAACCAAGGAGAGAACACTTGACTGAGGTTCCCCAGATCGAATTGAACAACGGGACGACTATCCCGCAGCTCGGCTTCGGCGTGTGGCAGGTGCCGAACGAGCAGGCTACCGACGCCGTCGCGGCCGCTCTGGAGACCGGCTACCGGTCGATCGACACTGCCGCCATCTACGGCAACGAAGAAGGCACCGGCAAAGCGATAGCCCAATCGGGCATCGCACGCGAAGACCTGTTCGTCACGACGAAGCTCTGGAACGACGATCACGGCACCGAGACGACAGTGCCGGCCTTTGAAGCGAGCCTGGAACGTCTCGGCCTGGATTACGTGGACATGTACTTGATCCATTGGCCCAGGGCGAAGCAGAACAAGTTCGTCGAATCGTGGAAGGCCATGGAAGGCATTCTCGCGTCCGGCCGGGCCAAGGCCATCGGGGTGTCGAACTTCCACGCCCAGCACTTGTCCCGGATTTTGTCCGAATCGGACACGGTTCCGGCAATCAACCAGATCGAGCTGCATCCGAACCTGACGCAACGAGACCTCAAGACATTCTGCGCGAGCCGCGGCATTGCCGTCGAAGCCTACAGCCCACTGGCTTCGGGCGGTCTTGTCGACGATCCGGACATCGCCAAGATTGCGGCGAACCACGGCAAGAGCGTGGCGCAGGTAATCTTGCGTTGGCACCTGCAGGACGGCAACGTCGTGATCCCGAAGTCGGTCACTCCTGCACGTATCAAGGAAAACTTCGACGTGCTCGACTTCGAATTGAGCGACGCCGATATGACGAAGATTTCAGGTTTGAACAACGGCGACCGCCGCGGCTCGAACCCGGACGAGAACTAAAAAGGTCACCACCCGACCGCACGGCTACGCCGGCATCCGATCATCGGGCGCCGGCGTAGCCGTTTTGACGCCATGCCTCGTACACTGCGATCGAAGCCGAATTGGCGAGATTCAATGATCGCCGCGACGGCAGCATCGGGATGCGCAGCCGGTCGGTCACGCGCTCGTCCCGGCTGACGTCGTCCGGCAAGCCGACCGATTCGCGCCCGAACATCAGCACGTCTCCGGGCCGGTAACTGACATCGGCGAACGACCGAGTGCCGGACGTCGTGAACGCGAACACGCGCCGTCCGGGTCCCAAATCGTCCCAGAGAGCCTCCGTGTCCGGGTGGATGGCGACGTTCGCAAGATCGTGATAGTCCAATCCGGCCCGGCGCAGCTTGGTATCGGACAAGTCGAAGCCGAGTGGTTCGACAAGATGCAGGCTCGCGCCGGTGACGGCGGCCAAGCGGATCACATTGCCGGTGTTGCCGGGGATCTCAGGGGTGACAAAGACGATGCTGAACATGGTAAAAGCAGTCTACGGGGGATAGCCCCCGGCATAGGCGGGGACTCACCTGATGGATGCGGGTCCGCCGTTACGGAAAGCTGGCAGTATGAACCCCGTGCCGCGTTATAACTTCTTCACTGCCTTTTTCCGCAAACGGACATGGGTGGAATTTCTCTACCTGTGGTCGGCCTTGATCCTCGCGCCGTTCGGGCTGGCCTATGCGGCGGTAACCGTCGTCGTCGGATCGGGGCTGGCAGTGACGGTGGTGGGCCTGGTCGTCGGATCCTCGCTAATCATGGCGGCACGCGGCTGGGGCGCGTTGCACCGGAGCATGAACCGGGCCATGTTGGCCACTGAAATCGCCGCGCCGCCGCCGGTCCGGCGAAGTCCGGGCTTCTGGGGCTGGGTCCGCGGCGGCTTGTCCGACGGCGCCGGCTGGCGTGTCATCGGTTTCCTCTTCCTCAACATCGTCACGGCCGCTGCCGGGGCTGTCGTCTCGATCGTGTTCTTCTTCATCGGGCTCGGCGCAATGACCCACTGGTATTGGTCGCGATTTCTGCCGCTGCAGCCCGATTCCAACGGTGTGATGCACCGCGGAGCGTCATTCGGTACCGACTTCTTCATCGATACGGCCGCACGTCAATTCTGGTTCGCCGTACTGGGTGCACTGATCTGGCTATTCGTGTGGCCGGCGCTCAACACGGCGTTCGCGCACATCCAGCGGCTGCTCTCACGCAATCTTTTGGGGCCGACCGCGTCGAGCCTTCGGCTGCGAGAAGTCGAAGCATCGCGCAGCCGGACGGTGGACGACGCCGACGTCAAACTCCGCCGAATCGAACGGGATCTGCACGACGGCACCCAAGCGCAGCTCGTCGCCCTGGCGATGAAACTGGGCGATGCCAAGGATCGACTGACGGCCGGCAACGATCCGGACGGCGTGGCCGAGCTGCTGGACGGCGCGCACCAGGTTGCCAAGAGCGCCCTTGTCGATCTACGGGATTTGGCCCGGGGAATTCACCCTCCCGTGCTGGACAATGGTCTCGGCGCAGCTCTGGAGACACTGGCGGCAGGAGCGTCGTTGCCGGTGCACTTGAGCGTCGACCTGCCCCGGCGTCCGGCAGCACCCATTGAGACCATCGCGTACTTTTGTGTCATGGAACTCGTGACGAACGCCGTCAAGCACTCGGAAGCGTCAACGGTAGCGGTGCGGGCCGAAGAACGTCGTTCACGAGTCTTCGTTCAAGTGCGGGACGACGGCGTGGGCGGGGCATATTTGGCATCGACTTCCGCCTCGGGGCACCGGTCGGGACTGACGGGGCTGGACGAACGCGTGCGCAGCGTCGACGGCACGCTTCTCGTCGATTCCCCGTCGGGTGGCCCGACGATCATCAGCATCGATCTGCCGATGGCGGTGCAGGCATGAGAATTGCCATTGCCGAGGATTCGACAATTCTGCGCGACGGCCTCGTGGAGCTGCTGTCGGCCCGCGGGCATATCGTCACGGCGGCCGTCGGGGACGGGACCGCGTTCTTGGCGGCTGTCGCCACCGACGAGCCCGATGTGGCGATCGTCGACATCCGGATGCCGCCGACCCACACCGATGAGGGGCTCCGGGCGGCCCTGGCCCTGCGCGAACGCCGGCCGGATATCGGCGTCCTGGTGTTTTCGCAGTACGTGGAGACGCAATACGCGGCCGAACTGTTCTCCGGCAAATCGGCAGGTGCCGGGTATCTACTGAAGGATCGGGTCGCCGATGTGTCATCGTTCATCGATGCACTCGAACGCATCAACGCCGGCCAAACGGTGCTCGACCCCGAGGTGGTGAGCCAGTTGATGGGATCGGCAAGAGGCGACGGACCGTTGCAATCACTGACGCCGCGCGAGAGCGAGGTGCTGGTGTTGATGGCCGAGGGCCGGTCGAATGCCGGCATCGCCGAATCGTTGTTCTTGTCGTACGGCGCCGTGGAAAAGAACGTGACGGCGATCTTCACCAAGCTCGGTCTGGCGCAGTCGCCGGCCGATCATCGCCGGGTGCTCGCCGTCCTGCGGTATTTGGAATCCGCGCGGTAGGCGTGCTGACCTGGCGTTTCGCCGTTGTTCGCGGTCGTCGCCGGCTGGTTTATGGGTCGTCGTGGGGTGTCTCCCGCCGCTCTGCGGTGGGGGCTGGTCGATTTCGCAGGTGGTGGCGGGTGTGTGGCAGCCGGGGAACCGGCAGGTGCCGTCTCGGGCTCGGACAATAGTGCGGAGTGCGGCGTTCGGCCGGTATTTCTTCGGGTCGGCGTGGATAATTCGGCTGGTGGCCGGGTCGGTGAGGAGCCGGATCCACGTGGTCGCCCCGGCAGCGAGCCGGCGGGCCATGGATGCGGGGATTGGCCCGTATCCTTCGAGGTAGCCCGGATCGTTCCACCCAAGGAGGGCAAACACGGGCACCGTGACGTGTAATCGGCACTCTTGTGCCTCCACCGGGGCGTGGTCGCGTCCGGTACGGGCAGCGCGGTCGAGTTTGTTGAACAGGGCGCGGAGTGAATCGGCCGGACCATAAGCAAATAATTGCGCGGCGCCGTTGTCGTCGGGGACGAATTCGACGCACCGGTCACGATCGACCTGCCGATACTTGCTGCTGGCATCCCGCGTGTCGTGGGAGGCGACCCACCGGCCCAGGCGGGCCCGGAATGATTGTAAGAGCACGCCCGGGTTCCACCCGGTGATCTCCTTGTCGGCCTGGGCAGCGATGTCGACGCGGAGGTCACGGGTTTTCGCCACGACCTCACGGTACCGGCGCGCCGACAAGTCTCCCGACTTCAACGCCTCCAGAGTCCGTGGCAGCTCCCCCACCGCAGAGCGGCGGGAGGTGCCCCCGAGGCCCGCATGGCTCGGTGGAGCTCGCCTGCGGCTGTGCGCGGGGCCACGTCGAGGATCGGGGCGATCTCGTCGGCCCCGAACGCGAAGATCGACGAATGCGGCTGCTTCGCCGCTCTTGCGTCACTCGAACAAATGTTCGATACTTGAAAAATGAGCACGACAGCCGCCGAACTGGCCGAGCAGTTCGGATTACGCACCGCCTCGGGGCCTCTGGCCGGGGACAGCGCACTGCCGGTCCATGCGGCGTTGGCGGGGCTCTTTCGGGGCGGGGCATTGCGCCGAGGAACGGCCGTGTCGGTCGACGGCCGTGCCCGGTTGTCGCTGGCGTATGCCTTGGCCGCCGAGCCCTCGAAGCGCGGATACTGGTGCGCAGTCGTCGGCGTCCCCGAGCTGGGGCTTTCGGCAGCGGCCGATCTCGGCATCGATCCGAACCGGCTGATCGCACTGCCGGATCCCGGCGAGCAGTGGTTGCGTGCCGTGTCGATCCTTGTGGAAACCGTCGACGTGCTGATACTTGCCGCGCCCGCGGTGCCCCCGCCCGGCGGGATGAACCGTTTGCATGCCAAGCTTCGCGAACGGCAGGCCGTGCTGATCTGTCTGGGCCGCCCACTGCCGGGCACCGGCGCGGCCTTGACCACCCGGGGGCCGCACTGGCACGGTCTGGACGCCGGGGCCGGGCGCTTGCGTTCCCGCACCATCCGCGTCGCCGCAACGGGGAAACTGGCGCGCCCCGGTACGGCAGTGGTGAGCCTGCCCGGCGAGGACGGAACGCTCGGGCGCGCTCTACCGGCGGTGTCCTGATGGCCGCGGCGGAACCGTTGCAGGAGGCGGGCCGTTTTGACGGCGACCGGCGCCGCACGGTGGTGCTGTTGTGTCCGGACTGGCCGGTCTCGGCCGCCGCCCACGAAGCGGAGCTTCCGGCGTCCCGTCCCGCTGCGATCTTCACGGGCAATATCGTCACCGCCTGCTCGGCGCCGGCCAGGAGGGTCGGGGTCGCCGTGGGGCAGCGTCGTCGTCAGGCTCAGCAGCGCTGCCCCGAGTTGGCAATTCTGCGTCCCGACCCCGGCCGCGATGCCAGGTTGTTCGAATCCGTCGTCCACAGCGTCGGGGAAGTGGCGGCCGCGGCCTTGTCGGTCCATCCGGGCGTGCTGACGGTGCCGGCGTCCGCGGCCCGCTATTTCGGCTCGGCGCCGACGGCCGAGCGGATCCTGGCCGAACGTATCGTGACGGCAGTGGCCGACGAGACCGGCTACGAGTCGCTCTTGGGCATTGCCGACGGACTGTTTGCCGGTCTGATCGCTGCGGCCCGGTCGGCCCGGGTCATGCCGGGCGGCACTCCGGCATATCTGGCCGACCTCGACGTGGGCCAGTTGAACCGGCCCGAGGTACCCGAATTCTCCGGCCGGCATGAACTGATCTCGCTGTTGCGCCGACTCGGCCTGACGACCTTCGGGGCGTTCGCCGCTCTCGAACCGGCTGCCGTGGCCGGACGTTTCGGCGCCGACGCCGCACGGGCCCATCGGCAAGCTCGTGGACTGCCCGACACCCCGATGGGTGCCGTTCGTCCGGATGTCGAGCTCGCCGTCGAGACAGTCCTTGATCCGCCGGCCGACCGAGTCGACATGGCCGCATTCGCGGCACGACCGCTGGCCGAGAGGTTCTTATCGCTCATCGCGGGACGGTCGCTGACCTGCACCCAGGTGCGGATTGAAGCGCATACGGACGCCGGCGACGTCAGTGTGCGCATGTGGCGGGCCGGCGCCTCGTTCACGGCCGCGGACATCGCCGAACGCACCCGATGGCAGTTGGACGGCTGGCTCAGCGGAGCGAGCACCGGCAGTGCGCCGAACGGACCGATCACCGGTTTGCGGCTCGAAGCCGATGAGGTCACGTCGCCGGCCGCGCTGCAGCCGACCGTATGGGACGACAAACGCGAAGACGACGAACGGGTTCGGCGCACGATCAGCCGTCTCCAGGGCCTGCTCGGCATGGATACGGTACTGGCCGGCACGCTCGTCGGAGGCCCGGACGCCACCGGCGACACGCGCTGGACGCCGTGGCAGCAGGCAGCGCCGGTGCCGCGGCCCGGTCCCTGGCCTGGCCGGCTGCCCAGTCCGCACCCGGCCGCCGTGCTCCGCCGGCCCGCTGAGTTGATCGACGGCGCCGGCAAGCCCATCGGCGTCAGCGCCCGCGCCGAGCTGACCGGCCGCCCGGCCCGCCTCCGCACCGGGTCGGCCGGCACCGAGTCGCCTCGCGGCAGTACGCCTCGAGGGAAGACGGAAGAGCGAGAGCTTGCCGCCTGGTCGCGCGGCTGGCCCGTCGCGGGTCGTTGGTGGGACACAGCCGCCGATAAGCGGATCCGTCTACAGGTGCTCACCGTGGACGGCGACGCATTTTTGCTCGGCTACCGTGCCGGCCGGTGGTCGATCGACGGCAGCTATGACTGAACGGGCGGCATGGCAAAAGGACGGCGACTGTGGGCTTCAATAATCCGAATACCCGCTGGGCCGACCTGGAACGGAAGCTTTCCGACCGTGCACCGGCCCGGCCCGACGTCGACTTGTGGGCCGGTCGTCGTCCGGCCGGAGCCGACGGCAATGACGCCCCCGCCTGGTCGAGGAAGCGCGAACCGCCCGAGCCCCGGCCGGTCGCGCGCCCCGAGAGCGTGCGGCCGTACGCCGAACTGCACGCCCATTCGACGTTCAGCTTCCTGGACGGCGCCTCCGGGCCCGAGGAACTCGCCGCGGAAGCCGCCCGGTTGGGGCTGACGGCCCTGGCCCTGACCGACCATGACGGACTGTACGGCGTCGTCCGATTTGCCCAGGCCGCCAAGGAATACGGCCTCGACACCGTCTTCGGCGCGGAACTCAGCCTGGACCTCCCGCCCGACCCGGGAGGCGCCAACGATCCGCCCGGCGAGCATCTGCTGGTGCTGGCCCGGGGCATCACCGGATATCGCAGCCTGTCGGCAGCCATCACTGCTGCCCAATTGGCCGGCGGCGCCAAGGGTCGGCCCGTGTACGACCTCGACAAGCTCGCCGAAGCCGCCGGCGGCGACTGGCTCATTCTGACGGGCTGCCGCAAGAGCGCCGTCGGTCGGGCGTTGGCGTCCGGAAAGCCGGGTGCTCCGGACGCCGCGCTGGGCAAGTTGGTGCGCTTGTTCGGACCGGGCAATGTCGTGGTCGAGCTGACTCCACAGGGCTTCCCGGACGACGACGAACGGTTGGATGCGCTGGCCGGGCTGGCCGAGGAAGCCGGCCTGCCCATCGTTGCGACAGGTAACGTGCACTACGCCGCGCCGGACGACGCGGATCTGGCTGCCGCGCTGGCCTCGGTGCGCGCCCGCGGCAGCCTGGACGATCTGGAAGGCTGGCTGCCGCCGTCCGGTGCTGCGCACTTGCGCTCGGGCGAGGAGATGGCCCGATTGCTGGATCGGTACCCGCGCGCCGTGGAGAACGCGGCCCGGTTCGGCGCGGAATGCGCGTTCGAACTGCACCTGGCCGAGCCGGCGCTGCCGCCGTTCGGGGTGCCGGACGGGCACACGTACGCCAGCTGGCTTCGCGAGCTCAGCTACCGTGGCGCCGAGCGGTTGTACGGGCCGCGCCCGCCGTCCGGCGGCGATCCGGCAAACTCCTCATCGAACCAGGATGATTTGGGACGCCGCGCGTGGGCGCAAATCGACAGGGAATTGCACGTCATCGAGAAAATGAATTTTCCCGGTTACTTCTTGATCGTGTGGGACATCGCCGAATTCTGCCGCGGCAACAACATTTTTTGCCAGGGCCGCGGCTCGGCCGCCAACTCGGCGGTCTGTTACGTGCTGGGCATCACGGCAGTGGACGCCGTGCACTACCGACTGCTGTTCGACAGATTTCTGGCGCCGGATCGCGACGGCTATCCGGACATCGACCTCGACATCGAATCGGCAAGGCGCGAGGAGGTCATCCAGTACGTGTACACGCGCTACGGGCGGGCGTACGCGGCACAGGTGGCGAACGTGATCTCCTATCGGCCCCGGTCGGCAGTGCGCGATATGGCCAAAGCGCTCGGGCACGCCCCGGGCCAGCAGGACGCGTGGGCCAAGCAGATCGACAGGTGGCGCAGCGTGCCGGACGTCGCGGACGGCGTGCATTCCATTCCGGAGCCGGTGGTCAACTTGGCCAACCGGGTCCTGGATTTTCCCCGGCATCTCGGCATCCATTCCGGCGGCATGGTGCTGGCCGACCGGCCGGTGGGCGAGGTGTGCCCGGTGGAATGGGGGCGGATGCCCGGCCGCACGGTACTGCAATGGGACAAGGACGACTGCGCCGATATGAAGCTTGTCAAATTCGACTTGCTGGGCCTCGGCATGCTGGGCGCCCTGCACGAGATGGTCGATCAGATCGAGGCGTTTCACGGGCAGCGGATCGAGCGGGCAACGATCCCGCCGGACGATCCGGACGTGTACGAGATGCTGTGCCGGGCCGACGCGATAGGCGTGTTCCAAGTGGAAAGCCGCGCCCAGCTGGCCACGCTGCCCCGGCTGAAGCCGCGCACGTTCTATGATCTGGCCATCGAGGTGGCGCTGATCCGGCCCGGCCCGATCCAAGGCGGCAGCGTGCACCCGTACATTCGGCGCCGCAGCGGTGAAGAGCCGGTCACCTATCTGCATCCGTTGTTGGAGAAGTCGCTGCGCAAGACGCTCGGCGTCCCGTTGTTCCAAGAGCAGCTCATGGCCATGGCCATCGATGTGGCGGGGTTTTCCGGGGCGGACGCCGATGAACTGCGCCGCGCCATGGGCAACAAACGGTCGCTGGTCAAGATGCAGCGGCTGCGGGCCCGGTTCTTCGACGGTATGGCGGCGAACGGCATCACCGGCGATGTGGCCGACAAGATCTACGAGAAGATGGAGGCCTTTGCCAATTACGGCTTCCCGGAAAGCCATTCGATCTCATTCGCGGGCCTCGTCTACCAGAGCGCATGGCTCAAGTACTATTATCCGGCGGCATTTTGCGTTGGACTGCTGCGTAGCCAGCCGATGGGGTTCTACTCGCCGCAATCGCTCATCACCGACGCTCGGCGGCACGGCGTGCCGATCCACCGGGTCGACATCAACGCGTCCGCTGCCGGGGCCACTGTACAAGCGGGCGAGCGGCCGGACGGCGTCGATCCGCCGGTGGCCGGCATCCGGCTGGGGCTGGACGCCGTGCGCGGACTCGGTTCCGACGCCGCGGCCGCCATTGAAGCCGAACGAGCCGCGGGGGAGTACGTCTCGGTGGCGGACTTGACCCGGCGGGTGCGTCTGTCCCAAAAAGCGTTGGAAGCGTTGGCGACGTCCGGCGCATTCGATTGCCTCGGCGAAACCCGCAGATCCGCACTCTGGACGGTCGGCGGGCTGGCCGGTGACGAATCGGCGCGCTTGCCCGGAACGGCGCCGGGCACCGAGCGAGGCGCCGTCCCGACACTGCCGAGCATGACGGCCCTGGAGTCGTCGGTGGCGGACCTGTGGGCCACCGGGATGACGCCGGACGGCTATCCGACCGTGCACTTGCGCCGGGCGCTGGAGGCCAGGGGAGTGTTGAGTATCGAGGCGATGCTGCGGGTACGGCCGGGCAAGCGGGTGTTGGTGGCGGGCGTCGTCACGCATCGGCAGCGTCCCGCCACGGCGTCCGGCGTCACCTTCATCAACCTCGAGGACGAAACCGGCATGTTGAACGTCGTATGCAGTCAGGGTTTGTGGCACAGATATCGACCGGTGGCCACCCGGGCGTCCGCGCTGCTGGTGCACGGCCGGGTGGAGCGGAAGGAGAACGTCGTGAGCTTTTCCGCCGAGAAGCTCGAGCGGCTGCCGATGGAGGGCCTCGGCCGTTCCCGCGATTTCCAGTAGCCGCTTCGCGTCGGCGGGCGGATACGACACAATGGGTCCATGACTGAGCGCAAACCCGTCGAAACCTGGCTGTCCGATATGGACGGGGTCCTGGTGCATGAGGACGAGGCCGTACCGGGGGCCGCCGAGTTCATTGAAAAGCTGCGCAGCGAGAAGAAGAAGTTCCTCATCCTGACGAACAATTCAATCTTCACGCCGCGCGACCTGTCGGCGAGGTTGATGGCCTCGGGTCTCGACGTGCATCCCGATTCGATTTGGACGTCGGCACTGGCCACGGCGCAATTCCTCGACGATCAGCGACCCGGCGGCACCGCGTACGTCGTCGGCGAGGCCGGCGTCACCACGGCGCTGCACGACATCGGCTACGTGATGACGGCGCGCAGTCCGGACTACGTGGTGCTGGGGGAAACGCGCACATATTCGTTCGAGGCGATCACCCAAGCGATCCGGTTCATCGAGCGGGGAGCCCGCTTCATCGCCACGAATCCGGACCCGAGCGGGCCGTCCGCCGACGGGTCGCTGCCGGCCACCGGCGCAGTCGCCGCGCTGATCACGAAAGCCACCGGAGTCGACCCGTATTTCGTGGGCAAACCGAATCCGCTGATGATGCGCAGCGCGTTGAACAAGATCGAAGCGCATTCCGAGACGACTGTGATGGTCGGCGACCGGCTGGACACCGACATCATCGCCGGTATGGAAGCGGGGCTGCGCACCGTCCTGGTGCTCAGCGGCTCGACTCGTCCGAACCAGGTGGAGCGGTTCCCGTATCTGCCCTCCCAGGTGCTCGACTCGATCGCGGACGTCGTGGACCTCGTCTGAGCACGTCGTCCGTCGTTCCGCGTGGGGCCGGAAAGCCCTCTCGGCGCGCATATTGCGAAATGTGACGCGGACAGAGCAGTGAAAAGCCGGCCCGGCCTAGCTTGGATGATGTCAGCAAATCTTTACGCGGGATTTCGCCCACCAGCCAAGGAGCACCAATGAGCAACGGATGGTCTTTCGAGACACGCCAGATCCATGCCGGGCAGACGCCGGACGCCGCCACCGGCTCCGCGGCACTGCCGATCTATCAGACGACGTCGTATGTATTCGACAGCGCC
The DNA here is from genome assembly GCF_013409065.1 of Spelaeicoccus albus. Taxonomy (NCBI): domain Bacteria; kingdom Bacillati; phylum Actinomycetota; class Actinomycetes; order Micrococcales; family Brevibacteriaceae; genus Spelaeicoccus; species Spelaeicoccus albus. The sequence continues at coordinate 2,980,318 of NZ_JACBZP010000001.1, read as the reverse complement.
AAGCAGGCCGCGGACAGGTTTGCGCTTGCCGAGCTCGGCCCGATCTACACGCGCATCAACAATCCGACGCAGGAAGCTGTCGAGAACCGTATCGCCAGCCTCGAAGGCGGCGTCGGCGCGCTTCTTCTGGCCTCCGGCCAGGCCGCCGAGACGTTTGCCCTGCTCAACGTGGCCGAAGTCGGCGATCACGTGGTGGCGAGCCCGAACATTTACGGCGGAACGTACAACCTGTTGAAGAGCACGTTCAAGAAGTTCGGCATCGACGTCACGTTCGTCGAGAACCCCAGCGATATCGAACAGTGGCGTGCCGCCGTCCGGCCCAACACGAAGGCCTTCTTCGGCGAAGTCGTCTCCAATCCGCGCCAGGACGTGCTCGACATCGAGCCGATCGCAGCGCTGGCGCATGAGAACGGCGTCCCGCTCATCGTGGACAATACGCTTGCGACGCCGTACCTCATCCGCCCGATCGAATGGGGCGCCGATATCGTCGTCCACTCGGCAACCAAATACCTCGGCGGCCACGGCACTGCCATTGGCGGCGTGATAGTCGACGCCGGCAAATTCGACTTCGGCAAGGATCCGGAGAAGTTCCCCGGCTTCAACACGCCGGACGAAAGCTACAACGGCCTCGTCTACGCCCGCGACCTCGGCGAGGGAGGCAAGCTCGGCGCCAACCTGGCCTTCATTCTCAAGGCCCGAGTCCAGCTGCTGCGCGACCTCGGCTCGGCCATTTCGCCGTTCAACGCGTTCCTCATCGAGCAGGGCGTCGAAACGCTCAGCCTGCGCGTGGAGCGTCACGTCGAGAACGCGCAAAAGGTCGCGGAATGGCTGGAGAAGCACGACGGCGTCGAGTCGGTGGCTTATGCGGGTCTGAAGTCCAGCCCTTGGTACGAGACCGGCCGGAAATACGGCCCGAAGGGAACCGGCGCGATCGTCGGATTCGAGATCACCGGCGGAATCGAGGCCGGCAAGCGCTTCGTCGACGGCCTGGAACTGCACTCGCATGTGGCGAACATCGGCGATGTCCGGTCGCTGGTGATCCATCCGGCATCGACCACGCACAGCCAGCTCGGCGAAAAGGAGCAGGCTCAGTCCGGCGTGACGCCCGGCCTGGTCCGTCTGTCGGTCGGCATCGAGAACGTCGAAGACATCCTGGCCGATCTCGAGGCCGGGTTCCGGGCGGCCAAGGGGGCATGATTTCAACCCTGCAGCATCGGCGTGCTCCGGCGGAGGCCGGAGTGCGTCGATGTCCGATCGGCAGCGTTCAGCTCGACAACGGGCGGACGCTGCCGGACGTCGTTATCGGATACCGGACGTGGGGCACGCTCAACGCCGACGCGTCGAACGCCATCCTCGTCGAACACGCGCTGACCGGCGGCACCGACGTCGTGACGGATGACGACACGCGGCCCGGTTGGTGGCAAGGTCTCATTGGGCCGGGCCTGGCGATCGACACCCGCCGCTGGTTCGTGGTGGCCGCCAATATCGTGGGCGGATGTTTTGGCAGCACCGGCCCCGCGTCGGTTGCGCCGGACGGCGTTCCGTGGGGTTCGCGCTTTCCGCTCATCACGGTGCGCGATTCGGTGCGTGCCGAGGCCGCGTTGGCCGACCGGATCGGCATCGACCGGTGGCATGCGGTGATCGGGGGATCGCTCGGCGGCATGCGCGCCCTCGAATGGGCCGTCGAATACCCCGGACGCGTGCGCCACTGCGCAGTCATCGCCGCCGGAGCGTACTCGACCGCCGAACAAATCGCCTGGGTACAGCCGCAGCTGATGGCGATCCGCCAAGACCCGTCGTTCCGCAGCGGTGACTACTATGGCGGCCCGCCGCCGGCAGCGGGTCTCGGCCTGGCCCGCCGCATTGCCCACATCACGTATCGCACCGAAAGCGAATTCGGGTCCCGGTTCTCCCGGCTTCCGCAAGGGGCCGAAGACCCGTACGGGCACAGCTCGTCGGTCGCCGGGCGGGAGCGTTACGCCGTCGAAAGCTACTTGGACTACCAGGCCGACAAGCTGGCCGGCCGGTTCGACGCCAACTCATACATCGCAGTGTCCGAAACCCTCGTCAGCCACGACGTGCGGCGCGGCAGGGGAGACCTGCGCCGTGCGCTGTCCGGCGCGACCGCCGACTTCACGATTGCGGCGATTTCGAGCGACAGGCTGTACTTGCCGGCCGGGTCGTACGAACTGGCCCATGCTTTGCCGGGGTCGCCGCACGTTGCCGAAATCGACTCCCCGTACGGACACGACGGTTTTTTACTCGAGACCGAAGCCATCGGCAGCTTGCTGGCCCAGCGCATCGTTTGACCCTGCGCACACGTCGGGCGGACGCCGATGAGGCTTGCGTCCACAATCGGACATCGGCTGTACCATCGCCGTGTCGCCTGTGGAAAACCGGACGCGGCCGGATGAAATCCGACACAGTCGGCAGATGGACATTGCCGAGAACAACCATCAGCCAGTCACTACCTTCGCCGAGCTCACCGAGCGCATGACCGCGCTGATCGGCACGGCCTGCAAAGAAGAGCTGTGGGTGGCCATGTTCGACGCCCACGACGTGCAGATGCCCACGCTGTGTCCGATTGCCGAAATGCCGGACGAACCCGACGAATTCGTCGTCAAACTCGTCACCATGTTCGCGGCGATCGTCGATCAAGACGCCGACGGCGGCTCTCTCGTGTTCGTGCGCGAACGCTTTGGCCCGGCCGGCATCGTCGAATCGGACAGACGGTGGGCGCGTGCGCTCTCGGCTGCCGCACGAGATGCCGGCGTGCGCATGCGCGGCGTGTTCCTTTCCCACCCGAAGGGCGTCGCACCGATCACTGCCGACCCCGTGCACGCCCCGTCCTGAGGCAAATAGTCGGCGGGCTACCGCGCCTTGCGCTTGGCGCGTGCGCGCAGCACTTTTTCGTCGACCGGCGCATCGGCCGCGGCACGCCTGCGGCGTTCGTACTCTCGGGATTCGTCCTGTCGCTCGGCCTCGGCGCCCGAAGCGATCGGCGCACGCAAGAGTTCGTCGCCGTACCCGAACGCATCGACCAGATCGACCGCGTGGGGGCGCAGCCGTGCCACCAGCCGGTTGATGTAGCTGCCGACGGTGCGCGCGCGCTGCATGGAAAGCCGCCCGTTCATCAAATACCAAGAGAGGTGCTTTTCCACCAGCGACAGCCCGTACAGATCGCGCAGCCACGTGAGAACGGTGCGGGTGCCGTCGTCCTCGATCCCGTCCAGCGCATTCGTGAACGCCTCCCATCGGAGGAGTTCGCCGTGCGCCCTCGCAGCTTCGATGAGCATGTCCTGATTGTCGCCGAGAATCCGTTCGGCCTCAGACGCGGCGGCCCGTCGCACCTCGCGCAGCTTGCCGGCGAGCTCGGCGACCATCGTTTCAACTCGCGCGGTGAGCAGTTCGCGCTGCGTGTCGGCCTCACGCAGCTGCCCGGCCGACCGCCGGCGCGAACCGGAGTCCGCCAGCTCTTGGGCGAGCTGGCGCAGCCCGGACCGGTTCACCCCGCGATCGACCACTTGACTGGCCATGTACCTGGCGACTCCGCCGAGGTCGACGTCCTTGAATTCCTTGCTGTAGTCGGCCAGGAGACGCTTGGCCACCAGCTGCAGCAGAACCGTGTTGTCGCCTTCGAACGTCACGTAGACGTCGAGGTCGGCCCGCAGATCGACGAGTCGATTCTCGGCCATGTACCCGGCGCCGCCGCACGCCTCGCGCGCCTCTTGCAAAGTGTCGATCGCATGCCACGTGGACAACGGCTTATAGGCAGCCGCCAGCGTTTCGAGATCCTGACGATCCTCGTCGGTGGCATGCGCGCCGGAAAACACATCGTCGAACCTGTCCAAGAGGTCGGCGTGCGCGAACCCCGCCGCATAAGTCACGGCAAGGCGGGGGAGGAGCCGGCGGCCGTGGCGTTGATAGTCGAGCAGCACCTTTTCCTCCACCGGGTCGGCACCGGCGAATTGGCGACGTTCATCGGCGTAGCGCACCGCGATGGCCAAGCCCATCTTGGCGGCCACTATCGACGCGCCGTCCAGCGACACGCGTCCTTGGACGAGGGTGCCCAGCATCGTGAAGAAGCGTCGCCCCGGGCTGGCGATGGGAGACGAATATTCGCCGCCGGCGTCCACACGGCCGTACCGGTCGAGCAGATTGGTTCGCGGTACCCGGACGCCGGTAAAGTGCAGCCGGCCGTTGTCGACGCCGCCCAGGCCGCCCTTGAGGCCGTCGTCCTGGCCGCCGACGCCGCTCACGAACTCGCCGTCCGCGTCACGGATCGGCACATAGAACGCATGGACGCCGTGCCGGACGCCGCGGGTGATGAGCTGGGCGAATACCACGGCGGCCCTGCCGTCCTCGGCAGCGTTGCCGATGTATTCCTTCCAGGCGGACCGATACGGCGTGTTGATCTCGAATTCGTCGGAATCCGGCAGATACTCGGCAGTCGTGGCCACCGACGCGACGTCCGAACCGTGCCCGGTTTCGGTCATGGCGAAACACCCGGGCACCTGCAGGTCGATGGCGCTGCCGAGCCATGCCTCGTGTTGGTCCTCATTGCCCAGGTGCAGGATGGCCGAGCCGAACAAGCCCCATTGCACGCCCGCCTTGACCTGCAAGGACGGGTCGGCCGCGATGAGTTCCTCGAACGCTGCAACATTCGCCCCGTGTCTGCCCTTGCCGCCGAACTTCTCCGGAAAAGCGGCGGTGACCATGCCGTCGGATACGAGGGCCGCCATCTGCTCGCGGACTCGCTGACGATGGTCGGCCATGGCCAGATGGTTACCGGGGCCCATCTCGTCGCGGGCTGCCAGCTTTCGGCTGTGCACACGTTCTTCGGCCCATCGACCCAGCAGGATGCGCTCGAGCTGCGGCACATTGACGGATGCCGGTTTGTTCATCTCGTTTTCCCCAATTCGTTATCGAGCCCGGACCAGAGCCATTCGGCGATCCGGTGTGCCATATCGCTTCGCCCGGGAGCACCGGTCCCGCGCCGGGCCATCCACCACTCACCGCTGAATCGCACCATGCCGATCGCGCTGAATGCCCAGGCATCCGCGTATCCGGACGCCCCCGGCCCTCGGCGGAAAGCGGCGGGCAACGCATCGACGAGCATGCGCGCAATGGCGGAGAAGAATCCGGAGAATTCGTCGATGCCGACGGCTCGGCCGGCGGACGGGGCAGTCACGAACGCGTACACGTTCGGCGAGGCCTCGGCCATTGCCAAATACGCGTTGACCATGGCGGTGATTCCGGCGCGGGCACCGCCGGCACTGGTCAGCGCCTGCGACAAGGTCGCCCCAATATCGGCGATGACAAGCTCGCCGACCGCGGTCTGCAGCCCCGCCTTATCACCGAAGTACCTGTAGAACACCGACTTGGACGTGCCTGCCGCCTGCGCGAGGTCGTCCATTGACGCGTCGGGCCCCAGCCTGTGGATGATCTTGCGCGATTCGGCGATCAACGCATCCCGGCGCGTCTCCCGATGGGAGTCCCAGCGTGATGAGCGGCCGTCCTTCGCGACGTCCACGGCGCTCTGCTGTTTCATGGAACCAAGAGTATCAGGTACTCTGAGTATCAGTAACTCTCACGGTCACGGTACGACAAACGAGGAGACCTCCATGAGCACTCGCCGCGCCGCCATTCTCGGCGGCAACCGGATTCCGTTCTCGCGCGCCGGCAAGCAGTACGCCGACGCGAGCAACCAAGACATGCTTCTTGCCGCCCTTGACGGCCTGGTGGCCCGGTTCGGGCTGCAAGGCGAGCGCATTGGGGAGGTCGCCGCCGGGGCAGTGTTGAAGCATTCCCGGGATTTCAATCTGACCCGGGAAACGGTGCTGGGGTCCGCGTTGAGCCATGACACGCCGGCGTTCGATCTGCAGCAAGCGTGCGCGACCGGGCTCGAAACCGTCAGTATCCTGGCCGACAAGATCAAGCTGGGCCAAATCGACTCGGGTATCGCCGGCGGCGTTGATTCCGCGTCCGACGCACCGATCGCCGTCAGCGAGGGCCTGCGCAAGGTGCTCTTGCAGCTCTCCCGGGCCAAATCGCTGCGGGCCCGTGCCGCGGTCCTGGCGAAGCTTCGTCCCGGATTCTTTGCCCCGTCGGCCCCCGACACCGGTGAACCGCGCACGGGACTGTCAATGGGCGAGCACCAGGCGCTGACCACAGCGCAGTGGGGAGTGAGCCGCGCCGAACAGGACGAAATCGCCTTGGCCAGTCATCGAGGAATGGCCAAGGCCTGGGACTCCGGCTTCTTCGACGATCTCGTGACGGCGTACCGCGGCCTGTCGAAGGACAATAATCTCCGGCCCGACTCCACGATCGAGAAACTGGCCGCGCTGCAGCCGGTCTTCGGCAAGTCGCTCAGCACCCCGGCCACCATGACGGCCGGCAACTCGACGCCGCTGACGGACGGCGCGTCCACCGTATTGCTGGGCAGCGAGGACTGGGCAAGGCAACACGAGCTGCCCGTGCTTGCGTACCTGGTGGACGCCGAAGCGGCCGCGGTCGACTTCGTGCACGGCAAGGACGGCCTGTTGATGGCCCCGGCTTACGCGGTTCCGCGGCTACTGGCACGCAACGGGCTGACGTTCGACGACTTCGACTTCTTCGAACTGCACGAAGCGTTCGCCTCAACCGTGCTGACGACACTGCGAGCGTGGGAGGACCCGAAGTTTTGCACCGAACGGCTCGGCCTGGACGGCCCGCTCGGCAGCATCGACCGGGACAAGCTCAATGTGCACGGTTCGTCGCTGGCGGCCGGCCACCCGTTCGCGGCAACTGGTGGGCGTATCACGGCATCGCTGGCCAAGATGCTCAGCACCAAGGGGTCCGGACGCGGACTGATTTCCATTTGTGCGGCCGGCGGGCAAGGCGTGGCAGCGATTGTGGAGGCGGCATGAGCGACAAGTACATCGACCTGATTTCATCCGGCGCGGGCAAGAACATCGCCAAACGGCTCGGCCTGCCCCAACCGGCGAGGCTGCGCCGCTACCTGCCGGGCGCCCCCGTCATTGATGGCCCGGTCCTCGTGACCGGCCCGGCATCGGACGCCGGGGACGCCGTCCGGACGACGCTGCTCGACTGGCGACTGGACGTGCGGCGTCATGCCGCGCCCGGCGAAAAACTGGGCGCCATCGTCGTGGATTTCACCTCGGTGGCGCATCCGGCCGATTTGACCGAGACCTCGATCACGGTGGGCGGCGCGCTTCGCGATTTGAAGTCGGGTGGCCGCATAGTCGTCCTGACGCGGCCGAGTTGCGCCGGCGACGACGCACCGGTGGCGGCGGCCCGGCAGGGCGTCGACGGGTGGCTACGGTCGCTGGCGCACGAAATGCGCGGCGGATCGACGGCCAACGGCATCGCGATCTCCGGCGACGTGCCGGCTTCCGCACCCAGCGTGAGCGGCGCGCTGCGGTTCTTGCTGTCGGGGCGCTCGGCGTTCGTCGACGGCCAGTTCATCCACGTGACGTCGAACGCCGGATCGCTTCCGGAAGACTGGGAACTGCCGCTAGCCGGCCGGGTCGCAGTGGTGACGGGGGCCGCGCGCGGAATCGGCGCCGAAGTCGCGCGAGTGCTTGCCCGGGACGGCGCGTCGCTGGTGGTGGTGGACGTACCGGCCGCCGGGGAAGCGTTGTCGAAGGTCGCCAACACGGTGGGCGGAACGGCACTGCAACTGGACATCACATCAGAGGACGCCGGGCAGCGGATCATCGATCACGCGGTGGCCCGGCACGGGGGAATCGACATCGTGGTGCACAACGCCGGCATCACCCGCGACCGGTTGCTTGCCAATATGGCCGAAGACCGGTTCGCGTCGGTGGTGGCGGTCAACGTGGCGGCACCGCTGACGATCAACGAGGCCCTGCTGGCCAGCGACAAGTTCACCAATGCGCCCCGCATCGTCGGGCTGGCATCGACCAGCGGCATCGCCGGCAACCGCGGGCAGACCAACTATGCGACGAGCAAGGCCGGCGTCATCGGCATGGTGCGGGCCACGGCTCCCCGGATGGAGTCGGTCGGCGGCACTGCCAACGCGGTGGCGCCGGGCTTCATCGACACCGAGATGACCGCCCGGATGCCGTTTGCGACCCGCGAGGTGGCAAGGCGGCTCAACAGCCTGCAGCAGGCCGGGCTTCCCGTCGACGTGGCCGAGACCATCGCCTTCTTGTCGTCGCCGCAGGCCGGCGGCGTACGCGGCGACGTGATCCGCGTCTGCGGACAGAATTTGGTGGGGGCATGAGTACGAGCACTGTGGAACTGACAAGCACCCCGTCGCTGCCGGCGATCTACGCGTCGGCCGCAAAGGATGCCGGACGACGGCGGTTTTCCCGCACGTCGTCCGGCGTCACGGGCGCCCTTCCGGACACGCGCTACCGGCTACGAGCAATCACGGCGTCCGCTGAACGGCTCACGGCGTACCAGCATCTGGTGGGTGAGCCGGCGGCCGACCGCTTGCCTGCCTGCTTCGTGCATGTGTTGAGCTTTCCGGTGGCCATGAGCCTGATGGCGGCGAGCGACTTCCCGTTGCCGCTGATGGGCATGGTGCACCTCGACAACCGGATCGACCAGTTCGCACCGATCGTCCTGGGTGAAGCCATCGATATCGATTGCCGCGCCAATCACCTGCGTGCGCATCATCGCGGCACGCAGGTCGACGTCACCGCCACCGCGCGGGTCGGCGGAACCGTGCGCTGGCACTCTCGGTCCACGTATTTGGCCAAGGGCGTGTTCCTGGACGACGACGATCGCCAGACGGTACCGCGACCGGAGTTCGAGCCGCCCACGCCGACCGGACTGTGGGCGCTCCCGGGCGATATCGGCCGCCGGTACGCCCGCGTCAGCGGCGACTACAACCCGATCCACTTGTCTTCGGCCGGCGCCAAACTGCTCGGATTCCGGCGCGCCATCGCCCACGGCATGTACCTCGCGGCCCGGGCCGTTGCGGCGTCCGACGTGCGGCACTGGGACGCCATGACCCAGCAAGTCTCCTTTGGGTCGCCGGCCATCGTTCCGGGCCGAGTGGCGTTTGCCGCGCAGCCGAACGAGAGAGGCGAAGAGGCGGGCGCGGAAGAGTCCCGCGCCCGTGTCGATTACGTCGGGTGGAATGCGAAGTCCGGCAGGAAACATTTTTCCGGATCGATCATCCACAATTGAAAGCGCTCGACCGCGAGCCACCGCACGGTATCCGCCGGACGGCCCGTCGGCCGGGAAGTCGCGGCGTAATAGCATCGAGACCGTGCATACCCATGACGAAGAAGCCAGTAAACTGCTCGACGCCATCGTGGCGTACTCCCGCGAACGCCTGGAAATGGACCCGGTCCCGTTGGACGGGCCGAAAACCCTCGCCGAACTCGACGCGGTAGTTCCCAAGACCGTGACGGAGGACGGCATCGGCGGCCTCCCCGCGTTGAAGCTGTTCGAGGACGTGCTGGCCCAGGCCTGCATCTCCACCGACAATCCGCGTTACGTGTCGTTCATCCCCGCCGCTCCCACCGAGGCCGCCACGATGTTCGACCTGGTCGTTGCCGCATCGTGTATTTACGGCGGCTCGTGGATGGAGGGCGCCGGCGCCGTGTACGCCGAGAACCAGGTACTCTCGTGGCTCGCATCGGAGGTCGGATTTCCCGGCGACGCCGGCGGCGTGTTCGTTCAGGGCGGCACGCTGGGCAACCTTTCGGCTCTCGTCACCGCCCGCGATCAAGCGGCCAGGCGGCGCGAGGCCGACGGCCGCGGCCGACCGGAGCGGTGGAAGGCGGCGTGCAGCAATGAAGCACACTCGTCATTGGCCGCGGCGGCCCGGGTGATGGACATCGATCTGGTGCCGATCCCGGTCGATTCGTCCGGGCGGTTGAACGGCGCCGAAGTGGACGCCGCGCTCGCCGACGCCGGGGACGGCGTGTTTGCGGTAGTCGCCACGGCCGGCACCACCAATTTCGGCATCGTCGACGATCTGGCGTCGATTGCGGCAGTCGCGAAGCGTCGCGGACTCTGGCTGCATGTGGACGGCGCATACGGCCTGGCCGGGATCCTGTCGCCCGCCCATCGGGATCTCTACGCCGGCGTCGAGAACGCCGATTCATTCATCGTCGATCCGCACAAATGGCTGTATGCGCCGTTCGACGCCTGTGCCCTGATCTATCGCGACCCCGAACTCGGCAGGCAGGCGCATACGCAGCATGCGGACTACTTGGACCCGCTCACTGGCGCCGATGAGTGGAATCCGTCCGACTACGCCTACAACCTGACGAGGCGCGCACGCGGTCTGCCGTTGTGGTTCTCACTTGCCACATACGGCGTGCGCGCGTACCGGGAGGCCATTGCCGGCACCATCGAGCTCGCCCACGTCATTGCCGACGAGATCCGCTCGCGGCCCGGCTTCACGCTCGTCCGCGAGCCCGAGCTCTCGGTGGTCGTGTTCAGCAAGGACGGGTGGACAGCCGGCGACTACGCGGCGTGGTCCAAGCGCCTGCTCGAATCCGGCGATTCGTTCGTGGTGCCCAGCTCGCATCAGGGACGGCCCGTCACACGGTTCGCCCTCATCAATCCGCGCACCACCAAAGAGGATCTTGTCCGGATCCTCGATTCGATGGACTAGCCGGTGGCCGCGAACAACTGGGCGCCGGTCGTCCTCAAACAAGCGGGCGGTTATTGGATACCGCTCGTCGGCTGGGCGTTTTGCGCTTATTTGCTGATTGATGCGCTCGTGCGCGGTGCCTGGCACGTGGTCGGCGTCGGAGCGCCGTGGCTGCTCTTGATCGCGGCAGTGCTGTATGCACTGCTGTGGCGGCCCGCACTGATCGTCGGCACCGGCACCGCCACCATCCGCAACCCCTTCGTCAGCTATGAGCTGCCGTTTGCCGACATTGTCGACGTGCGCATCGGGCCGACGGTGAGCGTGCAGCTCCGAGACGGCGGCGGGCGCGTCTACCGGCTCACCTCCTGGAACGCGCCGGGAACGCCGAAGCGGCGGTCCAAGGACGACGCGCAGCCGGATTCTCAGTTGCTCGCGGACCGGTGGAACGCTTACGAGGCGGATCGCCGACCGGAGCCGGTGACCCGGCGACTGGACCTTCCCCCGACTGCCGCACTAGTCGTGTGCGCGGCGTGGTCGGCGCTGTCTCTCGTCCTGTAGCCCACACGCGAAAGGTGGATGGATGCCCGGTTACCGACCGGTAACCGGGCATCCATCCACCATTCGGCGATAGGGAGGAGTTACTTCTTCCAGCCCGCTATCGTCCAGTCAATGCTTTCGAGCTGAGCGGCTCCGTAGTTCACGAGCCCTTTCTTGACACCGAAGATCTGCGGCGTGGGATAAATCGGCATCACCCCTTCGACGTCCAAGATCTTCTTGTCGATTTCATTGGCCAGATCCCGGCGCTTGTCCTCATCGAACTCGGAATTCGCCTTGGTGGCCAGCTTGCCGATCGACGGATCGGAAATTCCGGTGTAGTTCTGGCCGGCGTCGGCCGGGTAGAACAAGTTCACGGTCGAATCGATCGGGAACGCCGTGCCCTGCCACGAGAAGGTGGCCATGTCGAACTTGTGACGGTCGATGTAATCGCTGAAGTACTTGGCGCTCGGCACCGTCTGCAACTTGATCTTGAAGCCGATGTCGTTCAGGTTCTTTTGCACCTGCTTGGCGCGCTGCGCATTGGTCGGGGTGCCGGCGGGCACCACGATGCTGAAGGCCAGCTTCTTGTTGCCCTTGGCACGCACATTGCCCTGCTTCTTGTACCCGGCGTCGTCAAGGATCTTCTTGGCCTTCTTCGGGTCGTACTTCATAGTGCCCTGAGTGTTGTCCTGATAGCCGTTCTGGCCGGGCATGAAGATCGTGTTGTTCTGCGTCATCACCGGCGCACCCACCGGCGACATGGCGGCTTTTGCAATCACGTTGCGGTTGATCGCGTGTCCGATGGCCCGGCGCACCTTCTTATCGGCAAGCGCTCCGTGCTTGGCGTTCAAGGTCAGGTGGGTCCAGATCAAACCGGTGGACTTCTGCATCGCGCCGTCCTTGCGGCTCTTTGCCGTCTTGTAGGCGTCGGCGTTGGTGTCAGTCTCGACGGCGTCGAGCTCCTTATTGGCATACGCCTGCGGCTGTTGCTGCTGCTCGATCACCTTCCAGGTGATCGAATCCAGTTTCGGTTTGTCGCCCCACCACTTCGGGTTCGGCTTCTCCGTGATCACCTCGGCGCCGTGATCGATGTTGGTGACCATGAACGGGCCGTTCGAGGGCACCATCTTCTTTTCAAAGCCCTTATTGAATTTCTTCGGGTCCTTGGAGACGGAGGCGGGAAGCAGCGCGGCGGTGTAATTGGCCCAATCCGCGTTCTTCTTCTTGTACGTGATCTTCACGTCGAACTTGTTCTCGCCCTTTTCGATCTTGCCGATGTCCTTGAAGCCGCGGTTCGAGGCGATCTGGTACTTCTTGTTCGACCCGTTATTGGCCTTCCAGAACCAGTAATAGTCCTTCCAAGTGATCGGATCACCGTTCTGCCAGACGGCCTTCGGGTTGAGTTTGACCTCGACGACCTGCGGGTCCTTGCTGACCAGTTTCACCGATTTGGCGTAATTGTGGTCGACGGTCCAGCTGCCGTCTTCTTTGATCTTGATCGGACCGCCAAGAGTGGGATCCATCATCGTGTCGAGGTCGACCAGCGCGCCGTCGACCTGGCTGATATTGAAGTTCGACGGCATCTGGCCGATCGCCAGCTTCAGACTTCCGCCTTGCTTGACCTCATCGGCGGCTGCGCGCTGCCAGTCGGTGGCGGGGAGCTTGCTGGCCTCTTGTTCGGCCTTCTTGTTGTCAACGCTGGATCCTTCCTTGCTTTGCTGGCAGCCGGTCAGCATCAGACCGGTGACCGCAAGGAAAGCGACAGCCGTGGCGAAACGCTTTCTCACGAGGGGATTCTCCTTCTCTTCTCTGAGGTTCACCGCGGCGTCGGTGCCGACGGTGGTTCGGCCGGGTCGTCCAGGAGTCCGAGACGCTCCGTGTGGTGGCACGCCACCTCCGAATTGTCGACCCGGCGCGCCGCCGGGTCGTCTTGCCGACAAAGCTCGCGTGAGCGTTCGTCGAGCAGTTTGTACAAGGGACAGCGGGTGCGGAAATTGCACCCGCTGATCTCTTGCGCCGGGCTGGGCAGGTCCCCGTCCAGCAAAATGCGGGTCCGTGAGCGCTCGATTTCCGGATCGGGCACGGGCACGGCGGACATCAGCGCCCGGGTGTACGGGTGCTTCGGGTTGGCGTACAGTTCCTCGACCGGGCCGTATTCGACGAACCTGCCCAAATACATCACCGCGACGTCGTCGGCCATCTGCCGGACGACCGCGAGATCGTGCGCGACGAACAAGTACGACAAGCCTCGACTGTCGCGCAGATCTTCCAAGAGGTTGATCACACCGGCCTGGATCGACACGTCGAGCGCCGAGACCGGTTCGTCGAGGATTATGAGCTTGGGATCCGTGATGAGCGCGCGTGCGATGCCGATGCGCTGGCGCTGCCCGCCGGAGAATTCGTGCGGGTATCGATCGGCCATCGAGGGGTCCAGCCCGACGACGTCGAGCATTTCTTGCACACGCCGGCGGCGTTCGGCACCGGCAGTGCCGGCGATTGCCAGCGGCTCGCCGATGATGTCGGCCACCGGCAGGCGTGGATCGATCGCCGCCATCGGGTCCTGGAAGACGATCTGCACGTCGCGCCTTGCCGTGCGTCGCTGCGATTTCGTCATTGTCGACACGTCGACGCCGCCGATCCGGATGGTCCCGGACTGCGGGGCCGCCATTTCCATGATCTCGCCGGCAGTCGTTGATTTGCCGCATCCCGATTCGCCGACGAGGGCAACCGTCCGGCCCGGCTTGATGGTCATCGAGACGCCGTCGACTGCCCGGACGGTGCCGATGCGCCGTTTGAACACGGCGCCCTTGGTCAGCGGGAAATGCCGGACCAGATCGTCCGTCTCGAGCACATACTCGGTGTCGGCATTGGGCGGCCGCACCGTGACGGGCTGCGGAGCCGGAAAGATCGTGGACGACGACAAGCTGCCGGTCGCAATCTCGTGGCTGCGGAAGCACGCCGACGTCCGCCCGTGGCCGTTCGGATCTTCCAGCGGCGGTTCGGACTGACGACATTTGTCGATCGCCACCGGGCAGCGCGGCGCGAACGGGCATCCCGGCGGCAAGTCCGCAAGCGAGGGAGGCTTGCCCTCAAGGGGGAAGAGCCGGTGTTCGCCGGCCGTGAGCATATTCGGCACCGACCGGAGCAGGCCCGCCGTGTAGGGCATCAGCGGCGAGGAGAATACGTCGTCCACGGCCCCGGTCTCCACTATCCGACCGGCGTACATGACCGCTATCCGATCGGCATGACCGGCAACGACACCGAGATCGTGGGTGATGAGCACGAGTGCCGCGCCCGTGATGCGGCGTGCCTCTTGCAGCACTTCGAGGATCTGGGCCTGAATCGTCACGTCCAGCGCCGTCGTGGGTTCGTCGGCGATGATGACCTTGGGATCGTTCGCGATGGCGATGGCGATCATGGCGCGCTGCCGCATGCCGCCGGAGAACTCGTGCGGATACGCGTGCACACGCCGCTCGGGCGCGGGAATCCCCACCGTTCCGAGCAGCTCGATCGCACGCGCTTCGGCAGCGTGCTTCGACAGCGAGGCGTCGTGCAGCTGAAGGGCTTCCATCAACTGCTTACCGACCGTGTACACGGGAGTGAGCGCGGACAGCGGATCTTGGAACACCATGGCGATGTCGCTGCCGCGGATCTTGGACATCTCGTCGTCGTCCAGGTCCACCAGCGACCTGCCGCGCAGCCGCACGTCGCCGGTGACGTGGGCGCTCGAGGGCAACAGACCGATGGCCGCCATGGATGAGACGGACTTGCCCGAACCGGATTCGCCGACGATGCCGAGGAACTCTCCGGGGTCGACGTGGAAGCTGACGCCGCGGACGGCGTGCACATCGCCGGACTTTTGCCGGAACGTCACATTGATGTCGTCGACCTCCAGCAGGGGAGCCCGGCCGCTCCGCGTGGCCGGATTGTCATACGCGAGATCAGTCACGGTTGGCTCCTGACGTTGGGTCGAATGCGTCGCGCATGGCGTCGCCAATGAGGCCGAGGGCGAACAGGGCGGCCACCAGGAACGTCGCGGGGAAGGCAAACAGCCACGGCCGGGTCACTGCGGCGTACGCGCCGTCCTGCAAAAGCGTGCCCAGTGACACGTCGGGCGGTTGCACGCCGAGATTGAAGAAGCTCAGGCCGGCTTCGGCCGAGATGGCGCCGACAATTCCCAGTGTTGCGTCGATCACGAGGATGGACGCCACGTTCGGGATGATGTGACGGCGAACGACCGTGAAGGTGGAGGCGCCCATATATCTGGCTGCCTTGACGAATTCGCGGTCGCGGAACGATTTGGTCTGGTTCTTCACTACCTGTGCCATCACCATCCACGAGGTGAAGATCAACACGACGGCGATGAAGATCCAGCTGAGCTTCGCGAAGATCGGGCTGACCAGCATCAGGATGATGAGGCTGGGCAGTGCCAGGAAGAAGTTGGTGAACCAGACGATGATCGCCTCGATCTTGCCGCCCAGATACCCGGCCGTGGCACCGAGGAGAGCGGCCAGGAGAGTCGCACACGGGCCGACGATCAGGCCGATGATGAGTGATTTGCGCAAACCGGAGACCGTTTGCGCGTAAAGGTCCTGGCCGATCGTGTCGGTGCCGAACCAATGCTGGGCCGACGGGGGCTGGTTGAGGGCCATCGGGTCCTGGTCGGTGATCGTGTAGATGTTGAACACGTTGCCGACGACGGCAAACAGTGCGATGAATGCAATCAGTCCGAATCCGACCCAGAACCGGGGCATACCGCGAAGACGCAGCAGCACGAGTTTGCCGCGGGAGGTGGGTTTGTGCCGCGGAGCCTCGACACCGTCCACCGTCGGATCGATGGGCTGTTCGTTCAATTTGAGTGTGGACATGTCAGACCCTCACTCTCGGATCGAGGGCGGAGTAGAGGACGTCGGCCAAGGTGGCCGAGATGAGGACGAGGACGGCGTTGAAGAAGGCGAAGCCCGTGGCGCCGTTGATGTCGCTCTGCGTGATCGAGTTGATGCCGAATTCGCCCATGCCGTGCCAGCTGAACAGCACCTCGAGGAAGAGCGCACCGGCGATCAGCGTGCCGAAGTAATAGGCGAAGTACGTCGACATCGGGATGACTGCCATTCGCACGCCGTGACGGACCAGCGCCGAACGTCGCGTGCGGCCCTTGGACCTGGCAGTGCGGATGTAGTCCTGTCCGAGCACGTCGAGCATGATGCTGCGCTGATACCGGGAGAATCCGGCAGCCGCGAACATGATGAGTGCCAGCGTGGGCAGCAGCATATGGGAGAGCCTGTCGCCGAGGATCGGCCAGAACCCGTGGACGCCCGTCGAATACTCGCCGCTGAAGTTGATCAGCTGCACGCCGATCAGATTGTTGAACTTGGTTGCCAAGATCATCAGGACTGCGCCGACCACGAACGTGGGCGCGGCAATCACCACGAACGAGATGTACGACACCGTCTGGTCGCTTGCCTTGTACTGCTTGACGGCGCCCCAGACGCCCAGGATGACGCCGACGAGCGCTCCCAGAATCGAGCCGACGATGAGCAGCCGCAAGCTGATGGACGAGCGCAAGAGCATCTCGTGCATGACGGCGTCGTTGTGAATCGTATCGCCGAGCGACCCGTGCAGGAACAACTCGTGCAGCCAGTGGCCGATGCGCTCGAGGACGGGGGTGTTCGGATTTGTTCCGTGCGCGTCCATGATCGCGTTGATGCTTTCTTTCGAAAGCGGCGGATTGCGGTTCAAATACCGTTCCCGTGGGTCCATCAACATGCTCGACAGTGAATACGCCCCGATAGTTGCAAGGAACGTCAGTATCAAATAGTTGATGAACCGCCGGACAATGAAGGAGATCAACGCGCGGTGTTCCAACCTCCCGCGAGGCGGCTGGAGCGGTCTGGGGGATTCATGGGGATGAGCGACATTGCACGACTTTCCAGTTCGGGGGAGCCGTCGCCGGATCGCGGCGACCGAGCTCCAATGGTTCTTTCTTACCGGCGTCCGGGCACCGATGCCCGGACGCACTAAGCACCATATGGGGATTGGGTTCGCAAAACGTGGCGTACGTTACGTTTATCGCATTTTCTTAACCAAACTGTGTTCGACAGACGCTATCGCAAACAACCGTTATTTACGTGGTTGCCAGTCCAGTACCGGCGCCAAAACGCGGATAAGACCATTAACGGACCGGATCCGGATGGCCGTGTTGCGCAGCCAAATGCCGCGCGGCGACACCCATTGGGCCATCGCACCGATTCGGCGGGAACGCCGTGCAACGTCCTGGGCCCGCGGCCGCCGCTCGGCATCGTACAGTGCCAGGTCGTGCGAGGACGCGCCGAGCCGGACGGCATCCTCCAACCCTTGTGCCGCACCTTGCCCGAGATCCGGCGGCATCGCGTGCGCGGCGTCGCCGACAAGCGCGACCCGCCCGTGCACGAACGAGCGCAGCGGCGGCAGATAGTACACGTCGTCCCGAAGGACGCCGTTGGATGAGGCGGCGCGGACGAGCTCGGGCACCGGGGCGGGCCAGTAACCGTAATCGGGCAAAGTCGCGTCGGTGCCGCCGACCGGGGCGTTCTGCACGGCAAAGCAATAGGCGCGCCCGCCCGGCATCGGCGCATAGCCGAAACGCTCGCCGCGCGTCCAGACCTCGGCGCCGTGCCGGGGTGGTTCGTCCAATTCGTCAGTCGCGAACCGCCATGCCGTGTATCCCGTGTACCGCGGGCGGGCGGCGTTCGGCCAGCACGCGGCACGGACGACGCTGCGCAGCCCGTCGGCGCCCACCACGAGGTCGTAGTCCGCAGCGCCCGCGTCGGTGCGAACGCTGCCCTCCGGATCGACCGAGTCAATGCGGACACCGTACCGCACGGTGCCGTCCGGAACCGTGTCGACAAGTAGTTGCAGCAGGTCGGCTCGCGGCAGGATGGCGAGCGGCCCGAACCTGTCGGTGAAGTCGGCAGCATGCATGCGCGTGAGCCAATACCCGTGCATGGTGCGGATCCCTGCCATCCCGTCGGTCTCGGCCAGATCGCGGACGGCGTCGCCGATGCCAAGGAAGTCGAGGGCACGGACGGCGTTGGGCATCAGCGAGATTCCCGCGCCGGCGTCCGGCAGCCGCTCGGACTTCTCGAACACGTCGACGCGCCATCCGGCGCGGATCAGCGCTGCCGCCGACGCCAGGCCGGAGATTCCGGCACCGATCACGGCAGCCGAACCTTGCGCAGTCATGGTGATCAGCCTACGGGAGCGGGGGTTCGTCCCCGCCTGCCTCCCCGAGACCCAATTCTCCGAGACCTCTGGCCGCCAGCGCGTCCCCGGTCCGGCGTGCGTATGCGACGGCACCCACGACGACCGGCAAGACCAAGGCGCGAGGCGACCGTTCGAGCCCGCGCGCCTTTGCCGAATCGCGCACCGCGGACACCGAGCCGAGCAGGTACGGAATGCTGCGGAACATGATTGCCACGGTCAGCGCAAACCGTTCGGGATCGCCGCCGACGTACTTCAACGGCCGGCCGGCGGCCGCCACGGCATCCATCAGCCGCGCATCGGAGGTGGTCGCCATGATGAGCGACGCCGTCAGGATGCATGCTGCGATGTTTGCCGCGATCCGCACGGCCGGCAGCACTCCCACGGCAAAGCTCTGATAGGCGGCGATGACCGCCAGCACGATCCACAGGAATTTCAACGGGGCCAGGACGACGCGCCACGGCAACCGGCAGGCCCGGGCCACAATGAGAGCCGCGACAACCAGAGTGCCGGAGGCCCACAGCCTGTCGACAATGAGCACGGCCAGCGAGACAGCGGCAATCAGCGCAACCTTTGGCCAGACCGGACAGCGGTGCAGCCACGACGTGCCGGGCACGTACCTGCCGAACACCGACGTCACGACGGCGTGCCCGTCACGGCAAGCTCGCGATAGAACCGGACGGCGTCGGCCGGCGCGCCGTCGAACGCAATAGTGCCGCTATTGACGACGAGCGTACGCTCGGCGTCCAGCGCCAGTTCGAGATCGTGAGTCGAAAAGAGGATTTGCTGGTGGAGTCCGTTCAGGACGCGGCGAAAGCGTTCCCTGTTGGTCAGATCCAATAACGTCGTCGGCTCGTCCAGAACAAGTACCCGCGGAGCCGTGGCCAGCACGGACGCCAACGCCATCAGTTGCCGTTGACCGCCGGAAAGGTCGTAAATGCTCTGCTCGGAGTGCCCGCCCAGGCCGAACGCCGCGATGTGGTCCAAGGCTGCCCGGCGCCGGTCGCGGGCGCGGATGCCGGTGCGGCGGAGCGAAAGCATCACGTCTTCGAGCCCCGTCGGCATCACCAGCTGGGCCAGCGGATCGGTGAAGACGAACCCGACCAGCCGGCGCACGTCCGCTCCGCGGGAGTGCGTATCGACGCCGTCCACGCTCACCGAGCCGGTCGTCGGAAGCGTCAACCCGTTGACCAGCCGCAGCAATGTCGACTTACCCGATCCGTTCGCGCCAATCACGCTGACGCGCCGCTCGGTCAGGTCAAGCGACGTGGGATGCAGGAGAGTTCGCAGGTCATCGTCGACACGAACGCGCACGCCCGCCGCGGAAAAGCGGATCATGGTCACCGACGGCGAAGGAGATCGGGAAAGGCACGGTGCACGCTGGCCGCGATGAGCGCAGCGATCACAACCTTCACGACGTCTCCCGGAACGAACACGACGTCGGCGGCAAAGGCGGCCGGAACCGACAAATGGAGGTTGACCATCATCCCGGCCATACCAAAGGCGTGCCCGACGACGACCCCGCCGACCAGGCCGGCCGTGATCAGCATGGCGATCCGCCGGGCCCGGGCAGCCTTCCGGACCGCGACGATTGCCAGCGCGCCGGCCGCCGCGGCCACGAAGGGGAAGCTGACGACGTAGCCGCCGCTCGGGCCCACGAGCACTCCGGGCCCCCCGCTGAAGTTCGCAAAGATCGGCAGTCCGATGAGCCCGACGACGACGTAGAGTCCGGCAGCGGCAAATCCGCGCAGCGGGCCGAGAATGAGGCCGGTCAGCACCACGGCGAGCGTTTGCAGCGTGATGGGCACGCCGATGCCGCCGATCGGGATGGCCGGCATCACTCCGAATGCCGCGATCAATGCAGCGAACACTCCGATGAGCGACAAGTCGCGCGCGCCGAAATACGGCGCGCGGGTAGCGGTCGGCGATTGGCGGAGCGCGGCGCGCCGGTCGTGATCGGCGGCGGACTTGTGCAAGGTCGCTCCCGGAGGTTGCGTTGGATTCCGTTTCCAGGCAAGTGTACTCGGGCATAATGAGCCGCATGGAGTCTTCAATCGACGTCATAGTCATCGGCGGCGGCCCGGCCGGCGAGAACGCGGCGGGGCGCGTCGTCGCTCAGGGCCTCAGCGCCATCGTGGTCGAATCGGAGCTTCTGGGCGGCGAATGTTCGTACTGGGCGTGCATGCCGTCGAAGGCACTGATCAGGCCGGGCACGGCCCGCCGTGCCGCGCAGGCGGTGGCGGGTGCGGCCGAGGCGGTGACGGGCCGGCTCGACGTCGGGGCCGTGTTGGCTCGGCGGGATCGTTTTGCGGCGAATTGGGACGACGCCGGCCAGGTGGAGTGGGCCGAAGGCGCAGGGATCCGGGTGGTTCGCGGCAAAGCGCGGCTGACCGGCGAGCGAACAGTGGTCGTCGAAGACGAGGCCGGTGCTGCAACGTGGACGGCGCGGCACGCAGTGGTCATCGCGTCCGGTTCCGTTCCCGTCGTGCCGCCCATTGACGGTCTCGACTCCACGCGGTACTGGGGCACCCGCGAGGCGACATCGGCCCGGGAGGTACCGGCCCGGTTGGCCGTCATCGGCGGGGGAGTAGCCGGCACGGAACTGGCGCAGGCGTTCGGCCGTCTCGGCTCGCACGTGACCCTGTTGGCCCGTTCGACGCTATTGTCGGGGCTTCCGGAGCCGGCAGTGGCTCTCGTGGCGGAGGCACT
This sequence comes from Spelaeicoccus albus, assembly GCF_013409065.1. NCBI lineage: Bacteria > Bacillati > Actinomycetota > Actinomycetes > Micrococcales > Brevibacteriaceae > Spelaeicoccus > Spelaeicoccus albus. Next base: position 2,959,251 of record NZ_JACBZP010000001.1, on the reverse strand, counting down.
CGAGGCCGAAGGCGTCGACGTGCGGACTTTCACGTCGCCGCGTCGAGTCCGGCGGGGCGGTGACCGGGACGTAGTCCGGATCGAACTTGACGACGGCGGCATCATCGAGGCCGAGGAGCTGCTGGTGTCGACCGGGCGACGTCCGGCGGTGACCGAGCTCGGACTCGACAGCGTGGGGTTCGATGCTTCGACCGGCCTGTCGGTCGGTGCGGACGGCGTCGTCGACGGTGTCGATGGGCAGTGGCTCTATGCCGTGTCGGACGCGGCAGGCAATGCGCCGTTGACGCACCAGGGAAAGTACGAGGCCCGGATCGTTGCCGACGTGATTGTCGCCCGCGCCGCGGGCCACGACCCGGAGCCGGCCGGATGGTCGCGATTTGCGGCGACGGCGTCGCAGCGCGCCGTGCCGCAGGTCGTGTTCACCGACCCGGAGATCGCGCAGATCGGTCTGACGCCGGATCAGGCCGCCGAACGGGGGATTCGCACTCGCGAGGTCACGCACGACATGGCGGTGGCCGGCGCCGCCCTGCATGCCGATCGTTACCGCGGCTGGGCCGGGCTCGTCGTCGACGAGGATGCGCGAGTGATCGTCGGTGCGACGTTCGCGGGCCCGGACGTGTCCGAAATGCTGCACGCCGCGACTATCGCGGTCGTCGGCGAAGTGCCGCTCGAGCGGCTGTGGCATGCCGTGCCGGCGTATCCGACAATCAGCGAAGTGTGGCTGCGTCTGCTCGAAGAATACGGACTGTGAACGCTTCACACGCCCAGGAGCCGTAGCACTTCGTCGTCGCTGGTCTGGGTGAAGTCGTCGTACCACTGGCCGACGGACCGGAAATCGGCCGGAGTCTCGAGGCAGACGATCTCGTCGCAATAGTGGCGGAGAGTCGACACCGCAGCCCGGGACGCGACCGGCAACGCCACGATGAGCGCGGCCGGCTGCAGACCGCGGAGTTTTCGGCACGCGGCTTGCGCAGTCAGGCCCGTGGCCGCGCCGTCGTCGACGACTATCACTGTCCGGCCTTCGACGGGCACCTCGGGGTAGCGGCGGCGAAGCCTTCTGGCCCGGCTGGCCAATTCGGTGCGAGTGCGCCGCTCGATCTCGGCCAGATCGTGTTCGCTTGCTCGCACGTGCCGTGCCGCCTTCTGGTCCACAATGCGTGCGCCGCCGTGCGCCACCGCGCCGATGGCGAACTCCGGTTGGTACGGAGCGCCGAGCTTGTGCACCAGCGTGACATCGAGGTCGGCTTCGAGCGCTGCAGCAAGTTCGGCGGCTACCGGCACTCCGCCGCGCGGCAGCCCGATGACCACGACGCCGTCCGCGCCGAACCGCCCGGTGAGACGTGCGGCGAGCCGGCGTCCCGCGTCCCGCCTGTCGGTGAAAGGCATACCTCCATGATGACCCGGTGTATCGGATTCCGCGAGGGGCGCGCCGCCCGTCAGAGTTTGGCCGCGCGGTACGGGATCCGGCCGCCGGCCAACACCATGGCGACTTGGCGAGCGGAGAGATGGTGGCGCAGCTGAACGGATCGGTCACCCGCCGTCGCCGTGATGGTGCCCCCATTTTCCAGTGCGTCGCGCAGGCCCTCGAACTTCAAGACGTCGTCTTGGCCGAGCGCGTCGTAATCCGCCTCATCGTCGAACTCCAGGGCGAGTACGCCGAAATTGGCGAGATTCTGCCAATGGATCCTGGCGAACGACTTGGCTACGACGACCCGAAGACCGAGGTAGCGCGGCGCAATGACCGCATGCTCACGGGACGAGCCTTGGCCGTAGTTCTCGCCGCCGACGATGGCGTGGCCCCCGTCCGTGTCCGCGGCGCGCGTGGCGTACGTGTCATCGACTTGGATGTAGACGAACTCGGCGATCTTGGGAATGTTGCTGCGGAACGGCAGCACGCGGGAGCCGGCCGGCATGATCTCGTCGGTGGAGACGTTGTCGCCGACCTTCAGCAGCACCGGCAGTTCGATGTCGTCCGGCAGTGGCTCGAAGTCCGGCAGCGACTTGATATTGGATCCCTTGACGAGCTCGACCTTCAATGCTTCGTCCTTGGGCAACGGCTCGAGCAGCATGCTGGTATTCACGCTGTATTTCGCCGGAAGTTCGGGCCGCGGATAGTCCTTGTCGAGTTCGCGCGGATCGGTGATCTTACCGGTCAGCGCGGCGGCGGCGGCCGTTTCGGGCGAACACAGCCACACGGCGTCCTCGTCGGTTCCGGACCGGCCCGGGAAGTTGCGGGGCACGGTGCGCAGACTGTTGCGCCCGATCGCGGGCGCCTGACCCATGCCGATGCACCCCATACAGCCGGATTGATGAATGCGAGCGCCGGATCGCATCAGGTCGAAGGCCCAACCGCCTCGCGCCATGTCCTCGTAGATCTCTCGGGACGTCGGATTCACGTCGACCGACACCTGCGATTCGGTCTGCGAGTCCTTGATAATCTCCGCGAACACCGCGAAGTCGCGCAGCCCGGGGTTTGCCGATGAACCAACGACCACCTGGAACACGTCCTCGCCGGCGACCTCGCGCACCGGCACGACATTGCCGGGCGACGTCGGTTTGGCGATCAGCGGTTCGAGCGAGGAAAGGTCCACGGTTTCGGTGATGTCGTACGTTGCGTCCTCATCCGCAAGCAGTTCGCTGTAGTCGCCGGGCCGTCCCACGGCCTCCATGAACGTTTTGACGGCATCGTCGGCCGGGAACACGCTCGTCGTCGCTCCGAGTTCGGCTCCCATATTCGCGATGACGTGCCTGTCCATCGCCGTGAGATTCTTCAAGCCGGGGCCGTGATATTCGACGATCTTGCCGACGCCGCCCTTGACGTCGTGACGGCGCAGGAGTTCGAGGATGACGTCCTTGGCCGAGACCCAAGGGGGCAACTCGCCGGTCAATTCGACACCCCAGATCTGCGGCATCTCGACATAGAGCGGGTCGCCGGCCATGGCCATGGCAACCTCGAGACCGCCCACGCCGATGGCCAGCATGCCGATGGCGCCGGCTGCGCAGGTATGGGAGTCCGAGCCGATCATCGTGACGCCGGGTTTGCCGAAACGAGCTTGGTGAACGGGATGCGACACGCCGTTGCCGGGTTTGGAATACCACAGGCCGAATCGCTGGGCGGCCGAACGCAGGAACAAATGGTCTTCGGGATTCTTCGCGTCGGTCTGCAACAGGTTGTGGTCAACGTATTGCACCGACAAATCCGTGTGAATCCGGTCGAGCCCGAGCGATTCCAGTTCCAGCATGACCATGGTGCCGGTGGCGTCCTGGGTCAGCGTTTGGTCGATTTTCAGCCCGATTTCCGAACCCGGTGTCATTTCGCCGGACACGAGATGCGAACTGATCAGCTTTTGTGCGACATTTTGCGACATTACGACCCCTTACGTTGCCGTCCACGCCTCGTGGACCAACCCGCGGGCGTGGCTTCTGAACCCCCATCGTAAGCACTTTCCGGTAATTCGAGGGCACTTGGGGCCGCTCGCCGTGCGAAACCGGAGCGCGCACCGACGAATACGTCACGCGGCCCGTTGTCTCGGTCCGTCGTTCGTGACAGAGTGGCTTACGACGGGCCGTCGCCCGATCGGCGGGAGGCCGGCCCACGACTGATGTGAGGTGTTCCGATGCGCTTTCCGTGGCTCAAATCAGCTTTGGCTGCTGAGGCACCGTTCCTGTCGATCTACGTCGATACCACCCGCAAGGACAAGGCCGAAGCAGCCGATCTGTCCGCACGGTGGGCTCACCTTCGGGCCCGCGCCGCCAAACAGGGCGCTCCCGAGACGGTGCTGACGGAAATCGAAGAGGCAGTGCTCACGCCGTCCGAGATCGGAGGACGCCACGGACGCGCATTCATCGCCAATTCGTCCGGAATGCTCATCGACCGCGTATTGCCGGTTCCGCCCCTCGAAGACGTCAGTGAGTGGGGGCCGCGCCCGGTCTTGCTGCCCATGATGCGTGTTGCCGCGCGCGCGGTCTCCGTGCTGCTCGTCGAAGCGGACCGGTCGGGGGCCGATTTCCGCTTGCGCGGACCGGACGACCCGCGGCCGGCCGGCGGTACGAGCGAACTGGGGGACCAGTCCAGCGTGCAAGGAAGCCACGATGAACTGCACAAGGCGCGTAATGGCTGGCGCGGCCACAAGTTCGAAACGCGCGTCGAGGATTCCTGGGAGCGCAATGCCGAGACGGTCGCGTTGAAATTGAACAAGCTGGTGGGGAAGTACCGGCCGGACCTGGTGATCCTCACCGGCGACGTTCGCGCCACTGCATTGCTGGCCGGCGCCGTCGGCCAAGAAGTTGCAGCACGGCTGAAGGAAGTGCCGGGCGGCACTCGCGGCACCGGGTTGGAGCGGCCCGCCTTCAAAAAGGAGGTCAGCGCCGTGACGGACGAGTTCATCAGGGCCCGCGAACGGGCGGTTGCCGAACGGCTCCGGCAGGAACAGGCTCGGGACGGTCAGAGCGTGGCCGGTGCCGTCGAGGTGATGCGCGCGCTCGACCGTGGCCAGGTCGACGACCTCGTGCTGGTCGACGGCGGCGCCCCGGACAACATCGAAGAGGTGTTGTTCGCCGCAGTGCAGACAGACGCCGGCGTGCAAAGCGCGGACGCCGGCGTCATCGACTTGCCCGACGGCGTCGGCGCCCTGCTGCGCTGGAAGGACGAGTCGACGCGGTCCAATTCGATCTCGAGCCAAAGCGGTGACCCGGCGCGCGAACACCGCCCCGCGCTGTAGCCGCCGAGCCGCCCTCGCCGTAGCCTTTCCGCCCTCGCTCCGGCGCCGAGTGGTGGCGAATGGCTGCGAAATCGGCGATTTCGCAGCCATTCGCCACCACTCGAGGAGGGGCAGCAGCCATTCGCCACCACTCGGCGATCGGGCACGCAACGAGGCGGGTGCTCAGCGGGGCGGGGCGGGAGCGCCGGAGGCAAAGAGTTCCCACATCCGCGAATACGTCCCGCCGCGGTCCAGCAATTCGTGATGGCTGCCGAGCTCGACGATCTTTCCGGCATCGAGGACGGCGATCCGATCCGCCGTCCGGGCGGTTTGCAGCCGGTGGGCGATCAGCACCGTCGTCCTGCCGCTGGTGAGCGTATTCATTGCCGCAGTCACGCGGGACTCGGTGATCAAGTCCAGATTGGACGTCGCCTCGTCCAGAAAGAGCACCACCGGATCGACAAGTTGGGCACGTGCCAGCGCAATCAGTTGCCGCTCTCCCGACGACAGTGATCCGCCTCGCTCGGCGATGGGCTGCAAATATCCGTGCGGCAGCCGGCGGACGAATTCGTGCGCGCCCACTGCCCGGGCGGCGTCTTCGACCTCTCGATCGGTGGCCTCGGGCCGCCCATACGCAATATTGTCGCGAACCGTCCCGGTGAACAGGAACGACTCTTGCGGAACGTACCCGAGCCGGCTGCGGAACGCCGCAAGGTCGAGCGAGCGCAGGTCGTAGCCGTCCAAGGACACCGTGCCGGAATCCGGATCGTAGAATCGCGCCAGCAATTTCATCACGGTGGATTTACCGGCACCGGTTTCGCCGACCAGAGCTATCGATCCGCCGGCCGCGATGTCGAGATCGATTCCGCGCAGCGCCTCGGGGGTGGACTCCGGGGTGAGGACCGGATAGGCGAAGCGAACATCGTCGGCGTGCAGGTGACCGGTCATGTGCCCGGGAATGATCGGATCGTCCGCCTGCGGCGTGAGCGTCGTCAATTGCATGAGTTCCGAGATGCGTCCGACCGACACGCGGGTCTGCTGCCACGAATCGAAGACTTGCGACAGCTGCTGGATCGGCGCAAAGAACATGTTCAGGTACAGCAGGAATGCAATGAGGGCCCCGGACGTCAGCTGACCGTGCTCGGTCAGCGTCGCGCCGACACCCAAGGCGATCGCGTCGGCGACAGCCGCCAGGAATTGCACGAACGGGAAGAACGTGGCCACCAGGCGCTGCGCGGCCACCCGCGAGTCGAGATATCGCTTGTCGAGCCGCCGAAACCGTTCGATTGTCGCCGATTCGTGTACGTAGGCTTGCGATTCGCGCACGCCGGACAGGCTCTCCTGGAAGTCCGCGTTGACGACGGCGATCCGGTCGCGCGATTGGCTGTACAACCTGGACGCGGCGCGACGGAAATAGTACGTGGCCACCACCAGGACCGCCACCACGACGAGCGTATAGAGCCCCAGTTCGACGTCGATGGTCAGCAGCGCCACGCCGACGCCCACAAAAGTCACCATGGACACGAGTGCCGACAAGAGTCCGTTTTGAATGAGTGACTCGAACTGGTCGACATCGCTCGTCATGCGCGTCATGATGCGGCCGCCCATTTCGCGTTCGTAATAGTCGAGCGACAGTCGTTGCAGTTGGGCCCATATTCGTGCCCGCAACGACAGCATGATGCGCTGAGCCGTGCGGCCCGTCACGAACGTCTCGCCAATGCTGACGACCAGATCGAACAGCGAGATCGCAAGAAACAATGCCGAAGCGACGATCAGCACCGAGACAACGCCCTTGGAAACGCCGTCATCGATGCCGGTTTTGACGAGAACCGGGCCGGCCAGTCCCGCCAACGCGTCAAGGACGACCAGGGCCAAGCCGATGATCAGCGGGGTGCGAAATCCCTTCAGCAACCGCGGCAGGCTGAACGCGGGGTCGGGCCGAGTCTCCGCCTCCTCGTCGACTTCGGCGGTGTCGCGGATGGGCGGCAAGGCATCGACCTGAGCCAACAGCGCCGGCGACGGTGCCAAATTCATTTGCCACCGGCCTCCCGAGCCGCGACCGACGGTAGACCCGGTGCGCGCCGTACCTGCGGTGCCGCGGCGTCCGGCCCCGTCGCCGGACGCCGGGTTCGACCAGCCGTCGCCCCCGGCCGCACGGGCAGAAAGGCTGTCGACATCGTCGGCGACCTGGCCGTCGTCCAGCCCCGAGATCAGTGCCCGGTAGATCGTGCTTCGCTCCAGTAAATCCTCGTGCGTCCCGGTGTCCGCGATCCGTCCCTCGGCAAGGACGACTATCCGGTCGGCCAGGTGAATTGTCGATTCCCGGTGTGCGATGAAGAGCGTCGTGCGCCCGGCGGTCACTTCCCGCAACGCATCGTGAATGCCTTGTTCCACCCGCGCATCGACGGCACTCGTCGCGTCGTCAAGAATCAGGATGCGCGGGTTTTTCACAATCGCCCTGGCCAGTGCAATACGTTGCCGCTGCCCGCCCGAAAGCGTCAGCCCGCGCTCGCCGACCGGCGTGTCATACCCGTTCGGCAGCTCGCCGATGAACCCGTCCGCATGCGCGGCCACCGCGGCACCGTGCACCTCGTCGTCGCCGGCGTCGGGCCGCCCGTAGGCGATATTGGCTCGGACACTGTCCGAAAACAGGAAGCTTTCTTCGAACGCGAACCCCAATTGATCGCGCAAGCTGTGCACGGAGACTCCGCGGAGGTCGTGTCCGTCGATGCTGACGGTACCCGACGTCGGATCGTGGAACCGCCCGGCCAGCATTGCCGCGGTCGTCTTTCCGCTTCCGCTCGGCCCGACAATCGCGACCCGCTCGCCCGCGCCGACGCGCAAGTTGAACGACTGCAAGACGTCAGTGCCGTCGCCAAAGTGGAAGTCGACGTCCCGGAACTCGAGCTCGCCGCGCACGTCGCGCAGCTGGAGGGCACCGGGTTCGTCGACGATGGAGGGCCGCATGTCGAGAATTTCAACAATCCTCTCGACGGCGGCTCTGGCCTGCTGGGCGATGGTCATGATGCCGGCCAGCTGCCGGGCCGGCGCCGTGAACTTGGCGATATACGTCGAGAACGCCAAGAACGTGCCCAGCGTGATCTGATCGTGCAACGCCATCCATCCGCCGAACGCCAGCACCGCGACCTGCGCCAGCACCGGGATCGTCTGCATCAGCGGCTGATAACGCGCTTGCAGCCGGACGGCGCGCATTTGCGAGCCGTACAAGTTCTTTGCCACGCCGATCAGTCGGCGCAATTCCCGCCTTTCCTGGCCGAACGCCTTCACGATGCGCACGCCGGACACATCTTCATCGACGATTTGCGCGACATCACCCTCGCGTTGTTGCGCATCCCAGCTGGCCGGGAAGATCTTCGACCGCATCCGATACGACACGAGTAAAAGCAGCGGCGCGGTCAGAACGCTGATGATTGCCAGCGGCGGGCTGAGCACGATCATGACAACGAGCGAGAGCACCATTTGCAGGATGTTTCCGCTCATCACCGGCAGCATGCTGAGCAGGCCCTGCACTATCGACGTGTCCGAATTGGCGCGCGACACGAGCTGTCCGGTGGGCAGCCGGGACAGCGACGCCTGGTCCATTGTTTGCAAGTTCGCCTGCATGTCGTTACGGAGGTCGTATTGGACGCTCAACGCGACACGGCCGCCGCGATACCGGCGCAGATACGTGAAGCCGAATCCGGCGATCGCGACAGCGAACAGCACACCGATCCACGGCAGCAGCGGCGCAGAATCGGCGACTATCACGTCGTCCAGGATGGTGCGCGCCACCAGCGGGACCGCGACTTGGCACGCGCTGCCGAGAATCGCCGCACCGACCGCAATGCCGACGTCGGCGCGGTGGCGAAGCACGTAGAGGGTGAGCCTGCGGACCCAGCCCGGCTGTATCGACTCGCTCACCGGGCATCACGAGCTCGCCGGTGATCGGCGTGCACGGCGTCCAACGCCTCACCCATATGGACGAGCGCCCGGAGCAACGCCTCGCCGTCGGGTGCGTTGTCGCACAATACGGCGAGGCGTTCGGTCATTGCGGCTTCCACCCGGTGCAGCAAGTCGACGCCGGACGGCGTGAGCGCCAGCGACCGGACGCGTCCGTCGGCGTCGGTCGCGGCCCGGGTCAGCAGTCCCCGCCGGGCCAGCGAGTCGACCGCGGCGCTGACCGTCGGCCGCCCGAGCGACAGCAAGGTGGCGATTGCGGCAGCACGTTCGTGCCCGGACGCGATGGAGGTCAGAATTCGGTAATGCCCGAAGCTCAGTTCGCTGGTCGACCGCTCGAGCATCCGGGCCACCCGCGCCAGGGCGCGGACGCCGCCGGCCAGTTCATCCGCCGAGTACATGCTTGTCACAGTAGCAATAGTAGTTCGTTAATTGAACTACTTGGGGGATAAGGAGCGCGGCGACACGATTTCGGCGAGATAGGTGCGTACCCAATCGTTGCCGGTCTCGCGGCGTTCCGCGTTGGTGGAGAAACGGTATTCCCAAAGCGTGGCGCGTACCCACGTCGGACGAGCCCCGGCCATCGGGTCCACTCGAATCAGCTTCAAGACGGCTCGGTCGGCTTGCAGCAGTTTGGTCAACAGGGCGGGGAACCATTGCCCCGAGGCACCGAGACCGAGGAACCACATCTGCCAGTCGAGCCGAAGGTGGTACGGGGCAAATTGCCGCGGTATCCGCCGGACGTCGCCCGGCTTGCCTTTGAACTCGTACTCGTGCCACACGGTATCCGCATCCAGTGTCCGACTGCCCGTGCACTCGATCACCACTTCGTTCCTGGTACGGGTGATGCTGCCGAACGCTCCATACGCGCCGACCAGGTGATACGGGTTGAAGCTGGCGTTCATCAGCTGGCGACGCGACACAAGATTGAGAGCCGGCCGGACGCTCAAAATCAGCACGAAAACGGTGACTGCCGCAATGATCGCGGCAAACGGCACCGAGATCGGCGGGAGGCCGCCGCCGACCGACGGGATCAGCAGGCCCACCTGCGCATCGCCGAGCGCGGAGAACGCCAACACCATTGTCACGACGTTGAGCCAACTGAAGTTGCCCGACAACACGAGCCACAGCTGAGTGACGATGATGACGGCGGCCGCGATCGAGGCGATGGGTTGCGGAGCGAACAACAGGAACGGCACGACCAGCTGAGCGAAGTGGTTGCCGAGCACTTCGATGCGGTGCAAGGGCCGCGGCAGGTGGTGGAAATACCGACTGAGCGGATTCGGCATGGGCTGCGTCTCATGGTGGTAGTAGAGCGCCGTCAGATCGCGCCAGACGGTATCGCCGCGAATTTTGATCAGTCCGGCCCCGAACTCCACCCGAAAGACCAGCCACCGGGTGAGCCACAGGATGGCGGCCGGGGGAGCGGTGCGGTCCGACCCCAGGAAAGCGGCAAGGAATCCCGCCTCGAGCAGCAACGACTCCCAACCGTAACCGTAAAACGTGCGGCCCACGTTCACTATCGACAAGTAGAGCGCCCACAGCACGCCGAAAGCCGCAAGAGGCAGCCAGAACGGCCCGAGTTGCGGCAGCCCGGCCACGACCACGAGCGCCACGACGACGCCGGTCCAGGCCACGACCAGCAACAACCCGTCCGAGTAACGCCAATGGAAAATGCTGGGCGTCTGACGAAACTTCGTGGCCGCAAGCAAATCCGTCGCCGGCAGGAGCCCGTGCGTTCCGAGGAGCGGCCGGAACTGGCATGCTGCATTGAAGAACGCGACGGCGAAAACCGCAGCAATGCCCCGTTGGAGAACCAGCCGGGCAAAACGCTGGTCCCCGGCGGAAAACCAGGTGAGAAACTCGCTCATCTGGGCAAATGTACTCCGTGGTAGAACGAGACGGGAGGACAAATGTGTCGATTGTTCGGATTGCACGCCGGCCGCTCGCCCGCAGCCGCCACCTTTTGGCTGCTGAGCGCGCCGGACAGTCTTGCCGAGCAAAGCCGTCGAGAACCGGACGGCGCCGGCATCGGCATCTACCGGCACTCGGGCGACGACGCCGGTGCGCCGTACGTGACGAAACAACCGATCGCCGCGTGGCACGACCGCGAGTTCGCCTACGCCGCCAGAGAGCTGACGAGCACCACTTTCGTTGCCCACGTGCGGTATTCGACGGGCGGCGCCCCGAAACCGCGGAACACGCATCCGTTCATGCAAGATGACCGGCTCTTCGCACACAACGGTGCCTTGTCCGGCATCGACCGGCTCGACGACCGGCTGGCGATGCTGCAGGCCGCCGACCTGGTGCACGGGGACACCGACAGCGAACGCTTGTTTGCGCTGATCACTGCCGAGACGAGGCGTGCCGACGGCGACGTGTCGGCGGGACTCATCGAGGCAGTGACCTGGATCAGCGACAATCTGCCGGTCCTCAGCCTGAACCTCATCGTCACGACGGCGACCGATTTGTGGGCGTTGCGTTATCCCGAGACCCATCCGCTCTACGTGTTGACCAGGACAGACGCCCGGGGCTCCATGCGTGCCCACAGCGCGCGGATCCGTGCGCACAGCGATGCGCTCGCCCGGGAAACGGTAGTCATCGCGACCGAGCCCATGGACGCCGACCCCGGGTGGAGGCCGATGGAACCGGGCGAATTGCTGCACGTGGACGCCGGGCTGGCATGTCACAGCCGGACGCCGTTCCGGAACCGGCCCGCCCACATGCTCGCGGTGGAGGACCTATCGGCCGATGCGGCGGCGGCACAACGCGCATGACTGACGCCGGTGCGCCCCGTGCGCCGGGCGCTCCGCCCGATGAGTAGGTTTGAACCATACGTCATCAGGGCAACCCCGAAGGGAAAGAGGAAGACATGCAACTGGGAATGGTCGGCCTGGGCCGAATGGGCGCGAACCTGGTACGCCGTGCCATGCGCGCCGGACACGAATGCGTCGTCTACGATCTCAATCCGGACGCTCGGAAGGAACTCGAGGGCGAGGGTGCCGTCGCTGCGGCGAATCTCGACGAGATGATGTCCAAGCTCGAAACGCCGCGCGCCGTCTGGGTCATGGTGCCGTCCGGTGACATCACCGGCAACACGATCAAGGATCTCGGCGAGCACATGGACGCCGACGACGTGATCATCGACGGCGGCAATTCGTATTACCGCGACGACATCGCTCGCGCACAAGCGTTGCGTGAAAAGAACATCCACTTCATCGACTGCGGCACCTCCGGAGGCGTCTGGGGGCTCGAACGCGGCTATTCGCTCATGATCGGCGGCGACACGACGGCAGTGGAACGCTGCGAGCCGATCTTCCGAGCCATTGCGCCGGGAATCGAGGCAGCCGAGCGCACTGCCGGGCGGACCGGCGAGCCGACACAGGCCGAACACGGCTACCTGCATTGTGGCCCGAACGGCGCCGGCCACTTCGTCAAGATGGTGCACAACGGCATTGAATACGCCGTCATGGCCTCGTACGGCGAGGGGCTGAACATCTTGAAGAACGCCAACGCCGGAACCGTCGACCGCGACAGCGACGCCGAGACGGCACCCATGGAGAACCCGGAGTTCTACCAGTACGACATCGACATCCCCGCCGTCACCGAAGTCTGGCGCCGAGGAAGCGTCATCGCCTCGTGGCTGCTCGACCTGACGGCGGCGGCGCTCGTCGAATCGCCAACGTTGTCGGACTACTCCGGCCGCGTGTCCGATTCGGGCGAGGGCCGCTGGACCGCCCAGGCGGCAATTGACGAAGGAGTGCCGGCGCCCGTGCTCTCGACGGCGCTCTACTCGCGCTTCCAGTCACGCGACCTGGACCTGTACGCCAATCAGGTGCTCTCGGCCATGCGCAAGCAGTTCGGCGGGCACGCCGAAAAGCCGTCCGGCTGAGCACTCATCCGCGTCGGCGCCGCAGTTCCTCGTTGACCGCCGGTATTATCTCGTGCAGATCTCCGATCACCGCATACTGCGCATTCGTCACCATTGGCGCGTCCGCATCGCTGTTGATCGCCACGATGGTCCGCGCCGAACTGCATCCCGCGAGGTGCTGGATGGCGCCGCTGATGCCGCACGCCACGTAGAGGTCCGGACTGATACGGCTTCCGGTTTGCCCGACCTGCTCGTGATGCGGCCGCCACCCCAGGTTTGTCACGACTCGCGAGACGCCGAGGGCGCCGCCCAATAGGTCCACGAGTTCGAGGACGTCGTCGAATTCGTCGGCACCGCCCACGCCGCGGCCGGCGCCGACGACCACTCGAGCGCCCGTCAGCGCGGCCGTGTCGGCTTGCTCGGTCGGCTCCAGCCGCTGCATGGCCATGACCAGATCCGCCGGGTCGGCACGATGCTCCACGCGTTCGATCTCCGGGGCGGCGCGCCCCGAATCGGACGACTCGCCCCGCTCGGCGGGTGCTGCCTCGACGGCGTGCCCGGCCACGGTCAGGACGGCGACCGGCGAGTCGACCCGCATGTCTTCGAGGATCGACCCGCCCATCACTTGCCGAGACACGACAAGCGGGTCGTCGCTGAGCGTTTCCACGGCGTTGGCGGCCATCACGGCGTCCAATCTCACGGCCGCGTGCGCCAGCATTTCGGTGCCGCGCGGAGTGCCCGAGGCGATCACGACATCCGACTGCCACTGCCGGGCCGCGTCGACAAGGGCGGCCGCATACGCCGCCGCGCAATACGCTGCGACGTCCGGCCCGCCGATGAACCGCACCCGGGTAGCCCCGTAGTCGGCGAACGTGCGCGCTAAGGAATCCGCGGCCGAGTCGTCGATCTCGTCGGTGGTTTCTCCAATGCCGATGACGACGACGCCGAGCGACGTCCCCCGGCCGCCGGCCAGGGTACGGGCGAACGTCAGGGCTTCCAATGAGGTCTCGGCCACGTCGGCGCCGTCAACCTCGGCTAAAACGGTGATCATCGCGGAACCACTCCGATCTCGTACATGACGTCCACCAACGCGGCCGCGGCGTCCGGCCCCTCACCCAGGATTTGTACCTCGCTCGGCTTCGGGGCGCTCCGCCGCAATCGGACCCGCCCGGATCCGGACGGCGTCACGTCGGCCGGCCGCTGCTCGATCTTCATCCGTTTGGCGCGCATGCGCCCGGGGATCGACGGATACCGCGGATCGACTCCGCCTTCTTGGATCGCGACGACCGCCGGCAGCGGGAGCGAATAGATCTCGGTTCCGGCCCCGGCCACGCCTCTGGCCATCACCCGGTCGCCGTCGATCTCGACGGTCGAGATGCCCATGGCGACGGGACGTCCCAGCAGATAGGCCAGCCGAACGCCGACTTGGAAATCTCCGGTGTCCGCAGCATCGTTTCCGACCAGGATCAGGTCGAACTCCTCGCCGTCGTCGCTGCGGCGAGCCACCTCGGCCGCAATGGCGGCGGCGATGTCGACGGGCCCGAACTGTCCGAGCTCGGCCTCCAGCAGGATGGCGCCCCTGCATCCGAGCGCCACGGCGCCGCGCAGTTGCTCGGCGGCGTCCGGCGAGCCGACGCTGAGCGCCGTTGCGGTCCCTTTCGTCTCTTCGGCGATCTGCGAGGCGAGCTCGATGGCGCATTCGTCATGCGAGCTGAGCGTGTAGCCGACGTACCCGGCATCGATGTCCATTGAATCGTCGGTGAGCCGCACCTCGCTCGACGTTTCGGGTACCCGCTTGATACAAACGAGAACATTTGTCACGATCCGTCACCTCCGGACGCGTTCGTTGTCGGGATCGAAGAGCGGTGTCGCGTCGTTGGCGGCCACCGTGACGGGATACCTCTGGCCGAGGTAGTGCACCGACAAGTGTTCGCCGACGCGGGCGTTGTCCGGCGGCAAGTACGCCATCAAGATGTGTTTACCGAGCGACGGCGCGGATCCCGCCGACGTGACATAGGGGTGGCGGCCGGCCTTGTCCGTCAACACTTCGCCATCCGGACCAAGGATCGCCTCGCCGCCCAGCATGTACCGCTTCACGCCGTCTGCCGAGGTGTGATCGTCGACCGTGAGCGAGCACAGGACGGCGTCCGGCTCCGACTCCCGCTGTTTCAGATAGGCCTCACGCCCGGTGAAGTCCTGGGGCTTGACCTTGGGACGCATCATTCCGGCTTCGATGACCGTGCGTTCGGTATCGAGCTCGGCGCCGTACGATCGGTACCCTTTTTCCATCCGGCCGGTCGTGCCGTAGACGCCGATCCCCACCGGCACCACGCCGTCCGGCTTTCCGGCCTCGAGTAGACGCTGCCAGAGCCGCGCGCCTTCTTCCATCGGCGCATAGAGCTCCCAACCGAGCTCGCCGACGTACGAGATCCTCGAGGCCAGCACGCGCACGTCGGTGACGTCGAGCTGTCGGCATGTGCCGAACCGGAAGCCCTCGTGACTGATATCGGCGTCGGTCACGCGTCCCAGCACGTCCCGTGCCTTCGGCCCCCACAGCCCGATCGTCGTGAACGCCGACGTCCGGTCGACGATGACCGCCGATCCGTCCGCCGGCAAGTGGCCTTCGAACCATCGTCGGTCGGTGTTGCCGACGCCGCCGCCCGTGACGACGCGGAACCGGTCGGGGCCCAGCCGCATGATCGTCAGGTCCGAGCGCATGGCCCCGCGCGAGTCGAGCACCGGCGTGTAGACGACGCGCCCCTCGGCGACGTTCATTTGCGCGACGGCCGTGCGCTGCACGGTATCCAGGGCTGCCGGACCGATGACGTCGAAAATACTGAAGGCCGTCAGGTCGATGATGCCGGCACGCTCGCGCATCGCCAGATGTTCGGCGTTGATGATCGGCGACCACCAGCGCGCGTCCCACTCGGCTTCTCGCGGCATGACGGCGTCGCCGTAGTCGCCGAGCAGCGATGCGTTGGACTCGTACCAGTTCGGTCTTTCCCAGCCGGCCGCCTCAACGAACGACGCGCCGAGTTCGACTTCCGAAGCATGCATCGGCGGCAGACGGACATCGCGGACGGTCAACCACTGCTCGCCGGGATGCACGATCCCGTACGTCTTGTTGAATCCTTCGCCGGCACGGGCCTTGACGTGTGTCTTGGTGCGTTGGTGCGGATAGAACCGGGCGATATCCGCGGTGTGGAGGTCGTATTCGGGGTTGCCGTCCGTCATCCATTCGGCGATCATCCGGCCCACGGCCGGGCCCTCCTTGACCCAGACGGCGGCCGCCGACCACAGGCCGGCCGCCTCGGGACTCTCGCCCAGCACCGCGCTGCCGTCCGGCGTCATCGACAGCAGTCCGTTGATGGCGTAGCGGATCTCCACGTCGGGATTGCCGAGGATGGCGGGCATCAACTCGAGCGCCCCCTCCAGCTGAGGATCGAAATCGTCTTCCGTGAAGGGCATCTCAGTGGGGGAGAGCTTGGCCTGCTCGATCGACGGGATCTGCTCGGCGTCCGGGAGGATGGGCCGGTGCGAATACGACCCCACCTCCATCTCGCCGCCGTGCTGACGCTCGTAACAGCCGGTATCCATATCGCGCACGATAGGGAACTCGATTTCACCGCTGGTCCCGGCGAACTGCGGCACGGGCCCGACGCTGATCATTTGATGCACGGCCGGCGTCAGCGGGATCGATGCGCCGGCCATTCGCGCGAGCTTCGGACTCCACACGCCGCATGCCACGACAACGATGTCGGTCCGGATATCGCCGGACGTCGTACGCACCCGTCGCACATGACCGCCCTCGACATCGATGCCGAGCACTTCCACGGTCGGCACCACCGTCAGAGCGCCGCGGCGCTCGGCGGATTCGCGCATCAGCGTGCCGGCGCGCTGCGAATCGACGACGCCGACCGACGGAGTGTAAAAACCGCCGCTGATGACGGAGGGGTCGAGATACGGCACGAGCTCGGCGACCTCGGCCGGTGAGACCAACGATGAATGGATTCCCCACGCCTGACTGGACGTCAGCCGTCTGGCGAGCTCTTGAAGACGCTCATCGGTGCGGGCGACTTCGAACCCGCCGGACTCGGTGAACACACCGAGTTCCTTGTACTGCCGCATGCTGTCGAGCGTCAGATCGGTGATTTCCCGGGAATGGTCGACCGGAAAGATGAAGTTCGACGCGTGGCCGGTGGAGCCGCCCGGGTTCGGCAACGGCCCCTTGTCGATCTGCACGATGTCCCGCCAGCCGAGCTCGGCCAAATGATGAACTATGGAATTTCCCACTATGCCGGCGCCTATCACTACGACGCGTGCGCTGCCCGGTAGATCCGCCACTGTGCCCACCTGATTCCCGCGAAGACCATCCGCCGCGAGTTGCGCGATACGCAACGCGTAGCGTGATACGAAACACTATGCTTGAATCGTGGCCCGCCGGACGACGGGTGTCAAGGGGTCTGCGCCGAATGCCAGCCGAGCCGGGCCGAAATGGTCCCGGCAGCGGCCGTGACCGCCTCGATCACCGACTTGATCATTGCCTCGTCGTAGCGGAACGCCGCACCGGACACCGACAGCGAGGCGATCACATCGCCGTGCGCATTGCGCAGCGGAGCGGCGACGGCCGTCAGCCCCGGCTCGAGTTCTTCGACTGCGACTGCGTACCCGGCGCGCCGGACGCCGTCCAATTGTCCGAGCAACGCCGGCAGGGAGGTGACCGTCGACGGCGTATACGCACGCAGCCGGCGTCCGACTTCACTTTCGACGCCGTCGTCCGGCAGTCCGGACAACAGGATCTTGCCATTGGACGTGGCATGCAACGGAATATGCTGTCCCACCCAATTGTGGGCCTGCAGCGCGGCCGATCCCGCTTCCTGCTCGACGTACAGTGCCGCGCCTTCGCTGAGTACGGCGATATTGACAGTCTCACCGGTGTCCCGCGCGAGCTCCCGGACCAACGGTCGTGCTTCGCGGACGACGTCGAGCCGGGCCGTGGCGGCGCCGGCCAGTCGGACGACACCGACACCGAGTCGGTATCGGCCGCGTTCGGTGCTCTGTTCGACGAGGCCTCGGGCCGCCAACGCCGAGACGAGCCGGAACGCCGTCGACTTGTGGACACCGAGCTCACCGGCAATCTCGGTCACTCCGGACTCCCCGGTCCGAGCCAGGATTTCCAAAATGGTGACCGCTCGATCGACTGACTGGACCCCGGACGCCGAATGCTCGCCGCTGACGTTGCTCATGACGCAACCGTAATCCATCGTGAGTAACGTGGTAGCTGCAACATCGGGCAAGCTTCAGGGGGAAATAAATCGATGAGTGACGGAGCGCAATCGGTAGACCGCGCCGCGGAACTGCTGTCGCTGATCGTACGTGCGGAGACCCCTCCGACGTACACCGAGCTGACGCAGTCGACGGGGCTGGCGCGGTCGACGACGTCCCGGCTGCTCCAAGCGCTCGAGCGCGGCGACATGATCGAAAAGGACGGCAACGGCGGATATCGCGGGGGGCCCCTGTTCGCCGAATACGCCTCGCGCTTCGACAGGGTCGAGTCCATCGTGTCGGCAGCCGGGCCGGCGCTCGATCGTATCGCCGAAGAGACCGGCGAAACGGTGAACCTGGGCGTTCCCAGCGGCAATACCGTCGTCCAGGTCGCGCAGGTGGATTCGGCATACATCCTGGGCACGACGAACTGGGAAGCCGTCGACGTCCCGCCGCATCTGTCGGCTCTCGGCAAGGTGATGTACGCGTTCGGCGCCCTCAGCATTCCGACCGGGACTCTCGAGTCCCGCACGCCGGCCAGCACGTCGAAGCGGGCGGATTTGGAACGCCAGCTCGTCGCGATTCGGCAAGCCGGATTCGCCATCACTCGGGGCGAACTCGAGGAGGGTCTCGATGCGGTGGCGGCGCCCGTGATGGGTGACGGCGTGGTGCATGCGGCAATCGGCGTTTCCGGACCGGAATTCCGGCTGGGGGACACGCACGAGCAGGTCGGCAAGCTTCTCGTCGAGGAAGCGAACCGGCTGGCGAAAGTCTTGGCGAAATGGCCGACCCGGCGCGCCTCTTGATCAAATCGTGATACGCGTTCTAGACTCATGATATGGGAGTTAAGTTCCATATTATGGATCGTAGGATTCGGAGAAAATCATGAACGCGAACTATCCCTCGGTCGACCAAAGCGACCGGACAGTACCCATCAATCTTCGTCAGTCCGGCCGTACGCCGGTGGAAATGCTCATCTACACGCGCATCCGCAAATCGCCGTACTGGGAGTTGTCCCACGAGGCAGGCTGCTGGCGGGCTTCGGTGTACAACCGGATGTACCACCCGCGCGGCTATATCCGCCCCGAAGACGGCGGGGCAATGGCCGAATACGAATCGCTCGTGCACGACGTCACCATGTGGAACGTGGCTGTCGAGAGGCAGATCCAGGTGCTCGGGCCGGACGCGGAAGACTTCGTCAATTACGTCATCACTCGTGATGCCACGAAGATCCCGCCCATGCGCGCCCGGTACGTGATCTTGTGCAATGAGGCCGGAGGCATTCTCAACGACCCGGTACTGCTGCGCGTCGCCGAGAACGAGTTCTGGTTCAGCATCTCGGACTCGGACATCCTGTGGTGGCTGCAAGGAGTCAACGTCGGCCGCCGGTTCGATGTCGAGATCAATGAGATCGATGTCGCCCCCGTGCAGATACAGGGACCGAAGTCGATCGACCTGATGGCCGACCTTGTCGGGCCTGCCGCGCGCGATATCCCGTCGTACGGCCTGCTGTCCTCGGCTGTCGGCGGCTGCGAAGTCATCGTGTCCCAAACCGGGTTCACCGGAGAAAAGGGCTACGAAATCTATCTGCGTGATGCCACGGCGTACGCCGAG
The DNA here is from genome assembly GCF_013409065.1 of Spelaeicoccus albus. Lineage (NCBI taxonomy): Bacteria > Bacillati > Actinomycetota > Actinomycetes > Micrococcales > Brevibacteriaceae > Spelaeicoccus > Spelaeicoccus albus. The sequence continues at coordinate 2,939,844 of NZ_JACBZP010000001.1, read as the reverse complement.
AAGATGTGGAACGCCGTCCTCGAGGCCGGTAAGCCGTACAACCTGCGGGTCATCGCGCCGGCACACCACCGCCGTATCGCGGCAGGCATCCTTTCCTGGGGCCAGGACATGGACAACGAGACTTTGCCGTTCCAGGTGAACTTGAGCTATCAGGTGCCGCGGAAAAAGGAAGCCCCCTACATCGGCAAAGAGGCGCTTGAAGCGGCCCGCGACAAGATCAACGCCGGCGATCCTCCGTTCACGCACACGCTCGTCGGCCTGAAACTCGGCGGCAAACCGATCGACGATTATGCGCCGGACTTCTGGCTGATCAGTGCGATCGAAGGCGGAGAGCCGGTCGGGTACGTGACATCGCCCTGGTTCTCTCCCGAGCTCGGCACCAATATCGCCATGGGGTACGTGCCGATTTCGCTGAGCACCCTCGGCACCGAACTGTGGGTGCACCTGCCGGACGAATACGCCGACTTCGCCGGAACGCCGGTCAAGGCGGACGTGGTCGAAATGCCGTTCCGGCCATCCGTGAACCCCAATCAGCGGGAGATCCTGAAGAAGAAGGGGCTCGACGCGGCAATTTAGCTCACGCGGCCGCGATGGTCCAAGACACCCTTGAATATCGCGGCCGCGTCGAGAAGACTGAGGTACGGCGGCGAGCTCCGTACAGGGCGCCCACCGGGAATAGGAACGAGGTGCGGCATGAACATGCCTACTAATCTTGAAATTTCGCGCAACACCCGCTTGGCTCCGTTGACGGACATAGCCGCGGAGATGGGGATCGAGGAGAAATTCCTCGAACCCTACGGACGGTCGGCAGCCAAGATCTCCCTCGAAGCGGTCAAGGCGTTGGGGGACCGTCCTCGGGCGAAGTACGTCGTCGTCTCGGCCGTCACGCCGACACCGCTGGGAACGGGCAAGACGACGACCGCCGTGGGGCTGGCGCAAGCGTTCAGCCACATCGGCAAGCGCGGCGTGCTGGCCGTGCGGCAGGCGTCCATGGGCCCGACTTTCGGCATCAAGGGCGGGGCCGCGGGCGGCGGATATTCGCAGGTCGTGCCCATGGAAGCCTTGAACCTTCACCTGACCGGCGATATGCACGCGGTGACCGAGGCCCACAACATGCTCTCGGCAATGCTCGACAATCACCTGCACAAGGGCAACGCCTTGAACATCGATCCGTTCGCCATCACGTGGCGACGCGTGCTCGACGTCAATGACCGTGATCTGCGCCAAATCGTCACGGGCCTCGGCGGCAAGGCGAACGGCATACCGCGACAGACCGGATTCGATATCACGGCGGCCAGCGAGGTGATGGCGGTTCTGGCGCTGTCGACGTCGTTGCAGGACCTGCGGGCTCGGCTGGGCAGGATCGTCGTCGGCTACGACCGCGACAAGAATCCCGTGACTGCCGAAATGCTCAAAGCCGCCGGCGCAATGTGCGTGATCTTGCGGGAGGCCATCAAACCGAACCTCATGCAGACCGTAGAGAACACGCCGGTGCTCGTCCATTGCGGCCCCTTCGGCAATATCGCGCACGGCAATTCGTCAATTGTGGCCGATCTCATCGGCATTCACGCCGGCGACTACTTGGTCACCGAGGCCGGCTTCGGCGCGGACATGGGCGCCGAACGGTTCTTCAACATCAAGTGCCGCAATTCGGGGCTGGTGCCGGACGCCGCGGTTGTCGTGGTCACGGTGCGCGACCTGAAATCGCACTCGGGGAAGTACAAGATCGTCGCGGGCAAACCGTTGCCCGAGGAAATGCTGGCCGAAGGCCCTGACGACGTGTTCGCCGGCGCCGACAATCTGCGCAAGCAGATCGCCAATATCCGTTTGCACGGGGTGGAGCCGGTCGTGGCCGTGAACGCCTTCCCGACCGATTTCCCCAGCGAACACGACGCCATCATGAAGATCGCTGCCGATGAATCCGTTCGCGCCGCTGTATGCACGCACGTCGTCGATGGCGGCAAGGGTGCGGCCGACCTGGCCCGGGCCGTCGCCGAGACGTGTGACGAACCGTCGTCGTATCACACCCTGTACGAGGACTCGATGACCTTGCGCCAGAAGATCGAAACGATTGCCACTAAGGTGTACGGCGCCAACGGCATCGACGTCTCGCCGGTTGCGGCCAAGCAGCTGGACGACTACGAGCGGTGCGGGTTTGGCAACTTGCCGGTGTGCATCGCGAAGTCGCACCTGTCGTTGTCGTCGGATCCGACGCTCAAGGGGGCACCCACCGGATGGCGTCTGCCGGTGCGCGAAGTACGCGCGTCGGTCGGAGCGGGATTCGTCTATCCGATTTGCGGCAATATGCAGACAATGCCCGGCTTGTCCTCGTTCCCGGCGGCCGAGCGAATCGATATCGATGCCGACGGCGAGATCGTCGGACTCGCTTGACCGGCACGGAGGCATCGGACCGGGTGCCGGACGGTGCGGACGGCAGCGGGCGCGACTACCGTGAGCGGCCGCTAGCTGACCTGCTTGCCGACATCGCCGGGTCCGGCCCCGTACCGGCCGCCGGTTCCACAATCGCGGCGACCGCCGCCATGGCTGCGGGACTCGTGGCCAAGACCGCCGCCCGGTCGGCTGCGCGGTTCGACGAATCCGAACGCGTGCGTGCGGACGCCGCGGCGGTCGCCGAGGAACTGGCATCGCTGATCACCGAAGACGCCCGGTTGTACGCCGCCGCGCTGGCGGTCCCGAAGTCCGAGCGCGCCGCCGCATTCGGCAAGACGACGGTTGTGCCGCTCGCCGTCGCGACCGCCGGCGAGACGACTGCCCGGTTGGCGTGGTTGTTGGTGCGGCAGGGAAACCCGAATTTGCGCTTCGATGCGGCGGCTGCTGCCGCCCTTGCCGCCGCTGCCGCCCAGGTGGCCGTGACGCTCCTTGAGGCGAACTCGTCCGGCGGCGTCGCGGAGGCGTCGAAAGCCGCCGAAAAAGCCGCTGAATTTGCCCGGGAATGCGCCAAATCGAATCGGTAACACGCACGCGGGGAGAGCTTGCTCACAAACGGTCTCGTGAGGATGAAAAGCGTCCGTGCGGTCGTTAGGCTGGATGTAGGCAGAAGGCCTAAGAAAGATCCCAGATTTGATTCGAGAGGAGCAGTCACATGAGCAAGACAACTCAAAGCCAAGAGGTCCAGGGTCGTAGCGGAAACGTGGTTGCTCGCGGGTTTAACCGCTGGCTCGAACACAACCGTGCATACGGTGAAGCATTTACCCGTTTTGCCGCCCCCGGATATAAGGGCAAGTAATTCGCGCAATTTGACGCGAACTGATTGTGGCCGTGCGATTCATCGCACGGCCACAATTGTTTTTGACGCATATTGTGCGAAAGACCGCGGGCGGCGTCCGCGGCGCGCGAGCGTGCGGCGGGGAGAGCTTGCTCACAAACGGTCTCCTGAGGATGAAAAGCGTCCGTGCGGTCGTTAGGCTGGATGTAGGCAGAAGGCCTAAGAAAGATCCCAGATTTGATTCGAGAGGAGCAGTCACATGAGCAAGACAACTCAAAGCCAAGAGGTCCAGGGTCGTAGCGGAAACGTGGTTGCTCGCGGGTTTAACCGTTGGCTCGAACACAACCGTGCATACGGTGAAGCATTTACCCGTTTTGCCGCCCCCGGATATAAGGGCAAGTAATTCGCGCAATTTGACGCGAACTGATTGTGGCCGTGCGATTGATCGCACGGCCACAATTGTTTTTTCAGGGGCCGAGCGAGCCACTTTTTTGCGTCCAACCGCACCGAGTGGTGGCGAATGGCTGCCGGCCCGCGCCGAGTGGTGGCGAATGGCTGCGAAATCACCGATTTCGCAGCCATTCGCCACCACTCGGTGGGCCCCATGCCGACAAAGAAAACTCGGGTGCCGCAACCGATATAAAAAAGTCCCGCACACCGTAGAAACGATGATGCGGGATTCGTGTCCGAGGGGGGACTTGAACCCCCACGCCCCTATACGGGCACTAGCACCTCAAGCTAGCGCGTCTGCCATTTCCGCCACCCGGACCCGGGCTGGTTCGCAAGCGCCGTAGCGCGCATGAACCGTCGTCAACTCTAACATGACTCCGGCGCTGGTCGTGACCGGGTATCCGGTTCCGAGATGCACGCCACATCCGGCGGGCGATACTGTAGGAGATCGCACCGAATCCGCACCAGTAAAAGAGGTATCGACAATGTCGGACACTACCGCGCACGCCCAGACCGCCGAGGCCGAGGTCGCCGACATCTGCCGCGATCTGATCCGTATCGACACTTCGAACTACGGCGACGGCTCCGGCCCGGGCGAGCGCAAGGCCGCCGAACATATTGGCACGTTGTTCGACGAAGTCGGACTCGACACGACCATCTACGAATCCGAACCCGGTCGCGCCAGTATTTTCACCCGCTTGGAGGGTACCGATCCCTCTGCGCCGGCCCTCGTCGTCCACGGGCATACCGACGTCGTGCCCGCCGACAAATCGGAATGGAGCGTCGACCCGTTCTCTGCGGAAGACCGCGACGGCCTGATCTGGGGCCGCGGCGCCGTCGATATGAAAGACATGGACGCCATGATCGTGGCGAACGTGCGGGAGATGATCCGCAACGGCATCAAGCCGCGTCGCGACATCATCATCGGGTTCTTTGCCGATGAGGAAGCCGGGGGAGTGCAGGGTGCACGGTGGTGCATTCAGAACCACCCCGAACTCTTCGACGGGGCAACCGAAGCCATCTCGGAGGTCGGCGGGTACTCGGTCGATCTTCGGGGCCGGCGTACGTATCTGGTCCAAACCGCCGAAAAAGGCATCGCATGGATCAAACTGATCGCCAAGGGGAGCGCCGGGCACGGTTCGCAGATCAACGATGACAACCCGGTCACGCGATTGGCCGGTGCCGTCGCTCGGATCGGCGCCCACCAATGGCCCAAGCGGCTCACGCCCGCCGTCCGGGAGCTGCTCGAAGGCGTCGCCGATATCACCGGTCTGACGTTCAACGCCGACAACACCGACGAGCTGCTTGCCGAGCTCGGTTCCGTTGCCAAATTCGTGGGTGCGACGTTGCAGAACACGTCGAATCCGACGGCGCTTCACGCTGGCTACAAGCACAACGTCATCCCCGGTACCGCTGAAGCGTTGATCGACATCCGCACGCTGCCGGGCGACGACAAGCACGTACTCGATACAGTGCGTGAACTGGCCGGTGACGGCGTCGACCTGCAGATGATGGTCGAAGACGTCGCATTGGAGACCGAGTTCAGCGGATCGCTGGTGGACACCATGACCTCATCATTGCTGGCCGAGGACCCGTCGGCCCGGGTTTTGCCGTACAACTTGTCCGGCGGCACGGACAATAAGTCGCTCAGTAAACTCGGCATCACCGGATACGGCTTTGCACCGCTGCAGCTGACCAGTGATCTGGACTTCCCGGCAATGTTCCACGGCGTGGACGAACGTGTTCCCACGTCGGCTCTCGAATTCGGCACGCGCGTGCTGCGCAGGTTCATGGTCGACGCATGATCGCGGCCGGTGTCGGTGGTCGGCGGCATGATTGCCGTTATGAGCATGACACCGAATATCTCAGCCGTCCTGGAGACCTTCTTTTTCGACGCCGAGGCGGGCAAGTCGGCTGCGACACGCGCCCGATACGTGCGCACCCAAGCCGCGTTGGCGCGTTACATCGAGACCGTCGACGTCGCGGACTGTTTTGGTGACGATGTCGCGCAGCTCGTGGCGGCCGAACGCGAATTCGACAGCAGCGGGGCGTTCTTGCGAATCATGACCGCCGAGGAACTCGTTGTCCTGCTGCCCGGATTCGTCGAAGACGAAAGGTTGCCGGCCTGCCGAGCAGACGCGCGTACGCAAGTGAGCATGACCGACCGGCTCGTCGCGTTTCTGATCCGATTCCGGCTGATCGACGGCTCCCGCTTCAGCCGTGCCGTGCTCGATACCCAAGTCGCCTGTGCCACTGCGCGGGACCGGCTGCGACGGCACACCGAGCCACGGCTGTTCGGCTGAGCCGGCCCGGCTCAGCAGTCGACCGTCGCATTTGGCATGCGCCCGTCGAAGCCCTACAGGGTCGGTTGCATCCTGATAATTTTGCGGCGAAGCCATACGGTGCGCCGTCCGCCCATACCCAAAATTGTGCGCGCCAGCTCCCAATGTCCGTATTCGGCATGCTCGGTGAGGAGCTGCAGGCTTTCTCGACGCGAGGTCTCGCGGCCAAATGTCATAATCCGGTATTCATACTGCCGGACCGAGGAACGTGCCATGCACAATATGTTAGGACGGATTCGCTCAGTTTCGAGCGAGGCAGCCACATGGCGATACGACGCGTCGTCGGGCGCCAACTGCACGTTCACGACGTCTCGCCGGCTGCGGGATTGATGGGAATCCGCCGAAATGGGCTGCATTTGGCTGGTTTTCCGGTTAGTTTTTAACCATGACTACCGATCCGCGCGAAGCTCTGGCAGCCTTGGTGTCCGCACTCGAAGAACACTTGGTCGCTGCTGCCGACAGGCGGGGGGAACAAGACCCCCGCGTCGAGGCCGCGTACACGTCGGTCGCCGACGCATTCGAAGTGTATGAAGACGCGCTCTACCAGGCCTACGACGAGGTCACGCCGTTCGAACTTTACGACGACGTGGAAGACGCGCTCGACGATGACGTCGACGAAGACGATCTCGATCTGTTCGGTGAGGACGAGGACGACGACGGCATCGAGCTCGACCGCGAATCGTCCAATTAGCCTGTCGACACGTCGTCCAGCGCGTCCAGCACCTCGTCCGGAACCTCGACGTCGGCGCTTCCCAGCACTTCCTTCAACTGCGTCTCGGTGCGCGCTCCCGTAATCATCGAGGTGACGGTTTCCTGACGCGTCAGCCAGCCCAGCGCCACTTCGGTCAAGGAAATGTTCAATCCGGAAGCCGCGGCGGAGACGGCCTCGACGATGCGCCCGCTCCGCTCGTCACGATAGTCGTCGGTGAACGCCGACCATGCACTCAGCGCGGCTCGAGAATCGCGCGGTTTGCCGTGCCGATACTTGCCGCTCAAGACGCCCCGGCCCAGCGGCGACGACGCGAACACTCCCAGTCGAAGATAGTCGGCAGCCGGCAGTACCTCGTAGTCCGCCTGTCGCTGCAGCAGCGAATACTCCACCTCGGTTGCCACCAGCGGGACCGGGCTGGTCGACGCGGCCACGGCCAACTGCCAGCCCGCCGCATTGGCCAGGCCGACATAGGTGGCGCGTCCGCTGCGTTGCGCGGTCTCCAACGCGGCGAGCGTCTCGTCCAGCGGAGTCCGCGGATCCCACGCCTCCAGTAGCCACACGTCCACGTGATCGGTGCCAAGCGTGGTCAGCGCGGCATCGAGCCCGCGCATCAAATGTCCGCGGGACGCGTCCGGGACGGGAGCGCCGTCCTCGATCCGGACGCCCGACTTGCACGTAATCGTCAGTTCGTCGCGGTCGGGCGCTTGGCCGATCAGCTCGCCGAGGATCTCCATGCCGGGATACGACACGGACGTGTCAATCATGTTCCCGCCGAAATCTCGATACGCTCGAAGCAGGTCTCCGGCGGTCTCCGCGGTGACCCCGCGCCCCCACGTCAGGGTGCCGAGCGCGATTTGGGAGACTCGCAGGCCGCTTCCCGGTAGTTGATTGAACTGCACGGCACCCAATCTACCCGGCGACCCGGCGCGGGAACCCCCGCCACGCCTATCGCCTAGAGTGAGTGCTGTGAAACTTGCGCTGATGCTCGGTATTACCGGCCCCCAGGATCCTGCCGCCACGTTGACTGCCGTCCACACGTGTGAAAAGAGCGGCTATTCGCAGGTGTGGGCCGCCGAAGCGTACGGCTATGACGCCGCGACGACGCTGGCGTGGTTGGCCGCTCACACGTCGACGATCGATCTCGGGTCGGCGATCTTCCAGATCCCCGGGCGCACTCCGGCCATGACCGCCATGACGGCGGCCGGAATGCAAGCGCTCAGCGGCAACCGGTTCCGGCTCGGCCTCGGCGTGTCGGGGCCGCAGGTCTCGGAAGGCTGGCACGGCGTGCCCTTCCGAGCGCCGCTCGGCCGCACGCGCGAATACGTCGAAGTCGTGAAGCTGGCGCTGTCCGGCAAGCCCCTGGAGTTCAACGGCCGGCATCATGAACTGCCGTTGGGCGCCCCGCAGGCAAAGGCGATCCGTTCGGCCGCGCACGTCGACATGCCACCCATTTATCTTGCCGCCGTCGGTCCGAAGAATTTGGAATTGACCGGTGAGATCGCCGACGGCTGGCTTGCCATCTTTTTTGCGCCCGAGCAGGCCGAGCTCTCGTTGTCGCATATTCGCGCCGGACGACCGGACGGTCTTGACGGGTTCGACATCGTACCGACGGTGCCTGTCGCGCTGGGCGACGACGTCGACGAATGCACTGACCTGATCCGTGCCTACACCGCCTTGTACATCGGCGGCATGGGCAGCCGGGACAAGAACTTCTACAACGACTTGGCCCACCGGCTCGGCTTCGGCGATGAAGCGGACGCCGTCCAGGAACTGTATTTGGCCAAGCGACACCGTGACGCTGCGGCAGCCGTCCCGGCGGAACTGATCCGGCAAACGAGTCTCGTCGGTCCGGACGACCTGGTCATCGAGCGGATCCGCCGCTATGCCGAAGCGGGGGTCACGACGCTTGCCGTGTCGCCGTTCGGTGCGACACCGGAGGCAAAAATGCGCGATATCGCCAAAATGCCCGAACTGGTGGCCAAGGCGCTCGGGTAGCTGTCGCGTCGCTTTCCCGCGGCTGGGTCAGTCGCCGCCGCCCACGACTCCTTCGGCCGCCTTGTCGGCTTCGGGCAGGCGGACGAGCCGGTCGGCATGTGCGCCGAGCGCCAACAGGAACGGGCGGTCGGAGGTGTACCGGATCGCCGAAAGACTGCACGGGCTGACCACCAAGCGTTGGAACAAGTCGAGCGGCATGCCGAGGGCGTCGGCAAGCACCGCCTTGATGATGTCCCCGTGGGCGATGACCATCCAGACGGCATCGTTGCCGGCGTCGGCTTCGACCTCGGCATCGTGCCCGCGAACCGCCGCGACGGCGCGCGCCGACATCTCGGCGATCGATTCGCCGCCCGGGAATCTGACGGCTGAGGGCGTGTTCTGGATGGTCTTCCACTCGGGCTGCCCGGCCAGATCGGCGAGCTTCTTGCCCTGCCAGCCGCCGTAATCGACTTCGTTGAGGGCGTCGTCCGGTAGGCCGTCGGGCATCGGCGCGCCGTCCATGGCCTCGCGGATCTTCCGGAGCGTTTGCACGCACCGGTCCAACGGCGAATGCACGATGCGCACCGGACGCACCTGCCGAAGACGCAAGCCGAGACGGCGCGCCTGCTCGGCGCCGTCCGGCGTCAGATCGACTCCCGGCGTGCGGCCGGCGAGCTCTCCGGCCTTGTTGGCGGTTGATTCGGCGTGCCGAATCAAGAGAACTGTAGCCATACGTCCAGCGTAGACGCCCGCCCGGCGACAGGGATGGCGTGCACCTTTGGGGTCGTGGTGCTTCATTGCTCGATGCCCGGCTGGCATAGGCTGGGAATATGCCGCCGATCATCTACCAACACGATCACCCCGACCGATTCGTCGCCGGAACCATCGGGATGCCGGGGGAGCGCCAGTTCTTCCTGCAGGCCAAATCCGGGCGGACGGTGAACAGCGTCGCGCTGGAAAAGCAGCAAGTGCAGGCTCTCGCCGAACGGATCGATGAATTGCTGGACGTCGTCGTGCGCCGCGCGGGCGGCGACAGCCCCGTGCCGGCGGCGGCACGCGAAGCGGATCGCGACAACGCGGAACTGGACATGCCCGCCACCGCCGAATTCCAGGTAGGCACGATGAGCCTGGCCTGGGACACGGAAGAGAACACCCTTGTCATCGAGTGTTTTCCCATCACCGAGACCGAAGAAGGTGAAGAAGAAGACACCTCCGAACTCGACCGACTGCGCGTCGTACTGGACGGCGCCCAAGGGCGTGAATTCGTACGCCGGTCGAAGGAGGTCGTCGCCGCCGGACGACCGGACTGCCCGTTCTGCTCGCGTCCGCTGGAGCCCGGCGGACATATTTGTCCGCGTGCCAACGGCGTCAAGAGGTAGTCGGGTGGACGGCCCGGAAAAGCTTGAACTGCTTGCCGACGGAACCGTCACGGTGCTCGGACGTCTGCTCGATTCGTCCAACGCCACCATGCTGGCCGTCGTGTCCGCGCCCGAGCCGCTCGAACCGACGCCGTCGGGCCCGCAGCCGCCCACCGTTCAAGCCATTTACAAGCCCGTCTCGGGTGAACGCCCGCTGGCCGATTTCCCGCCGGGGACCCTGGCCGGTCGGGAATGGGCCGCCTACCGCTTGGACGTCGCACTCGGTTGGGATCTCGTGCAGCCGACCGTGCTGCGGACCGATCTGCCGGCCGGCACCGGAAGCCTGCAGCTGTGGCTGGAAGCCGACGAGACGACGTCCGTCGACGTTTTCGAACCGACCGGCGTGCCGGACGGTTGGGAACCCGTCATCCAAGCGGAATCGGAAGACGGAGCACCGCTCGTCGTGGCGCACCGGGTCGACGACAGGTTGCGACGATTGGCGTTGTTCGACATCATCGCCAACAACGCCGACCGCAAGGGAAGCCACATACTCCATGCCCCGGGCGGCCGCACCATCGGCATCGATCACGGGTTGACGTTCAACGCCGACGAAAAACTCCGAACGATCCTCTGGGGGTTCGCCGGGCTGCCGCTCAGTGCGGACGAGTCGGATGCGTTGAAGCACTTGGACGCCCAGTGGGACGCATTCGCCGGCGAGCTGTCCGCCGTCCTGGACGACGACGAAATCAACGCCGCGCGGGCACGGCTGGCCGGCGTCCTCTCCGAGGGATGCTTTCCCGCGCCGCCCACCTCCAGATACGCGCTGCCGTGGCCTCCGCTGTAGGCTGGTTGAAATGAAATCATGGCCTGCCCCCGATGTGCCCTCGCTGCCCGACACGGGGCGAACTCCTCGGCTTTACGACTCGTCATCCCGGTCGATGCGCCACTCTCCGGCAGCCGGGTCGGATGCACTGCTGTACGTGTGCGGCATTACGCCGTACGACGCCACGCACCTCGGCCACGCCGCCACGTATGTGGCGTTCGACGTGCTTCAACGCGTATGGCTCGACGCGGGATTCGACGTGTCCTATGTGCAGAACATCACCGACGTCGACGATCCGCTGCTCGAACGAGCCCACGAGACGGGGATCGATTGGCGGGATCTTGCCGAATCGCAGATCGAACTGTTCCGCACCGATATGGCGGCGTTGCGGGTGCTTCCGCCGCGGGACTATATCGGAGCGGTTGAATCGATTCCGCTCGTCGTCGACGCAGTGCAAAAATTGTTGGACGACGGATTCGCCTATCGGGTCGACGGCGGCGACGTGTATTACCGCGTCGATAAGCCAATTACGCCGCCGTTCGGCACGGTCAGCGGTCTCGATGCCTCGAACATGCGCGAATTGTTCGCCGAGCGCGGCGGAGACCCGGAACGCGAGGGCAAGGAGAACCCGCTCGATGCACTCGTCTGGCGCACGGCGCGGCCCGACGAGCCGTCGTGGCCCGGTGGACGCCTGGGTGCCGGACGCCCGGGCTGGCATATCGAATGCGCCGCGATAGCCATGCATTATCTGGGTCCGACCGTCTCGGTGCAAGGCGGTGGTTCCGACTTGGTCTTCCCGCACCATGAAATGTGCGCCGCGCATGCCACGGCCCTGTCCGACAGGCCGTTCGCGGACAATTACGTCCATGCCGGAATGGTCGGCCTGGACGGCGAGAAGATGAGCAAATCGCTCGGCAATCTGGTCCTGGTGTCCTCGCTTCGAGCCGAGGGCGTCGATCCGGCAGCCATCAGGCTGCTCATCCTGGCCAACCATTACCGGACCGACTGGTCGTTCACTCGCGAAGGGCTGAAGGACGCCGAAGCACGTCTGGCACGGTGGAAAGACGCCGTCGACGGTCATTCATGCGGGCCTGCCGCGCCCACTGTGAGCCGGCTCCGCGAGCGGTTGGCCGACGATCTTGACACGCCGGCTGCGCTCGACGCGGTCGATCGGTGGGCCGCGTCCACCGGCGGGACTCCGGCCGATGGGCCCGCCATGTGCACGGCGGTCGATGCGTTGCTCGGTATCCGGCTCTAATACTGGGCGGCTCTACCGTTTCGGACCATCGGGCGGGTTGCGGCGCAGGTATTTCTCGAACTCCCGGGCGATCGCCTCGCCGGATGCCTCCGGTAAGTCCGCGGTGTCCTGCACTTGTTCGAGTTGGTGGATGTACGCCGCGACGTCCTCGTCCTCTTCAGCCAGTTCGTTGACGCCTCGTTCCCAGGCGCGCGCATCCTCAATGAGCTCGTTTTGCGGAATCGACACCGAAAGGAGTTCCTCGATCTTGGACGTGATCGCCAGCTGGGCTTTCGGTGACGGCGGCGCCGCCACATAGCTCGGGACGGCGGCCCACACCGACACCGCGGGAATTCCACGCACGGATGCCTCATGGGACAAAATGCCGATGACGCCGGTCGGGCCCTCGTAATGGTTCACCTCGATATCGAGTGTCTCGCGCAATTCGGCGTTCTCGCTGCTGACCGAGACCGGGATGGGCCGGCTGTGCGGCACGTCGGCCAAGAGCGCGCCGACAAGGATAATTCCTGCCGCGCTGCTGCCGTGGCTCAAAATGGTGTCGACGAACCGGTGCCACCGAAATGACGGTTCGACTCCCAACACAATGACGGCGTCGAGGTCTTGGCCTTTCACGGACGCTTTGAACACCCTGGTGCCCGGCCACGTGATTGACGAAACCCCGTCGGCGTCGCGTCCGACCACGGGCCTCGTGAACTGGAAATCGTAGAACACGTCCGAATCGAGCTCCGTGATCTCTTCGGCGTCCCAGTATTCGCACAAGTCCGACACCGCCGCGCTTGCGGCGTTTCCGGCATCGTTCCATCCCTCGAACGCGACGATCATGACCGTGTCGCGTTCGGCGCCCTCGGCACGCGCATGCGCCCGGCCGGTCTCCGTGATGAGCGGTATCGCCGGCTGGTCGGCACCGGATGTTTGATCCTCCATACGGCTACCCTACGACGGGGCGGTCACCGCGCGCGGAGTGCGGGCAGGCACGATAGAGGTATGCCTGAAGAACTTGCCGCCGTCCTCTGGGACATGGACGGGACCCTTGTTGATACCGAACCGTATTGGATCAAGGAAGAATCACGGATGGTGGCCGAGTACGGGCACGGCCGGTGGAACAACGACGACGCCATGTCGTTGGTCGGTAATCCGTTACTGACATCCGCGGAACTCATTCGGCAGCGCGGCGGGGTCGACCTCGCGCCGGAACGGATAGTCGATATGCTCCTGGACTCGGTGATCGAGCAGGTCCACGAGCACGTGCCGTATCGTCCGGGCGCCTACGAGTTGCTGCTGGCTCTGCGCGACGAGGGTATCCCGTGCGCTCTCGTCACGATGTCCTACCGCAATTTCGCCGAGGCAGTCGTCGAATCGTTACCGGACGGCAGCTTCCGCGCCATCGTCCCGGGCGACGAAGTGTCTCGCGGCAAGCCCGACCCCGAGCCCTATCTCACGGCCGCCGCGGCGCTCGGCGTCCGGCCGGAGCAGTGCGTGGCGTTGGAGGACTCCAAGCCCGGCATCGGCGCAGCCGAGGCCGCGGGAGCTTGTACCGTCGCGGTACCGCATATGGTGCCGATCGACGACGCCCCGTCGCGCACCGTGCTGCCGACGCTCGACGGCGTCACGCCGGCCGACCTGCGCCGCATCTTTGCGGCGTCCCGATCATCGAAAGTCTGAAGGGCCGCAGCGTCACCGACCCGACCATCCGACCCGGCCCCCGCACGCCCGCACGCTCGCCCGCCGAGTGGTGGTGAATGGCTGCTAAATCTGCGATTTCGCAGCCATTCGCCACCACTCGGCGCGGGATCAGATGACCGTGACGTCGGGCGGGTCCGGGGGAGTGCCGCCCCAGGCCGGGCAAATGGGCCGGTGGTGACACCAATTGCACAGCTTGGACTTCTGCGGGCGCCAATTTCCCGACCGGGCGGCAGCTCGAATCTCATCCCACAAGGCTTCGATTTTTCCCTCGGTGACGTGCATGTCTTCGATCCGGGGGCGGTACCGCACGACGTCCCGGCTGCCGAGGTACATCAACTGCAGCGTATGCGGCAGCACGCCGCGCAGCCGATAGACCACGAGTGCGTAGAACTTCATTTGGAAATCGGCCTTTGCCCCGAACGCGGGCGGCGGAGCCTTGCCCGTCTTGTAATCGACGATCCGAGTTTCACCGGTCGGGGCGACATCCACGCGGTCGATGAAGCCGCGAAGCGTGACGCCGTTGTCCAGCCGCGTCTCGACGAACAGCTCGCGGTCTTCCGTTTGCACGCCACCGGGGAATTCCAGGGTGAAATAGTCGCCGACCAGGGAGGCGGCGGACTCGAGCCATGCAGCCCGCTCGTCCGGCCCGGAAAACAGTTCCTCAACCGTCGGGTCCTTGGCCAGCAAGTTCGACCAGGCTACCGGCAGCATTGAATGCGCGGCTGACGGCGTGCGCTCGGCGGCCGGCAGCTCGAACAAGTCCTCGAGCACGGCGTGCACGAGGCTGCCCTTCAACGCGGCAAGGCTCGGCGGTTCCGGGAGTTTGTCGACCACGCGAAACCGGTACAGCAGCGGGCATTGCATGAAATCGTTGGCGCGGGACGGCGACAGCGAACGAAGTTCGACCATGTTCCGACTGTAGCTGGCGCCACCGACCGTCCGGTGGTCGTCGCCCGCCGATATGCTGGAATCATGCCGAGTTCAGAAACGCCTGCGGTCGAGGATGCCCAGCAATACCGCGGGCTTCGACTCGGTACGATCCTCGGCGCCCCGGTAGTGCTGTCCTGGTCATGGTTCATTGCGGCAATCATCATCATCGTGATCTTCACGCCGTGGGTGTCCGGCTACGGCGTGCCGATGCCGCTGTCGATAGTCGTGGCATTCTCGTACGCCGTGCTGCTCTTTGTATCGGTTTTTCTGCACGAGCTTGCCCACGCAATCGCCGCCAAGGTATACGGCCACGACATCATCGGCATCGAGCTGAACGTGTGGGGCGGGTACACGCACTTCACCTCGGATTCGGGACGGACCGACGGCTCGCCTGCCGTGCGCTCGCTCGTCGTCTCCGTGGTCGGGCCGCTCACGAATCTGTTTCTGGCTCTGGCCGGATGGCTCATCCTGCACGGCACTGCTCTCGGCTCGGTCACGTGGCTCCTCTTGTTCGCCATTACCTTCGCCAACCTGGCTCTCGGCGTCGTCAATCTGCTTCCGGGCTTGCCGTTGGACGGCGGTCGAGCACTCGAGGCGGCCGTCTGGGGTGCCACCAAACGCCGGAACCAGGCAACGATCGTCGCGGCCTGGGCGGGCCAGGTCATCGCGATCCTGGCCGTGGTCGTGATCCTCGGCTCGTCGATGGTCCGCGGCGCGCGCCCGTCGGTCTTCACTGTGCTCTGGGCCGGTTTGATCGGCTACTTCCTGTTCACCTCGGCGCACGCCGAACTGAAGGGCGCGAAAATGCGCGAGCGGGTTGAGAAATTCAACTTGCAGCGGGTGGTCGCCCCGGCCGTGGCAGTTCGGAGCGAAGCGACAGTAGCCGATGTGTTGTCGCTCGAGCCGCGAGTGGCCGCCGGAAGCGCCACGGCAGTGGTGTTCGACGAAACGTCGAAGCCGTGGGCGCTCGTGAACGCGGCGGCCGTCCGATCCGTCGCCGAGCCCGTGCGAGCCGACACTCCGATTGCCGGCTGCAGCCACGTCATCGACCACTGGCTCGTCATGCACGCCGGAATTTCCACGCCCGACATCATCTCGGCACTGTCCCAGCAACCGGGCACTGCGCATGTCTTCTTCGTTCACGACGCGGTGATCACCGGCTACCTCGATGTGCAGCATCTTTACGCCGCACTCGTCGATCGCTGACCTCCACCCCGTACGCTGTTCCCAACCCACCCGAACAGGAGCCACCATGACAACCGCTCAGATAGGCGTCACCGGACTCGCCGTGATGGGGGCCAATCTGGCCCGGAATTTTGCCCGCAACGGCTACACCGTCGCCCTGCATAACCGCACCAAGGCACGCACGGACCAGCTGGTCGCCGACCACGGCTCGGAAGGCGACTTCGTGCCGACCGAAACGCTCGAGGAGTTCGTCGCGGCATTGGAGCGTCCGCGCCGCGTGCTCATCATGGTGAAGGCCGGCGACCCCGTCGATGCGGTGATCGACGAGATCACTCCGCTGCTGGAAGCCGGCGACATCGTCATCGACGGCGGCAATTCGCAATATACCGACACCCGACGCCGTGAGGCGTCGCTGTCCGAACTGGGTCTGCATTTCGTCGGCATCGGCGTCTCCGGCGGTGAAGAAGGCGCCTTGAACGGTCCGTCCATCATGCCGGGCGGATCGGCCGAGTCGTACCGGTCGCTGGGCCCCATGCTTGAAAAGATCTCGGCCCACGTCGGCGACGACCCTTGCTGTGCCTGGATCGGCACCGACGGCGCGGGACATTTCGTGAAGATGGTGCACAACGGCATCGAATACGCCGATATGCAGCTGATCGGCGAAGCGCACGACTTGTTGCGGTCCGTAGCCGGTATCGAGCCGGAAGAACAGTCCGGGATCTTCGCCGACTGGAACACCGGCGACCTGGCGTCGTTCCTGATCGAAATCACGGCCGAAGTGCTTGCGCACCGCGATGCCGCGACGGGCAAACCGTTCATCGACGTCGTCGTGGACAGCGCCGGGCAAAAGGGCACCGGCCGCTGGACCGTCGCCTCGGCGCTTGACCTCGGCTCACCGGCCAGCGGCATCGCCGAGTCCGTGTTCGCCCGCGCCCTGTCGTCGCAGCGCGACCAGCGTGAAGAGGCGAGGAACGTGCTGTCCGGGCCCGAACCGGCCGGCGAAGCGGACGAGTCGTTCGTCGACGACGTCCGGCAAGCGCTCTATGCGTCGAAACTCGTCAGCTATGCGCAAGGGTTCGACATCATCGTGCGCGGCGCCGACGAATACGGTTGGGATCTCAATCTGTCGGAAATCGCCTCGTTGTGGCGCGGCGGGTGCATCATTCGCGCCGATCTGCTCGACGTCATTCGGCGAGCCTACCGTGATCAGCGCCCGGCAAACCTCTTGTTCGCCCCCGAGTTCGCCGATGCCATAGCCAAGGCTGCGCCGGCCTGGCGGCGTGTCGTGGCCGCCGCCGTTCAGTCCGGCGTGCCGGTGCCTGCGTTCTCGGCTTCGCTCGCGTACTACGACGCGCTCCGCCGCGACCGGCTGCCGGCGGCGCTCACGCAGGGTCTGCGCGACCTCTTCGGCGCCCACACCTATCAGCGTGAGGACGCCGAGGGCACGTTCCACACGATGTGGGGGCAGGACAAACGCGAGGTGCGTCAGTGACGCAGCCCGATCCGTCCGGCCGGCCGGAATCGTCGGACCAGGCCGCCCCGACCGGTTCGCAGCGCTGGCGCGGCCCGTTCCGCGCCGGCGACCGCGTACAGTTGACCGACGCCAAGGGCAGGATGAACACCATCACCCTCGTCGCCGGCAAGACCTTCCACACGCATCGCGGCCATTTCGAGCACGACGATTTGATCGGGGCACCCGAGGGGTCCGTCATCAGCGGCACCGGCACCACCGAGTACCTGGCTCTGCGCCCGCTGCTGTCCGACTACGTGCTGTCCATGCCCCGCGGAGCCGCCGTGGTCTACCCCAAGGACGCCGGCCAAGTCGTCCAGATGGCCGATATTTTCCCGGGGGCCCGCGTCGTCGAGGCCGGTGTCGGCTCGGGAGCGTTGTCCATGTCGTTGCTCCGGGCAGTCGGGGACGACGGGTACCTGCACTCGTTCGAACGCAGACGAGAGTTCGCGCAGATCGCCCAGGGCAATGCACGCGAGTTCTTCGGCTGCGATCATCCGGCTTGGACCGTGTCGGTCGGCGACCTGGCCGAGACGCTTCCCGACGCCGAACCGGCCGGCAGTATCGACCGCGTCGTGCTCGACATGCTCGCGCCGTGGGAATGCCTGGACGCCGTCGCCCATGCCTTGGCGCCGGGCGGAGTGCTCATCGGATACGTGGCAACCGCCACCCAACTGTCCCGCACGGCCGAAGCGCTGCGGGCCGATGGACGCTTTACGGAGCCGGACGCCTGGGAATCAATGGTTCGCGGCTGGCACCTGGACGGTTTGGCAGTGCGGCCGGAGCATCGGATGATCGGACATACCGGTTTCTTGATCTCGGCCCGTCGGCTGGCCGACGGCGCGGTGCCGCCCAAACGCCGCCGCCGTCCGCAAGGCACCGAGGCCACGGACGAGGACAAAGCCGCCTGGACCGAGGGCAAGGACTTCACGGACGACTCGTTGGGCGTGCGCCCCGTCTCAGATAAGAAGATCCGCCGCGTGCTACGAGATACCGACGGCTGATGTGACCTAGAGTCGTAAGTAGTGGTCAGCTCCACTGGACCGTCGTTGCACTGGGAGGCGTGATGACCGAGAACACACATCCGGAACGTGACCCTGCGGCGGATCGAGAGCTTCGCGCCGAGGTGATGGGCCTGCGTCGCGATTTGCACGATGTATCGCTTCGGAACACCCGACTTGTCGAAACGCTGTCGAACGCCCGCGAAGAACTCGTGCGGTTGAAGGCCGAAGCCGAGCAGCTCGCGCAGCCGCCGAACAGCTTCGGCACGGTGCTTGCCGTGACGACCGGCGGCGACAGCGTGCTCGTCGACGTGTTGCAGGCCGGCCGCAAAATGCGCGTGTCGGTGTCGGCCGACATCAACCCGGACGATCTTGTGGTCGGGCGCGAAGTGACGTTGAACGAGTCGCTCGTCATAGTGGCTGTCTGCGATTTTGAGCGGACCGGCGAGCTCTATTCGGTCAAGGAGTTCTTGGGCGACGATCGCGCGCTCGTGATCGGGCATGCGGACGATGAGCGCGTCGTCACGCTGTCGGGCGAACTGAGGAACGGCTCGGTGCGTGTGGGCGACGCGTTGACGGTGGACACGCGATCGGGCCTCGGATACGAGAAAATTCCCCGCGCCGAGGTGCAAAACCTCGTGCTCGAGGAGGTTCCCGACATCGGGTACCGCGACGTGGGCGGCCTCAACGCGCAGATCGAGCAGATTCAGGACGCCGTCGAGCTGCCTTTCCTGCACTCGGATCTTTACCGCGAGCACAATTTGCGCGCCCCGAAGGGGATCCTGCTGTACGGCCCGCCCGGCTGCGGCAAAACACTGATCGCCAAGGCAGTTGCCAACGCGCTTTCCAAACGCGTCGGCGAACTGCGCGGAACGGAGTCCGAGCGCCGCACCGAGGCAAAGAGCTATTTCTTGAACATCAAGGGCCCGGAACTTCTCGACAAGTACGTGGGCGAAACGGAACGGCATATCCGGCTGATCTTTGCCCGAGCGCGCGAAAAGGCATCGGAAGGGTCGCCGGTGGTGGTGTTCTTCGACGAGATGGATTCGCTGTTCCGTACCCGCGGCACGGGTGTGTCGTCGGACGTCGAAACCACTATCGTGCCGCAACTGCTCAGCGAGATCGATGGAGTGGAACGCCTCGACAACGTAATAGTGATCGGCGCGTCGAACCGTGAGGACATGATCGATCCGGCAATTCTGCGCCCCGGCCGGCTGGACGTGAAGATCAAGATCGAGCGGCCGGACGCCGATGCGGCGATCGACATCTTCGGCAAATACTTGACGCCCGACCTTCCGCTGCATCCGGACGATCTCGCCGAACACGGAGGCGATGCCGCTCGGACCGTGGCCAATATGATTCAGCGCACCGTCGAACGGATGTACGCGGACGACGAGTCGAACGAGTTCCTCGAGGTCACCTACGCCAACGGCGACAAGGAGATACTCTACTTCAAGGACTTCGCGTCCGGTGCCATGATCCAAAATATCGTCGACCGGGCCAAGAAGGCTGCCATCAAGGACTTCCTGGGCAGCGGAACCCGAGGACTGCGAGTGGATCACCTGTTGGCCGCATGCGTCGACGAGTTCCGCGAGCACGAAGATCTGCCCAATACGACGAACCCGGACGATTGGGCGAAGATCTCCGGCAAGAAGGGTGAGCGGATCGTGTACATCCGCACCATCATCCAGAGCAAGGAAGGCACCGTGACGGGCAAATCGATCGATACCCTGAACAACACCGGCCAATACCTGTAACCGGTACCGCAAAACGCCCCGCGCCGTACAAAACGCCCGGTTATGACGGGGCGGGCTATACGCCGCGGGGCGTTTTGCGGCGAGAACGGCGGAGGATTGGGATGGCCGCCGCCCGCCAGCCGAGCAGCAGCACGCCGACGGCGACAAGCGCCACCACAATGAAGCTGACGGCGGTACCTTGCCCGCTGACGACTCGCAGGGCCATGCCGATGCCGACGGTGATCAGCCAAATTCCGATACCGGAGCGCACGATCGACATTGGGCGCAGCCAGGCAGCGGTGCCGATCCAGCCGACCGCGAGACCCGCCAGGAACGGCCACCAGGTCGTCATCGTCCCGGCAAGCGTGATGCCTTCGGCGTGCGAGCTGCGACCGATGACGACGAACGCGAGGGTGAGGACGACGTCGAGGACCGCGGCAGTCGCGACGAGAGATTTGGAGTGCACCCTCCCACTCTAAACGGCGCCTCAGCGACGGGCCCGATCACCGCATCGTGAGGCCACGTAGGCTGGTGTCATGAGCGTTCGTCGTGTCATGGGAATCGAGACGGAGTACGGTGTCAGCGCGCCCGGTGACCCCGGTGCCAACCCGATGCTGATGTCCGCCCGCGTCGTGCACGGCTATGCTGCGCCGCGAGGCCTGCGGTCGGCCGGATCGCAGTGGGATTTCGCCGACGAGACGCCGTTGCAGGATGCGCGCGGGTTCTCGATGCCGCGCGCGGACGCCGACCCCAGCCAGCTGACCGATGAAGGCATCATCGACGAGCCGAACCTGGTGAACGTCGTCCTGCCCAATGGTGCGCGTTTGTACGTCGATCATGCGCATCCCGAATATTCGTCGCCGGAGGTGACGAATCCGAAGGACGCCGTCCGCTGGGACAAGGCCGGGGAGCAGGTCATGCTGGCCGCGAGCCGTCAGCTGGCCGGTGAGCCGCGCGGCGGCCCCGTCAACCTGTATAAGAACAATATCGACAACAAGGGATCGTCGTACGGAACGCACGAGAACTACTTGATGCCGCGGTCCACACCGTTCGGTCGAATAGTCGCCGGCCTCATTCCATTCTTCGTCACTCGGCAGGTCTTCACCGGCGCGGGCCGGGTCGGTTTGGGCCAGCGGGCCGAAACCGAGGGCTTTCAAATCAGCCAGCGGGCCGACTACTTTGAAACCGAGGTCGGCCTGGAAACGACGTTGAAGCGTCCGCTCGTCAATACGCGCGACGAGCCGCACGCACTTGCCGACAAATACCGGCGGCTGCACATCATCCTGGGTGACGCCACGCAGTCGCAAATCGCCACCTATTTGAAGATGGGCACCACGTCGCTCGTTCTCGAACTGATTGAAAACGACAGGGCGCCGGACATCGAGCTGAATCATTCACTGGAAGCGCTCTACACGATCAGCCGCGATCCGACCTGCACGGTCCGCGTGCCGTGCTCCGACGGCAAGTCGTACACGGCAATCGAATTGCAGAAGCGTTATCTGGAGGCCGCACAAAAGTACGCGGCCGAGACCGGAGCCATCGATGACGACGACACCCGGGACGTGTTGACCGAATGGGAGACGATCCTGACGCGGCTCGCGGCCGATCCGCTTCAATGCGGCGACGTGCTCGACTGGGTCGCCAAGTACACGCTGTTGGACGGCTTCCGCCAACGTGAGCAGTTGAGTTGGGCGGCCCCGAAGCTGGCGCTGATCGACTTGCAGTTCTCCGACGTCCGGCCGGAAAAGGGATTGTTCGCCAAGATGCAGGCGCGCGGCAAATTCCGCCGCCTGTGGTCGGACGAGGCGATAGCGTACGCCGTCGACAATGCCCCCGAAGACACGCGCGCCTACTTTCGCGGGCAGTGCATCAGCCGGTACGGCAGCTCGATCGCCGCCGCCAGCTGGGATTCGGTGGTGTTCGACCTTGCCACCCATCGGACTTTGCAACGAGTGCCGATGCTCGAACCGTTGCGCGGAACCCGTGATCACGTGGGCGGATTGTTCGACGACGACCCGTCCGCGGAGGAACTCGTCAGTGCGCTCGGCGCGGATTGACGGTGCCCCGGCATAGGATCGGGGATACGGACGTTGAACCGGAGTACACGGTGATCGAACGAAAGGATCGACCATGGCTGGCCAAGAGCAAATCAATCCGAAACGCCGCGAGAACGAGCCGGAAGAGCCCCCGGAGGCTCCGCCCGCACCATCGGCCCAGGCCGATACGGAAGGCGTGGACGACCTGCTGGACGAGATCGATGACGTGCTGGAATCCAATGCGGAGACCTTCGTGCGCAGCTTCGTGCAAAAGGGCGGTGAGTAAGTGAGCGCGGAGCGCGGACTGAATGACGCATATATGAACGTCGGCACGTCGTCGTTCCAGGAATTCCTCGCCGCCACGGCTCCCGATCTGCTCCCGGCGAAGCGTTCCCTGCCGGGCGGCGACGTGCCGGACAGCCCGCACGGAACCACGATCGTGGCGCTGACGTTTTCCGGCGGCGTCCTGATCGCCGGGGACAGACGGGCCACCATGGGCAATCTGATTGCGAGCCGGCATGTCGACAAGGTGTTCCCGACCGACCACTATTCGGCGGTCGGCATTGCCGGCAGCGCGGGCTTGGCGATCGAGTTGGTACGGCTTTACCAGGTCGAGCTCGAACACTACGAAAAGATCGAGGGCGCGCTCCTCAGCCTCGAGGGCAAGGCGAACCGGCTGGCCGGGATGATCCGGACGAACCTGGGGCTGGCGATGCAGGGCTTGGCGGTCGTGCCGCTGTTCGCCGGCTACGACCACGACGCCGGAATGGGCCGGATCTTCTCGTTCGACGTCACGGGCGGGCGCTACGAGGAATTCGACCATCACACAATCGGTTCGGGGTCGGTGTTCGCCCGCGGCGCGCTGAAGAAACTGTGGAAGCCGGGCTTGTCGTCGGAGGCCGCCACGGCGGTCGCTATCGAAGCGCTCTACGACGCCGCCGACGACGACAGCGCAACCGGCGGGCCGGACGTGACGCGTTCACTGTGGCCGACGGTGTGCGTGATCACCGACGACGGCGTCACTTCACCGCCGGCCGACGAGCTCGGCGCCATGTCGCGCGCTGTCATCGCCCGCCGCACCGACGAAGCAGGGGAGGCCTGAGACATGTCCATGCCGTTCTACGTCTCGCCGGAACAGCTCATGAAGGATCGCGCCGACTATGCGCGCAAGGGCATTGCCCGTGGTCGGTCGGTAGTCGTCTTGAGCTATCTGGACGGTTTGGCGTTCATTGCCGAGAATCCGTCGAACGCCCTCCACAAGGTGGCCGAGATCTACGACCGGATCGGCTTTGCCGCCGTCGGCAAATACAACGAGTTCGAAATCCTCCGGCAAGCAGGCGTGCGTTACGCCGATCTGCGCGGGTATTCCTACGACCGGTCGGACGTCAGCGCACGCGGCCTGGCGAACGCATACGCGCAGACCCTCGGTGCCGTATTCACCACCGAGCAGAAGCCCTACGAGGTGGAGATCGTCGTGGGTGAACTCGGGTCCAACACCGGAAACGACCAGATCTACCGGCTGACGTACGACGGCTCGGTCGTCGATGAACGGCACTTCGTGGCCATGGGCGGCCAGTCCGAACAGATCAATGCCGCCTTGAAGGAGCGGTGGCGGCCGGAAGCCGACCTGTCCGAGGCGATCCGCACCGGCGTCGCGGCGCTCGGCAAGGGGGCTGCGGACGCCGTCCCGGAGGCCGACGCGCTCGAAGTCGCGGTGATGGAACGCGGCGCCCGGAGGCGCACGTTCCGGCGTATCGGCGCGGCCGAGGTGGCCCGGATAGTCGCCGCCGAGCCCGATTCCGGGGCGCAGAACGCGTGAAAAAACGGATCTTCGGCATTGAGACCGAATACGGGGTCGCCTATTCGGCCGACGGCGAGCGACAACTCAGCGCGGAGGAAGTGGCGCGATATCTCTTCCGCAAGGTGGTGGCCTGGGGACGCTCGTCGAACGTGTTCTTGCGGAACGGGTCGCGGCTCTACCTCGACGTCGGTTCCCATCCCGAGTACGCGACCGCCGAATGCGACGACGTGCGCCAGCTCGTCATCCACGACAGGGCGGGGGAGCGGATCTTGGAGGGCCTCCTGGCCGACGCCCAGGAACGAGTGGCCGACGAAGGCTTTTCCGGTCAGGCGTACCTGTTCAAGAACAACACCGATTCGGCCGGCAACTCGTACGGGTGCCACGAGAACTATCTGATCACCCGGCGCGGCGAATTCGCGCGGCTGGCCGACGTGCTCTTGCCGTTCCTCGTCACCCGGCAGATCATGGTGGGCGCCGGCAAGGTGCTCAGCACGCCCAAGGGCGCCGAATACTGTTTGTCGCAGCGCGCCGATCACGTATGGGAAGGCGTGTCCTCGGCGACCACCCGGTCGCGACCCATCATCAACACCCGCGACGAGCCGCACGCAGACGCCGAGCTGTATCGGCGCTTGCACGTGATAGTGGGCGACTCGAACATGTCCGAGACGACCACCTTGCTCAAGGTCGGCTCGACGGCACTCGTGCTTGACATGATCGAAGCCGGGGTTCCGCTGCGCGACTCCAGCCTGGAGAACCCGATCCGCTCCATCCGCGACATCAGCCACGACCTCACGGCGTCCAAACTCGTCACGCTGGCCAACGGTCGGCGTGCATCGGCCCTCGATATGCAAGAGGAGTTCTACGCCAAAGCCGAGGCGTTCGCGGCCGAGAACCCGACGAGCCTGGGCTCGCCCGAACGCACCAAGCAGGTACTCGACCTGTGGCAGCGCACCCTGCTGGCCATCCGACGCGGCGACCATACGCTGATCGACCGCGAGATCGACTGGGCCATCAAGAAACGCGTGATCGACCGGTACCGCGCCAAACACGATCTAAGGCTGGACGACGTGCGCGTTGCCCGAGTGGATCTGGCCTACCATGACATTTCCCGCGATCGCGGCCTGTACAACCTGTTGGCGGACCGCGGCCTCGTCGAACGGATCTGCACCGACGTCGAGACGTTCGAGGCGACGGCTCTGCCGCCGCAGACCACCCGGGCCAGGCTCCGCGGGGACTTTGTGCGCGCTGCTCAAGAGCACCGCCGCGATTTCACTGTCGACTGGGTACATTTGAAGCTCAACGACCAAGCGCAGCGGACGGTCTTGTGCAAGGATCCGTTTCAAAGCGTCGACGTCCGGGTCGAACGTCTCATCGAGAGCATGTAGATCCGTCCGGCACTCGCCACGGTTAGGAAATTGCCAGCTTGCCGCGCTACTCTGACACCGCCACGTGCGCCCCCATAATTTTTACACATTGAAGGTTGATCAAGTGCGTCGAAGTGTCATTGCAGGTTTGCTGGCGGCAGTGCTCGTCGTGTCCGGTTGCAGCAACGGGAACGACGATGCCTCGTCGTCCCCATCGCCGTCCACCGGCAGTTCGGCGGTCTCGGCCAAGGACGCGAAGTCTCATGGAATAGGCGACATCACGGTTGCCGGCAAATCCGGTAAAGAACCGACCGTCGACTTCAAGGCGCCGCTCGTGGCGAAAGACTCGTCAAAAATCGTGCACCGCGGCAAGGGCAAACCGGTGAAGAAGGGCCAGCTGGTCAGCGCCAATATGACGATGGTCAGCGGCAATACCGGCAAGACTCTTCAATCCAACTACGGTCTGAAGAAGTCCGCGCAGTTCCCGATGGACTCGAAGCAAATCAGCCCGGCCCTGTTCAAGGCCGTCAAGGGCGCGAACATCGGCAGCCGCATCCTGTTGCTGCTCAACGCATCGGCGCAGCAAGGACAGCCGCAGCAGACGCTCGTCTACGTCATCGACGTCACCGGAGCGAAAACCATCCCGACTCGGGCCAAGGGCACGTCGGTGCCGCCCAAGAAGGGGTTGCCGAAGGTCAAGCTGGCCAAGGACGGCAAGCCGTCGATCTCGGTGCCGAAGTCGAAGGCGCCGACGAAGCTCACCGTCCAGCCGCTCATCAAGGGCAAGGGCAAGGTCGTCAAGGCCGGCGACAACCTCACCGTGAAATACACGGGCGTGCTGTGGAAGAACGGCAAGGAGTTCGACAGCAGCTGGGGAAAGTCGCCCAGCACGTACACGGTGCAGAACATTGGCCAGGCGCGAGTCATCAAGGGCTGGAACAAGGGGCTTGTCGGTCAAACGGTCGGCAGCCAGGTCTTGCTCGTGGTGCCGCCGTCGATGGGGTACGGCAAGGACGACAACAACGGGATCCCCGGCGGCTCGACGCTGGTCTTCGTCGTCGATATCCTGTCGGCCGACTCGTAAATCGCGCGTGACCCGTCCGGAACGCGCCCGAACAACAGACAAGGACACCCATGAGCGCTAATCGGAGCAAGCCGCAAATCGAATTTCCCGGCGAGATCCCGCCGGCTGACCTCGAGGTCGTCGATGAGGTAGTCGGCGACGGTGCCGAGGCGAAGGCGGGAAGTGTCGTCAGCGCTCACTACGTCGGCGTGGCTTTTTCCACGGGCGAGGAATTCGATGCTTCGTGGAACCGCGGCAGCCCGCTCGAGTTCCAGCTGGGCGTCGGACAGGTCATCGCCGGATGGGATCAAGGCATCGCCGGCATGAAAGTCGGCGGACGTCGTCGTCTCACCATCCCGGCCAAGCTGGCCTACGGCGACGCCGGCGCGGCAGGAGCCATCGCCCCCGGCGAATCTCTCATCTTCGTCGTCGACCTCATGGGCGTGCGTTAGCCGCGTACCGTCCCGCAGCCGCCGCGCTGACGAAGGCCGCCCGGTCGTCGCCCGGGCCCCTGCCCATGGTTCTCAAAGGAACCGGGCAGCCGGCCAATGCGTCGTCCAGGCCGTCCGCCGGCACGTTGACGAGAACGTGCCGGCCGCGCGGCGCTCCGAGCGCGGCCGCTTGCCTGCGCACGTCCGCACCGAATTTCCCCGGCAGCTCCGGCACCGCGATCTCGGCGGGCGCCAGGGCCACCTGCCCGTAGGCGGTGAGCGAATGGTGCGAGACGCCGAAATGTCGGTGCCTCTCATCGGCCTCGGAGACGCGCAGCGAACCGATGGGACGCCCGTGCAAAACGGACGCCGCATTGACGGCTTCGCCGGCCGACACGCCGGAGAACCCCCATTTCGTCCCGGTGCCCAGGTTGCCCGGGCCCTGCGCCACAATAGCGATATCGGCCCGGAGCACGCTTTTGGCGGCAAGCAGTCCCGTGTGCAGGCTGACCGCCTCAATATCGCCGCCAAAGCTCTGCCCCACGCTGACGGTCCCGGCGATCCAGCCGGACTCGGTCAGGCCGGCAGCCGTGGCGGAGAACCGGGCGGGCAACGCGCCGCCGTCAGTCATCACGTACGCCACCACCAGCGACGGATCGACAAGCCGGATCCCCGCCACTATCGCCGGCAGCGCCGAGTGCAGATCGGCCACCACGACCGGCATCCCGTCCAGCGAGTCCGCCGCCGCCAACGCGTCATGATGCGGCGATTCCTGATCGTCCACGCCCAGCACCATGGTCTGCATCGGCGTGTACCGGGCCTTGACGAGGTGTCCGGGCCCGTCCGGCGGATCGGCCGGGAGCCGGTCCGGCAACGCCACCACCAGCGCAAACCCGCCCGTGCCGAGACCTCGGGCCAGCGCCGACACGTTCACCAGCACGTCGTCGCCGCGTTCCGGCGTCCCCACGAGGTCCGTGTACGCCACGGCCCGGACGTCGCTGGTCGTCGCTCCCGGGAGCGACGTCGACGGCGTGACGGTGAGTTCACGCACTCCCGGCCGGTCGGACAGGATCGACGCTACGCGCGCCCTACGCCAATGAATCACCTTCGAAACGCTACCCGGCGCGCGGCAGGTTCACCACTCGCCGGCGCGATCTCAGGTAGATTTGCACTGTGCCTACCAGTTCCACGCCCGTCGGACGCACCGAGCGACTGCTGAACCTGGTGATCGCCTTGCTGTGGACCCGAACGTGGTTGACGAAGAGCCAAATCCGACAAGCCATCGAACCGTATGCCAACGCCAAATCCGTTGAGGCGTTCGAGCGCATGTTCGAACGCGACAAGGACGAGCTGCGCGAACTCGGCATTCCGGTCGTCACCGGCACCAATGAGACGTTGTTCGACGACGACACGACGACCACCGGTTACAAGATCGACCGCGAGGCCTACCAGCTGCCGGTGCTCGACTTCACTGCCGCAGAGGCAACCGTGCTGGGCATCGCGTCCCGGACCTGGCAGCAGGCCTCGCTAGCCGGGCCCGCAGCGCGTGCCTTGACCAAGCTTCGTGCCGTCGGCGTCGAGCCGGACAGCGAATCGCTGATTGGCGTCGAGCCGCGGGTGCGCACCGTCGAGCCGGCGTTCGCGCCGCTGTATCGCGCCGTCGGACATCGACGCTCCGTGACGTTCAGCTACCGCAAGCCCGGCGGCGACACGGCCGAGCGCCACCTCCAACCCTGGGGACTGTTGACGTGGCACGGCCGTTGGTACGTCAGCGGCCACGACACCGACCGGGATGCTCCGCGCGTCTTTCGCCTCTCACGCATCACCGGAACGGTGAAGGCCGTCGGACGTTCGGGCGCGTACGAGATCCCCGACGACTTCGATGCTCGCCGGGTGCTCTCGAACGATCCGGCCCCCACCTATCCTGCCCGGCTCGGCCTTGCCGCCGGCACCGGACAGTCCTTGCGCATGCGGGCCTGCGGAGATCACCCGTTCGACGCCGACCAGATCGACATCGACTTCACCGACCTCGGCTCGTTCGCGGCCGAACTGGCCGGCTACGGACCGGACGTCGTCGTGCTGTCGCCGCCCGAACTCCGCCGAGCAGTGATCGAACGGCTCGAAGCATTTGTCGCCGGAAGCGAGGAGGGAGCCCGATGACTCTGCCCGCGACCGATCATTTGTCCAGGCTGCTGGCCATGGTGCCGTATCTGCTCGACCATCAGGGCATCGGGCTGTCCGATGCCGCGGCCCGGTTCGACATCACCGAAGACGAACTCGTTGACGACCTGCAGCTGCTGTTCCTTTGCGGCACACCCGGGCACATGCCCGATGACCTGATCGAGGCCGATTGGGAATCCGGCCACGTTTACCTCGGCAACGCCGACGAGCTTTCCAAACCCGTGCGATTGTCGATGGACGAGGCGCTCACGCTTATCGTGGGCCTGCGCATGCTCGCCGACGTGCCCGGCCTGGCCGGCAAGGACGCCGTGGACAGCGCCCTTGCCAAACTAGTCGAGGCGACCGGCGGGCTGTCGGCAGCTCGGACAATTGGCGTGGACGCTGCCGAGGCCGGCAGTGCCGACGTCCTTGCCACGCTGCAGCGGGCGCTGGGCGCGACCCGGCGCGTGCACATCTCATACCTGGTGCCGGCACGCGACGAGGTCACCGAACGGGACGTCGACCCGATGACTCTCACGTCGACGGACGGCCACTGGTATTTCGAGGGCTGGTGTCATCGCGCAGCCGATGTGCGGCTGTTCCGCACCGACCGGATCACGGCGGCAGAGCTTCTCGACATCGATGGGACACCCCCGGAACGGGCCGAGCCGAAGGACTTGAGCACCGGCATTTTCGTGCCGGCTTCGACCGACACGGCAGTGACGATGGAACTTGAGCCGGAAGCCGGCTGGATTGCCGAATACTATCCGACGGACGAGGACGTCGATTTGGGCAACGGCAGACGTCGCATCGTATTGCGCACTGCCGACACGGGATGGCTCCGCCGGCTGCTGCCGCGCCTCGGGGGAGCGGCAACGGTCATCGAACCGGCGGAAATCCAGGACGGCGCCGTCGAAGCGGCCCGCTCGGCTCTGAACCGTTACCGGGAGCTCGGGTGATGTCGACGTCCATATGGCGTACAATGAAAGCTAACGTTTAAAGGAGAACAACACCATGGGCAGACTGTTCGACGGACCACAGATCCTCATCGTGATCTTCATCATCGTGTTGATCTTCGCTGCGCCGAAGCTTCCCGGACTTGCCAAGAATCTCGGTAAGTCGATGAAGATCTTCAAGAGCGAGGTCAAGAGCCTTCGCGACGATGACGACAACGAGTCCGACTCCGATACCGAGTCGGGGGAGCCGCAACGGCCCATCGAAGGAAACATCGTCGACAAGGACCAGAAGTCCTCCGGCAGTACCTCGTCAACTCGCCACACGGACAGTTAACCGGCGGTGGCGCGAACTGTGACGCGCCGCGGTCGTAATGCCGACGGGCGGATGCCCCTCAAAGCGCACATCATCGAGCTGCGGAACCGTCTGATTATCGCCGCGATAGGCGTCGTCCTCGGGGCAGTTGCCGGTTGGTTTCTCTACGATCCGGTCTTCTACATACTTCAGCAACCCATCCAAGAAGTCGCCGCCGCACGCGGAAACACGGCCGACGTCAACTTCCAAAGCGTTGGCGCCGCCTTCGACATGAAGTTGAAGGTGTCGCTGTTCATCGGCGCCATCGTGTCGTCGCCGGTGTGGATCTACGAGATCTGGGCGTTCGTCACCCCGGGCCTGACAAAAAAAGAACGCGGATACACGCTCGGCTTCATGGGGGCGGCCATCCCGCTGTTCCTGCTGGGTTCCGTCGCTTCCTTCTTTGCCCTGCCGAACGCCGTCAAGGGCCTGACGAGCTTCACCCCGAAGGGCGCCAGCAATATCATCAACGCTCAGGACTACCTGAGCTTCGTCATGATGATTGTGCTGATGTTCGGCATCGCCTTCGTCATCCCGGTCATTGTCGTGGCGTTGAACATGGTGGGAATCCTCAGCGCGAAGACGCTCGTCAAGGGCTGGCGCATCATCATCATTCTCACGCTGCTGTTCTCGGCCATCGCGACGCCGACGCCGGACGCCGTGTCCATGTTCTTCCTGGCCGTCCCCATGCTCGTCTTGTTCGTCATCGCCTGGGTGATCTGCGCGGCGAACGACAGACGCCGCAAGCGCAAGGCCATCGCCGAGGGCACCTGGGTCGATCCGGATGCGGACGACGATCTTGACGAGTACGACGCCGACGATGCGGACGCCGGCCGAAACGATCCGGATGCAAAACGGGAGTGACCCACAGCTAGGCTGAAGTCATGAGTTCTCCCGCGGAGCGCTACGCCGCCGCACGGAAGGCGGCCCGCGCACGGCAACCGGAGTTCGGGAAATTCAGCCGGTCGCTCGGCTTTGAACCGGACGATTTTCAAATCGACGCATGCCGGTCCCTCGAAGCCGGCAAGTCGGTACTCGTCGCCGCGCCCACCGGTGCCGGAAAGACGGTCGTTGCCGAGTTCGCGGTCCACCTGGCGATCGGATCGGGCCGGAAAGCGTTTTACACGACTCCCATCAAGGCGCTCAGCAACCAAAAATACGGCGAACTGTGCGCCGCCTACGGCAGCGACCGCGTGGGCCTGCTGACCGGTGACGTGAGCGTGAACGGCGAAGCCCCCATTGTCGTCATGACGACCGAAGTGCTGCGTAATATACTGTACGCGTCGTCGGCCACCTTGTCCGGACTGGGCTTCGTCGTCCTCGACGAGGTGCACTATCTGGCGGATAAATTCCGCGGGCCCGTGTGGGAAGAAGTGATCATCCACCTGCCGCCGTCCGTGCAGACCGTCTCGTTGTCGGCGACAGTGTCCAATGCCGAGGAATTCGGCGACTGGCTGGGCGAGGTCCGGGGGGAGACCGACGTCATCGTCACCGAAGCCCGTCCGGTGCCGCTGTTTCAGCACGTCATGGCCGGTAGCCGCCTGTACGATCTCTTTGTCGACGGCTCGGTCAACCCGCAGTTGAAGCAGCTGGCTTCCGTGGAGACCAGACCCAGGCAGCAGCCGGGGCACCGCCGCAGCCGCCGCGAGCGATATGACCTGCGGCGCGGCGATCAGGGCCGCACGCGCCGTCCCAGCCGCTCAGCGGTCATCAAGCGACTGGACTCCGAGGCGCTGTTGCCCGCCATTACGTTCATTTTTTCGCGCACCGGCTGCGACGCGGCGGTTCAGCAATGCTTGCGGGCGCACGTGACATTGACGACGCCGGAGGAGCAACGCGTCATCAAAGACACCATTGACGAGCGGTGCGCGGAGCTGCCGGCCGAAGACCTCGACGTTCTCGGGTTCCACGACTTCCGGGCCGGTCTGCTGTCCGGGTTGGCCCCGCACCACGCCGGTATGCTGCCGACGTTCAAACAGCTCGTCGAAGAGCTGTTCGTCGCCGGGCTGGTGCGTGCCGTGTTCGCCACCGAGACTCTGTCGCTGGGCATCAACATGCCCGCGCGCACCGTCGTATTGGAAAAACTTTCGAAATTCAACGGGCAGACGCATACCGACATCACGCCGGGGGAGTTCACGCAGTTGACCGGGCGCGCCGGACGCCGGGGCATCGACGTCGAGGGACACGCGGTCGTCCTGTGGGGCCCGGGAATGAACCCGAAGAGCGTGGCGGGGCTCGCCTCGGCACGCAGCTACTATCTGCGGTCGAGTTTCCGACCGACTTACAACATGTCCGCCAATCTCGTCACCCAGGTGGGCCGTGAGGCGGCACGCGGAATCCTGGAAACGTCGTTCGCCCAGTTCCAGGCCGACAAGGGAGTCGTGGGCCTGGCGCGGAAGGTGCGCGAGAACGAGAGCGCCCTCGACGGCTACGCGAGGGCGCAGCAGTGCGACCACGGCGACTTCGCCGAGTACGCAGCTCTCCGACGTGAGCTGACGGACCTGGAAAAGCGCGCGTCCTCGGGGGCCGCCAGCGGCATGAAGCACCGGCTGCGCCGGTCACTGCTCGACCTGTTGCCCGGTGACATCATCGACATCGGCACGGGCCGGAGAGCCGGCCCCTCGGTAGTCGTCCTGCCCGGGCACGTGAGTAAGCGCGGCAATGCGCAAATGCCCACGGTGTTGACGCTCGACGGTCAGCTGCGGGTCGTCCGCGAGACGGATGCCGTCGATCCGGTCGAGCCCGTCGGCCGAATCAAGGTTTCCAAACATTTCGACGTCCGCAGCCCGAAATCACGGCGCGATCTGGCTTCATCGTTGCGCAGCGCGCTCCGTGAAGGTCGGCGCACGCCGCACGATCTTCGAAACCGTCGACGGACGCCGCCGCGGTCGTCCGCCGACGACGAGGCCATCGAAGCGCTGCGCCGGCGGATCGCCTCTCATCCCTGCCATGGCTGTTCCGAACGCGAGACCCATGCTCGATGGGCTGAGCGCTGGTGGAAGTTGCGTCGGGAAACGGATGCGCTGGTACGCCAGATCGAGGGGCGGACCAATTCGATCGCCAAGGTCTTCGACCGGGTGTGCGGGGTGCTGGAACGTCTGGGCTACCTGCCGGGGCACGCTGACGCGTTGTGCCGGATCTACGGCGAGCGGGACCTTCTCACAGCCGAATCGCTGCGCGCGGGACTTTGGAAGGATCTCGAACCGGCGGAGGTCGCCGCCTTGGCGTCGACGCTTGTCTATTCGGCCCGCCGCGAGGAGTCCGGAATGCTGACACGGTTCCCGACCCGGCGCCTGAGCTCGGCCGTCGACGGCCTGCTGGGTACCTGGGCCGCCCTCGAAGCCGTCGAGTCCGATTTTCGGGTCGAGCGCACGGCCGAGCCCGATCAGGGGATCATTTGGCCGATGTACAAGTGGGCGTCGGGTAAGTCACTGGACGCCGTCCTCACCGGCGGCGATCTGGCGGCCGGCGATTTCGTCCGGTGGGCCAAACAGGTTCTCGATCTGCTCGATCAGCTGCGAGGCGTCGGCGACCCGGCCTTGCGCCGCACCGCCGGAAAAGCAATCGACGTCGTGCGACGCGGGGTCGTCGGCCAGGCCCTGGAGTAGTCCCGCTCAGCCCTTCTTGCCGAGCCGTCGGACGAACGATTCGATGTCCGAGCTCGACACCGACTCGGTGGTCAGATAGGTCCACGTCGAACTCGGCCGCCGCATCCCGTGTCCGACCAGGTCGATGCCGTTCTCGTTGAATTCCGCGTTGTTCACGGTGTCGATCGTCGAGGAGAGGACATCGGGCCAAAACGTTTCAAACGCCTTGATGGACTCGATGTTGAACGCCTCGTGCGGCTTTTCCCGGGCCAAGCTGCGCAAGTGGATGCCTTCGCGAAGATCGTTCAGGAATTCCAAGTGCTCGACCCACCGCTCGTCCAGATGGAACAGTAGCGCGTCGCGCAGTCCGGCGTGCACTGCCGCTTCGCCGAATTCCTCGATCGCGTCGTCGACTATCGAATCGCGGGCGCCCTCAATCACTTCGCTTTGGCCAACCCCGTCATGGCGAATGCCCTCGCGCTTATCGAGCACAAGCGATCGCTGCTTTTGCACCAACTGATTGAACCGCCACGTGTCGCGGTGGATTGCCGTGTTCTCGCCTTCCAGAATCCGTTGCGCGTGCTCCAACAGCGGCGCGGCACGGCGGTGCGTGACACGGCCGCTCTCGTCGGCGGCGTCCGCGAGCCTGGACGCTTCCGGCACGCGCCGGAACAAGTCGTCGTCGAGGCTGGTGAAGAAGACCGAACTGCCCGGGTCGCCTTGCCGACCGGACCGGCCGCGCAGCTGATCGTCGAGCCGGGAGCTGTGGTAGCGTCCCGCGCCGATCACGACGAGGCCGCCCAAGTCGACGACTTCGTCGCCGCCAAGACGGATGTCCGTGCCGCGCCCGGCCATTTGCGTCGACACGGTCACGGCACTCTTGGCGCCGGCTTTGGCGATGATCTCGGCCTCGCGCTTGTCGTCTTTCGCGTTGAGCACCTCGACGTCGATTCGCCGGGACGTCAACTGTTCGGCAAGCCGTTCACTATCGGCCACGCTGCGCGTGCCGATCAGAACGGGCCTGCCGAGTCGGTGGTGCTTGCGGACTTCGGAGATGAGCGCCTTGTCCTTGGCCGCGGTGGTGGCGTAGATCCGATCCTCTTCGTCGTCGCGCACGCACGGCACGTTCGGATCGATGACGGCGATCTCGAGCCCGTAGAACTCGCGCAAGTCCTCGCCGACGGCAACCGCCGTCCCCGTCATGCCGCAAATGCTGCGGTAGGAGTTGATCAGCTCTTCGACGGTGATCGAGTCGAGGATCTCGCCGCTGGCCGTCGCGCTGACTTCTTCTTTCGCTTCGACAGCCGCTTGAAGCCCGTCCGGCCAACGTTGCAACTGCGCCACGCGGCCGCGAGAATCGCTGACGAGCCGGATCTGCCCGTCAACCACCAGATAGTCGACGTCGCGGTGGACCAGGGCGTGCGCATACAACGCTATGTTGACGGCTGAAAGACGGTCGGAATCGTCGCCGTAAAGGTCGATACCGCCCAGTCGTTCTTCGACGGCGTCCAGGCCGGCTCCGGTCAAGCTGACCGCTCGGTTGTCGGGGCTGACCTCGTAATGCACGTCGGGATCCAGCTCCGCGATGATCCGCGGAAGTTCGGCGTCGAACGCTTCGGTGTTCGTGCTGCCGGCCAAAACGAGCGGCACGCGCGCCTCGTCGATGAGGATCGAATCGGCCTCATCGACAAGGACGACGTCGAATTCTTCGATGCGTTGGTCGGCGTCGCGTTCGATGAAGCGATCGCGCAGCAGGTCGAAGCCGACCTCATTGACGGCCGCATAACAGATCGGGGCGGCGTAGGCTCGCTGCCTGTCATCGGCAGGAGTGTTCTGATCGATCGAATCGGTTGCGACGCCGAGCATTTCGTGCAGCGGCAGCATCCACTCGCGGTCGCGCCCGGCCAAATAGTCGTTGACGCTGAGCACATGCACACTGCGGCCGGCCAACGCCCACCCGGCGGCGGCCATCGCGCCGGCAAGAGTCTTGCCTTCGCCGGTGGCCATTTCGACCACGTGGCCCGATAAGAGTCCGAGCGTGCCGAGGATCTGCGTATCGAATGCGCGTTCATCGAGCGCGCGCCGCCCGGCTTCGCGGGCGATGCCGACGAATTCGATGTGTTGGGCGCGCGTCGGTTCGCCGTCGCCGTACACGTCGCCGGCAGCGTCGCGCAATTCATCGTCGCTGAGTTTCTTCAGCTCTTTCTCCGCGTCGCCGATCTGCTTCAATGCGGCGTGCGCCCACCGGAAGCTGCTGCTGGCCGCAGCGCCCGGGCGGTTCAGCAATCGGGAGAACAAGGTGCCGACGGCCATCAGAGGGTCACCGGCCAGGCACCGTCGACGACGGCGTCGGGGTTGTGCCGACGCAAATACGATTGCAGGCTCGCCGCTTGTTCCCGTTTCCAGTCGGCTTGCAGCGCGTGCAGCTGTTCGGCGGTGTGTCCGGCCAAATCGGGGTAACGGTGGCCCAGGACGGCGGCGACACGGGCTGCGGCAACGGCATCCGACGTCGCGTCGTGGGCGTTCGTCAACGGCACGCCGTAATGCGCGGCCGTGACCTCGAGAGTACGTTTTCCTCGGCGGAATCGATCCATGTGTTTGTCCATCACTAGGGTGTCTATCACCCACCCTAGGGTGCCTTTCTGTGGGTTCGGTGGATCCAGGTGCCAGCGAAGCGCTTCGGCGTGCAGCACCGTCAGATCGTAACTGACATTGTGCCCGACCACCGGGATTCCCTGTCGAGCAGCCTGACCGATCCGGTCAATGATCTGCTGCAGCGCGGCGGCCGCCGGCATGCCCTCCGCCCGCGCACGCGCCGACGTGATGCCGTGGATGGCCACGGCAGATTCCGGAATGTCGATGCCCGGGTCGACGAGCCATTCACGGGTGTCGGTGATTGCCCGGGTCAACGGATCGGGTCCCGGGCCGAGCTCGGCAGCGGTCGCCGTCACGATGCGGGCGGTGGCGGGGTCCACGCCCGTCGTCTCCAAATCGAAGGCCAGCAATGCGCCCGCAGTCCAGCTGATCTGGTTCGAGATCATGATTGCTCCCTGTTGTCGGCGGCCCCGTCGGCGGCAGCGCGGTCGCGAGCGGCAAGAAGCCGACTCAAGCTCGAATCGACACGTAGCGGCTTCGCCCAGGTCAGCGCCGCCGACCGGTCGGCGGCCGTATCGAATGCGCCGGCGACCGGCGCGCCGGCGCCGTCGACCCACGATGACACCGGAAGGTCTTTGACGGTCGTGACGACCCGGTACGCCCGGCGCAGGTCATCGGCCGATTGCTCGATCGCCGCAGCGATACGGGGGGTCATCGGTTTGACCGGATCGGCCGCGGCATCGATGATGCCGTCGAGATCGCCGAACGCGTCCACGAGCTTGGCAGCGGTTTTGGCGCCGACGCCGGCCACGCCGGGCAATCCGTCGGACGGATCGCCGCGCAACGTCGCCATCACGGCGTACGCCGTGCCGGATGCGACCGAGTACTCGTCGCGCAAGATCGTCGGATCGATGCGGGTGGCTTCGCGGATCGATTTGCCCGGATAGACGACGTTGACGTCGTCATCGACCAGCTGGAACAAGTCGCGATCGCCGGTGACTACCACTTTGTCGCCGGCTGCTGCCGTGACAAGCGATGCGATCACGTCGTCCGCCTCGTAGCCGGGCACGCCCGCCACCGGGATGTCCGCCGCGCGCAACGCCGTGCGGATCCAGTCCAGCTGCGCCAACAGCTCCGGCGGCGTCTCCTGGCCGTCCTCGGTGACCCGGTGGGCCTTGTACGAGGGGACGAGGTCGACTCGGAACTGCGGCCGCCAATCGTCGTCCCAACAGGCGAGCACATGTGACCCGCCGTAGGTTCCGATGAGGTGCGCAATCATGTCGAGCAGGCCGCGCACGGCGCCCACCGGCTGCCCGTCGTCGGTCGTGATCGACGAGGGCATCGCATAAAACGCCCGGTAATAAAGCGCCGGGGTGTCCAGCACGAGTAGCGACGGCGCCGCGGGGTCTTCGGTCATGCGTCGACTCTATCGG
The DNA here is from genome assembly GCF_013409065.1 of Spelaeicoccus albus. NCBI lineage: Bacteria > Bacillati > Actinomycetota > Actinomycetes > Micrococcales > Brevibacteriaceae > Spelaeicoccus > Spelaeicoccus albus. Next base: position 2,901,878 of record NZ_JACBZP010000001.1, on the reverse strand, counting down.
GCGGCACCGACATTTCTCATCCCCGTTCGGTCGGCGCCGGCCCCGTCACGACTCACGGACGTGAGATGGGCCACCGGGTGCAGCGCATGACGGCGCGGCACGGCAAACTGGAGGACATGCACAAGACTCTCTTTCTGGGCGGCGATGTGTATTCGCCGGCCGATCCCTTTGCCACGGCCATGCTCATCGACGGCGATTCGGTGGCGTGGGTCGGATCGGACGAGGCGGCGCGCGCCGTCGGCGACAGCGCGGAGGTGGTGGAGCTGGACGGCGCGCTGGTGACGCCGGCGTTCGTGGACGCCCTGGCGGACGGCTCGGCGCCCGACGCCGCCTCGGCCGGTGCCGCCCGCGGCGTCGCGGCGGTTCACATCACGGTCGGCGCGGACGACGTCGAGCGGTTCGCGCCCGACGAGGAATCCGATACGGCAGTCTATATTGCCGCGCAGGTGTCTACCGCCGCCGAAGCCGACGAGTGGAAGGACGCCGCGCCGTGGCTGACCGGTTTTGCCGCTGAGGTCGGAGACGACGGTGACATCGCCGCTCAGATCGCGGCCGCCACGTCGGCCGGCTTGCAAGCCCGCTTCACGGCGGCGGACGATGGACAGCTGGCCCGTGTGCTTGCCGGGTACGATGCGGCTGCCGAGTCTGCCGGCCGAGCCCGGCTTGCTGCGGCCGGCCACCGCGTCGATATCGCGCACGCCGCCTCCGACGACATGATCGCCGAGATGAATTCGCGCAGGCTGTCGGTCGGCGTCCGGCCCGGCGACGGCGAGGCGCGCATCGGCAGCATGATCAAGGCGGGCATTCCGGTTGCGTTCGGAGCGGCCGGCACGGACGGTGCGCCGGATCCGTGGGGGTCGGTGCGCGCTGCAGTATTCGCCGACGACCCGAATGAGCGAATTTCCGCCCGTGCCGCGTTCACTGCCCACACCCGCGGCGGCCGACGCGTCGCCGGCGGGCCGGGGGACGGCGCGCTGGTGCCCGGAGCGCAGGCCACGTTCACGATCTGGGCGCCGACCGATCTGCTGGTACAGGTCGCCGACGAGCGGATCGCCGCCTGGAGCACCGATCCGCGCTCCGGCACGCCGGGCCTGCCGGACCTGGCCGATCCGGAGTTCCGCCCCACGTGCTTGTCGACGGTGCGCCGCGGTCGGCGGGTCCACATGTCCGAACAGGGTCGAAGCGCGTGAGACCGACGACAGTCGCTAGCACGAAAATCGCGACACGCCACGGGACACGCCGAAGGTTTACGAAATATTCACCGACAGAGCGTGCGTCTGACCAGCGCAAACGTGCATCGTCCCTGGTCAGAGCGGGATTGACACCACCGTACCAACAGGTAGGTTCGTACTTGGTCATCACGACCGATTTGTCGCACATGGTCCGATCCGGGCGGTCAGTAGAAAACGAATTGCAGCAGCTTTTCGGCCCGAAGGCCGCACCGGATCGGACCAGTGTGACACTAAGGCGGGCCCGATGACCGTTCCCGGCAGCCGCACGCTCGTCGTCATGCCGACGTATAACGAACGCCGTTCCCTGCCGACATCGGTGACCGCACTCCTGGACGGCGACCGCGAGATCGACATCCTCATCGTCGACGACAATTCTCCCGACGGCACCGGACGGATCGCCGATTCACTCGCCGCGGATTCCGACCGTGTCTTCGTACTGCACCGGCATCGCAAGTCCGGGCTCGGCAACGCCTATATCGCCGGCTTCCGCTGGGGGCTCGGGCACGATTACGACGTGTTCGTCGAAATGGACGCCGACGGTTCACACCGCAGCGAGGATCTCCCGCGGCTGCTGGACACGATCACTGCCGGCGCGGACGTCGTACTGGGGTCGCGGTGGGTGCCGGGCGGACGCGTCGTCAATTGGCCCCGGCGTCGCCAGCTGCTGTCCCGGTCGGCGAACACGTATGTGCGGGTGGCCATGGGAATCGGACTGCACGACGCCACTGCCGGCTTCCGCGCCTACCGGCGCAGCGTGCTCGAGGCGCTCGACCTCGACACCATCTCGTCGCAGGGCTATTGCTTCCAGGTGGACATGGCATGGCTCAGCAGGCTTGCCGGGTTCGCCATCGCCGAGGTGCCCATCACGTTCGTCGAACGAGAATACGGCACCTCCAAGATGACCGGCGCCATAGTGGGCGAGGCTTTCGTCTTGACGACGGCGTGGGCGATACGACAACGGGCCCGCCAGCTGAAATCGCTGACGAGCCCGTTGCGGCGTGCGGCAAACCGACGCCGGAAGAATTAAGACCTGCTACTTCTTGGCCTTGCGCTTGGCGGGTTTCTTTGCCGATTCCTTGCTCTCGCCGGTAGCCGGGCTCTGGTGCAGTCGGCCGGCGTGCAAGAGTTCCAGCCGCTCGTCCAGAAGCGCCTGCAATTCTTCGGGGCTGCGCCGCTCGAGCAGCATGTCCCAGTGGGTGCGCACGTGCTTCTCGTCATCGGCGCCGGCCTCTTGCGTCCCCTTGAGGATGCCGTGGCCGCTGGTGCCCGATTCCCAGGTCTGCGGAATATCCGCTTCGACCGAGAACGGCACGGTGAACGTGCTGCCGTCCGCACACACGTATTCGGCAATCTGACGTGGTGCCGGCTCAACGCCGGCATCGGACTCCAAGCTCCTGGAGCCAAGCTGTGTCCCTCGGAGGCTGCGCTCGCTCATGCTTTACCCTCTCATCGATGATGCCGCGATCCGCGGCGGAAAAGTCTTCACTCGGACAACGCGCGACTCCCGGCGTTTGTTCCGGTGCAACACGGCAGTCTATCGGTTCAGGCTCCGGTTGGCCAAAGCTCGCGGGCTGCCGCCACGTCCCGTAAAACATCGACGGCGTCCGACACGATGCCGTCGACGCCCAGGTCAATCAGCTCGTTCATGACTGCCGGGTCGTCAATTGTCCACACGTCAACGGCCAGCCCGGCGAGGTGAGCCCGCTCAACGAGCCGGCGAGTGACCACGCGGAGGCCCGAGTAGTCCAGCGGCAGCTGGAGGCGGGTCGCGCCGCCGTCCACCGCGCTCCGGCGAAGGCGGGGGAGGGTGCCCAGGACGAACAGCGCCGTCTCGCGGGTCGAGGCCGACGTGGCGACGTCCGGCATCAGACGCCGGAACAACCGCAGCCGCCGATTGTCGAACGAAGCCACGGTGACCCGGCTTGCCGCGCCGGTACGGGTCAGCACGTCCGCAACGCGGCGGGGTGCGCCGTCGTCCTTCAAATCGATGTTGAAATGGCAATCCGGCAGCTCGGTCAGAACTGCTTCAAGACGGGGGAGGGGTTCGCGCCCGGCCACCAGCACGTCGTCCAGCGCACGCGACGTCGTCTCCGACAGCAGCCCGGGCATGCCGGTCATCCGGGTCAGCTCCGCATCGTGCAGCACGTACGGGACGCCGTCGCAGCTGGTGCGGACGTCGGTCTCCAGATAGGTGTATCCGAGGTTGCGGGCATTCATGAACGCGCGCACCGTATTCTCGATGCCTAAATTGGCGTCGAGAGCGGCTCCGCCGCGATGAGCGGTCGGCCGGAACTGTCGCATCGGCATCACCCTAGCCGATCACGGCAGCCAGGCCGTCGCCGTCGACCCTGTCGAAAATCACGTTGGTCTCGGTGTGCAAAACCGCCGGATGCCCGATCAGGTATTGCAGCACGAAATCGCGCAGCCCGGCCGAGTCTTTGACGATCACGTGCAGCAGGTAATCGTCGGCACCGCCGGTGTGGAACATCGTGATGACGCCGGGCCATCCCGGGGCGGCCTGCTGAAAGCTGTGTACGTGCGAACCGTCGTGCGCACGGAGCCGGACGGCGATCATGGCTTGCAGGGCCGTCTGGAAGGTACTCACGTCGATGTCGGCCCGGAATCCGCGCAACACGCCCGCGGAGATCAACCGACGCAGCCGGACCGAGACGGTCGATTCCGCGACGCCGATCTTCTCGGCAAGTGCGCTTCCGGACATTCGGGCGTTGACGCTGAGCGCCGACAGTAACGCCCTGTCCACGCCGTCCAGGGAAATATTCTTCGCGGTCATCGCCGCTTCTCCCTCCATTTCGCAAGATCGTTCGGCAATACAGTCGTGATCAAAAGCATATCCATGACTGGTTGGGATAGACAGGCGATCTTGCTGTAATCGGTGCATGTCTACGCATGATTCACATTTGGAAACCCTTGCCGTTCATGGCGGGATGGAAGGGCTCACTGCGCAAGGATCGCATGTGCCGCCCATCGACTTCTCCACGACCAATCCGCTGCCCGGAGTCGAGACCGGCGGAATGGCCTATGAGCAGATGGCCGGCGGCGGAAGGCCCGGCTCGGACCAGTCGCACGTTTATCAGCGCCTGTGGCAGCCCGGCGTCGCGCGGTTCGAAGAGAGCCTGGCCGGACTCGAATGCACGGCCGAGTCGGTAGCATTCAGCACCGGGATGGCCGCGATGAGCGCCGTCCTGACGGCAATGGTGCAGTCGGGCAAGCGCCACGTCGTCGCGATGCGTCCCTTGTACGGCGGCACCGATCACGTGCTCGACACCGGACTGCTCGGCACCGAGGTGACGTGGGCCGACGACGAAGACGTCTCGGCAGCGATTCGGCCGGATACCGGACTCGTCGTCATCGAGACGCCGGCGAATCCGACTCTGGAGCTTGTCGACATCGCCGCCGTCTGCCGGTCTGCCGGCGATGTCCCGGTGCTCGTCGACAACACGTTCGCCACCCCGGTGCTCCAGCGGCCGGCCGAGCTCGGCGCCGCGTTGGTACTGCACAGTGCGACGAAGTACTTGGGCGGGCACGGCGACGTGATGGGCGGCGTCGTGGCGTGCGGTCCCGAGTGGGCGGTCCGGCTGCGCGGCGTCCGTGCGCTGACCGGGGCACTGTTGAATCCGTTTGCCGCGTACCTGCTGCATCGGGGACTGCGGACGCTGCCGGTTCGAGTACGCGCACAGCAGGAAACCGCGAAGTCCCTGGCGCGTTTTCTCTCCGAGCACCCGCGGGTGGCGCGTACCTTGTATCCGGGTCTGCCCGGGCAGGATCCGCGCGGACTGCTCGAATCGCAACAATCCGGCCCCGGCAGCATGATCGCCTTCGAAGTGGAGGGCGGGCATGCGCGGGCGGCGGCTTTCGCCGAAGCGTGCACTCTCATCGGGCACGCCGTGTCATTGGGCGGCGTGGACACGCTCGTCCAGGTGCCGGCGTCGATCACGCACCGGCCCGTCGCCGGCGATGCCAAGCCGGACGACGCGATCGTGCGGATGTCGGTCGGGCTCGAGCACGTGGACGATCTCAGCGACGACCTCGACAAGGCGCTGACCGCCTAGGCGCAGGCGGCGTCCGGCCCTATTCCTCGGTGGAGTCGTCGGGCGCCGTCGGATGCGTGCGGTCGGTGAATTGCCGGAACTTGTCGCGCACCTTGTCCATGAGCGGCGATTTGCCGCCGGGGGAGTTGTAGCGGCCGGCGAGTTCTTGGCCGGACATTTCGTGAATGGCGTCCATCACGCGGTCCGTCAGCTCGCGGCGCGACCGCGCCGATTTCGCGTTCACGTCGGGCTTCGGCTCGATCATCTCCCCGAACTGGACGGTGATGCGATGCAGCCGGGGGAGTTTGGCGCCTTTCGGCAGGAGTTTCGGCGTGTCCTTCAAAGCGACGGGCACAATCGGCGCTTTGCTTTGCAACGCCAGCCAGGCAACGCCGGTGCGTCCCCGGTAGAGCCTGCCGTCCAAGGACCGCGTGCCTTCCGGATACACGGCGTAGGCGCCGTCGCTTTCCAAGATGTCCAAGCCCTTGTCGAGAGCCGCCTGGGCGGCGGCGCCGGCTCCGCGCTTGACGCTCACGGCACCGATGGCCGTGAAGAACATGCGCATGCACCAGCCCTTGAATCCGGGCGTCGTGAAGTATTCGTCCTTTGCCATGAACGACACCCGGCGCGGCGCCACCAGCGTGATCACGATGCTGTCGACGAATGCCAGGTGGTTACTGGCCAGGAGGACGCGGCCCTTCTTCGGGATGTTCTTTCGGCCGATGACCTTCGGAAAGAAGATCAGACGCGCCAGCGGGCTGGCAATGCCGCGAGCCAGGGCGAACCACATAGGCCCTCTCTTTCGTCGCGGCGGCAATGCCCGATCCGGGCCATCGCCCAGAATAGTCGATCGGCACTTTCCAGGATAAATTCGGGCCGATCGAATCGCGTAATCGGCATCGCCCCGCTTCGCGTCGGCGTCACTCTTCCGCGTAGGCGTCTTGCACGTCGTACGCCCACGCCGAACACCGAGCCCCGCGAGGAAGAGCTACAACGGGTCACGGCTCGAGGTAGCGCGTGTATCGCGCGAGTCTCCTGATCTTGTCGTGCTTGGAGTACCGGACGGCGCGGATGATCTTGGTGGGCATGACGTCGTCGGCCCACTCGGTCACGCGCAGCACCAGAGCGCCGGCAATACACCCGCCGATCAGATCGGTGGCCCAGTGCCAGCCCAAGTAGAACGAGTCGACAACTGTCATCACGGTGATCAGGATGACGACGCCCACGAGCACGCGATACGCACGTCTGGTCAAGTATCCGTACCGAAGCAGAAGGTAGACCATCACGCCGTACAGCAGGACGGCTTCGGACGCGTGCCCGGACGGATAGCTGATGCCCAGCCAGGCGTTCTTGAAGATCCCGCCGTGAAAAAACGCCGGGTCGCCCAGTTCGGGGGACTGGCGGGCCATCAACACCTTGAACCAGCCGACGAATCCGACGATCAGGAACTCGGCGAGGCAGGCGACCAGGAACGGCCGCCACGACCGTCGCGCCCACGAAACGCAGACGGCGATGATGCCGAGGATCGGCACGGCGACCGCTTGCCCGGCGATCGGGTCGAGAACGTTTTCAATGAACGGCCGCCACGACGGCATGATGAATGACGACCAGTCCCGGTTCAGTGCCCTGTCGAGACCTTGCAACGGTCCGGCGGCCAGGAACGTAAACACCAATAACACGCCGGCCAGCACCGGAATGGTGGTGATGGTGCGCCATAATGTCCGTTTTCGTGAAACACGGGGTAGGCCCCCGCCGTGTTTCGCCGCAGGAGCGTCGTCGTCCATCCCTGCGGACCCCGATTCGATATTGCGCATTACGAAAATCGATATTACCGCCGCCGGGGCGGCTGACCAATTCGCACTCGCGCAATTGACGGAGCGTTTTATCGAAGATAACGGGCATCTTCGAATAAGCTGAGAATCCACACCGAAACTCACGAAACGGGGGGAGGCGCTGGTGGCTCCGCAATTCTCGGTCGGCGACCATGTGCGATGGAACTCCGAAGCCGGCACTGTTCAAGGGACCATCGTCCGCGTGCACACCGAAGACGTCGAATACAAGGGCCATATGCGCCGGTGCAGTCCTGAGGATCCGCAATACGAAATCGCCAGCGACAAAACAGACCATATCGCCATGCACAAAGGCGCCGCTTTAACGAAGATCGACTCGTGACGCTGCGTGATCTCGAATCGTTGCGGCGGGTACGCGACCGAATTGATCGCGAATACGCGCAGCCGCTCGACGTCGAGGCACTTGCTCGCGGCGCGCACATGTCGGCCGGGCATCTCAGCCGTCAATTCCGCCGGGCGTATGGCGAGTCGCCGTATTCGTACTTGATGACGAGGCGGATCGAACGCGCCATGGCGCTGCTGCGGCAAGGCGATCTGAGCGTCACGGACGTCTGCTTCACTGTCGGCTGTTCCTCGCTGGGCACCTTCAGTACGCGATTTACCGAGCTGGTCGGCGTCCCGCCGAGCATCTACCGAAAGCAAGCGACAGCGGCCACCGAGGGTATTCCTTCGTGCGTGGCGAAGCAGGTGACGAGACCGATCAGGAATCGAGAAGCGCCGGCCGGGTCCCGTCAATAGACTAAGCGGCATGGATATCACTATTGCCGCTAGTTTCCTGCCGCATCACGACCACGAGGCGTCGCTGTCTTTTTACCGAGACACCCTCGGGTTCGAAGTCCGACGCGATGTCGGATACGGCGGCATGCACTGGATCACTGTCGGGCCGTCCGGCCAGCCCGACACGTCCATCGTCTTGTACCCGCCGGAGGCCTCGCCCGGCGTCACGGACGACGAACGCCGCACGCTTGCCGAAATGATGGCCAAGGGCACGTACGGTCTCGTCCTATTGTCCACGAACGACGTCGACGCCACCTTCGACGCCGTGCAGTCGGCGGGCGCCGAAGTCGTCCAGGAACCGACGGACCAGCCATACGGCGTCCGCGATTGTGCTTTCCGTGACCCGGCCGGAAACTTGCTGCGAATCCAGGACGCCCGATGAACCCGGTCGCTGCGCTGCGGGCCGACAGCCATGACTTGATCCGCGTGCACGGCGCACGGGTGAACAACCTTCGCGGCATCGACGTCGAAATCCCCAAGCGGAGGTTGACGGTGTTCACCGGGGTCTCCGGATCGGGCAAAAGCTCGTTGGCGTTCGGAACCGTCGCTGCCGAATCGCAGCGGATGATCAACGAGACCTACAGCGCGTTCGTGCAAGGGTTCATGCCGACTCAGTCTCGCCCGGACGTCGATCTGCTCGAAGGGCTGACAACCGCCATCGTCGTCGGGCAGGACAGGATGGGGTCGAATCCGCGGTCGACAGTGGGTACGGCCACCGACGCCGATGCGCTGCTGCGCATCGTCTTCAGCCGCCTTGGTCGGCCGCATATCGGCTCACCGAACGCCTTTTCGTTCAATGTCGCATCGATCAGCGGCGCCGGAGCCGTGACCTTCGAGCGCGACGGCAAGAAGGTCAAGGAACGGCGCAGCTTCCAAGTCACCGGCGGGATGTGCCCGAACTGCGAAGGCCTGGGAAGCGTCAGTGACGTCGACCTGACCCAAATCATCGACGACGGCAAATCGCTGCGTGACGGGGCCATTACCGTGCCGGGCTACGGCTCCGGCGGGTGGAATGTGCGTCTCTACGCCGAGTCGGGGTTCGTCGACCCGGACAAACCGGTTCGCGAATTCACCCAGACCGAGCTCGATGATTTTCTGTACCACGAACCCGTCCGCATGAAGATCGCGGGCATCAACATGACCTACGACGGGCTAATTCTGCGCATTCGGCGTTCCATGCTCTCAAAGGATCGGGAATCGATGCAGCCGCATATTCGCGCCTTCGTCGATCGCGCCGTCACGTTTACGGCGTGCCCGGAGTGCGGCGGTACCCGCCTGAACGAGGGCGCGCGGTCGTCGACGGTCGCCGGAATCAACATCGCCGACGCTTGCGCCATGCAGATCACGGACCTTGCCGAATGGGTGCGGACGCTGCATGAGGAATCGGTCGCGCCGCTGCTCACCGCCTTGGCCGATCTGCTCGAGTCGTTTGTCGAGATCGGTCTGGGCTACCTGTCGCTGAACCGTGCGACCGGCACCTTGTCCGGCGGTGAATCGCAGCGCACGAAGATGGTGCGGCATCTCGGCTCCTCGCTGACCGACGTCACATACGTCTTCGACGAGCCGAGCATCGGGATGCACCCGCACGACATTCAACGGATGAACGACCTGCTCCTGCGTCTTCGGGACAAGGGCAACACGGTGCTCGTCGTCGAACATAAACCCGAAACGATCGAGATCGCCGATCACGTGATCGATCTCGGCCCCGGCGCGGGTACGGACGGCGGCACCGTGTGCTTGGAAGGATCGGTCGACGATTTGCGGGCCGGCACGACGATCACGGGCCGTCATTTGAACGATCGGACGACGTTGAAGGAATCGGTTCGCACGCCGTCCGGTGCACTGGAAATTCGCGGTGCGGACACCCACAATCTCCGGTCGGTCGACGTCGACGTTCCGCTCGGCGTGCTGTGTGTCGTCACCGGAGTCGCCGGATCGGGGAAGAGTTCGCTCATCAACGGTTCCGTGGCGGGCCGCGACGGCGTCGTGACGATCGACCAGACCGCTATCAAGGGCTCGCGTCGCAGCAATCCGGCCACGTATACGGGGCTGCTCGACCCGATCCGCAAGGCGTTTGCCAAGGCCAACGGCGTGAAGGCCGCGTTGTTCAGTTCGAACTCCGAGGGCGCCTGCCCAGGATGCAAGGGCGCGGGAGTCATTTACACCGATCTCGGCGTCATGGCCGGGGTGACGAGCATTTGCGATGAATGCGACGGCCAACGGTTCCAGGCTGCCGTACTGGACTACGAGCTGGCGGGCAGAAATATCAGCGAGGTCCTGTCCATGTCTGTCGACGAGGCACGGGATTTTTTTGGCGGGGGAGAGGCACGCATCCCGGCAGCATTGAAGATCCTCGATCGGCTGGCCGACGTCGGGCTTGGCTATCTGACTTTGGGGCAGCCGTTGACGACGCTGTCGGGAGGGGAGCGCCAACGACTGAAGCTGGCCACGCACCTGGGGGAGAAGGGCGGGGTGTACGTCCTCGACGAGCCAACCAGCGGATTACATCTTGCCGATATCGAGCAGCTGCTCGGCATGCTCGATCGCCTGGTCGATGCCGGTAAATCCGTGATCGTCATCGAACATCACCAGGCCGTGATGGCGCACGCCGATTGGATAATCGATCTCGGACCGGGAGCCGGCCACGACGGCGGCACAGTGGTGTTCGACGGCACGCCGTCGGATCTCATTGCGGCCCGCCCGACGCTGACCGGCAAATACTTGGCGGCGTACTTGGAGTCCTAGCGACCGGCTCAGCGTTTTAGTCACCGAGTTGATCATGAGCCGTCGTATCCGGCTCGGCCAACTCGCGCCGAAGCTCACGGCCGTCATCGATCATTGTGTCTTCTTGACGCGCGGCCTTTTCAATGCCTCGCGTATCCCGGGCCGGCAACTGGATACGGTCTTCGGCGACGATGCCGGCCTGCAGTTGGCGGGCGCGTTCGGTCTCCACGTTGAACTCGGCGCCGAAGAGCAGCACGATGTTCATGATCCACAGCCATAGAAGCAGCACGATCACGCCGCCGATCGCACCGTAGGTGGCGTTATAGCTTCCGAAGTTGGCGATGTAGAAGCCGAATCCAGCCGTCGCCATACCCATGACGATGATGGTGAACACGGCGCCGATACTGAACCAGCGCAGTCGTTGCTGTTTGACGTTCGGGGTGGCGTAATAGAGCACCGTGATGACAAGAACGACCAGCGCTACCAGGACGGGCCACTTGGCGACGTTCCACACCATGATGGTGAGCGAACTGAACCCGATCAGACTGCCGATCCGCTCGGCGATCGGTCCGGATACCACCAAGATCAACATCATGATGATTGCGATCGCGAGCACGCAGACAGTCACGAGCAGCATGAAGGGATAGAGCTTCCAGAACGGCCGGCCTTCGGTGGCTCGGTAAATTCTGTTCATCGCCCGGCCGAAGCCTCGCACGTACCCGGAAGCGCTCCAGACGGCGCCGGCGAGTCCGACGATGAGAGCGGCCCCGGCCCCCGGGGACGTCGCCAATTGATGCAATGGTTCTCTGAGCAGGTCCAACGCATTGTCCGGTACGCCCAGTTTCATTGCAATATGCAGCAGCGACTGCGTCGATCGTTTGCCTTGGCCGATGACGCCGAGAGTGGACACGATCGCCAGAAGAGCCGGGAAAACGGACAAGACGGCAAAAAATGTCAGTCCGGCGGCGAGGTCGGTGCAGCCGTCGCGTCTGAACTCGTAGAGCGTGCGCTTCAGGGCGTACGCCCACGTCGGTTTGGCCACCTCCACGGGCGTGGCGGGGAGCGGACCGGTCTGTTGCGCCCGGTGCGGCTCGTCGGGATATGTCATGGAATCCTTATTACTACATCGGGGGTTATCGTCGGGCGCGACTGCTGTCCAGCCCGGCCACTATCAAGTCGATGCCGAAAGTGAACTCGGCCGTCGGATCCGCGCCGCCGACGGGCAGTGCGTCGGCGAGCACGCCGACGCTGTCGTACTGCATCCGCTGCTGTTCGTACGAGACGTGCCCGAGTACGAAGTGCAACAAGGCCATCGCGGCTCGCCTCGCCGTTTCCCGATCGAAACCTCCGGCGGCGACAGCGGCCGCGAACCGATCTCGGGCCATCGTAGAGCCCAGGCCGAGCGCAAGCGTGCCGGCCACCACTTCGGCGCCGTCGCGATAGGCAAGTAGCGCATCGCGCAGCGCGACGGCTTCGGCGCGAACACTCGTTGTCCACGACGAATCGGGATCATCGGCCGCGGCTCGTGCCACTATCCGATCGGCGAGTTCGGCCAACAGATTTTGTTTATTGGCGAAGTGCCAGTACAGGGCGCTCGGCTGCACGCCGAGCGCGTTCGCCAGACGGCGCATGGTGAGGTCCGGCAGGCCGTACTCGTCGAGAATGTGCAGCGCCGTGCGTACGACGTCGTCGCGCGTATGCCCGCGGCCGCTTCCGGTTCGTGTCATACCGCTACTATAGTGAACAGCGTTCTAGTGAACACTGTTCAGGTAGGGATCACTCCACCGTCACCAGCAAAGGAATCTCGATGACAAAACCTGCCACGCCGGCCGCTCGAACGCGTTTCCGGCGGTGCGATGCCACCGATCTGGCCCGAGTATCCGTGTGCGCCGCAATTGTCGCGGTCCTGGGGCTGCCCGGGGGATTTACCGTCCTGGGCGCCGTGCCGATCACCGCGCAGACGCTTGGTGTGATGTTGGCCGGGGCAATCCTCGGACCATGGCTGGGGGCGCTGTCAATGTCGGTGTTCCTGGCGTTGGTCGCCATCGGCTTGCCGTTGATGGCCGGCGGCCGTGGGGGGATCGGCGTGTTCCTCGGGCCGTCCGCCGGCTTCGCCATCGGCTGGATCGCCGGGGCCTTCGTGATTGGCCTGATCGTACACGCCGGCGGGCGCCCGGTGCTCTGGCGAACTCTCCTTGGCGTGGTGACCGGCGGGATTGCGGTAATTTACGCCGTAGGCATCCCGGTGCAAAGCGCGCTCACACGCCTTCCGCTTGCGGAGACCGCGCTGACCAGTCTGGTGTTCGTGCCCGGCGACCTCATCAAATGCGTTCTCACCGCCGCTGTCGTGATGACCCTAGTCCGCGCATATCCGCGTGCCTTCCGTCGCACGTGGGCTGCTGCGCCGGTCGACGATCACGACCCGGAATTCGTGCCGTGATCGTCCCGTTGAGCGGCGCCCCGGACGGTCTGCTCGATCGTCTCCGCGTGGTGCGTGCGTCCGGAGACGTTCCGCTTGTCACGGATCCCCGCTGGTCCCGTACCCAACGGGATGCCGTGGTCGCCGCAGCAGTTTCCGCGGATGTGACCGAAGACATCGCCTGGGCGACCCTGACCTCCGGGAGCAGTGGTTCGCCGCGCGTCGTGCTGCGCAGTGCACGGTCGTGGGCCGAGTCGTTCGACGCTGTCGCCACACTACTGAATGCCGGGCCCACCGACTCCGTGGCACTCCCGGTTCCGCCCGTCTCCTCGCTGACGTTGTTCTCGATGGCGCACGCGCTCGCAGGCGGCCCGCACCCAATTCTCGGTACCGACCGGCAAACCGATGCGACGTGCTTGCACGGCACGCCACAGTCGCTGCGTGCCGTGCTCGACTCGGGTGCGCTCCCGCACTTGCACACTGCGTTGATCGGCGGGTCCAGGCTCGATCCGGCGCTTCGCCGGCGGGCCGAGGCGAGCGGAATCGACGTGCGGGCCTATTACGGTGCGGCCGAGCTGTCGTTTGTCGCCGTTGACGACGGAAACGGTTTGAGGCCGTTTCCGGGGGTCGAACTGAGTAGGCGAGCGGGGGAGTTGTGGGTGCGTTCGCCCTTCGTCGCAACCGGGTATGCCGGCGCGCCCGGTCCACTCCGTCGGGACGGTGCATGGGCGACGGTCGGCGATCGCGTGGAGCCCGTCAACGGCGGGATGCGCCTACTCGGACGGGCGGACGACGCCATTTTGAGCGCCTCGGCGACGATCGTGCCGGACGAGGTTGAGGCTGTGTTGCGCTCGATACCCGGCGTCCGCGATGCCATCGTGTTCGGGTTGCCGAACGGACTCGTGGGCTCGCTGGTCGCGGCTTTCGTTGAGCTGGAAGGAGACGCGTCCGAGGCCATCCGCGCCACGGTCGGCGTCCACCTGGCGCCCGCGCACCGGCCGCGGCAATGGTTCACGGGCGTGCTTCCCCGCACGGGGTCGGGCAAGCCGGCTCGAGCCGAGGCCGTCCGCTGCGTACTGGCCGGAGAGGTGACTCGGCTTGCCGTTTGACCACGACCCGGTCATCATCGCCGCCAGGCGTACACCAATCGGCATACGCGGCCGAGCGCTTGCCCGCTTGCGCGTGGAAGAACTCGCCGCCCCGGCTATCCGTGCCGCCTTGGCCGACGCCGAGATTGCAACCGGTCCGCTGCCGGCCGTGGCCGACGTCCAACTGGGCAATTGCATGGGCCCGGGCGGAAACCCCGGGCGCATTGCCGCACTTGCCTCCGGGTTGGGGGCGGAGGTCCCGGGCGGCACCGTTGACCGGCAGTGCGGTAGCGGGCTCGCCGCGGTGATCGATGCGGTCGCCGCGGCCCGCATTGATACCGACAGCGTGCGCGTAGCCGGCGGCGTCGAGAGTGCGTCCACCGCGCCGGTGCGTTCGATGAACGGACTCCCGTACAGCCGGGCGCCGTTTGCCCCGGACGGATTCGCGGACCCGGACATGGTGCGAGCGGCCGAGGATCTTGCCGGGCGTGACCGCATTTCGCGCTCGCGCCAGGACAGGCACGCCGGTCGCAGCCATGCGCGCGCACGCGCGGCAGCCGAGGCAGGTCGGTTCAACGACGAGCTGGTGCCGGTGGCCGGGCTCGACCGTGATGAAGCGATCGGTGGCGCCGAACCGCTGCTGCTGCGGCTGCCGGCGATCTTCCCGGGCGGCACTCTCACGGCGGGAACCGCCACACGGTTCGGGGACGGCGCCGCAGCGCTGGTTCTCGCCCGAGCGGGCTCAACGCCGGGACTTGCGGTACGGGCTTGCGCCACAATCGGCTGCGATCCTGCCTTTCCGGGTATCGGGGCCGCCCACGCCGTACGGACCGTTCTTCGACGCGCCGGCGTAGAGACGGCGGATGTGAGCGCGTTCGAAATCGTCGAGGCGTTCGCGGCGCAGAGTCTTGCCGTGCTCGACCGGCTTGGTCTGGCCGACGATGATCGGCGGATTTGCGCGGACGGCGGCGCACTGGCGATCGGGCATCCCTGGGGCGCCAGCGGAGCGATTGCCCTTGTGCGGCTCTTCAGCCGCCTCGTGCGTACCGGATCGCCGGCCGGGACACTCGGCGTCGCCGCCGCATCGGTCGGCGGCGGCATGGGCGTCGCCGCCGTGCTGGAGGTCGTCCGATGAGCGCGGCGGCCATCCACCTCGACTCCGTCGGGGTGCGTCTGGGGGAGGTGGACGTATTACACGACGTCTCGCTCGATCTGGACACGCGCACGGTGGCGGTCATCGGGGAGAACGGCTCCGGCAAGTCCACCTTCGCCCGACTACTCGGCGGATTGATCGCCCGGACCAGCGGCGACCTGAGTATCTTGAGATTCGACCCGGCCAAGCATGCCCGCGTGCTGCGTCGACGCATTGCCTTGGTGTTCAGCAACCCGGACGCCCAGATCGTCATGCCGACCGTCGCCGAAGATGTCGCGTTCTCGCTGCGCGCGGAGCGGCTCGGCCGGGACGAAATCACGGAGAGAGTCGACGCCGCCCTCGACCGCTTCGGGCTCGGCGCTCTGGCCGAGCGGCCCTCCCACGATTTATCGGGCGGTCAGAAGCAGCTCCTCGCACTGTGCGGCGCCTTCGTCCGCCGGCCGGACCTGGTCATCGCTGACGAACCAACCGCATATTTGGATGCACGCAACGCGCGCCGCGTGGCCGACCATCTGTTCGAAAGCGCCGGGCATCGTCTGGTGCTCGTGACTCACGATCTCGCTCTCGCCGCCCGCTGCGATTCGGCCGTCTTGTTCGGCGACGGTCGGGTGCGGGCGGTGGGCGAGACATCCCGCATTCTGGCCGAATACGAGGCGATGCTCGAATGCTGACGCTCTATCGGCCCGGAGACGGGCTGTTGCATCGCACCCCCGCGGGACCGAAGGCGCTGGTCGTGCTGGCCGCCGTCTTGGCCGTCTCGCTTTTGCCGTCCACCTGGTGGGCAGCCGCAGCGGCGACGGTCGCGGGCGTCCTGGCATACGCCGTGGCCGGGCTTCACGACGGCATGCTCGGGATGCGAGAACTCGGTTCTCAGGTATTCGGCATCCGCTGGATCATCCTGATTACCGTCACCGGTCAGCTGATTTTCCTTGGGGCCGAATCGGCGTTCGCCAACACCACACGGGTCGCGGCAGCGATCGTGCTCACCGGGCTGTTGGTACTCACCACGCGCGTCACGGCGCTGCTCGATGCCGTCGAACGCGGCCTGAAGCCGCTGGAACTGTTGCGCGTCGACCCGCAACGAGTGGCTCTCTTGCTCACGGTGACGCTGAGCACTGTTCCGGTGTTGGCACGGCTCGCTCGCGACGTACGCGAGGCCCAACGGGCACGGGGTGCGCGCGGTAATCTGCGCACCTTTGTCGTCCCGTTCCTCGTGATGGCGTTGAAGCATGCGGACGAACTCGGTGACGCGCTCACCGCCCGCGGCGTGCAATGACGGTCCGTGACGGCCGCTCGGACCGGTACGCTCACTGACCATTAAACAAGTCCGATAAGGTACATTATGTCAAGTAACGCAGTCATCGGCCGACGCCACTCTTCACCACCAGCTCAGGCGGCTCTGTCGAGCGAGCTCAATTAGCGCGTCCATACGGCAGCTCACGACACTGGCGTCCAGCGCTCCGCAACCAGGCCGAGAGACACCAAAGCCGCGCTGACCAGGTCCTGGTCGTAAAGGATCTTGCAGCCGTCGGCGACGACACGAGCGGTGCCGGGATCAACAGGCTGATCCATCCACGCGCACGTCGTGATTCCGAACTCGACCACGAGGCCGCCGGGTTGGCGGACTCGTCGCTCATGCATCGGGCCCCATTGCGCGCTTCGGACCAGGGTGCTGCGCGGCGCAACAATCGCAGATACGAAGTCGAGCGACTCCAAGTGCTTCTCGACGTCATCTGTCAGGAACACCAAATCGACATCGCTGCTCATGCGCGGTCGTCCGTACGCGTACGACCCCACCACGATCGCTGAGCGAATGTCCTGGACACCCGCAGCCCAGTCAGCAGCATTTCGTACGACTCGATTGACCAATTGTCGGCGTGCCCGAAACCGTGCGCTCACGTAAGCATTATCCATGAGGCGCCCCAATTGATCGCTTGGCTGGAACGACCTCGAATATCGCTTACGCGTCGGACAGGCGTGCGCGCGTCGCCGGCGACGAATACGCACAAACTTGATACGCAGGCCGTCCAGAAACAGTCTGCGTATTGCATCGGAGGAATCACTCACCGGTCAGTGCCTGCCGCCCTTTAACGTGCGCAAATCCGGTTTGACACGGTCGAACGCTGCCCAGCCGCTTGAGCAAAGTCCACTTTGGCGCGTTGCCACAACGACGCGGTAATTCGCCCGATACATCGCCGCTGCCGCGGGTATTGACCAATGAAGATAGTCGTACAATGATTTTAACGAGAGGCCGAGAATGTGCCTCCGATCTCCGCGAACGGTGGCGGACTTCATTGCAATCAGAGCCAAGCGCGCCGACGGCTTGATCGATGGTGTTGACCATGAATGCGTACACACGGACATGGTGGCGAGTATGGATCGTATTTGCCTGCGTGGTGGCCGGTCTCGCGTTTGCTGCGTGGACGATTCAAATCGGTGTCTTCTTCGTGCTCGGCGCCGCGGCCGGCGTCATCGTCGTGGTCCGGAGGAACCACGCACGACTCCCCCGCGGCGATCTCATTCGCCGAGCGGCACGTGTTGGCGCCCGGACCGGAATTTTTACATCTGCCGTGATCGCGTGCGGCCGGCTCGGCGGGACTCTAGTGTGGCCGGTGATCCTTGTGGCAGTACTGACATGTCCCGCGCTGACCGGCATCGTGACGAAATACACCGACAAATTACGCCCCATGCGATTGCCTGCCGTCCCGGATGCGGATCGAGCCGACGCGGCGGGGTTCGGCAAGATCTTGGCAGGGGTCGACGACGACGAACTCTGCCGCGCGTGGTTTGAAAGTTACGCGTTGCTGCAACGCCAAGCAGCCACGAACAACGGCCAGTACGTGGTGTCCTATCGGCAAGCGTGCCTGGACGAACTCGAGCGCCGACATCCCGCCGAAATGCACAAGTGGCTCGAGTCCGAGCCACCGCCCACGGCGAATCCGCGCAACTTTTTCAAAGCCGACTGATCAATCGGCGTCATCGTCGGGATTGACCACGTGCACCGCCGCTTCTTCTGCCCCTGCCGCGCCACCGTCGATCCCGACGTCCGTCGCGATGACGTCGTCGTCGGTCTCGTCGCCAATTCCACTGTTGTCCGTGAGGCGGCCGGCTCGCGTATCGCCGACCTCTCCCCCGACGGAGTCGTCGTCGGATGCCGGATCGGCCCAATCGTCGGGTTGTTCCCGTTCCACGCGTTCGTCAAGCGTTTCTCCTTCGCGCTCTTCGGACGCCGTGAATCCCTCGCGCATCGGTTCCGAGGGCTTTTCCGGCGGTGAGACGCCCTCGTCGAGAGCGTCATCGAGGCCGCGATCCACCAGCGTGTCCTCCTCCGGAAGCTGGTTCGAATCCGGCTCGGCAACGTATTCGTTGGTCTCGTTCGGTTCCGTCATCGTTCAACTCGCTCCTCAAGGACTTGTCGACTACGCGACGATTCGCTTCTGTGTCCTTGTCTCCGTGTCTACTCGGACGACGCCGGGGAGTCAACGTCCGCATGCCGATCCGTGCGGCTTCCCGCTGACGAGACGGCGTCCGGCGAATCACGATAGGCTGGGGCGGATCCGCCTGCCCACCAAACAAAGGCTGTTATGACGCCCCGCGCACTATTCCGGTCGGTCGCCTTTGCCGAGGCCGTCACCTGGACTCTTCTGATCATCGGCATGTTTTTGAAGTACGTGACGAATACCTCCGACCTGGGCGTGCGTATCGGCGGCGGAATCCATGGATTCGTCTTTCTGTGCTATATCGCCGTCACCTGCTTCCTCTGGGTGAACCAGCGCTGGTCGGTCAAGACCGGCAGTTTGACGGCGCTGACGGCCATTTTGCCCTACGTCACCATTCCGATGGAAAAGTCCCTCGACTCGCGTGACCTGCTCGGCGGCGGATGGCGTCTGGCCGCAGGCGGCGACAGCCCGCGCGGCATGGTCGAGCACGTGCAGGCCTGGGTATTGCGCCGGCCCCTTCTCGCCGTCGGCACGGCCGTCGTTGCGATCGCAGTCGTCTTCAGCGCGCTGTTGTCACTCGGTCCGCCGACCCAGTGGTTCGCTTAACGGGCGTCGCATAGCTCAAATGAGCGTGTGCCCCGCCGGACGTGCGGGCCGCCCGCTCCGGGCAGCTCGCACGTCAGCGGCCGTCACCGCGTGACGGCCTTGTGATTGCGTCCCTTGACCGCACCCCAGACGCCGGCCACGATGAGCCCGCCGATGATGGCGAAGATCCACGTGCCGATGGAAAAGAAATGATTGCTTCCCGCGCCGAAGAGGCCCGAGATCCAGCCGCCGAGAATAGCCCCGACCACGCCGAGAATAAGACTGGTGAACCAGCCGCCGCCAACCCGGCCCGGCATGATGGCCTTGACGATCGCGCCGACGATGAGTCCAAGAATGATGTAGCCGATGAACCCCATGATGGTGTCCTCCTCAATCGATGAGCCGTAGCTCATGAACAACGATACCGACCAAATGAATATTTCCGCCGATTTTCAGGCAAGTGTGTTCGATTCTTAACCCAACTTTAGCCCAAAAGAGCGCGTTGTCAGTGCTGCATGGAACGATGCAGGTAATGGATTGAGGGGGCGATTTCGGTGACGTTGCCGAACGAATCGCATGCAAACGCTGCAAACGCCGGGGCCCAACTCGGGGCCGATCAATTCGGGGCCGATCAACTCGTGGCCGGTCTGCATTCCGATGAGCTCGTTGCCCTGCTCGGCAGCACCCTGACAGCGCTTCAGCACTCGGACCTCTCCCCCATGACGGACCGCCAATTAATCGATGTGCTCGACGCCGTCGACTCCGCCCGCTCACGCGCTGCATCGGCCTATCTTCGTTTCGTTTCGCAAATAGACCGGCGCGGTGCGGCGCCCGCCGGCCGCACCGGCGTCGCCGATACGGCAAAGCTGCTCGTGACCCGGCACGGCATTTCGCCCGGCCGGGCGAAAGCCGATGTCGGCGCCGCAGCAGCGATCTACGGCCGGCCAACGGCCTCCGCACTCAGTGGAACCACGCCGTCGTTGCCCGGCCCGTTGTCGGAGCTCGGCGAACAACTGGCAGTCGGCACAATTCGCCTCGACCATGTCGATACGGCGGTCCGCACGCTGGAGAAGATTCCGACCCACTTGCTTACCGACACCGACGGAGACGGCGCGCGTCCCTTCGCCGTGAGCGTGCTTGCCAAGTTCTTCGCCCGGTCGGCCCCAACGACCCGGCCGCAAACGTTGAATCTGATGGCCCGACAGCTGTTACGCCGTCTCGACCCGGATACCGACGATCATTACGACCCGAAAGCTTACGAACGCCGTGGTTTCACACTGGGCACGGACCTGACCGGCATGACTGTCGGCACCCTGCAGCTCGACCCCGCCGCTGCGGCGGATCTTCATGCATGCCTCGACCCACTCGCCGCGCCGCGCCCGGACCAGCGTGACGAGGACGGCACCATCATCGCGCGTGACGAGCGGTCCCCGGCGCAACGCAACGCCGACGCCTTGCACGAGATGGCGCGTGCGGCAGCTGGAGCACTTGGAATCGCTCCGGCACCCGAGCTCGGGGGCCGGGCACAACCGCAGACAGCGGAATCCGTCGCACGGGGGCTGTTCGATCTTCGCTCCGGGCCCGACCCTGCCGGATGCGATCCGGCCTGCGGTAGCCGTGCCGGTAAACTCCGGCCCGGCCGACACCAAGCTCGAGTATCCGTGATCACCACTCTCGAGCAAATCTCGGCGATCAATAAGCGTCGCAACGGCTCGCTAGCGGAAGGCCGGCCCGGTTACGCCCCCGTCGACCCGACGGCCTCACATTGCGATCAACTCGGCCCGCTCGCGCCGGGAGGCACGGCTCGCATTACGTGCGACGGCGTATTCAATCGGGTAATCGTCAATGCCAAGGGGGCCATCGTCGACCTGGGCAAATCAGTACGACTGGCGTCACCCAGCCAGCGCCGAGCTCTCACGGCGCGCGACCGCGGATGCGCCTTTCCGGGTTGCGACAGGCCTCCGACCTGGTGCGATGTCCACCATGTGGTGTGGTACTCACGTGGCGGTCCGACGACTCTGGCAAACATGTGTTTGCTCTGTCCGGCGCATCATTCCCTGATACACACGGGCGCCTGGATAGCTGAAATGTTTGATGGAATTCCGTACTTTCGACGAGACCGTAACGAGTCGTCGCCGTTCGTCTATGGCACTGTCGTCTCCGCTGCCGGCTGGATAAGAAACAGCTACTTCGACAAGTTGAAGCAGGCTTCCGACGTGGCCGGCGCAATAGTGACGCATCATGACTCGTCGCAAGTTGCCGGGGCTGGATAGAGTCTTTTCGGTTCCATATGGTTCATTGGTAAGCGTGATGAGATCGGACCTGCTGACTCTACTGAGCGGTGACGTCGTCGATGTGGCCCCGACGCTTCTCGGCTGCGTGATCGGCCACCGAAACGCCGATGGTTACGTGGGAGTTCGTTTAACCGAGGTCGAAGCCTACAAAGGCGAGTTGGACCCCGGTTCGCATTCGTACCGCGGCAAAACCGCCCGGAACTCGAGCATGTTCGGCCCGGCCGGCACACTGTACGTCTACTTCACGTACGGGATGCACCATTGCGTCAATCTGGTCTGCGGCGACAGCGACAGCTCGCGCGGGGCCTTGCTGCGCGCCGGCGAGGTCGTGGACGGCGTAGACCTCGCCACGTCTCGCAGGTCCGGTCGACGGCGCTCCCCCGCGCCGTTCCGGAGCCTGGCCCGAGGGCCGGCGTGTGTCGCCCAGGCGCTTGGACTCACCCTGGCCAACGACGGTGAGTCGGTCTTCGACGACGATTGGTCCTTCGATCTTCCCCCGCAGCCTATCGACGCCGGGCGCATTCGAAGCGGGCCGCGAGTCGGGCTGCGCGGGCCCGGCGGCGACGGCGATCAGTATCCGTGGCGATTTTGGCTGGACGGTGATCCGACGGTCTCGGCGTATAAGCCCGCGGCAGCACTCAAACCCCGCCGATAGCAACGGGCGGGACGATTCTCTTCCGTTTTGGACACGGCTCCGGCGGCAACGGACGCGGCGTCTTTGAAAGATGGAATCACGCCAAGAGTTGACTCAATCCAGTTATTGGCGTGAGATGGCCGTGATGTCTTTTAGTGTGACGGACCGCACACAGCGGCTGCGAACGTCGGGCCTGCGGGTCACGGCGGCGCGGCTTGCCGTGCTTGCCGCGCTGGATGAATTTCCGCACTCGACGGCGAAGGCCGTGACTGAAACCGTCCGTACCGGTCTCGGTCACATTTCGACCCAGGCAGTGTACGACGTTCTCACGGCGTGCGAATCCTCCGGACTCGTCCGACGTATTGAACCGCCGGGCTCGCCGGCACGCTACGAGACTCGGACCGGCGACAATCATCATCATTTGCTGTGCTCCCGGTGCGGTCGCGTGGCGGATGTGGATTGCGTCGTCGGGCATCAACCGTGTCTGACTCCAAGCGATTACCAAGGCTTCCGCGTCGAAACGGCGCAAGTGCTTTTCATAGGCACGTGCCCCGAATGCTTGGAGACGGATGCTCAACCCGATGTGAAAAGAGGGAATTAATGACGGATCAGAATGCTACGACCAACGAGGCCGGCATACCGGTCGAGAGCGATGCGCATTCGTTGACGGTCGGCCGCGACGGCCCGATCCTCCTCCACGACCATTACCTCATTGAGAAGATGGCGCAGTTCAACCGCGAACGGGTTCCCGAGCGGCAGCCGCACGCCAAGGGCGGCGGTGCGTTCGGCACGTTCGAGGTCACCAATGATGTGAGCGCGTATACGAAGGCGGCAGTATTCCAACCGGGCGTCAAGACGGAGGTCCTCGTCAGGTTCTCCACCGTCGCGGGTGAGCGCGGAAGCCCCGACACCTGGCGCGATCCCCGCGGCTTCGCGGTGAAGTTCTACACCACCGAGGGCAATTACGACATGGTGGGCAACAACACGCCGGTGTTCTTCATGCGCGACCCGATGAAGTTCCAGGACTTTATCCGTTCGCAAAAGCGCCGTGCGGACAACAACCTGCGCTCAAACGACATGCAGTGGGATTTCTGGACCCTCTCCCCCGAGTCGGCGCACCAGGTCACCTGGCTGATGGGCGACCGCGGTCTGCCGAGCTCTTGGCGTCATATGAACGGCTACTCCAGCCATACCTATATGTGGGTCAACGCCGAAGGCAAGAGATTCTGGGTGCGCTATCACTTCATGACCGATCAAGGTTCGAAGTTCCTCACGCAGGAGGACGGCGATGCGTTGACAGGATCCGACGGCGATTACCACACGCGCGATCTGTGGAACGCTATCGAGGACGGCGACTATCCCACCTGGACGCTCAAGATGCAGATCATGCCGTACGAGGACGCGAAGGACTATCGCTTCAACCCCTTCGATCTGACCAAGACGATCTCGCACAAGGACTATCCGCTCATCGAGGTCGGCAAGATGCGGTTGGACAAGAACCCGGCCGACTATCACACGCAGATCGAGCAGGCCGCGTTCGAGCCGAGCAATATGGTTCCGGGGATCGGTCCGAGCCCCGACAAGATGCTGCTCGGCCGCATGTTCTCCTACGCAGATGCGCACCGGTACCGGATTGGTGCCAACTACAACGAGTTGCCCGTCAATGCTCCGCATGCCACGGAGAAGCACAGCTATTCCAAGGACGGGCACATGAGGTTCTCGAACCCGGGCGACCCGGTGTACGCGCCCAATTCGAAGGGCGGCCCCGCGGCGGACGTCGAGCGCTACGGTGAGCCCGCCGGTTGGGAGGCGGACGGAGAAATGGTTCGCGCCGCGTACACGCTGCACGCCGAGGACGACGATTGGGGCCAACCCGGCACCCTGGTTCGCGAAGTGCTCGACGACGCTGCACGTGACCGTTTGGTCAGCAATACCGTCGGTCACCTGCTGGACGGAGTGACCGAGCCGGTGCTCCAGCGGGCGTTCGATTACTGGAAGAACATCGACCCGGATATCGGCAAGCGTATCGAAGCCGGCGTCCGGGAAGGCCAGGCGTAACGCGGGTCGTTCCACCGAATCCCCGAGGGGCGGCGCCGAGTGTCTCGGCGCCGCCCCTCGGCGCGTGTGGATATGCTGGGTAGCGTCAACTGCCGCCTTTTGGATACGGGGATATTCCGCTCATGCAGCTCGCGTCGCTTTCTTCCGATGACCTCACTGCCCTGCACTCGCAGCTCACGCGAGACTATGCGGATCTGAAGGCGCGCGCGCTGCAGCTCAACCTGACGCGGGGAAAGCCGTCACCGGAACAACTCGATCTGTCGAGCGATCTGCTGACGGTGCTCGACGCCGACGACTACCGTGCCGCCGACGGCACCGACTGCCGCAATTACGGCGGCCTCGCCGGTCTGCCCGAACTTCGCGCGATCTTTTCCGAGCTTCTCGGCATCGATGCGGCCCAGCTACTTGCCGGTGGGAATTCGAGTCTCACCATGATGTACAACACAATTGATTTCGCGCTCCGCCACGGTGTGGACGGCGAGCATCAGCCCTGGTCAGCCGGGCCCGTCAAATTCTTGTGCCCCACTCCCGGCTACGACAGGCATTTCTCGATGTGCCAATCGTTGGGCATCGAGCTCGTCCCCGTCGCGTTGGGAGACGACGGTCCGGATATGGACGAAGTGCGCCGGCTCGTTGCGGACGACCCGTCGATCAAGGGCATGTGGGCGGTACCGGCATATTCCAATCCGACCGGTTCGGTGTATCCGGAACCGGTGGCGCGCGAGCTGGTGTCGATGCCGACGGCGGCGCCGGACTTCCGAATCTTCTGGGACAACGCTTACGGCCTGCACCACTTGACCGACTCCCCCGCTCCGGTTGTCGACATCCTCGGCCTGGCCGAAGCCGCCGGGAACCCCAGTCGCGTCTTCATCTTCGCCTCCACGTCAAAGATCACCTTTGCCGGCGCAGGCGTCGCTTTCTGGGCATCATCGCCGGCGAACGTCGATTGGTTTACCGGCCATCTGGCCATGCAAAGCATTGGACCGGACAAGATCAACCAGCTGCGCCATGCCAAATTCTTTCGGAATTCAGACGGCGTGCGTGCGCATATGCGTGCCCACCGCGAACTGATCGAGCCCAAGTTCCGCATCGTCGTTGACATGTTGGCCGACCGGCTCGGCGGTTATGACTTCGCCGCGTGGACGACGCCGCGAGGCGGATATTTCGTCAGCTTGGACGTGCAGCCCGGGACTGCCGACACGGTAGTCAAACTTGCAGGGGATGCCGGCATCGCCATGACGCCGGCCGGCGCTGCGTTCCCGTACGGCGTCGATCCGAAGAACTCGAACATCCGCATCGCGCCGACGTACCCGAGCACCGAGGACGTCCGCGCGGCGATCGACGGATTGTGCACGTGTGCATTGCTGGCTGCGACGGCCGCCCTGTTGAACAGCGCCGACTAACCGGCAGACGCGCGGCGTCAGGCGCCGGTCAGCCCGTCGATCTCGGCAATGTCTTCGTCCGACGGCTCCCACGCGGCCGCTGACGTGTTCGACTCGACCTGTGCCCGGCTCGTCGCCCCGGCGATGACCGACCCGACCGCCGGGCGTGAGCGCAGCCATCCCATTGCCACGTCCAGCAGCGTGATGCCGCGTTGCCGGGCGAAAGCTTCCAGGCCCTCGATGACGTCGAAATTCGCGGCCTCGAGACGTTCCGGTCGCGAGGCCAGCCGAGTACCTTCGGGGGCGGCCTGTCCGCGCCGATATTTTCCGGTCAAGAGACCCGATGCCAGCGGAAAGTACGGCAAGATGCCGGCACCGACCCTCTCGGCGGCCGGAATTACTTCGCCTTCCACGTCGCGTGCCAGCAGCGAATACTTGTTCTGAGCCGAGATGAACGGCGTGTATCCGGCAGTGCGAGCCGTCCAATCGGCGTCCACGATCTGCCAGCCGGCGAGGTTCGACGAGCCCACGTAGCGGACTTTGCCGTCGGTGACCAGCTCGTGCAGCGCGGCCATCGTCTCCTCGATCGGCGTGACGGGATCAGGGGCGTGCAGCTGGTACAGATCGATGTAGTCGGTGCCCAGGCGGCGCAGACTGTGTTCGACGGCAGCTCGGATATACCTCCGTGATCCGCGTACTCCCCAATCGGGGCCGTTCGCCCCACGAGCGTCCATTCCGAATTTCGTCGCAACTATCACTTGTTCACGCCGCGATCCGAGCGCCCGGCCGAGAATCCGCTCGCTGTCGCCCGGCTCGCCGCCGTAAGTGTCGGACGTGTCGAAAAGAGTGATACCGGCATCGAAGCAGGCATCGACGACCTCGCGGGCACCGTCAGGATCGAGTTTCACGCCAAAGGAGTTGGTTCCGAGGCCCACCGACGAGACCATCAGGCCCGATGCACCGAGCGGTCCGTACTGGACTGAAGCTGTCGAATTCGTCATGTCCGCCATTATGGTCGGCCCCACGGAGACGGCCGCAGGCGGGTCCCGGCTCTCATTCGGCGGTCGCGCTCAACCAGTCGTCGAAGGTGCGCGTGCCAACGGCACGTTCGGGGATCAAGTTCAACCCCGCGGCCAGAAACGCACCGAACGGGCCCGGAACCGGCACCCCGACTATCGATGCTCGACTGTGCCGGGACTTCTTCCACGCCTCGGCCAGGGCGCGCATCGGCAACACGTCGGGGCCCCCGACCGTTCGGATCGGCATGTCCGGGTCGTCTTCCTCGACAAACCGGATCAACTCGCGTGCGACGTCGCCGGTGTCGATGGGCTGAAAACTTGCCTTCTTCGACACCGGCAACACGCCGATGCGCGCGGCCGGACGAAAAATCATGTCCAGAAATTCATGGAACTGGGTGGCGCGCAGCACCCGGAAACCCGCACCGGAATCCAGATAGAGCCGTTCCTGCGCGGCCTTCGTCCGGTAGTACCCCATTCGCGACTGGTCGGTGCCCGCGATCGACAGGACCACTCCGTGCCGGACGCCGCGATCACGCGCGACCCGCACGAGCCGCTCGGCGCCGGCCAGCAACACGGACTTGTTGCCGCGGCGCATGTCCCCCGTCGTATCGATGATCATCTCGACGTCCGTCAGCGCTTTGGTCAGCCCGACACCCGTCACCAAGTCCGTCGAGACGTATTCGGCGCCTTCGACGCGGCGGGGCGAATCGTCGTCCGGAACACGGCGACTGAGTGCGCGCACCGGCTCACCGGCCGCCGCCAGCTGGGCCACGACCTTGGAACCGACGAGTCCGGTGCCTCCTGCAACAGCGAACATAGTTCAACTGTAATCGTTATAGAACCCTCGTCCGGCCTTCTTGCCGTGGAATCCGGCATCCACCATCCGGCTGAGCAGCACAGGCGGCGCGTAGGCAGGATCGCCGGTCTCGGCGTGCACCGACTTGGCGATGGCCAGCGTGGTGTCCAACCCGACCAAGTCGTTCAACCGCATCGGCCCCATCGGGTGTGCGCAGCCGTTCACCATTCCGGCGTCGATGTCCTCAAGGCTCGCCGCCCCCGATTCGTACATGCGGATCGCCGACAGCAGATACGGCACCAACAACGCGTTGACGATGAAGCCGGGCCGGTCCTGCGCGCTGATTGTCACCTTGCCCAGTACGTCCTCGGCCAGGCTTCGGACGGCGTCGACGACGTCCGGGGCCGTCAGTACGGAAGAAACGATCTCCACCAGCGGCTGAACCGGCGCCGGATTGAAGAAGTGCATGCCCACGACGCGTTCGGGCCGGCTCGTGGCCTTGGCGAACCGCACGATCGGCATGGACGACGTGTTCGACGCCAGGACGGCATCCGGCTTCGTCACTACCGCATCAAGGTCGGCGAACACCGATTTCTTGATCTCTTCGTTCTCGCTGGCAGCCTCGATGACCAGATCCCGGTCGGCCAACTCGCTGATATCCGTCGTGAAGCGGAGGGAGCTGAGCACAGCGTCCCGGCGTTCCGCCGTGAGCTTGCCGCGCTCGACCGCCCGGTTCAGTGATTTGCCGATCCGTGCCCGGCCCGCATCGACAGCTTGCTCGTTGATATCCCGCACTATCACGTCGAGGCCGGCCTTGGCCGCCACTTCGGCGATTCCCGATCCCATCAGACCGCAGCCGACTACCCCGATGAGTTGCATCTTTCCCTGCCTTCCCGGCGAAGCTCGCCGTCGAATCAGAACCAGTCGGAGCCGCGAATTTCCTTCAGCGCAGCGCCGCGAGCTTGTCGGTCGAGTCTGTCCAGATACACGTGACCGTCCAAATGGTCCGTCTCGTGCTGCAACGCCTGGGCAAGCGTGCCGGTGCCGGAAACCGTGATCGGCTCATTGTTCATGTCGACGCCCTTTACCGTCGCCGATGTGTGCCGGGACACCGGATACCAGAGCCCGGGAACCGAAAGGCAGCCTTCCTCCATCGGCTCCATCTCGGCGCCGAGATCGACGATTTCGGGATTGATGACGTAGCCGAGCTCATCGTCGACGTTGTACGAAAACACGCGCAGCGAGACGCCGATCTGGTTCGCGGCGACGCCGGCGCGCCCCGATGGGGTCGTCGTGTCGAGCAGATCCTGCACCAAATCACGGAGCTTTTTGTCGAAGCGGGTAACCGGGTCGCAAGCCGATTTGAGGACGGGGTCGCCGAAATAGCGAATATCGCGGACGGTCATGCTACTCGACCACCACGACCAGGTCTCCGCCTTCGACCTGCGACACGTCGCTCAGGGCAAGACGCGAGACGGTTCCGCCCACCGCCGACGTGATTGACGCCTCCATCTTCATGGCCTCGATGGTTGCCACGGTTCCGCCCGCTTCGACGGTGTCGCCCTCCCCGACCACAAGCGTGACGACGCCCGCGAACGGCGCCGCAACATGGCCGGGCACAGCAGGGTTCGCCCGCTCGGCTGTCTTGGCGTCGACGGCAACGGAGTCGTCGCGCACGCTCAATGGACGCAGCTGCCCGTTCAGGGTGCACATGACGGTGCGCATGCCGCGTTCGTCCGGCGCCCCGACGGCTTCCAGCCCGGCAAGCAGAGCGACGCCCTTTTCGAGCCGGATGACGTGCTCGGAGTTTTCCCGCAAGCCGTACAGGTAGTCCACGGTCTCAAGCACCGACGTATCGCCGAAGGTGTCGCGCACCCGTTCGAATTCCTTGGCGGGCCCGGGGAACAGCAGCCGGTTCAGCGCCGTCCGACGTTCGGGTCCGGGTTCCGCCAGCAGCGTCTTGTCGTCGCTGGACAACTCAGCTTCGGCGGGCTTGACCCGTCGACCGTCCAACGCCTTGGTGCGGAACGGCTCGGGCCACCCGCCCGGGGGCACGCCGAGATCACCGGACAAGAATCCGATCACCGAATCCGGGATGTCGAACGATGCCGGGTTCTCCTCGAACTCCTTCGGATCGGCGTCCACCGCGACAAGGTGCAAGGCCAGATCGCCGACGACCTTGGACGACGGAGTCACCTTGACCAAGTGCCCGAGGATCCGATCGGCTGCCTCGTACATGCGTTCGATCTCTTCGAACTTCTCACCGAGCCCCAGCGCCACCGCCTGTTGACGAAGATTCGACAACTGTCCGCCGGGAATTTCGTGGTTGTACACGCGCCCGGTCGGTCCGGGAAGGCCGGATTCGAACGGGGCGTACACCCGCCGGACGGCTTCCCAATACGGTTCGAGCTCGCCGACCTTGTCCAGTGACAGGCCGGTATCGCGGTCGGTGTGCTCGAATGCGGCCACGAGCGACGACAGCGACGGCTGGCTTGTCGTACCCGACATGGCGGCGCTCGCGGCGTCAACGGCATCGACGCCGGCGCGGGCGGCCGCAGCCAAGGTGGCAAGCTGACCGCCGGCCGTGTCGTGAGTGTGCAGATGCACCGGCAGGTCGAAGCGTTCCCGCAGCGCGCTGACCAGCGTATATGCCGCAGGAGCGCGTAAAAGACCGGCCATGTCCTTGATTGCCAACACGTGTGCGCCGGCGTCCACGATTTCTTCGGCAAGCCGCAGGTAGTAGTCCAGCGTGTACAGTTTCTCGCCCGGGTTTCCCAAGTCGCCCGTGTAGCACAGGGCGACCTCGGCGACCGCCGAATCGGTGGCCCGGACGGCGTCGATGGCCGGACGCATCTGGGACACGTCGTTCAGCGCGTCGAAGATGCGGAAGATGTCGATCCCCGTCGATGCGGCTTCCGCGACGAACGCGTCCGTCACCTCGGTCGGGTACGGCGTGTAGCCAACGGTGTTGCGGCCTCGCAGCAGCATTTGCAACGCCATATTCGGTGCGCTCTCACGCAGTCCGGCAAGCCGTTCCCACGGATCTTCGCCGAGGAAGCGCAATGCCACGTCGTAGGTGGCCCCGCCCCAGCACTCGATGCTCAGCAGTTCGGGAGTCAGGCGGGAGACGTACGGCGCCACTGCCAGCAGATCTCGGCTGCGTACGCGGGTCGCCAACAGCGACTGATGGGCATCGCGAAAAGTCGTCTCGGTGACGGCCAGCGCCGTGCGGGCGCGCAGGTCCTCGGCGAACTTCTGCGGACCGAGCTCGGCCAGCCGCTGCCGGGCCCCGTCCGGAGCCGGCTTGGACAAGTCGACGCCCTCCGGGAGCTTGTCGGCCGGATTGAGTGTCACCGGCGCAGCGCCGTTCGGCTGGTTCACCGTCACATCGGCCAGCCACGTCAGCAGTTTCGTGCCGCGGTCGGCGCTCACGCGGGCCTTCAGCAGTTCGGGTCGCTCTTCGATGAACGCCGTCGACAAGTCACCGGCCGCGAACGACGGATCATCGAGCACGGCACGCAGGAAGCTGATGTTCGTGCTGACGCCGCGAATGCGGAACTCGGCGAGCGCGCGCTTGGCACGTCCGACCGCAATGTCAAAGGTGCGTCCGCGGCACGTGAGCTTCACGAGCATCGAATCGAAATGGGCGCTGATCTCGGCACCGGCATGCACGGTCCCGCCGTCCAGGCGCACGCCGGCGCCGCCGGCCGACCGGTAGGCGGTGATCATGCCGGTGTCCGGGCGGAACCCGTTGGCCGGATCTTCCGTCGTGATGCGGCACTGCAGCGCTGCTCCGCCGACCCGGACGTCGTCCTGAGTCAACCCGAGGTCCGCGAGGGACTCCCCTGCCGCGATCCGCATTTGCGACTGCACGAGGTCGATGCTCGTGACTTCCTCGGTCACCGTGTGCTCGACCTGGATGCGCGGATTCATCTCGATGAACACGTGCTTGCCGGCCCGAGGGCCTTTGGTCTCGAGCAGGAACTCGACGGTGCCCGCGTTCTGGTAGCCAAGCGCTTCGGCGAATTTCAAGGCGTCGCTGTGCAAAGCCGCGCGGACGTCGTCGTCCAGGTTCGGCGCCGGAGCGATCTCGACGACCTTTTGATGCCGACGCTGCACCGAGCAGTCGCGCTCGTACAAGTGGATGGCATTGCTGTGTGAATCGGCGAGTACCTGCACCTCGATGTGCCGCGGCCGCTGCACCGCTTGTTCGATGAACATGGTCGGATCGCCGAAGGCGCTATCGGCCTCGCGCATGGCCGATTCGAGCGCGTCCCGCAGGTCCTCCGGTGCTGCGACACGCCGCATGCCGCGGCCGCCTCCGCCGGCGACCGCCTTGGCGAACAACGGGTATTCCATCCCTTCCGCGGCGCTGAGCAACTCGTCCAGATCGGCGGACGGCGTGGTGGACTCCAGCACGGGAATTCCGGCGTTCTTCGCCGCCCGCAGCGCTTGCACCTTGTTGCCGGCCAGTTCGAGCACCGACGCGGGCGGACCGATGAACGTGATCCCAGCGGCTTCGCACGCACGCGCCAGGTCGGGGTTTTCGGACAGGAACCCGTAGCCCGGGTACACGGCGTCCGCGCCGCATTCGACAGCGACCCGCAGGATCTCGTCGACGTTGAGGTAGGCGCGAACGGGATGCCCTTCCGATCCGATCTGGTAAGCCTCGTCGGCCTTCATCCGGTGTTCGGAATTGCGATCCTCATACGGGAACACGGCCACGGTGCGCGCACCGACCTCATAAGCGGCACGGAACGCGCGAACGGCGATCTCGCCCCTATTCGCGACCAAAATCTTCGAGAACATGTGTAAGAGCAACTCCTGCAGATCGTTTGGACTTCTATCCCGGCCTGCGCGTTCGAGCCACAAACGCTACGAGAAGAACCGTATACGACACCGCGCGATCCTTAACACTCCGTCCGAGTTTTGGGAACCGTTCCGGCTCGGCCGACGCTCTGCCCTCCCGGACGATTAGTGGCACCCTTGTAGACGTGGCTACCAAAACGAAAACCGCTTCCACGACGTCCGCGGGCGTCACCACCCTGCTGATCCTCGGTGCCTCCGGCGATCTGACCGGTCGCCTGCTGCTGCCCGGCCTCGGCCGACTGCTCGCCTCCGGGAGGGCCAACGGGCTCAAACTCGAAGGCGCCGGTGCCGACGACTGGTCGGACGACAAATGGCGCAAGCGAGTAGCGAAGTCGTTCGCCGACGGGACGGACTCGCCCGGCGTCCGCGCGCAAAAGACGTTGGACAAGGTCTCCTCCGACTCGCACTACCACCGCATCGACGTCACGAAGAAGGGCGAACTCGCCGAGCTGCTGCAGTCGCTCGACGGGCCGGTGGCCATTTACTTTGCGCTTCCGCCGGCCATCAGCCAAAAGGCGTGTGAAGTGCTGACTGCCGACGAGCTGCCGGCCGGTACCCGGCTCGTTTTGGAAAAGCCGTTCGGCTCGAATGAGAAGTCAGCACGCAAATTGAACGACACGCTCGGGTCTTTGGTCGACGAGGATCATATCCATCGGGTGGATCATTTCCTCGGAAAAGGCACAGTGCTCAACATTCTGGGGCTGCGGTTTTCCAATCGACTGTTCGAGCCGGTGTGGAACAGTTCGCATATCGCCAAGGTGGAAATCTTTTACGACGAGGATCTGACGTTGGAAGGTCGTGCCGGCTATTACGATAAGGCCGGCGCGCTACGCGACATGATTCAAAGCCACCTCCTCGAAGTGATGGCCATCTTGGCAATGGACGCGCCCGCGACCTTGGACGAACGCGACCTTCGCGACCGGATCAGCAGCGTGTTGCGAGCCGCGACCGTCGAACCCGACTACGCGACGTCAACCCGACGCGCCCGGTACACGGCCGGTAAGATCGGACGTCGTCGGGTGCCCGATTACGTCGATGAACCGGGCGTGGATCCGGATCGCGACACCGAAACGCTGGCGGAGATCGAGGTCTCGATCAACAACTGGCGATGGGCCGGTGTCCCGTTCATCCTCCGGTCGGGCAAGTCCGTGCGCCAAACGAAGAAGGAAGCGATCATCACCTTCCGCCCGGTACCGCACTTGCCGACCGGGTTCACCGGTCAGGACGAGCCGACTCGGCTGCGGATCGGCTTCGGCCCGGACAGCTTGCAGCTGGAAATCGACGTGAACGGCCCGGGCGATGTTTTCTCCTTGGATCGCGTCGCCATGCAAACGCGGCTCAACGACACCGACCTCCTGCCGTACGGCGAAGTCCTCGAAGGCGTGATTACGGGCGATCCGTTGCTGTCGGTGCGCGGGGACACCGCCGAGGTGTGCTGGAGGATCGTCGAGCCGGTCCTCCGGGCATGGTCGAGGAACACGGTACCCCTTCAAGAATATCCGGCCGGGTCGACGGGGCCGGCCGATTGGCAGACCTCCCGCATCGACAACGACCTCGGTTAGCCGACCCCAGCCCTCTCCGAGTGGCGGTGAACGGTCACCCTCTCCCGCCGAGTGGTGGCGAACGGCTGCGAAATCAGCGATTTCGCAGCCGTTCGCCACCACTCGGCAAAGCGCAACAGCCGTTCGCGGCCACTCGGCGGCGGGAAGGCCGGCCGGATCGTGAAGGACTGCCCGGTTAACCCCCTTTGACGCTCCAACCCCCGTCGGAATGGAGCAATTGGCCGTTCACCCATCCGCCGGCGGCCGAGCACAGGAACGCGACAAGGTTCGCAACGTCGGACGGCGTGCCCAGCCGCCCCGCCGGCGTCTCCGCGCGGACGGCGTCGGCCATTTCAGTCGTCATCCATCCCGTATCCACCGGCCCGGGGTTGATGACATTGGCCGTGACGCCTTGATCGCCAAGCTCGCGGGAGGCCCCGATGACCAACCGGTCCAAGGCGCCCTTGCTGGCCCCGTACGGCAGATTGTTCACCACGTGGTCACTGGTCAACGCCACGATCCGGCCGGCCGGATCCGCATTGGCGGCCGGTCGCCCCAAACGCCTGCTGAACTCCTGGATGAGCAGCATCGATGCACGGACGTTCACGGCGAAATGTCTGTCGAACGACTCCACCGAGGTATCCATCAGCGAAGAATCAACGCTCTCGCAGTGACTCAAAATCAATGCCGACACCCGGCCCAGCCTGGACGTCGCCTCGTCAATGACGCGTGCCGGCGCTGCGATATCGGAAAGGTCGGCCTCGATTGCCACGCTTGCCGCACCGGCGTCTCGCAATCGTGCGTGAACGGCCTCGACGTCCCCGGGCTTTCGGCCCCACGGCATCCTGTCGTCGTACGCTTCGAGGTGAGTCGTGGCAATGTCCCACCCGGCGCTCGCCAGCCGCTCGGCGATTCCCGCGCCGATTCCGACGGTGCGGCCGACACCGGTGATGAGCGCCACCGGCCGTAAAGAAGTCATCCGGCCACGCTATCGGCCGCCCCCGCCGCGCCGCCACCGCTTTTTCCACACCCTTAGACTCGTAACCGTGTTGAAAATTCGCCCGGCAACCATCCACGACATGCCGGCGCTGTACCGGATCTGCCTCCGGACGGCGTTGAACGGCGCCGATGCCAGCGAGTACTACGCCGATCCCGACCTCGTCGGGCACGTCTTTGCCGGCCCCTATCTCACCGGCGACACGGCATTCGGCTTCGTTGCGGCGGACGACGACGGTGTCGCCGGCTACATTCTCGGGGCCGCCGACTCGCCGAGTTTCGAACGATGGGCCGAACGCGCCTGGTGGCCGGACCTGCGCAATCGGTATCCGAGCCCGGCACGCGACGCGCGAACGGGAACCGGTTCCGACACGGCGGCATCGACCGCCGAAGCACACGACGCCCGGCTGATCCGGCTCCTCCACGCACCGCCCACCGCGGATCCGCAGCAAACGGGCGACTACCCGGCGCATCTGCACATCGATTTGCTTCCCCGGGCTCAAGGCTCGGGGGCCGGACGCCGGCTCATTGACGCGTTCACGGGCGAACTCGCCTCACGCGGCGTTGCCGGAGTCCATCTCGGTGTCTCGGCTGCGAATCCGCATGCCGTCGGGTTTTACCGCCACCTGGGGTTCCGCACGCTCCGGGAGGATCCGGAGACCCTGCTGCTCGGCCTTCCCGTGAACGGTGTCGGTACGGGCCGCTAGGGTCGGATTATGCGCATTCTGCACACGTCCGATTGGCACCTGGGCCGGTCGTTTCACGGCGTCGGCCTCGCCGATGCGCAGCGCGCATTCATCGACTTCCTCGTCGACACGATCACACGGGAGCACGTTGACGTCGTCATCGTCGCGGGCGATGTGTACGACAGGGCACTCCCGCCGCCCGATATGGTCGACCTGCTCGACGACGCGCTCGGGCGGATCACCGGGGCCGGTGCTACCGCGATAGTCACCAGCGGCAACCACGACTCGGCGAGGCGACTTGGATTCGCCGGCCGTCTCATCGAGAATTCCGGCGTTTCCCTGCGCACGCGGCTGGCCGATATCGAGCGGCCCCTCATCGTTTCGGACGAGGACGGTCCCGTCGCCTTTTACGGAATCCCCTACCTCGAGCCCGCTCTGACGTGGGAGCTTCTTGACGCCGATGAGCGGTCCCACCATGCAGTGCTCACGGCCGCGCTCGACCGAATTCGGGCGGACCTCAGCGACAGACCGGACGTCGGCCGGTCGATCGTGATCGCGCACGCGTTCGTCACGGGCGGCGAGCCGAGCGATTCCGAACGCGATATCGGCGTCGGCGGCGTATGCTCGGTTTCGTCCGCGTTGTTCGACGGCTTCGACTACGCCGCGCTCGGCCATTTGCACGGCCGACAGAGGATTAGCGAGACTGTCCGGTATTCCGGGTCGCCGCTGCCGTATTCGTTTTCCGAGGCAGCCCAGGGCAAGGGCGGTTGGCTCATTGATTTGGACGCCGGCGGCGTCGCGGCCGTCGCGGCCGTTGACGCACCCGAGTACCGTCGGCTGGCCGTGCTGACCGGCGAATTGGCCGACCTGCTCGAAAGCGACAGCTACGCGTGGGCCGAGGACGCGTTCGTGTCGGTCACTCTCACGGACACGACACGCACGCACGGCGCCCTGGAACGACTGCGCGAGCGTTTCCCTCATATCGTCCAGTTGGCGTTTGCCGAGCGTGTCGACTCGGGTCGCACGGTCAGCTATGCCAAACGGCTGGCCGCTGCGACGACTGATGTGGACGTGTGCGCAGGATTCATCGCGCACGTGTCCGGCGAGGAGGCGACCGAGCAAGAGCTCGACGAATTGCGCACGGCCGTCGAAGAAGCGCGGACGGCGGACGCCGACCTATGAGACTTCACCGCCTGCAGATCACTGCGTTCGGTCCGTTCGCCGACACCGTCGAGATCGACTTCGACGAACTCACCGAGAACGGTCTGTTCTTGTTGCACGGCCCGACCGGCGCCGGTAAAACGAGCGTGCTGGACGCCGTGTGCTACGCGTTGTACGCATCCGTCCCCGGCGCACGGCAAGAAGCCAAACGGCTGCGCAGCGACCATGCCGCCGAAAACGCGGCCCCGGAAGTCACGCTGGAATTCACTGCCCGGGGCCGACGCTTCGAAGTCACCAGATCTCCCGAATGGCGACGCCCCGTCAAACGCGGCACCGGTACGACACGCGAACCGGCCCGGTCGATGCTGCGCGAGAAAGTCGACGGGGAATGGCTTGAAGGCACGCGCGATCACAAGGAGACCGCGCTTCAAATCACCGCGCTGCTCGGCATGAAAGTTGAGCAGTTCACCCGCGTCGTCATGCTTCCGCAGGGCGATTTCGCCAACTTCTTGAAAGCCGAGTCCCGGCAGCGCGCCGAACTGTTGCAACAATTGTTCGTCACCGACAGGTTCTCCCGGATCGAGACGCAGCTGGCCGACCGGCACTCCGACGCCGAGGACGCCGTGACCGGACTGCGGGACGCAGTCGACGAACTCGTCGCCCGGACCAGGCAGGCCGCCGAGGGCGCCGGCGAAACCGCTCCGGGTGCCGGCAATGCGGCAGACGGCGTCGTGCACGCCGATGAAGCTGCGGACCCGGGGCCCGGCGACCCGACCGAGCTCCCGAAGCGCGGCGACCTGGGCGCCGCACGGACTTATATCGGCACGGTGCGCGAGCAACTCGCCGGTATCCTTTCTCGCGCACGGCCGGCCGCCGACGAGACGGCGTCCGGCCTCGCCGCGGCCCGGCGCGCGCGGGACGATTTGGAAGCGCGCGTCGCCCGGCACGCCCGCCTCGACGAACTCGAACGCGATCAGCAGCAATTCGACGACGCGCGGGCCGAGCGCGACGCCGATCGGGATGCCCTGGCAAAGCATCGGCGCGCCGTCGGAGCGCGCTCCCGCCTGGATTTATTCGATACTGCCAAGGCCGGTCTCGATGAGAGCCGTCGCGCTCTCAAGGCCGCCGAAGACGCCGCCGGACGCACGGCCGATGAGACGCTTTCGTCCGATATCGACGCCGTTCGCGCCGAACTGGTCCGTCTTGCCGATCTGCGCGCCGAGGAAAAGAACTACACCGAACGGCGCTCCCTGGCCGACGCCTCCGCCAAGCGAATGGCCGATCAGACGAAGCTCCGGGACGACGACAGCGCCTCGCACGACGAGCTGTCGACGCGGCGCTCCGAACTGACGGCGTCCCGCGACGGGTTACGCGATCTCGCGGCGGGAGCCGCAGCGCTTGACGCTGAGGCCCGGCGAGCAGAATCCGCCCTCGCGGCCGCGCGCACGGCCGACACGTTGCGCGCGGACCTTCAAGAAGCGGAACAAGCATTGCGGTCCGCCACGGACGACGCCCAGCGTCGCCGTGACGAATATCTGGACGTCCGGGAGCGGCGGCTTTCCAGTATGGCCAGCGA
This sequence comes from Spelaeicoccus albus, assembly GCF_013409065.1. NCBI lineage: Bacteria > Bacillati > Actinomycetota > Actinomycetes > Micrococcales > Brevibacteriaceae > Spelaeicoccus > Spelaeicoccus albus. Next base: position 2,863,549 of record NZ_JACBZP010000001.1, on the reverse strand, counting down.
GCTGTCCGCCGATCTCGAGGACGACCGTCCCTGTCCGGTCTGCGGGTCGACAAGTCATCCGGCGCCGGCCGTCCGTTCGGCCGATGCGATCGACTCCTCGGCCGAGAAGGAGGCCGAAGCGGTCGCGGCCGCCGCCGACGAAGCGCGCCGACGGGCCTCCGATGCGGTGAGCAACACTCGTGAGCGCCTGAGCGAAGCCATGGCCCGCGCCGGCGACGCCGATACGGACGCCGCACTGCACCATCGCGACGAGGCGGTGCAGCGACAGCAAGCAAGCACGGACGCGCAGGCTCGTCTGCGACAGCTGACCGATGAGATCACTGCCGCCGATACCGAACTCGAGCGGCTTGCCGAGGCGATCCGCACCCGGAACGACGCGATTGCCGAGACCGGCCGGGAGCGACACGACCTGGATCGTCAAAACCAGCGCTTCGAAGACAAGCGGAACTCCATCGTCGGCGAGACACCGGTCGATGAAGCCATCCAAACCGCGACGACGCGCGTTGAGGCGCTGGAAGCGCTCCAATCCGCCGCGGCCGCGGTGCGTGCCGACAGGGAGCGAGCCGAGAGCGCGCGCAGGAAGGCCGAGGAAGCCGCCGACGCAGCGCAGTTCGCCGGACTGGACGCCGTCCGCGCCGCCCTTCTGAACGAGCGGGACGAAGATGACGCTCGCACGCGCCAGGACGATGCGCGCGAGCGAGCAGCCGAACTTCGCACGCGCGCAGGCGAACCGGACCTGGTGGCCGCGGCACGGGAACGTTTGGACGGGACGACGGCACCCACCGACGTCGAACGCGAGGCGGCCGAAAAACGCTTGGCTGTGGCCGATGCATCACACCGGGCGGCCATCGAACGTCGCGCAGTTGTCGACAAGGCGTTGAACGCCGTCACGTCGATCAAAGCCGAATTCGACGACGCGACAGTGTCGGCAGACTCCGTGCTGGACCATTACAACTTGACGTACCGGCTGTCCGAGCTCGCTCGCGGCCGCACCGGGAACGATTTGCGGATGAGCCTGTCCACGTACGTGTTGGCGGCCAGGCTCGAAGCTGTCGCCGATGCGGCGTCAAGCCGATTGCTGGTTATGAGCGAAGGCCGGTACAGCATTCGCCATACCGATACGCGCGCCGGTCACGGACGATTGTCCGGCCTTGGACTTGAGGTACTCGACGCGCACACGGGCATGTCCCGTGATCCGCGTACCTTGTCGGGCGGCGAATCGTTCCAAGCTTCGTTGGCGCTCGCATTGGGCCTGGCCGACGTGGTCCAGGCCGAATCGGGCGGCGTCGACCTGGAGACCTTGTTCATCGACGAAGGGTTCGGCAGTCTCGACGAGCAGAGCCTCGAGCTTGTCCTCGATACGCTGGACGGTCTACGCGCCGGCGGCCGCGCGGTCGGCGTGATCTCGCACGTGCGTGAAATGAAGGACAGGATCGTGTCGAGCATCGAGATCGAAAAGACGCCGCACGGCTCCCGGGTAGGAGCCGTGCGGGTCGGGTAGCCGGCCGTCCGCCTGCTTTCAGACTCTGCGCTCAGACTTCGGCGAGGTCCTCAACGGGCGGGCACGAGCAGACCAGATTGCGGTCGCCGTAGGCGCCGTCGATCCGTCCGACCGGCGCCCAGTATTTCGTCGACGGGTTCACGCCGGCCGGGAACACGCCCAGCGTCCGCTCGTATGGGTGCGTCCACTGCCCAATCGCGGCCTCGGCAGTGTGCGGAGCATTCGTGAGCGGGTTGTCGTCGGCGCGCCACGCTCCCTTTGCGACGTCGCTGATTTCGGCGCGGATCGAGATCATCGCGTCCACGAACCTGTCCAGCTCGCCCAGATCCTCGCTCTCGGTCGGCTCGACCATCAGCGTGCCGGCCACCGGGAACGACATGGTCGGCGCGTGAAAACCGTAGTCGATGAGCCGTTTGGCCACATCGTCGACGGTGATACCGGTTTCCTTGGTGATCTGGCGAAGGTCCAAAATGCATTCGTGCGCGACGTGCCCGTCCGATCCCGTGTACAGCAGCGGATAATGGCTGCCGAGACGTCCCGCAACATAGTTTGCCGCGGCGATTGCCGATTGGCTGCTGCGTTTCAGGCCGTCGGGGCCCATCATGCGGATATATGCCCAGGAGATCGGCAGGATCGAAGCCGAACCGTATCTCGCCCCCGACACCGGACCGACGGTGCCGGCCCCCGGCAGGAACGGCGCAAGATGCTCGCGGACGCCGATCGGGCCCACTCCGGGGCCGCCACCGCCGTGCGGGATGCAGAACGTCTTGTGCAGGTTCAAATGCGAAACGTCGCCGCCGAAGCGGCCCGGCTTCGCCAGCCCCATCAGCGCGTTCAGGTTCGCACCGTCGAGGTACACCTGTCCCCCGGCGCCGTGCACTTGATCGCAGATGTCCGAGATCGTTTCCTCGAACACGCCGTGGGTCGAGGGATACGTGATCATGATGGCGGCCAAGCGATCGTGATGTTCGTCGATCTTGGATTTCAGATCGTCCATGTCGACGTTGCCGAATTCGTCAGTCGCCACCACTGACACCTTGAGCCCGGCCATGACGGCGCTGGCCGCGTTCGTACCGTGCGCGGACGCCGGGATCAGGCAAACGGTGCGGTCGGTATCGCCGCGCGATTCATGGTAAGCGCGGATGGCCAGCAATCCGGCCAGTTCGCCCTGGCTGCCGGCGTTCGGCTGAACCGTGACGGTGTCGTACCCGGTGATCTCGGCCAGCCAGCCTTCGAGTTGTTCGATCAGGGCCACCATGCCGGCCGTGTCGGCCGCCGGCGCCAGCGGGTGCAGGTTGGCGAATTCCGGCCAGCTCACCGGTTCCATCTCGGCGGCGGCGTTGAGCTTCATGGTGCACGAGCCGAGCGGGATCATGCCCCGGTCCAATGCGTAATCCTTGTCCGCCAGCGTCCGGAGATACCGCAGCATCTGGGTTTCCGACCTGTGCACGTGGAACACGGGATGCGAGAGGTACTCGCTGGTGCGCGACAAACCACCGAAATCGAAGTCCGGTTCGAGGTCGTTGCCTGCGTCGGCAGCGTGTGCCTTCCCCTTCGTCACGGTGGCGAAGGCTCCGAGCAGCCTGTCGATATCGGCGCCGGACGTCGTCTCATCGGTGGAGACGCGCACCGTGTCGTCGTCGGCGCGGAAGACCAGACAGCCTGCATCGTGGGCGGCGTCGGCGAGTTCGGTCGCCTTGCCCGGTGCGGAGAGCTGGATGGTGTCGAAGAAACGCGGAGTCGTCACGGTCAGGCCGAGTTCGGCAATACCGGCGGCAAGCCGGACGGCGCGGGCGTGCACCAGGCCGGCGATGCGGCGCAGGCCGGCGGGCCCGTGGTAGGCGGCGTACAAGCCGGCCATGACGGCCAGGAGTACCTGCGCAGTGCAGATATTGGATGTGGCCTTTTCGCGGCGGATGTGCTGTTCGCGGGTCTGCAGGGCGAGTCGGTAGGCGGGCCTGCCGACGTTGTCCTCGGAGACCCCGACCAGGCGACCCGGCAATGACCGCTGCAGGCCCTCTCGCACGGCCATGTAGCCCGCGTGCGGGCCGCCGTACCCCATCGGTACGCCGAACCGTTGCGAATTTCCGATGCAGACGTCGGCGCCCATCTCGCCCGGCGACGTCAGCAGTGTCAACGCCAGCAGGTCGGCCGCGACGGCTACGCCGGCCCCGTGCTCATGCGCCGATTCGATGACGGGCGTCGGATCGGTAACCGTGCCGGACGCCGCCGGGTACTGCAGCAGTACGCCAAAGTAGTTCTCGTGCGCGATCGTTCCGGCGCTGAGGTCCTCGACGGCCAAACCGATGCCGAGCGCTTCGGCACGGGTACGGATCACGGCGAGCGTCGACGCGAAGATATCGCTGTCGACGACGAAGACCGAGTCGGCCGGTGCTTTCCGGTTGGCACGCCGGAGCAGTGTCATGGCTTCGGCTGCCGCTGTCGCCTCGTCCAGCATTGACGCGTTCGCGATGTCCAGGCCGGACAAGTCGGCGACAGCCGTCTGAAAGTTGAGCAGCGCTTCGAGGCGGCCTTGCGAGATCTCGGGCTGGTACGGCGTGTACGCGGTGTACCAGGCGGGGTTTTCAAAGACGTTCCGGCGGATGACAGCCGGCGTGTACGTACCGTAGTAGCCCTGGCCGATGAACGACGTGTTCACGGTGTTGCGGCCGGCGATGGTGCGCAGCTCCGCCAACGCTTCGGCTTCGGATGCGGCAGGCGGGAGGTCCAGCCCCTCGTCTCCGCGAATGCGCGTCGGGACCACGGCGTCCGTGAACGAGTCCAGATCCGAGAAGCCGATTTGCTCGGTGACACGCGCCGTCGTTATGTCATCCAGGCCGATGTGACGGTCGGCGAATTGTGCGAAAGTCTCGGTGTCGTGCGTCATGTGGAGGCAACCTTAATTCAGTACGGTCAATGAGGCCTCCCCCGCTGTCATGCTTCATTTCAGCGTCGCCTGACCCGTGCGGTCTTGGATGCCTGAGAGCTTGACGGGGAGTGTTGCCCCTTCGGCGCCCGAGACTGTTTCCTGCCCCGGGACTCTCCCGCGCGGGGTCAACAGCAACCTCAAGCCTACATGTTCGGTACCGTAATTGCTGTGCTGGTTTTAAGTGTGAGCAGTTTGAAGGGCGGCGTCGGCAAGACGTCCGTCACCTCGGGTCTGGCGTCGGCGGCTTTTGCGCGCGGCATTCCCACGCTCGTCGTCGACATGGATCCGCAAGCGGACGCGACAACAGGTCTTGATATCGAGGCCGGACGCGACCATGACGTGTCCGACGTTTTAGCGTCTCCGCGGCAGAAATTTCTGGACGCCGCAATCATCCCGAGCGGATGGTCTGCCGATAAGCCGCACGCCCTCGACGTGCTGCCCGGATCGCCGCGATCGGCCGAATTCGACCGCCCGACCCTTTCCGACCGCGGATTGCGCCGTCTCGATGAGGCGTTGAAGAAGGTCGAACATCTGTACCAGCTCGTGCTCATCGATTGCCCTCCGTCGTTGGGCGGGCTCACCCGGACGGCACTGACCGCCAGCCAGCGTGTCGCCGTCGTCACCGAGCCCGGGCTCTTTTCGGTCGCAGCAACCGATCGTGCGCTCCGGGCCGCCGACGAACTCCGACAGCGAGTAGCCCCCAATCTGCAGCCGCTGGGCATCGTCGTCAACCGCGTCAGGCCGCGTTCGACGGAACATCAGTACCGCGTGAAGGAGCTCAAAGACATGTTCGGCCCGCTGGTGTTGAATCCGCAGGTGCCCGAGCGAAGCGTGCTGCAACAAGCTCAAGGGTCGGGGCGGCCTATTCACCAATGGCCGGGCAAGACGTCGGCCGATCTGTCGGGCATCTTCGACTCAATGCTCGACCGTGCGCTACGAACCGGGCGCCTGCGCGGTCGCCGTTAGCCTGCGCCGTCGTTAGCCCGCGGTCGACACCGGACGAGTGCGCCTGCCGGACGTTCCGGTCGCAAAAATGCCGCGTCGCCCCGCAATGGGAGCACGCGGCATCCTGTGCCGGCTTCGTTCAGCCGATCTTGCGGGCTTCGCGCCGCTTGGCGAGTTCGTCCATTTCTGCGGGAATTTCCTCCGCGCGCTCGCTGGGCAGATCGGACAGGCTGCCTTCAACCTCGCGCCAAACCCGCCCGACGGCGATTCCAAAGACCCCTTGGCCGCCTTGCAGCAAGTCGATGACTTCGTCGGCGGACGTGCATTCGTACACGCTCGCGCCGTCCGACATCAGCGTGATCTGTGCCAAATCGTCGACGCCGCGTTCGCGCAGATGCGACACGGCCGAGCGGATCTGCTGCAATGAGACGCCGGTGTCGAGAAGTCTTTTGACGACCTTGAGCACCAAGATGTCTCGGAAGCTGTAGAGTCGCTGACTTCCGGACCCGGCGGCGCCGCGGACGGCCGGGACGACCAGCCCGGTTCGGGCCCAGTAGTCGAGCTGGCGGTATGTGATGCCGGCGGCCCCGCAGGCCGTCGGGCCACGGTAGCCCACCTCGTCGTCGAGGACGGGCAAATCTTCGTCAAAGAGCAGCCCCTGCGCCTGCGTCGGCACGTGCCGGGGGCTGGCTGTCTCTTCGCCTGAGCGGTTCACACCGACTCCTCCTTCTCCTCGCCCCCATAGGGAAGTGCCTTCGCACTCGCGTACTACAGTACCCAGACTAGCTGAAAGTCGAACGCGGATGCGAGAGAAACCAAGGGCGTTACTGATTAGAACCTACGGTTATTACGCCGTGGAATCAACGACCGGTCCGTCCGACCCCTCCGGCGTGTCGCGGTTCGGACGTTATTTGTCGTCCCGCTCGGGCTCCACACCGGGCGCGTCGGGGCCCTCGCCGGGAGCGTCCTTCGGACGGCGTCCGCGGCCTTTTTCGGGGGCGAGCCGCTTTTTTGCGGTAGAGGCGTACATGTCGACGTACTCCTGCCCGGACAACCGCATGATCTCGTACATGATCTCGTCGGTGATGGCGCGCAGCACGAACCGGTCGCCCTCCATCCCGTGATACCGGGAAAAGTCGAGCGGACGACCGATCACCACGCCGACCCGGCGCACGTGCGGAATGTTCCTGCCCTCCGGTTGCACTTTGTCAGTACCGATCAAGGCGACCGGGATGACCGGTACGCGGGCTTCGAGCGCGAGCCGCGCAACGCCGGTGCGGCCGCGGTAAAGTCGCCCGTCCGGGCTCCTGGTCCCTTCCGGATATATTCCGAGCAGATTGCCCTCCGTCAATACGCCCAGACCCCCGCCGAGCGAGTCGGCCGACGCCTTGCCGCCGGAACGATCCATGGGCAGCTGATTGGTCACTTTGAAAAACCAGCGCGTGAAACCGCCCTTGACTCCCCTGCCGGTGAAATAGTCCTTCTTCGCCAAATAGACGACGGGACGCGCAACGACCAACGGCAGAAATATCGAATCGGAAAACGACAGGTGATTGCCGGCGATCATTGCTCCGCCGGTATCCGGAATATTGTCCAAACCGCGCACCCATGGCCGAAACGTCACGCGCAACAGCGGACCGAGGAAGATCCGCTTCAAAAGCCAATAAAACACCTGTCTCCTTCGACTTGCGCTACGCCGAGGCGCGTTTGTCTACCGTGCAAGTCTGACACGTTCGAAATCGGGCAGAGTACTTGAGCACGGCACCATGGCAGACTAAACCTATGCAACTTTCCGAGTTCCGCGAACCGTTCGCGTTCGACGGAACCGGCGACGGCGCGCGGATCGGCGTACTCGTCCTCCACGGGTTCACCGGCGTGCCATACGCGATGCGCCCGCTCGCCGACGCGTATGCGGCCCGCGGGTTCGCCGTCCGGCTTCCGCTGCTTCCCGGGCACGGGACGAACTGGCGCGATCTGGCGCGAACCCCATTTCGGGCCTGGCAGGCCGCTACCCGTTCCGCGTACGACCAGTTGGCCGCCCGGTGCGATCACGTCTTCGTGTGCGGCTTGTCCATGGGCGGCTGCCTTGCTTTGGACCTTGCTGCCGACACGCCGACCGTCGCGGGCGTCGTCCTTGTCAATCCCGCCATCGCGCTGTCCGATCCATTGCTACCGTTGCTGCCGGCACTGCAATGGGTGAAGGCATCGATCCCGGCAATCGGCGACGACATCAAAAAGCCCGGGCAGACCGAGCACGCTTACGAGCGCACCCCGTTGCGAGCCACCCGCAGCATGACAAAACTGTTTCGACGCACCGTTGCCAAATTGGATCTCGTGACGGCGCCGCTCCTGGTGTTCCGTTCCCGCGTCGACCACGTCGTGCCGGCCCGGTCGTCCGCGCTGATCCTCGACCGGACCGCTTCGGCAGATACCGAGGAGGTCGTGCTGCAGAACAGTCTGCACGTGGCCACCCTCGACAATGACGCGCCCCTCATCATCGACCGGTCGCTCGCCTTCATCGACAGGCTGAGCCGATGAGCATGGCGGGACGGGACTACGAAGAGCCGGACTTCGACAAGGAGTGGCGCTCGCTGGTTGCGCGTCTGGAGGACGAGGAACCGGCCGCCGGGCACGATTTGCCGGCCGCGGACGACGGCCGCACGGCCGGTGGTGACGAGGGACTCGGCCCGGACGCCGATGAAGAACTCGGCCGGATCTCCGATGAGGAGCTCGACAGACTCTGGCTGACCGACGCCCCCGGTCCCGATCAGCCGGCTGACGACGATCCGGCGTCGGATGACGCCCATCCGTCCGATGGCGACTTGTTGTGGCTGCCGAACCCCCGGGTCGAGCCCGAGGAACTCGATGAGGACGATGAGGGATCGTACGAGCCGCCCGAGCCGCCGCCTCTCGGCTGGCGCGAGTCGCCGCCGGCGTTGGTGCTGTGTTGGATCGGCGCCGTTTGTGCGCCGCTCTACGTATTGTTCGTCGTGTTGTTTTGGCACAATGCGCCGGGATACACGATCCTTATCGCCATTGGCGCATTCATCGGCGGAGTGGCCGGGTTGATCATGTCGATGCCGGATCACCGCGATGACGACGATGACGGCGCGGTCGTGTGAGTCGTGGCTTACGCGTCGGTGACCGCTCGGCGCGCCAAGTCGGCCGCGCCGACCAAGCCGGCCTCCGGACCCAGCTGTGCGTGCACGACGCCGGCAGCCGGGCGATAACCGCGGCCCGTGAGATTGCGGGCAAAACTCTGTCGTGTGGGTTCGAGTAATAGCTCGCCGGTAGCGCTGACTCCGCCGCCGATGACAAATCGTCCCGGATCGTACGCCGCTGCAAGATTGGCAAGCCCCAGGCCGAGCCACGCGCCGACGTCCGCAAACAAGTTCCTCGCTCCCGGATCGTCGTCCAACGCCGCTTCTGCCACGACTTGTCCCGTGATGGCGTCGACATCGCCGTCCACCCGGCGCACGATCTCGTGCACCATCGGCGATCCGGCTCGCGCCAACTCGCGGGCCTCGCGGCCCAGCGCGTTTCCGGACGCGTACTGTTCGAGACATCCGCGGTTACCGCATTCGCACCGGTGTCCGTCCGGAACTATGACCATGTGGCCGAACTCGCCGGCCGCGCCGAATCTGCCGCGTTCGATCCGCCCATCCATCACGATGCCGCCGCCGATTCCGGTGCCAAGCGTCAGGCACAGCATGCGGGACTCGCCCGTGCCGGCACCAAAGCGGCTTTCGGCCCACGCGGCGGCATTGGCGTCGTTCTCGACAAGTACCGGCCTGCCGAGCCGTGCTTGCAGCGATTCACGCAGCGGCTCGTTGCGCCATGCCAGGTGCGGCGAGAACATCACCGTCGATCCGGTCCCGTCTATCCATCCGGCCGCGCCGATACCGAGCGCCACGATGTCGCGTGAGTCCACGAGTTCGGCGACGACGGCGGCCAGCGTGTTCTCGACGGCCGCTACATCACGTCCGGGGGTCGACTTCCGGCAGGTTGCCAGGATCGTGCCGTCGACGTCGACGATGCCGCCGAGCACTTTTGTACCCCCAATGTCGATGCCGACGGCCAGGCCGCGTTCGAGCACCTTCCTGGATGGACGCAAATCGCTTTGCTGGTCGGCCACGGTCAGTGAGTCCGAGCCAGGTCGGCGGCGCCGATGACACCGGCGTCATTAGCGAGTTCGGCCACGTTGATCGTCAGCTCGGGGTGCTGGCCGCGCGCCGGCAAATTTCGACGATACGCGTCCATGGCGGCCGGAATCATGAAATCCGAAGCGGCCGACGCACCGCCGCCGATCACGACGACGGCCGGATCCATAATTGTCGCCAACTGTGCAACGCCCAGGCCGAGCCAGCCGCCCAAATCGGCCAAGAGCTCGCTTGCCGGCCCGTCGCCGTCCCGTGCCGCCGCCGACACGATCTCGCCGGTGATGTCGTCGGCGTCCCCGCCGGCCGCTTCCAGCAGGGCACCGGCCAACGCGGGGCTGTGCTTGGCCAGCAGCCGTGCTTCGCGCGTCAGGGCGTTCCCCGACGCATACTGCTCCCAGCATCCCCTGTTGCCGCAACCGCAATGAAGGCCGTCGGGCACGAGTCGTAGGTGGCCCAACTCGGCAGCGACACCGTAAGCACCGCGGATCAAGTGGCCGTCGACCACGAGGGCGCCGCCGAGCCCGGTCCCGATCGTCAACAGCGCCATATTGTCGACATGCCGGCCGCCGCCGAACTGGAATTCGGCCCACCCTGCCGCGTTCGCATCGTTTTCGACAACGATCGGCAAGGACAGCTCCTTTTCCAACTCGGTTTTCAGATCCTCGTTACGCCAATTGATGTTCGGCGCGAACAACACCGTCGACCGTGCCGAGTCGACGAAACCGGCCGCCGCTACCCCTACCGCCATGACTCGGTGCTTTTCGCGCAGCTTGCGCACGCCCTCGGCGATGGCCTGCCGTATTTCCGACGCATCGGAAGCAGGAGTATCGACGCGATGCTTATCGATGATGCGGCCATCGCCGTCAACGACCGCCATCGCGATCTTGGTGCCGCCGATATCCACACCGATGGTCAGCGCATATGAGCTAAGACGAGTCATACGCTCTACCGTATCGGCGGTTGGGCCGGGGCGCGCACGGACTCCGCCGTCCGTGTCGTCGGCCTCGCCCCGTCGGCGGCCGCTCCGATGGTCAGCCGACGTCTCGATACGCGGTGTCGGCCGGCCAGAACACGTCGTCCGGCTCCGGCCCGGTCGTCGCGCCGGACGCCGGCATGACCGGTGCCAGGGGCGGGACCAGGGCCGGCACCAGCCCGGCATCCGAAAGCACTGCCAACGCCTCAATTTCGCGCGCGTCGAACGCCTCGGGGGCTTCGAGGATCCACTCGGGCCGCTCCGGCTGCTCGAGCCGATTCGGTTCGAGTGCGGCGAACGCGGCGACAAGGCAGCCGCCGTCCGCGGCGCACGTGCCGTCGGCGCACTGCCGGCATTCGACAATCATCACTGTGCCTCCCACTCACCCGATCGGCCGGTTGTCACCGACCGGTTGTTTACCGGTTGCTGTCGTCATCCGTGCGGAGCCGGTATCGCCGACGGTCGGCGATGCGGTTCCCTCACGTGAGAAGACACTAGGCGCCGGCACCGACAACGCCCGCAATCTGACGGTTGTCGGTGAGAAGTGACAAGCTTGTGCCATGCACAGCCGGACCGATCTGCTGCACGAGCAACTGCGAATCGACGACCTGGGTACTCCGTTGTTCGGTACCACGTTCGTCGTTGTCGATCTCGAGACGACCGGCACGCGGGCAGCTACGAGCGCCATCACGGAGATCGGTGCCGTCAAAGTACGCGGCGGCGAGCCTTTGGGAGAATTCCAAACGCTGGTCAACCCGGGCGGCGACAGGATCTCGCCGTTTGTCACGACCTTGACGGGTATCACGAACGCGATGGTGTCCGATGCGCCCGCGATCGGCGCCGTCCTGCCGATGTTCTTCGAATTCGCGCACGGCTGCGTGCTCGTCGCCCACAACGCCCCGTTCGACATCGGCTTCCTCAAATCGGCCGCCGGCAAGCTCCAAATTCCTTGGCCCGGTTTCAAGACCGTCGACACCGTCAAAGTCGCTCGCGCGGTCGTCCCCCGCGACGAGGTCCGCAATCATAAACTCGCCACGCTGGCTGCCCATTTCGGCGCTGCAACGACGCCGGATCATCGGGCTCTCGCAGATGCGCGCGCAACAGTCGATGTGCTGCACGGATTGATCGGCAGGCTCGGCAGCCAGGGCGTCGACACCCTTGAAGAGCTCGCCGGTGTGACTTCGACGGTCACGGCTGCCACTCGCAGCAAGAGCTACTTGGCGGCCGACCTTCCGGACTCGCCCGGCGTGTACCTGTTCACGGACGCGTCGTCACGGGTGCTCTATGTCGGCACGTCGGGCAATATCCGGATGCGCGTGAAGAACTACTTCACCGGTTCGGAGACCCGTTCCCGGATGGGTGAGATGGTGCGCATCGCCAACAAGGTCACGCCCCTGGTCTGTCCCACGATTCTCGAAGCCGGCGTGCGCGAGCTCCGTCTGATCGCCGAGCACAAACCGCCATACAACCGTCGCGACAAGATGCCCGAGCGCGCCCCGTGGGTCAAGTTGACTACCGAGACGTTCCCGAGACTGTCGATAGTGCGCGACGTGCGCGACGATTCTGCTGCCGGCGCCCGGTATCTCGGCCCGTTCTCGTCACATGCCGCGGCCGTCGCGTGCGTCGACGCGTTGCACGATGCGTTCGCCTTGCGCCGCTGCCGTACGCCGGTCGGCGGGCCCCCGTGCGCGGCTGCGCAACTCGGCAAATGCGGCGGCCCGTGCGCCGGAGTGACGGATCCGGCCGAATACGCGCTGACTGCCGACCAGGTACGACGGGCAATGTGCGGCGACGTCGAACAGGTTGTGGCTGCCGCCCGATCACGCATCAAGTCGCTATCGGCGTCGTGGCGATATGAAGAGGCGGCAACGGCGCGCGATCGACTGTTGTCATACCTGCATGCCGTCGTCAAGACCGACGAAGCACGCATGCTTGCCACGTGTCCGCATCTCGCTGCGGCTCGGCGGACGCCGGACGGCGGGTGGGAGATCGCAGTGGTCCGCTACGGGCGGTTGGCCGGCACTGCCGTCTGCGCCCGCCACGAGAATCCTTATGACGTGTTGGCCGGGCTTAACGCCACAGCCGAGCATGCGGAGCGGCCCATCCAGCCGCGTACCGCTGCCCTGCCCGGCGAGTCGGCGCTGGTGGCTCGATGGCTGGGCGAGCCCGGCGTCCGTTTGATCGAGGTCGAGGGCGAGCTTGCCTGCGCGCGGACGTCGGCGCCGTCCGTCCTCGCTACGCTGGGGTCACACACCGTCGGTTCAGCCGGCGACACCAGCCCGACAGCAACCACCCCGACAGCAACCACCCCGACAGCAACCAGTCCGGAAGGAACCCCATGATCACCGCCATCGTGCTCATCACCACGTCCGTCGACCACATCCCGGAAACGGCGACCGAACTCGCCGAAGTCGACGGGGTCAGTGAGGTTTACTCGGTCACAGGCGATTACGACCTGATCGCCATCGTGCGGGTTCGCCGGCACGATGCCTTGGCCGATGTCATTGCCGACCACATGTCCAAGGTCGACGGAGTCACGTCAACCACCACGCACATCGCCTACAAGGCGTACTCGCAGCACGACCTGGCGGCGGCCTTCGACATCGGCCTCTCCGACTAGGCCGTCACTCCCCCGTTCTCCGGGGCCGGCCGAGGAACAAGTCGTCAGCGAGTGCTAGTGATCCACCTATCCAACACCGATGTAGCGGCACCGTCGTCGATTGCGCCGGCCGCACGGTCATACGCCCGCCCGAGACGTTCCATCAACGGCTCGCTCCCCGTGCCGCGTTCGGCTGCCACAAGCCCGGCTGCCGCATTGAGCAACACGGTTTCGCGTACCGGGGAATGTTCGCCGGCCAGGACTCCCCGAGTCACCCGAGCGTTGAAAGCAGCGTCAGCGCCGCGCAGATCCTCGATCGTGGCAGTTGCCAACCCCAGATCGGCAGGGTCGAAACGGCTGTGCTCGACAGCACCCGAACGCACTTCCCAGATATCGCTGGTGGACGTCGTCGTGAGTTCGTCGAGGCCGTTGTCCCCACGGAACACCAATCCGTCGATACCACGCCGTCCCAGCACGCCGGCAATGAGCGGAGCCATCTGCAGGTCGGCCACGCCCACCGCGGTGCTGGACGCCCGGGCCGGGTTCGTCAGTGGACCAAGCAAGTTGAATGCCGTCGGCACTCCAAGATCTCGCCGAGCCGGACCGGCAAACCGGAACGCCGGGTGAAACACCTGCGCGAAACAAAAAGTGATGCCCACGTCGCGGGCGACCCGGGCCACGTCGTCCGGCGTCAAATCCAAATTCACCCCGAGCACCTCGAGGACGTCGGCGGCACCCGACTTCGACGATGAGGCTCGATTGCCGTGCTTGACCACGCGCTCGCCGCAAGCCGCAATAACTATCGCGGCTGTCGTGGAGATGTTCACGGTCCGTGCGCGGTCCCCGCCGGTGCCCACGATGTCGACACTGTCGGACAAGCCGTCCAGGGCCACGGCGTGGTTCATCATCGCCGTGGACAGGCCGTAAAGTTCCTCGACGGTTTCGCCCTTGGCCCGCAGCGCCATCAGGAATCCCGCAATCTGCGCGTCGGTGGCCTCTCCCGACATCGAACTGTTCATGGCCCATGCAGCGTCCTCGGCACTGAGATCCTCGGCGGCCAGCAATGCGGAGAGAATCCCCGGCCAGGTCCTGCCGTCGTCCGAGGCGTCGGGAACTTTTCGACTCTTGGCCACGTTGACTCCTGTAGTGATGGTGCGTGAGATCCGATCATTCATGCTATCGACAGCGTGCGGCAAGCGGCGGGTCCGTTCACGCAGCGGACTCACATGGAAACCGCATTATTCACTAAGGGTTACCTAAGTTGCATCACTTAGGATTACCTAAGTCAGATGCTGAGAACCGCGTGTTTTCGCGGTTTTCGCTACACGTCGTAGAAAAAACCGGCAAAAGTGGTGGGGTCGGTGATGCTTCCGACCCGAAGACCCGTAATAATAAAGGCGTGTCAACTGCCACAGCTTCCGCAAACGCGCCCGCACACCCAACGGTGAATCGGCCGAATACCGTATCCGTGGGTACCGTCGTCTGGCTCTCCAGCGAGCTCATGTTCTTTGCTGGTTTGTTCGCCATGTACTTCACACTTCGCTCTGTCGTGCCCGACATGTGGGCAAGCGAGACACCGAAGCTGGAAGTGCCGTACGCGACGGTCAACACACTGATCCTGGTATCAAGCTCGTTCACGTGTCAGTTCGGCGTTTTCGCCGCCGAGCGCTTCCAGGTCTTCCGCACCGGTGGACGATTCAATGTCGCCAAATGGGGCATGATCGAATGGTTTGCGCTGACTTTCGTGCTCGGTGCCATCTTCGTCAGCGGCCAGGTGACGGAATACGCGAACATGGTCTCCGACGGCATCACGTTGGCGTCGAACGGCTACGGCTCGGTGTTCTACTTGACGACCGGCTTCCACGCATTGCACGTCACGGGCGGCTTGATTGCATTCTTGATGATCATCGGTCGAGGCTTCGCCGCCAAGAAGTTCGGCCACCCGGAGGCCACATCCGCAATCGTCGTGTCGTACTACTGGCATTTCGTCGATGTGGTCTGGATCGGTCTGTTCATCGTCATCTACCTGTTCAAGTGACCGACACACACGATTTGCACCACGAAATAAGACGAGACGAGGTTTGGCAGTGAAGGCACTAGCGGCCCGACGCAGACACCCCATGGCAGTCGTTGTGCTGCTGTTGTTGGGACTTTTGTTCACCGGCGGCATCTACGCCGTTTTTCAGTCGAACAGCACGGCGAACGCGCAAACGGCCAGCAGCGAGAACTTGGGGCACGGCAAGAAGCTCTTCATCGCCAACTGCGCGACCTGCCACGGAAAGAGCGGCCAGGGCACCGCGAGCGGCCCGTCGCTCGTCGGTGTCGGCGCCGCGGCCGTCGACTTCCAGGTAGGCACGGGGCGCATGCCCTTGGCCATGCAGGGCCCACAGGGTGCGCAGCGCGATCCGATGTTCACCGATAAGCAGGTCAAGCAGCTTGCTGCGTACGTCGCTTCGTTCGGTCCCGGACCTGCCATTCCCACCAAAGAAGAACTCAACACCAACGAAGGCGACGCCGCTGCAGGTGGTGCGCTGTTCCGTACGAACTGCGCCATGTGCCATAACGTCGTCGGCGCCGGCGGCGCACTGACACAGGGCAAGTACGCGCCGAACCTTTCCGATGTCTCGTCGGCGCACATCTACGAGGCAATGGAGACCGGTCCGCAGAACATGCCCGTGTTCAACGACGCGAACCTGACGCCGAAAGACAAGCAGAACATCGTCACCTATTTGAAGGCCGTGACCAGCAACCCGTCGCCCGGCGGATTCAAGCTCGGCTCGATCGGGCCGATCTCGGAAGGGCTCTTCGCCTGGGTCTTCGGTCTCGGCTTCATCATCGCGACGACGGTCTGGTTAGCCGCGCGGCATAAGTAAGGAACGACACAGTTTTCATGCACACCATCCCAACGACAAGGCGAGGGAGACGATGAGCTCATCCGAGCACCCCACCTCTGAGACTTCGAATGCAGTCGTCGGCTCATCCGCTACCGAAGACGCTTTCACCAACCCCGGTCCGGAAGAACACTCGTACCGTATTACCGATACCGAGCCGGAGGCCGCCAAGCGTTCCGAACGCCAAGTTGCGATCCTGTTCTCGGTTTCAATAATCGGCACGCTGCTGTTCATTGTTTCGTACTTCGTCTTCACGCCGGGCGCGACAATGGCCAGCATCCGGATGTCCACGTTGATGCTGGGGCTCGGCACCGGTATCGCCTTCTTTGCGATAGGCATCGCCGCTGTGCACTGGGGCAAGACGCTCATGCCCGACCGCGAGCTGTCCGAAGACAGGCACCAGCTCGCCGGCAGTGACGAGGATCAAGCGGTTGCGCTGGAGATCATTCGCCAGGGCAAAGAAGAATCCGGCATCGCCCGTCGTTCACTCATTCGCAACAGCATGATCGCCGCCCTGGCGCTCGTGCCGCTGCCCGCCATCCTCGTGTTCCGCGACCTCGGTCCGCTGCCCGGCAGGGTCATGCACCACACGATGTGGCGCAAGGGTGTTCGACTGGCCAAGGACTCCGGTGGCGTGCCTGAGCATCCGGCACTCATCAGGGCTTCCGACGTCACCGAGGGATCGGTCTTCCACGTCATCCCGGAAGACCTGCACAAATCGGACGAGCCGCTCGACGACAAGGCCAAGGCCGCCGTCCTGGTGATGCGTCTCGAACCCGACCAGCTACACGTGAGCAAGGGCCGCGAGAATTGGAACTACAACGGCATCGTCGCCTATTCGAAGATTTGCACCCACGTCGGATGCCCGGTGGCGCTGTACGAGCACCGCACTCACCATTTGCTGTGCCCGTGCCACCAGTCGACATTTGATGTCACGCACGAATGCAAGGTGATCTTCGGTCCGGCAAAACGGCCGCTTCCGCAACTTCCGATCACCGTTGATTCCGAAGGATATCTGGTCGCGCGATCTGACTTCCAAGCTCCGGTCGGACCGAGCTTCTGGGAGATGAACCACTGATGAGTACCTCGACAACAGAACCCAAGACGCAGATCGGCAAGGCCGCTTTCAACATCGAAAGCCGGTACGGCGCCTCCAAGGCAGTCCGCGAATTCGGTCGCAAGATCTTTCCGCAGCATTGGTCCTTCATGCTCGGCGAAATCGCTCTGTACAGCTTCATCATCTTGCTGCTCACCGGAACGTTTCTGACGTTCTTCTTTCACCCGGCCATGGGTGAAACCGTGTATTCCGGCCCCTACCAGCCCCTGCGCGGCATTGAGGTCTCCGAAGCGTTCAACTCGACGTTGAACATCTCGTTCGACGTGCGCGGCGGACTCTTGATGCGCCAAATGCACCACTGGGCTGCGTTGCTGTTCATGGCAGCCATGAGCGTGCACATGCTTCGTGTGTTCTTCACCGGCGCGTTCCGCAAGCCCCGCGAAATGAACTGGATGATCGGCGGCACGCTGATCCTGTTGGGCATGGCCGACGGATTCACCGGTTACTCGCTCCCCGACGATCTGCTGTCGGGCAACGGCCTGCGCATCATCGACGGCATCATTGAAGCGATCCCGCTGATCGGCACCTACCTTTCGTTCTTCCTGTTCGGTGGACAGTTCCCCGGAAGCGACATCGTTTCACGTCTGTACACGCTGCACATTCTGCTGGTACCGGCAGCGATTCTGTTGATGATCGTGATCCACCTCTTCCTGGTGGTCTTGCACAAGCACACGCAATATCCCGGGCCCGGCAAAACGGAGAAGAACGTCGTGGGCGAGCCGGTGCTTCCGGTGTTCATGGCCAAGGCCGGCGGCTTCTTCTTCATCATCTTCGGCGTCATCGGCTTCATGGGCGCCGCGTTCACCATCAACCCGATTTGGAATTACGGGCCCTACGACCCTTCGCCTATCTCGGCAGGTACTCAGCCGGACTGGTATATCGGGTTCATGGACGGCGCGCTGCGTCTCATGCCCGGTTGG
This sequence comes from Spelaeicoccus albus, assembly GCF_013409065.1. Taxonomy (NCBI): domain Bacteria; kingdom Bacillati; phylum Actinomycetota; class Actinomycetes; order Micrococcales; family Brevibacteriaceae; genus Spelaeicoccus; species Spelaeicoccus albus. The sequence continues at coordinate 2,845,514 of NZ_JACBZP010000001.1, read as the reverse complement.
GGCGAGATCCACATTGGCGGCTACCCCATTTCGCTGAATATTCTGCTTCCGGCACTCGGGCCCGTCATCGTCATCTTCGGACTCTTGTTCCTTTACCCGATGCTCGAAGCCTGGGTCACAAAGGACGACCGCGAGCACCACATTCTCGACCGTCCCCGTAACGCCCCGGTCCGGACGGGTATCGGCGTAGCAGGCGTCGTTTGGTACTGCGTGATGTGGACGGCGGCTGGATCCGACGTGATCGCGGTTCAATTCAAGCTGTCGTTGGAACAGGTCACCTACGCATTGCGGTTCCTGTTCTTCTTCGGTCCCGTTATCGCCTTCTGGGTGACGAAGCGCATGTGCCTCGCGCTGCAGCGCAAGGATCGCGAGACGGCGCTCCACGGGCTCGAATCGGGCCGCATCATCCGCCTTCCCCACGGGGAATACACCGAGGTGCACGAGCAGTTCGATCCCCACCGTCGGTGGGAGCTCGTCGGTTTCGAATCGCCCGAGGTCATTCCGGCACAGCCCGATAATGAGGGCAAGGTTCCATTTGCCGAGAAGGTTCGCGGCAGGCTCTCCCGGTTCTTCTTTGAAGACCGCGTTGCGCCCGTATCGCCGGCCGAGCTCGAGGCCGGTCATCACGGCCACGAGGGCCAGGTCAACGATGAGGCGCTCTCGATCGAGGGCCAGTACGACAATGAGGAGGAGTTCTCCGGCGGCGTCATCCACCGCGAGAACACCAGCTTCACGGAGAACTGATCTCCCCTCTTCCGTACGAAACTCGGTGTGGCGTCAGGTACGCCACACCGAGTTTTTGCATGATCATTACTGCCTTCGTCTGATTGCCGCGCCCGGCCGGCACCGCCTACACGGCTCCCCCAGCGCAAAACGCGCCACGGCATCAGGAACGCGCCGTCATGACAGCGCGCTCTATACGTCACGACGCGTTCTGCGAATGCGACGCCGCCTCCAACGCCCGCGCTCAACGGCCCCGCGCACTCACTCCGCCTCAATCCCTCCGCGTACAGCCCACGCAAGCCTCCAACGCCCGCGTACACAGCCTGCCCCGCCCGGCGGACCCCTACACGCTCCCCCAGTGCAAAACGCGCCACGGCATCCGGAACGCGCCGTCATGACAGCGCGCTCTATACGTCACGACGCGTTCTGCGAATGCGACGCCGCCTGCAATACACGCGCTCAACGGCCCTGCGCGCTCACTCCGCCTCAATCCTCCGCATACAGCCCACGCAGCCTCCAACGCCCGCACGCAGCCCACGCAGCCTCCAACGCCTGCGCCGCACAGCCCACCACGAACCCACAAGCGCCACAGCACGCCCGCCCGGCGGACCCCCACACGCTCCCCCAACGCAAAACGCGCCACGGCATCAGGAACGCGCCGTCATGACAGCGCGCTCTATACGTCACGACGCGTTCTGCGAATGCAACGGCCCACGTGGGCGCGCCGCGGCAACCTTAAGTACTTGCTCGGGCATTTGCGATCATCACGGCAGAACGCCCTGTGGCGTCGGGAACGCGCTGTCATGACAGCGCGTTCCCGACGCCACAGGGCGTTTTGCGGATAGGGCGACGGAGGCGGACCTAGTGGGCGTGGTCTCCGCGGTAGAACTCAAAGACCCAGCCGAGCAAGGCAACGATACCGAAACCGGCGCCGATGAAGCTGATCCAGATGCCGATTGCCACTCCCAGGAAGATGATCGCGGCGGCAGCTGCCAGCAGGATCGGCCACCAGCTCCACGGGGCGAAGAATCCGATCTCCGAATCGCCGTCTTCGATCCGGGCGTTCGGGTCGTCTTCGGGGCGTTCATCGATACGGCGCGATGTCTGGAACAGATAGCCGCCGACGAGCACGCCGAGTCCGGCGCACAGGAACAGACCCGCCGCTCCCACGGGTTCGTTCCAGTTCGTCGCCGTGCCGTAGATGATTGCGACAGGCGTGAAGAACACGATACCGATCAGGAGGAATACCCAGGTTTCAACCTTCAATTGTTTTCTCCCCTCTCGGAATCTGCGGAACTACCCGAGGAGCCCGCACCGACCGATGCGAACGACGGTCGCTGTGCGAACGGAATCATCTCCGGATGGTGCAGGTCGAACGCCGGGCGCTCGGAACGGATGCGCGGCAACGAGTTGAAGTTGTGCCGCGGCGGCGGGCAGGACGTTGCCCATTCGAGCGAACCGCCATACCCCCACGGGTCGTCGACCGTGACCTGCTTGGCCTTCCGAGCGGTGCGGAACACGTTCCAGAAGAACGGGATCATGGACGCGCCCAGCAGGAACGACCCGATTGTCGACACATCGTTCATCCACTGGAAATGATCTTGCGGCAGATAGTCAGCGTACCGGCGCGGCATGCCCTTCACACCCAGCCAGTGCTGGATCAAGAACGTGGCATGGAAGCCGATGAACAGCATCCAGAAGTGGATCTTACCCAGGGTTTCGTTGAGCATCTTGCCCGTCCACTTGGGCCACCAGAAGTAGAAACCGGCGAACATGGCGAACACGACGGTGCCGAAGACGACGTAGTGGAAGTGCGCCACCACGAAGTACGAGTCGGAAAGCTGCAGATCCAACGGCGGGCTGGACAAGATCACACCCGTCAGGCCGCCGAACGTGAAGGTCACGAGGAATCCGAGCGACCAGAGCATCGGGGTCTCGAAGGTGAGAGACCCCTTGAACATAGTGCCGACCCAGTTGAAGATCTTCAGGCCGGTCGGGATGGCGATCAGCATCGTCATGAAGGCGAAGAACGGCAGCAGGACGGCGCCGGTGACGTACATATGGTGCGCCCACACCGACACCGACAGCGCGGCAATCGAGATGGTCGCGAAGACGAGACCCTTGTACCCGAAGACGGGTTTGCGGCTGAACACCGGGAAGATCTCGGACACGATCCCGAAGAACGGGATGGCAATGATGTAAACCTCGGGGTGGCCGAAGAACCAGAACAAGTGCTGCCAGAGCAGTGGCCCCCCGTTCGAGGCGTCAAAGACGTGGGCGCCGAACTTCCGGTCCGCGCCGAGCGCCAACAGGGCTGCGGCCAGCGGCGGGAATGCCATCATCACCAGGATGCCTGTGACGAGGATGTTCCAGGTGAAGATCGGCATCCGGAACATCGTCATGCCGGGTGCGCGCATGCAGATGATTGTCGTGATGAAGTTGACCGACCCGAGAATGGTGCCGAACCCGGACAGGGCGAGGCCGAACACCCATAAATCTCCACCGAAGCCCGGTGAATACGTCGTTGAGGAAAGCGGAGCGTAGGCGAACCAGCCGAACGATGCGGCGCCTTGCGGGGTGAGGAACCCGCCAACGACCATGACCGAGCCAAAAAGGTACAGCCAGTAGGCAATCGCGTTCAGCCGGGGGAACGCGACGTCCGGCGCACCGATCTGCAACGGCATGACCACGTTCGCAAAGCCCGCAAACAACGGAGTGGCGAACATCAGCAGCATGATCGTGCCGTGCATGGTGAACATCTGGTTGTACTGCTCTTTGGTCGACAGCACCTGCATGCCCGGCTCCCAGAGCTCGGCACGCATCAACAGGGCCATCAGGCCGCCGAGAAGGAAGAACACGAACGACGTGATCAGGTAGAGATACCCGATAGTTTTGTGATCGGTCGTCGTGATCCACGAGACAACTATCTTGCCTTTGCTTCGCGGGGTTACCTGGACGCCTTGAAACGTCGACGCTTCAGTTGCATACGTCATGATCCGGCCTCTTCTTGTTTCGGCGTGCGGAGATCAGGGTTGCGGTTGTACTGCGGGCCGAGCTTGCCCGTATTCCCCTGCTTCTTCAACGATTGAATGTATTGCTGGTACTGCGCTTCGGGGACGACCTTCACGTTGAACAACATCTCCGAGTGGTATTCACCGCACAACTCGGCACATTTGCCGGCGTAGGTTCCGACCTTGAGCGGCTCCAAGTAAATGCTGCTCTCTCGACCCGGGAAAATATCGCGCTTCTGTAAGAACGCGGGCACCCAGAACGAGTGGACGACGTCGCGCGAATCCAGCTTGATCTGGATCTTCTTGTTCGCCGGCAGGTACAGCGTCGGAACCTTCTTGCCCGGCGCCGTCGTGCCGTTCAACGCCACTTGGACACCCGAGTAGTACACGTTCTCCGTGAGGTAGTTGAAATCCCAGCTCCACTGCTTGCCGTAGACCTGAATGACCTGGTCGGGATGCTTATACGGCTTGTCGACCGAGTTCTCGGTTTTTACCGTGAAGAAGTAGAACACGATGACCATGATCAGCGGTACGGCGATGTAGAACGCCTCGATCGGCATGCTGTAGCGCAGCTGTGCCGGCAGACCTGTCTCATGCTTGCGCCGACGATAAACGACGAGACACCAGATGATGAGGCCCCACACGACGAGGCCGATCATCATGGCAGCTGCCCATCCGCCGTTCCACAGGTGCGTGATGTCGGCCGTATGGTTCGTCGCGCCTTCCGATGATGCCGGCAGGAAACCACGCTTGACTTCGGCCATCGAACAGCCGGAGGTCAGGAGCGTCAACGCCCCTGCTCCGGCAACGATGGCGCGTTTGGGCCACTTTCGTGGGGTCTGGCCCAAAGAGCTTTGCTGAGAGCGCACTTGCAGCCCTTCCGAGGTCTTATTCGCCCTGCCGCAACATCCGCCGTGAATCCGCCGGAAAATCGCTTGGAACGAAACAGGCTATTTGTTCGTTACCCACCATATCGCTACATCAGGTAGAAATCCCGGTGAGGGTCCCCTATCTGCAAAGTCGTGTCGGCGGTTCGGCCCTCAACGCGCGGCGCAGCCGCGCCAGATAGTCCTGACGCGTGACGTCGACCGCTCCGATGGTCTTCAAATGCGGCGTCGTCCATTGGACATCGACGAGGCGCGAGTCGGGGCCGCCGGGCTCCTCGCACATGATGTCGACAAGGCCTGCCACCGCCGCCTTGGACGCATCGGTGCGCCAATGGAACATCGATTCGCCGGCAAAGAATCCGCCGATCCCGATGCCGTAGAGGCCGCCTGCGAGCCCACTGTCGTCCCAGGCCTCCACGGAATGCGCCCAGCCGGCCTCGTGCAAGCCGGTGTACACATCGATCATCCGGTCCGAAATCCAGCGGCCAGGGCGCGCGGGATCGGCGCACGCGGCCAGCACATCGGGGAAAGCGGTGTCGACGCGGATATCGAATTTGGCACGAGCCCGTCGAAGAGACCGCGGACGGCGTCCGGCTTCGAGATCGATGATCCCGCGAGACACCGGGAACCACCAGCCCATGGGCGGGCCGCCCCCGTCGCCGAGGCCCATCGGGAACAAACCGGCACGATACGCGGAAAGGACCTGCGAGGAGTCCAGTTCGGTACCGACTGCTCGCAGGTCCTCGACGTCCATGACCTAGTTGAACCCCGTCAGGAGAAGGAGTCTCCGCACGCGCACGAGCCGCCCGCGTTCGGGTTGTCGATGGTGAAGCCTTGCTTTTCGATGGTGTCCGAGAAGTCGATGGTGGCGCCGTCAAGATACGGCACACTCATCCGGTCGACGACGACCTCGACGCCGTTGAAGTCCCGGACGGCGTCGCCGTCAAGGAATCTCTCATCGAAGTACAGCTGGTAGATCAAGCCCGAGCATCCGCCGGGCTGCACGGCGACCCGGAGCCGGAGGTCGTCGCGGCCCTCTTGGTCCAGCAGGCTCTTCACCTTGCCGGCCGCGACCTCGGAAAGGGTCACCCCGTGTTCTTTGACGTCGGTTTCAGTCTGCGTTGCCGTCACCGTGATGACCTCCAACTCGTATCGTTCGGCGCACTCTGCGCGCCCGGTTCACACTCGTTCAACGCCGTGCATATTCCGGTTGTTCCCGCGCGGCGCCGTCCTACTTCTTTTCCCACGATACGCGATCCGGGCGACGGTCCCGCCCCTGCCGCGCATACTATTTCGATCCGAGCTTGCGCAGCAGCAGCGCTTCGGACAGGATCGCCTTCTTGAATCCAGGCACATGCAGAGATTCATTGGCGCTGTGCGCCCGCGAATCCGGATCCTCCACGCCCGTGACAAGAATCTCGGCATCGTCGAACAATTCGATCAGATCCGCGATGAACGGGATCGATCCGCCGATGCCGATGTCGACGGCAGGCGTTCCCCACGCCTCGGTCATGGCGTCGTGTGCCAACCGCATGGCCGGCGCATCGGCCGGAGCAGACCACGGTTTGCCGGTCTCCTCATCGATGAAAGTCACCCGGGCCCCGAACGGCGCGGACTCGGTCAGATGCGTCTTGAGCGACTGCAACGCCTCCTCCGGGTCCTGCCCGGCGGCCAACCGCATCGACAATTTCGCCTTGACGCTGCCTTGCAGAGTATTCGATGCCACGTCCACCTTCGGCAGGTCCACGCCGATGACCGTCAACGACGGTTTGGTCCACAGCCTCTCGGCAAGCCCGCCGGTACCGAGCATCCGGACGCCGTCCAGCATCCCGGCGTCGGCACGCAGCGTGTCCTCGGGGTAGTCGATCTCCGGCGCCGGCGCCGATACCAGTCCGGGAACGGCGACCGATCCGTCATCAGTGTGCAAAGTCGACAGCAGCCTGATCATGGCCGTGGCGGCGTCCGGCACCGGGCCGCCGTACATCCCCGAGTGGACTGCGTGGTCGAGCGTGGCGACTTCGAATTCGAGCGATGCCAGACCCCGCAGCGTCGTTGTCAGCGCCGGCACTTCGGTCGTCCAGTTACCCGAATCGGCAACGACTATGACGTCGGCGGCCAACCGGTCGCGGTACGTCTCCAGGAAGTTCCGGAAGCTCGGGCTCCCCGCCTCTTCTTCTCCTTCGAAGAACAACGTCACGCCGACGTCAAGCTCGTCGCGCAGTGCACGAACGGCCGCCAGGTGAGCCATGATGCCGGCCTTGTCGTCGGCCGCCCCGCGCCCGAAAATGCGATCGCCCACACGCGTGGCTTCGAACGGTTCCGTGTTCCACAGGTCACGTTCACCGGGAGGCTGCACGTCCATGTGCGCGTACAACAACACTGTGGGCCTCCCCTCCGGCGCCGGGCGTCGGGCGATGATCCCGGGGGCACCGGGACGGCCGTCCGGGCGCGTTGCGCGGAGAATTTCGACGTCGTCGAATCCGGTGTCGCGGATCAACGACTCGACGCGGCGCGCGCACGCGTCCAACTCGGCGGGGTCGAACGAGTCCCACGCGATGCCGGGGATGGCAACGAGCGAGCCCAATTCGTCGAGGGTACGGGTGAAATCGGCATCGATGGAACGGAGCAAGGAATCATCTGTCATACGATCACGGTAGTCTGGAAGTGTGTTTGGACGTAAAGCGACTACCGAGGCGCCGCAGCCCGCCCCAGAACCAAAGCCCGGCGGCAAGGGCCGGCCGACCCCGAAGCGCAAGGATCAGGAGGCCGCACGGAAGCGGCCGCTCGTGCCCGCCGACCGCAAACAGGCGGCAAAGCGCTCCCGCGACGTTGAACGGGAGCAGCGCCAGCGTGCCCGCGAGGGCATGATGGCCGGCGACGAGCGTTACCTGCAGCCGCGCGATAAGGGCCCGCAGCGCCGATTCACGCGGGACTACGTCGATTCACGCCATTCGGTCGGCGAATACTTCATGATCTTGGCGCTGGTTGTCGTCTTTTTCGGCTTTTTCCAGCAGACCCCGATCGGCAACATCGCTCAGATCGCGCTGTACGTGGTCGTCTTGATTTTGGTGGGCGATTCGATAATCGTCGTAGCCGGGCTGAACCGGCGGCTGAAGAAGAAATTCGACAAGCGTGAGCGGGGTTTGAACTTCTACGCGATCATGCGCAATATGCAGATCCGCCGGCTGCGGCTGCCAAAGCCCATGGTCAAGCGCGGCGAAAAGCCCGAATAGCGGGCCGGCACCGGGGTTATCGACCGGCGGTTACTCTCCTGCCGCAAGCGTCACGAGCGCAACCGGGGCGCCGGCGCGAAGCAGCCGCACCGACCGGACGCCGGCCGACGCCAGGCGTCGCCAATTCTCGCCGAGAAATTCCTCGGCCTCGGCCCGCCCGGCAAACCGCGTCCACTCGCCGGACTCGCCCGGGCGTTCGTTGCCGAGCGCGCGGAGCGCCTCCTCGCGGGTAATTCCGTCGTCGAGTTCGACGACGTCCCACTCGAATGCGTCGCTCACGATTCCTCCTCGTGCACGCCGCCGTCGCGGCGCCGGCCCGGCCGGCTCGTCGGATTGGCCGATACGCCCTTGACGATGCGCGAGGCCCAGAACGGCCCTTCGTACAAAAAACCGGTATATCCCTGCACGAGCGTGGCGCCGGCGACGATCCGTTCGTCGACGTCGTCGGCGTCGGTCACGCCGCCGACCGAGACAAGGGTGAGTTTGTCGCCGGTGTGCTCGCGCAGCATTTTCAGGATTTCCACGGCGCGGGCACGCAGCGGTTCGCCGGACAATCCGCCGTCGCCTGCGTCGGATATCTCGTCGCCGCCGGATCTCAGTCCGGCACGGCTGACAGTCGTGTTGGCGGCGATGAGCCCGTCCACGCCGAGCTCAACAGCCAGGTCGGCGATCGCCTTCACATCGTCGTCGGCGAGATCGGGCGCGATCTTCACGAGCAACGGCACGTGGCCCAGCGAACTGCGCGGGCTGGGCGCCACGGCGTCCGCGGTTGCGCGCACTGCGGAAATGAGCGGACGCAGCGATTCCACCGACTGCAGATCGCGTAGGCCCGGGGTATTGGGCGACGACACGTTGATCACCAGATAGTCCGCCAGCGGCGCCAGGATAGTAGTGCTTTCGACGTAATCGTCGACGGCTTCGGACAGCGGTACGACCTTCGACTTGCCGATGTTCACGCCGATGATGGGACGCGAAGCGCGCGGATACTCGGCCAGTGCAGTGCGCGCACGCGCCAGATTGCGCGCGACTTCGGCGGCACCGACATTGTTGAACCCCATCCGGTTGACGACCGCACGGTCGTCCGGCAACCGGAACAGCCGGGGCTTGGGATTACCGGGCTGAGGACGTGCCGTGACGGTGCCCACCTCGATGTGGCCGAAACCCAGCGACGCGAGAGCACGCACGCCGACCCCGTTCTTATCGAAACCGGCCGCCAAGCCGAATACCGACGGGAAGTCCAATCCGAGAGCCCGAACCCGCGCATGCGAACGCCGGATCGAGTGTCGGCGCAATTGCCGACGGGCCGTGGGAACCCCGTCGGCGAGCCGGATGGCGCCAAAGCCTATTCGATGGGCCAGTTCGGCGTCCATCCAGGAAAATCCGAAGCGAAAAACGTATTCGTACACAACAACCCACCTTACTGAACTTCTCCACCGCCGCCCGAGGCCGTTATCGCTTTGCTTCTTTTCCCGGCGAATTCGCCGACACGCTAGCATCGTTTTGACACCCCAACCGCGAGAGGACATCGAATTACCCGTGAGTGTTGACATGCAAGCCGCAGTATCCGCCAAAGACCCCAAATCGGTATCGGCCGACACGTTGGTGGTCGGCCTGACGGCCGGCCGCGACGGCGTCGTCGAACTCGTTGACGCAGGACTTCCGAAGAAGGCCTGCGAGGCCGTCACGGCCGGGCTGAAAGCCGTGGGCGCCACAGCGGCCGCCGAGAAGACGCATCGGATTCCGGCGCCGGACGCCGTGTCGGCCGGATCGGTGCTCGGCATCGGTCTTGGCGACTTCGACGCCTCCGCGCTCGAGACCGACGACGGTCGCGACGAGGCTCGGGAAAAACTCCGCCGAGCTGCCGGTGCCGCCGCGCGCGCACTGGGCGGGACGACGTCCGTGGCGTTCGCCCTGCCGGCCCCGGATGCCGGCGCGGTCGGCGCGATCGCCGAAGGCGCCTTGATCGGTGCCTACGCGTTCCGGCAGTTCAAGACCGGAAGCGATTCCTCCGCTCCGGTCTCTTCCGTGACAGTGGTCAGCCCGGCGGGTCGGCACAAGACCGCCCGGGCCGCCGTCGACCGGGCACTGGTGGTGGCGCGCGCAGTGCATGGCGCCCGCGACCTCGTGAACCGGCCGCCGTCCGACCTCTACCCCGCGTCGTTTGCCGACTCGGTCCGTTCCGCCGCCAAGGGGCGGAACGTCACGGTGACGGTCATGGACGAGAATCAACTGGCCAAGGAAGGCTTCGGCGGCATCCTCGGCGTCGGTCAGGGTTCGGTCCGTCCTCCTCGCCTCGTCAAGGTCGACTACGCGCCGGCCAAGGCCTCGAAGCACATCGCCGTGGTCGGGAAGGGAATCACCTTCGATTCGGGCGGAATCTCACTGAAGCCGGCCGCCGGCATGGAAGCCATGAAAGACGATATGGGCGGCGCGGCCGCCGCGTTCGAGTCGGTGCTTGCCGTTGCCGATCTCGGCCTGCCCGTGCGGGTCACCGCCTGGCTGGCAATTGCCGAGAACATGCCGGGCGGCGCAGCGCAGCGACCCTCGGACGTGCTGCGCATGCACGGCGGCAAGACCGTCGAAGTGCTCAATACGGACGCCGAGGGCCGGCTCGTCATGGCCGACGCGCTTGTGGCGGCGACCGATGAAAATCCGGACGTCGTGCTGGATGTCGCGACGCTAACGGGCGCCCAAATGGTCGCCTTGGGCGACAAGGTGTCGGGCGTGATGGGCGACGACGCGCTGCGCTCCCAGGTTGTTGCCGCCGCTCAGCGCGCCGGCGAGCAATTCTGGCCAATGCCGTTGCCCGTCGAATTGCGGGAAGGATTGGATTCGCAGACCGCCGATATTGCCAATGTCGGCACCAAGTTCGGCGGCATGCTCGTCGCCGGCTTGTTCCTGAAGGAGTTCATCGGCCCCGTGGGCGGAAAGAAGGTGCGGGAAAAGGGCACCGATGCCCCGAGGATCCCGTGGGCACACCTCGATATCGCCGGGCCGGCGTTCAACGCCGGCGCGCCGTTCGGCTACACGGGTAAGGAAGGCACCGGGGTGCCGGTGCGTACCCTTGTCAGCTTGGCCGAAGACATCGCGGCGGGCTGACCGCCCGCTATCGGCCGCCCGGCCGGCGCCGCGCCTCGCCGCGGCGCCGCCGGGTCCAGGCCCGCATCCGCGGCGGATATCCCGTCTTCAACACGTCGTACACCGGGATCTCCATATCGCGCGCCAGCATCCATCCGGCCTCTTCGCTCGGCACGGCGCGCCTCGTCCACTCCCCCGTCGTCGCGATCAGCAAGAGGGTCGCCGACGTCGCGGCAGTCGCCGGTTCAATGTAGGCTTCAACGCCCACCCGGGTACGAATGAAGTCGCGAACGTACGAAACCGTTGCCTCGCGTCGCTCCTTTGCCGCTTGCCGAGGATTCGGCGCCGCGTTGCCGGTCGACAGGTCCGGCGCCTTCTTGCGGCGCATCAGTCCGCGGAGGCGTCTGGCAAGTCGGCTCATATGTCTCCCACCATGTTTATTGCTTTGCCTCGATTATCCGGTACGGGGCGCATTTCGGCTATTCGGCGAAAAGCCGGAGCCGCGCATTTCCCGCCGCGGCCTTTCGAAACGCACGCCGAGACGGTAGGAGTTCTTTGCGAAGTTGTGACCAGTCGAACAACCCGAGACTTGCACAAGTTGAATCGGATAGTGAAAAGATAGGCTCAGTAATCAGTCTCAATACTAGGGAGCGACTGCGTGAGCGACAACGGAAGCCAGGAATTCGATCTACTCATTCTCGGTAGCGGAAGCGGCGGTTACGCAGCCGCGCTCCGGGGCGCCGAGCTGGGGCTGAATGTCGGGCTCATCGAAAAGGCCGAACTGGGCGGAACGTGTCTGCACCGCGGCTGCATCCCCACCAAGACCCTCCTGCACGCAGCCGAAGTCGCGGACGCGGCCAAGGATGCCGAATCGTTCGGCGTCAAGGCCTCCTTTGACGGCATCGACATGGCCGGTGTGAACAAATTCAAGACAGACGTCATCACCCGCAATTACAAGGGCTTGCAGGGGCTGGTGAAATCGCGCGGAGTCACGTTCATCGCGGGCGCCGGCAAGTTGACCGGTACCGACACCATTGAAGTGACGGGTGACGACGGCACGGCCACCTACACGGGCAAGAACATCGTGCTGGCGACCGGCTCCTACTCGAAGTCGCTGCCGGGCCTGGAGATCGGCGGACGCGTCATCACGTCCGAGCAGGCCCTCCAGCTGGATTACGTGCCCGAACGCGTAGCGGTCCTGGGCGGCGGCGTCATCGGCGTCGAATTCGCAAGTGTCTGGAAGTCCTTCGGCGCCGACGTCACAATCATCGAAGCTCTGCCGCATTTGGCTCCGCTCGAGGACGAGGCGGTGTCGAAGACGCTGGAGCGCGCGTTCCGCAAGCGCAAGATCAACTCGCACGTCGGCGTCCGCTTCAAGTCCGTCGAACAAGACGACAACGGCGTGAAGGTCTCGCTTGAAGACGGCAAGACCGTCGAAGCCGATCTGCTGCTGGTCGCGGTCGGGCGCGGCCCGGTCACCGGGGATCTCGGATACGAAGAAGCCGGCATCACCATGGATCGCGGATTCGTCATCACCGACGAGCGATTGCACACCGGCGTCGGCAACATCTACGCCGTTGGCGACATCGTCCCGGGCCTGCAGCTTGCCCACCGTGGCTTTGGCCAGGGCATTTTCGTCGCCGAGGAGATTGCCGGGCTGAAGCCGGCACCGATCGACGAGACAGGCATCCCGCGCGTGACGTACTGCGAGCCGGAGATCACCTCGGTCGGTCTCAGCGAAAAGCAGGCCAAGGAGAAGTTCGGCGACGACAGTGTCGAATCGCTCGAATACGGTTTGGGCGGCAACGGCAAGAGCGTCATTTTGAAAACCAACGGGTTCGTCAAGCTCGTTCGCGAAAAGGACGGCCCCGTCGTCGGCGTGCACGCGATCGGCGCGCGCATGAGCGAACAAGCAGGCGAAAGCCAGCTCATCGTCAACTGGGAGGCGTTCCCCGAGGAGGTCGCCCAGCTGATCCATGCACACCCCACGCAGACGGAAGCCATGGGTGAGGCTAACCTCGCATTGGCGGGCAAACCACTCCACTTCCACGCGTAAATTCACCCGATAAAGGAGAGACGGTAAAAAGATGTCGAACTCCGTGCAGATGCCTGCACTTGGCGAAAGTGTCACAGAAGGCACAGTGACACGATGGCTCAAGCAGGTGGGTGAGCAGGTCGAGGTAGACGAACCGTTACTGGAGGTGTCGACCGACAAGGTCGACACCGAGATCCCCTCGCCGTACGCCGGCACCGTCGAGAAGATCCTCGCCGACGAGGACGAGACGGTCGAGGTCGGCGCCGATCTCGCCGTGATCGGCGACGGCTCCGGTGCGGACGACGGCGGGTCGGCCGATGCTGCCGAACCGGCGCAGGAAGCCGAAGAGCCCGACACGGCCGCCGAGCCGGAACAGGAAGCCGAAGAGCCCGCAGCCGAAGCCGCAGCGCCGTCCGCCTCATCCGAGCAGGGCGGATCGGACGACGGGTCCGAAGTGACGATGCCGGCCCTGGGCGAAAGCGTCACGGAAGGCACCGTGACGCGATGGCTCAAGGAGGTCGGCGATCAGGTCGATGTCGACGAGCCGCTGCTCGAGGTCTCGACCGACAAGGTGGACACCGAAATTCCGTCGCCGCTGGCCGGTACCGTGCAAAAGATTCTGGTCAGCGAAGACGAGACTGTCGAGGTCGGCGCCGCGCTGGCCGTCGTCGGCTCAGGCGCCCCGGCGGACTCGGCTTCCGAACCGGCCGCAGACAGTCCCGAGCCCGAACCGGAGCCGGAGCCCGAGCCGGAACCGGAGCCGGCTCCCGCTGCGCCGCAGGAAAGCGCTCCGGCCGCTCCGAGCGCCGCAGTCGAACAGGAGACGGCCCCACCGGCGCCGCAAGCGCCCGCACCGGAACCGTCCTCCAAGCCTGCGTCGTCCGCGGCCGGCTCGTCCAAGTCCGCGTCGTCCGCACCGCGTGCCGCGGTCGACAGCGGCGGCTACGTCACGCCGCTCGTGCGCAAGCTCGCTGCCGAAAAGAACGTCGATCTGTCGTCGCTGACCGGCACCGGCGTCGGCGGCCGAATCCGTAAACAGGATGTGCTCGATGCTGCGCAGAAGTCCGGCGCCAAGGCTCCCGCCGCGCCGGCCGCGATCAGCGACGAAGCCGCCAAGTTGCGCGGCACCGTCCAAAAGGCGCCGCGCATCCGGCAGACGATCGCCAAGCGGATGAAGGAATCGCTCGAGGTGTCGGCCCAGCTGACGTCGACGGTCGAGGTCGACATGACCCGTGTCGCCGCTCTCCGGGCCAAGGCGAAGGCGAAGTTCTTGGAAAACGAGGGCGTCAAGCTCTCGTTCCTGCCGTTCATCGCCAAGGCCGTCGTCGAAGCGTTGAAGAACCACCCGAAGGTGAACGCGGCCTACGACGGGGATTCTCACGAGATCACGTATTTCGATGCGGAGCATTTGGCGGTCGCCGTCGACACCGAGCGCGGCTTGCTCGTCCCGGTCATTCGGGATGCCGGGGATCTGAGCCTGGCCGGTATCGCCGGCAAGATCACGGATCTGGCCGAGCGCACGCGGACGGGCAAGATCGGCCCGGACGAGTTGTCCGGCGGCACGTTCACCATCACGAACATCGGTAGCGTCGGCGCTCTGTTCGACACTCCGATCATCAACCAGCCTCAGGTCGGCATCATCGGCACCGGCGCCATCGTCAAGCGCCCGGTCGTGGTGACGGATCAGGACGGTAACGACTCGATCGCTATCCGATCGATGATGTACCTTCCGCTGACGTACGATCACCGTCTGGTTGACGGTGCGGACGCCGGCCGATTCCTGCAGACCATCAAGGCACGGTTGGAAGAAGGCGCGTTCGAGTCGGAACTCGGCCTCTAAGAATCCGGCACGCAAATGGGGCGGTGGCAATTTGCCACCGCCCCATTTTCCGTGTCCGGCCGCATGGCCGGGTGCTGTCCCGGCCGGTCAGCTGCCCGGGCGCGGCGGCAGCGGTCCCGGCGCACGATTCGGACGGGAGCGGGGATCCGGCGCCGGCACTCCGGGATTGTCGGCGACCCGTGACCCGAGTTCGCTGAGCGCCCGGTCGAGTTGCGGGTCGCGCCCGGCTTTGTGATCGTGCGGCGCGAATACGACTTCGATGTCCGGGTCGACGCCGTAATTTTCGACGCCCCACCCGAGTCCGCCGGCGAACCAGAACGAATAGCGCGGTTGAGTCACCCCCGTCCCGTCGGCAAGCGTGAACCGGCCGTCGATCCCTATCACGCCACCCCACGTGCGGGTACCGACGACGGGTCCGATTCCGCGGATCTTGCAGACGGCGGTGATGATGTCGCCGTCCGACCCGGCGAATTCATCGGTGACTATCACGACGGGGCCGCGCGGAGAATCGGCCGGATACGGGTTGGGATCGCCGTGCCGGATCGTCGTCCACGCATCGATCCGGTGGCCTATCAGGTCGGCGACGAGCTGCGAGGTGTGGCCGCCGCTGTTGCCGCGTACGTCGACGATCACGCCGGCCTTCGCCATTTCCGTATGCAGACCACGATGCAGCTGCGCCCATCCGGTGGCAACCATGTCCGGCACGTGCAGGTAGCCGAACGCGCCGTGCGAGCTTTCGACGACGCGCGCCCGGTTGCGCTTCACCCATTGCTGATAGCGCAGGCGCGCCTCGCTGCCGATCGGCACGGCAACCGTGCTGCGGGTCGGGGCCTTCTCGGCGCCCTCGCCGGCATGATCGGCCGGGCGCCGGACGCCGAGCAGCACGGGTTTTCCGGCCGCACCGGTCAACAGGGCGTTCGGCCCTCGATGGTCCACCGGCCGACCATCGATGCTCACCAGTACGTCGCCCTCGCGAACGTCCGTGCCGGCAGCTCGCAACGGGGACATCGCCAGCGGATCGGACGACTCGCTCGACAAGATCGTCGCGACCACCCAGCCGTCAACGGTCTGCTCGTAGTCGGCCCCCAACAGGCCTTGTACGCCTTCGCGGTCGCTCGTGGCCGGCTGCGGCATCACGTACGCGTGCGAGCTGCCGAGCTCGCCGTGAATCTCCCACAGCACGTCGACAAGGTCGTCGTCGCTGCCGATGCGTTCGATCAGCGGGCGGTACGCGCCGTGAACGGCCGGCCAATCGACACCGCCATGATCGTCGATCCAGAAGAAGTCGCGAATCAATCGCCAATCCTCGTCGAATGCCTGCCGCCACGCCGAACGCGGGTCGATGTCGAGTCGGATCCTTTCGACGTCAAGCGTGACCTTGTCGGGTGAATCATCGTCAACCTTGCCCGACGTCGGCATCACCCGGACCTTCTCGGCGCCGCGCACGACCATGCGCGTGCCGTCCCCGCTCGCACGGATACTGTCCGCGTCGTCGTGCACCGTGTCGCATTTGCCGCTGCCGAGATCCAACCGGAGCACCGGGCCGGTCGCCGTCGGTTCGCCCGGCGCCGATTGTCCGTCGCCGGTCGTGCCTGCCACAGTGCGCCGGATCCACAGCAACGCGCCGGGCGCCGCCAGCAAGTCCCCCAGCACTCCCTGGTCGACCGGTGCCGGGAACATGCGGTCGCCGAGTCCGTCCACGTCGACGATCGTGCGCGGCCGAGGAGAGTCGGTTGCCGGCGTCTTCTCGGCGGCCGGGTTCGCCGAAGAGCTCCCGGCCGTGGAATCCGGGCCGCCGGCGGGAGCGCGCCCCTCAACAGCCGCTCCGAACGGGGACGGCGTACCGGCGGCCAATGCCACAAGATACGGCTTCGTTGATGCCGGGAAGCCCAGGTCGAACCGCTGGGCGTCGTACGTCGGGTCAAGGCTCCGATCGGACAAGAACGCCAGGTATTTCCCATCCCGCGTGAACACCGGCGAATGCTCGCGGTACGCCCCATCGGTGATCCGGGTGACGGCGCCGGTCCTCACATCGGCCAGCGACAGAAATCCGCGGCCCTCGTTGTCGACCGGATCGACGAACGCCAGCCAAGCGCCGTCCGGGCTGAAGGCGAGCTGCTCGACCGGTGACGCGCTCGCTACGATCTCCCGCCAGCTCCCGACGCGGAGGTCGTCGTCGACGTCCGCCAGGTACGTGGAGCCTTGCTCGGTCGTGACGGCCAGCGTCACCGGCTGTCCGGCCTCCGGCACCCCGGCCGAGACCTCGATGGCGCAATAGCGCACCGGCCCGCCCGGAACCTCGGCAACCGTGTGCTCCGCCGGCTGCAATCGCCGGGCCAGGCGAAGAGATTCCTCGCCGCCCTCGTCGGACACCCAGATCACGGCGTCAGACCCGACCGGTCGTGCCATTCGGGACCGGACGCCGTCTTCCGCCTCGAGGACCTGCGACGGACCGTCACGGTGGGTCAGCCAGTGCACGGTGCCGTGCACCTCGACCGCGCTGGCCCGCCCGCTCGCATCCGGCCGAACATCGCCCAGGTGCGCTGCCGCGTCGATTCGGCGACGTCGGATCATGCCTCCGCCGCTTGGCAGCCGGACGGACAGCGGCTCCGCTTCGGCGTCCAGTGATTCCAGCATGTACAGTCTGCCGGCGTTTTCGAACGTCACCCGGGTGCCGTCCGTCGAGGCGTGACGGGCATAGAACCCGTCGAAATCAGTATGTCGGCGCAGTCCGGTGCCGTCCGCATCGACCGAGTACAGGTTTCCGTACCCCTCGTGATCGGATAAGAAAGCGATTCGGTCACCCACGATCATGGCATCGGTGAGGTTTCCGTCAACCTCGGGCACCAGGCGCGTGAATTCGCCGTCCTCGCTGGTGCCGCGCCATAACCGGCCGGCTGTGCCGCCGCGATATCGTTTCCACCAGCCGGGCTCGCGCGAGAGCGCCGTCGACAAGACGATCAGTCCGTCCTCTTCGGCAATGCCTTCCATGGGGCCGAACCCGCGGCGACGCGCCGCCGCTCCGTCCAGGGGCACGGCCCAGGCCACCGGCTCGCGCGCGTTGGGTTCGGCCCACGCGCTGATGACCGTCGCGTCACCGCCGGGGGTAAAGCCCCGCATCGCCGTCTTGGCGTTGCCCCAGTACGTCAGGCGCGTGACGGGCCCTCCGGCCAGGTCGAGTCTCATAATCTCGGGGGCTGCACCCTGAACGCAGCCAAAGACTATCGACCGGCCGTCCGGGGTGATGCGGGGGTTCTTGATCGGCGCGTCGAGGCTGAGGATGCGGGCCGCGCCGGACCCGTCAGTGTCGGCCAGCCACAGGTCGTCTTCGGCGACGAACGTGAGCAGGCCGGCGCGCACGTGCGGAAATCGCAGGTATCCATCGGTTCCGGAGATATTCATATTTCGACCCTATGCTTCGAGGCGGGACGATTTTTAGCCCCTAACCGCGATTAGCATGAATTCATGAAGATAGTTCTGTCGGGAGTCGGCGGCTTCGTCGGGTCGGAGCTTCAGCGGTGTCTTGCCGAGGCCGGGCACTCCACCGTGCGTCTGGTGCGGCGTCCGCCGGCCAGTCGGCTCGAGAAACAGTGGGATCCGGCCCGGCACAGCCTGGATGAGGCCATCATCGACGGCGCGGACGCCGTGATCAACTTGGCCGGCGCGGGGGTGGCCGACCGCAGGTGGACGTCGCGTTATCGGCATCTCATCGTGTCGTCCCGCGTTGATACCACCCAAACGCTCGCGGACGCCGTTCGACGGGTCGCCTCGCCGCCGCGGGTGTTCGTCAACGCGTCCGCCGTCGGGTTCTACGGCGACCGGGGCGACGAGGTTCTGACCGAGGCCGCACCGATCGGGACGGGGTTCCTGGCGGATGTGTGCCGCGAGTGGGAAGCCGCGGCCTCGCAGCTCCCGGCCGGCGTGCGTGCCGTCCGGGCCCGAACCGGAATCGTGTTGGGAACGGGCGGCGGCGCCGCGGGGAAAATGCTGCCGCTCTTACGTGCCGGGCTCGGCGGACCGCTCGGGACGGGACGGCAGTGGTGGCCGTGGATCACGCTCGCTGATGTTGCCCGGGCATACGCGCACGTGGTCGCCGACGAGACGATTTCGGGGCCGGTGAACTTCGTCGGACCGGAGCCGCAGCGCAACAAGCGAGTCATCCGGGCCTTGGCCGGCGCCTTCGGACGGCCCGCCGCGCTGCCCGTCCCCGGCTGGGCGCTGCACGCGGCGGTCGACGGCTTCGCGGCCGACATCTTGGCCAGCACGCGCGCCGTGCCGACCGCGCTGACGGCGTCCGGATTTGAATTCGCCCATCCGGACATCGGGTCCGCTGCCCGCTGGCTGGCCGGCTAGCCGGACTATCGAACCGCCGAGATGAGCCATCGGCCGTCGCGGCGCACCAAGGTCAGCCGGTGCGATGCGATAGCGGCGGCTTTGCGAGCGATGGTGTGACCGGCGTCGTCAACCTGCCGATAGGCGCTGGTTTTGACGGTCACGGCAACGACGGCGCGCGCGCTGCTTTGTGCGATCCGTTCGGCCGACAACAGACTCATGTGCAATCCCTCCAGCTTCGACCCGGCGCGTCTCAGCGTTCGAAGCTTGCCGGCGTCCTCCCGCCAGGCCGTCGAATGCGGTGCGTCAAGTAGCTCCAGCCGTGACCGATCGGCGTTCCCGAACATGTCCGCGCGGATCCAGACCAATCCGGTGACGGCGCGTAGTGGTTTGGCCGAGGCGGCGGCCGCGCCGATGTGTGCCGGAATTTCCGCGGATGGCGTGTGATCCCGCGCGCCGGCGGGCTCCGCGGCGAGGGTCTTGTCGTTGCCGATCTGTTCCGGGCCGGTCGGTTCCGGGCCGGACGATTCACCCGCGCCGACCATGAACGCCGTCACTGCGACGGCGCAGGCCAGCACGGCGGCGACGGCCGGCCAGACAAGTGCGCGGCGGCCGCGTCGTCTGTGCCGTCCCCGGCGTCGTTGTCGGGCGCCGATACCCGCAAGCCGGCCGGCCGCCGGCCGGGGGCCCGATCGCTCCTCCCCTGTCTTTTCGGCACCGGTCGGCGGGCCCGCCCCCGCTCGCCCGGCGCCGGCGGACAGGCGTAGTTGAGCCGTGAGGGCATCACTGCTCGGTTCGCGCGCGTCGGTACGGACGAGCCGCAACGGGGCCGGCGCGGCGTCCGCCTCCGACACGGCAAGGGTATGCACGGTCTCGGCGAATCCGGCAGCGGTGAATTGCGCCGGGTCTTCAATGGCCTCGACAAGACGTTCGGGAAGCTCCGGGTGGTACACGCGGATCGGCGGCCTGATCCGGCCGACCGGCGGCTCGTGCCCCGTCAGCAGTGTCCAGGCCAGTGCTCCCAGTGCGCGGACGTCGGCGCGCCGGCCGGCGTCCGCTGTTTCGCCGGAACCGACGCCCAACGCCCGTACGGCGGCCGGCCCCAAGATCTTCGGCAGCCCCGAGGCCGCCACGAAAATGTACTCGGCGCTGACTGCCGAGTGGCAGAATCCTTGCTCGTGCACGAACCCGACGGCGGAGGCGATCGGCTCCATGACGGTGATCACCTGTCCGAGGCTCAACGCTCCAACGGCGCGCACCAGCGCCGAGAGAGTGCCCCCTTGCAGATAGTCGATGACGACTGCGGACTCTCCGCCGGCGCTCTGGACGACGTCGAGCAATTCGGCGAGATGGGGGTGCGCGACGTCCGGCTCGCCGGGCGCATCGACGACCGGCGACTTTGCTTCGGATGACTGAGCAACGAGGCACTCGACCCGATGCCCGTCCGCATCCGTCGCCAGATATCCGGCAATCGCGTCGCCCCTGTTGATCCGGCGGAGGATCTCGTAACCCGGCAGCTCGGGTGAATGTGACCTTCCTCCCTTTTCCATGCTTCATTATGATGTTGTTTGTTATCGTTTGACAAGCGTTGATGATTTACGTATCCGTAATCTCGGCGACCGGTGGGCGTACAGTATCGGCTATGGCACTTGGCTTTCGCACCGTCGGGCTGGCGCCCGACTACGTCGACTACACCGAAGCACTCGCCCTGCAAAGATCCGTTCACGCCGACGTGGCGGCCGGTACGGCCGATGACGTGGTGCTTTTGCTCGAACACCGCGAGGTGTACACGGCGGGCAAGCGTACCGAGGACTGGGAACGCCCCTCCGGCGACATCCCCGTCATCGACGCCGACCGCGGCGGTAAGATCACGTGGCACGGCCCCGGACAGCTGGTCGGCTACCCGATCCTGCGGCTGCCCGACCCCGTCGACGTCGTCGAGTACGTACGCACGCTCGAGGCCATGCTCATCGATGTGTGCGAGCGGTTCGGCGTCCCCGGCGAACGGGTCGAAGGGCGATCGGGTGTGTGGCTCCCGGCGGACGCGGCCGGTTCGGGCGCTCGGCCGGCGCGGAAGATCGCCGCCATCGGGATCCGGGTAGCAGCAAATGTGACGATGCACGGATTTGCGTTGAACTGCGACAACTCGCTGGAGGCGTACTCGACGTTCGTGCCGTGCGGTATCACCGATGCCGGCGTGGCATCGCTCAGTGAAGAGACCGGTCGCGACGTCACACCGCACGATGCGGCGGCTGCCGTGCGCGAGGTCATGCCGCGGTATTTTCCGAGCAGCAGTCCAGCCCCCGATGGTGACCTGGCTAACGTCGTCTCTTGACGCCGGCGGATCTGTATTAGTCTGTGGGAGCACGGCTGATCGACAACCTCGACACGCTAAGGAGCATGACGGGTGACTATTGCGCCAGAGGGACGGCGACTGCTTCGCATTGAAGCGCGCAACGCCGAAACTCCCATCGAGCAGAAGCCAGAGTGGATCAAGACCACCGCCAAAATGGGTCCGGAGTACAAAGACCTGAAAAACCTTGTCAAATCCGGAGGGCTGCACACAGTCTGCGAAGAGGCCGGTTGCCCGAACATCTTCGAATGTTGGGAAGACCGCGAGGCGACGTTCCTCATCGGCGGTTCGCAGTGCACGCGTCGATGCGACTTCTGTCAGATCGACACCGGCAAGCCGTCGCCGTTGGATACCGACGAGCCGAGGCGCGTGGCCGAATCGGTGGCCGATATGGGTCTGCGCTATTCCACGATCACCGGTGTTGCCCGTGATGACCTGGACGACGGCGGCGCGTGGCTGTATGCCGAAACGGTACGACGCATCCATGGCCTGAATCAGGGCACCGGCGTCGAATTGCTGATTCCGGACTTCAATTCGAACGACGACCAGCTGGCCGAAGTGTTTTCCTCGCGGCCCGAGGTGCTCGCGCACAATGTCGAGACAGTGCCGCGGATTTTCAAGAGCATCCGCCCGGGGTTCCGGTACGACCGTTCGCTCTCGGTGCTGACCAAGGCCCGGGACAACGGACTCGTCACCAAGTCGAATCTGATTCTCGGTATGGGCGAGACGTACGAAGAAGTCGTTGAAGCCCTGCAGGCGCTGCACGACGCCGGCACCGACATCATCACCATTACGCAATACCTGCGCCCGTCTCCGCGTCACCATCCCGTCGATCGTTGGGTGAAGCCGGAGGAATTCGTCGCGCTGTCAAAAGAAGCCGAAGAGATCGGATTCCTCGGCGTCATGTCGGGCCCGCTGGTGCGCTCGTCGTACCGCGCGGGAAAATTGTGGGCGGGTGCCATGCGCCGCCGCGGGTGGGACATCCCGGAGCATTTGTCGCATTTGGACCGCGATATGCCGGCCCGGCAGGAAGCGTCCGCTCTGCTCAGCGCGCGTCGCTGACGGTCGCGACTCGTTCTCGTTCCGTCCACCCCCTAGAATTGATGTCATGCCTGAAAGTAATGAGCGGGGGAAGTCTGTCCGGGGACTTTTTTCCCGGAAGCCCAAACCGGATAAGCCCAAAAAAGAAGATGGCCGGCTAAAGCAGATCTGGAACGTCTTCAAGATGACGCGGCGGCAAAACCCCGCCGTTGTCTGGTGGATGCTGCTGGCCTTTTTCGGCCTGGTTTTCATTGGCGCGGTCGCCGGCTTCATCGTCGGTCACGCGATCTACGCCACAGTGTTGGGCGTCGCTTTCGGCATTCTGGCCGCGATGTTCGTGCTGGCCCGAATGGCAGAGCGTGCCGCTTTCAAGCAGATCGATGGACAGCCGGGTGCTGTTGGCTCGGCTCTCGGCACTCTCAAGCGCGGCTGGTCCGTGGAGGAGCAGCCCGTCGTCATTGAGCCGCGGACCCAGGACCTGGTGTTCCGGGCGACAGGCAAGGCCGGTGTCGTACTGGTCAGCGAAGGCCCGGCGCAGCGCGCCGCGCGAATTCTCGGCAAGGAGAAGAAGCGCACGTCGCGGGTACTTCCGAACGTTCCGGTGCACTTGATTCAAGCCGGCAACGGTGACAACCAGGTTCCGCTGCGGAAGCTGAACCGTACAGTGACCAAGCTCAAGCCCGAACTGACGAAGGCCGAGGTGCTTGCCGTGCGCAAGCGTTTGACGGCGCTGCCGTCATCGGCCATGCCCATCCCAAAGGGCGTCGACCCGGCGCGTGCACGGCCGGACCGCAAGGGCCTGCGCGGCCGCTGACCCCGGCTCCCCCGCCTTTCGCACTGCAGCCGTCCGCAAAACGCGCCGCGGCGTCAAGAACGCGCAGTCATGACTGCGCGTTCTTGACGCCGCGGCGCGTTTTGTCTTTTTTTGGCTGGGCGGTGCTAGA
The DNA here is from genome assembly GCF_013409065.1 of Spelaeicoccus albus. NCBI lineage: Bacteria > Bacillati > Actinomycetota > Actinomycetes > Micrococcales > Brevibacteriaceae > Spelaeicoccus > Spelaeicoccus albus. The sequence continues at coordinate 2,822,037 of NZ_JACBZP010000001.1, read as the reverse complement.
TGCGAACCGCGATGGTGCCGGCCGCCTTGTCGTGAACACCGCGCTGATCGGCGTCCCACACGACCGCCGGAATGACGAGGCACAATAGGACTGTGCGGACGATGGCGCGCAGCGGCCCTGCCCACGAACCGTCCAAGCGCACGATCCGGATGCCGACGATGCGGTGACCGATCCCGTACCCCAAAGTGCCGACCAACAGGAATTGCTCGACGGCAAAAACCGTCAACGTCGCCCACTGAGCGTCCCCGAAAGCCAGGCGGGAGATCAGGATGGCGATCGCCCAGTCAATGACGAGCCCAATGAGCCGTCGTCCGACGCGCGCGACGGAGCCCTTCCCGGACTCCGGACGCCCGAGCCGCTCGCCCGGCCAATTCTGCTTATTCGACTTCGGCGGGCCCTCGAGCCAGCTTCCGATGTCACGTCTGTCCACCACACCCCCAGGTTATCGCCGACCGACCCGCCGCAACGAACCACTCGGCCGGAATGCGCCGGTAAACCGGCTTCCGCCACGCGCACATCGGCACCCCGCGAAACTTCGACGAAACAATGAAGACACCGACTCGATACGCGCACCTGGTAATTTTGAGTCGTTGCCGGGGACCTGCACCCGGATCATCTGATTTGCTAGGAGCAACGTGTTCAAGTCCGCTGACGAACTACTGAAATTCATGACCGATGAAGAAGTCAGGTACGTCGACATCAGGTTCTGCGACCTGCCCGGCGTCGTCCAGCACTTCAACATGCCAGCCACTGCATTCGGAGCCGAGGCGTTCGAGAACGGTCTGCTTTTCGACGGCTCATCCATTCGCGGCTTCCAAGCAATTCACGAATCCGACATGAAACTCATCCCGGATCCGGCGACGGCATTCATCGACCCGTTCCGTGTGGAAAAGACCCTCGTCCTCAACCATTCGATTGTGGACCCCTTCACCGACGAGCCGTATTCGCGCGATCCGCGGCAAGTGGCGGCCAAGGCCGAAGCCCATTTGCGCAGCACCGGCATCGCCGACACGGTCTTTTTCGGTTCCGAAGCGGAGTTTTACGTCTTTGACGACATCCGCTTCAACACGGCTCCGAACGAAAGCTTCTACGCGCTCGATTCGGTCGAAGCGGCATGGAACACCGGACGTGACGAGCCGGGCGGAAACCTCGGCTACAAGACCCGTTACAAGGGCGGGTACTTCCCCGTCCCGCCGGTCGACCACTTCGCCGATCTGCGCGACGAGATCTCCACCACGATGTCCGACCTCGGTCTCGAGGTCGAGCGCGCGCACCACGAGGTCGGCACGGCCGGTCAGCAAGAGATCAACTACAAATTCACAACGCTCCAGCACGCAGCCGACGACCTCTTGCTGTTCAAGTACATCGTCAAGAACATCAGCTGGCAAAACGGCAAGTCCGCCACTTTCATGCCGAAACCCTTGTTTGGCGACAACGGCTCGGGCATGCACTGCCACCAGTCCTTGTGGAAAGACGGCAAACCGCTTTTCTACGACGAGAACGGCTACGCCGGCCTCTCGGATCTCGCACGCTGGTACATCGGCGGACTCGTCGAGCACGCCGACAGCCTCCTGGCGTTCACGAACCCGACTATCAACTCCTACCGGCGACTGGTCCCCGGGTATGAAGCACCGGTCAACCTTGTCTACTCCCAGCGGAACCGCTCGGCCGCCATTCGGATCCCCGTCACCGGTAATTCCCCGAAAGCCAAGCGACTCGAGTTCCGCGTTCCCGACCCCGCATCGAACCCGTATTTGTCGTTCGCGGCTCAACTCATGGCAGGTCTCGACGGGATCCGTAACCGCATCGATCCGCCGGAACCGATCGACAAGGATCTCTACGAGTTGCCGCCGGAAGAGCACAAGGGCATCAAGGTCGTCCCGGCCAGCCTCGAGCAATCGCTGGCCGCGCTTGAAGCCGATCACGAATATCTCACCGAAGGCGATGTGTTCACGCCCGATCTGATCGAAGCGTGGCTCGATTACAAGCGCGACCACGAAATCGAATCCTTCCGGCTTCGCCCGACTCCGCACGAATTCGAGCTGTACTACGACCTGTAGGCCCGCCGTGCTCGGCGCGCCATAAAACGCGCGGTGGCGTCGGGAACGCCCCGTTCTGACGGGGCGTTCCCGACGCCACCGCGCGTTTTGGGTCGGACGGTCTTTCGTAGACTTGCCGCATGACCCATTACGACCTCATAGTCATCGGAACCGGCTCGGGCAATTCGATCGTCGACGACCGATTCGACGACCTCTCGGTGGCGATCATCGAACAAGGACTCTTCGGCGGTACTTGCCTGAACACCGGCTGCATTCCGACGAAAATGTTCGTGTATGCCGCCGAGGTGGCGCGTACGGCACGCGATAGCTCCCGTTACGGTGTCGACGCACACGTCGACGGGGTGCGATGGCCGGACATCCGTGAACGCGTCTTCGGTCGAATCGACCCGATCGAAAGCGACGGCCGTTCCTACCGAAGCGAGCGGCTGCCCAATGTGACGGTGTATCCGGAGCACGCCGAGTTCACCGGACGCCGCGAGCTCACGACTGCCGGCGGCCGCGTCCTCACGGCTGACCGATTCGTCATAGCGGCGGGCTCCCGCGTCATCGTCCCCGACATCGATGGACTGGATGCAGCCGCAGTCGGCGCGCCCGGCTCACGCATCCACTCGTCCGACACCGTCATGCGGTTGGCTGAGCTGCCCGGGTCGATGATCGTGCTCGGGGGCGGGTACATCGCCGCCGAAATGGCGCACGTCTTTTCGGCGCTCGGCACGTCGATGACCGTCGTGGCCCGTTCCGCTCCCCTGCTGCGCCATCAGGACGCCGCAATAGCCGAACGGTTCACCGAATGCGCGCGCGAATCCTGGGACGTCCACCTGAACGCGCAGGTCACTGCCGTGCGCACTGGTTCGGACGGCGTCGAAGTCGACTACCGGTCCGCTGACGGCGCCGTCACGACGCTTGCCGCCGACACCCTCCTGCTGGCCAGCGGACGCCGTCCATCCGGCGATCTGCTCCGCGCGGACAACGCCGGAATCGACATGCACGCGGACGGCAGGATCGCCGTCGACGAGTTCCAGCGGGTTCTCAGCGGCGGCACTGCGCAGGACGACGTGTTCGCGCTCGGGGACGTCTGCAGCCCGTATCAGCTCAAACACGTGGCAAATCACGAGGCGCGGGTCGTCCAAGCCAATTTGATCGATCCCGATCATCTCACCGCTTCGGACCACCGGTACGTGCCGTCGGCCGTATTCACGCATCCTCAGATCGCCTCGGTCGGCTTGACCGAGCAGGAAGCCCACGACGACGGGCGCAGCTATGTTGTCGCAACACACGACTACGGTGCCGTCGCGTACGGCTGGGCTCTCGAGGACACGACGGGATTCGTGAAACTACTGGCCGACCGCGACAGCGGACAACTCATTGGCGCGCACATCCTCGGCCCGGAAGCGTCCATGATCATTCAGCCGCTCATTCAGGCGATGTCCTTCGGCCTGGACGCGAAGGCGATGGCGCACGGCCAGTACTGGATCCACCCGGCGCTGCCCGAAGTGATCGAGAACGCACTGCTGAAACTCGACCTGCCCGGCTGACCCGCGATTCCCCGTCGGTAGGGCAGCAACCCCCGACCGGGCAAACCACGTAGGCTGAACGGTATGCGCATGACTTACCCTGCTTCGTCGCTCGGCGTGGGCGGCCGCTCGACGTTCCGGGACTCCCAATTGACAGCCGACCCGCTCGTGCCGACCGGCGATCCGCTCAACTGGGGCGTGGTCTCGACCGGCAATATCGCCCGAACCGTCACGAAAGAGCTCGCGTTGCTGCCGGACGCCGGACTGCACGCGGTCAGCTCCCGGTCGGCCGAATCGGCGCAGGCCTTCGCGAGCGAATTCGGGTTCACCAAGTCCTACGTCGGCCATCGGCAACTGCTGGCCGATGACGACGTCGACATCGTGTATGTCGCCGCGCCGCACGGGCAGCATTACTCGATAGTCCACGATGCGCTGACCGCCGGCAAGCACGTGCTGTGCGAAAAGGCGTTCACCATCGATGCGCTCGAAGCCGCGGAGCTCGTGCGACTGGCCGGGATGAACCGCGTGTTCTTGATGGAAGCGCTGTGGACGCGATTCCTGCCGAGCTTCCAACGCGCTCTGCAAATCGTTCACTCGGGCGATCTGGGCACGCCCCACTGGGCAAGGGCCGACCTCGGCTTTCCGGCGCCGCGGACGACGCCGCTCGGCCGGATCTGGGATCCGCACGCCGGCGGCGGTGCCCTTCTTGACCTCGGCGTTTACACACTCACCTGGCCGGTCTCGGTCTTCGGGCTGCCCGAGACCGTCACGGCCGTCGGGCAGCTCAGCGCCGAAGGTGTCGACCAGCAGTGCGATCTGCAACTCAGCTACAAAGACGCTTTCGCGCACGCCACCTGTTCACTCGTCGCCCGGTGCGGCGCCACCGCGACTATCGCGGCCGAGGACGGTCGGCTCGACGTGTTCGAAGGCGGCAACCACCCGCGGACGCTGGTGCTCACCGATTCGAACGGCGATGTCCGGGCCGAACGTTTCCAACCGGCCGGACGCGGCTACACGTACGAGTTGCGGGAGGTCATGGACTGTGTCCGGGCCGGCAAGTTGGAAAGCGATTTGATGCCGTTGGCCGAGACCCAAGCCGTCATGAGTATCTTCGACGAGGTCCGTCGTCAGCTCGGAGTGCATTACCCGACTACCGCCGAACGTGCCGAATGACGCCGGGTTCGACAGTCACTCGCGCGCCGGAGCGATCTCGTCAAGCACCGCCTCGCTACCGCTATAGACGCCGTCCGGGCGCGGCCAGTGGCACACGGTGTCGGTGAAGCCGAGTTCCGCGGCCCGGCCGACGGCGTCACGGTACGCTTCGGCGCTGGATAGCGAATACACCGGCCCGGCGTCGATACTCACGTACGCGTCGTAGTCGCGCCTGCCTGCCGCACCGGCTGCGTCCTGGAAACGCTTCATCAGGTCCCCGGTGCGTCGCCACCATGTTCGTTCGTCGTCTCCGCCGGCGCCCGTGGTCAGCCAGCCCGAGCCGTAGCGCGCGGCCAGCCGTTGACCCTTCGGACCATTGGCCGCGATCACGAACGGCATCCGCGGTTCTTGCGCCGGCGTACCGACCATCCGGGCCTCGTGCGCCGTGTACCAGTCGTCGGAAAAGCTGATCGGTCCGTCCGTCTCGTGTCGCAGTAGTTGATCGAGTGCCGTGACGAACGATTCGAATCGCGCATGCCGTGCACGCGCCGGCAGGACGTCGTCGCCGAAGACCGTGGCATCGAATCCGGTACCGCCGGAGCCCACGCCAAGCGTGAAACGACCGCCGGAGATCTCATCGACCGTCGCGAGTTCCTTGGCGAACGGCACCGGATGTCGGAAGTTCGGCGAGGCCACGAACGTGCCCAGCCTGATCCGCGCCGTCGCCATGGCGGCGGCGGTCAGCGTCGGAATCGTGGCGTGCCAGGGCCCGTCCGCAAGCGACCGCCACGACAGGTGATCGTAGGTCCATGCGTGGTCGAACCCGTACTCCTCGGCCCGCTTCCACAAAGTAGCCGCGACCGACCAGGGATGTTCGGGGAGGATGGTGATTCCGCTTCGCATGCCTTAACGCTATCGAAGCCGCGTCAGCCGTAAAACACGCGCTCCATGACCCGGCGGGCGTGCCTGGCACAGCGCAGGTAATCGTCTTCGACGATCCGGCCCGAGCCCGGCGGATATCCCAGCAGCCGGGCCACCGCCTCGAGATCGCGGCCCTCGGTCGGCAACGACGCAGCCGGCCGTCCGCGCCACAGCACCATGGCCCCGCGGACCCTGCCGGCGAACGTCCAGGCCGCGACGAGCTCGTGGACGTCGTCGGTGCCGATCAGCTGGGCGTCGCGGGCCGCTTCCAGCGCACGGATGGTCGAGGTGGTGCGCAGTCCCGGCACCACGTGCGCGTATTCGAGCTGCAGCAGCTGAGCGACCCATTCGACGTCAGAGAGCCCTCCCCTGCCGAGTTTCAGGTGCCGGGCCGGCTCGGCTCCCTTGGGCAGTCGCTCGGACTCCATCCGGGCCTTCAGCCGGCGCACCTGTCGCACGGCGTCCTCGGGTATCTCGGCCGGATACCGCAGCGGTTCGATCAACATTTCGTATTCGGCGCCCAGGTCGAAGTCACCGGCGATGGTTCGTGCGCGCAGTAGTGCCTGCGCCTCCCACGGCTGTGACCATTCCCGGTAATAGTTCGCATACGATTCGAGCGACCGGGTCAACGGCCCGTTCTTGCCTTCCGGGCGCAGGGCGGCGTCCAGCGCGATCGCGGCATTTCCTGTCGGCGCGCGAAGGGCCGCGATCAGGTCGCCGGCCAAGCGGTTGGCGTACTCGGCTGCGGCCGCGGCGTCCGCACCGCCCGGGTCGTAGACGAAAATGACGTCCGCGTCCGAGTCGTAGCCGACTTCGGCGCCGCCGAGCCTGCCCATCGCCACGACAGTAAAGCGAAATCCCGCGGACGGCGGGTCGCCGGCGAACCGGCGTACCGTCGTCAACGCAGTTGCAATGGACGCTTCGGCAATCATCGACAGCTCGACGGTCACGTCGTTCGGTTCCCCGAGCGCCAGTGCGTCGCGGATGGCCACACGAAGCAGCTCGCGCGTGTAAATGCTCCGGACGGCGCCAATCGCGTCATCCACTGTGGCGTGTCGGGCGGCCGTCCGGTCGCCTTCCGCCGCGATACTGTGCCGATCGGCGGCGCGAAGAGCTTTGGGATCGTCGAGCCATGCCACGGCGGCAGGTCGGTCCAACAGCAGTTCGGTGATTTTGCGCGATACGCCCAGCAAGGTCGTCAGACGTTCGGCCGCCACACCGGAGTCGCGCAGCAACCGCAAATACCAGTGACTGGTGCCGAGGCTCTCGCTGACCTTGCGGAACCCGAGCAATGCCGCGTCCGGATCGACGCCGTTGGAGAGCCATTCGAGCAGTACCGGCAGCAGTTGACGCTGTATGGCGGCACGACGGCTCACACCGCTCGACAGCGCCTGGATATGACGCAGCGCCCCCTTCGGGTCCGCATAGCCGACAGCGGCGAGTCGGCCTGCGGCCTCGGACGTCGTCAGCGTTGCCTCGTCGCCCGTGAGGTGCGCCGACGCGGCAAGGACCGGGCGGTAGAAGATCCGCTGGTGCAGCACTCGGATCCGCCGGGCAAGTTCCTTCCGGGAGGCCTCGAGACGGTCGCCCGTGCGCGATTCCGAACCGATCGGATAGACGCCGCGCGCCAAGGACCGCAAGGCGTGCGGGTCGGTCGGCACCAGGTGGGTGCGCCGCAGCCTGGACATTTGGAGACGGTGTTCGATCACCCGCAGAAACCGGTAACCGGCGTCGAGTTCGGCTCCGTCGTCGCGGCCGATGTAACCGCCGGCTTTCAACGCCTCGAGGGCATCCCACGTATTGGGCGCGCGCAGTGACTCGTCGGCGCTGCCGTGCACCATTTGCAGCAGCTGAGCCGAAAATTCGACGTCCCGCAGGCCGCCGGGCCCGAGTTTGAGCTGCTGGGGCACGTCACGGTCCGGAATGTTGTCGGTGACCCGGGTCCGCATGGCCCGCACCGAGTCAACGAAGCCGTCGCGGCGGCTGGCTTCCCACACAAGCGGGTTCAGCGCCTCGTAGTACGCCTGCCCCAGCTCGGCGTCGCCGGCCACGGGCCGTGCTTTGAGCAATGCCTGGAATTCCCAGGATTTGGCCCAGTGATCGTAGTAATGTCGGTGCTCGTCCAGGGTGCGCACCAGCTGTCCGTTCTTGCCCTCGGGCCGAAGCGCGGCGTCCACCGCCCACAGGGCCGGCTCGGTGGACGGCGCCGCGCAGGCCGCCGCCAGCTGAGTGGCCAAGTGCGTGCCGATCTCGCGGACTTCGTCGTCGTCGGCCGATCCGGGCGGGCCGGCCGGCTCGACCACGTAGATCACATCGACGTCCGAGACGTAATTGAGTTCCCGTCCGCCGGTCTTTCCCATGCCGATGACGGCCAACCGCACTTTCGCGTGCTCCGGCCCGATGGCGGCGCGCGCCACCGCCAGTGAGGCCTCCAACGCGGCTGCGGCCATATCGGCAAGGATGCGCGCGACCTCCGGGACTATTGCGGTGGGCTGCAGCGACGCCGAATCGTCGGCCACGAGCTGCAACAACAGTTGGCGATAGCGTCCGCGCAGTGCCGTCCACTGTTCCTCGCCGCCGCCTGCTGCGACCGGGACGTCCGCAGCGGGATCGGCGCCGACGGCGTCCAGCAGCGCAGTGCGCAGCTGGGCGGGCGTGCAGCCCGGCCTCCCCAGCAGCAGCGTGCCCTCATCGCCGGCCAGCAGGCGCCAATCGGCCGGGTGCCGGACGACGTGGTCCACCAAGCCGGTCGAGGCGCCGAGCGTGGTGATCAGCCGCCGCACCAACTCCGGGTCGTCCGTCCAGGCGGCGGCAAGTTCGCCGACGCCGTCGTCGCGCCCGTCCGTCCGGACAGCCTCGGCCAGGCGGAGCAAGCCGAGCAGTGCGTCGTCCGGCGATGCCGCGCGCGCGAATTCGTTCACGTCGACGTCGCCGATCGCCGGTTCGCTCAGCAGCGCCGAGTAGAACCGCTCGGACTTTTCGACGTCGTAGAATCCGGCCCGCGTCAGCCGGGACCGGGTCGACGGGTCAGAGCGTGCCAAAGTGCCGGGTCAGTTCGAACGGCGTGACCTGTGCGCGGTATGCGTCCCACTCCTGCTGTTTATTGCGGAGGAAAAAGTCGAACACTTGCTCGCCCAGGGTTTCGGCGACCAGATCGGACGATTCCATGATGTCGAGTGCGTGTTCAAGGCTCGACGGCATCGGCTCGATCCCGAGCGCACGGCGTTCGGCGCGGGAAAGGGCCCACACGTCGTCGTCGGCCCCGGGCGGCAGGTCCATGTCTTCCTCGATGCCGTGCAGGCCGGCCATCAGGATGGCTGCGAAAGCCAGGTACGGATTGGCGGCGCTGTCGACGATTCGGTATTCGATGCGCGCCGAGCTGCTCTTCCCCGAGTTGTACTGCGGCACGCGGATCAACGCCGAACGGTTGTTGTGGCCCCAGCAGACATAACTGGGCGCCTCGTCGCCCGACCAGATCCGCTTATACGAATTCACGTATTGGTTGGTCACCGCAGCGATCTCGGTGGAATGGTGCAAGAGCCCGGCAATGAACTGCCTGGCGGTCTTGGACAGCCGGTACTGCGAGCCGGATTCGTAAAACGCATTGTTCTCGCCTTCGAAAAGCGACAGGTGGGTGTGCATGCCCGATCCGGCCTGGCCGAACAACGGCTTGGGCATGAAGGACGCATGCACTCCTTGCTGCAGGGCCACTTCCTTGACGACCGCGCGGAACGTCATCACGTTATCGGCCATGGTCAGAGCGTCAGCATAGCGCAAGTCGATCTCGTTCTGGCCCGGTCCGCCTTCGTGGTGCGAGAACTCGACCGAGATCCCCATTGATTCGAGCATGGTCACGGCGGCCCGGCGAAAGTCGTGCGCGGTGCCGCCGGGCACGTGATCGAAGTAGCCCGCCGAATCGGTGGGCTCGGGCGTCCCGTTCTTCAGCGTTGCCGATTTGAACAAATAGAACTCGATCTCGGGGTGAATGTAATACGAGAACCCGAGCGCGGCCGCCTTGTCCATGGCACGTTTGAGCACATTGCGCGGGTCCGCGGCTGCCGGTTGCCCGTCGGTGCCCCAGACATCGCAGAACATGCGGGCCGTCGCCTCGACCTCGCCGCGCCACGGCAGCAGTTGGAACGTGGACGGATCGGGCACCAGCACCATGTCGGACTCGAACACGCGGGTCAGGCCCTCAATGGACGACCCGTCGAATCCGATTCCTTCGGAAAACGCGCCCTCCAATTCGGCCGGTGCGATGGCCACGGATTTCAGCTGGCCGAGGACGTCGGAGAACCACAGCCGGATGAAGCGGACGTCGCGCTCTTCGACGGCGCGCAGTACGAACTCTTGTTGCCTGTCCATTCAGTCCTCGGCGTCCCACTCTTCGTTGCGGCGCTCGGCATTCGCCAAAGCGTTCTGCGCTTCTTCCCGGGTCGGATACGGACCCATCAAATGCGGCCAGCTGCTTTGATGGCCTTCTTCGACGGCACCCGTCTTCGTGTTGTACCAGTATTCGCCGCCGGTCGGAGCCGTGCCGGATTCGTCAGTCATTACTACTCCTTTGACCGCCGCGTGCGGTGTCGTCGGGAACGTGCATGTCGTGTCGATTACACACTAGTTCCTCAAACGCGGCGGGCGCACGGATGCTACGATTCCAAAAGGTATTCCGCGCAAACCTTATAGCGGAGCGGTCAGCGGTGACCACGGGCTCACGCGACGGCGTGAACGTCGCAGCGGACTCCGTCGCCGCGTCATATTTGTCGTCACGAAGAAACTAGGAGTCACCCGTGAAGATCGGCGTCCCTCGCGAAGTCAAGAACAATGAATTTCGCGTAGCCATCACCCCGGCCGGCGTGCACGAGCTCAGCGGTCGCGGGCACAACGTCTACATTGAAAGCGGGGCCGGCGCCGGATCGCATATCACCGACGACGCTTACACGGCCGCGGGCGCAACGATTCTGCCGGACGCGGACGACGTCTGGTCCACGGCCGACATGCTGCTCAAGGTCAAGGAGCCGATCGCCGAGGAATATCACAGGCTCCGCGGCGATCAAATCCTCTTCACGTATTTGCATCTGGCCAACGACAAAGCGCTCACCGATCAGCTCGTCGCCAAGAAATGCACGGCGCTGGCGTACGAGACCGTGCAGACGCCCGACCGCCGGCTTCCGTTGCTCGCGCCCATGAGCGAAGTGGCCGGAAGATTGTCGACCCAGGTCGGCGCCGCATCGCTGCTGGCACCCGCCGGCGGCCGCGGGCTCCTGCTGGGCGGCGTGCCGGGAACCGGGCGCGGCAACGTCACGGTGTTGGGCGCCGGCGTCGCCGGGTTCAATGCGGCACAGATCGCACTCGGCCTGCGCGCCAACGTGAAGATTCTCGACATCAACGTCGACCGGCTCCGCTACCTCGACGAGCTCTACCGCGGCGAGCTGCAGACCATCGTGTCGAACAGCCTGACGGTCCGTGAAGCGGTCACCGAGGCCGATCTCGTGATCGGTTCCGTGCTGATTCCGGGGGCGAAGGCGCCCAAGCTCGTCACCAACGAACTTGTCGCCCAAATGAAGCCGGGAAGTGTTTTGGTCGATATCGCCATCGACCAGGGCGGCTGCTTCGAGGACTCGCACCCGACGACCCACCAGGACCCGACGTTCCAAGTGCATGGCTCCACGTTCTACTGCGTGGCCAATATGCCCGGCGCCGTGCCGAACACGTCGACTTACGGGTTGACCAATGTGACATTGCCGTACGTCACGGCGCTTGCCGATAAGGGGCTGAGCGCCGCACTGGAGAGCAATGAGTCGCTGGCCAAGGGCCTCAACACGCACGGCGGACACATCACGTTCAAGGGCGTGGCCGATGCATTCGGCGCCGAGTACGTGGACTGGAAGACGGCGCTGGCCGCCTAAAGTCTCCGGCGAGTGGTGGATGCGTGCCCGGTTACCGGCCGGTAACCGGGCACCTATTCGCCGCTCGCGGGGCCGGTCGACGGCGTCCCGGACGGTAGCGGCGTCATGGTCGTGGCGCGGAAGTGCTCCTCCGTCAGCCGCCCGGCGTCCTCGGCCTTGCCCGATTCGATGGCTGCGGCGATCGCGGCGTGCTGACGGACCGCTTGTTTGTGCAATTCCGGCGAATAGGGATCGTGGCGGAAGCCCGCGTTGATGGCTCCGTCGAGTTCAATGGCCATCCGCACCACGTGGTCGTTGTGCGCCGCCGCGGCAATGGCCGAATGGAATGCGCTGTCGGCAGTGCGCGCGCCCGCCGCGTCACCGGCCGATTCATACGCCAGCCGGGCACTGCCGATCTGTTCGAGGTCGTCGCCGTCGCGGCGCGCCGCGGCCGTCCGGGCGATCTGCTGTTGAATGAGCGTGCGGGCGTCCAGCAGGTCCTGCCGCTCGGCCCAGAACGGGGACAAGCCGGCCAGCGCCTTGTCGGCGGCTTCCGATCCGGCCGGGACACCGCACACGAACGTGCCGCCGCTCTTGCCGCGCCGACGCCGCAATGCGCCGATCCCGGCCAATCTGTCGAGGGCGGCCCGCACGCTTGATCGGCTCACGCGCAAAGCGTCGGCAAGATCCCGTTCGGCCGGCAGCTTCGTCCCGGGCGGCAGCGCTCCCACCGTAATGGCGGCCAAAATATGATCGCGGATCTGCTCGGGCGCGCTCTTGTGCACGACGACGCCGTCCAGCGCCTCGAGACCAGGAGCAGTGGGAAATTCATTGGTCATGACTGGGTCAAGTTTACGTCAGCACCCCGTGGGCCCTGCTCCGGTCGGCCGCGAGTGGTTACACTTTCTGACATGTCTCCATCGCAGTCGGCACCGCGTGGCACGGCCCGGCCGGGCACCGTGTCCCGGCACCGAGAGGTCCCGGCCGACATCGTCCGGCCGGGCTATGTCGGAAAGCCCGAGCCGGCGCCGTTCACCGGCAGCGAGGTCAAGTCCGCAGAGACAATCGAAAAGATCCGCATTGCCGGCCGGATCGCCGCCGACGCCATTGCCGCGGTCGGGGAGGCCATCCGCCCCGGAGTCACCACCGACGAACTCGACAGGGTCGGCCACGAATTCCTCATCGACCATCACGCCTACCCGTCAACGCTCGACTACCGCGGCTTCCCCAAGTCGCTGTGCGCCTCGGTCAACGAAGTCATCTGCCACGGCATCCCCGATTCGACAGTGCTGGGCGATGGCGACATCGTGAACATTGACATCACGGCGTACATCCACGGCGTCCACGGCGACACGAATTTCACGTTCTTGGTCGGCGACGTCGACGAAGAGTCCAAACAGCTGGTCAGCCGCACGCACGAGGCAATGATGCGCGGAATCAAGGCGGTACGGCCGGGCCGGCAGGTGAACGTGATCGGCCGGGTCATCGAGTCGTACGCAAAGCGCTTCGGCTACGGCGTGGTGCGTGATTTCACCGGCCACGGCGTGGGCGAGGCGTTCCATTCCGGTCTGGTGATTCCGCACTACGACTCGGCTCCGGGCGGCGCGGACGAGATACTGCCGGGCATGACGTTCACTATCGAGCCCATGCTCACCCTGGGCAGCGCCGATTGGGAGATGTGGGACGACGGGTGGACGGTTGTCACGAAGGACAAGCGCCGGACCGCCCAGTTCGAGCACACCCTGGTGGTGACCGAGACCGGGGCCGAAATTCTGACACTGTGACTGGCGATGGATCGATCAGCGACGAAAGGGCACTTGTGAGCAAAAAGCACCATCTCGCCGTCGGCGTCGACATTGGCGGATCCGGAATCAAGGGTGCGCTCGTCAACCTTCACAAGGGCAAGCTGGTCAAAAAGCGCACCCGCATTCCCACCCCGCGGCCCGCCGATCCCGAAGCCGTCGTCGATGTCGTGGCGGACGTCGTCCGGAGCGTGGCCGAACATGCGGCCGATCACGACGTGATCGAGTCGCCGGACGAGATTACCGATCTCCCGCTGGGCGTGACTTTTCCGGGGATCATGAAATCCGGTGTCGCGCATTCGGCCGCCAATTTGGGTGATCATTGGGTCGGTCTGGACGTCGCCGGCATGATCTCGCAGGCGACGGGGCGCACCGCCACCGTGCTGAACGACGCCGATGCGGCAGGACAGGCCGAAATCGACTTCGGCGCCGGAAAGGATACGAAAGGCGTCGTGTTGATGACGACTCTCGGCACCGGAATCGGATGCGCGCTGTTCTTGAACGGCAAGCTGGTGCCGAACGTCGAGCTCGGGCACATCGAGATCGACGGTCATGACGCCGAGACCCGGGCGGCGGAATCGGCTCGCGACCGTGAGGGACTGGATTGGCGGCAATGGGCCGACAGGCTGCAGCGGTACTACTCGACGTTGGAGTTTCTCTTCTCGCCGGACCTGTTCATCGTCGGCGGCGGCGTGTCAAAACGCTCCGAGGAGTTCTTGCCGTTACTCAACTTGGACACGCCGATCGTGCCGGCCGGCCTGCTCAATGAGGCCGGCATCATCGGCGCGGCCGCAATGGCCGGGCACGCGGCCAAGAAGCGCCGGAAGAACTCGGCCGGCCACGGCTGAGGCGGATGGGCCGCTCGTACGCCGGGTCCTGTTCCCAAGTGCGGTTACCCGACTCGGGCGACGGTCATCTATCTCGACGTACGGTTGCCCGCACGTTCCAGCAGTCCACCCGGCGACTCGGGCGGGCAGCCCTCAATCGTCGCCTGTCCGACCTTGCTCCAGACGGGGTTTACCGAGCCGGACCAGTCGCCTGGCCCGCTGGTGGTCTCTTACACCACCGTTTCACCCTTACCGGCCCGTACGGGCCGGCGGTTTGTTTTCTGTGGCACTTTTCCCGCGGGTCACCCCGGGTGGGCGTTACCCACCGTCTTGCCCTGTGGAGCCCGGACGTTCCTCGGCGGCCTTCGACACGAAGACCGACGCGACCGTCTGAACGACCCATCCGTGCTTCGATGATAGCCGACAAGTCCGCGCGATCCGGCAGCCGGGCGCCGCTGAGGACAGCGGCCGCGACTATTGTTGGAGACATGCTCATCCTGCTACCGCCCTCGGAAGGAAAGACGCCGGCGACCGGCAAGGATCGACTCGACCTCGCCGCTTTGACCTTTCCCGAGCTGACCGATGACCGGCGCATAGTGCTGGAAGCGCTCGTCAAGGTCTCGGCGCACGAGGATGCGCTCCGCGTCCTCGGCGTCGGCGATACGCTCACCGACCAAGTGCAGCGCAATGTCCGGCTGGACACCGAGCCGGTCGCGCCCGCGCACAGCGTGTATTCGGGCGTCCTGTACGAGGCCCTCGGGTATCGGTCGATGACGGCGACCGCCAAAAAGCGGGCCGATGCGAGCATCCTGATCGTGTCGGCACTCTTTGGCGCCGTGGCCCCGCCGGACCGGATCCCTGCGTACCGGCTCTCGATGGGGACGAATCTGCCGGGGCTCGGGCGCCTCTCATCGTGGTGGAAGTCAAGACTTGCTGTGCCGTTGACCGCCTATGCGCACGACCAGCTGGTGATCGATTGCCGGTCCTCCGACTATGCGACGGCGTGGAAGGCGCCGGCAGGCTCGGTTGCGGTGCGCGTGTTCCGCGAATCGGGCGGCAAGCGCACCGTCGTGTCACATATGGCCAAGCAGACGCGAGGAGAGCTGGCCAGGCATCTGCTCACTCGCCGCGGCCGCGCGCCGCAAACCCCGCGCGATTTGCTGAAGATCGCCTCGACCCGTTGGACGGCCGAATTGCAGCCGCCCGCCGGATCGCGTCCGGGCTCGTTGGATCTCATTTTGCCGGGCTGATTCGGTTTGCCCGGCCGGCGTCGCCCGGCCCTGTATCACGCGCGGGGCGTCACGCGCGGATCAAAATCCTGTCGCACTCGGGACAACGCAGTACGAAGTCTTCTTCGGCGCGGGAGAACTGTTGCAGCTCGCTGGGCGAAAACATTTGCCCGCACGCGTCGCACGCTCCGCTGCGCACGGCGGCCGCCGCCACACCGCCAAGCCGCTCGCGAAGCGAGTCGTAGAGCTGGAGCAGCGCCGCATCGATGCCGTCGGCAGCGCCGGCCCGCTCCGCCGTCAGCCCATCGCGTTCGGCCGCCAACTTCTCCAGCCCGTCGTCGCGTTGCCGGCTGATCTCGGCACTTTCCGCGTTCAACCCGTCCAGCTCGGCCTGCACGCGGTTCACTGCTTCATCGGCGGCCTCGACGGCCTCCATCTTCTCCAGCTCATCCATCTCGAGTTCGCCGCGCCGATCGGTCAAGTGCGCGATATCGGTCTGCAGCGCGGTGAGGTCCTTTGACGACCCACTGCCCGAATCCAGCCGCGACTGATCCTTGTCGATCTTGTTCTGCACCTGCTCGACAGCCATCTCGGACTCGCGTAAATGCGAATTCGCCTCCCGCTGCCCGGCCTCGGCTTCGGCAAGCCGGCTTTCGGCGTCGGCCAGACGTTTGGCGTTCTCCTCAAGCTTGGCGTGCTCGGCAAGTGTGCGCTCGCGATGCGCCACGCCCAGCAGTTTCGAGTCGATGGCCTGCAGTTTCAAAAGCGCCGCCTGATCGGCCGCTGGTGCTGTCGCCATTGCTGCTCACTCTCCGCTGGGAAGTTGAAAAGTCCATGGATCGGTGTTTGTGACACTGACCGTTGCCTCAACCGTAATACCGCGGGCCCGCAGGCCGTCCACGACGGTGCGCGCAGCCTGCGCCGTCCACAACGATTCGCCTGCCCAGTGCGAGACGTCCACGAGGTACGGAGTGCCCCGGCCGGCCAGTGCGGTCTCGCGTGCTTCGGACGCCGGGTGATGACGCAGATCCGACGTCACGTACACATCGGCGCCGGATGCGCGAACAAGATCGAAATACCCGTCGCCCGCTCCCCCGCACACGGCTACCCGCCGAACCCGCCCATCCGGCGGACCGGCGACGCGGACCCCTCCGGCCGTGGCCGGCAACGCCGCCGCCACGCGCTGCGCGAACTGGTTCAGGGATTCTTCCCGTGCAAGGTCGCCCACACGACCCGGGCCCGACGACGCGCATGGCCGCGGTTCCGGTGCGTTCAGCGGGCGGGACTCCTTGACGCCGAGCGCCTCGATCAAAGTCTGCGACACGCCGTCCGGCGCAATGTCCGCATTGGTGTGTGCGTTGATCAACGCGATGCCGCCCTGGATCAGCCGGTGGATGACCGCCCCCTTGGCGTCGCCGGCGTCAACCGCGTGCACACCGCGCATCAGCAGCGGGTGATGCGTGACTATCAGCTGCGCGCCGGCCCGTTCCGCCTCCCGGGCGACGGCCATGGTCGGGTCGACGGCGAACAGCACGCGGGTGATCTCCAACCGCGGGTCGCCGACGGTCAGCCCGACGACGTCCCACTCTTCGGCCGAATCCTGCGGCCACGCGTTTTCCATGACGCCGACAATGTCGTCGATGCGGGCGGGCCGGCTCGGTGAATCCATACCGACAAGGCTAACCGGCGCCGGCGCACCGGCCACGCCGGCCGGTCACGGCGTCTGCCGAAAAAGTCGGCGGCAGCCGTCCGGAACGACGGGCGAGCCGCTAGCGTATGGACATGGACATTCGATCAAGTCTCATCGGCGACATCCTGACGCGCAGCGGCGAGCAGTACCCGGACACGATCGCGGTGCGGTTCACCGACCGGTCGTGGACGTACCGGCAACTCGACCTGGCCGTCACATCGGTCGCTGCCCGGCTGCTCGAATCCGGTTTGTCGAAGGGCGACCGCGTCGCCGCGTACGGCAAGAACTCGGACACGTTCCTCATTGGGTTTCTGGCCTGCGTGCGCGCCGGGCTCGTGCACGTGCCGGTCAATTTCCAGCTCACCGGCGACGCGCTGTCCTATATCGTGACGCAATCCGGGGCGCGCGCCGTCCTGCTCGATTCCGCGCTGGCCGCGAATTTCGATCGGATGCCGGGCGAGCGTCCCTCCACGGTGCTGCGGTTCGACGGCGAGCTGCTTGACTGGGCGCTCGAGGGCTCCGCGGACGACGGCGTCGATCCGGCCATCTTCGACGTCAGCGACACGGACGTCGCACAGCTGCTCTACACGTCCGGTACCACTGCCGCGCCGAAGGGGGCGGTGATGACGCACCGGGCCCTGGTGCACCACTACGTGTCGTCCATCGTGGCGCTCGACTTCACCGAGCACGACGAAGTGCTGCACGCGCTACCGCTGTACCACTCGGCACAAATGCATGTGTTCTTGATGCCGAACCTGGCCATGGGCGCGACCAACCACATCATTCCCGCGCCCACCCCGGACGCCATCCTCGGGGCGATCGCCGAGCATCACATCGACTCGTTCTTCGCGGCGCCCACCGTATGGGTGGCGCTGGCCAATTCGTCCGGCCTCGAACGGCTTGCCTCGCTGCGCAAGGCCTACTACGGCGCATCCATCATGCCCGTGACCGTCTTGCGCCGGCTGCAGGAGCAGTTTCCGGACATCGGCTTCTACAACTGCTTTGGGCAATCCGAGATGGGACCGCTGTGCACCGTGCTGCGCCCCGAGGATCATGCCGACCGGCCGGGATCGGCCGGTAAGCCAATACTTTTCGTGTCGCTGCGATTGGTGGGGCCGGACGGCGCCGACGTCGCGCCGGGCGAGCCCGGCGAGGTGTTGTATCGCTCGCCGCAGCTCTGCGAGGGCTATTGGGACAAGCCGGATGAGACGGCAGCGGCGTTCTCCGGGGGCTGGTTCCACTCCGGAGACCTCGCCACGCAGGACGATCAGGGATATATCACCATCGTCGACAGGCTGCGGGATGTCATCAACACCGGAGGCATCGTCGTGGCTTCCCGCGAGATCGAGGACGTCGTATACGAACTGGGCGCCGTCGGCGAAGTTGCGGTGGTCGGCGTCCCGGACGACAAATGGATCGAGGCCGTCACGGCGTTCATCGTGCGCAAGGGCGACCTGACCGCAGACGAGGTGATCGAGCACGCGCGGAGCCGGCTCGCCGCGTACAAGGTGCCCAAGCGGATCGAGTTTGTCGCCGAGCTGCCGCGAAATGCGTCCGGCAAGATCCTCAAGCGCGAGCTTCGCACTCGGTGAGGGTCCCCATTGCCGGGCGCACCTGGTAGGCTCAGTATGTCCTGACAAACTGACATGACCATGCCGGCAGGAGTCCATCAGCATGAGCCGACTGAACTTGTCGATCGATCGTTCCTCGCCCGTGCCGTTGTACCACCAACTTGCCGAAGGAATCGGCTCGGCCATCCGTGACGGCACGCTCGAATCCGGCACTCGGCTCGACAACGAAATCGAGCTGGCCGCCCAGCTGCGGGTTTCCCGGCCCACCATGCGCAAAGCGTTAGCGCACCTTGTCGATTCCGGCCTGCTGGTCCGCAAGCGGGGCGTCGGCACGCAAGTGGTCTCTGCCCACGTGCGCCGCCAACTCGAGCTTTCCAGTCTCTTTGACGACCTGCAGCGTTCGGGTGGGACGCCGTCCACCGACGTGCTGCGGTTCGACCATTGCCCGGCCGATGATGCGACGCGTGAGAAGTTGCAGCTCCCGGCCGGCTCGGCCGTGTACGACTTCACCCGGCTTCGCAGTGTTGACGGCAAGCCCCTGGCGTTGATGCGCAACTGGGTTCGCGACGACATCACCGAACTCGACGAACGGGTACTGACCGAGCACGGCTTATACGAAACGCTTCGCGACGCCGGTACGAATTTCCGGCTCGCCCATCAACGTATTGGGGCAGTCGTGGCCGACGTCGAGCAGGCCGAACGGCTCGGCGTCGACCCCGGCGCGCCGCTCGTGACAATGGAACGCACGGCCGTCGACGACGTCGGCAAGTGCGTGGAGACGGGCAGCCATGTGTACCGCGCCGACACCTACACGTTTGAAATGACTCTCGTCCACCGCTAAAGGAGTCCCTCATGACCGAATGGTTCTTTCCCAAAGGCACAGCTTCCGCGGGCAGATGGCACGTCTCCCTGGGCACCCCGGAGTCGACCCCCGTCAACGGCTGGCAGTACACCGGAATCCGCGTCGCCGACCTCGAACTCGGCGCGTCGGTGTCGTTGCCGGCGGCGGCCGAAGAGCGCATCGTCATCCCGCTGCGCGGCTCGTTCCGCGTCACCACCGGAGACGAGTCGTACGAGCTGGCCGGCCGCGATTCCGTGTTCACCGGCCCGGCGGACGTGCTCTATACCGGCACCAACGCCGACGTCCGGATCGAACCGATCGACGGCGGACGCGTCGCGGTGGCGTCGGCGCCGGCCAAGAACTCGTATCCGGTCCGGCATATCCGTGCGTCCGAGATCCCGGTCGAATTGCGCGGCGCCGGCAACTGCTCGCGCCAAGTGCACAACTTCGGCACCCCGGCTGCTCTCGAAGCCGATCGCTTCATTGTGTGCGAGGTGTTGACGCCCGCCGGCAACTGGTCGTCGTATCCGCCGCACAAGCACGACGAGGAAACGGACGGCGAGACACAACTCGAAGAGATCTACTACTTTGAAACCCGGCTGGCCACCGGAATGCCGGCCCCGTCGGACGCCGACCCGCTCGGCTATCAGCGGGTCTATGCCTCCGATGACCGGGAAATCGACGTGACCGCCGAGGTGCGCACCGGCGACGTCGTCCTGGTGCCGTTCGGTTGGCACGGCCCCGCCATGGCGCCCCCGGGCTACGATCTCTATTACCTGAACGTGATGGCCGGCCCCGGGCCGGTTCGCCAATGGCTGATCAGCGACGATCCTGCGCACGGCTGGATCCGCCGGACCTGGGACGATCAGCAGATCGACCCGCGGCTGCCGTTCGGGTAGCGGCTCGGCGGGCCGGCTTTTCGACGCCCGCGCGCGGTCGATGCGAACCGGCTACCGGGCGGCGGTGCGTTCGCGGATCTGCCGGAGCTGATATCGCGACGATTCGGCGGCGTTCTCCTCCTCGGCGAACACGCTGGACACGAGAGTGCCGTCGAACCCGATCTCACGCAGCCCGGAGAACGCTTCGTCCCAATTCACGTCGCCGTCGCCGATGTTCAGGTGCTGGTGGACGCGGGCCGTCGATCCGGGCGGATTGACGATGTACCGCAGCCCCGACGAGCGACGGTGGTCAAAGCTGTCTGCAAGATGCACCTGACGCAGCAGCGGGCCGGCGTCGCGCATGATGCCAAGCGGGTCGGACTGCATGTGGAACGTGTGCGGCGTGCAATACAGGAATCCGACATGATCCGAGTTCAGCGCGCGAATGAGGCGCAGCGCGGCGTGTCCCTCTTCGACGAAATCGTCCGGATGCGGTTCGATCCGCAAGTCGATGCCTTCGCGTTCAATGATCGGCAGCAGCTCTTCCATCGACCGGAAGAACGCCCGCTCGGATTCCTCGGCGCGTTCGGGCCTGCCGGAGAACTCCGAATTCATCACCGGCACGCCCAGGTCCACGGTGATCTGGATGGCGCGCTTCCAATACCGGACGGCGGCTTCGCGGGCGTCCTCGTCCGGGCCCGACCAGCGAAGCACGGGAAGCACCGAGCAAATGCCGACTCCGGCATCGTCGCACGCCTTGCGGAACGCGCGCACCGTGGCGTCATCGGCCTTGGGGTGGCCATAGAACGGGATGAAATCGGCGTGCGGACTCATCTCGAGGTATTCGTACCCCATTTCGGCAACGACACCGGGCAGTTCGAGCAGGCTGTGGCTGCGGTGGAACGGTGTCGGGTCAAGTGCGATCTTCATGAGTGATATATCTCCGGCTTGGTGTTCAGTTCGACGGTGACGGCTGCGTCCGATTGTTGGGCTCGGACGCCGGCGGCGCAGCATGCCGCGGTCGCGTACCCGTCCCAGGCGCTCGGACCGCCGATCTCACCGCGCGCCGCGGCGTCGACCCAGCTTTGCACTTCGGCTTCGTACGCGTCGCCGAACCGTTCTTCGAACCCGGGAGTGACGACGCCGCCCCAACGACCGGACGCCGCTACCTCCGGTCCGCGGTCCCGCCCGATGTTGACGATTCCGCGTTCGAACACGGCCTGCGTCGTGACCTGGTAGCCGAATTCGGCATTGACGAAGATCTCGACGTCGGCCAAGAGCCCGCCGGTGGTCTCGATCAGCACGTGTTGCGGGTCGTGCTGCTCGTCGGGGGCGAACGAGTTCCGGCGGCCTCGCCGGATCTGGACCGAAGCGATCTCTTCGCCGGTCAAATAGCGGATCACGTCGAATTCGTGCACCACCGAGTCGGTGATGAGCATCTCGTTGGTGAACCCGGGCGGCGTGGACGGATTGCGGTGCGCGCAGTGCAGCATCAGCGGCGCGCCGAGCTCGCCGCCGGCAAATATGCCGCCGAGCGCTGCGTATTCGGAGTCGAAGCGGCGCATGAAGCCGACCTGGATTCGCTGACGGCCCAGCCTCTCTTCGGCTTCGACGATCCGCCACGAACTGTCGGGCTCTTGCGTGAGCGGCTTTTCGCACAGGATCGGCATATCTTTTTCCAGCGCGGCCAACAGGATGTCCTCGTGCAGGAATCCGGGGGTTGCCACGAGGACGGCATCCACGTCGGCCCGCGCCAACGCTTCAGTCGGATCCGTCAGGGCGACGGCGCCGGGCACGTCGCGCACGGCGTCCGTCGCCCGGGCCTCGTCGACGTCGACGACAGCCGCTACGCGCGCTCCGGAAATACGCGTGTCCAGACGGCGAATGTGGTCGGCGCCCATGCGTCCGGCGCCAATCACCGCGACGTTCAGCCGGTCGGAGGTTTTCGATGCGTCCATAGTTCTCTCCCTGAGCGTGAGTGGCGTTAGTTGATCGTCGTCCGAGATCCGCAGGACAGCAGATAGTCCTTCGTGCGCCGAGCGATCGGCAACGGCACGTCGAACGGGACCGGGTACATGTCTTGTTCCACGACGCCGAAGATGTCCTTGTCCAGAGCTTCGACCGCGTCGATCACGCTGCGCAGATCGGGAAGACCCGCGGGTGGTTCGACCATCACTCCGGCCTTGTTGGCCGCCGCCCAGGTGAGGTCGTTTTCGCGCACGTGGGCAAGAACGGCCGGGTCGATCTGCTTCAAGTGCAGGTAACCGATGCGGTCGGGATACTGACGGATCAGGTCCAGGCTGGAGGCGCCGCAGTATTCGGCGTGCCCGGTGTCGAGACACAAATTGAAGAATGCCGGATCGGTCGCCTGCAAAATCCGTTCGATGTCCGGCTGCGCGCCCACGTGGCTGTCGGCGTGCGGATGGAATTGCTGCGCGAGTCCGTAGTCGTCGGCGAGGATGCGGCCGAGCTTGTCGTGACCCGCGCACAGATCGTCCCACTGCCCTGCCGTCAGCTCGCCGCTTTCCACCGGCTGCCCCGTCACGTCGTCGCGCCACATCGCCGGAATGACGACGATATGCTTGCCGCCCACCGCGGCAGTCAGCTCGGCGACTTTCCTGGCAGGCTCCCATGCCTCGTGCCACTGGTCGGCGCCTCGGTGGAACGCCGTGAAGACTGTTCCGGCCGCGACCTGGAGGTCGCGCCGCTCCAGTTCGGCGCGCAGAACTTCCGGGTCGGTCGGCAGGTATCCGTAGGGGCCGAGTTCGATCCACCGGTATCCGGCGTCGGCGGCTTCGTCGAGGAAGCGTTGCCACGGGGTCTGCTCGGGGTCGTCGGCAAACCAGACTCCCCAGGAATCAGGTGCGGTACCGATCGTCACAGTGCTCATCGGGCTCCTTGTCGTGGGCTCATCGTTCCGTGCTCCTGCCGTCATTGGATGCGCTCCGGTCAGCGATCGCCGAGGTAGCGAGCTTGCGTGTCTTTGCGGGCCGTGTATTCGGAATACGCCTCGAGCGTGGAATCCAGCTCGGACACGGCCGACACCGGCACGTCCCACCAACTCTCGGAGTCCGGTGCGGCAATCAGCGGGTCGCTGTTCACATGGATCAGCACGGGGCCCGAGCGCGTGCCGCCGGAGAACTCGGCCTTGGTGCGCCGGACGGCGTCGGCCAATTCGTCGATGCTCGATTCGCCCGGGCCGATGCGGATCACGTGCGCGCCGAGACTCTCGGCGTTGGTCGCCAAATCGATCGGCAGCGTGTGGCCGTCGTCGAAGCTGTGCGACTCTTCGTCGAGGTACCGGTATTTGGTGCCGAACCGCTGCGAGCCCAACGACTCCGACAGGGCGCCGATCGACGCATAGCCGTGATTTTGGATCAAGACGACTATCACGTCGATCCGTTCGGCGACTGCCGTGACGAGTTCGGTGTGCATCATCAGATACGACCCGTCGCCCACCATGACGATGACGTCGCGGTCCGGCGCCGCGCGTTTGACGCCGATTCCACCGGCGATCTCGTATCCCATGCACGAGAACGCGTATTCCACGTGGTAGCCGTAGGGGTCTCGCACACGCCAGAGCTTGTGCAGGTCGCCCGGCAGGGATCCTGCCGCGCAGATCACGACGTCGCGCGCATCCGATGCCTCGTTCACGGCGCCGATGATCTCGGACTGGGCCGGCAGCGGCGCGTGGCGCGTGTGGTACGCGTCGTCGACGACGGCGTCCCACTCCTTCTTCTCGGCCGCCACGGTCGACGTCAAATCATCCGACACGCGGAACCCTTGCAGCGCCGAGGTCAGCTCGATGAGCGCCTTGCGCGCGTCGGCGACGATCGGCAAGGAGGTGGCGTTCTTGTACGCGTCGATGGCAGCGACGTTGATGTTGATGAAGCGCACGGCCGGGTTCGCGAAGGCGGTGCGCGAGGCAGTGGTGAAGTCCTCGTAACGAGTGCCGATGCCGATCACCAGGTCGGCATCGCGGGCGAGTCGGTTAGCGGCCACCGTGCCGGTCGACCCGATGGCGCCGAGGTTTTGCGGATGGTCCCAGGCCAACGACCCCATTCCTGCTTGCGTGCAGCCGACGGGGATGCCGGTGGCTTCGACGAAATCCTGCAGCGCGTCGGTGGCGAACGAGTACAGCACTCCCCCACCCGCCACGATGAGCGGCCGCTCGGCGTCTTCGATCGCACGGGCGGCTTCGCGAATGTCGTCGATTTCCGGGGCGGGCCGACGGATCCGCCAGTTGCGTTCGGCGAGGAATTCGTCCGGGACATCGATTGCTTCGGCCTGCACGTCCTGCGGCAGCGCAATAGTGCAGGCGCCGGTTTCGGCCGGGTCCGTCAACACGCGCATGGCGTTCAGCAGTGCCGAGAACACCTGTTCGGGGCGGCTGACCCTGTCGAACGATTTGGACAGCGGCCGGAACGCGTCATTGACGCTCACGTCATACGCTTCGGGGCGTTCGATTTGCTGCAGCACGGGGTCGGGCCGGCGCGTGGCGAACGTGTCGGACGGCAGCAACAACACCGGCAGTCGGTTGGCCGTGGCCAGGGCCGCACCGGTGAGGAGGTTCGACGACCCGGGGCCGATCGACGTCGTCACGGCGAACGTGCCGCGGCGCCTGGTGTGGCGGGCATAGCCGACTCCCTGATCGGCAAGTCCCTGTTCGTTGCGGCCCTGGTAGTAGGGCATCAGCGTGGGGTCCTTTTGCTGCCATTGCTTCAACGCCTGGCCGACTCCCGCCACGTTACCGTGCCCGAAGATGCCGAGCATTCCCGGAATGGTTCGCTCGCGGTACGTCTCGGAGCCAATGCGGTCGACGGTGTACTGCCTGCCGAGAAACTCCACGACTGCCTGCGCGACTGTCATCTGCGTCATGAGCGGCTCCTATCGGCCGTTGTGGATGGAGGGGGTGCGGAATTGCCGGACGCCGGGCCGGCCAGCAGCGACACTGCGGTTTTCACTGCGCCGGCCACGTCACCGTCCGGCGGGTAGAGCAAGGTGCGCCCCACTGTCAGGCCGACGACGCCGGGTTGGCGCAAGGCGTTTTCCCACCGGGCGAACACGACATCCGGATCGGAGCCGGTGTCGCCGCCCAGTAGCACTGTCGGCAGTGTCGTGGCCGCCATGACGCGGTCCATCCGGTCGACGACGGGCACCTTCATCCACGTGCCTGCGCTCGACGCGCCGAGGGCCGACGCGATCGCCACCGATTTGACGACGGCGTCCGTGCTGAGGTCGTTGTGGGCTCGGCCGTTCCGCCATTCCGAAAGGAACGGCTCGATCATTGCCACGAGTCCGCGGTCGGCCAGCGCATCGACGGCGCGGGCCGTGTTCTCGAGCACCGTTGGAGTGGCGGGATCCGCCAAGGCGATCCGGGTGAGCATCTTGCCCCCGTCGGCGCCGATGGCGTCCAATGCTTCGGCCGTGTAACCGGTGAAGCGGTCGTCGTATTCAAAGGACGATCCGGCAAGCCCGGCGCGGTTCATCGACCCGAACACGAGTTTGTCGTCCAGGGCGCCGAGCAGCAGCAGATCGTCGATGATGTCCGGCGTGGCCAAAACGCCGTCACAGCCCGGCGTCGCCAAGGCGGTCCGTAACCGGTCGAGCAGGTCTCGCCGGTCGGCCATCGCGGCCGCGTCGTCGCCGACCGACAGCGCGCCGCGAGCGGGATGATCGGCTGCAATGATGAACGTTTGCGGGCCGTACCGCAGTCCCGGGTGCCGCCGCCTGGACGTGGCCGCCCGGGCGATGGCGCCCGGATCTTCCACCCGGATCCGGGTCAGGTGCTCGTAGCGGGTGTCGCCGCTGCCCGCGTCGTGGCCGTTCACGCCGGCACCGCCCGTCCGCGAGCTGCCAAAAGGGCAAGCACGGCGTCCGTATCAGGCATGGCCTCCGAGCAAGACAGCTCGCCGGCCACGATTGCGCCGGCGGCGTTGGCGAAGTCCAGGCACGCCCGAAGTTCCCAGCCGCTGGTCAATGCCCGGCAGAACGCGCCGCCAAAGGCGTCCCCGGCGCCCAGGCCGTTGACCGGGTCGACGGGGATGGGCGCGGAAATGACCCGGTCGGACCGTGAAGCCGCCATGACGCCGTCCGACCCGAGTTTGACGACTGCGATGTCGACGCCGGATTCCAGCAGCCGGTCGGCGAGCTCGTCGGGGGTGCCTTCGCCGACCGCCACGCCGCATTCTTCGCGGTTGCCGATCGCGACGGTGACGTCCGGAAGCACGCGGGCGATCTCGGTGCGGGCTTCGTCCGGGCCGGGCCAGAACATGGGACGATAGTCGAGATCGAGTACCGTGAACTGGCCGGGGCGCAGGCCCTCTCGCGGCCGCGCTTCGAGGGCGGCGGCGTGCGCGTCGCGGCTGGGCTCTTGGCAAAGCCCGGTTACCGTCATCCAGAAGATCCCGGCGCTCCGGACGGCGTCCGTGTCGAGTTCGGCCCGTTTGATTTGCAGATCCGGGGCGGTCGGCGTCCGGTAGAAGTACAGCGGAAAGTCCTCCGGTGGTTTGATGGCGCAGAAGGTCACGGGTGTCGGCCACTCGTCGACGGCGCTGACCTGGGAGTCGTCGACGCCGTAACGGCGAAGTTCACGGTGCAGATAGGTTCCGAACGGGTCGTTCCCGGTGCGGGTGATCACCCCGGACTTCAGCCCGTGCTTTGCCGCCGCCACTGCGACGTTGGATGCGGATCCGCCCAGATATTTGCCGAACGTCGTCACGTCTTCGAGATCGACGCCGATATCGTGCGGATAAATATCAACACTGATTCGGCCCATCGTCAGCACGTCGTGCGCCATCCGTCCCCGCTTTCCCTATCACACTTGCCCTAGTGATCTTGCCGGTCGAACTTGCCGTTCGCCGGCATTCGTCACCGGCGTGACATGGATAACTTTGCCGGATCGCCGTGACCCTGTCAATAGTTTGTTCTGACATATGCACAAATAAGCAAATTTCGTGGCTCGACGGGGGCAGCGCGCGGCGGCTCAATCGCCCCGGCGGGCGGCGGACGGGAAAGCGGGAGCGCGCTTTTCGCGCAATGCGGCGGCGCCCTCGACGACGTCCGGCCCCATGAAGGTGAGCATCTCGTAAGCCGCGGACTGATCGAAAATCGCCCGCGATCCGGCGGCCCAGTTGTTCAAAGCCCGCCGAGTCAGTCGGATGGCTTGCTGGGGTCCGGCGGCCAAACCGTCCGCAATGCGCAAGGCCTCGGGCATGACGTCGCCGGGCTCGACGCTTTTCGACACCATGCCGAGCCGCTCGGCCTCGGCTCCGGTCAACATCTCGCCCGTCAGCAGGTAGTACCGGGCCTTGGCCAGTCCGATGAGCAGCGGCCACATCAAGGCCGCGTGATCGCCGGCCGCGACGCCGAGTTTGATGTGCCCGTCGCCGAGTTTGGCATCGGCCGCGCATATCGAAATATCGGCCAGCAGCGCAATGACCAGCCCGGCGCCGACCGCGACGCCGTTGATGGCCGACACGACGGGCTTCGAGCAATCCAGCAAGTTCTCGACGAGATCGCTCATTTCAATGAGCATGTGCGAGACGCGGTCGTGATCGCCGGCCATCCGCTGCACCATTTCCAGGTCGCCGCCGGCCGAAAAGGCACGGCCGGCGCCCGTCACGACGACGACGCGCACCTCGTCGTCGGCCGAAACATCCTTCCAGACCCTGGCCAACTCGCCGTGCATCTGTTCGTTGGCGGCGTTGTATTTGTCCGGGCGGTCAAGCGTCATCACCAGCACGCCGTTGGCCCGGCGCGCAAAGGTCACGTACTCGTAGTCGGAGTCGTGCATGGTTGTCGTCCCCTCGTCTCCTCGTCCGTCGGTTCGCGTCCTCGGAATTCATCGGATTTCATCGGATTTCGTCGGATTCTCACCCCGCCATGGTCAGCCCGCCATCGACGCTGAGGATCTGCCCCGTCACGTAGCGGGATGCCGGCGACGCGAAGAAATATACGGCGTCCGCGATTTCCGACGGTTCGGCCACTCGTCGGAACGGTATCGATTTGATGAGCGCTTGGCGCAAATGCTCCGGCTGCGCGGCGAACAAGGGCGTGTCGGTCGGGCCGGGGCACACGCAGTTGACGTTGATACCGTCTCGAGCCAGTTCGCGCGCCAAGGACTTGGTGAATGCAATGACGCCGCCCTTGGCGCCGGCGTAGATGGTCTCCCCCGCGCTTCCGACGCGGCCGGCGTCGCTGGCAATGTTGACGATGCGTCCGCCGCGTCCGGCATCGATCATGACTCGGGCGAATTCCCGGCACATGGCCACGGGACCGAGGTAGTTAATCTCGACCACTTTCCGGGCGAATTCGGCGTCCTCGTTGATGAATTTGTCGGTTCTGTCCCAGCCTGCCGCGTTAACGATTGTCGCCGGCGTCCCGATAGCGGTCACGGCACGGCAGAGCGAGGTGACGGATTCGGCGTCCGCGACGTCCACGTGCTCGGCGGTCATCATGTCGGGGTACTTGGCGGCGGATTCGGCCGCCGCATCGTCGTTGAGATCTGCACCGACCACCTGGTAGCCCGCATCGGCGAATTTCCACGCAATGGCGCGGCCGATGCCCGAACCCGCGCCGGTCACTATTGCCAGCTGCCTCGACATTGTTCCGACCTTTCTGCAATTGCGGTCCGCACGGCGACGTCCGTCACGGTGCGGCTGCGCGTCCGAGGAGATTGCGTGCCACTACGAGCTTGGTGATCTGTGCGGTGCCGTCGCCGATCTCGAGGCCAATCACGTCGCGCAGCCTGCGACCTTGCGGATTGTCCGACGAATATCCGGTATGCCCGAACGTCAAAAGCGACTGATGGACGATCTCGACGGCGAGCTTCGGGGCAAGCCACTTGACCATGTTCGCTTCAACGGTGTGCGGCATGCCCTGATCCTTGCGCCACAGCGCTTCATAGCAGAGCAGTCGTGCCGCGCGCAGGCGCGTGGCGCATTCAACGAGCGGGAACGCGACGCCTTCGTTCGTGCCGATCGGCGCGCCGAAGGCAGTGCGAATCCGGGCGTAACCGATTGCGTCGTCCAGCGCGGCCGCCGCGGTCCCGAGGCACGCCAGGGCCATGACCGCGCGGGAGTAGTCGAAGCCGCGCATGGCCGAGGTGAATCCGCTGCCTTCGGCGCCGAGCAAGCCGTCGCGGGGCACTGGCATTCCGTCAAAGTAGATGGAGGCCCTGCCGATCGGTCTGTTGCCGAGATCGTCGAACACCGAGCGGGTGATGTGCCCGTCGTCCAAGTCGACGATGAACGCGCTGACGCCGGATGGCCCGGCATTCCCGGTTCGCGCAAGGACGACGCCGACGTCGGCGTACATGCCCATGG
Source organism: Spelaeicoccus albus (assembly GCF_013409065.1). Lineage (NCBI taxonomy): Bacteria > Bacillati > Actinomycetota > Actinomycetes > Micrococcales > Brevibacteriaceae > Spelaeicoccus > Spelaeicoccus albus. Next base: position 2,792,338 of record NZ_JACBZP010000001.1, on the reverse strand, counting down.
TGATGGACGTCTTCTCGCCGGTGAGTCGCCATCCGCCGGCGTCCGGCTCGGCTTTCACGGTCAGGCTCGCCGCATCCGATCCGTGTTCGGGCTCGGTGAGCACGAGCGCCGGAATGGTACTGCCGTCGGCGATCGAGGGCAGCCACCGACGGCATTGGTCAGCGTCGGCCGCGCCGAGCATGATCTCACTGACGAGAGTGGAATTGACGATCAGGTAACAGGCGTTCAGATCGGCGCGGGCGACCTCTTCGGCAGCAATGCCGACCTCGAGGGCGCCGGCGCCCTGCCCGCCGTACTTGTCCGGAATACGAAGGCCGGTCAAGCCGATGTTCGCCATTTGGCGGGGCATCTCCGGGCGCATGGCGCCGTTCACGTCGTCCTCGGCGTCATGCGGGGCCAGTGTGCTCCGGGCGAACTCGCGGACACTTGCTCGGAAGGTCTCTTGGTCTGAGCTGAAGCCGAAGTCCATGGTCACGTCCCACCCTGTGCCATAGCCACTCCCACACGCGTCACGCGGGCCGCTTCGACTCGTTGCTTTCAGGCTAGATCGTCGCCGAAAGCCGGTCAACGGCGAAGTTCGAGTAGCCGCGACGCCGGATAATATGGAACAATCAATCGTCGCCTGCGCATGAGAGCCACTCGGTCGACACCGCACAGATGCGGGCCTATAGCTCAGTTGGTTAGAGCGCCACGTTTACACCGTGGATGTCGGGGGTTCGAGTCCCTCTGGGCCCACCACACTCACCAGGCTCGGACCCTTGCCCACCTTCGCTGTCGGTCGAGGTTCGAGCCGTTGGCATCTACGCGGCCTTGCCGGGTCGGACAGCGCGGCTCGATGACAGTCGAATCGAAAAACGGATCTCGCCGAATTGCCGTCCTGTGACCGAACTCATGAAAGAATTGTTTCGAAAGAGTTCTTTCGCGTTTTATCATTGAAGCATGACAGACGACCCAGGCTCCGGAAAGCAGCGCCACGCGCGCGATCCGAAGGACATCCGGGCACTCAGCCATCCGGTACGTCTGGCCCTGCTCGAGGTCCTCGCGGCGCGGGACACGGCGACCGCCACCGAGTGCGCCCCGCTGGTCGGCGAAAGCCCGCAAAACTGCTCATTCCATTTGCGCACCCTGGCCAAACACGGATTTGTCGAAGCTGCTGGGCGCGAAGGCAAAGAACGCCCGTGGCGCCGAGTTGAACGCGCCGTCTGGGTCGATCCCACGGACGACGAGTCCGGAAGCGCCGCCGGCGACGCTTTCGACGAGGCCACCGCCATCCACGAATCGACCAGGCTGAGTCAGTGGGTGACGGAACGCCGGCTGATACCGCGGCAGTGGCGCGAATCGCTCCTCTTCGCATCCCGGGTCGCGTGGCTGACTCCGGATGAGAGCGCCAAGTTCAATCGCGACGTCGAAAACCTGTTGGCCGAATATGACGATCGTCTCTCGCCGCGGGCGGATAAGCCCGGCGACGCGGAGTTCGTCCGGTTCTTCGGATTCTCCCGCCTTGTCCATCGTCCGTCCCAAAACACCGCAGACCACCCAAAGAGTAATAAGGAGTAAAAATGGCTCACTCGAAGTCCAAATCCCTCATCACCGTTGAAATCGCCGGCCGCAAGATCATCGATATCCGCCGAAGCAAATTGGCCGGATGGCCGGTCGTCGGCAGGATGAATGATCGCGAACGCAGCATCGTCGCCCATGACAGCGCGGGCCTGATCAGCAGGTAAACTGCGCGCGTGCGCACTGCCAAGGACGATTCCGCCTCGGGTCCCGCCGGTGCGCCGCGACTGAAGCGGAGCCTGTCGCTCCGCGACCTCGTCGTCTACGGCCTGTTGTTCATCGGCCCGACCGCACCGATGGGCACTTTCGGGGTGCTCGACGCCCGCAGCCACGGCGCCGTCGGACTGGTTTTCATCATTGCGACAGTTGCCATGGCGTTCACCGCCTGGTCGTATGCACGAATGTCGGGGGCCGTACCGCTGGCCGGGTCGGTGTTCGCCTACGCCACTGCCGGTCTCGGGCGCGCTCCCGGTTTCATCGCCGGGTGGATGATCGGTCTCGACTACCTGTTCATCCCCAGCATGGCCGCGCTGTTCACCGGAATCGCCAGCCACGCACTGATCCCGAGTGTTCCGGTCTGGCTGTTCACGGTGATTGGCATCATCATCATTACCGGCCTCAATCTGGGCGGCGTGAAACTCGCCGCCACCGTCGGGCTGGTGATGGTGGGCATCGAGATAGTTGTGCTGGCGGCGTTCACCGTCGCGGCAGTCATCGTCATCGCCGCACAGGGTCCGGCGCGCCCATGGCTGTCCCCCTTGATCGGCTTCCACGGGTTCGAGCCGGCGGGAATCATCGGGGCCGTCTCGGTCGCAGTGCTGGCATTTCTCGGGTTCGATGCGATCGCCAGCTTCGCCGAAGAGACCACCGGGTCGACGAAGCAAGTCGGGCAGGCACTTCTGTTTTGTCTTGGTCTGGCCGGACTGCTCTTCGTGGCTCAGACCTATCTGGGCAGTTTGTTGATCCACACCACGCCGCAGGAATTGACCGCGCATCCGGCCGACCAGGGAACGGCGTTCTACAGCATGCTTTCGTCCTCGATCGGCGGCTGGTTCGGCACGACAGTCACCATCACCAAGGCTGTCGGCCCCGTCTTCTCGGCGCTTGTCGCCCAAGCGGCCGTCAGCAGGCTGATGTACGGAATGGCCCGGGACGGTCAGCTTCCGGGCGCCCTTGCCAAAATCAGCCCGCGCAGCCACACGCCGCGGGTTGCCATAGTCGTTTCGGCGGCCGCCACGATCGTCATCGCCGTCGCCGCCGCGGTCCGCCCCGACGGCCTCGACCTGTTGTCGTCAATGGTCACGGTCGGCGCACTCACGGCATTCGTCTTCCTCCATGTGTCAGTGATCGGGTACTACATCGTCGGCAAACGCACGACGCGGCCCGTCCGCCATCTCGTCATCCCCCTCATCGGCATCGCCATCATCGTGGCGGTACTCGCTCTGGCCAGCCATTTGGCCCTCATCATTGCCGGCGTCTGGCTGCTGATCGGACTGGCGAGCCTGGCGATCCGTCGACACCGCCCTGCCACCACGTCGACGGGTGAATAGATGCCCGGTTACCGGCGGCCGGTAACCGGGCATCTATTCACCCTTCGACGATTCGGGGTATCGTGGAAAGCAGAGTGCTCCGGGGTCGGTGAAAATCCGAGCCGGCGGTGATAGTCCGCGACCCGCTCCCGATACGGGACGGTTGATTCGGTGAAATTCCGAAACCGACGGTGAAAGTCCGGATGGGAGGAAGCACACGGCACCGCGCCGTCGTCCGTCGACGACCGCGAATGCTCGCGCACCCCGGGCGGTAAGGGGAAGCGCATGACGCCGGCCGGCCGGACCGCTATCGACGCGGCAATGATGCAGGCTGTCGACGAATCTCGCCGCGGAGCCGGGCTGACCGCGCCGAACCCGCGCGTCGGCGCCGTGATCCTGGACGCCGACGGGAACGTCGTCGGCAGCGGATATCACGCGCGCGCCGGCAGCGATCACGCCGAAGTCGTCGCACTGCGCAACGCCGGAGACCGCGCACGCGGCGGCACGGCAGTCGTCACTCTCGAACCGTGCCGCCACCAAGGCCGCACTCCCCCGTGCACGCAGGCACTGCTGGATGCCGGCATTGACTCCGTGGCCTTCGCCGTTGCCGATCCGATCCATTCCGGCGGCGGCGACCAGCTCGAGGCCCATGGCGTCGCCGTCCGGCGCGGCGTCCGCGAGACCGAAGCGCGCGAGGCCAATCACGAATGGCTGATCGCCGAAGAGACCAAGCGGATTCACGTCACCTACAAAGCCGCTGCCACCCTCGACGGGCGGATTGCGGCAGCCGACGGCACCTCGCAATGGATCTCGAGCGAGGCGTCACGTCAGGACGCCCAAACCTTGCGGCGTCGCGCGGACGCCGTCATCGCGGGTATCGGCACCGTGCTGCACGACGATCCGCGGCTCACCCGGCGCGGCCCGGACGGCCGCGAACTGCCCGACCAGCCCCTGCGCGTCGTCATTGATTCCTCGGGCCGCACCCCGCCGGAAGCAAATGTCCGCAATGGCCGGGCACCGACCTTGATCGGCACGACCGACGAGTTCGGCGCCGATCCGGCCGGCCGCGTCGATCTCGATCGACTATGCGCCGACTTGTACGCACGCGGCCACCGCGGAGCCCTTCTCGAAGGCGGCCCCACCGTTGCCGGCGAGTTTCTGGCACGCGGCCTGATCGACAGGATCGTCGTCTACGTGGCCCCGACGCTCTTGGGGACAGGCCGGCCCCTCATCGGCGACATCGGCGTCGGCACACTGCGGGACGCGTCCCGCTGGCGCTTGCACGATGTAGCGCCCATCGGCGACGACGTCCGCCTGACTTACCTACCACGCACCGTTTCACAGGAAGGCATTGCTTAAGTGTTCACCGGAATAGTAGAAGAAGTCGGACGCGTCCGACGGATCGACTCGCAGGCCGGCGACAGCGCCCGGATGACCATCGAATGCGCCGCCGTCACCGACGACACAAAACACGGCGACTCCATTGCGGTCAACGGCGTCTGTCTCACGGTCACCGACTTCACGCCGACCTCGTTCAGCGTCGACGTGATGAAGGAATCGCTCGACCGGTCGAGCCTCGGCAGCCTGGCCGAGGGCTCCGGCGTGAACCTCGAGCGCGCCGTCGCCGTCGGCCAACGGCTGGGCGGGCATATCGTGCAGGGGCACGTGGACGGCGTCGCGATGTTGCGTTCCCGGCAGAGCGCCGAGAACTGGGATACCGTCACGTTCGACGTTCCTGCCGAACTCCGGCGGTATATTGCCGAGAAGGGCTCCGTAACGGTGGACGGCGTGTCATTGACGGTCGCGCATGTCACTGCCGACGGGTTCGACGTCGGCCTGATTCCCACAACGTTGAGCGAGACGACACTGGGCGCCCGCGACGCCGGCGACATCTGCAATCTCGAAGTGGATATCCTCGCCAAATACATCGAGTCGCTGGGAGCACGGTCATGACGGCCGACGACGTCCGGTTGGACACCGTGGACGACGCCTTGGCGAGCCTGGCCGCGGGGAAGCCCGTCGCCGTAGTCGACGACGCCGGGCGCGAGAACGAGGGCGATCTCATTCTCTCGGCGCAGCTGGCCACTCCGGAGACCGTGGCATTCCTCATCCGGTACACGTCCGGCGTCCTTTGCGCGCCGTTGCCCGGCGGCCGGCTCGATGCCCTGGCGCTGCCGCCCATGACCGCTGCCAACGAAGACCCGAAGGGCACCGCCTATTCGGTATCGGTCGATGCCCGAGCCGGGATCACCACCGGGATCTCGGCAGCCGATCGCGCTCGCACCGCCAACCTGCTGGCCTCCGACGACACCGATCCGCACGACCTTACCCGGCCGGGCCACGTCTTCCCCCTTCGCGCCGCTCAGCACGGCGTGTTCGAGCGGCGCGGCCACACGGAAGCGGCAGTCGATCTCACCCGGCTGGCCGGCCTCGTACCGGCCGGCGTCATCGGCGAGCTGACGAACGACGACGGCTCGATCATGGACGCGCCGAGCACGCGCGAATTTGCCAACGAGCACGGCTTGGCGATGATCTCCATCGCCGACCTGGTCGCCCATCGCTATCGGGTCGAATCGCCGTTGCGCCGGGGCGCAACGGTGCCGCTGCCGTCGTCCGCCGGCAATCCGGCCACGACGTTCCAGGCGACGGCGTACGTCGACCAGTCAACCGGTGACGAACATCTGGCCATCACCCTCGGCCTCGAGACCGAATCGGCGGAGCCTACAACCGTCCGCGTGCATTCGGAATGCCTCACCGGCGACGTGTTCGGCTCGCGTCGGTGCGACTGCGGAGCGCAGTTGGACACGGCGTTGGCCGAGATCGCCGCACTCGGCCGCGGCGCCGTGGTCTACTTGCGCGGCCATGAGGGACGCGGCATCGGCCTGTTCGCCAAGCTCCAGGCCTATGCGCTGCAGGACGCCGGGCTCGACACCGTCGATGCCAACACCGAGCTCGGCCTGCCGGTCGACTCTCGTCAGTACCACGCCGCATCGGCAATGCTCCGCGACCTCGGCACGACGAGGATCCGGTTGCTCACGCACAACCCGGCCAAGGCAGGGACGCTCCGCGCCGATGGGATCGACGTAGCCGAAGTCGCCCGGACGCCCGCCCACGTGACGGCCGAGAATCTTCGCTATCTCAAGACAAAGCACGACAGGCTCGGACATACCCTCGACCTGTCGACGACGGAAAGGCACGTGTCATGAGCAATGCCGGACGGGCAGCCAGCCGGATCTCGCGCGGAACGTTGGACGACGGGACGGTGATCCCCCGGCGTATGAGGGTGGCGATCGTCGCCGCCAGCTGGCATGAAGAGGTGATGGACGGCCTCATTGCCGGAGCGCAGCGTGTGTGCGTCGAGGCCGGGCTCGATCCCGAGCTGGTCCGAGTTCCCGGAAGCTTCGAGCTCAGTGTGGCGGCCGCCGTACTGGCGAGCCGGAAATATCAGGCCATAGTGGCGTTGGGCGTCGTCATCCGTGGCGGGACGCCGCACTTCGACTACGTGTGCCAGGCCGCCACGAACGGATTGACGGAGGTTTCGGTGCACACCGGGGTGCCCGTCGGTTTCGGTCTGCTCACGTGTGACGACGAAAAGCAGGCACTCGATCGAGCCGGCCTGCCGGGATCATCCGAGGACAAGGGCGCCGAAGCCGCCGAGGCCGCGATCGTGACGGCTTTGACCCTCGACCGCCTGCACGCTTGATCGTGCTACAACGACGAAAGGTGGACAGGTGCCCGGTTACCGACGGGTAACCGGGCCCCTATCCACCATTCGCGGGGGTTCTGCTGCTTACGCGGCAGGCAGGTGCAGCGTCTGGCCGACCTCGATGACGTTCGGGTTGCTGACGGTGGACTTGTTCGCACCGGCCAGCTTGATCCAGCCACCTTCGATGTCGAGCTTCTTGCTGATCTTCGACAGCGAGTCGCCGCCCTTGACCGTGTAGGTCTTGTCCGAGGCCTTGACCGTCGGGATCGTCGGGGTCTGCGGCTGCGAGCTCTGCGAGCTGCTGCTGTCCGAGCTGCCGGACTCGGGCTGCGAGCTCTGCGAGCTGCTGCTGTCCGAGCTGTCCGACTCGGGCTGCGAGCTCTGCGAACTCTGCGAGCTGCTGCTGTCCGAGCTGTCCGACTGCGGCTGCGGGGCGCCCTGGCTCTCCGGGGTGCCGCTGGCTCCGGCCTTCTGCGAGCAGACCGGCCAAGCGCCCCAGCCCTGTGCTGCCTGGACCTTCTCGGCGATGGCAATCTGCTGCGACTTCGAGGCGTTCGACGGCAAGCCTTGGCCTCCGTATGCCTTCCAGGTGTTCAAGTTGAACTGCAGGCCGCCGTAGTAGCCGTTTCCGGTGTTGATGCTCCAGTTGCCGCCCGACTCGCACTGAGCGATGCGGTCCCAGACGCCCGCTGAGGACGTGGTGGCGCTCGCCGTGGTTGCGGCAACGCCCATGCCGACGCCTGACAAGGCGACGACGGCAACGCCCATGCGGACTTTCTGGCCAAGTGTGGTGGTACTAAGTTTCACGATGCTCCGTTAGGACACCTACGCTCGGGCCGTCCCCGACCTTCCACACGCCGTCGTCCATTCCCATGCAGGTTGACTTGCAATTCCAAAACGGCTGCCGTGCGGACGACGTGAGGTGTACGGCAGCGTCGGTTGGTATGTCGTGAAGAGAACAAATTCTCTTCGAACGGCCGTCTATGAATTGCGGCCACATCCGACTGTACAAGCAATCAACTGCGAACGATAGTCAAGAGTTCAACCTCGTTCGTTACCTAATCGCAACATAGAGAGACTATATTGCGCTGACCTGCAATGACGCCGTTATCTTAAAGTTATATAAGAATTTTGAAGAAGCTCGATTTCGGCATGTCGCGGGTGCCTTCACGACGCAAAGTCGGCGTCGGAACGGCCGGCAGGCGACACCGCCGCGTCACGCCGATCGACCGGCCGAGCCCGATTCGAGGCCGATTGTCCGAGCTCTTCGCACCCAGCCTGCCAGGTCTCGGGCATGCCCGGCGTCGGACAGTTCGGCCTGGTCGATGATTCCGTCCGGGGCGATGACGACGGTTCCGCGCCCGGCACGCCCGCTTGCGGCATCGAAAGCGCCGTATCGGGCGGATGCGGCGCCGTGCGGCCAGAAGTCGCTGAGCATCGTCAGCGACAACTCGTGGGAATCGCCGAATTCGCGCAGCGCGTATTTCGAATCGGCGGAGATGCACACGACCGACCAGCCGCCGCGGCCCTCGGCCTCGCCGGCCAGCTCGTTCAATTCACCCATTTCGGAACTGCAGATAGGTGAGAACGCAAAAGGAAAGAACACGATCAGCAATGACGTGCCAGCGTAGTCGCCCGGCGTGTGCCGCTGTCCGAATTGATCGTCGAGGGCGAAGAACGGAGCCGGTGAGCCGACCAGTTCGCGCATCAGTTCATCTTGCGGTTCACCAAGCGGGTACCCGACCAATCCGGAGAAGCGCTCACGGTCGAGGTGACGTGCAAACCCGCAGTCGGCGCCGATTCGGAGATTTCACCCGGGGGCACGTGCCCGTCGCGCCCGGGCTTCGGAGTGAACAGCCACACCACTCCCCCGTCGTCGAGCGCCGTCAGCGCATCGACGAGACCATCGATCAGATCGTCGTCATCGTCGCGCCACCACAAGACTGCGGCGTCAACGACGTCCGCATAGTCCTCGTCTTCGAGTTCGGCTCCGATCACGGCTTCGATCGACTCCCGCAAATCGAAGTCCACATCGTCGTCGTACCCGAATTCCTGAACGATTTGGCCGGGTTTGAACCCGAGTTGTTCGGCCAGATTTTTCTCCGCGTTCGGGGCGGAGCTAGTCCCGCTCACTTATCGCTTCCTTTCGTCAAGAGTTAGCAACACTGTATGCCGGATGCCGTCCCGCTCGCACGCCGTCCGGATCACCCGGCACGTAAATCGACCGATTGAAGCCGATTCAGCTGCTCGTGCCGTACCCATTCACCCGCCCGCGCCGTGCCCACTCAGGCGGGCGCGACCGCGGGCTGCGTTTCGTTCCCGGCCCGGTAAGTGGAACGATAGAGGGTGCGGCGTGCGCGTACACCATCCGGGCGCCGACTTCCTGACAGCTGACGCGGGTGACCCCAGCGCGAATTACGAGAGGAAACCGAGTGGCTACACGCGACGACGCAGGGCCCATCCTGAACGGCCTGCCGAGCCAGGTTCCGGACATCGACCCCGAAGAGACAGCCGAGTGGCTCGAGTCATTCGACGGGCTCGTGAGCGAACGTGGACGCTCCCGCGCGCGCTACGTGATGCTGAGCATGCTTCAGCAGGCCCGCATCAATAATGTCGGCGTGCCGAGCGTCACGACCACCGACTACGTCAACACGATCAGCCCCGAATTCGAACCGTGGTTCCCGGGCGATGAGGAAGTCGAACGCCGGTACCGCAAATGGCTGCGCTGGAATGCCGCCGTCATGGTGCATCGCGCCCAGCGGCCCGGTATCGGCGTCGGCGGACACATCTCCACCTATGCCTCCTCCGCAACGCTCTACGAGGTGGGCATGAACCACTTCTTCCGCGGCAAGGATCATCCTGGCGGCGGCGACCAGGTGTTCTATCAAGGCCACGCATCCCCGGGAATGTACGCCCGGGCGTTCTTGGAAGGCCGGTTGAGCGAATCGGACCTCGACGGATTCCGCCAGCAGGCTTCCCACGTCGTCGACGGCAAGCCGGGACTTCCGTCCTATCCGCATCCGCGGCACATGCCGGAGTTCTGGCAATTCCCGACGGTATCGATGGGCATCGGCCCGATGAACGCCATCTACCAGGCACTGTTCAACAAATACGTCGACGGCCGCGGAATCAAGGACACGTCGGACCAGCACGTGTGGGCATTTCTGGGCGACGGCGAAATGGACGAACCGGAAAGCCGCGGGCTGTTGCAGACCGCGGCCACCAACGGTCTCGACAATCTCACGTTCGTCATCAATTGCAATCTGCAGCGCTTGGACGGGCCGGTCCGCGGCAACGGCAAGATCATCCAGGAACTGGAATCGTACTTCCGCGGCGCCGGGTGGAACGTCATCAAAGTCGTGTGGGGCCGTGAATGGGATCCGCTGCTGGCCGCCGACCGCGATGGTGCGCTCGTGAATCTGATGAACGCGACGCCGGACGGCGATTATCAGACTTACAAGGGCGAGTCGGGCGCGTTCGTGCGCGACAACTTCTTCGGCCGCGATCCGCGCACCAAGCAGATGGTGCACGACTACTCCGATGAGAAGATCTGGAACCTCAAGCGCGGCGGCCACGACTACCGCAAGGTGTACGCGGCCTACAAGGCTGCGGTCGAGCACTCCGGTGAGCCGACTGTCATCCTCGTCAAGACCGTCAAGGGGTACGGCCTCGGGCCGCACTTCGAAGCACGCAATGCGACGCACCAGATGAAGAAGCTCACGCTCGACGACCTGAAGCTGCTGCGCGATCACTTGTCGATCCCGATCAGCGACTCCGAGCTCGAGGCCGACCCATATCTGCCGCCGTACTACAACCCCGGCCCCGACGCTCCGGAAATCAAGTACCTGCTGGAACGCCGCGAACGGCTCGGCGGCGCGCAGCCGGCCCGGTCAACCGAACATAAGCAGCTGGCCCTACCCGGCGACAAGTCGTACGAGGTGGTGGCCCGCGGTTCCGGCAAACAGGAGATCGCCACCACCATGGCGTTCGTCCGTCTGCTCAAGGATCTGATGCGCGACAAGGAGTTCGGCAAGCGCATCGTGCCGATTGTTCCGGACGAAGCGCGCACGTTCGGCATGGACTCGTTCTTCCCGACCGCGAAGATCTACAACCCGCACGGCCAGAACTACGTGTCGGTCGACCGCGAATTGTTCTTGGCGTACAAGGAATCCAAGAGCGGACAGATCATGCACGTGGGCATCAGCGAAGCCGGGGCCATGGCCGGGTTCACGGCCGCGGCCACTGCGTACTCGACGCTCGGCGAGCCGATGATCCCGATCTACATCTTTTATTCGATGTTCGGATTCCAACGCACCGGCGATGCCATGTGGGCTGCCGGCGACCAGATGTCGCGAGGATTCATCCTCGGCGCCACGGCCGGCCGGACGACGCTGACGGGTGAGGGCTTGCAACACGGCGACGGCCATTCGCCGCTGCTTGCCTCGACGAACCCGGCCGTTATCACGTACGACCCGGCTTACGGGTACGAGATCGGCCACATCATGAAAGACGGCCTGGCCCGGATGTACGATCCGGACGATCCACGCCAGGACCCGAACAAGATGTACTACATCACCTTGTACAACGAGCCGATCGTTCAGCCCAAGGAGCCGGAGAATCTCGACGTTGAAGGCTTGTTGAAGGGCATCTACCTGCTTGCCCCGGGCGAGGGCTCCGGCCCGGCAGTCCAGCTGCTGGCGTCCGGCGTCGCCATGGCGTGGGCGCTCGAGGCCCAGCAGCTGCTCAGGGACGACTGGGGCGTGCGTGCCGACGTCTGGTCGGTCACGTCGTGGAACGAACTTCGGCGCGACGGAATGGAGGCCGAATCGGCGCAACTGCTTGATCCGACCGCCGAGCAGCGCGTGCCGTATGTGACGCAGAAGCTGCAGGACGCCGACGGTCCCGTCGTGGCCGTGAGCGACTATATGCGCGCCGTCCCGGATCAGATCAGGCAGTATGTGCCGGCCGACTTCCAGTCGCTGGGCGCCGACGATTTCGCGATCTCGGATACCCGCTCGGCCGCGCGGCGTCATTACAAGATCGACGGGCCGTCCGTCGTCGTCCGCGCACTGTTGTCGCTGGCCAATGCCGGCGCCATCGATCGGGCGCAGGCTGCCGAGGCCGTCGAGAAGTACCGTCTGCACGATGCGACTGCCGGTTCGTCCGGCAACGGCGGCGGCGACTCCTAGACTCCCGGCTCGCCCCGGATCGAGTGGTGGCGAATGGTCGTTGCCGCCCCGCCCCGCCCGCCGAGTGGTGGCGAATGGCTGCGAAATCAATGATTTCGCAGCCATTCGCCACCACTCGGCGCGAGCGGACAGCCACTGGCCACCACTCGGCGCGGGCTGCGGCGATACTGACGGCGGCGAGGGCCTCCCGGTGCCTTCCGTTTTGTCGGAATCCCCACCACGATTGTGGATTCACTACAATCACCAACTATGATCTGACCATGCCCGAAAACACCGCGCGCCCGAAGTCTGCAAAGGCCCCCGGGAAGCGCAGCGCAGCCGACTCGGCAAGTCGCGGCCGCGACACCCTCCGTCACCGCGCCGCCACCGGACGACGCCTCAAGGCCGGTATCGGCGAGCTGTCCACCGCAACGCTTCAACGACTCGATTCGACGTTGCCGTGGTATCGGGCAATGCAGCCGGCTGATCGGTCGTGGGTCGGACTCGTCGCTCAGGCGGGGATCACGTCATTCGTCGACTGGTACCGCAAACCCGACGCCCCGCTCTGGGTCGTGGCCGATATCTTCGGTACGGCGCCGCGTGAATTGACGCGCGCCATCACGCTGCAGCAAACCCTCCAGCTCGTTCGCGTCGTCGTCGAAGTGGTCGAAGAACGCGTGCCGGACCTCGGCAAAGGCGACGAGGACCAGTCCTTGCGCGAAGCGGTTCTGTTGTTCTCTCGCGAGGTAGCCTTTGCCGCAGCCGATGTGTACGCCCGAGCAGCCGAAGCCCGCGGCAATTGGGACGCTCGCCTGGAAGCGCTCGTCGTCGACGCCCTGGTCCGCGGTGAATCGGTCGATGCCCTGACGTCCCGCACCGCCGCGCTTGGCTGGCGTTCGGTCGGCGAAGTAGCAGTAATAGTCGGGCAGGCGCCGTTCCGACCCACCCCGCAATTGACCGACGACCTTCGGCGCTCGGCGCGCCGCGTTGCCGAGGATGCGCTCGTGGGCATCCAGGAAAACAGGCTCATCGTCGTCCTGGGCGGAGCCAAGGACTTCCGCACGGCGGCCGCCGCGCTTGCCGACAAATTCGGTCCGAGCCAAGTGGTGCTCGGCCCGGTTGTCCCCTCGCTGGCCGAAGCCGGTACGTCGGCGGCCGCCGCGTTCGCCGGTCGGCACGCGGTCGGCGGTTGGCCCGGCGCGCCGCGGCCCGTCTCGGCCGACGATTTGTGGCCGGAACGGGCTTTGGCGGGTGACCGCGTCGCCGTCCGGGAACTGATCGACCGCATCTACGCACCGCTGGACGATGCCGGCGGCAGTCTATTGGACACCGTGACCATTTATCTCGAGTGCGGGAACTCTCTTGAAGCCACTGCCCGGGAGCTTTTCGTGCACCCGAACACCGTTCGATACCGATTGCGCAAAGCAACGGATGTCTCCGGCTGGGACCCGACCGCCGCACGCGAATCGTACGTTGTCCGAACGGCGCTTGTCCTCGGCCGGTTGAAACAACAGGGCGCCTTGTCCACACCCTCCAAAACTTCCACCCAAGGTTGGTAGCTGTCGTTATCGAGGTCGTCCGCGTCCCACAAGAGAAGGTTGGATAGTGCTTGCATTAGTTTTCCCGGGCCAAGGCTCCCAAAAGCCGGGCTTCTTGAGTAGCTGGCTCGAGGTTCCCGGATTCCGTGACCGGTTGACCTGGTTGTCGGCAGTCGCCGACATCGATCTGGTCGCACACGGCACCGAATCCGACGAAGAGACCATCAAGGACACGGCAATCGCGCAGCCGTTGCTCGTCGCTTCCGGGATCTTGGCAGCCGACGTGCTTCTCGGCGACGGCGACCGCGCCGGCATCACGGCCGGCCATTCGGTCGGCGAAATCGCCGCGGCGGCGTTCGCCGGCGTACTCACGGCCGAACAGGCGATGGTGTTCGTGCGCGAACGCGGTGCCCGGATGGCCGCGGCGGCCGCCGAAGTACCGACTGGTATGAGCGCCGTGCTCGGCGGTGAACCAAACGACGTGGCGGACACGCTTGCCCGCCACGGTCTCACGGCGGCCAATGCGAACGGCGGCGGGCAGACGGTCGCGGCCGGCACACTCGATGAACTCGCCGCGCTGAAGGACGATCCGCCCGCCAAAGCGCGCGTCATGCCGCTCAAGGTCGCCGGCGCTTTCCACACCAAGCACATGGCGCCGGCGAAAGAGCGACTGTCCGCGATCTCCGCCGGCATGTCCGTCGCCGATCCGTCGGTGCCGCTCTTGTCGAACGCGGACGGCCGAACCGTCAACTCCGGCCGGGACTATTTGGCCAGTCTCGTGACGCAAGTGGCCAATCCGGTCCGCTGGGATCTGTGTATGGAGACGATGGCCGGAGCCGGCGTGACCGGACTGCTCGAGTTACCTCCTGCCGGCACATTGAGCGGCTTGGCCAAGCGCGGCTTGAAGGACGTCGAACGGTTTTCGCTGAATTCGGCGGACGACCTTGATTCGGCCCGCGAATTCGTCGCGCGGCACATCCACCCTGAGGACCGCTCATGAGTCTTTTGCACCATCAGCCGACGCTTTCCCAGATGAAGACCGCCAAGCACTCGCGCATCGTGGGAATCGGCGGCAGCCGCGGCGAACAGTCGGTGCCGAATTCCGAATTGGTCGAAGCCATCGATTCCTCCGACGAGTGGATTCGTCAGCGCACCGGTATCATCACCCGCAGTCGCGCCCCCAAGGACGTCGGCGTCGTCGACATGGCTGAAGAGGCGGCAATCGAAGCCATCGCCAACGCCGGACTGGCACCGGCGGACATCGGCGCGATTCTTGTTGCCACTGTCACATTTCCGTACCCGACGCCGTCCGCCGCTTCGTTCTTGACGGCAAAGCTTGGTACCGGTCCCGTTCCGGCGTGGGACATCTCGGCCGCGTGTGCCGGATACTGCTACGGAATCGCCCAGGCCGACGCGATGGTCCGTGCCGGAGCGGCCGATAACATCCTGGTCATCGGCGTGGAGAAGCTTTCCGACTTCATCGATCCGACCGACCGCACCATTTCATTCCTGCTGGGCGATGGCGCCGGCGCCGTAGTAATTGCTCGAAGCGACACGCCCGGGATTGCGCCGAGCGTGTGGGGTTCCAAGGGTGAGAATTGGGACACGATCAGCGTCACGTCGTCCAGCCTCGACTGGCGCGACGACAAGGACACGCCGTGGCCGACACTCCGCCAGGAGGGGCCCACGGTCTTCCGATGGGCGGTCTGGGACATGGCCAAGGTCGCCAAGGAAGCGCTCGAGGTCGCCGGCATCAAAGCATCCGATCTCAGCGCGTTCATCCCTCACCAGGCGAACATGCGCATCATCGACGAACTGGCCAAGCAATTGAAACTGCCCGACCATGTCACGATCGGCCGCGATATCGCCGATAATGGAAATACGTCGGCGGCCTCGATTCCCTTGGCCACGGAGCGCCTGCTGCGTGAAAACCCAAGCTTGCACGGAGGACTTGCTTTGCAAATCGGCTTCGGTGCCGGGCTTGTCTATGGCGCACAAGTGGTGGTGCTGCCGTAGTATCCCTCCCGGGGACTTGTTCACCACAGTAATAAAGCAATCGCGAATAACACGCACGACCACAAGATAAAGGAAGCACAATGGCATATTCCGAAGAAGAAATCCTCAGCGGCCTCGCCGAAATCGTCAATGAAGAGACCGGTCTGGCCGTCGAAGCCGTCGAGCCGGACAAGTCGTTCGTCGACGATCTGGACATCGACTCGATCTCGATGATGACCATCGTGGTCAACGCCGAAGAAAAGTTCAGCGTGAAGATTCCCGACGACAAGGTCAAGGATCTCGCTACGGTGGACGACGCCGTCAAATACATCAAAAACGCCCAGGACTGACAGTCCGCCGCCGAGGCCCGTGCGCAAGAGACACCGCGCGGGCTCGGGCTAGAGTCAAGTCCCTGCAGCATTAGGAAAGGCACCACGAATGACGCGCAAGGTCGTCATCACCGGAATCGGCGCTGTGACGCCTATCGGTTCCGACGTATCGAGCACCTGGGATGCGGCGCTGGCCGGCACATCCGGTACTCACAAGTTGGACAACGACTGGGGTGAGAAGTATTCGCTCCCGGTCGACATGGCCGCGCGCGTCGACCGTCAGGTCGTCGCGGACAAGCTGTCGCGTGTCGAAGCCAAGCGCCTCGATCCGTCGAGCCAGTTCGCTTTGATCGCCGCCAGGGAGGCCTGGCAAGATGCTGCAACTCCGGACGTCGAACCCGAACGGCTCGCTGTCGCGTGGGCCACCGGGGTCGGCGGCGTCTGGACGCTGCTCGACGCCTGGGACACTCTGCAGGCCAAGGGACCGCGCCGGGTCATGCCGCTGACCGTTCCGATGCTGATGCCCAACGGGCCGGCTGCAGCCGTCGGGATGGACCTTCATGCCCGCGCGTCGGTGCAGACGATGGTGTCGGCGTGCGCGTCGTCCACCGAAGGCCTCGGGCATGCGCTCGACGTCCTGCGGTCGGGGCGCGCCGACGTCGTCGTGGCCGGCGGTTCCGAAGCGGCGATCCACCCGATCACGCTTGCGGCGTTCTCGTCGATGCAGGCGTTGTCCAAGCGGGTCGACGATCCCGAACACGCGTCGCGGCCGTATGACGTCGACCGAGACGGATTCGTCATGGGCGACGGCGCCGGAGCGCTCGTGTTGGAGTGGGAAGAACACGCCAAGGCACGCGGTGCGAAGATTTATGCCGAGCTGGCCGGGGCTGCCGTGTCCAATGACGCCTACCACATCACGGCGTCGGATCCGGACGGCACCGGTTCGGTACGGGCCACGGTCGACGCTTTGAGGGACGCTACGGCCTCCCCCAGCGACGTCAGGCACGTCAACGCGCACGCGACATCCACCCCGGTGGGCGATTTGCCCGAATCGTTGGCCTTGAACAAGGTGTTGGGCGAACACATCGACGATGTCGCGGTATCGGCTACGAAGTCGATGACCGGGCACCTGCTGGGTGGCGCCGGAGCGGTGGAGGCCATCTTCACGACCTTGGCCGTAAAAAGCCGGACCGCTCCCCCGACCATCAACGTCGAGAATCTCGACCCGAAGGTGAATCTGGACGTCGTGCTGGGCAAGCCGCGCACGCTTCCGGACGGCGATTTGCTGGCGTTGAGCAACTCGTTTGGCTTCGGTGGTCACAACGCGGTAGTCGTCATCCGCAACGTATAACCCCATCAACGCACTGTCGGCGGGTACTTCGCGGGTCGACACCCCATTAATTCTTGAGGGTGTCGGCCCGCAAAGTACCCGCCGACAAATTTCTTTTAGCGGTCCTGCATTGTTGGCAGGCCGGTGCTTAGCCGACTTTGTGCAACCAACGCACCGGTGCGCCGTCGCCTGCGTAACGGAACGGCTCAAGCTCTTGATCCCATGCCCGGCCCAACGCTAGGTCCATTTCCCGCGTCAACCGAACAGGATCACCGGCAGCGACGTCCATCGCGGCACGAATCCGGTCTTCGGGCACCATGATGTTGCCGTGCACGTCGGTGACGGCGTGGAAGATGCCCAGATCGGGCGTATGCGACCAACGGCCTCCATCAACCCCGTGGCTCGGCTCCTCGGTGACTTCAAATCGCAGATGTTCCCAGCCGCGCAGTGCCGATGCGATTTTGGCGCCGGACCCCTGGGGCGCTTGCCAGGACATTTCGGCGCGCATGTGCCCGGGGGCGGCCGGTTGAGCCGTCCACTCGAAAGATGCGCGCGCGTCAATAGCTCCGCCCGCCGCCCATTCGATATGAGCACAAAGAGCCCGCGGTGCGGAGTGCACGAAAAGCACGCCTCTTGTCGTCAAAGAAGACATCCCAACCTCCATCGATTCCGGTACGTCTTCCCCTACGACCCGAACCCGGTTGAGTTCTCTGCGACATGAGCGCTAGCTACATTGTGACATGCGGGAGTGTGTTATGCCACCAGGCGGACGCCGCGGCGGGTCCCGCGTGCGAGCGACGCCACTTTATCGGCTACCGGGCCGCTGTGCGGCGTTCGAGCCGGACGTACGCCGTCCGGCCATCACCAGCAGCATCTTTTCGGATCGGTGCAGAAAGCGGATTCGGTCGGCCAGCACTTCGTCCGTCACGGCGAGGTCGTCCGCCAACTCGGTTTCCGATACTCCGGCACTGACCGCGTCGACGAGGTCGTCCCACTTGATGAGCTTGCGTGCGACCGCCAGCCGTACGTACTTCTCCACCGCGGCGTCCTGACAGGCGACCTCTCCACGGTCAAGGTGTTCGAGCTCGTGAGCAAGGGTGCATCGATGCCGAGAAAACAGTATGCGCTTGTCGATCAGTTCCGGTGCCTGCCCGAGCTGCGGGTTGTCGCCGATGTCGAAAGTTTCCACGGCGGGCGGCCCCGCCCACTCGACGACCACATGGTCGACGGCGGGGTACTTACGCCACGGACGTTTTTTCGGCATGCAAGCAACATAACCCCGCGCACCGACATTGGCCCCGTACGGCACGCGGATGAGATAGAACCGATCCCAAAACGGGCCGTTCCGTCAACGCCTACTTGCTCGAAGTACCGCCGAAATACAGGTGGTGGTGTGCAACGCATCCCGGGTTGAATTCGGCGTTGCAGCGCGGGCATGTCGCGGCGCCCAGGTAGGCGTTGATCGTCATTAAGTGCCGGCATACGCCGCACACCACGGCACGTTCGTCACGGTCGCGGGCCGCCCAGACGTCGACGGCGTGGTCGGCGGACTCCGTATGGCAGTGAATGCACGCATAAAAGGTGCGACAGCACGCGAACTTGATAGCTACGACGTCTCGCGTTGAGTGATAGTGGACGCAACGCGTCTGTGCGTCGATTGTTTTGCCTGCGACGGCGATGGAGCCATCTTCTACCACGATCGGCCCCCAAATGAAGCGTAATTAGGAAGGTCTCCATTATGACATTCCGATTCGGCGTCCCAAACGGGTTCCGCACCTCAGCCCACGAATTCAGCCCACGAATGACAACGTCACCGCTACACGCTCGTTGCGCCCCGTCACGATCGCGTCGACGTTCAAGTGACTTTTCAGACTTGTGGATGTCGTTCGCGTCCGCCACATTGCTTGCGCCGACGAACTCAGCCTGTTGTGCGGAGCGAGCCCGGACACCGTGACTTGGTTTCGCAACCAAGGCCGTGCGTATGGTGCTCGCCCGTTCTTCGCCACCCAGTACCCCAAGCAACTCGGCCAAAAAGTGCGAGAGGCGTTCATGAGTTTTTCCACGCTCATCGCTTTCGCCCAGGACTCCGGGGCGGTCGCCGGCGAGATCGCCGAGGACTTCTCCGCCGACGGGTCCGAATGGTCGAAAGCCGACATCGTGAACCTCCCCCGGTACTCGGCCGCGATCCGCACGAACCTCAACCAGCAACGCCAGTCCGCGTTCACCGTTCACATCGAACACTTCGAAGCCGACCGTCGGGCGTTCGCCACACGGCAAGGATACGAACCGACGCCCTCAGCGATGATCAGCTGAGGAGGCTCATACGCCACGTCGCCGCCGGACATCCAACAGGGCTTCCCGAACACAGTAAAGATGAGCCTCGCCGCCCGGTGGGGCGATAGTAACCGACCAGGAGAGCCGCCGATGCCTGCAACAGCACGACGACATCACCGACACTCGTTCGGACCAGGTTGTGGCATTCGACGAGCTGGATTCCGCGCTACCGACTGAGCAGGCAGCCGGCCATCGTCTCGACTCCTACTGGGACGGACTTTGGGATCCGGGCGGCGGCGTGCCGTGGCTGCGCAAATCACGCGCGGACCGTGTTCAGCGCGCCGGATGGGGGCGGCTTCCGGCGACATGGAACGTTGACGAAAATGAAGCCTGGAGCCTGGTGTTCTCGCGGCGGCGCTGGCTTCAACGACTCGGCATCCTCGGCACCATCCAAGCTTGGCGAACGGTCACCAGCGAACAGATCGCCGCTATCGTCGGCACTCCGTGGGTCACGCAAGGAACGTCAAAGGCGATGGTTTCATTCTTCGCTACCGGGCTGATCGACGTGGGTGAAATAGCACGCGGACTGCAGCCCACCGCCGGCACATCCTCGGCCTACCTCTACCGACCTTCCCGCACTCGAGTGTTCGAAAAGAAGATCAACCCGAAGCTCAGCTACCCCGAGCAAATCGCACCTTGGACGAAAGTTGTCAATGAAACAGTTGCCCGACGGTACATTCATGTTGTCGGGCGGGCTAGGTGTCGATAAAGACTCATCGGGCGCACACGGCAGCTTAAAGGCGATGACATATAACATTCAAGATGCCGCTGCAACTTTCCCATTCCTATCTGATGCGGCTTTTGACAGGGTCAACCACGAGCGTAGAGACACTGTCTGCATCGATGGGATCCCGATCATCGATCAACCAGCAGGAATCAACAACACGTACTTCGGCGTCGGTTGGAGCGGGCACGGATTCGCTATTTCGCTCGGGTTCACGGAACTAATCGCCTCATGGCTCAAGACGGGTGATAGGCCGAACTCGCTTTCCCCGTTTTCCTTTGAGAGATTTTCCTCCCAATAATTTGTCACGAATCGGGTTCGCCGCAATTGCTTTTCAGGACACGTCGCCCACCTTCAGTTCTGACCGACGACGCGTTGCGGTTCCGAAGTCGTGGACCGTGGTGGTATCGATTCCATGCTGCGCGCTTGGGACAGTAGTGCGTCACAGGCTCTCACTGGCGGCGTTTTGGGAAACCTGTTGCGCGTTGTTGGCCCAAGCTACGGTCTCACCTCCCTCCAACGGAGTCTCCCGCCATGCCCTCACAAGATTTCGATCCGGCAAACTCTCGCGATCTCGATGGCAACACCTGGCAACGCGATGTCACGCATACAGTCACAAGCGAAGGAGCGATCGTTCCCTTGAATCAGCACACAGCACCAATCGTCACGAGCTCATCAATGCGTGCGTCGTCATAGCCAAGTTCGATCAGTATTTCGCGGCTATGCTCACCGAGGTGTGGCGGAACATAGCGAATCTCCTTAATGACTTTCGACATCGTGATGGGTGATGCGATCGTTTTAACGGCTTGGCCGTCAGCGTCAGTAAACTCTATGATCATTTCATTCTGCGAGGTCTGTGGATCGGCGAGGGCCTCGGCCAAGCTGCGTACCGGACCGCACAGTACATCATGCTGCTCAAGCTTTGTCAGCCAATGCTCGCAGGTATCGTCGAGGAGACGCGTGGCCATAATCGTCCGAATCTCAGCACGATTCTCTTTCAGTCGATCAAGTGTCGAGAACCGCTCTTCTTCGGAATAGTCGGGCAATCCGAGAGCCGCGCAAATGTCAGCTAGCGGATTTTCTTTAAACGCCCCGATAATCACAATCTCAGAGTCGTTTGTAGGAAAGCAACCGCTAAGCGGCATGAGAGCCCAATTTAGCTCTTGGTTATACATGAGACGTGTCGTCGCTTCTTGCATTTGCAGAGCAAGCATGGAGCTGTAGAGGCTCACCTCGACCTTCTGACCCTCGCCCGTTGCATGCCGTTGTAGCAGTGCGAGCAGAATGCCCTGCATTAGGTGCTGGCCCGCCGTGTAATCGGCGATCGGCGTTGCATAAATCGCAGTCGGATGTTCGGGGTCAGCTTTCCTCGTCATCACACCCGAGTAGGCCTGCCCCAGAATGTCTTGCCCGCCCTTATCGGCATATGGTCCGCTTGATCCAAAACCGGAACCACACGCCCAGATAATGCGAGGGTTGAGCTTGGAAACTGTCTCGTAATCAAGGCCGAGACGCTTCATCACGCCGGGCCGGAAATTACTTACGACCACATCTGCGTCACCTAACATGTCGTAAATGACTTCGCGACCGGCGTTCGTCGATAAGTCGACCGCGATCCCTCTTTTGTTGCGGTTGAGACTGAGAAAGACCGGGTTGTTTTGCCCGGTGTGTTTAAGCACCCCTTCGCGCGAGAGGTCTCCTTTGCCGGGACGTTCAACTTTGGTGACTTCGGCGCCGAAGTCACCAAGTGCCTGCGTGCAAGAAGGTCCAAGCATCACCTGTGTGAAGTCGATGACCTTGATACCGTCGAGTGGTCGCGCCATGGCGTCTCCTTCCGAGAACTGACGTGCGAGAGTCTACGCCGATTTTAGAATAATAAAGAAATTTACTGTGACCGTTGACACAGTAAAGATCTTCAATATACTTAAAAGCACCGTTTCGATCTAGAGGAGCTGCGCATATGGTGACGGAGTCGACACCGGCCCCTTCAGTGGATGCTCTCCTCGCGGGTGTCGGCAGCAAAGTACGCGCGATGCGTAAGGAACAAGGTCTCACGCTCGCCAATTTGGCTGAACTCACAGGTCTCAGCCCTGCTATCGTCAGCCAGGTCGAAAGAGGGCTGGCCAATCCGTCGTTCACGACTTTGGCACAGCTGGCGCATGGACTGGAGATCCCAGTGGGGAAGTTGATCCCTGATCATGCACCTGAATCGAGATCGCCCGTGGTTCGCAAAGCGGATCGGCGTGATCTCAGGGGCGTAGCGCCCGAGGCCCTGGGCGAAGCAGCATACGAGTTGCTCACCCCGGACCTTAACGGAACGTTGGAAGCCAATTGGGTCGTGACCCCTCACGGGCACGACACAAGCGACACTCCGTTCACACACGGAGGAGAGGAATTCGGAATCGTCCTGTCGGGGAAAAAGGACGTGTACCTCAATGGCCAGAGGTATGTGCTTGAAGCCGGCGACTCAATAACTTTCAATTCGACGATTCCGCATTGGTTTACAAACTCCTACGACGAAACGTGCGTAGCGGTTTGGGTTAACTCTCCGCCGACCTGGTAGTCAAATGTGGGTTGCGGGCGGTGCCCCTTCCCATCCAATTTTGCCACTGCGGGCCGCTTTAGACGACCGGCTTCGATGGAGCATGCCTTCAAGCGACGACGACGTGCTTGGTTAAGGAGAATCATGATTGGATCGACCACTGGCGCAACCGCGACGCGCCGGGAACGCCTTTCCCCAACGGTTAGGCGCGGAATTCTCAGCCTCGGATTGGGCAACACCCTCGAATGGTTCGACTGGATGATTTTTGGGCTGCTGTCAGCGTACATCGGGCCCAACTTTTTCCCGGGCGGGGACCCTACTACTGCAACTCTTGACGCCCTAGCCGTCTTCGCCGTTGGCTTCTTTTTCCGGCCGCTGGGAGGTGTCGTCCTCGGAACCTTCGCCGACCGATTAGGGCGACGCAAGGTCATGCTCTTGTCCATCACCATGATGGCACTCAGCACGCTCGTAATCGCGGCTTCGCCCACATACCATCAGGTCGGGCTCTTAGCGCCCATATTGCTTGTCGTGTGCCGAGCCGTTCAAGGCCTGTCCACGGGAGTTGAGGCACCGATTTCCACCGCATACGCGGTCGAGCTAATGCCTGAGGGGCGCGAAGGATCAGCCGCAGGCATCATCTCATTCTTCGTGAACGTAGGCATCGTGCTCGCTCCGCTTGTCACCTTTATCGTCACCCTGTTCGTCAACACAGAAGCCATGACGGACTGGGGATGGCGGATACCATTCACAGTCGGAGCAGCGCTCGGCTTTCTGATCGTATACCTTCGGCGAACCCTCCCCGAAACGATGAAACAGGAAGAACTCGCAGAGGCGACGACCGGTTCCGTGTGGGCCGGCATTAGAAAAAGCTGGGTGAGCGTCCTGGCAATCGTCTTCGTCGTCGGAGCGGTGCAGGCATACAACTACGCTTGGAACGTCGGACTCCCCAATGCCGCACGGTCGACCATGCACGAGGACTCGACTGGCGTATTCGCCTTAACGACTGTTCTGGGCCTGATCCTCGTCGTCGGCAGCCTTGTCGTCGGCCGGCTCGTCGATGGACGATCGTTGTCGCGATGGTTCCTCGTGACCCGACTTCTCGCCATTCCGTCAGTCTTCCTTATGCTGCTCTACTCAAAGCCGGGTCTCGGCGGGTTCGCCTCAGTACTACTCGGTGGCTCTATTGTTCTTCTTCTGAACATGACGCTGTACAACGTCGTCTCCACCTCGCTGATGCCCAAGCACTATCGCGGTGGCGGAACTTCGCTCGGTTACGGCTTGGGAGTAGCCATCTTCGGCGGCACGGCCTCGTACCTTCTGGTGTTGTTCAACTCCATTGATATCGACTGGGCATTCCCCACCTACGTCGCTGTGCTCTCAGCTCTCAGCGTCGTCTTCTACCTGATCGCTCGCCGTGTCAACGGCACCTACGTCGGAAAGTGAGACATTTAGTGAAATCCAACGAACTCCTCGTAACGTCCGAAGACACTGCGGCACCCATAGCGTCCCGCTCAGACATCCTCGTGGTCGGCGGCGGGCCGGCCGGCGTCGCCGCAGCGGTCACTGCTGGCCGATCCGGCGCCTCTGTCACGCTGCTCGAACGCTACGCATATCTCGGGGGCCTCGCCTCAGGTGGAATGGTCCTCGTGCTCGACGACATGATCAATGGGCAAGAGATCACAGTCACCGGCGTCGTGTCAGAGTACATCGAGCGGATGCAGAAGCTCGGCCTAGCCGTAGTGCCGCCGAAAGAAGACCGCACGATATCGCGAGATCTGTGGAACAAGTGGGGGCGTTTTGGCACCTTCGACTTCCACTCCCACACAAAGCCGAAGCCAATCTGTTACGCCGCAGCGTTCGACCCGGACGGCTGGAAGCGCGTGTCGAACGACCTCGTACGCGAGGCCGGGGTCAATCTTCTCCTTCACTCCTGGTTTTCGCGCCCGATTGTCGACGACGGCGTAATGAAAGGCGTGATTGCAGAAACGAAATCTGGGCCTCAAACGCACCTCGCCGATATCGTGATCGATACGACGGGTGACATCGACGTTGCCGCCCGAGCCGGTGCCGATTACATTCAGGGAAGCTATCTCACAACCCTGGTTTTCCGCCTCGGCGGCGTCGATACGGCCGTCGCCGAGGAGTTCGAGCAAAATGACCCAAAGGCTGCCCGCGCAATTAACCGTAAGGTCAAACGAATTCTCGGCGGCGCATGGGAATTGTGGTGGCTGAAGACTCCGCTTCCCGGTGTCGTGTGGTGCAACGCCCCGCATATGACCGGCTACGATGGCGTCGATCCAGCGTCGCTTACCGATGCCGAATTCGCCGCGCGAGAGAAGATCGCTGAGGCAGTTCAGTATGTCAAGGACAATCTCCCAGGGTTCGCGAACTGCTACGTAGTTGACGCAGCGCCTCAGATCGGTGTGCGCCAGACGCGCCTGCTGGATGGGGAATACGTCATGACCAAGGACGACGTCGTCGATCGGAGACACTTCCCTGACACAGTCGCACGAGGTCGCGACTACTACTACCCGTACCGTTCACTGTTGCCCAAAAACGTCGACCAGCTTCTCGTAGCTGGAAGGCACTACTCTGCCACTCCTTCAGCGCAGAAGGAATCACGAGAGATTCCCCCGTGCATGTCGATGGGGCAAGCAGTCGCTTCGGCGGCGACTCTCGCACTCGAGCAATCGATCCGCGTGCGCGACGTATCGGCGCTCGAAATCCAGCAAAGGATGCGAAAACACAATGCCGATCCGGGTGACATTCCTTCGGAGAACGCGACAATCAGCGTCGAGGAAGCAGTGGAAGCATGAGCACCGATACGGTCAACGACACCAGCAACTCGGCATCCGACGTGACGACCGGGTCCAGCCTGCCCCTCGCCGGCATCACGGTAGTGGATTTTACGCAAGTGTTCATGGGCCCAAGCTGCACTCAACTGCTTGGGGATTACGGAGCCGATGTCGTCAAAGTTGAGAAGCCCATCACTGGCGATTCAGCGCGAAATTCTGTTCCTGATAAGGACGGACAAGATAATCCCATTTTTTTGTCGATCAACCGCAACAAGCGGGGCCTATCCATCGACACGAAGTCCGACGATGGCAGAGAGGTTGTCCGCGAACTCATCTCACGCGCGGACGTCGTCGTCAGTAACTTCCGCGCCGGCGTGATGGAAAGGATGGGTTTCGGATATGAACAACTCAAGAAGCACAACCCACAACTCGTTTGGGCTTCGGGCACAGGCTTCGGCGCGACCGGTCCTTATGCGAAGCTCGGCGGGCAAGACGTCATCAATCAAGCGTATTCGGGACTCATGTGGCGGCGCAGTTCAGAGAACGACCCGCTGACCGTTTACCCAACGACACTCTGTGACTATACGACGGGCATGCATCTGTTTCAGGGCATCCTGCTCGCCCTCCGCTCGCGTGACGTCACGGGAATTGGGCAGAAGGTCGAAGTCACGATGTATGACTCGATGTTGCATATGCAGATGCAAGAAGCCAGTATGCAACTCAACCGCGGCTTCGAGGTCAATTGGGGACGCATGCCGCTGACAGGAGTCTTCCCCACGACGGACTCGGCAGTGTGCATCGTCGGCGGATTCACAGCCGATCCGCTCACGCATATTTCAAATGCCCTCGAATTCGAGGTGGATCTGAGCGAAGACCCACGATTCGCAACATTCGAGAGCCAGGTTGAGAATCGATCCGAACTCCAGCAGCTGCTGGCCGAGCAGATAGCCACAAACACTACCGCCCACTGGGTCAACAGGCTAGAAGACGAAGGCGTGCTGAACGCGCCCGTTCGGACGCTAGCCGACACACTAGCGGACGAACAGACCATTGCCAACGGCATGATCCTCGAGTCACAACATCCGAGCGCTGGAACGTTCAAAATGTTGAACGCACCAATCCACCTTGCTGACACTCCGGCCACCGTGCGCCGCGTCGCGCCGCGTCTCGGCGAGCACAACGTCGAGATCCTTCAAGAGAACGGATTCGACAATGAAGAGATCCGCCGCTTACAAGAATTGGGAGTGCTGAAATGAGCAACGACTCACCCATCGATGAGATCCAATTCGGCGTTTCCGACCGCGGTGTCGCAACCGTCGTGATCAACCGGCCACATGTTCTCAATGCAGTCGACCCGGCTTCCCATGACAGGCTCAACGCAATTTGGGATTCGATACGGAACGACGATCGCGTACGAGTCGTTGTGGTCACAGGCGCGGGCGAGAAGGCATTCTGCGTCGGGGCAGACATGTCGGCAAATGCCGTCGACAAGACCGGGCTGCAGTACTGGGCCGAGCTCGACCCCAATGGATTCGGCGGCCTCAGCTTGCGAACGGATCTCGACGTTCCCGTGATTGCGAAGGTCAATGGATACGCTCTTGGCGGCGGCATGGAAATGGTGCTCGGCGCAGACATCGTTGTCGCTGCGGCCACGGCGCAGTTCGGTCTCACAGAACCGCGCGTTGGCCGGCTCGCTCTTGATGGTGGCATCACGATGCTCGTCCGCAGAATCCCCTACACGCAGGCTATGAGTCTTCTGCTTACGGGGCGGAAAGCATCAGCAGAGGAAATGCAGCGCGCCGGACTCGTCAACGAGGTCGTTTCACCCCCCGAACTCGATTCAGCAGTGGACCGTTGGATCGATCAGATACTCGCGTGCGCCCCCACGTCGATACGCGCCGTGAAGCAAATGGTGTCACGAACAAGCCATCTCACAGCCAGTGAAGCACGCGGCATGCGCCTTCCGTCGGTTATGGCGGCGCTCGACAGCGAAGACTCCGTCGAAGGCGTCAACGCGTTTCAACAGAAGCGTCAACCCGTGTGGCCCGGGAGGTAAAAGTGTCTGCAAATACGAATAACCACGACGGCCCTCTCGCCCCCGGAGTCTGGGGAGTCGTACCGACGCCTTTCGCCGGCCAACGCCGCGAAGTCGATGCGGAGGGTCTAGGCAGGCTTGCCGTATTCTTTGACGACGCCGGAGCCACAGGACTAACCGTGCTCGGCGTGTTCGGCGAGGCCAGCTCACTCAACGCATCAGAACGCGCCCACGTACTCCGCACTGTCGCCGAACACTCCAAACTCGCCATCGTTGCTGGCATTACCTCAATAGCGGCAGGGCCCGCGATCGCCGAGATTGAGAATGCGCAGACGACGCTCGGGCCGCGGCTACGTGCTGTGATGGTGCAGGTCAACTCAGCACGGTCACAGGACGTCATCGAGCACCTACAGAGCATCCATGCGTCGAGCGATGCCCCGATCGTCCTGCAGGATTATCCGAAATCGAGCGGCATCACAATCTCGACTTCACAGATGATCACGATCACCAAGCACTGCCCGTTCGTATGCGCAGTAAAGTCCGAAGCTCCCCCGACGGCAGTAGCGATCGCACGACTAACTGCGAACACCGACCTGTCGGTATTCGGCGGTCTGGGTGGCCAAGGGTTGCTCGACGAACTCACCGCGGGATCAGCGGGAGCGATGACCGGGTTCTCATACCCTGAGGCCCTCGTCGCATGCGTCTCCGCGTGGCGCCGCGGAGATCGTGACGTGGCACGAGCCGAGCTCCTGCCCTACATGCCGCTCATAAACTTCGAACAGCAGCCCGGCATCGCCCTAGCAATTCGAAAGGAGCTGTTCCGACGCCGTGGGATTTTCAATGATGCAGCTGTTCGCGCTCCGGCCGCTGAATTTCCCCCCGAACTCGCGGAACTCGCAGCTGCCCATCTGGAACATGTCGAAACCGAGGCGGTGATTCGCTGATGGACTTACAGCTTCACGGAAGGACAGCGTTCGTCGCAGCATCCACGGGAGGCCTCGGCTTGGCGATAGCGACAGCCCTCGGCAACGAAGGTGCGAACGTAGTCGTCACCGGCCGCCGCGCCGATATCGCCCGGAAGGTTGCCGCCGAATTGCCGTCGGCAATCGGAGTCGAACTCGACGTCACCAGCACCGAATCGCGTGACCGCGCGCTCAACACCGCCGAGGAGACATTTGGAACGATCGACATCATGGTCCTCAACGGTCCGGGACCCCCGCCGGGCGCCGCAGCCGACATGAGCACTACAGACGTAAGCGACGCCGTGGAACAACTCGTCGCCCCCGGGCAACACTTCGTGTCACGAGTGCTACCCGGTATGCGCTCGCGCCGATGGGGACGCGTCCTCGCCGTCGGATCGAGCGGCATCGTCGAACCATTGGCTAACCTCGCCTCCTCCAACCTCGGACGGGCAGCCCTCGCCGCATATCTCAAAACGCTGGCTTCAGAGGTCGCCACGGACGGCGTCACAGTTAACTTGCTCCTTCCGGGGCGCATTGCCACGGATCGTGTTGCGAGCCTCGATGCGGCGAAGGCACAGCATGAAGGGATTTCTCGCGAAGAGGTTTCACGACGGTCAAAACAGTCCATCCCGGCCGGCCGCTACGGTGATCCGGCTGAATTCGGCGCCGCTGCCACATTCCTGTGCAGTGGGCCAGCCTCCTACCTCGCCGGCGTTGCACTGCGCTGTGACGGCGGACTTGCCAAAAGTCTCTGACTAAACAATGAAAGGGCAACAAATTGACGTCTCCTGCAACAGCAAAGCACCTGATCAACGGCGAGTTTCTCGGCGAATCGAATAAGGAACGATATAATCCAGCTCGGCCCAGCAACGTGGCGGTACTGTCTCCCATTGGAACTCCCACCGACGTCGACGATGCAATCTCAGCAGCAGTAAAGGCACAACGCGCATGGGCGGCAAAGTCCGCACCAGCCCGCGGAGCGGTATTGCTCAAGGCAGCACAACTGCTAACCGAGAGGAAATCTCGGATCGCCGAAGACCTCGTCCGAGAGGAGGGCAAAACCCTCACTGAAGCACTCGGTGAAGTGGGTCGCGCGATCGGGGTCTTTCAATTCTTTGGCTCTCTCGGCTGGGGGTCGAGCGGCACAATCTATCCGAGCAGCATGCCCAACACCACAGTTTGGACTCGACGCGAGCCGCTCGGAGTGGTCGGCTTGATCACCCCGTGGAACTTTCCAATCGCGATTCCATCCTGGAAGACTGCTCCGGCGCTACTCAGCGGCAACGCGGTGGTACTGAAGCCTGCCGAAATCACCCCAATGTCAACCACGCACCTCGGCAATGCCCTGCAGGACGCCGGCCTACCCCCAGGCCTTTTCAATATCGTCCACGGACGTGGCAGTGTCGTCGGCGATGCAATCGCGAACGACTCACGAGTCGCCGCTTTGTCTTTCACCGGCTCAACACAGGTCGGGCTGAGTTTGCAGCAGACGCTAAATGCCCGGCGGGCACGCGCCCAGCTCGAGATGGGCGGAAAGAACGGCGTCCTCGTGCTCGACGATAGCGATCCGCACAAGGCGGCGCAGGTGGTAGCGGCTGGCGCATTCGGGCTCACCGGGCAAGCGTGCACCGCCACCTCCCGCGTGTACGTGACACCCGGTATCCGCCAGGCATTCCTCGACGAACTCGAAAACCTTGCCTCCGAGTACCAGCCCGGTGACGGACTGGACGAAGGCACGCGGATGGGCGTCGTTGTCAGCGAATCGCAGCTGGAGCAAGACATTACGGCCGTCCAAGAGGCCGTTGAATCTGGCGCCAAGCTCGTTCGCGGTTCAGCCGAGGCCGACGGGATGAAGTTCAACCCGGTGGTCGCGACCGATGTTGAACACGATGCTCCGATTGCGACCGACGAAATATTCGGTCCCATCGTCGCGGTACTTGACGTCTCCGACTACGAAACCGGTCTCGATGCACTCAACAACTCCCGGTATGGACTCACCGCAGGAATCTGCACCGACAGCCTCGCGCACTCAACTGACTTCGCGACACGCGTCCAAGCAGGGGTCGTGAAGGTCAATCGCGCGACTTCGGGCCTCGACCTGCACGTGCCGTTCGGCGGAATCAAGGACTCGTCGTCGAACACCTTTCGTGAACAAGGACACACTGCGATGGACTTCTACACCTGGGAGAAGACCATTTACACGGGGCTCGAATGAACGACGAGGCTGTAACGTTATCGGCATTGAGTCAAGCTGACGTCAATTTGCGCCAACTCGCATCCGACCTATTGCTACGCACTCATGATGGTGTGAAACACCGAGTGGCGGCGGCCGCCCGCGGCGAATCGGGGCGCTCATACCTCGGAGTAAACCTCGGCTCAAATCGCGTAAACATCTGCGCTGAACCGAGCGCACTCGCAAATGCCGCCATTGC
Organism: Spelaeicoccus albus; assembly: GCF_013409065.1. Lineage (NCBI taxonomy): Bacteria > Bacillati > Actinomycetota > Actinomycetes > Micrococcales > Brevibacteriaceae > Spelaeicoccus > Spelaeicoccus albus. Next base: position 2,761,362 of record NZ_JACBZP010000001.1, on the reverse strand, counting down.
CGGAGAAGCCGCAATCGAGACTATTGTTGCGGTCGGGATGGGCACCAACGACGTTCCACAGGTAATCAATCCATGTGGCGTCTGCCGAGAACTCATACCCAATTTCGCACCGGCAGCAAGGATCATCGTCAACGACTGCGGCGACGTGCGACCGGTTCTCATCGACGATTTGCTGCCCATCCCGTGGGTTAGGGCGCGCAATTACGATTAGCACCATGGCGGAGGCCGCGCGAGTATACTCGCGCGGCCTCTGTGAACTCAGTCAAGTTGGCCGTCCCGATCGCTTCGTTGCCTGCGCTCTTCCTGTCGAAGTGGGCCAGACTGCTGATGGCATCCACCAATTTCCGCACACTCAGTCCGAGTCCTCTTACTTTATGGTCGCTTCAAGGGGTCTGATTGTTGGTTACGATAATGGAAATTATCGTAAGTAATCCGCGACAAATCGGCCGCCTGGCGCAAGCGTTGGTAGAGTCACCGGTACTGTGAATCCCGATCAGCAGCGGAACGTAGAACTGACCCAATCAGATGCACCAGCACCGATCGCCGTAGCCCGCGCGCGCCGGGACATCACGACCAGCGAATACCGCGCACTCGACGCCACGGCAGCTCAATCAACCTCGACTGCGACAAAACGCGCCTATATAGCGGATTGGCGACGATTCACCACGTGGGCCCGAAATCGCGGACTAACGGAGTTGCCGGCCACCCCGGACGTTATCGGCGTGTACCTCAACGAGACGGCGCAGATCCGTAACGGCGCCGGGGCGTTTGCCTACACTGTGTCGACCCTCACCCGCTGGCTGTCGGCTATCAACCAGGCCCATATCGCGGCTGGATACCGGCGTCCCGGGGACGACCAACGGCTGACCCACATTATGACCGGGATTAGACGCTCACGCGGTAGCCACCGCCAGCGCCGCATGGCCCCACTCCTGACCGACGACATCCGTCACATCGTCGAAACGATGGACTATTCGACCTGGCCCGAAGCTGTCGCGGCATTTCGGGACGCAGCGGCCATACTTCTGGGCTTCGCTGGCGCCTTTCGCCGTTCGGAATTAGCCGAGCTCACGGTCGGCGATATCGCCTTCGATCGCGCAGACGGTCTGCATATCCGCGTTCATCGTTCAAAAACCGATCAGGAAGGGAAAGGCTTGGTCAAGGCCATCCCATACGGACGCTCCCCCATCACCTGCGGGCCGTGCGCATTCCAGCGCTGGCTTTCGCTGCTCAACGCGGCTGAAACCGGCACTCGGGCAAACGTGATGGCTAGCGTTGACGCCAACGATCCAAGCTGGCACGTCTGCCGCGGCCGCAGCCCTGGGTACCCGGTCGACGACCGCCCACTATTTCGCCCGGTTACGAAAAGCGGTTCCGTTGGAGACACTCCGCTCAGCGACCACTCGATCAACCAGCTCGTGAAAAGCCGCGCTGCCGCCATCGGTTTTGACCCTACCTTGTTCGGTGGCCATTCGCTGCGTTCCGGGTTCGTCACCGAAGCCTTCCGACGGGGCCAGGATTCCCGTACGATCCGCAAACAGACCGGCCACCGAAGTGACTCGATGCTGGATATATACGACCGCGACAACGCACCGATGCACAACAACGCAGCCCAGAACCTTGGACTGTGAACATGACAACCCGCAACGCAACCAACGGGGAGTGGGAGCTCTTCGCAGACTGGTGCCAGGCCCACCACGAACGCGCCCTACCAGCGACGTTGGACACCGTCGATCGATTCGCTCACACTGTCACCGGCGCGCCGTCCACCATCAAACACCGACTCTGGTCCATCGCCTCCGCGCATGCCCGCGCCGGCTTCGACCTCGAACTTGTCCGCCCTTCTCCCCCGGTTGCTTGGCGCAGCGGTGACGGTCGGCCGACTGCCGGCCAGGCTCTCGCCAAAATTCCTATTCACGGCTGGACAAGCGGCTACCGCGGTCGGCGTGTTGATCGTTGCCATCGGCGTTCTTAGCTTCTCGCGGCGCGAGACGATCGAACTGACCTCTGGCGATGTCACCGTCGACGGCCAAGACTTCTACCTCGCTGGACATGCCATTCCCCGCGAGCAAAGTCCGGGTGCGTGTCCTTCGTGCGCGGTTGCCCGCTGGCTGCCGCTGTTAAAGGCCGTGGAGTCGTGGTCGCGTGCCGATGCCCAAGCAATCGTGATGACATCGCCGAGCCCAACCGCCGGTGACTGCACCGAACATTGCTGCCGGCAAGCCACGGGATCCCGCTGGCCCAAGCACGTTCTGCTGTTGCCCAGTATCGATCGGTACGGGTATGCCGACGACGCGCTGACACAACGAGCCGTGTCGGAGATACTGTCCAGCAAGCAAGCCGCCACGCTCGACAGTGCCCCGGGCGCCGGTCCCGTCGCCGAACATCTCCTCGACTCCGACCGAGGCCGGTTTTCTGGCTATTCGATGGACGAACTGGTCGCTGCTCTCGACGACCTCGACAACGCCGCTGAGCAAGCTGCTCGTGAGTCCTCGGAAGTGCTCAACGTCGCCATGACGATGGCCACCTATATGACGAGCCTCCAGACTCCAGACCGAAAATCATCAGGCGAGCCCGCTCAGAGAGGAACCTATGCGCCATCCACAGATTCATGAGCTCCTGGCCGCGAACATCCGGACCCAGCGCACCCACGCGCACCTTTCCCAAGCGCAATTGGCCGAACTGTCCGGTGTCGATCGGAAGACGATCAACCGCATCGAGACAGCCCGGATTTCTGCGCGCATGGATGTGCTGGCAGCTATCGCCGAGGCGCTTAATACGACTGTCGAGGAGCTGATCAGCACGGACTGACACCGTCCACTGTAGAGATGCCTTCGAGTTTGGATGCGACACGCCGTATAGCTTGCACAAATGCTCGCTATCGTCGGAGCGCGTGAAAAGTACCGGTTCAAATCAAACGTGGCATACATAAACTTGGTTGCCCTCTCTGTCAACGCGGCGGGATCAGCAATGCCATAACGGGATGGCGGGCTCAAACGGCGATGAAAGAGTTCGTCACCGGCTGCCGCCGCTCGGAGACCGATGCATCGCCATTAGTCGCTCCTCATGCGGGGTCTGATGGCTTGGCTCGGGGCGAGGATCCGTTGGCTGCGCTGCTCGTGGGAGTGGTGGTCGCTGATCGCGATTCACGCAAGGCGAGGACCGCGACGCAAAGCGCGATGAGCATAAAGGTTGCGACCAGGTCGTAGGTGGTTCCGACGGCCTTGGCCAGGGCGCCTTCGGTGCGGTCTCTGACTGAGTTGCTGAGGTTGAGCATGGCTTCGAGGCCGCCGTCGTGCAGTGCGACCACGTTATTGTTGGCGTTGACGGTCAGGGCAGCGCCTACGACTGCGACGCCCAAGGCGCTGGCAAGTTGTTGGAGCAGCGCCAACAAGGTGGTGCCGTTGGGGGTTTGGGTGCCTTCGAGGTCGCGAGTCGCGAAGGTCATGGCAGGCTGGAGGGTGGCGCCGGCACCGATCCCGACGACCACGGCAGCGCCGGCGAGCATCGGGTAGGACATGTCTGTTGTCACGGCCAGGAGCAGCAGGACCGAGCCAAGCAGACCCAGTGTGACTCCGATCAGCACGATCTGGCGCGGGCTAATGCGGTCGACGGCTCGGGTGGCGATCTGCAGGGTGAGCCCGGTGGCGATTGCCTGGGGGATGACTAGTAGGCCGGCGGTCAGGGCGGAGTCGCCGCGAACGCCTTGGACGACGATGGGCAAGATCGACATTCCGCCGAAGTAGGCGGCGCCGAAGCAGAACAGCACCCCGCTGCCGGCCGCCAGGGGTCGGTATCGCAGCAGTCGGAGGTCGAGCAGTGGGTGGCGGGTCGACAACGCGCGCCGGACGAACCCGACCAGCAGCGCGGTTGCGGCAAGGAGCGTCGCGCCGATGGTCGGTGTCAGGGTGCCGTCTTGGCCGACCATGGTGCCAGCGAGGACGAGTAGGACCGCTCCGGTGGGCAGCAGGATCAGACCGGGCAGGTCGAGCCGGGCGGTGGGCTCGGTCTGCTGTCGGGGCACCACCGCGCGGCACAAGATGATCGCGGCGATCCCGATGGGAATGTTAATGGCGAAGATCCACCGCCAGGACGCGGCGTCGATCAGCCATCCCGACAGCGGAGGCCCGAGGACGGGGCCGATGACCACCGGCAGGCCGAGCAGTGCCATCATCCGACCCCGCCGCTGGCGCGAGACGGTGCGCAGCCCGATGGCCTGACCAACGGGGTTGAGTAGCCCGCCGCCGAGGCCTTGGATGATCCTGAAGGCGATCAACGAGCCGATATCCCAAGAGAAGACCGAGCCCAGCGAGGCAAGGGTAAACACGGTAAGCGCGAGCAGGTAGACTCGACGGGCGCCGAACCTGTTGGCGGCCCATCCGGCGGTCGGGATCACCGCCACGATCGCCAGCAGGTAGCCGGTGGTGATCCACTGCGCGGTGGGCAAAGTGGTCTGGAACTCGGCGACGATTCGGGGGATCGCCACGATCGTCACGGTGGTGTCCAGCACGACCAGCAAGCCACCGAGAGCCAGGGCCAGTCCGATCCGCCGAGCGGAGCCGAGCCCGCTACGCTCATCCTCGGTGCCGGTGCCGGTGCCGGTGGGAGTGGGAGTGCCAGAGCCAACGATGTTGCGTGGTTTCACGTCGAAGTGCCCTCACGCACGCGGCATCGGACGATGGCCCAGTCGACCACCTCATTGAACATCCGAGTGGCGAGGTCGGAGTATCGTGATCCCATCTCCGTCGAGACCATGTTCAGGTTTTCAAGACCGCGGGGGCGAAGATCTCATCCACAGCCCATCGACGCTTCGACAGCCCCTGCTCGAAGTGGTATCGGAGGAAGGTGTCGGTCGCTGCTCGGTTGGCCTTGACTCCGTAGGCCCACCAGTCGCCGCCCTTGACCGCTCGATTCTGCTCAACGAGGTCGTTCATCCACGGCACCATCACGTCGACGAAATTCGTGACCCGACCGAGTTCCTGAGCTCCGATGGCCAGAGCCTTCGATTCGACGAATGTGTCGTAGATGGCGCGAGCGAGGTGGGCGTGTTCGCGCCGGATGACCATCACGTGTGCCATGGGGACAATGCCCGTACGCGTGAGCCATTCGCGTTCGACGCTGACGAAGTCGGGGAAGAGGCGTAGCACGTGAGGGGAACCGTTCCGCATCGCTGCCGGTACGTTGCCCGAGACGAGCGCGTCGATCTCACCGCGTTCGAGCATCGCACCTAAGTCGGCGCCCTGCGCGGCGACGGTCACGTCGACGTCGGCCGGGTGCAGGAACGGGATGTAGTCGATTGGGTCGATCGGTCGCTCGAGGCTGCCGACGATCCAGCGACTCTGGTTGGGTCTGACGCCGAAGTCGTCCTGAAGGATGCCCTTGGCCCATACGCCTCCATCGTGCCCGTAGGTCACGAACTCGCCGATTGTCTTACCGACGAGATCTGTCGGGGTCGTGATCCCGCTGTGGACGTTGACGTAGATCGCCGAGTGCCGAAACGCCCGGGCTGGAAAGACGGGCAGGGCGATGAAGGGTGGGTCGTCGAAGTCGAGGCTCCGCAGGTAGTAGGTCAGCCCGAGCTCCGAGACGTCGAACCCGTGATCGCGCATCATCCTTTGGAAGATCTCGCTGGCGATCGTCGAGGTCGTGTGCTCGATGTCGAAACCCTTCATTCTGACGCGGCCATCGTTGATCCCCTGGAACTGGTCGTATTTAAGCGACCCCATCGTGAGCGTGGTCATCGCACAATCCCCTCTCGTAGTCGTTCCCAGTTACCGTGGGCAATGAGTTCACGGTCGGATTCCGGGATGTCGGCACCTTCGAGGAAGGCACGCGCTCCGTCTCGGGAAGTTTCTTCGAAGGGGTAATCCGTCGCGAACATAATTCGGTCGGCGCCGATGACCTCCGTCGCCCACCGCAGATAGCGCTCCGAGCGCATGCCACTCGGGGTGACGTAAAGGTTACGGCGCACGTACTGCCCCATCGACAATTCCAGACCGGCCATGGCGGCCAGGTGCTCGATCCGCTCCAAGTAGAACAGCACGAGCTCGCCCCAATGCCCGATCACGACCTGAAGGTCGGGGAATCGGTCGAAGACTCCGGCGAGGACGAGCCGAAGGAACTGCACGCCCGAGTCGTAATGCCATCCCACCCCGTGAGTCGCAAATCCGTCAGACACGGCTGCTCCGAATCCCGCGTAGTAGGCGTCCCGAACGGCGGCGGGCGGCGACTGAGGGTGAAGGTGCAGTGGTACCCGAAGGGCCTCGGCGGTTTCGAAGATCGGCCAGAAGTCCGGGTGGTCGAGATTCTTGCCACCGGTGCGCCCGAACAGCATGGCGCCATCGAGGCCGAGTTCGGCCACGGCGCGGCGAAGTTCCGTCGCAGCCCCCTTGCCTGACTGCGTGGCCAGCGCGGCGAGGCCTTGGAAACGGTCCGGTTTGGACCGCACGGTTTCAGCGAGCGTGTCGTTCGTGCCTGTCTGGAGCCGCACGGCGTCTGCTGCTGAAAGATTCTGTAGACCGGGTGTCGTCAGTGACAGCACCGCGACGTCAAGCCCCGTGGCGTCCATGACAGAAAGCCGCCCGTCTGCCACATCAAGTAGGAGGCGGCTGGTTTCGCCCTGCGACGCGGGAATGAAGGCGAGATCTCGCCCCGCGGGGTTCAGGGCGTGGCCCGCATCGAGGACGGCGGTGGTGACGAAGTGCTCTTCGAGGCCGACGATCCGTAGCGGAGTGGTGTCACCGGGCATCAGGTCTCCAGGACCGAGGGGGCGAAGATGTCCTCGCTGGTCAGAAGTCTCTTGGAGAGTCCCTGCTCGTAGTGGTAACGCAGGAAGGTATCGACGGCGGTGCGGTTCTTCGCCACGCCGTAGGGCCACCAGTCCTCACCCATTAGTTGACGGTTCTCGGCGAAGAGCTCGCTGAACCAAGGCGTCATGACCCGCATGTGCTGCTTTGATGCTTGGCTACGGTAAGAGGCGGCCTTGGCATCCTTCGCCTGCAGGAAGGCGTCGTAGATGGCCTTGGGCGCGTCCGGGTGATCAGCGAGGTAGTCCTTGCGAATCGCGACCACGTGCATCATCGGGAAGATGCCGGTCCGACGGTAGTAGTCACGCTCAACCTGTTCGTAGTCGACCCAGAGGCGCCGAACCCGCGGATCGCCGGCAAAGATCTCCTTCGGCACATCGACCGAGAGGAGGGCGTCGATCTCGCCCGAGAGCAACATCGCACCGAGGGTCTCACCATCTCCGGCGTGGCGAACCTCGACGTTCTCCGGCACCGGCTGCGGCACCCAATCGAACGCCGGGATCGGGAAGTTGGTGCCACCGATAACCCATCTGCTCTGATCCGGCGTGACCCCGAACTCATCGGCGAGGACGCCCTTCATCCACACGCCCGGATCCGTACCCCACAGCGCGAACTCCCCGATGGTCTTGCCGATAAGGTCCCGTGGTTTTTCGATGCCACTGTCGGCGCGCACGAAAACCGACGAATGGCGGAAGTTGCGGGCCGGGAAGATCGGCAACGCCAAGAACGGCGATTCATCGGTGTCCCACATCCGCAAGAAGTACGACAGGCCGAACTCGGCCGCGTCATACTTGCCGTCGATCATGTTCTGGAAGATGTCGGATGCCAGCTGCTCCGTCTGCAGGTCGGTATCAAAACCGGCAACCGTGACGCTTCCGTCAAACAGGGCGTCGGCGTGCTCGTAATGGGTAGTCGCCAGGGTCAGCTTCGGTTCAGTCATGAGTTTTTTTCCTTTCACATCGTTTCCGTAAATAACCATTCATTAACGATGGACCTTGCTATGCTAGAAGTCAAGGCGAATGAACAGTCATTTGCGGATTATTCTCAGGAGAACTTCATGCCTCGACTCACCGCAGGAAATCGAGAAGCGCGACGCGCCGAGATCATTGCTGCCGCGCGCCGGTGTTTCTCGCGCGACGGATTCCATCGGACGTCGATGCCCGATATTGCTGCGGAGGCCGGTGTGTCGACTGGAGCACCCTACCGATATTTCGCGAGCAAGGAGGAGATCATCCTTCAGGTCGCGGGCGACGCCTTCCGGGTCCTCCTCGTGCCACTCGAGGGACTCGTCGAATCCGGTGAAGCCGTATCGCCGGCGGACCTGGTGACGGCCGCGATCGAGCCGGCGGGTTGGTCGCAGGGAGTCGACGCGGCCGGGAAAATCGTCCCGGTCGACGAGCTCTTCCGATGCGCCGTCGGCGCCTGGGCGGAGCTGCTGCGCCACGAGGATCTCCGAGTAAGCGCAACACGAGGGTTCGAGGAAGTTCGTCAACAGATCGCCTCGACACTTTTGCGTGGTCAAGCCGCCGGCACGATAACGGATCAGATTAACCCGGACGGAGCGTCACGCGTCGTGATGGCACTGCTTCACGGATTCATTCTTCAACGCGTAGCCTTTGGTCTCGAGGACCTGGACGGCATCCGAGACGACGCCATGACGATCCTGCGGGGCGCCGGGCTTTTGCAGACCTGAGCCCCCTCCCCGCCGCTCATGCGAGGCCTCCTTGCGCACGTTCAGCGAGACGGTTGTTTCCGAGGGAAGTCGGCCCACTGGTGCACGACCAACTCCGTGTCAGCCTCGGCGGTGACTGTGACGGCGCTATGCCCGCCGAAGTGAGCGGGCAGGATCAGGGCGCCGGTCGCGGCGGCGCGGGCGAGAATTCGTTTCCGCGTTGCGCGGGCCTGGGTGGGTCGGAGGTCGAAGCTGCATCGCAAGTCGGGGTACAAGATTTGTAGCGGACTGTGCAGGAGGTCTCCGACGAACAACGCTCCGGCGCCCTGCTCGAGCATGACTGTCGATGATCCCACCGTGTGGCCGGGTGTGGATTCGAGCGACATCGGCACCCCGGGCAGATGGTGATCGGCGTACCAGAGATGCAACTGTCCGGCCTGCTCGATCGGGCGAATGCTGTCATCGAATACCAGCGCGATGCCGGCGAAGCGGCGGCGCTCGTCTTCGGTCTCGGGAGGGCGCATATTCTCCGCGTGATCGGGGTGAAAGTAATCGTAGTCGGCGCCCGGGACTATGTACGAAGCGTTGGGGAAGGTCGGCACGAACTGGCCGTTGACCAACCGAGTGTTCCACCCGACGTGGTCGTAGTGGATATGGGTATTGATCACCGTGTCCACGTCCTCGGGGAAGACGTCCACCGCGGCGAGTCGGTCGAGGAAGTCGGTGTGCAGATCGGCGAATGGCGGGATCTGCGGACGGTCGCGGTCGTTGCCGACACCAGTATCGATCAGGATGGTTCGTCCCGCGATGCGAACCACCCACGTTTGAATGTGGCACAAGTAGGCGCCGGTGGTCGGGTCCCAAAAATCCGGGGCAAGCAGCTCGCGATGGGCCCGCCACTGCTCGGGTGAACTCTCCGGCAAGATTTCGCCGACGGTCTTCAGTGCCCCGGACCACTCGACGACCCGAGTGATCGAAGCGTCTCCGACCTGGATAGTTTGAGCCATGGGGTAATTATTTCACGAGCAGGCGACGCGCGAATAATCATCGATGACGGTGTGCAGATAACACGTCCCGATCAACGCGTGTCCACGTTTGTTGCGGGGCCCCTTGGTGCGAACCGTGGTCGCTGACCGGTTCTTCTCACCTTGACGCCCGACGTAACGCCAACCGCCACCATCAGGGACCTTGCCGAGCTTTTTGACGTCGCCATGGATCATGTCACCGGGGTTCTCGTGCTCATAACGCCGGATCGATTCCCCTGTGGCTCTATCGATATGGGGGCTGTGTATTTGAAGGAGTTTCCAGCCTGACGCGCCGAACGGTTTGTTTGGGGGAAAGGTGCCGTGATGACCGCGACATTGAACAGTGTGAATCAGAAGAATGAGAAGAAGTCTGATCCGTCTGCTGAAGAGGCTGCCGCTATTAGGCTTGTCCGGATGGCCAAAGAGCAAGGACGGTCGTTAACGGGTCCTGACGGACTGTTGAAGCAGTTCACCAAGAACGTTTTGGAGACGGCTTTGAACGAGGAGCTGACCGAGCATCTGGGGCACGACAAGAACAGGGCACCTGAGGATCGTGATTCGGCCAACGTGCATAACCGGACGTGTCCGAAGACGGTGCTGTCTGGGGCCACTGGCCATGTCACGATCGATTCACACAGGGACAGGGATGGGACGTTCGAGCCGCAGATTGTGAAGAAACGACAACGACAAATAGCCCAAAGCTGACCGTTGCACTCGACCCACCCGCCGATCGGCTTCCGGTAACGGGCGGATGGAGCCTGAGCCTGCATGAACATCGCCGGCAAGCCTTGAGAGCACGTCGGCTCATATAGCCCTCGGTGGTGGGGAGGTTCGAATCTCACGCGCCATACCGTGCCGGGGTTCTCGGTGATCTCTCGATCGGGTGCGCTCATCCGACGAACGCGAAAGGTTTCGCGGCCGCGAGCACATCGGGCGCTCAAACCATAGAAATATGGCATCAAATCTATGGTGATCTGATAGTCATAATTGACTTGGGACGGCGTTTTGACCGAGGACCGGATCGTATGCAAAATTACCAGGTTCCGCCTACGGCGTGCCGACGACGATCTTCCCCCGTACGTGACTGGCTGCGCTGAGCCGGTGTGCTGCCGGCAGGTCCTCCAACGGAAACTTGGCGGCGATCTCGGTGCGGAAGCGCCCCTGGGCGGCGGCAATCACCTGGGGCTCGAAGGCTCCCGCGCGTCGGTCTTCGTCGGTGCCGGTGGTGACTGTGACGCCATGTCGCGCGGCGGCGAAGTCAGCGATCGTCACTACACGGTCGGTGGTTCCGCGCAACTCGAGAGCGGTCTCGGCGAAGCCGTGGCCGGCGACGTCGATGACAGCGTCGACCCCGGCGCACGCAAGACGTCGGACGCGTCCGAGGACGCCGCGTCCGTAGCTCGTCGGACGAGCGCCGAGCTGGCGCAGGTAGTCGTGGTTTCCCGGGCCCGCGATTCCCACCACGTGGGTGCCACCGTCGACCAGTGCCTGCACGAGGGCGCTGCCCACCGAGCCAGCTGCCCCGTTGACCACGACTGTCTCCCCGTCCTGCGGGCCGATGAAGCCGACCAGACGGCGAGACGTCGAGGCCGCAGTGGGGATCGTGGCGGCGTTCGTGAGCGCGAGTGTGTCGGGGACACGGCACGTCTGGTCGGCGGCGAGTACGGCGTACTCGGCGTAGCCGCCAGCTGTGGCCAGTCCGACGACGCGATCGCCAGGGACAAAGGTGTCGACACCGGTGCCGACTCGGTCGACCTCGCCGGCGATGTCGCTGCCCAGCACCAGCGGGAACGTCATCGGCATCGTCTCGGCGAGCTGGCCGGAGCGGATCTTGACGTCGAGCGGGTTCACTCCCGTCGAAGCGACGCGAACGCGGATCTCACCGGGGCCTGGCTCGAGGGCTTCGAGATCCTCGAGCGTGAAGCTGTCCGGTGCGCCGTAGGCATGCAGCACCTGTGCCCGCATCCTCATCGACCCCCTCCGCCGACGGCCGTCTCGAGCCGAGCGCGTCGTAGCGGCGCCGGGACGACGCCGTCGCGGACGAGCCTGTCTGCGGTATGGGCGGCCCGCTCTAGTAGGTCGGTGTCGTCACCGACGAGGACGCCCCCCTGCACTCGGGGCACGCCGCGCACGTAGACAGTGTCGACGTGGCTGCGGTCCATCTGCAGCACGACTGTGCTGTAGGGGTCATACACCGGTGCCGCGTCGGGGCGTTCGGCGTCCAGCACGACGAGGTCGGCCTCCTTGCCGGGGGTCAGTGACCCGGTCCGCCCGTCGAGACCGAGCGCGCGTGCTCCGTCGATCGTCGCCATCCGCAGCACCTCCCGCACCCCGAGGGTCGGTCGGTCGGCCAGGGCAGCCGTGTGCTCGTGGTGTCGTCCCGACGCGAGGGCGGCGCGCATCTGGGTGAACATGTCTCCGGGCATAGTGACCTCAACGTCGCTGCTGAGGCTGACCAACAGGTCCGGGTGACGGGTCGCGGGCCCGATCACAGGAAAACCGTGACCCATCACCATCTCGATCGCCGGCGCGATCGAGATATTGCCGCCACCGTCGGCGATGACGCGAAGCTCCTCGTCGTCGAGCCCGTTGCCGTGGATGAAGGTGGTGCCGGGCACGAGCGCCCCGAGGTCGGCGAGGTGGCGCGCGGAAAGCCGTTCGGAGAAGTGTCGGGCGATGCGCAGGTCCAGCTCTCGTGCCAGGGCGGCGTTGTGCTGCTCGCTGACGTCGTCGCCACCCTCTGCGTCCAGGGCCATCGTGACCAGGTCCACCGAGCGCGGCAGCAGGCGGCTGCGCACCCGCCGGACGTCGTCGGGGAGGCTCGCCCCGGTGCTCGTCATCGTCGGGAAGCTCAGCCCGTACGCGAGGACAGCGCGTAGCCCCGAGTCCTGGAGGGCCGAGACGATGGCGTCGGTGTGGGCCGGGGAGTCTTGGATGTTGGAAATGTCCTGGATCGTGGTGACGCCAGCCGCGAGACCCGCTCGTGCGCTGAGCAGCTCACCGTCGTGGAGCTCGTCGGGAGTCAGTGCGGGTCCGGCCACCCCGAGCACGTGGCTCATGTAGTCGCCGAAGGTGTGGTCGGGGGCGTAGCCGCGCAGGATCGCCTCCCACATGTGCCGGTGGGTGTCGATGAAGCCCGGGACGACGATCGAGCCGCTGGCGTCGACCACCTTGGCGTCGGCTGGTGCGTCGAGGTCGGTGCCCACCGCCGCGATCACGCCCCCCTCGATGAGCAGGTCGCCGCTGGGGAGGTCCCCGATGACACGGTCCATCGAGAGGATGGTGGCGTTACGGATGACGGTGGCGTGCTGGTTGGACATGGTCGGCTCCTTCTGTGGTGAGTGGCGAGTGGTGAGGACGGGTCACGTGGTCGAGTTGGGTGTAGCTGTGCCGGTGGTCACCCACGAGCAGGGCGACGAGCCCCGCGCCGAGCGCCAGCATGGCACCGCCGACCAGGAAGGCGATGGTGAAGCCGTGCAAGTCTCCACCCACGCCGGACGCCTGAGCCGACGACGCGGTTGCCGCCACGCTGGAGAACAGAGCGATGCCGAGCGAGCCGCCGACCTGCTGCGCGGCGTTGACCAGGCCGGACGCTGAGCCGGCGTCTGTGGGACCTACACCAGTCGTGGCGAGGTTAAGTGAAGTGGAGATCGCGGTCCCCATGCCGAGGCCGAAGAGCACCAGGGGGCCGAGCACGCCGGCCGCGTAGGACTCACCGGCATCGAGCCGGGAGAGCCATCCCAGCGCGCCGGCGTCGGCCAGCAGCCCGGCGACGAGCAGGGTGCGGGCCCCGAGACGATGGAGGAGAATGGCGGGCACGACGTTCGCCGTGGTGACGATGCTGACGGTGAGGGGCAGCGTGGCCACCCCGGCCAGCAGCGGCGACAGCCCGAAGGTCTGCTGCAGGATGTACGCCACGAACAGGCTGAGGGTGAACATCCCCAGGCTGACAAGGGCCACGGCGAGGAAGCCGGCGCCTCGAGCACGGTCCGCGACCACCCGCAGCGGCAGGATCGGGTGCGATGCCCGGTTCTCGACCCGGACGAAGAGGCCCAGCACGGCGACCCCGGTGAGCAGCAACACCCCGGTTGCGGGCGCTGAAGCACCAGCGGTCTCGACGGAGCTGAGACCGGCGACGACGGCGAGGATCCCGAGCGACCCGAGCACGGCGCCGCGCACGTCGAGCCTGCCCGGGGAGTGCTCCGTGGCTCGTGGCACGACGGCGACCGTCCCGGCGAGGGCGACGGCGGCAAACACCACGTTCACGAACAGGCACCAGCGCCAGCCGACGAGCTGTGTAAGGGCACCACCGACCAAAAGGCCGACGGCCGCTCCCGAGCCGGAGAGGGCCGAGAAGACGCCGAAGGCCCGAACACGCTCTCGTCCCTCGGGGAAGGTGTCGGTCAGCAGCGAGAGGGCGGCGGGCGCCAGCAGGGCAGCGAACACGCCTTGGAGAGCTCGCGCCGCGAGCAGGACGACGATGTCGGGGGCGAGACCACCAGCCCCCGAAGCGGCGGCGAACCCGACGAGACCGGTGACCAGTGCCCTGCGCCTGCCCAGCAGGTCGCTTAGCCGACCGCCCAGCAGTAGGAGGCTGCCAAAAGCCAAGGCGTACGCGGTGACGACCCACGCCCGAGCCGTGTCTCCGAAGCCCAGGTCCCTCTGTACGGTCGGAAGGGCGATATTGACGATCGAGTTGTCCAGCACCACCATCAGCTGCGCCGTGCCCAGCACTGCCAGCACCCATCCGCCGTGCGCGACCCGGCTGGTCCGACCACCTGCTTGCCCTCTCGGCGGTGCGGTGACTCTGTCTTCGTGCTCACGATGCAGGCTCACCGTCGTCCCCTTCCTTCGGTGCGAGTCGACTTGACTAAGTCAAGCGTCGTGGAGAGCACCGGACTGCGCCAGCATCTGCCGCGGATATGATCGAATCCGACACTGATATCGTTCTGGTGGTGGATACTGACACGGTAGATCTCTTGGACCGGCGCCTCCTGCACGCTCTGAGGATCGACGGACGAGCCTCCTGGAACCGGCTCGGACAGGTTCTCGGCAGCTCCGACCGCACCGTCGCCCGACGGTGGGCCCGGCTCCGCGCTTCCGGCCTGGCTCGAGTCGTCGGGGCGACCGACCCGCAGGTTCTCGCGGAGACCCAGTGGCACCTACGGGTCCGGGTCGCCCCGGGCAAGGTGGTCGCCATCGGAGAGGCCCTGGCCCGCCGACCGGACACGTCCTGGGTGCGGATCGTGTCCGGAGGAGCCGAGATCGTGTGGGCGGTGCGTGCGCACACCGCCGCGGATGCCGACCAGCTGATGCTCGACACCTTACCCCGCAGCAGCGTCCGGGAGGTGACCGCGCAGAGTCAGATCCACGTCTACGCCGAGGGAGCGGCCCGCCTGCTCCAGCAGCTGGCCCCGCTCACCGATGACGAGCTCGCGGCCCTCAGCCCTGTTGCCGAGTCCAGCCCGTTGCCGCCGGAGCCACCTCCCACACCAGGTCCCGTGACCGAGCTCGACGAGGTCGACCGACGTCTGCTCGCTGCACTACAGACCGACGGGCGCGCCAGCGTGGCGCGACTGGCAGCGATCTCCGGCGCGGCGGCCAGTACCGTGCGTCGACGGGTCGACCAGCTCCGTCGCGACGGTGTGCTCACCCTGCACGTCGAGATCGACCCTGGAGCCCTGGGTCGGCACGTGCTCACCCTGCTGTGGATTCGGACAGCCCCTGCAGACCTGGAAAGAACCGGGATGGCCCTCGCCGATCACCCCGAGATCGGCTTCGCCGCCGCGACGACAGGACGGACCAGTCTCTACGCGAGCGTCTTCACCCGTGACACGGCTGCCCTGTACGACTACCTCACGCACCGTCTCGCCGAGCTCCCGGCCGTCGTCGATGTCGAGTCAACCTCCGTCCTGCGCAGCCTGAAAGGTGAGGCAGGTCCACGAGACCCACTGCCCACGCGCAAGCGGTCATGAGCTTGCGATCCGACGGCGACCCCGAAGATCTACGCTCCAAGTTCTTGAACCAGTCACCGCGGCTCACGACCCAACGGCCGCTATTACTCCCAGCACGACGCCTCACGTGGAGACTGGAGCATTGACAATGGGCTACCCAACCTCGGTGACCGTCGACCGGTCAATCGCCATTCGATTGGCGCGCGACTCTGATGCCGAGATGATTAGTAGCTGGACTCGAGCGCCAGAGGTATCTCGATTCTGGAGTGGGCGCGAACTGCCTCTAGATGTACTGACCAGTGAGGTTGGTTAAGCGGCTGATGGGTGGCTGGTTCCCGATCGCGGTGTGGGCCTGTGGACTCTTCTATGAAGCTTCTATATCTGTCAACTCGATTGTGGTGTTGCTGCGGCTGCATTGAGTTGCCGGTAAATGCTTCGGGCTAGGTACCGTTTAAGGACACGACGGATCTCGCGGTCTGATTTGTCTTCTCGGCGTCGTCTTTGCGCGTAGTCACGGGTCGTGGGGTCGTGGACCATGCGGACCATTGCCATGACGTTGAGTGCGCGGTTGAGTTTGCGGTCTCCGCCTCGATTGAGTCGGTATCGTATGGTTTTACCAGACGAGGCTGGTATGGGGCTGGCACCGGCGATGGCAGCGTATGCGGCTTCGCTTTTGATTCGGCCCGGGTGTGACCACGCGACGAGGGTGGTCGCGGCGGTGACCGGGCCGATCCCTGTGTAGTTGACGAGGCCGGCGGCTGGACTATCAGCGACGAGGTCTCGAATTCGTGCGTCGTTGGTCTTCAGATCACCGTCGCAGTCGAAGATCCGTTTGGCCAGGCGGATTGCTTCAGCGCGGGCCGTGGCGATTGCGATGTCGTCGCGCTGCCGGGCGCGCCAGCCGGCGATCTCGGCGATGGTTTGGTGGTTGAGTGCGCGCCTTGCGTCGATGCCAAGGTCGGTGGTGCGGGCTAGAGCGGTGAGCGCGTTGATCGCGCGCGTACGTTCGCGGCCGATCTCATCGCGTGCGGTCAGCAGAACCTGCAGGGCGGCACGGTTACCTTCATCGAGTCGAGGCTCGCGCAGTCGGGCCTCTGGCAGCGGCAGCACGGCTACGGCGATCCGGGCAGCATCGACGGGATCGGACTTACCGATGCCGCGTCGGCTGCGGTTACTCATGCGAGCGGCTTCGACGACGCGGTAACCGGTGTCCGCAACGGTTCGGGCTAGTCCAGCACCGTAACTGCCGATTCCCTCGATGACCCAAAGGGCCGCCATGTCGCCGCCGGTGCGGCGTGCGGCCCAGGCGATCGCCCTGTTCATCCCAGCCGTAGTGGTCGGGAATGTCTGAGCGTCCACGTGCTGGTTGTCAGCAGTGATGATGGCGTAGGTGTGGGTGGCGGCGTGGGTGTCGACGCCGATGACGTACGAGTACGTCTGTGCGACTATCGTGTCCATAGTGATCTGATTCCCTTCCATACGACGGACCGTTTCTGGTCACTATCGGCCGGCAGCCGGGCTCGGAGGGATTCACTTCAGGGCAAAACTGTGATGAGTCACGACTGTGTATGCGTCGGACATGCTTCTGATCAAGCCACTGAAATGGACCGGGCTGGCGTCGGCCGCCCCGTCGTAGTCGGACAGTTCATAGGAAAGGCACCCAGAGGGGCCAGTTTTGTCATGAGTCACGGCCGCGACGACGCGTCCAACAACCTACCCGGCCAGCCGGTCCCGGACCAGCCACCAATAAGACTCACAGTCTGTCAAGCCGCGTTCATTATCTCGGCTGAGCCGTTGAGCGTCCTGTAGATACGGCGGGCCAGATAGCGCTTGATGCAACGGCGGATTTCCTTATCGGTACGACCTTCTGATCGTCGCCTTTCCACGTATACGCGGGTTTCGGCATCGTGGGTCATCCGCGTCACCGCAGCCATGTGGAGCGCGCTGTTCAATCTCCTGTCGCCGCCTCGATTCAGCCGATGCCTGACCGTGTTCCCCGACGACGCCGGGATTGGATTCACCCCAGCCAGAGAGGCGAACGCCGCCTCGTTGCGAACCCTGCCTTCGTGCGACCAGGCGGTCAGACATGTCGCCACGTTAATCGCACCGAACCCCTTCTCTTTTAGCCCTGATCCGGCGACGAGTGGGGCGGTGTTGGGGCTGGATAAAGTGGAAGTGCCCCGGCTACTCACTAGGAACACCTTTCGCGTCACCACACCGATCTCTGAGACCCTCCTCGTGAAAAACCGAGGCTAACGCTCATAAGCAACTCACCGGAGACACACTCACCATCGCTAGCCGTGAAGGCCTCGTATACCTCGAAAGCTCCGGCACCAAGTACGCCATGCGGATGCCTGGGGTGGACCCTGTGGGCTGCCCAGTCCACAGGGTCCACCCCACTGTTCGGAATCGAGCTTGGCCGGGTCTGCTGGCCGTTTAGTTGAGTCCCGGGGTTTATACCACCAGAGCGACGGCATCCACGACAATGGTCTCGAGTGCCACGGGGCAGGGCTGGAACTGTGGGTATTGGACTGTGTCAGCCGACTGTGGCTCGGGCAATGAGCAGTCCGATAACATCGGTAATCGCCATCTCGATGCGACCGTAGACCCGTGGGGTCAGCAGGGTTGTGCCGTCGAAGTCACTTGAGGAGGCGAAGACGGCGACCGGCAGGGTCAACGCTTGGAAGAACCCGAACAGCGGGCGCAGCGCGTGCTCAAGAACTAGTGCATGGTGCTCACCTCCCCCGGTGGCGGCGAGGAGCACGGGTTTGTTCGCGAGCGCGTATTGGTCGACCAGGTCGAAGAAGTGTTTGAACTGCCCTGTGTAGGACCCGCGGAACACTGGAGTGGCGGCGATCAGCAGATCAGCCTGCTCAACCTGTCGTAGAGTGTCCTCGATCTCGGGTGCGATTACCTCGCGCTCGTGGGCGCCGGTGAAAGCGGGGCCGAGGCGATAGACATCAACACGGGTCTGCTCGATTGTGATGTCTTCGTCTGCGAGCATGCCGGCAAGGGTCTGCAGCACTACGTCGACCAGCCCCATGGTCTTGGATTTCTCGCTGGGGCTGCCGTTGACCACGGCTATGCGCAGTGCACGTCGAGGTATCGCCCCACCCGGACCGCCGGTTGAGGTCGCCGGCGCGCTGTCGAGCTTGGTCGTCATACCAGATCCCCCTTCCGTGCCGCGACTTCCTGGCGAACGACCGGGGCGACCTCGGTGCCGAGCAGCTCGATCGCCTCCAGCACCTCGCTCTGTGGCATGCCGCCGAAGCCGATCTGAATCATGGATCGATCTATTCCGTAGATTTCATGGTACGCGAGCAGTTTGTCGATCACCTCCTGGGGGCTGCCGACGACGAGGCCGGCGGCCGGGGAGGTCTGCGCGTCGAATGCCGTCCTCGGCATGGTGAAGCCGCGGCCGCGCTGGTGGTTGTTGTCCTTCATCCCCTGGGCGAAGTACGGGTACATGACATCCCGTGCGCCCTGGCTGGTGCGGCCGACGTAGCCGTGCAGGTTGATGCTCGTGCGCAGCGTCGCCGGGTCGTGGCCTGCCTGCGCGGCGGCCTGCCAGTACAGCTCGATGGCCTGCTTATGGAGTGTGATCGGGCCAAGCAGCAGAGCGAGCGCCATCGGCAGGCCGAGTCGCCCGGTACTGATCGCCGAGGCCTGAGTGCCGCCGACGCCGACCCAGATCGGTAGCAGGTCCTGGACGGCACGCGGTCCGATGTCGGCGTTGTCGAGGTCGGGTCGAAATCTGCCCCGCCACGTGATCGGGTTTCGTGCGCGGATCTGGAGCAGGAGATCGAGCTTCTCCCGGAAGAGGTCGGCGTAGTCGGCCAGGTCGTAGCCGAACAGGGGGAACGACTCTGTGTAGGAGCCGCGTCCGGCGATGATCTCGGCGCGGCCGCCGGAGAACTGGTCGAGCGTGGCGAACTGCTCCCATACCCGGACTGGATCGTCGGAGCCGAGCACCGTGACGGAGCTGGTCAGACGGATCTTCTCGGTCGCCTCGGCCGCCGCGGCCAGAACCATCGGCGGGGCGGACCCGACGAAGTCGGTGCGGTGGTGCTCACCCACGGCGAAGAGGTCGAGGCCGACCTGGTCTGCTACCCGAGCCTGTTCGATCGTGTCGCGGGACCGCTGGTGGCCAGTCGGCATTCTGCCGGTGACGGGGTCAGCGGTGATCTCGACGAACGTCATGTGTCCGATCTCGAACGCGGACCGCTTCGTGGAATCGGTCGCGTGGTCGACGCGGGTCGTGTCGGTGTCATTCATGCTTTGTCTCTTTCATCTGGGGCCCGGAGCCGATGGGCGGTTGTCGACGCCCATCGGCTCCGGGTGCTAGGTGGTGGGGACGACCGCTTGGCCGAGATCAGACCTCAGTGTCAGGGAGGCCCCAGAGATCGCGGGTGAGGGCGAAGCCGGCAGGGTCGATGTAGGCGCCGTCGTGCGCGATGCGGCTGTGTGCGTGGCCGAGCGTGTGTACCGAGAACGCCGCCTGGACCGCGTTCCACTGCCCCTGAATGTCCAGCGTTTGGTTCACGGACTTCTTGGCCATCCGGAGGCCGAAAGCGGGACGGGCTGCGATGCGCGCGGCGAGGGTGAGTGTAGCGGACTCCAGTTCATCGCGCGTAACGACGCGAGTCACCATGCCGATCTCCTTCGCTTCCGTCGCCGTCATGGCCTCCCCGGTGAAGAGGAGTTCCTTGGCCCTGCGGGCGCCGAACTCCCACGGATGCATGAAAAACTCGACGTGGCTGATGCCGAACCCGGTCACTGGGTCTGCGAAGGTCGTGTCCTCGCTAGCCACGATCAGGTCGGCAGGCCACATCGTCATCATGCCGCCCGCGAAGACCCGTCCCTGGACCGCGGCAATGACTGGCTTGGGGAAGTTGCGCCAGCGCCAGTGCAGCTCGAGGAAGACCTCCGTCTCCCACGCCAGGTCGCCCGCTACCCCGTCGCGTCCGAATCCGCCTTCCAGCGTGACCTGATCCATGCCTTCAGTGCTGAACAACGCTTCGACGTCGTGGCCGAGCGAGAAATCGTCGCCTTCCGCAGCGATCACGAACACGGCGACCGAGTCGTCGGCCGCTGCCCGCTTGTATGCCGCGTCAAGTTGATAGAAGAGCCGCACGTCCTGCAGGTTCCCGTTCTCCGAACGTGTCAGCGTCGCCCGAGCCACCCCTGGCGTCGGCTCGTCATACCTCACACGATCGCCGATCGGTGCGGATTCAGGTCGTTCGTTGTCGGACATTTTGTTCTCCCTCTTCGAGCTCAAGACGACTCCTTTTGACGCCGTCCTTCAAAGTAACGTTGCCTGCGCAGACAGATATTCCCATCTGTCTGTGCAGACATCTGTCGAGGTAGACTCGGACCATGGTTACACCGCGGTTGACTGAGCTGGAGAACGAGGCATGGCAGGGCTTTCTCTACACCCACGACCGCGTCTGGCGAGAAGTTGAGGGTGGGCTGGCTCCATTGGGCGTCAGCATGGCGGAGTACGGCGTCATGGCTTTGCTCGGTCTGGCCGGACGTGACGGTATGCGCATGTCTGAGCTCGCCAGGCAGCGCCTCATGTCCTCCGGTGGCTTCACCCGCCTGGCGGAAAGGCTCGAGCGCCGAGGCCTCATCAAACGCAATCAGACTGTAGAAGACAAGCGTGGTTTCGTTGCTGTGCTGACTCCAGAGGGCCGGACTGTCCTGCGCAAGGCATGGCGACAGCAACATGCGGACCTGCGTCGCCTCTTCTTTGACCGGCTCGACGATGACGACCTACAGGACCTAGCGCGTATCTGGGCCAGACTCCGCCCCGACGAGGACTCGCCGAGCTCCTGAGACCTTCACAGCCCGCGAATGCCGTGTCTGCAGTCTGGGCCAAGTACAGGGTCTGTCTCCTCGTTCAGGGCATCGAACGCGGTGCCCGGGGTGCGGCTCTGCCATGTCGGTGTGGCCGGCCCCGACTCGAGCACAAGGATTTGACGAGACTCGTCTGCTGAGAGTCGAGAGGCCACCACCGACCCAGCACTACCGGCGCCGACCACGATGACGTCGACCTCAGCCGGCCGGTCGGCGGTGAGAAGGTTGCTCCATGGTTCGCTGATGATGATCTCCAGGTTTGAAAGGGACATGGCACGGAGTGAGAACGTTGAGTGGGTGAGCGGATGAGAGTTCGCAGCCTGGGTTCGGAGTCACGATCGCCCCTCGGGCGCTATGTTCCCTTGAGGGCTTTGCGTGACTGATGGCCGGCGAACGCCATTCTTTTCCAAGATCGGCAGGACTTCGTCAATGAAGCGGGGCACCCCGGCCTCGTAGTTCATCATGGTCAGCGCGACACCGTCGATTCCTGCCGCACTTAGCTGCGCCAACGCTTCGGAGATGCGTTCTGCTGTTCCGATGAGCGGATAACCGGCCATGGTCGAGGCCACCGCACCTGCAAGTTGGCGGTGCTGCTCGGGCGGCATGCGGGTGCCGCCCATGGTCCAATCGATCGCGTTCCGCACTGCGACCTCGTCGGCGTCGATCCCCGACCATCGCCGGACGAGGTCGTGGGCTTCTTGCTCGGTGTCTGCACAGACTACGGATGCGGCAACCCATACCGAATGTTCGCGCCCGAAGCCGGTGGCCATCTCGCGGATGTTGCGGACCTTTGCGGCGGCGTCGGATGCGTCGAATGCCGACACGAACGACAGGTCGGCATAGCGGGCGGCAAACCGGTGCCCCCGGTCTGAAAAGGCGGCATTCATGATCGGTGGGTGTGGATGCTGGACTGGTCCTGGCCTGCTGTAGCCGGCTGCCACACTCAGCCAGTGACCCTCATAGTCGAAGTCGTCTCCATCCGCCCACAGGCGTAGCACGATCTCGAGCCACTCCTCGCTGTAGCTGTACCGGTCGTCGTGACCGAGGGTCTCTACCCCGAACATGGCCAGCTCTTTGGCGAACCAGCCCGCAACGACGTTCAGTCCAATGCGGCCCCCGGAGATGGCATCAATGGTGGCGATCTGCTTGGCGGCCATGACCGGGGACACCGTCAAGCAATGCGACGTGGCGAACAAAGTGATCCGACTGGTCAGCGCGGCCAGGGCCGCAGACCAGGTGTAGGGGTCAAAGCTCTGGCCCCACGGGTTGGTACGACCCTCAAAACCACGCCAACGGGAAAACGGGATGACGGCCTCGAAGCCTGCGTTCTCCGCCTGCTGGACAACTCGGACGTTTTGGTCCCAGTCGATCTCGTGCCGTTCGGCAGCGGCGGTCACCGCGCCGGCCGAGCTGACGTTCAGTCCGAACACGCCGAGTTTAAGGCCGGTATCGGCGAACAGAGGGCCGGCGGTGGTTCGCGGCACTGCGGGTTCGTGTGTCATCGAGACTCCTACGAAAGGTTGATGGTGTGTCGCTCGATTTCGTTGATTTACTTGGTCAGCATCCGGTTGGTCGGTTGCGTCGACGCCGACGAGATCTCGACGTTCCGGGGATCCCGGACAGTCGCCTCGATGATCGAGAACGCAGTACTCGTGGCGACAATTCGATCAAGAGTGATGCCGGCACAATCCAGCAGCGCGACGTAATCGGCCGCGGATCGTTCCTGCCCTGTCACGACGCCGAGCATGGTCAGGTCAATCATCTTCGACAGGTGCGGGTCGCTGTTGTCCGGGACAACCGTCTCCACGATGAGCAATCGCGCGCCCGGCCCCCCGGCCTCAGCGACCGACTGCAGGATGCGTGCGCAGGAGTCGTCGTCCCAGTCGTGCAGGATGTAGCTGAGCAGGTAGATCTGCGCCGTCGGAACTTGGGAGAAAAAGTCACCGGCGACGACCTCGATCCGGTCCTGGTATCCGTGCGCGGCGACGCTACGGACGGTGTCCGCTCGTACGGACGGCAGGTCGAAGGCGATGCCCCGCAGCTCACGGTCCTTCTCGAGCAGATCGATGAGGACGCTGCCGTCGGCCGCGCCGATGTCGGCAACAACGTCCCCGGCCGGTGGCTGGTATCCGTCGAACATGCCCTTCCGCAGGACTTCGGTGATGGCGCGCATCGCACCGCTGAACTGCTCGGTCCGGTGTGCGTCCTCGGCCGCCCAGTCGAAGAACGGCTTTCCGTAGAATTTGTCCGCACCCGGTTCGCCGGTGCGCAGCGTGTGCAGCAGTTCACTGAACGGGCCGTAGTGCGTCTCCATCCACATGCAGGCCAGACCATACAACGACTCTGGTTCAGTCCGTGACAGCGTTGCGCCAAGCGGGGAAAGAGAAACCGTCTCGTTGTCCATCGTGAACAGGCCCAATGACGTCAGGGTCCGGATCAGTCGCCGCAACTGTGGCTCTTGGGCGCCGCAGCAGCCGGCAAGGTCCCGGACCGTCATGGGGCCGTCGCCGAGTACGGTGGGGACGTCGAGTTTCGCGGCCACATACACGGCCTGCGAGACCTGGAACCCACCGATCATCTGCATCATCACGTCGGCCGGGCTGGGACTAGTCACGATTCTTGTCTCCGATCCTGGACGGTATTCCGGCTCTTCGGCTTTAACCGGGCATCTTGGTTGATGTTGCTGTTGCGGCCCGGTGTTTCCCGGTGCAGCGGCAGCGTACTCGGCGGCGTTGGTTGGTGGGGTTCCGGAAGCCGCAGGCGACGCGTTTGACGTCTTTGATGAGCCGGTTGTTGCCTTCGGTGCCGGCGTTGGTGATGCCAGTGTGGAGGAATGCCTCGATCGGTGACCACCGCAGGGGATCGGCAAAGTCGGTTTCATGTGGCCAGGATGAGGTCAGCGGGCCGACTGGAGTTGCGGGCGTGATGTCATAGCCCGGCCGCGATGCTGGTCCAACCAGCCAGTCGCAATAGGCTGATCGTCATGTTCCGGATCGTGGCCATGACTTGACAGACCGTGTCGTGGCAGCGTAATCGAGTGACGGAAAAACAGTCGGTAAAGTGGTCACCGAACGGGTGCTCCTTCGACTTGGCAAGACTGTGACCTAAACAATCACTATTGTTCCCAGGTCAGGAGCACCCTTTCACGTCACCACGCGCATCCCAGCCCGCTCCGGATGAAAAATCGAGGATAGTCGTTCCTTCTCATCACATCGCGGCCGGGCTGAAGCCTTTGGCCAGCGCGGCGGCCATATCGACCGCACGGTTTGCCTGGTAACGCGCTGCCTCCAAGTCAATCTCGCCGGGGAAGTCGCCTCCGCCAGACACATGCGACGCGCCGTACGGATTGCCGGACTGGAACGTGATCGGGTCGGTGAATCCGGGAGGAACGACGATGCCACCCCAGTGGTACATGGTCGTGTACAACGAAAGCAACGTGGACTCCTGGCCACCGTGGAGCGTCTGGCTCGACGTGAACGCCGAGTACACCTTGTCGGCCAGCTTGCCCGCAGCCCATACCGGACCGGTGAGATCGAGGAACTGCTGGAACTGCGAGGGAACATTGCCGTAGCGTGTCGGCGCACCGAAGATCACCACATCCGCCCACACCAAGTCCTCCACCTCGGCGGTCGGGACGTCGGTGGTGGCTTCCACGTGGGCGCTCCATGCGTCGCTGGCAGAAATAGCCGCTTCTGGCGCCAACTCTCGGACCTTGCGCAGTCTTGTTTCAGCGCCGGCTTTCTCCGCGCCTTCAATCGCGGCCTCGGCCAACCGGTGGACATTCCCCGTGGAACTGTAGTAGATGACGGCGGTCTTGGGTTGATACATACGTCTCCGTTCCTAATCTTCCTGCGCGCCAAGGTTCGACTAAGGCGAGCACACTGAGTTGATACATCACCAGGCTAGAAGTGTTGAGATGATGTGTCAACTCAATCGTCCGGAGTCACGGTGGATGCAGTGCGGACGGGCCGGTATGGCACGCCACAGTCGATGCCGCATTGCCGCGCTACTGGCCCGTGTCGAGATTTCGCAGAATGCTGTTCGCTGTCTCTGCGAACTGCTCCAGATCCGCTGGAGAGACGGGGTTTACGAATAGCTGGCGCACCGCGCCGGCGTGGCCCGGCGCCGCCTCCCGAATGACCGCGAACCCGTGCGCGGTGATCGCCGCCTCAATGCCACGTGAGCCGCGCCGCTCCCGGTCGACGAGGTCACGTTTCGCCATGCGCGTGAGTTGGTGATGCAGTCGGCTCTTTTCCCAGCGGACTTCTCGGCAGAGCTCGTAGAGGCGCAGTCGCCCGCCCGGAGCTTCCGAGAGCACAGAGAGCACGCTGTAGTCGGCCAGCGAGAGACCGCTGTCAGCCTGGAGTTGCTGCTCCAGCCGGCTGCGCAACGCCTCCAGCATTCGGATCGATATCTGCCACGCTGCTCGCTCACGTTCGGTGAGCTCGTCGTTTCCCATGTCTCTTATCCTAACCATCCAGTTGACACATCCTCCCTGATCTCGAATGGCGCCTTATGGCCTTTCGTGGCCGAAAATGCTTTCCATTAGATAAATTGAGTTGATATATCCTCTCCATGCTGCTACACCAGATGAGGTATCAACCCGGACGGCGCTTTGGCGTTCACGGCTCTGTTCCGGAGGGCGAAATGACCAACAGTAATCTGCCGGAGCCGATGAAGCTCGGCGACCGTGTGACCTATGACGTACCGATCGAGGGGATCGCCCGCGCGACGCTAACTCGATCCGAGGCGGGCAACCTGGTGGACGTCCAGCTTTTCTATCAACTCGACGACGCGTACAAGCGCGCTGCCGCGGACGACGGCATCTTTGTATTCGTGATCGCCGCGGAGGGCCAGGACCTCTCGCTCGGGCACGACGTCGAAGCCCTCTTCAGCACAGACGGGATGGACCAGGTAACGCTGGAGGGTGGCTTTGGTCGCGAAGGTGTCGAGCGCGACATGGCTTGGGGAACCGAAGTCTTCCTGGAACTGCACTGGCGCTGGCGCAACTTCCCCAAACCAACCATCGCCGCCGTCCAGGGAAAGGTGTTCGCGGGCGGCATGATGATCGCATGGCCCGCAGATCTGATCGTGGCAAGCGACGACGCGCTGTTCGCCGACCCGGTCACGGCGTTCGGCGTGAGCGCCGTCGAGCTGTTCATGCACCCATGGGAGTTCGGCGCCCGCCGCACCAAGGAACTGTTGTTCACTGGTGAGCCGCTTACTGCAGGGGAGGCCAAACAGGTGGGCATGGTCAGCCGGATCGCCTCCCGAGCCGACCTTGAGGCGACGACGCTGGCCCTGGCCGAGCGGATCGCGGCCCGCCCACGTTCCGACACGAAACTTTTGGTCCCGTTGGCTTTGCCGCCTTCAGCCCCGAACACAGCTGACACCAGGGAGACGAAGACAAGTGCAGTGCCCAACCGCCACGCCCACCCGTTGTACGACGCCACCACCGGCCCACAACCTGACGCCCAACAGACGTTGATCAGTCGTGAGGGGACTGTCAAGTTTTCGGTGTATCTCGGGTTAGTGGCTGTGGGCGGACAGCCGGCCATTGAATGTGATGTCGAACGCGTTAAGCGCGCCTTTCCATCGTTGGGTCCACCGGGCTCTGCCCTTCCCTGTGGGGTCGAGTGCCATCACTGCGAGGTAGACGCATTTGAGTGCGGCCTGTTCGGTCGGGAAGTGCCCGCGGGCGCGCACGGCCTTACGGATCCGCGCGTTCACGGACTCGATCGCGTTCGTGGTGCACACGATCCGACGAATCTCCCGGTCGAACTGCAGGAACGGGACGAACTCGGCCCACGCGTTCTCCCACAGCTTGACGACCGCGGGGTACTTGGTGCCCCATTCCTCGGCGAACTCGAGGAAGCGTTCCTCTGCCTCGTCGACGGTCACAGCCTGGTAGACAGGCTTCAGTGCCCGGCTGATCGCATCCCAGTCCTGGCGGGCGGAGTACTTGAAGCTGTTCCGCATCAGATGCACGATGCAGGTCTGTACGATCGTGTCTGCCCAGACCGTGTTCACCGAATCAGGCAGGCCTTTGAGCCCGTCGCAGACAACCATGAGGACGTCTTGGACGCCCCGGTTCTTGATCTCGGTGAGGACCTGCAGCCAGTATTTCGCGCCCTCGCCACCGTCGCCGGCCCACAGCCCGAGGATGTCCCGGTTCCCCTCAGCGGTGACGGCGAGAGCGACGTAGATGGGCCGATTCGCGACCTGCCCGTCTCGGATTTGCACGTGGATCGCGTCGATGAACACTACCGGGTATACCGGGTCCAGGGGACGGTTCTGCCACTCCGACATGCCATCGAGGACCTTGTCGGTGATCGTGGAGATCGTCGTCTTCGACACCTCCGACCCATACACATCGGCCAGGTGCGCGGCGATGTCTCCGCGCGTCATTCCCCGCGCCGATAACGACAACACGACGTCCTCGATCGACCCCAAACGGCGCTGCCGCTTCGCGACAGTCACCGGGTCGAACGCGCCGATACGGTCTCGCGGCACCTCGATCTCGATCGGCCCCGCCTTGGTCAGCACCGTCTTGGGCCGTGCCCCATTTCGAGCGTTACCCACCTCGGCCCGCTCGTGTTTCTCGTAGCCCAGGTGCGCGGTCAGTTCACCTTCGAGCGCCGACTCGACCACCAATTTCGTGAGCAGCGCGAGCAGCCCACCCTCCCCGTCGATCGCGACACCCTGCGCCCGCGCCTCTCCAACGAGCTGCGCGACCAGCGACTGATCCACGACCGGCGATATGTCCGTTGTCGGCACCTGCACCTCTTCCACTGGGGCCTCAACGGCCGACTCAACCTGTGTACTCATCATGTTCCTCCAGAATCGGAGTTACACCGTTGAACGTACAGTCCCGTCGTGAGAACGGAAGTTGGTTATTGCAGGCCGTATGTGGACGGTGATGGTTGTAGTAGTGCAGCCAGCCGTCCAGCTCCCCTCGGCGCTCAGCCTCACTGGTGTAGCACCGGGCGTAGGCCCAGCCATCAGCCAGGGTGCGGTGGAACCTCTCGACCTTGCCGTTGGTTTGCGGCCGATACGGGCGCGTGCGTTTGTGCTTGATGCCGAGCTCGGCGCAGGTGTCCCGCCACAGGTGTGAGCGGTAGGCACCGCCGTTGTCGGACAGGACTCGCTCGATAACGATGCCGCGCTGATTGAACCACTCGACCGCCCGGAAAAGGACAGCAGTGGCGGTGAGGGCTGTTTCGTCGTCGTGGATCTCGGCGTAGGCGACGCGGGAGTTGTCGTCGATGACTGTGTGGACGAAGGCCTTGCCCATCAACGGATTGTGGTGCGCGTTCCTGGGCTTGTCTTGGGTGGCTGCTCGGTTCTTCTCGCCCTGTTGGCGCCCGACGTAACGCCAGCTTCCGCCGTCCGGGATGTTGCCGAGTTTCTTCACATCGACGTGCAACATCGCGCCGGGGTGGTCGTGCTCGTAGCGTCGAATCGGCTCCCCTGTGGCTCGGTCGATGTGCGACAGCCGGTTCAACCGCACGCTGCTGAGGATGCGATGAACCGTCGACGGAGCGAGGCCCAGTCGGCAGGCCAGCTGCACCGGCCCTTCCCGTAGGCGTAGGCGCAGGCTGATACATCGTCGTGGGGTCTTGATGCTGCTCTTGTTCGGCGAGTAGTGCGGGCGCGACGAGCGGTCTTGCATCGGTTCACCTGCCCGAAAGCGATCAGCCCAGCGTTTGACGGTGGGCAAAGAGACCTGGAAACGAGCGGCGACCTCGCTGATCGGCCAGCCATCATCGACGACGAGTTGGGCAACTTTCAGGCGGTGGCGCGGGGTCAGCGCGGCGTTGGGGTGCACCCCGATTAGTCGGTCCCGGGATTGCCGACGCAGAAGTAGTTGCCCTCCGGATCGGTCATGACGGTCCAGGTCAGACCCGGGATGCTACGGGTTTCGTGTTCGGTGGCACCCAGCGCGCAGAGCTGATGAACACGGACTTCACGGTCGGCCCCACCCCCATCGAAATGGATACGGTACTTGCCGGGCGTTGGGTCGGGGACGCGCTGGAATCCGAGCGTCGGGACGGAGCCGACCATGACGAAGTCGCCGTAGTCGGCTACTACGGGGCAACCGGTCGCCTGGGACCAGAAAGCGGTGAGGCGGGAGGGATCGTGGCAGTCGATGGTGATCATGCGGATGCTGAAGATAGTTGTCATGAGAGCGTCTCCTTAAGGTGGCGTGAATCGGAAGTTCGTGTGGCCATCAACAGCAGAGTGTGGATGGACTCGGCTACCTGCCGGGGTGATATGGCGAGAGCGTTCTCACCGATGGTGGTTTCAAACCAGGACCACTGGGGGTGGGGGCTGGTCCGCATGCGCGGCGTGAGCCCGAGGTCGCGCTGGTTCACCAAGCGTGCATGGGTGTTATCTGTCGCGTTATTTGACGATGGCGGCGTCGCGTTGATTGCCGGTGTCGGGTGCGTGAAAACGCCCCGTCAGAGTGTCCTGGCGGGGCGTTTGTCGTCGTGGTGACGTGTTGGTCGTCATGGTGACGTGGACATGTTATTCACTGTTTTCGGTGATGGCGGATTGTGCTGCGGTCTGGTCGACGATGGCTTTTCCGGCCGCGTAGGTCGCGATCAGGGAGGCGACGGCGAGGTTGTTGATCGCTCGTGGGTGTCCGCGGGAGGCGTGGTGGATCGTGGTGATCGCGTCGTCGGAGAATAGCGTGTCGGTCCTGCCGGCGTATTTCAGGTGCGCGTGGATGTAGCTGTTGGTGTCGGCTGGATTCATGCCGGTGATCGAGTATCGGGTTGAGATCCTCTGGTCGAGGGCGGCCAGCACTGCGAGTTTCAGCCTGCGTCGTAGGGTGGGTTGGCCGATGAGGAGGAGCGCGAAGTGGCTGTTGGTGTCCATGTCGGTGTTGGTGAGCATGCGCAGGGCTTCGAGTTCGGTGTTGGCCAGGAGGTGGGCTTCGTCGATGACGATGACCGGTAGCCGGGCTCGTTCGTCGAGTTCTCCGGCTAGCAGTGAGGCGGCTTGGGTGGCCAGGACGCCGGAGTAGAACGCGGGAGTTCCGCCGAGCGCGGTGACGATCTGGGTGTAGATGCCGCGTAGGCCGATGGTGGGGTCGGGAATGTAGATGATCTGATGCCGGGCTGGTTCGAGCGCGTCGAGTGCTGCGCGGGCGGCGACGGTTTTGCCGGCGCCGACTTCGCCGGTGATGACGCCGAGTTGGTGTTGGTCGACGCACCATTCGATTCGTGCGATCGCTTCCCGGTGTGAGGGGTGGGCGTGCAGGGCCTGGCTGGGAATGTTGCGGTTGAAGGGCATCCGGGTGAATCCGTAGTGGGTTTGCAAGCGGTCGATACTCAACGGTTTTCCTCTTTCGTCGCTAGTTCATCGGTGGTGGTGGCTTGTCCGACAGCTGGCGCGGTATCGGCGGCTGGCTCGGTGTTGTCGATGGCATGGTGGTAGTGGATCGGGGCCGCGGTGATCGTGTCCTTGTGGCGGGTTTCGACCATGCGAAGGTAGTCGATCCCGGAGGTGACGTTGACCGCGCCGGTATCGGCGTCTGCTGCGGCGCGGGCGGCTTTGTGGTGGACGTGGCGGCGGATTTCACTGAGCACGGCTTCGCCGGCGGGCACGCCGACTGCTTGCACGGCGATGGGCCCGGTCAAGTCGAACGGGTCGTAGGTCAGTTCGATGCGTTGACCGACGAGGAGAGGGTCGACTTGATACGTGTTTGATTGCAGCGACACGGTCGCGGATTTCGTCACGGTGCGTGTTGCCGACCAGCGGAACGCTTCGACGATGACGTCTGGGTGGCGCCGGTCGGGTTGGCGGTGTGTCCAGCCGGCCGTCCACCGGTCGATCGGGGTTTGTCCGGTCGTCGAGTGGATGCTCTGGTGGTAGACGACTTCGACCCAGGACATGAAAAGCGCGTTGAGTTCGTCGATCGACGAGACGGTAGTGCCCGACAATGAAGGAGTACTGCCAGTGCCGGCTGGGGTGATGTCGTCGGTCTTGTTCGCGCCGGTCGGGGTAATTTCGGTGAGGAATTGCGAGGTGACGGTATTGAAGAACCGTTCAATCTTCCCGCGTCCTTGGGGTCGATAAGGCTTGGAGTGCGTCAGGCGGATACCGAGCCGGGCACACGTGCGTGCGAGGGATTCATCGGCAAAAGCAGAACCGTTATCAACGTAGACAGTGCCGGGGATTCCGCGGGATTGCAGGGCCGGGCGTAGGGCCGCGGACAGGCGTACGGAGTCTTCCGCGAAGGCCCAGCGGCCGGTGACGATCAGGCGGGAATGGTCGTCGAGGAACGCGAATAGGTATGTTTTCCGGCCGCCGATACGTGGCCCGTGGAGGCCGTCGCCGACCCAGAGCTCGTTCGGGTAGTCGGCTTCGAACCGGCCGAATACTTCCCGGGTGCCGGTTGGAATGTCGAGGGTGCGGAAGTGCCGTAGCAGGGTCGATTCGCTGGGCGCATCGCCGAGCGTGTCGGCCATGATCCGGCGGATCTGGGCGGCGGTGCGGGCGGGTCGTTCACGTTTTAGCGTCGCGGCCAGGGCCAGCACGCTGGCCGGGGTGACTGGTACTTGCGCGCGGGGTTTGGGTTTGAGCGCGTCGAACCCGCCGATCCGCCATAACCGGACGTGTCTTTCGACACGCGGACCTGTTCGCCGAACGGGCCAGCGTGTGTTTGCTCGGCGAGGGCACGGACCATTGGGCCGCGTTGACGCGTGGTGACGTGTTCGTCGGCGGCGTCGCGGATGAGGTGGTAGCGAAATAGCGCGGTCTTTTCTGCCCGGTCTTTCCGGGCAGCATATTCACGTGAATCAGCCATAGAGCGCTCCTTTAAATTCCATACGGGAGAGGTGAAAACGCCGGCCGATTCGTATCCGGGCCGGCGCTTACACCAGGCTGCCCGCCGGCCCACTGGTTGTGGAAGAGCCTGTTCGTGTTGGCGGTCGGGTCCAGAACCCGGCCGTGAAGAGCCGGCCGTGGCAAGCGGCGATTCCCGCCCGGATCCACGTCAGCGTGCCGACGCCGAAACGATCACCGAGCCCGGCCGCGTATCCCATCAACGCCGATAAGGCTGCGCCGGCCGGCGACGATGCCGGGGCCGGCCAGATACCAGCGGCGTCCGGGGAATGCCGGACGATCAGACGAGTGAATCGGTCCGTGATCGCATCAGCGCACGCCGTAAAAGCGCGTAGCCAGCCACGAACAGTCGACGCGGGACGACCGATAGTTGCAGCGATTCGCCGGTGGCCGTGTGCGTGGATGATCTTGTTTTCGATCGCGGACGCGATGACTGCGGCGCTATCAGCCCGCCGGGCGGCCAGTGAGACGGTTAAGAGGACGTGAGTTGCCAGGCAACCGGCACACCGTGCCCGACGCGGACGCACCCGCCGGTTGCCCGCGCGTGCGCGGATTATCCGGGCCCGTGCCCACCCCCAACCACGGAGCCTGCCACCACACCCCGGACACGGTAGACGGCCGTGTTCTAGATCGCGTTCGACAGTCTTCAGATCGTGATTTACCGTAAGCAACAGCGCGGCCTTTTCGCGTTAGAGCGGCCCACAGCGTGGACTTTCCACAGACACACGCCGGGCCGCTCGCCTATATCGTCATCGTCAATCTGATGCCGCCGACGGCCACAAATCAACCCCTACACGCGAAAACCATCACCGGCATCAATCACGACGCCACCACCGGCACACAACCTGACGCCCAACACCCGGGCCGAGTCCCGCAGACAACGCCTCCTGAAAGACGCCCAGCTGCCGGCCCGTAAGAGCCTGGACGGCTACGACTGGACCACGGTGAAATTCCCCGACGACTACGGCCGCGGAGCCCTCACTACGCTGGACTTCATCGACCAGGCCCAAGACCTCGTCCTCTACGGCGACGTCGGCACCGGCAAAACACACCTCGCCACCGCCCTTGCCGCCACCGCGTGCCGGCAGGGCATCCCGGCACGATTTTTCACAACCTCGTCACTCGTGGCCCGGCTACGCCGGGCCAAGGACGACGACCGGCTCGACAAGGAACTCGCCGCACTGGCACGCAACCAGCTCCTCGTTATCGATGAATTCGGATACCTGCCGATCGATACCGAAGGAGCCAGGCTCCTATTCCAGATCATCGCCGACAGTTACGAAAAACGCAGCTTGATTATCACCACGAACCTCGAGTTCTCCCGGTGGGGAACCGTGTTCGGCGATGACAACATGGCCGCGGCCATCATCGACCGTATCGTCCATCACGGCAGACTCTTACAGTTCCGCGGCCAGTCATACCGAGTCAACCACGCCCTCATGAAATGAAACCCCACAACCCACCGAGCCGGACCGCACCGCGCCCGGCGCGAAGGAAGGACCCCCAATGGACGATGCCGCCCGTCGATGGCACCCATACGCACGCAGCCGCGACGAAGACCTCGACATCCTCGCCCACGGCGGTGAAACCGGCTGGTGGGACCACACCGGCCGCCCCGCACCCTGGCCCAAGGACTTCCTCGACCCCGACGCAGGATGGACCACCAGCGCCAGCATCGACAACCACCAAGCCGCCAACAACCCCGAGCCCAAAAACCCGCCAACCTAGCCCAACTGCTCAAACGGCAGGAAAACCCGCCACACTGGCCGGAAAATTAGCGCTCTTTTGGCCGGAAAAAAGTTGACAAAACTGTGAGTCTTATTGGTGGCTGGTCCGGGACCGGCTGGCCGGGTAGGTTGTTGGACGCGTCGTCGCGGCCGTGACTCATGACAAAACTGGCCCCTCTGGGTGCCTTTCCTATGAACTGTCCGACTACGACGGGGCGGCCGACGCCAGCCCGGTCCATTTCAGTGGCTTGATCAGAAGCATGTCCGACGCATACACAGTCGTGACTCATCACAGTTTTGCCCTGAAGTGAATCCCTCCGAGCCCGGCTGCCGGCCGATAGTGACCAGAAACGGTCCGTCGTATGGAAGGGAATCAGATCACTATGGACACGATAGTCGCACAGACGTACTCGTACGTCATCGGCGTCGACACCCACGCCGCCACCCACACCTACGCCATCATCACTGCTGACAACCAGCACGTGGACGCTCAGACATTCCCGACCACTACGGCTGGGATGAACAGGGCGATCGCCTGGGCCGCACGCCGCACCGGCGGCGACATGGCGGCCCTTTGGGTCATCGAGGGAATCGGCAGTTACGGTGCTGGACTAGCCCGAACCGTTGCGGACACCGGTTACCGCGTCGTCGAAGCCGCTCGCATGAGTAACCGCAGCCGACGCGGCATCGGTAAGTCCGATCCCGTCGATGCTGCCCGGATCGCCGTAGCCGTGCTGCCGCTGCCAGAGGCCCGACTGCGCGAGCCTCGACTCGATGAAGGTAACCGTGCCGCCCTGCAGGTTCTGCTGACCGCACGCGATGAGATCGGCCGCGAACGTACGCGCGCGATCAACGCGCTCACCGCTCTAGCCCGCACCACCGACCTTGGCATCGACGCAAGGCGCGCACTCAACCACCAAACCATCGCCGAGATCGCCGGCTGGCGCGCCCGGCAGCGCGACGACATCGCAATCGCCACGGCCCGCGCTGAAGCAATCCGCCTGGCCAAACGGATCTTCGACTGCGACGGTGATCTGAAGACCAACGACGCACGAATTCGAGACCTCGTCGCTGATAGTCCAGCCGCCGGCCTCGTCAACTACACAGGGATCGGCCCGGTCACCGCCGCGACCACCCTCGTCGCGTGGTCACACCCGGGCCGAATCAAAAGCGAAGCCGCATACGCTGCCATCGCCGGTGCCAGCCCCATACCAGCCTCGTCTGGTAAAACCATACGATACCGACTCAATCGAGGCGGAGACCGCAAACTCAACCGCGCACTCAACGTCATGGCAATGGTCCGCATGGTCCACGACCCCACGACCCGTGACTACGCGCAAAGACGACGCCGAGAAGACAAATCAGACCGCGAGATCCGTCGTGTCCTTAAACGGTACCTAGCCCGAAGCATTTACCGGCAACTCAATGCAGCCGCAGCAACACCACAATCGAGTTGACAGATATAGAAGCTTCTGTGAAGCCGAGCGGGTGGTGCGCGACGCCACTGATGTTCTCGACTCTGCGACTACGATGGCAGACTATTTGGCGGGCCTCCGCGAGGGTCGGCCAGCGTAACTGGGCGTCGACGTTCAGGAAGGTAGACATGCGTCACCCGAAGATTCGCGAGCGTGTGGCAGCAAATATTCGTGCGCGACGCATCGAAGCCGGACTGTCGCAAGAACAGTTGGCAAAGCTCGCCGGTGTCGAGCGGAAGACGATTAACCGGACCGAAGCTATCCGAACCTCCCCGCGCATAGACGTGCTGGGAGCCATCGCCGAAGCGTTGAACTCGAGCGTCGAGGATCTAATCCGAGCAGATTAAAAGCGCAAGGCGACCTTGTAGCGAAACTGGTGACCGTCACGCACGTGTACGCAACAGATTACGGTCGTTGAAAGCGACTGAAAGCTATATGCCGACCTCGAATCAGGACCGGCGCATAGATCCCAGTATGCAGACATTACGAGAGTCCATGACCATCCACCCACTGCTGACTGTCGACGATCTTGCTGCCTACCTTTCGAAACCGAAAGCGACACTATACGCCTGGCGTACGCGCAAGCTCGGGCCCAAAGCTGTACGAGTTGGTGGCAACGTCCGCTACCGCTGGGAAGACGTTGAAGAGTGGATTGCAGAGCACGTCGAAGAATAGCCGTTCGCTCTTCCGAGAGTGAGTTGCGCGGCAGAATGCCCGGCGCGAACATTCACCGCTAGCCACCGTTGAAACGCCGCTCAATAGGAGGACGACTTTGCCTCGACCAACACTCGCCCCAGGGCACTGGGGAATCACTACAAAATTGCGCAACGATGGAAAGGCTCGCGCGCGAGTGCGCTATCGCGACTTATCCGGGGTGGTGCGACAGCTCGAAGCCGTCCGCCAGTCCCAAACGGCTGCCGTGCGCGCATTGACCGAAAAAGTCGAATCATTAGCTGGTTCGGCCGCAGGCCGTGAAGTTGCAGCCAACACTCGAATGACGACAGCCGTTGAGCAACTGCTTGATGCGGAGTCCGCCGACACGCGTATTCGACCGCAGACATTGGTGACATATAGACGCGTCGCGTACGAACACGTTATTCCGAAACTCGGCAAACTAACTATCGCCGAGTGCACGACAGGCCGCATAGAAACTTTCCTGCAGAACTTAGCGTCAACCCGACCCGGTCAGATGAAAACGGCGCGCACGCTACTCTCACTGTCCCTGGGACGGGCGGTCCGTCATGGCGTGATCGCGTTCAACCCGGTGCGCGAGGCTCGGATCCCTGTTCGGCAGAAGGAACACGTACGGGCGCTTACCGCAGTAGAGGTTGCGCGCATACGAGACGCGACGCGTGGACGGTGCGAAGCCCGCGCGATCTTGGGAGGGCCACTCGACTACTTTCCGATGGATGTCGTCGATCTAGCCTTAGCAACCGGAGCGCGTATGGGCGAACTACTCGGTATTCGTTGGAAAGACGTCAACCTCGACGCGGAGACGCCCACTGTGACGATCAGCGGAACGCTCATCTACGGTGAAAATGGCAGGCTGGCTCGGCAACCGTTCGGTAAAACCAGGAAGTCGCACCGAACTCTTCTTTTTCCGACCTTCGCAATTGACGTCTTGAATCGCGTCGTCAAACCGTGGTTGAGGACGACAGAGTGTCACGCCCGGTTATCGCATCGCGCAATGGCAACTTCATACCGCCCCAGAATTTCAATCGACTCTGGCGACAAATCCGGACAGCGGCCGGTTTTGATTGGGTGACCGGACATACTTTTCGAAAAACCGTTGCTACTGTGATCGAATCGAATACCGGCCTGCGCGATAGCTCCCTGCAGCTTGGCCATTCCAACGAAATGACTACAAGTACTTATTATGTGGCTCGGCCGGATATCGCCCCAGATAGCCGAGGGATCTTGCAAGGTTTCGTCGAACCGAGTCGATAGCTTGTGACTCGCGTGTAATCCCGGGTGCCGCTCGTGGGTGACCGGGTTTTTCCGTCAGCTTCGGGGACACGGCGAGGAACACCGCTCGTTTTGCACCTACACCCACTGACGACGGCCCGAACACGCCCAGCAAAGCTCATCCATCGGCAGCCGATCGCCCAGCGAACACACCCCACGCTTTGGCAGTGTTTTGCATCGATTTGATTTCAAAACGTGGGGTAAACGTGGGTTTTCGTTCCGCTCGGATCACCGTTAGAGCCACATCCAGAACCTTTTCCCTGGTCACAGCTTTACAGCCGTGCCCCCGGCGGGGCTTGAACCCGCGACCCACGGATTATGAGTCCGCTGCTCTAACCAGCTGAGCTACAGGGGCCTGTGGCGCCGTTGCATCGAAACCACAGCCAAGCTGTCGGAACGTTGCGACTTCACGCCTATCCGATACTAACCGATTGAGGGGCGCCGGACTCGCAGCAGACCTGCGCGTCCGGCGCCCCTCTTCACGGCATCGCGGCCCGGATCAGCCGCCCCTGCCCACGTTGCGCTGCCCGCGACGGGAGAGAGCATCGAGTATCACGGCTGCCAGCAGCACAATCGCCGTGGTGATCTGCTGACCTGCCGAACTGAATCCGATCAGATACAGACCGTTGTTGATCGATCCGACGACGAGCGCGCCGAGGATCGGCGCCCATGCGTGCCCACGGCCACCGAAGAGCGACGTGCCGCCGATCACGGCTGCCGCGATGGCATTCAACAAGTCGGTCGTCGTGACGAGCGTCGAGCCGGCGTTCGTCGTGACGCCCGCCTTCACCAGCCCGAATACCGCCGCAAGCCCGCCCGCCAGCATGAAAATGCTGATTCGAATCCACGTGACCCGGATCCCCGAGCGCCTCGCCGCCTCGACGTTGCCGCCGACGGCGTACACCGAACGTCCGTACTTCGTCTTGCGAAGGGTCAGGTCGAGGATGATGGCGATTCCCATCAGCATCACGAACGGCAATGCCAACCCGAAGTCCTGGTTGACGATGATCAAGAACGCAAAGATGACGAACGCCAGTACGGCTGTGCGAATACCGATCCACACGATCGACGGCGCTTCCAACCCGGCGTTGGCCCGACGGATCCGTCCAACTACTTGGCCGACGCAATACACAATGACGACAATTGCGCCCATGATGTAGGCGTAAATCGCCGGAAAATAGAACGATGCCAGATCGGAAGCAAACGTGCCACTCATCGACAAGTTTTTCTGTTCGCCCAGGACAACGAGCGTCAGCCCCATATAGGCAAGCAGGCCGGCAAGCGTGACGACGAATGCCGGAATGCCGACAACAGCGAAGAACCAGCCTTGGATCAACCCGACTATGACACCCAGCAACAACAACGTGACAAGGCTGAACAAGATCCCGTGACCGTCTCTGACCAGCAGAATCCCCATCAACGACGCGGCAAGCCCGCCCAAAGCGGCAACCGACAAATCGATCTCGCCAAGAAGAAGGATCAAATTGATGCTGAGCGCGAGAATGCCGATATACGCAACTGTCGTCGACAAATTCACCAGGTTCGACGGCGCGATGAAATTACCGTTGATCGATTGGAACACTATGACGATCACGATGAGTGCCAAGATCACCGGCATGACGCCGAGCTGGCCTTCCTTCATGCGCCGGGTCAGGGTGTGGATCGGCCCGGACCGCGTTACCCGCTCGTCCAATTCCGGGTTCGTGAGTGTGTCGTTGCTCATGATGTGGTCTCCTCGGTCGCGCCCTCGTTGCGGAGCGCACGCTGGCTGACGACGTTGTCCGACGCCCCGGTAATGGCGCTGACGAGGGTTTCCGAACTCGTCGTGCGGCCGTCGAAATCTCCGGCGTCGCGGCCGAGCCGCAGCACGTGGATCCTGTCGCAGACCGCCTGAACGTCGGCCATATTATGGCTGACCAGCAAAACGCCGAGATCCCTATCCCGCAAACGTTCGATCAGGTTCAACACCTCGGCCGTTTGCGCCACGCCGAGCGCGGCGGTGGGCTCATCCAGCAAAACGAGGTGCGGCGAGCCGAGCAGCGACCGCGCGATGGCGACTGTCTGCCGCTGCCCGCCAGACAGCGCCGACACGGGCACGCGGACGCTCGGGATCTTCGCCGAAAGAGACCGCAGCAATTCCCAGGACTGCTTTTCCATGGCGACCTCGTCGAGAATCCCACCGATCAAATGTTCTTGCCCCAAGAACAAGTTCGCCACAACATCCAAGTTGTTGCACAACGACAGATCTTGGAAGACAGTGGCGATCCCGGCTTTTTGAGAAGCCTGAGGCGTCGCAAACGTCTCTTCCTGGCCACGAACGGTAATCGAACCCTCGTCGGCCGTGTGCACACCGGCGATCATCTTGATCAACGTCGATTTTCCGGCACCATTGTCGCCGACAAGCCCCACGACTTCCCCGGCATTCACCGACAGGCTCACGTCGGTCAGCGCCTGTACGGCACCGAATCTCTTATGCAAACCCGTCAACTCCAAGACGGGTGTCTTATCGCTCAAGCTAAGCTCCCTTGCGCCGCGATAGTGGTGGTTAACACACGCATTCGGGGGCGCGCGCCGTGTCGGCCCGCGCCCCCGAACGGCGTCAGGAAGTGATTCCGGCCTGCTTGCACAGCTTCTTCATCTCGGCCGGTTTCTGGCACACGGCCGAGGGCTTCAGCTGTCCGTCGGCAAATACCTTTTTAATGTTCTTCTTGGTAATCACCTGAGCATCGACGAAGTCCGTGGGCGTGCCCTTGTACTTCGTGCTGGCGTTCAGGTCCTTGCCGTGCGCCAGGGCAACGGCCGCCTTGGCCGCGAACTTGGCCTGCGGGGCGTACGCCTTGTAGATGGTCGCGTACTGCTTGCCCTTCAGGATGTTCTGGACGCCGTCGGCTTCCCCGTCCTGACCGGTGATTACCGGGCTCACACCGGCCCGCGTCGTCGCCGCGATCACACCGCCGGCGGTACCGTCGTTTGCCGAGTAAATAGCGATCGGCTTCTTCTTTCCGCTCAACAGCTGACCGGCAACCCACTTGCGTGCATCGTCGGGGTCCCAGTCGAGCGCGGCGTGCGAGGCAGCGATGTTGACGCCGGCGGCCTTCAGGACCTTGACGGCGCCCTTCTTGAAGTCGGCCGCATTCGGATCCTTCGGGTCACCGTTGACCATCCATACCGGCCCGGACTTCGGGTTCTTCCCCTCCGCCTTCAGTCCCTGCAAAACAGCCTTGCCCTGCAACTCGCCGATCTTCTCGTTGTCGAACGACGTGTAATACGCAGCTCCGTCGAAGTACCTGTCGTACGAGATCACCGGAACGTTCTTCGCCTTGGCCTTTTGCAGCACCGCTCCAAGAGCCGACGCATCGACGGGGTCCAGGACGATCACGTCGGCGCCGTCCGTCAACGCCGCCTGGAACTGTTGCTGTTGCTGAGAGGCATCCTGATTGGCGTTGTTGTAGACGACCTTGGCTTTGGGATCGAGCTTCTTCACGCCCTTGGTGAAGTCCGGGCGGTCCTGAGCTTCGTACCGTGTCGTCTTGTTTTCCGGCAGCAACAGCGCGATCTTGACCGGGCCGTCATCGCTTTTGGCCTTGTCGGCGGCCTCATTGCCTTGACCCTTTTGGTTGCTGCATCCCGTCAGCGCCATCGCCAGCGATAACGCGACTGCGCCCACGGCAAGCCCCGCAGATTTGCGATTATGCATCCTTGCACTCCATCGTCCGGTCAGAAACCCTCGTTCTGACATCGTTGTCATACTGATGACAACACAGTCTTACCGCTGCACAAACGATTGTCAATACCTTCGTGCAGCGAGTTGCCGATCATCGCCAGCGCGGTTCACGCTCACCGGATCCCCGAGCCACGATTCGACACGGAATAGTCACTCGGCGCGTCTCCTCGGCCCCGCCGGCCAGCCGTGCCAACACCAAAGCAGCCCCTTCGGCGCCCATGCGCTCCATATCGTGGGCGACTACCGACACTTCAAGAACCTCGGACAGCTCGAAGTCGTCGAACCCGATCAACGCCGGGGCACGGTGCAGCCGGTTCATCGCATTCAAGGCGCCGATCGTGATACGGCTGTTCGCGGTGAAGATCGCAGTCGGCGGACGACCTTGGGCCAGCATGGCCGCCGTGATGTTCTTGGCCGTGCGAATATCGTGCGCGTCTTCGCGCACGTACGCCTCCCAGCCATCGATCCCGGACGCCGTCAACGCATCCACATAACCGCGCAACCGCTCTTGATGCGTCGAAATGTGTGCCAGGTCGCCGATCAGGCCGATCTGCCGGTGCCCATGAGATATCAGGTGTTCCACGGCCATTCGCGCTCCGGCGCGATTGTCCAACAGGACCGTGTCGGCCAAGAGCCCGACCGGAGGTCGGTCGAGAAAGACTATCGGAGTACCGCGCAGATCAGCCGCGGCCAGATACCGATGGCTACGGCTGGTCGATACCAGGACAAGAGCGGCCACCCGGCGTTCCAGCAATTCTTCCACCAGCCGCTGCTCGGCTTCGGGATCCTCACCGGTACTGGCCGTGATCAAGTGAAATCCGCGGCTGCCGACTTCCTTTTCCAATGCGCCGGCAACACGCGCGTAGAACGGGTTCGACAAATCTCCCACGACCATGCCGATCAGCGACGAACGCGACCCCTGGCGTAACTCGCGGGCCAGCCGGTTCGGACGGAACCCCAGCATTGCTGCAGCATGCAGCACCTTGTCCATGGTCGCCGACGAGACGTACCGCTCGCCGTTCACCGCCCGCGACGCCGTCTTCAAGCTCACACCGGCGAGTTTCGCAACCTCGGCCAAGGTGGGTGCACCGGGTTCGTCGTCGATAGGAGGACTCATACACC
Source organism: Spelaeicoccus albus (assembly GCF_013409065.1). NCBI lineage: Bacteria > Bacillati > Actinomycetota > Actinomycetes > Micrococcales > Brevibacteriaceae > Spelaeicoccus > Spelaeicoccus albus. Next base: position 2,719,182 of record NZ_JACBZP010000001.1, on the reverse strand, counting down.
CACCTTCGTAATCCGCCCTGACAACGATGTCAGTAGTCGGACTGAAGTTAACCCCGGGTTTCACCGGATGTCAAAGACGACACCTCAACCGGCGATGTGCGAAGGCCCTGATTCATTCGGAATGCGTGACATCAGACTGCGCGCAGCATCCACGGCAAGCGTCCTATCGTGCGTGAGCACGAAGTCGAATCGGCGCTCAAGATCCGCTCCGCCGTCGCCGAGATCCTGTGCCGTCAAAAGTGTCGACCAATCCGGGCCGAGCACGACGATCGTCCATTCGTTTCGCACCGGATCCGACGTATCGAGTGGGGCACTTCGAGCACCGGGGATCGGCGACTCGTTGAGCCCCGACGCCAACATCACGACCATCGACGCGTTGTCGGTCAAAGCACGGAACCGCTCAAGGGTCGCCGGCGTCAGGTTGTCCTTCGATTCGACTGCGGCAACAAAGATCGTCGCCGGCCCCGACGCCAAGGCACGGGCCTCGAGCGATTTGCTGATCTCGACGAGGAATTCCTTCTTGGCACGCTTCGGCACCACTGAGGCGACGGCCAACGTGTACGGACTCAATTGCGGCCCGGCGTTCCTCGACCCGTGCCGGAGCAGGATGTCGGGATACGGGTTGCCTTCGGGAACCGTCGGCTTGGACGTGCGCGGGGCGAAATAACTGCCCCTGCCGAGATGAGCGCCCAGCGATTTGGCGAATTCGACATCCTCGGAAGTATCGATGCCGTCGACCAAGATGGCTGCGCCGGTTCGTTCGACGTGCGCCGTCACGACGTTCATGATGTCCGCCGCATGGCGCCGGCTAGCAGTACGCAAAACGCTGCGATCGAGGCCGATGACCGCGGGGTCGACAAGCGGTAGATGTGCGGCGCTGGCCATATCGACTCCAACGCCCTTGACGGCGATACCCCAGCCCAGTGAACGTGCTTGATGAATGGCACGCAAAAGTTGCGCCGGTTTCCGCTCCAGGATGCCGGCGTGCAATTGCAGCACCACGGACCTGTCCGAGAACGACGAGCGATCCTCGAGCATGGCAAAAGACTCCGGCTCCGAGTCGACAAAAACCCGGGTTTCAGGCAAGAGCCCGAAATTCGTTGCGGCTTCCAGAGCAAAAAACCTGGCCGCCGAGTCAAGATCGCCCACCAGCTCCGATGCGCGCAGTGCAGCCCTGATCTGCCGTGGACTTGTCAGGAAACTCTGCTCGGCGGCTTGCTGAGCCTCGTACCCGACAACTCGGTCGTTCTCGAGATCCACGACTTGGCGGAACGTGGTTTGGAGAAGTCCCGCACGCACGAGACGTTTGAGTTCATCGCCTTCCGTCACCGCATCCGCTTCCGCGAGAGTCACCGCTGTTCCCTTTCCGATCAAGCCTCGTTCGACTCATTACCTTAGTCCGTGGGCCTGACGGTGGCCACGTATTGGTCAGACTGTTACAGCTTCGTAGGTTTTGCCCGGCGTTCGAAACGAAACAGCCGATATCGGGCGGACAGTAGCCTCCGCATTTTCAAGGGGGGACACGGCCGGAAGTCGCGTGGTAGTAATGAACTCGCACATATCCCCAGCTTTGGAGTGACATGACGAAGCACACGATCGCCAACTGGACAATTGCGGCCCTACTCGGCACGGCCCTGACCGCGTCCGTTGCCGGCACCGCAGCGGCGGCTCCCGCCGACAGCCCGTCTCACGACCATCAGATGGGCGCTTCGATCCGGGCACACGAGGGCACCGGCACCGGGGCGGCCCCGCGCGCTTTGACGGTTCAACCCCAGATGGCGAAGAATCAGACGCCCGGCCTCGACGTCAGTCACTGGCAAGGCTCGGTCAATTGGAAATCCGTTGCCTCGAACGGCGCGAAATTCGCCTACATCAAGGCCACCGAAGGCAGTTCGTACCGCGACCCGAAATTCAACAGCAACTACACGGGGTCGTACAACGCCGGTCTCATCCGAGGCGCTTACCACTACGCACGGCCCGACAGCTCTTCCGGTGCCGCTCAGGCCAAATTCTTCGTCGCGCACGGCGGCGGCTGGTCCAAAGACGGCAAAACACTACCGGGCGCTCTCGACGTCGAATACGGCAGCGCGAGCCAGGGCGGTAACTGCTATGGCAAATCCAAATCGCAAATGGCCAAGTGGATCAAGAATTTCACTAAGACGTACAAAGCCAAGACCAGTCGGGACGCCGTCATTTACACGTCAACGAGCTGGTGGAAGCAATGTGTTGGCACGTCGGCCAAGCTCGCCTCGTCAAACCCGCTCTGGATCGCGCGCTACAACTCGTCGATCGGCGCACTGCCCAGCAACTGGAACGTCCATACCATCTGGCAATACGACGATTCCGGATCCTTCCCCGGCGACCAGGACAAGTTCAACGGATCGCTCAGCCGGGTGAAGGCGCTGGCCAACGGCTGACGGTCGTCATGGCGACCGACTAGAATGGGTCCGTGCTCGCGCGTTTGAACAGACCAGTCAAGATCGTGCTGGCAGTGATCGGCAGTCTCATCGTGCTGGCCGGCGTCGGTTACTACGCGATGGGATCGTACGCGGATTCCGAGAACGCTGCAGCTGCGCGGCCGCTCTCCCAGGATTCCGGCCGCGCGGCCCGGGGGCCGGCGCCGGCCATCGACGGCCGATGGTCGACGCACACCGGCTCGACTGCCGGCTACCGGGTGCGCGAAGCGCTCCACGGCAAGAATGTCACTGTCGTCGGCCGCACCGACCACGTCGACGGGCACGCAGTGGCTTCGGGCTCCACCGTTCGTCATGCCCGCCTGTCGGTCACGCTCGCCGCCGTACACACAAATTCCAAAGCCCGCGACGCGTATTTCCGCTCCCAGGTCATCAACGTCGACAAGCACCCGCGCGCCACCTTCACCTTGACCGAGCCGATCAACGTCGGCGGCCTCGCCACGCACACCGGCCAGCGCACCGTCACCGCGCACGGACAGTTACAGCTCAACGGCACCCGGCACGCCGTCACGGCTGAAATGCACGTCGTCCGGAAAGCCGATTCGGTAACTGTCAGCGGCGCCATTCCGGTCACCTGGACCGACTACGACGTCGCGCCGCCGAATCTCGGGTTCGTACAAGTCACCGACCGGGGCCAGGTTGAATTCCGTGCCGTGCTGACGAAAAACTAACGAGCATGCTCAACGACGTCCTTTTCGGCTTCCTCATCCTGTCCACATCGATCTGGATCGGCGGCATGACCACCGTGGTACTGGCTGCCACCAGCTCGGCACGGCAGCTGTCCGCCGACGCGCGCGTGGCATTCTTCCGCGACTTCGGCCGCAAGTACGTCGTGACGGCAACCCCGGCCCTCGTAATCGCCTACGTATGCGGGGGGATTCTGCTCGCCGGCGAGCCGTGGACGACGTTGTCGACCGCACTCGTGGTCTGCGCGGCGTTGTTGCTTGTCGCCTTGGCAATTGGGATCGCTCAGGCCCGGCGGATGACGCGTCTACGGCATTCGAGCACGTCCAAGCCGGACGACGCGGGCCTTGCCGCCCGGATCGCCCGGTCGGCCCGGTTGGCCGGCACCTTGCGTGCCGGACTCGGCGTCCTCACTCTAGTTTTGTTCGTCCTAGCCGTCGTTCGCTGGGCCTGAGGTCGCCACGCAGCAGGCCGGACGGCCCCGCGCGGCAATGTGGCACTTCTCACGTCAAACCAAGCGGATGCTTCGCCGGCTGGAGGTTTGCGAAGCTCCGTCCGCCCGCTGTTGACGCCGTGACGGACCGTATTTCGACCGTCCGCCGGCTCCTCCGACTCCAGCAAACGACACGCCGCGACACTTGACACTTAGGTAAGCCTGCCTAAGGCTAGCCTTAGCTAAAAATAGCTCGCGACTCGAGCCAGGGGGCGGACCCAAGTCCGGCCGCCGGAAAGCACGGAGATGACTAGTAAGACCTACGACTTCATCGCCATCGGTCTCGGCCCGTTCAATTTGGGGCTAGCGTGCTTGACCGATCCGATCGACGGCCTGGACGGCCTCTTCTTGGAACAAAAGCCGCATTTCGACTGGCATCCCGGCATGCTTCTCGAGACGGCGTCGCTGCAGACGCCGTTCATGGCCGATCTGGTGAGCCTTGCCGATCCGACCTCGCAGTTTTCGTTTCTCAACTTCGTCAAGGAAACCGGACGGATCTATTCGTTCTATATCCGCGAGAGTTTCTACCCGCTACGGCGCGAATACAACGAATACTGCCGCTGGGCGGCGTCGCGCCTTTCGACAATTCGCTTCGGGCGTTCCGTGACGGCGGTCGAGTATTCCGACGGCGGCTACACCGTGCACGCTGTCGACACGTCGTCCGGCGAGCGCCATTCATACCGAGCCGGGCGACTGGTGATCGGCACCGGCACTCCCCCGCACATTCCCGAATTCTGCAAAGGCCTCGGCCCGGACGTCGTCCACACGTCCGAATATTTGGACACCAAGTCCACACTGCAAGACCTGCCCAGCATCACGATCGTCGGAAGCGGGCAAAGTGCCGCCGAAATCTATTACGATCTGCTGCACGACATCGATACGTTCGGGTACGAGCTGAATTGGGTGACCCGGTCTCCACGGTTCTTCCCGCTCGAGTACACGAAGCTGACGCTCGAGATGACCTCTCCCGATTACGCCGACTATTTTTACTCGCTCCCGGCCGCTACCCGCCGCCGGCTGATCGACGAGCAGAAGAATCTCTACAAGGGCATCGACACATCATTGATCAACGACATCTACGAACTGCTGTACACCAAACGGCTGGCCGGCGAGGTGCAGACAAGTCTGCTGACCAATTCTTCCCTCACCGAAGTCACCGAGGTCACCGGGATCCGAGACCGTTACACCATGTCGTTCCGCCACGACGAGCAGCAACGCGACTATCAGCTCACGTCTGCCGGCATCATTCTCGCGACCGGATACGCCCCGCAGGTTCCGGCCTTTCTCGACCCGATAGCCGGTCGGCTCACCTGGGAGGGCGAAAATCCGGCGGTATCGCGCGAATACGCGATCGATCACGACGGAAGCGAGGTTTTCGTTCAAAACGCCGAACTGCACACGCACGGTTTCGTCGCCCCGGATCTCGGCATGGCGGCGTATCGCAATTCGTGCATCATCCGCCGCATGCTCGGCTACGAGTACTACGGCATCGAGACCTCCATCGCCTTTCAGGAATTCGGCGCTCCCGTGCCCGCGCCGATTCCGGAAACGGTAGCAGTATGAATGCGCCGGACGCCGTCTTCACCGCCCGCGTGCCGCACGTCGGCACCCTCGAACTCACACCGGTCCGCGCGGAACGTGACACGAGCGTATTGCACGAGTGGTTCACCGATGACCACGCGGCCTACTGGGGCATGACGACCGCGACACGGGACGACGTCTATCGGGAGTACCGCCGCTACGAGACGTCGACCCGGCATCGCGCGCTGCTCGGGCTGCGCGACGGACACCCGGAGTTTCTCCTGGAATACTACGACCCGGCCTCCGATCCGGTCGGCGCCGTGTACGCCGTCCGCCGCGGCGACGTCGGCATGCATTTCCTTGCCGCACGAACTGCCGTGCCCATCGCCGGATTCACCACAGCGGCCATGACCGCCTGCCTGACGCATCTGTTCGATCACGCCGACCATACGCGCGTGGTCGTCGAGCCCGACGTCCGCAACCACAAGGTACACGCGTTGAACGCGCGAGTCGGTTTCCGCGCGGACTCCCGCGTCGACCTGCCGGACAAGTGCGCGCTCCTCAGTTTCTGCACGCGAGAGGACTTCTATCGCTGGCGCACAGCGCCGACCGAGGGCAGGGAGGAACACCGATGACCGCGAACCCTTCCCACCTGACCACGGAGGCGTGGGCCGGCGCGAATCGGGCGCTCGTCGCCAAGGCCATCGCCGAATTCTCGCACGAGCTGCTGCTGGTCCCGACGCCGGACACCGGACACTTCTACACTCTTGGCACCGGTGACGGCACCCGGTACCGCTTCCGGGCCGACCGATACGCCCTGGACCACTGGACGGTCGAGCCCGAGTCGATCAGCCGGAACCGAGGCGACGAGTCACTGCCAATCGACGCAATGGACTTCATCCTCGACTTCTCGGGCCCGCTCGGCATTGACGACAACGTGCTGCCGGTCTATCTCGAAGAGATCAGCAGCACCCTGGCCGGCAGCGCATATAAGCGCACGCGACCGTCGCCGTCGGCGGCCGAACTCGTCGACGCCGACTTTCAAACAATCGAACGGTCCATGACCGAAGGTCATCCCTGCTTCGTGGCAAACAACGGGCGGATCGGTTTCGATCCGGACGACTATACGAAGTTCGCGCCCGAAACGGGGTCCGGGATCCGTGTAGTCTGGATCGCCGTGCGCCGCCGCCACGCCCGCTTGTCGACCTCGTTATCCAGCACTGCCGGCGACATCATCGACGCGGAGTTCGCCAGCTGTGCTCACCGCCTGTCCGAGGCGGGCCTCGACCCGGACGAGTACCTACCCATGCCGGTGCATCCGTGGCAGTGGCGCAATCGGATCGCAACGACTTTCGCCGCCGACATCGCGAGTCGCGACATCGTGTATCTCGGCGCGGGAACGCACAGATATCAACCCCAGCAGTCGATCCGCACGTTGTTCAACGTCGACGCGCCGCGAAGTTGTTACGTGAAGACGTCGTTGTCGATAGTGAATATGGGTTTCATGCGAGGACTGTCGCCGACATTCATGAAGGCGACGCCGGCCATCAACGACTGGGTGTACTCGCTGTTGTCCGACGACGACGAGATCCGGCGAACCGGATTCTCCATTTTGCGCGAAGTGGCGGCCATCGGCTACACCAACCCGTATTACGCCCGCGCCGCCGACCGCTCCTCCGGTTATCACAAGATGCTCTCGGCACTATGGCGGGAAAGTCCGGTTCCCGGGCTCGAACCCGGCCGGCAGCTGGCCACCATGACGTCGCTCCTGCACGTCGACGCCGACGGGCGGCCATTCGTGTCGGCGCTCATCGACCGCTCCGGAGTGACGCCGGCCCAATGGCTCGACACCTATCTGGGCGCCTATTTGCGGCCCCTGGTTCACTGCTTCTTTGCGCACCGACTCGTGTTCATGCCGCACGGGGAAAATCTGATCCTGGTGCTCTCCGGTGGCATCCCCGAGCGCGTCATCATGAAGGACATCGGCGAAGAAATCGCCGTCCTGGACGCGGATGCCGAGCTGCCGGTCGACGTCGAGCGCATTCGGGCCGAAGTGCCCGACGCCAAGCAGGCCCTGTCGATTTTCACTGACGTGTTCGACTCGTTCTTCCGGTTTCTCGCCTCGCTCTTGTCCGCCGACGGCCGCTTGTCGGAAGCCGCGTTCTGGGATGCCGTGGCCCGGTGCATCGACGATTATCAGGCCGATCACCCGGATATGGCGGACCTCTTCGATCGGTTTGACCTCTTTGCCCCGCAGTTCGACAGGTCATGCTTGAATCGGCTTCAGTTGGCAAACAACACGCAAATGGTCGATTTGTCCGACCCGGCCGGCGGCCTGAAATTCGCCGGCGTTTTGACAAATCCGATAGCCGCGTTCGGCCGCCGCCGATCCGCAACACCTCCCGACTCAGCCAGCCACCGAACAGGAGAACACCTATCGTGACAAACATTCGCCCTGCCGCCCCAACCCGCAGACAGTTCGGGGTGGGCGCCGCGATCGCCGGCGCCGCACTACTCGCCGGATGTTCATCGTCACCCGGGACCGGCGGCAGCACGCCGACGACGTCGTCCGGCGCTTTTCCGGTCACCATCCCGAACACGTTTGGCAAAACCACTCTCAAGGCCCGCCCGGGGCGCATCGTCACGCTCGGCTACAACGCTCAAGACGTCGTCTACGCGCTCGGCCGGACCCCTGTCGGAATGCCGAAGTCCGTTTACGGCGCCGACAAGAACGGTCTGATGCCCTGGGACGCCCATTTGTTCAACGCTTCGAAGACGACGCTGCTCGACACGGCCGACGGGCCTCCGTTCGAGCAGATCCTCAAGCTCGAACCCGATGTGATCCTTGCGCCCTATGAGGGGTTCGACAAATCCACGTATGAGCGTCTGACTCAGATTGCGCCCACCGTGGCCTATCCGGACAAGGCCTGGCAAACATCCTGGCAAGATCAAACGACTATCGTCGGCAAGGCTCTGGGCATGCTTCCGCAGGCGAAAAAGTTGATCCGCGGAGTCGAGCATCAATTGGACGCTGCGGCAAAGAAGCATCCGGAGTTCGCGGGCAAGACCTTGACGGTTGCCGCATTCAACAAGGCGAACGTGAGCATATACACGGTGTCCGACCCGCGCGTGCAGATTCTCGACGAGCTCGGTTTCACCAATGCGAAAGCCGTCCGCCGCATGAGCAAGACGACCGACCAGTTTTATGCGAACGTTTCCTGGGAGAAGGTGCGGCGCTTCGATGCCGACGTCGTCATCGGCTACCTCGGCGACATGAGCGCCAAGGATTTCACCAGTGACAAGGTCGCCGGTAGTTTGAAGTCCGTCAAGGACGGCACTGCCGTCGTACTCAGCGACACCACGGTGATTGCGGGACTGAGCCAACCGTCGGTGCTCAGCGTGAAATGGACCCTGAAGCGGATCCTTCCGGACCTGGCCAAAGCCGCAAAGAGGTGAAGTACACGGCCGCGCTTCCGCGGCGTTGTCAGCTCCCCCGGCTGGGCTCGAACCAGCGACCCTTCGATTAACAGTCGAATGCTCTGCCAACTGAGCTACAGGGGACCGTATGTGTCAAAACTCTAGCAAAGAATGACACCCGCCGAAAAATCAGGGTTGATTCAGGGGTTTACCCGATACCGGAGCGGGTGGCGCGCGGGCCAAGCTGAGAACATGAACACTTCATCGCATCATTCACCAGGCAATTTCTTCGATCGGATCCGGCTGGCCGGGTTTGCCAGGCAGGACGACGGCGCGTGGGCCGCAGGCGTGTGCGCGGCGGTGGCCGATCGCCTCGGCTGGTCGCGCGGCGTCGTCCGAATCGTGCTGATCGTGCTGGCCCTGTGCGGCGGCCTGGGCGTGCTGCTCTACGGCCTGGCCTGGCTGATGTTGCCCGGGCAGTCCGGTCGGATTCACGCCCAAGACATGCTGACCGGCGATATCACCGGCGGAAACGTCGCCGCCTTGGCTCTGACGGTGGTCGGAATCTGCTCGCCGGGGTTTTGGACCGGCATCGGCGCGGCCATCGTGGCCGGCCTGGCCGTGTGGCTGCTGGCCGCGACGTCCCGGCAGCACGCGGGACCGGCCGATATCGATGCCTGACGTCGCTCCCCTCGTACCCGGCGGGCGCTCCGGCGGCCACCCACTCGCCCCCGACTTACCGCTCCCGCGCGAACGATTTGCACCGCCGGGTGGGGGTCTCCCGACAATTGAGTGTGGAAGTCCCCCGAAACGGGCAAATGTCGAAGCCGGCCGGCACCCGTCGCCGTTAGCATGGAAGTGTCCCCACGACCACAGAGTGAGACGAGATAAATCATGACCGAGCTTGCTATCGGGCTTGCATTACTCTCCGCTATTTGTTTAGCGCTGGGGGCGCACTATCAGCATGGTGCGGTGACCAATCAACATCGCACCACGAGTTTCAATCTCAAGCACTTGGCCGGTTTGGTACGGCACCCGAGTTGGCTGCGCGGAAGCGGATTCCTGATTGGCGGCACGGTGTTGAACATCGTTGCACTGATCCTGGCGCCCGTGATGGTCGTCCAGCCGATGGGGGCGCTGTCACTCATCGTGGCCGTGCTGATCGGGATGACGGCCCGGAGGCTGAAATTCAAGCGGCGGGTGTTGTTCGCAGTGCTGGCGTGCACGGCGGGAGTCGGCCTCTTCGTGGCCTTGGCGGCACTGAATGCCACGTCGCCGGTGCTGTACGGCACGCAGGCGCGGTATGTCACAGTCGTCACGCTCGGGCTGGTCGTGATCTTCGGGATCATCGCATTCGCCTGGAAGCGCACCGGACACCTGATCCGAATTCTTGCGGCCGGCATGCTGTTCGGCTGCGTCGCGGCGTCCGTGCATCTCGTCGGTCAGCAATATCTCGACGGCGGCATCACCGCTATCAACTGGGAGACGTTCATCGGGATCGTGACGGCAAGCGCGCTGGGCACGTGGTTCGTGCAAAGCGCTTACGCATCGGGGCCGCCCGAACTCGTCATCGCCGGACTGACGGTTATCGATCCGATCGTGGCGGTCGTCGTCGGCGCAGTCGTGCTGAAAGAAGGGATGGCATTGGCGCCGTTAGTGTTGGGGCTGATGGTGCTGTGCGCCGTCGCCGCAATCCTCGGCGTTCTGGTCCTGTCGAAATACCACCCCGATGTCATCCGGATCGCCCATAGCGACGAGCCCGCCGAGCCCACGCCATTGACCAAGACATGACGGTACAAGGAGATTCCCCCATGGCCACGCCCGGACCCAGCGGTCTACGGATCCTGATCGGCGCCGAGACCTACGCTCCCGAAATCAACGGCGCCGCCCGGTTTACCGAACGGCTGGCCACCGGGCTGGCGGCGCACGGACACAGCGTGCACGTCGTCGTCCCGTCCGCCACCGGCACGCCAAGCGAAACCGTCGCGGACGGCGTCACAGTGCACCGGGTGCGCTCGCATCGTTGGTACCCGCATCCCACGTGGCAGATTTGCTATCCGTGGGAAGCGGCGCCCGACGCCAAGGCAGTGATCGACAGGCTGAAGCCGGACGTCGTGCACGTGCAAGCACACTTCGTGCTCGGCCGGTATTTGATCCATTACGCCCACAAACAGCGCATCCCGCTGATCGCCACCAATCACTTCATGCCGGCGAATGTCCGACCGTACGTGCGTGCGCCGCGTCCGGTGCTCGACGCGCTGGAATGGTGGGCATGGCGCGATATGCGGAAGCTGTTCGAACGCGCCGAGGCGATCACCACTCCAACACAACTGGCCGCCGACCTTTTGACCGAGCACGGGTTCACGCATGAAATCCGCGCCATCTCGTGCGGAATCGATCTGGCCGAATTCAGCGCCAGACAGCTGGCGGCCGGCGACGCCCGAGCGCACCCCTCCCCCACTGTGCTCTTCGTCGGCCGTCTTGCCGAGGAAAAGCATGCCGACCAGATCATCCGTGCGCTGGCCGTGCTGCCGTCCGAGCTGGGCGTGCGCGCCGAGTTCGTCGGCTCCGGCGAACAGCAGCCCGCGCTGGAGAACCTGGCGCGCGAAGCCGGCGTGTCGGACCGAGTTGCCTTTCTCGGGAAGATCTCGGACGACAATCTGCACAAGGCCTATCAACGATGCACCATGTTCTGCATGCCCGGGACCGCTGAGCTGCAAAGCATCGTCACGCTTGAGGCGATGTCGTCCGGTAAGCCCGTGATCGTCGCGGACGCCGTCGCTTTGCCGCATCTGGTTCGTGAGGGCTGGAACGGGTACCTCTTCACGCCCGGTGATATCGATGACCTTGCCGAAAAGATCCGACGCGTCGCCACTCTCGACCCCGGCGAATACGCTGCCATGAGCGGGGCGGCCCGTGCCATGGCCATGACTCACGATATTGACTTCACGCTGAAGAACTTCGAAGAAATCTACTCGTTGGCCTGTTCGCGCTGACCCGGCCGCCTCGATCCCAACTCGAAAGAATCGTTGACTGAATCGCGCGCGTGTGTCATACCGATTACATGGCCGCCGTCAGCGGGCCGACTGCAACCGGGCCACCGTTGGTGGGCAGGACGGTGGAGTGCCGCCTCTTTGCGGAGCTGGTCGATGCCGCGGCCGCGAGCACGCCGTCCGTGCTTTTGTTGCGCGGCAGCGCCGGGGTGGGCAAGACTCGCTTGGCCCGCGAAGCCCTGGCGGCCGCCGGTGCCGCCGATTTCACGGCGTTGAGCGGCCGGGCCGACGAAATCGCCAAACACGTCACGTTCTCGCCGATAGTTGAAGCCCTCTCCCCCGTGATCGGCACGATGCCACCGAACGACCGTCGCGCGCTCGGCCGCCGGCTGCCGCAATTGGCGCTCGTGTTCGACGGGCTCGGCGTGCCGGCGCCCTCGCCGGTCGCCGACGGCGCGCTGGAACGCCGTCGCATCATCGAAGGCGTCGCCCATCTGATCGAATCGACGTGCGCTGCCAATCCCGTCGCGCTCATGATCGACGATATCCAATTCGCCGACGACCTCACGCTGATGCTGCTGGCCCACCTGAGCAGGATGACTACTCGGCTTTTACTCATCTGCGCCGTCACTGCCGACGACGACCTCCGCACGGCCGAGCGTCTCCTTGCCTCCTACCGCAGTTCGGCCTGGCACGTCGAAATCGTGGACGTCGCTCCTTTGTCTGCTCGCGATTCCGCGACGCTTTTCAATTCGGTCGCGCGCACCGACATCGCCGAAACCACGCGAACGGCTGCCGTCGCGAACTGCGGCGGCATCCCGTTCTACCTCGAGGCCATGGCCGAACATCTCACGGCTCCGAACGCCCGGGACGGCGCGCCGCCCACGGACGGCTCGTTGCCGCTGCCCGTCCCGGTCAACGACGAACTCCAGCTCCGCTTGCGCTCGTTGACGCCCGACGCCCGCGCCGTGGCCGAGCTGCTGGCAGTCGACGGCGGGGGCTGTTCGTTTCGAACGCTGCTGGCTTGCAGCAGCCTGGGCCGCACACGGCAAGCGTCGGCACTCGCGGAATTGGAACGCCGGCACCTCCTGTCCTCCGATCCCGGCGACACCTACTCGCTGGCACATGGCTTGCTGCGGTCCGCGGCACTGGCCGGCATGACGCGGACCGACGTTTATCGCCGCCACGCGGCATTTGCCGGCGCCCTCGCGGCGTCCGATCCGGGCGATGTGCGCGCAGCCGAGCACATCATTCGCGCGGGCCCGGTCTATGACAGCCGGCGGGCCCTGCCGGTGCTCGTCCATGCCGCTCGGAGGGCCCGCGGCCTCGGGTCCGCGGACGACGCCATCAAGTACTTCCGGGCCGCACTGGCCTGCGCCGAGGAGATGCGTCGCGACGGGCACTGCGCAGCAATCCACGATCAACTCACCGTGCTGAGCGAGATGACTCTTCAACCGGACGACGCCCGCCGGCACGCGGCGGCAGCGCTCGCCCTCTATACGGAAAGGCACGATGATGCGGGCATCGGCCGTGCCGAACTTGCGCACTGCCGGCTAGCCTGGTCCGCCGGTGACGTCAATGCGGCGCTCGCGCATTTGGACGCCGCCGGGCGGGCACAAGCGCGTCTGGCTCCTTCCGAATCCGACTTGGACTTGCTGTCCCTCCAGGTGTCGGTCGCCTCACGCCTCGGCGATGTGGAAGGGATTGCGACAGCGGCGAAACGGATGCGGGCGCTCGCCCATCGATTTCCCTCCCCCGACCTCACGGCCAGCGCCCAGATCGCGACGGCCATCGACGCCTTCACCCGTACCGACTATGCTCGCGCCGTCTCGCTGTCGGAAGATGCGGCGGTCACGGCAGGCAACGGAACCGATCCGGCGCTGACGGTGCGCGCCTACGATCAGCTCTCTCTTTTCGCCCTCGGAAACGGAGACCTGGAGAAATCCGTCGATGCAACCGAACGCTCGCTGGCGACCGCTCGCTCGGCCGGTGCCTCGTTGCTGGAGGCGTGGCCCCGACTCCGTTTGGCCATCGTGGATCTGTTGTCCGGCTCGTTTGAGAAAGTCGTCGACGAATGCCTCGAACTTTGCCGGCTGGCCGAGCGCTACGACGAACGTCGCGGCAGCGTCAACATACTTGCCACACTGGCTCTCGCCCAGACGCGGCTGGGCCGCCTCGACGACGCGGCCGCAGCAATCGATCGTGCAGGCCGTCTTGGCCCCGAATCGCTGTATACCGACGTCCACACGACAGCTCCGTTGAACGCGGCGCGGACCGCGCTCGATCTCGCCGCCGGTGAGTATGACGCGGCCGCAGCCCACGGGGCCGCGTTGTGCCGGCTGGGAACCGGCGCCTACCCACTGGTCGGCGCGGCCCTGTACGGCGAGGCGTTATGGCGGTCCGGCCGGCCGCACTCTGCCGCCGAGTTGGCCGGCGACGTCCACCGCGTGCTGTCGTGCTCGACACCCCTTGCCTCCGCTGTCGCCTCCTGGATCGACGGCTTGGCGGATTCGGACGGCACGCAGGCGCTCCGGCAGGCAGCCGCCGGGTTCGAAACGGTGGGCTTGCCGTATTGGCGTGTCGCATCCCTTCTCGCGGACGCCGAACGCTCACCCCGCGCCGCTGCGATCGAGAGCGCGACGACCGCGCTGGATGTTGCCGATCGAGTGCGGCTTCCGGCCGAAGCGCAACGGGCCAGGGCTTTACTTCGCGCCCACGGCGTCGTGCCCTCACGCGGACGACGACACGACAGCTCACTCTTCTCGCCCCGTGAACGCGAAATCGCGGCTCTTGCCGCCGCCGGCCACCCGACGTCCACGATCGCGACACGCCTGTACATCAGCCCGCGCACCGTGACCACGCATTTGGAGCGCATCTATGCCAAGGCCGGTGTCCACTCACGGATCGCACTTGCGCAATTCATGACGGCGGCCGGCCCGTCCGAACCCGCCGCGGACGCGACGTCCGCCGCCGGCGCCGACCGCGCCGCCAAATATACGTAAAACTACCGATACCGCCCCGGCGCTCGGCACGGCACGCTGAGATGAGTGGATGGCGAACGCCGGCGCGGGCCATGTGGCCGGTCCGCCCGGTAGCCGGGAGGTCGAAATGGACGACGTGATGGAAGCCGCGAGACTGGGAGCCGTTTCACTGTCCGACGCCGACGCCGTCGGGCGGAAAGCCGCAGCACTCGGTGAATTGATCCGCGCCGGCTTCACCGTTCCGGATGGCGTCGTCCTGCCGCGCAGCCTTTTCAACGACCCGGCCCCGCGCCGGGACGGCCAGGGGCGGCTGAACCCCCGGGTCGAAGAGGTACTGGCAAGCATTGCCGACCGGTTCGCCGGTGCGCCGTTAGCCGTCCGTTCGTCGGCCCCCGACGAGGACGGCGACTTCGGCTCGATGGCCGGCGCGTACGACTCGGTGCTCGACGTGAATGGGCTGAGCGCCTTGCGGTCGGCGGTGCTTGCCTGCCGGCGGCCGTCGATCGCGTTGATCGTGCAGCGACAGGTCGACGCGGACGCCGCGGGTGTCGCGTTCTCGGCGAATCCCGTCACGGGCGAGCGCAACGAAACTATTGTCGAAGCGGTACGCGGTCTCGGAAGGGCGGCAACCGGCGGGATGAGCACGCCGGAACGGTGGACGGTCACCAAGGCTGCCGCCACAGTGGACAGCGAGCGGCCCCCGGTCTTGAACGCCGCACGAGCCCGGGCCGTCGCCGGATTGGCCGACCGCGCCGAAGAGTTGTTCGGCGCCCCGCAAGACATTGAATGGGCTGTTGAGCGCGACACCGTGTTCATCGTGCAGTCGCGGCCGATCACGGCGTTGCCGACCGCCCCTCGTGTGACAGTGCCGCCCGGAACGTGGCTCAAGGGAAGCGATCGCTATCCGGAGCCGATGACCGAATTCGGCGCGACGGCCGCAGCGAAATTCGTCGGCACCGGGCTCACCGCGATGTTCACCGAATTCGGCGCGCTCGCCGGCACGATGGACTGCTTGCCGATCGGCGGCGAAATGTATCAGCGCCTGACCCCTGTCGGCGCGCCGCACGGCGAGCCGGCCCGAATTGCTCGCACCGCACGGCGCACGGCACCGCCCTGGTGGCTCATCGGACTGGCTGCCCGTGTCAGCCCGGAACTTCGCCGTCGGGTCCGTCGATCGGCCCGCCGTGCGAATCGGGCGGCGCTGGCCCGTGACGTCGCGGAATGGCAGACGGTGGGCAGATTACGGCTGCGCCGACAGATTGACGAATACCGCGCGATCGATTTGACGTCGCTGTCCAATAGTGAAGCCGCCGACCACCTGCGCGAATTGACCGAGTGGGTCGCCGCGTGTATGAACCGGCATTTTCTGCTGATACCGGCCGAGATCGTCCCGCTCTATCGCTTGGCCGCCGTCTGTCGTGAGCTGCTGGGGTGGGACGAATCGCGTGCGCTCGCGCTGGTGGCCGGCTTCTCCGGTGCAACCAGCGCGCCGGCGCACGCACTCGCCGCCATCGGCGAACGCGCCCGGGCGTTCCCGGATGTCGCGGCCGAACTCGCGGCAGGTGCCGACCCGTCAACGGTCTTGGCTGCCGCCGATCCCGTCCTGGCCGATGACTTCGAAGAATGGCGCGGCCTTTACGGCCTGGCCTGTATCAGCGACGACCCCGGATCGCCGACCCTGGGCGAGCAGCCCGAACTCCTGGGCCATTTGCTGACGCAGGAGCATTCACCCGACGCGTACCGTCATCACCGAGCCGACGCGCTGGATGACGCGCGGCTACGTCTTCGCTCGCTGCCGCGCCGGGCGTCCCGGCGCTTTGAGACTGCCCGGCAAGACGCAGTCGACACCTATTGGGTCCGAGAGGACGCTGCGTTTTGGACGTCGTCGCTCCCGGGCGGCCTCTTACGGCTGGCGTGCATGGACGCCGGACGCCGTTTCGTTGCGGACGGCAGACTCGATCGCGCCGAGGACGTCGTCCACCTCGATGCCGAGTTCGTCATGCGGGCGCTGTGCGGAGACCCCGATGCCCTTCGACCGCGCGTTAACCGTTCCCGCGCCGAACGCGCATGGACGCGTGCTCATCCCGGGCCGTCCCGGTTCGGGCCGCCGCCGTCCCCGCCACCGAACCTGAAAGGATTGCCGCGCACCGCTCGAATCCTCAACGAGGCGCTGCTGTGGTCGAACCGATCGGACGCGCGCCCGAATTCAACCGCGGCTGCCGGCTCGGACGCGAACGCAGGCGTGAGCGCTCCTCCGACGGCTGAAATCGTCGCAACCGGGCTGCCGGGATCGCCGGGTATCCACACCGGCCGAGTGCGTATCGTCCGGGCGGCCGCCGACCTGACCGATCTTCGCCGCGGCGATGTCATGGTGTGCCCCACGACCGATCCCGGCTGGGCTGTCGTCTTCGACATCGTCGGGGCTCTCGTGACGGAGAGCGGCGGCGTGCTCTCACACGCGGCAATTGTTGCCCGCGAATTCGACATACCCGCGGTATTGGCCACGGGCGACGGCTCGAAAACGTTGCTCGACGGGGATCTTGTCACAGTCGATGGAACCGCCGGAATCGTGCGCATCGCTCGTCCGGAATAGGTAGCGCCGTCCGTCGGGCGGCCTTGGGAAAGGAAAAGT
Source organism: Spelaeicoccus albus (assembly GCF_013409065.1). NCBI lineage: Bacteria > Bacillati > Actinomycetota > Actinomycetes > Micrococcales > Brevibacteriaceae > Spelaeicoccus > Spelaeicoccus albus. The sequence goes on along the minus strand of NZ_JACBZP010000001.1, from coordinate 2,701,987 downwards.
AATGAGTTCAATTACGTCGAAACCGGCGAGGCTCCACACGGGGCACGCCGCCGGAGTCCGCGCTATTGCGGACGTCGCCGAACGCTGGGTCGCAACGCTCGGCGTCGTCTTGTGCAGCGTACAGATCGGCTTGGCCGCACTCGGATTCTGGGGCGCGAATCTGCATCCCGGGAACGAGGCCGCCGACCGGGCCGCGTTCGCTCCGCACGCGATGATGGGCTCGGTGCTGCAATGGGTCAGCATCGCTTTGCTGATCCTCGGCCTCATCGCTTTGTCCAATTGGAAGAGCTGGGTGTTGCCGTTGATCGCCGGGGTGTTGCTGTGGCTGGTGCAAGGGCCGTTGGTCGGCCTCGGCTTCAGCGTCAGCATCTGGTTCGGATTCGCCCATGCCGTCAGCGGCACCGTCATCACTGCCGCGCTCGTCTGGTTGATGGTCGATCGGTGGAAACACCGCTGACCCGCCCCGCCGCCGAGTGGTGGCGAATGGCTCACGGCCCGCGCCGAGTGGTGGCGAATGGCTCACGGCCCGCGCCGAGTGGTGGCGAATGGCGGCAAAATCGGCGATTTTGCCGCCATTCGCCACCACTCGGCGAGACGGGCGGGATCGGAGCAGCCGTTCGCCACCACTCGGCGGAACGGCAACGGTGGCTACTCGGAGCGGAAAGCGCGCCGGCGTTCCTCGAGCTGCTGCAGTTGGGATAGCACTTCACCGGCCTCATCGGCATCGGCCACCGCGTCCAAACGTTGCAGGCGCCCGTGCAGATCGGCGCTGACGCGCGTGATGTCCAACTGGAACAGTTTGAGCAGGATGGCCCGGCAATACCGAGTCGTGTCGTTTTCACTCATCGGCAGCGGCCGGACGGCAAGCTCACTGACCAGTCCGGCTATAACGTCGGGGGCCGCGCCCAGCACGTTCTTGGCCCAATTGGCCGGATCCTTGTGGGCCTGGGCGATGCCGCCGGCGGCGCGAATGGCATCGTGCACGGCGTGATGGCCGGGCGACCGGAAGACCTCGCCGGTCAGTGCATCGAACTGCGCCGGCGGCACGACCAACGGATATTGGAGCGCGACCTGCAGCGCCTGCCGCTCGACTTCGAGCACCGGGTCGGCCGACGATCCCTGTTCGCTCACGGGGGCCCGCGACGGCTCCGTTCCGCCGCGTCGCGACGCCGAGTGGACGGCACGCAACACGTCTTCGACCGGGATGCCGATCTTACCGGCCAGGAACCGTGCGTAGCCGGGGCGAAGCGCGTTGTCCCTGATGCCTGCCACCACCGGTGCGGCGGCCCGCAACGCGGCCACCCTCCCCTCGACGGTGTCCAGGTCCACTTGCGCCAAGGTCGACGCAATGGCGAACTCGAACAAGGGACGTCGTGACTTCACCAGCTCGACGACTGCCGCATCGCCATGGGCCTGCCGCAGTTCGCACGGATCGAGTCCGTTGTGCTCGACCGCGACGAACGTTTGCGCCACGAACCGCTGGTCTTCTCCGAACGCGCGCAATGCCGCCTTCCGGCCTGCCTCGTCACCGTCGAACGTGAAGATAACTTCTCCGCGATACGCAGTGTCGTCGGAGAGCATTCGCCGCGCCACCTTGATGTGCTCGGCCCCGAACGCCGTCCCGCACGTGGCGACCGCCGTCGTCACGCCGGCCAGATGGCACGCCATCACGTCGGTGTACCCCTCCACCACGACTATCTGCTTGCGTTTGCCGATTTCGCGTTTGGCGAGGTCGATGCCGTACAGCACCTGGTTCTTCCGGTACAGCGGAGTATCCGGAGTGTTGAGGTACTTCGGCCCCTTGTCGTCGTCGTAGAGTCGGCGCGCGCCAAAGCCAATCGTGTCGCCCGTGACATCGCGGATCGGCCAGACCAGCCTGCCGCGGAACCTGTCGTAGAGCCCGCGGCTGCCCTCGCTGACCAGGCCGGACGCCGCGAGCTCGGGTTCGGTGAATCCGCGCCCACGCAGGTGCCGCAACAGCGAGTCCCAGCCCCGGGGCGCATAACCGACGCCGAATTGTGCGGCCGCATCGCGGGAAAATCCGCGGTCCGAGAGGAACTGCCGGCCCACAGCCGCTTCGGGCGAAGCGAGCTGCTCGGCGAAATACGCCTGGGCAACCTGGTGCGCGTCGAGCAGGCGCTGCCGTTTGCCTTGCGGTTCGCGTCGCGGCCCCTGCCCGTCCTCATAGTGCAGTTCAACGCCGACCTGGCCGGCGAGCCGTTCGACGGCGTCCGTGAACGTCAGGTGGTCGATCTTTTGCAGGAACGAGAATACGTCGCCGCTCTCGCCGCAGCCGAAGCAGTGGTAAAGACCGACCTCGCTGCGCACGTGGAACGACGGCGTCCGCTCGTCGTGGAACGGGCACAGCCCCTTTTTCGATCCGACACCGGCCGACTTCAACGTCACTTGCTGCCCGATGACGTCGTCGATCTTGACCCGGGAGCGTACTTCGTCGATGTCTTCGCGCTTGATTAACCCTGCCACGACAGACAAGTCTATTCGGTCACGCCGACATGGCCGGCATCGTCGTGCGGACCCGGCTTCCCGGTGATGTCCCGGTACCAGTTCCACGCGGAATTGTCGGTCAACGAGGCAACTTGGTCGATCACGGCGCGCAGTCGCCCGCCGTCGTCCGCGGCCTGCTCGTGGTCGCCGCGGAACGCCGGATCGAGCGACCCCGGATTGTCATAGGCGTAGTCGACGAGCGCCACAATCACGTCGCGCTGCGTCGATTGGATCGACTGGCGGCGCTCATTCACCATCACGGAAATGGTCGCCAAGCCCTTGAGCACGCTGATTTCGGTGACCGTATCGTGCGGCACCACCAGATCGGCGTCGTACCGGCACAGCGGCGCGCGGCCGTGCACGGCCCTGGTCGCCACCTCGGCGGCCAGGCAAAAGCGGCCGATCAGCTGGCTTGCCATATTCTTCAGCGCCGCTTGCGACCGACGCGAGCCGTCCAGCCCGGCCGGCCAGAAGTCGAGCGACTGCAGCCGGTTGAGCGCCTCCACCAATTCGATTTCGTCGGTGCCGGGCAGATACCAGGCCCGCGTCGTCTTGATCAGCTTGTCGACGTTCTCCTCGTCCGTGAGCTCGCCGAGCTTGAGCGCCCCGGCCATGACCGCGTCCTCCACGTCGTGCACCGAGTACGAGATGTCATCGGCCAAATCCATCAATTGCGCTTCCAGGCACCGGGTGCGTTCCGGAGCGTTCTCGCGCAGCCAGGTGAAGACCGGCATATCGTCGGCGTAGACCCCGAATTTCTGTATCCGGGACGATTGGCCCGAGGGTGCCGGAGCCTGCTCGACCGGCCACGGGTATTTGGCGACGGCGTCCAGCGTGGCGCGCGTCAAGTTCAAGCCGGCCGACGTCCCGTCGGCGCGCACGATCTTCGGTTCGAGACGGGTCAGCAGCCGCAAAGTCTGCGCATTACCTTCGAACCCGCCGATGTCGACGGCCAAATCGGACAACGCGGTCTCGCCGTTGTGTCCGAACGGCGGATGCCCCAGGTCGTGAGCCAGACAGGCCGTGTCGACGATATCGGGATCGCAGCCGATGGACCGGGCAAGTTCGCGGCCGATCTGCGCCACTTCGAGGCTGTGGGTGAGCCGCGTGCGCACAAAGTCGTCGAACCCGGGCGACAGCACCTGCGTCTTGTCCCCGAGCCGCCGAAGCCCCGACGAATGCAGCACCCGCGCGCGATCACGCTGGAAGTCCGTGCGACGAGAGTTCTTGGTGCTCTCGTGCGCCCACCGCTCCCGATCAAGGACGCCGTAATGAGGCGAGCGCGGCGCGTTGGGCGAGAATTCGAAAAGTGAGTTGGCGATTGTCTACTTCACCCTCCCGAAATACCGAGTTCGGCGGTGGACAGCAGGTCACGGAACGATCCGGTCAATTCACGTTCGTTCAGCCACCCGTCCGGCAACGCCGGACGTTTCGGGCTGCCGGCACGCCCGCGCGGGCCTTCGGCACCCTCGGCCGGGTAGCCCTGATCCAAGTCGAGCGCGGCCAACTTGTCGCGAAGTTCGCCAAGCGTCGAGACAAGCGCCAAGCCGCGCCTGGCCTCGCCTCCGACGGTGTAGCCCTTGAAATACCAGGCCATGTGTTTGCGGATATCGCGCATGGCACGCCGTTCGTCACCGTAATGCTCGATCATCAGCTCGGCGTGACGATATACGGTGCGGGCAACGTCGCGCAGCCCCGGCTTGATGCGGGTCGGATCGCCGGCGAAGGCCGCCGCCAAATCCGCGAACAGCCAGGGGCGTCCTTGGCAACCGCGCCCCACGACGACGCCGTCGCAGCCGGTACGCGCCATCATGTCAACGGCGTCCTCGGCCGAGAAAATGTCCCCGTTGCCCAGAACCGGAACCGTATCGCCGAGCGAGTCCTTCAGCGCCGAGATCGCTTCCCAATCCGCAGTGCCGGAATAGAAGTCGGCGGCAGTGCGTGCGTGCAGCGCCACTGCCGCGACGCCGGCGTCGCGAGCTATTCGCCCGGCGTCCAAAAACGTCAGATGATCGTCGTCGATGCCCTTGCGCATCTTGATGGTCAGCGGAATCCCGCCGCGGGAGGCCTCCGTGACGGCCGCCCTCACGATGGCCGTGAACAAGTCGAGTTTCCACGGAAGTGCCGACCCGCCGCCGCGCCGAGTCACCTTCGGGACGGGGCATCCGAAGTTCAAGTCGATATGGTCGGCCCGATCCTCGTCGACAAGCATCCGCACGGCGGCCGCGACAGTCGCCGGGTCGACGCCGTACAGCTGCACCGATCGGGGCCGTTCGTCGTCGGCGTGCTCGACCAGCCGCATTGACTCGGGCGTGCGTTCGAGCAGCGCGCGGGACGTGATCATTTCCGAGACGTAGAGGCCGGCACCGTATTCGCGGCACAACCGGCGGAACGCCGCGTTCGTGATGCCGGCCATCGGGGCGAGCTCGACTGGGGTATCGAGGGTAATGGGGCCGATCTGCAAGGGCCTGGCCGGGGCAAGCGTTTCCGTCACCCTTCCAGTATCCCAACCCGCGCAAATCGGAACGCCCGTCCGGCTTTCCGCCTGGGCCGCGGTGTTCCGCCTGGGCCTTTGGCGTGCCATAGGCCCACGCGCAATACGGATCCCTACGCGGAAGGTCCAGCCGCGCCGCATCGTTCATCGTTCATCGGCGGTACTGTCAACTCGGGAGGACACATGAGCCGGGGAGGACATATCAGGCAGACCCACGCCGTCACGAACCAGCCGCCGCCGCGCACCGGCGTCAACGAGTTCACGGCGAGCAGCGCACTTGTCGAAGGGGTCAAGGCTTTGGACGCCGGCTGGGACGCCGACCGGCTGACGGAGATCGGTGCCCACGTCGGGTCGGCGGAATTCCAAGATCACGCTCGACGAGCCCAGACCCGTCCGCCGGTACTACGCACCCACGACAAATGGGGCAACCGCATTGACGAGGTCGATTACGATCCGAGCTATCACTCGGTGATCGCGGACGCCGTCCGGTACGGCGCGCACACCTCCGCATGGGCCGAGCCGGGCCCGGGCGCCACGGTGGCACGGGCCGCCGCATTCATGCTGTTCGCGCAAATAGAGCCGGGCCACGCCTGCCCGATCTCCATGACGCACGCCGCCGTGGCCAGCCTGCAGCACGCACCGTCCCTGGCCGAGGCCTGGATGCCGCGGCTCCTCTCGCGCCATTATTCCCCCGAGCTCAGCGCCGCCAAGCCGGGAGCGTTGATCGGCATGGCCATGACGGAAAAGCAAGGCGGCTCGGACGTGCGGGCGAACACGACACGGGCCGTGGACGCCGGCGGCACCTACGAGCTGACGGGCCACAAATGGTTTTGCTCGGCGCCCATGTCGGACGCGTTCCTCGTGCTCGCACAGACCGGCGACCCGGGCTCGGGGACGGCGCGCCCGTCCTGCTTCCTGGTCCCCCGGCTGACCCCCGACGGGGAGCGCAATCCGTTCCGCATCCAACGGTTGAAGGACAAGCTCGGCAACCGGTCCAACGCCTCCGCCGAGGTCGAATTCGACGGCACGCTCGGCGCGCTGGTCGGCGAAGAGGGACGCGGCGTCCGCGCCATCATCGATATGGTGTCTCGGACCCGGCTGGACTGCGTGCTCGGCAGCGCCGCAGGCATGCGCCAGGCCGTTGCCGAAGCGCTGTGGCACACCCGGAGCCGGACGGCGTTCGGCGCCCGCCTGGTCGACCAGCCCGCCATGACGGCAGTGCTCGCCGATCTGGCGCTCGAGGCCGAAGCCGCGACCCTCACGGGCCTGGTATTGGCCCGCGCGCACGACAACGACGCCGACGACGAGTCGGCGGCGTTCCGCAGACTTGCCGTGCCGGTCGCCAAGTACTGGATCACCAAACGCGGCCCCGGGCATGCGTACGAAGCGCTTGAATGCTTGGGAGGCAACGGCTATACGGAAGACTTCCCGCTGGCCATGCGGTACCGTGAGCAGCCCGTGATGGCGGTCTGGGAAGGGTCTGGCAATGTGATGGCCCTTGACGTGTTGCGTGCGCTCGCCCGCGATGAAAACGCCGTCGAGGCGTTTGGCGCCTATCTCGGTGCCACCGCCGGCGTCTACGCCGACTACGACGCCGAACTGGAACACATGAAGACAATGCTTGCCGCGGTCGGCAAGTCGACGAGCGAGGGCGACGCCGCTGCCTTGGCCCGGCCGCTGACGGCGTCCATGGCGGTTTTGCTGCAGGCGGCAGTGATGTTGAAGCTGGCGCCGAGTCCGGTGGCCGAAGCGTTCATCGGCGCCCGGCTCGTGCCGAATCGGACCGGCCTGTACGGGGCGCTTCCCCGCGGTCTCGACCTCGCGGCAGTTCTGGAGCGCAGCTGACCGGCTACAACCAGCCGTTCTGTTCGGCGATTCGCACTGCCTCGGCACGCGTGCGTGCCCCGGTCTTGCCCATCGCGGCCGACAGGTAATTGCGCACCGTGCCTTCGGACAGACTGATGCCGCGCGCGATGTCGGCAATCGTCCCGCCACTGCGGGCCGCGCCCAAGGCGTCGGCTTCGCGTTCGGTCAGCGGCGAATCGCCGCTCGTCAAGGATTCGGCAGCCAGGGTCGGATCGACGACGCGCAGCCCGGCCGCGACTTTCCGGACCGCTTCGGCAAGCTCCCGGGCAGGCGTGTCCTTGACGACGAACCCGCTCACGCCCGCCCGCATGGCCCGGCGCAGATACCCCGGCCGGCCGAACGTGGTGACCATGAGCGTCCGCACGCCGGGCAGCCGCTCGGCCAACGCTGCCGCCGCGGCGATACCGTCCATTCCGGGCATTTCGACGTCGAGCACCGCGATATCGGGCGACGTTCGCTGCGCGGCCTCCACGATCTCGTCCCCGCGACCGACTTCCGCAACCACTTCGATGTCGGGTTCCAGACCCAGCAAAGCCGCCATGGCTCCGCGCACGAGCGCCTGATCGTCGGCCAGGAGTAGTCGGATCGGTGTCGTCACGTTAGTCCTTTGCTTCGTATTTGCAGGGAAAAGCCGCCAAGGTCCGATGTGCCGATACGCAGCAGTGCTCCGGCCGCTTCGACTCGTTCGCGCAGCCCATCCAAGCCGTTGGCATGGCAATGGGCGGAGCCGCTTTGCGGACCCGTTCCGTCGTCGGCCACTTCGATCATGTCGGGGCTCATTCGAACGCGGCACAGCGTCGCCCCCGAATGCCGGACGACGTTCGTGACGCCTTCGCGGATGATCCACCCGGCGAGCTCCCGATATTCGGCCGGCAAGGTATCCGTTGTCGTGGGAAGGTCGGCCGTGATGCCGGCAGCTTCCAGGACCGCCCGGGCATTCGCCAGTTCGCTGACCACGTTCACGTCGCGATAGCCCGCAACGGTGGCACGCACGTCGGTCAGGGCAGCACGTGAGAGTTGCTCGACGTCGTTGATCTCGGCCTTGGCCCGGATCGCATCGCGCTCGACAAGCCGTCCCGCCAATTCCGCCTTGACCGTGATCACCGTGAGCGAATGTCCAAGAATGTCGTGAATATCGCGGGCGACCCGACCGCGCTCTTCTTCGACGGCGAGGGCGGCCATTCGGTGTTGAGTGGCCCGCAGCTCATTCACGGTGGCGATCTGGCGGGAGAAGCCGGCCATCATCATCGATATCGACGCGATGATGGCCGGCAGCGGAACCAGATCGGGCCCGCGGACTCCACCGCAGTATTCGAACCCCACCGCCATCAGCGCAATCAGCGCGACGAGTCCGGCAGTCGTGCGCATGGTGAACATGCTCATGGCGGCGATCGTGCCGACGAATGCCCAGGTGCCGGCCACGCTCCACTGCATGATCGGCCAGAACCCCAACGTCAGAGCCCAGAATCCGAGCACCACCCAGATGCGGTGCTCGGGCCGAAGCCACCAGGTCAACGGCACGCAGATTTCGAAGGCCGCGGCGAAGACGACGAGGAAAAAGCCGACGCCCAGACCCACCCAGATGTTCGGGACCCGCGAAAAATACTCAACCCCGAGGAACACCAACCAGGCAAGAGCAAATATGCCGCCGAAGTACCATTTGCGTGCCCCCGGAAAAGTCAGCGCCCGCCACAGCGTGACGTCCGAGTCGCGTCCGTATGGCCCCTGGTATCCGGGGCCGAGCGGCCCGGTGCCGAACTCGTCGCGATCGGCAGGTTCCGCCCGGTCTGCCGTCACGCGCTCGACGTCGGGGTTCATGATGTTCAATGTACCGCGATCCCGGTCAGACACGCCTGGTGTCTTTGCGGAAGAGCAGCACGGTTCCGGCCGTGAAGACGACGAGCCAAGCAATGGCGTTCAACAGGGCGAGCGGTTCGAAGCCGTCACCGGTCAACGGCGCGCGCGACAACTCGCCGATACCGTACACGGGCGTCCATTTGGCGACCTCCTGCAGCACGTGCGGCATCATCGACACCGGATAAAACAGCCCGCCGATGAACGACAGGAACACGACGACGAGGCTGACCAGCTGCATGGCGTTCTCACTGGGCACCATATAGCCGATCATCAGCCCGAGGGCCGTGAAGACAAGCGATCCGAGGATCCACGCGCCGAGGCCGGAGAGCACCCAGTCGCTCACCGACATCCGGACGCCGCTGACGGCGCCGGCGATATATGTCGCACCGACGGCGATCAGGCCGAGAGCGAGGCCGGCGACGATTTTCGTGGCGATGCCGGCGACCGGGTTCAACGGCGTCAGTCGCAGTTGCCGGCTCCAACCGAGCGAGCGTTCGACGGCGACCGCCCCGCCTGCTGCGGTGGCGGACATCATGGCGCCGTAGAGCGCCATCGACACCATGATGTACGCCGCAATGCTGAGTCCGCCCTGGTCAATCGGCACATGCGTCAGCGGCGCGTGCCGTTGCGGGTAACCGGACACGAAATACATGCCGACCGGGAAGATCAACGTGAAGATCAGTGTGCGCCGGTTGCGTAGCTTGCGGCGCAGCTCGATCCACAAGAATGTGGGATTGAAACCACCGAAGCGGGGAACCTTTCGGTCGAGAGTCACTGGATTGCGGGCTATGGCGGACATGGGAAATCCTTTGGTTGTCGGCTGGGCTAGTTGCCGGCGCCGGTCAGGGCGACGAATGCGTCTTCGAGATTGTGGGAGGTGATCTCCATGTCGCGCGCGTCGGTCGTCGTCAGGAGATGGCGAGCGACGGCGTCCGACTCATTGGTGGAGATCACGACGGAGTCGGCGCGCCGTTCGACGGATTCGACGCCGGGGATCGCAGCAAGTTGTTCGTCGGTGAGCCCGGGGACCGTGGCACGAACTATCCGCCCCGAGGCGAGGTTCTTGATTTCGGCAGCCGACCCGTCGGCGACGATCTGCCCTTCCCGGATCAGGATGATGCGGTCGGCGTAGGCGTCCGCCTCATCGAGATAATGCGTGGCGAATAGCACAGTCCTGCCGCGTTGGGCGTCCCGGCGGATCGAATTCCAGAAGTCGCGTCGTCCTTCGACGTCCATCCCCGTGGTCGGTTCGTCGAGGATGAGTAGGCCGGGATCCGACAGCAACGCCATGGCGAACCGGAGACGTTGTTGCTGCCCGCCTGAGCATTTGCCGACCATCCGACCGGCGACGTCGGTGATGCCGGCGCGCTCCAGCACTTCGTCCACGGGACGCGAGTCGGCGAAAAGCGTCGCGGTCAATTGGACGGTCTCGCGGACTGTGAGATCTTTCAGCAGGCCGCCGGATTGCAGGACGGCGGACACTTGGCCGCGTGCAATGGCGCCGCGCGGCGAGCGGCCGAACACGCTGACCGTACCGGTGTCGGGCTTGGCCAGGCCGAGCAGCATGTCGATGGTGGTGGTCTTACCGGCGCCGTTCGGCCCGAGGAAGGCGACGATTTCGCCCGGCGCGACCTGCAGATCGATACCGTTCACGGCGCGGACCGAGCGGAAGGATTTGGTGAGGCCGCGGGCATCGACGGCGTACGGCGCGGCCGGGCCGGGAGTGGGATCGGCGATGGCCGGTGCCAGTGCCTGAGCTGCTTTGTTCATACCTCCATGCTGTCGGCGTCGACCCGTTCGGCCCGCACACGTCCATCACGACTTCGAGATGACATCCGTCAGGTGCCGAACGTCGGCATCACCGGTCCGGACGTCAGGGAGCTTCAGGCGCCGCTGAGGCTCCTGAAGCTCGATTCGCGTTGCCGTGGCGACGGTCAGGCTCCCGACGGATGATGCATGTGGTGATGTGCATCGACGCTGAGCGGTGCGGCCCACAGCGACGCCGCGAGTGCGATCAGTCCCCCAGCCCACGCAACGGTAGCCATCGTCTGCGCCCCGGAGAATCCGGCGACCCACGGCGATATGATCAACAACAGGCCGAGCGCTACCTTCACGTACTCCATGACGACCAAACCGGGCATTGCCAACGAAATCAGCGCAGCGATGATCAATAGCGTGCCGAGCGCGACAAGTGACGATGTTCCGGCCGTCCCGGCCAGGCCGAACAGCGCAACGGCTGCGGCAACCACGCCGACGGCCAGCGTTACCCAGTCCTGCCAGCGATTCCACGTTTTCATTGCTTCCACCTTCCTTGAATTCGGATCCCTCCGACTCTTTCGTTCTACTCTTGATTGACCGCCCGGTCAATAACGGTGAGCAGGCAACGGCAGGACCGTGCCGAATTGTGGCGCAGTGATCCGAAATCCGTGCCCGAACGAGGGCACATGCTGCCGGCCGAGACGCATTCCACGCTTGCCGTAGCCGGTGCTCCCGATCAGCGAGGACGACGTCCGGCCGGTCTCAGGCGCCGACCAGGCCCTGCGCCAAGTATCCGGCCGCCTTGCTGAGCGAGACCCGCTCTTGGGTCATGTCGTCGCGGTGCCGGATGGTGACGGCGTCGTCGTCCAGGGTGTCGAAGTCGACGGTGATGCAGTACGGCGTGCCGATCTCGTCCTGCCGGCGGTAGCGGCGCCCGATGGCGCCGGCGTCGTCGAAGTCGACATTCCAGCTCCGACGCAACTCGGCGGCAAGCGCCTTGGCCTTGGGCGAGAGTTTCTCGTTGCGCGACAACGGCAGCACCGCGGCCTTGACCGGCGCGATGCGCGGGTCGAGACGCAGCACCGTGCGCTTGTCGACGCCGCCCTTGGTGTTGGGAGCCTCGTCTTCGTTGTACGCGTCGACCAGGAAAGCCATCAGCGAGCGGGTCAGCCCGGCCGCGGGCTCGATGACGTACGGCGTCCAGCGTTCTCCGACCGTCTGGTCGAAGAAGCTCAGGTCGACGCCCGAATGCTCGGCATGGGTGCTGAGGTCGAAGTCGGTGCGGTTCGCGACGCCTTCAAGTTCGCCCCATTCGGATCCGGTGAAACCGAACCGGTATTCGACATCGACAGTGCGCTTGGAATAGTGCGACAGCTTTTCCTGCGGATGTTCGAACAATCGCAGGTTCTCCGGGTCGATGCCCAAGTCCGTGTACCAGTTCTTACGGGCATCGATCCAGTACTGGTGCCATTCCTCGTCGTCTCCCGGCTTGACGAAGAATTCCATCTCCATCTGCTCGAATTCGCGGGTACGGAAGATGAAGTTTCCCGGCGTGATCTCGTTGCGGAACGATTTGCCGATCTGCGCGATGCCGAACGGGGGTTTCTTACGCGACGTGCCCAGGACGTTGGCAAAGTTCACGAAGATGCCCTGCGCCGTTTCGGGCCGCAGGTACGTCATGCCCTCTTCGGCTTCGACGGGGCCCAAGAAAGTCTTCAGCAGGCCGGAGAACTCCTTCGGCTCGGTGTATTCGCCGCGCACGCCGCAGTTGGGGCACGGGACGCCGGCGAGGCCGCCTTCGGGTTCGCGTCCCTTGCGCTCCGTGAATTCTTCGATGAGCTGATCGGCGCGGAAACGCTTATGGCACGACTGGCACTCGACGAGCGGATCGCTGAACACGTCGACGTGTCCGGAGGCCTCCCAGACGCGGCGCGGCAGGATCACCGAGGAGTCGAGACCGACGATGTCGTCCCGGCTCGTCACCATCGTGCGCCACCATTGACGCTTGATGTTCTCCTTCAACTCCACGCCCAGGGGGCCGTAGTCCCAGGCCGAGCGGGTACCGCCGTAGATCTCGCCCGCCGGAAAGACGAATCCGCGGCGCTTGGCAAGCGCCACGACGGAATCAAGTCGGCTGGGGTTTGATGCCACGGTTGTCCGTACTCCTTGTGTTCGGTGCCCGGCCCGTCGGAGCCGGCCGGCGTCGGTGCTTTGACTTCCGGACGCACCGCACGCTGCGTCCGGGCCCGGAAATCGGATGGTAGGCAACCAGACTAGCGGAGACCCGGCGCCGGGTGCACGCCGCGCTTCGGCGAACGCCGGACGCCGTGAAACGCACCACATGCCGTCCGGCTGCCGGTTGTCAATGCGACTATTCGGGCCGCTAGCCGGTAGGATGGTGGCACACCCAAAACATTTCCGGCTCAGCGCTGACTTTTTCAGCATGCCTTTCTCCGCCCGATGCATCGGCGGACAGTTCACGTGAGAACTCTCAAGGCCGCAGCCAAAGAGTGACGGCCGCATCAAGAATTGCGGCATAAGCGTGTATCTGTCTACGGAAGAAAAATATGAGCGAGAAATCCACGCCCGAGCAATCCGACTCCGCACAATCCGAAGTACCACCGTTTTCCGAACTCGGCATTGCCGCGCCGGTCTTGAGCGCTTTGGCCGACGTCGGCTACGAGACGCCGTCACCGATCCAGGCCGCCACGATCCCGCCGTTGCTGGAGGGCCACGACGTCGTCGGGCTGGCGCAGACCGGTACGGGCAAGACCGCCGCGTTCGCCGTCCCGATCCTGTCGCACCTGTTCGACACGCGCGCCGGCAAGACCGGCAACGCGCCGTCCGCCATCGTGCTGACGCCGACGCGTGAATTGGCGTTGCAGGTGTCGGAAGCGTTTACCTCGTACGCCGCGCACCTGCCGGATTTCACGGTGCTGCCGGTCTACGGCGGGCAAAGCTACGGCCCGCAGCTGCACGGACTGCGCCGCGGCGCGCAGGTCGTCGTCGGCACGCCCGGACGCGTCATCGACCATTTGAAGCGCGGATCGCTCGACCTGAGCGCGCTCCAACACCTGGTGCTCGACGAAGCCGACGAGATGCTGCGCATGGGCTTCCAGCAGGACGTCGAGGAGATCCTGGCGACGACTCCCGACTCTAAGCAGGTCGCGTTGTTCTCGGCCACGATGCCGAATTCGATCCGTAAGATCGCCGCGCAGTACTTGAACGATCCGCGCGAAATTATCGTCAAGTCGAAGACTACGACCGGTGCCAATACTCGCCAGCGATTCCTCACCGTCATGCACTCGCACAAACTCGACGCCCTGACTCGCATTTTCGAGGTCGAGGACTACGACGGCGTCATAGTCTTTGTGCGCACCAAGCAGGCCACCGAAGAACTTGCCGACAAGCTGCGGGCCCGCGGAATGTCAGCAGCCGCCATCAACGGTGATATCCCGCAGCAGGCGCGCGAACGCACCATCGGGCAGTTGCGCAGCGGCGCCGTTGACATCCTTGTCGCCACCGACGTGGCGGCCCGCGGGCTCGACGTCGAGCGCATCTCGCACGTCGTCAACTTCGACATTCCGATGGACACCGAATCGTATGTCCACCGCATTGGCCGTACCGGACGCGCCGGTCGCACCGGCGAGGCGATCTTGTTCGTCACGCCCCGCGAGCAGCGCATGCTCAAGTCCATCGAACGCGCTACCCGTCAGCCGATCGGCAAACTGGAAATGCCCAGCGTCGAGGACGTGACGAACTCGCGAATTGCGCGGTTCACCGGCCGGATCACCGATGCGTTGAGTTCGAAAGACCTCACCGAGTTGCGCGGCGTCATTGAAAATTACGAACAGTCCCACGACGTGCCGGCCACGGAAATCGCTGCCGCTCTTGCGGCGATGGTGCTCGACGGAAAACCGCTGACCGCTCCCCCGATCCCCGAACCGGTCGCCAAGCCTCGCGGGGTCGGCGCCGGCAAGCCAGGCAGTCGCGGCGACCGCGGCCACGGGCCGGGGCCGGGCCGGTCCACCTACCGCATTGCGCTGGGCCGGGTGAACCGGGTCCAGCCGGGTGCGATAGTGGGTGCCATCGCCAACGAAGGCGGCCTGACGTCGTCCGAGATCGGGCATATCGACATCCGATCCGACCACACGCTTGTCGATCTGCCGACCGAATTGCCGGAGTCGGCATGGCACGCGCTGAAAAAGACTCGCATTGGCGGCGAACTGATCAAATTGCGCAAGGACACCGGCCGGCCCGGCCGCTCCGATGACCGCGGCGACCGTCGGGACGACCGCGGCAGCAAGCCGTTCCGGTCGAAGAAACCGTTCAAATCGGGCGACCGGCACGAATCGTCGCACGACCGCGGCGACGCCGGACGCAAGGTCTACCGTGATCAGGGCTTCCGTACCGGTAAGCAAGCGGGCCGAAAGCCCCGCACCAAGGTTGCCGGGCGCAAGAACTCCTAACAGCCCGGTTTGAACCGGATCGCGCGGGCCTAATCGCACCGGCGGTACCGTGGGGTTCATGAGCAAGCCAACGACGGGCATGATCGGCGGCGAGGACTTTGCCGTCCCGATCACGGACAGGTACTTCGAAGACTACGAGCCGGGCCGAACCTTCCGGTACGGCTACGTCGTCATGGACGAGGGCGACATGCTCGCATTTGCCCGGCGCTACGACCCGCAGCCGTTTCACGTCGATCCGGCCGCTGCCGAGGAGTCGTACTTCGGCGGGTTGATCGCCAGCGGTTGGCACACGTCGTCGATCCTGATGCGTTTGTACGCCGATCATTATCTGACGCGCGTGGCGAGCCTCGGATCCCCCGGGATCGATGAGCTGCGCTGGCCCGCGCCGGTACGTCCCGGCGACCGCCTGCATCTGAAAGTCCGGGTCGCCGAGGCGCGGCTTTCGCGCTCGAAGCCCG